>JAYFNT010000038.1:0-35516 GCA_034933285.1 Geobacteraceae bacterium | reverse complement strand
TTCCAGTATGCCCTTCAATGCCGACGTTACCAGCCGGCCGTGGGTGTCGTCATTGATCATGATGCACGGCGCCAGGCCGCAGGCCCCGATACACGCAACGGATTCCAGGGTGAAGCGCAGATCGTCCGTGGTGCCGCCGTTCTCCACGCCAAGCTCGTCTTTCAGCGCCTGGAATATCTTCGAGCCCCCCAATACGTGGCACGCCGTCCCCAGGCAGACGCGGATGATGTTGCGACCGCGAGGCTTGAGGTGAAACTGCGCGTAAAACGTCACCACCCCGAACACCTCGCTGAACGGCAGCTTCAGCTCCTGCGAAATCTTCTCCAGCACTTCCGCCGGCAGATAGCCGTAAATCTCCTGTGCCCCCTGCAGTACCGGTATCAGACCGCCTGCGTAGCCGCGGTAATGACCCAGAAGCTCATTCAGTTGCACATCCTGCGGCGACTCTACCTGTTCGCCGGTACACTTGCAAACCGCCATGTCTTTCTCCTCTCACATTTTATTTGCTACTCAAACACCTTCCTGTGTATTGCAGATGAAACACATCAAACGGCGCCGGCATAAAAAAACCCGCACCAATACATATAAATCATCAATATCAATGCGGGTTTCGGCGGGTCCGCGTAAAGCAGAGGTCGAAAAAACGCATGATTGGGCTGATTTAATTATAAATATGGCGCTATAGCATCGATAAAGGTAGAATGACCTTCTGCTTTACTGCGTTATTTTTCAATGAACCTTCAGTGGATAAATCGATCAATTATGCAGATTCGCTGTATAACATAATATATAACCAAAAGCAATAGGGAATTTAAAACGTATTTATAAAAAAAATAAGCCTCGCAGTGACAATACTGTGAAGCCGTTAACAGAAAGCAATTGACAGAAAAGTTAACTTATGCGTTTTCACGATATAACAATATATATTACGACGTGTTTGCCCGGTTGATGAGTGAAGATTGTAGGCTGTTCACTAAAAATTGTTTAGCGGCATCGTGCATGGATGGTTTTTGCCGGTTCATTTTTTTCAGTAGCGCTCCGTGATCAGAAGAAGTGCTTTGAATTGCCTGCCATGCTTTGTGGACCAACGCAGCCTCGGCAAATACACAGATTCAGGGTCTTGCGGTCACTGGACAGTTCAGGTAGCCGCGCGTAATTCCTTGACATCTGGACTCCACCGGATACAATGGGTCGGCATTATTATGCAATTGATAACGAAAGGGTTTTCGCCTTGTTCAGGAAAATTCCGAAAGTAGATAAAGTGATGGAATGGGAAAGTGTAAAAGATCTTTCAATTTCCCACTCCAGGCAGGTTCTGATTGCAGCAGTCCGTTTGGCCCTGGAATCTCTCCGAGCTGAAACCGCGCGAGGAGAAACGGCTGATGAATGCTACGGTGAAAATGCGATTGTTCAGAGAATCAGCAATGAACTGGGCAGGGCAAATAGAACAGCACTGCGACGCGTGATAAACGGTACAGGCGTAATAATCCATACAAACCTTGGAAGGGCTCCGCTGCCGAAATCTGCTCTGGACGAAATGTGCGGTACTGTATCGGGATACTGCAATCTAGAGTTCGACCTGGAAAAAGGCGCCCGCGGGAGCCGATCCCATGCAGTAGAGGAGGTTTTTCGACAGATCACCGGCGCCGAGTCAGCCGTGGTGGTCAACAATAACGCTGCTGCAGTACTGCTCGCGCTTTCAACCTTGGCGCAGGGGAGGGAAGTCGTTGTCTCAAGGGGTGAACTGGTGGAGATCGGCGGTTCATTTCGCATCCCGGACGTCATGAGCCAGAGCGGCGCGATCTTGAAGGAGGTGGGCGCCACCAACAGGACACATCCGAAGGATTATCGTTCAGCGGTTTCGGGGGATACTGCCCTGTTGCTTAAGGTCCATACAAGCAATTTCGCTGTGGTCGGCTTTACGTCTGAGGTAACTGTCGGAGAGTTGGCCGAAATCGGCCGGGAGAATGCGCTTCCGGTAATGGTTGATGCAGGGAGTGGCAACCTGGTTGATCTTTCGGACTGTGTAAAGACCCCAGTGCCTTCTGTTCGTGACTATCTGGACGCCGGAGCCGATGTGGTTACCTTCAGCGGGGACAAGCTGCTTGGCGGACCGCAGGCGGGAATTATCGTCGGCAATAAGGCACTGGTCGACAGGATGAAGACAAACCCGCTTTACAGGGCGCTGCGCGTTGACAAAATGACTCTTGCCGTGCTTCACGGCACGTTGCGCCTGTATGCCGATGAGCGGCAGGCCATGCGCAAGATACCTGTTCTCCGCATGCTGTCCATGTCGGAAGATGAGCTGCGCAAAAAGGCCCGTTCGCTTGCTAGGCGCCTGCGGAGCAAACTGCCTGCCGGTTCATCTGTGAAGGCTGTAAATGGATTTTCCCAGGTTGGCGGAGGGTCTCTGCCCCAAGTAGAGTTGCCGACGACACTTGTCGCGATAACAATAAGCGGATTTTCTCCCCAACAACTGGAACAGAGGCTTAGGAGCGGCTCGACACCGGTTGTCGGCAGGATCAGCCAGGGGGAGTTTCTCCTTGACCCCAGGACAATCGGAGATGATGAAATCCCGACCGTTGTCGCAGCCATGAGCGCAATAGCTGCGGAGCAATGAAAGTTTCCCGGGGTATTACCCGTTGCAAAAAGTGTATGGATGGGATAAAATCACAATCCCTCAATCAGTTGAAATAAATGGAAGCGCGTCGGTCGCTGGTGGGCCGCCCGGTCTTCAAAACCGGTGTGGGGGGTGAGAAACTTCCCGGGTGGGTTCGATTCCCATGCGCTTCCGCCATTTAAAATCCAATACAATCTGATGTAGTACAAAAACCCGTTAGAAATAGCGGGTTTTTTGTTGTTCATTGTCCGATGATGTATTATACTGTCTCGTGAAATCTGGGGTAACTTGGGGGTAACAACCGGGGTAACTGGCAAATATGGTGGGGTAACTCACCTGAAAATGTGGGGGTAATAAGGGGGTTAAAATGGCACTCTCTGATATTCAAGCAAAGAAAGCGCAGCCTAAAGCAAAGACTTACAAGCTTTCGGACAGTGGTGGCCTCTATCTGCAAGTTACCCCCAATGGGGGCAAGTGGTGGCGTTTCAAGTACCGCTTCGACGGAAAAGAAAAATTGCTCTCCCTGGGGGTATACCCAGACATTTCCCTTGCAGATGCGCGTGAGCGTCGGAATGAAGCCAGAAAACTCGTTGCCAATGGTGTTGACCCCTCTGTAGCAAGAAAAGAGGGAAAAAAGGCAAAGGCTGATCTTCTGGCCAACAGTTATGAAAGTGTCGCTCGTGAATGGCATAAGCATATGCAGGGCAATAAAGAATGGGCTCCAGATCACGCGACAACCATCATGAACCGGTTGGAAAAAGACATTTTCCCCTGGATTGGTGGCACTCCAATAACTGAAGTCACAGCAAAAGAGATCAAGGCAATTCTCGACAGGATACGGTCTCGGGGAGTAGTTGAAACAGCCAGGCGCGCCTTGACCATCATGGGGCAAGTCTACCGTTACGCAATCGCGACGGATCGGGCGAATTACGATATCTCCGCAGGTTTCAAGAGTTACCTTCCGGCCACAAGTAAGACCAGAAAACATATGGCGTCAGTGACGGACCCGAAAGAGCTTGCACCATTACTGCGAATCATAGACGGGTATCAAGGAAGTTTCGTTACCCAATGCGCTGTGAAGCTTCTCCCGTTGGTGTTCGTTCGCCCTGGTGAATTGCGACATATGGAATGGGCGGAACTGGATCTTGATTTAGCCGAATGGAACATCCCTGGCCCCAAGATGAAGATGAAGAATCCGCACCTTGTCCCGCTTTCCCGTCAGGCTATCGAGATCCTGAGGGAGCTCCAGCCGCTTAGCGGAAACAGCAAGTACGTCTTTCCCTCCACGAGATCCTTTTTCCGCTGCATGAGCGATAATACCATCAATGCAGCTTTCCGGCGCATGGGGCTTGATAAAGAAACCATCACCGGCCATGGGTTCAGGGCGACCGCCAGGACAATCCTTGACGAGGTGCTCCAGATCCGGCCGGATTTCATCGAGCACCAGCTGGCGCACGCCGTGAAAGATCCGAATGGCCGCGCCTACAATCGAACGGCACATCTTGCAGAGCGCCGGAAGATGATGCAAACCTGGGCGGATTACCTGGATGGCCTGAAGGCCGGGGCAAAGGTGTTGCCGTTTCGTCAGACTGAAGGATAAGACAATGCCAAGAGCAAAAAAACTGAGCGAAGAAGACCTAAAAATTTACGCGGCGAAAATTGCTTATTATAGGCAAGAATTCTTTAAATTGAGTGACATCCCCGAAAAAGCGGTTGAAACATCATCATACTCCATTGTTAATCAGGGGAATAAACCTGTTTATACGGAATTTACAGCTGACACCATGCGTACTTATGATTTGTTTACTCGCAGGAAAATAGTTATAAAAAAAGAATTCTGCATTGAATTGGATGAATGGCCTTTGGGAGAGAAAAACCTTTTATGGCAACTTGAGCATTTCAAACTCGATATTATGGAACAATATAAGAACTGTTCAAATCAACCAGTAACCGAGCTACCATCCTTAATCTATAACAGGAAAGGTAATGTCCGTCATGAGATTTTCGGAATATGGAGAGATTGCATTCAGGTTTATAAAATGAAAGAGGGTGGCTTTACTCATAACGAAATTGCAAAAAAGGTATTTGGCCGGGTTAGAGCCTCAAAGCCTTCAAAGTCTCAATACTACTACAAAATGGCAAAACAGTATATCTTGCAGGCCATAGCTGGTACATTCCCCTCACCATTACCCGAGTAATAGTTTTCCCACAACAAATTCAACTGACAAATGAGGAACGTTAAAAGCGTTCCTTTTTTTGTACCTCAAAAGTGTTATAACTTGTTGAAATCATTGTTGATTAACGTCCGGCAGGGTGCTATGTTCTCCGTAACAATATTTTTTGTTGGAGGATCATTTCGATGTCACAAAATGACGAAACTTCCCATCTCCCTCCCTGTTTTGACCCTAATAGATTAATCCGCCTTAAAGAAGTGTTAAAGCTCGTCCCCGTTGCTGGCTCCACTTGGTGGGCCTGGGTGGCCAGTGGTAAAGCGCCTTCGCCGATCCGGCTCGGTTCGCGTTGCACATGTTGGCGGGCTCGGGAGATTTACGATTTTCTGGAACAAGCTAGTAAAGCGGCATAAATGTCGAAGGGGATCTAACATGATCGATCTAGAAGGTATCGCCCACGCCCTGGGCGGTGCTTCTCGAAAAGCAAATGGCGGCTACGTTGCACGCTGCCCGGTTCACGATGATTCAACAGCATCGCTGAGCATTGACGTTAAAGATGGCAAACTGGTTGTTAAATGTTTCGCAGGATGCAACCAGGCGGATGTCGTTGCGGCGCTGAAATCAAGGGGATTGTGGTCTGAAAAGGAGCGCCAGGAGAAAACGAAGCGCCGGATCGTGGCCAAGTACGATTACCGGAATGCGGACGGCAAATTGATTTTTCAGGTCCTCCGTTACGAGCTGAAAGGATTCAGCCAGCGCCGCCCGGATGGCAAAGGGAGATGGATTTATAATCTTGATGATGTGTCACCTGTCCCTTATAACCTGGGCGCTGTCTCAGCATCGTCTTGTGTGGTTATTGCCGAAGGCGAAAAGGACGTTGACCGTCTGTCTAGTATCCAGATCCCGGCAACGTGTAACCCTATGGGTGCTGGAAAATGGCGCGAATCCTATAACCAGTATCTGGCAGGGAAGCGTGTCGCGATCCTCGCAGACAATGACGAGCCGGGCCGGAAGCATGCCCTCAGTGTCGCTCAAAATCTTCATGGGATTGCCGCCATGGTCAAAATTATTAACCTCCCTGGACTGCCGCCCAAAGGCGACGTGTCGGACTGGCTCGATAAGTCCGGAAATGACCGCGATAAGCTTTTGAAAATCATCTCGGATGCGCCGGAATGGAGTCCGGAAGCCGCGGAACAGTCGAGTCCACCCCCCGAAAAACCTCTATTTATCTCAGCTCCGAATCTGTTGAGCACAAAAATCAGCCCTATCTACCTCGTTAAAAACTTAATCGAGAAACGCTCAACAGTTATGATTTTTGGTCCGTCTGGGCATGGAAAGACTTTTGTCATAATCGACCTGGCGCTACATGTTGCCGTATCCAGGCACTGGAACGGAAAAAGCGTTGATGGTGGCCTTGTCTTCTATTTTACCGGAGAAGGGTTTGCTGGATTTCCGAGGCGTATCCTTGCGGCTGCTATGCATTGCGACATTTCTCCTTCCGATCTCTCATATTTCCACGTCTCGCGCAGCTTGATTGATCTTTCCGAGACAGCGAAGATTATCCATGAAATTGAAACTGTCAGCATTTCCGCCGGCGTATCTCCGGCACTTATCATCATTGACACCCTTGCACGGCATATAAACGGGGACGAGAAAGACGCGAAGGATGTTGATGACTTCCTAGGCTTGATAGAAAGGTTGAGGGAAGCTTTTTGCGATGTTGTTGTAATGCTAATCCACCATTCCGGGCATCAAGAAAAAGACCGGGCGCGAGGATCTTCAGCTCTGAAAGCAGCGATGGATTGCGAAATCCAATGCAGCCAGGGTTTGCTGAATTTTACGAAAATGAAAGACGCAGAGACGCCCAAGCCGATCGAGTTTAAGCTTGTACCAATAAGAATCGGCGCTGATGAAGACGAGAACGAGATTACGTCATGCTACGTTGAATATGGCGAACGTTCAGCGAAAAACAAAGAGGCGGTATTGACCTCTACGGAAAAGGATCTTTTGGGGTTGATCAAGGAAACGCCAGGAATTCTATCGGGTGACCTTCGGACCGCCTATTTCGAACATCGTAAAGAGCGTGACCCTGAAACGAAATACGCGACGGCAAAAAAAGCTTTCCTCCGCGCATTGGACGGGTTGATTTCTAAGGGCCAGATTTTTATGGATGGTTTTTCAGTTATGCCGGGACAGGGACAAAACCGGGACATTGCCGGGACATGTCCCGAGGGGGAAGTGGGACATATGGGACACACTCCTTTAGGAGTGTCCCAATGTCCCGCCCCCTTGTCTCGCTCAGAAATTGAAGATCTAAACCTTTCTTTGGAGGTGGCGAATGAAGGTTAAAGTGATTCGGGCATTCAAAGCCCGTGGCGAATTGATGCCAGTCGGAACCGTCCTGAATATCCGTGACCAGGATTACCCCATGCTGATCGGCAAGGTTGAGCCGACAGAACCGCTCACCACCGATCAACTGCAATATGAATATTTCGCACTTCTCAACCGCTTCTGGCAGATCGACAAAGACCCGGCAACGGCGACCGATGAAACCCGCCGGACAGTAGCCCGCCTGGATGAACTGTACCGCGCCCTTCACCAGGCCGGACGGCGCGTTCCTGTCAGACTACCGGTTGAGCGCAATCAATACGAGACGAAAAGGAGCATCCGACTGTGAAAACGACGAACGAGACGGTAACGACGAACGAGACCACAACCGAATTTTTCGAAAAGGCAAGCCCGATACTTCGCGACGCTTACCTGGAGGGTTGGTTTTCCGTCCGTACCGGTCTTGCCCTGGCTCAATTCGATTTCCAGACACAACACAATATCGTGGCCGCACTGACAACCGGGCATATACCCCCAGCTGCAGTAAACCGTATCGCCGATTTCTTATGGAGGATCTACCTGGACAAGCCGGTAACGTCGATTGATGTTCTTCGGTATGACAAACTCGTTTGGCGAGTTGCTCGGTTCCAGGAGATTTTTAATATTCGCGTCACCACCTGCGATTTCTGCAAGAAAACTGGCAAGTGTGGCGGCAGTATCTTCGGCGAACCGATTCGAGGAAGAAGCCGGTATGAGTTTATCCGATATGGTCACCGGTTTTGGTAATGGGCTCGGACCTGGAAACGGGGCACCAGGGCCGCAGGGTCCGCGATCGGGGCGATACCGAGGCCGGAAGCGGGGCGTAACTCCGGGAGCTCTTTTTATATATTCGAACAAATACGGAAACAGCCGTCACTATGGAGGTTTTATGAAAGCATTGGATTTCTTACCAGACACAATCAGCCCTGATTCTGCGGGCAAATCGAAGCGGAAGCCCTATGTCAGGCCAGACGTTGAGATAAAGACGAAAATAGCCGCACTTTCCGCAACCGGTATGAGCTTTCGGAAAATTGCCGGCCAAACGGGTGTCTCTGATAAGACCGTTGCAGCTGTTCTCAAAGAGCCTGCCGTTGCTGCAGATGTCCAGGAATTCGAGAAACGCTTTGCCAGGAAACTTGACGACACTGCGGAAAAGATTCTGGACCGGATCAGCGACACCGATATCGAGCGTGCGGGCCTGAGAGATAAGTGTGTATCCATTGGCGTGCTCACGGACAAATCCCGCCTGGTCAAAGGCAAGTCGACCAGTAACCAGAGTATCTTATTTTCGATTGTAGAAGCTGCCTGCAGGAGCCGATCCGAGGGAAGCCGTCTTGAAGAAAGCAGCTTTGATGAGAGCCGTGACGTTATTGACGTTACGCCCACGGAAATCGCAGAGGAAGAATAAAGGGGGGCTTATGCCTGGATCACATCTGACAGTCACTGAAAAACTCGAAATCGCGGCTTTATTCGCGGATGGAGTCAGCGCTTACGCCATTGCAAAGAGGCTTGGAAGGGACTACGCAACCGTAACCAGCGCCTTGAAGACGGAAGACGTCACGAAACACGTTCGAGCAGCTCAAGAGAATATCGGCCTGAAATGCATCGAGATCAGCGACCGGATACTTTCCGGCGTTTGTGACGCGGATATCGAGAAGGCGCCATTGCAGGTGAAGCTGGTCTCCGCCGGTATAGCGATCGATAAGGCGCGCCTCAGCCTGGGCTTAACCACCGATAATGTCGGCGTGGCCGTCACGGTCAGAACGAACAGCCCGCGCCTGCAGGCGCTGCTTGACGAGTGACGAGGGGTGATCCATGGCAAGCAGGCAGGCGAAAAGACGGCGAGCGATAGAAGCACGGATTCACTGGACCCAAAAGGAAATTTCCCGGCTCCGAAAGAAGTATGCGCGGTTTTTGTTCCAGGGAAACGACCAGGCCCGGCTTGAAGAGATCGAGACGCGTTATCTTGCCTGCCGGCGGGACGTCCGGATACTTGAGGGGATGCTAAAAGGTGTTGGGCCGCAAGCGAAAGGAGAAATGCAACCATGACGGAACTTGAACAAGCTGCAACCGCTGCCGGAATAATCGATCCGGATTATGTCCGGATCCTGGAGGTACCGACTGACAAAACCGCCCGAGAGGTAATTTCAGCGCTGAAGATTGAGAAACCTTACCTGTTTCAGCCGCACGCACGTAATTTGAGCCCTAAAGAACGGGATAAAGCCCTGGCGAAGATTCTCACGACTGAGCCTCGGGACTACTCGGGCGAGTTGGCGAAGGTCACCGGTGGCAAGAGCGCCGCGGATCTTGACGACGCAACATATAACCGGGCCTTGATAGCAATAGGCCGATTCTAAAAGGAGCATCAAACGATGAATGAACTGCTTAAGAAACTTGTCAGGCCGGTAAATCCGGAAACTCAGGCATCAATCGACCGGTACCAGGCCGAACTGGAAGGCCACCGCGAGGCTGCCGAAAAATACGAACAAGATCGCTTGGAATATTGCCAGCGGCGCGGAGAACTGGAAGCACAGGGACACGAGCTCGATGATAAATCGACCGCAGCCGCGCACGAATACCGGCGGATCAACTCACTTCACCATGAAGGCCGGGCCTCAAAATCCGAAGCGGATGAGGCTTACAAAAAGGCAATCGATTTGCAGTCGCGGCAAAAGGCCGTCGCGACGGAACTTGAGACCTTCGAAGACACCTGGGGCCAGAAAGAGAAAGCCCACGCTCAGCACACCGCGCCGGCCGCACTTCTGGTTAAATGGCGGCTTGCAGAGGCTCGGCATGCAGCAAGCATGGAGATGTATTCAGGCGTTGCGGTAGAGGTTGTTGCACATCTTTATGATTCACGAGTCCAGGCGACTCAACCAGGGCAGCCAGTGATCGGCATGTCTGGATTTTTGAGGGAGCTGTTCAAGTAACGATTTCAACTTGAGATGAAGTGGATTTCTAGGAGGTACGGCTTACCGACCATGCGTCGGAGAAATGGAGAACAACAAATGTCTGTAAAAAAATTTCAACTGAAGTTCTGTTTCGCATTACTGGCAATCGTCGCACTGGCGTGTATCTGCGGATTCGGACCGGCACCTAAAGCCCCTCCGAGTACCCAACCGGGCGACTCGATCGCCTCGGTAGTCGGGGATCCTGCGGCGTCCCGGTGTGATACGCTTGAGGTTCATGCTTCTGTCGACATCCCCACAACGAACACCTTCGGCGTCAGAATATCCGCTGTCGAGTCCATTGCTACGTACAACCCGGTAGCATTTCATCGATCCCTGAATGGCAACGGGATATATTTCCCGGTACCTGGGGGCACTGAGCAGATTGCTACAGGTCCGAACACAACGTTTATCCGGTTTTACAACCCGAATCCGTTCACGATCATGATCTGCACGGAGAGGACCGCGCAATAAAGCTGTAAAATTCTCCCCGGGTCCTCAACGCGGGGATCTGGGGAGACTGGAGAACAGAGATGAAATACAAGAAAAAACTACGCCAGGTTAAACAGCAACCGGAACTTTATCAAGATATAGTGATAACGCTTTCTAACGGCAAAACCATAACAACTATTGTGCCTGCATTTATGACCATTGGAGAAACGATTCCACCTCATGTTGTCGATGTAAAGGTTTGCCTTCCCGCTCCAGTTCCAAAGGGCTTTGCATTCCTGGATTTCGACAAGAAAGGAGCGTAAAAACATGTGGGAGGCCTATAGCGTTGCGATCAAGTTAACCCTTATCAACCAGGTAACACCCGCACTCGGGCTGATATCGTCGCACCTGATGAAGACCGGGAAGGACGTTGACGCCCTCAAGGGGAAGCTGAAGGAAATAAAACTGCTGGGCCTGACCGGTGCGGCCATTGGTGGCGCCGGGTTTATGGGCCTGGGGCTCATCTCTAAGACCATCAAACCCGCATCTGAGTATGCGCACCAGCTGGCACAGATGAACGTGTCCGGGATGAAGCAGCTGGAAATCACGAAGGCGATTCATGCAGCCTGGGCAGGAAACAAGGAAGTCCCGACGGCAAGCGTCGTTGAGAACCTGTCCGCGATCCGGGACCTGCGTATGGTATTCGGAAACACTGCCCATGCGATTGAATTTATGCCCGCGGTCCAGAAAACGCAGGCGATCCTGCAGAGCGTCCGGCACATGGAAGGTGGCTCTGCGAAATCCGAGGCCTACGAGATGGCAAAAGCCCTGGAGATGAAGGGCGCCGTTAAATCTCCCGATCAGTTCATGACTCAGGCCGACATGATGACCCGCGCCATGGTGGCCATGGGCAGCAAGGTAGGCGCGTCTGATTTCCTACAGGCGTTCAAATATGGTCGTTCGGCAACTGCAGGCTGGAACGAGGATTTCACCTACAAGATCCTGCCGACACTGATCCAGGAGATGAAAACGCAGGGCGGGGGAGGGGGATCAACCGGCGGCCCGGGTACCGCGCTCATGTCGGCATATTCGGCGATCGTGGGCGGAACTGTGACGCAGAAAGCCCTGAAACTCTGGGGGAAGCTCGGTCTGGTCGACATGTCCAAGGCTGAATGGACGAAAGTCGGGGAACTGAAGGGTATCCGACCCGGCGGAATCATAGGATCCGAAGAATTTCAAGCGAACCCGTTCGAGTGGACAAAGAAATACCTCATGCCGTCTCTTATCGCCCATGGCTACACCAGCGAGGCGCAGCAGCGCGGGGCATTGCAGTACCTCTTCCCGAACAGGACTTCTGGTTTCATCATGGCGCAGATGGCCATGCAGCCCTGGAAATTCGACCGGGATAAGAACCTGATCGAGCAGGCGCAAGGCCTGTCGGCATACAATGCGTTGCTGAAAACAGATCCTGTTATGGCATATGCGGCGTTGCATAAGTCGATGGAAAACTTGAAGGCAGCTGTCGGGGTGTCGCTGGTTCCGATCCTCATCCCGGCGCTCAAAAGTCTTACCGACGGCTTGAACAGCTTCGCATTATGGAGCCGGGCGCACCCCAACCTAACAAAAAGC
Organism: Geobacteraceae bacterium; assembly: GCA_034933285.1. GTDB lineage: Bacteria > Desulfobacterota > Desulfuromonadia > Geobacterales > Geobacteraceae > RPRC01. The sequence goes on along the minus strand of JAYFNT010000038.1, from coordinate 23,349 downwards.
CTGGTTGTTGGTTTTACTGCACTGTCCGCGGCCATGGCGATCAGCGGAACGATCATGATGCTGACGGCAGGTTTCAAGGCTCTACGGCTTGGACTCTCCATCGTAGGAGCCGCCCAGGGCGTCGGAAGCATTGGTTCGCTGAATGCTCTTCTGGGCAAAGGCGGCCTGGCCATGGCGGCAGGCGTAGCGGGCTATGAAATCGGTAAACTGGCCAACCGGCTGCTTGGCATTGAAAACGGCGAGATGGGTACAGCGGCCTGGGGCGCATCGCATTACGATGACGGGCGGGACAAACCCTGGTGGAAATGGGCAAAGCAGTCGGCAAACATGATGAACCCGTTCAGGGCTTCGACTCTGTACCAAGATAGCGAAGGGCCTTCGCCATATGTGGCATCAGGCCGCCGGGGTGTTCCCGGTCACTCGCACGACATCATCATGGATGGCCGCAAGGTGGCAACTGGGGTTACGAAGCATCAGACGGCAGCAGCGGATATGGCGCCGAAAGGGGTTGATTTCGTAGATACGACGATGTTGACGTTGTATCCAGGTTATTAAACACAATCAGATGCCGATGGCCCGTGCTTGTGGGACCATCGGCATCCAGGAGAATTACAATGATGGAACAATTTTTAAATCATATGCGTCATCAGGCAGAAAGATATCACTCAACTATAGCAAAAACACGTTTCGGCACCGTGGACAGTGTCAATCCCGCTAATTATTCCTGCAAGGTCAAGATTCAGCCTGAAGGGCTGTTAACTGGCTGGCTTCCTATTGCGTCGCCCTGGGTAGGTAACAACTGGGGCCTGTTCTGCCTGCCCATGTCCGGAGATATGGTCGACGTACATTTTGACGGCGGGGATCTTGAAGCCGGGTACGTCTCGCAGCGGTTCTACAATGACGAAGATAGGCCCTTGTCCGTAACTCCCGGGGAATTCTGGCTGGTCCATCAGTCCGGATCGTGCCTGAAATTCCATAATGACGGGACCGTGGAGCTAACGGCCAACGCGGTTTTAACGGTTAAAGCGCCTTCGATAATCCTGCAGAATGTCGGGACTACTTTGAAGCGGCTATGTACCGATGTTTTTATGACGCTGTTCAACGGGCATACCCACGGCGGCGTACAGGGGGGTAGCAGTAATACCAACATTCCGAATCAACAGGCCGTGCAAGGAACCCATACGACGAATATTGTCCAGGCGGAATAACAGACAGCGGGGGGGCAAAGATGCTTCGTGAAGGAGACACGAACCGCGACCAAGATTTAATTCAGGAGTTTTTGAATAACAATGTGATGATCGACTGCTGGCGGATGTCTGCCCGGATCACGAAAACGACATGCGCGTCGTATTTCAGAAGCAACGGCCTGTTTGCCTGTACAGACTGCCTGCAACGTCCACCTGGCGTCCGGGCCGGGGCTCCTCAATGGACAAGTGAGAAACTCTTCCACATGGCGAAAATGAAGAAATGAATCGCCAGAAATAACAAAGCCCCAAGCGAATCCGCAGGGGGCTTTTAGTTTGGCAGGCTGTAACTCAGTATCTACCCTGTTTATTCCAGGCTGGAAACAATCTCATCCAGAGCGTCACACTGCCGCTCGATTTTATCGAAGACACTTCCAAAGAGGCTAGGCAGGCCGCTGAAATGCTCGCCCATTGCGTCCGTATCGATAAGCTTGCACAACGTTTGGCCGGCGTAGATCTCCAGGTAAAGTTCATCTTTAATATTTAGCAGTTCTCTAATAGCCTCCATGATCACCTCCGGTGTGGTTTTTTCTTTTCTCTCGGGCTCTCTGGCTCAATTCCCTTGAAAACGCGGTCCATCTCCGCTTTCGTGACGTAACGATGTTTGCCGACACGGACTGATTCAATCTGCCCACGCAGGCACATAAGACGGAGAGTTTTAACTTTGACATCATACATAGCCTCAGCCGTTTTCAGGGTCATAGTTTCCATCAGTTTTCCCCCTCAACCTTTTCAGAGAGCATTTCAACGTCCGCCTGGAGTTGCCGGACGGCTTCCTTGAAATAGAAATGATCAGTGCCGTTTTCGATTAGTTGCCCTCTGGCTTCGATAAGGTCCATTTCTACAGCATTTAATAATTCGTCTATCGGCATTCTTATACCCCATATTTCTATCCCTCTATAACTAAACCCGTCGGTTCTTGAGCCACGACAGCACATCATTAACCCCGCCAGGATCGGCAATAAACATAACTTTGACCAAAATTTTCAAAATATGTTCGTCTGAATAGAGAGCTGCCTTGATTAATGACAATTTTTGCTCAGGGGACATTGTTTTCATTTTGTTGAACGCTTCTTTATCGAATACCTCAAGAATTCTGTCTTCTGATCCTTCATCTCTCATTGACTTACCCCCCTTCGGTTTTAGTGAAAATATGTATCTACGCCTCCGAGAGTCGCTTCGCACCTCTACCGGCACGCCAGCTGAAAATATGCATGAGAAAGTTCCCGGGTTTTCTCTCTCACGCATTCTCCGTGTTCAGGTTGCGGATCTCTGAGAAGTTAGATAATTGCAAATTAAACCTTAAAAATATCAGTGTCAAAGGAAAAAACCTTAAATATCAATCAGTTAGATTGATTACGCAATCAGATTGCGCAATCAATTTGATTGATCGCTGTTAATACTTGCTCAGTGCGGCTTTGCCCTTTCAAGACAAGGTGTATTGTGAGTAAAAAATAATTTTCTGGGGGCAGATTATAGGGACCAGGGAGCGAAATGCATCTGGCGGATCGAGCGCACCAGGTGAAGATTCAACCCTGCTACTCAGAACGGGCATATCTCGCCGCCCAAATTCGAAAGGCAAGGCGTGCTTACGCTAATCTGGCGGGGTTTTCGGCCTGGGGCGCAGGGGAATGCATCCCTGTAGACAAGAAACGGGCTCAGGATGGCGAATATGCGGGGGAGGCTGATAATATCCACGTACTGGAAGGGATCGCCCGGCATGGCGCGGATTGAAGCTTAAAAAACGGGGCGGTCTTAGGAGGGTGGAACAAAAATAATCGACTGCCCCTCGATTCAAATATTCGTGAATTATACCACTGCTTGCTGTGCGGCAAAGTTGCAGAAAGTTTTGACATCTTAAAAAAGAAAAATATAATGGATGCGCAAAAACAATTCGTTATTTAATCGCTAGAGAGAGGAATTGTGATGGGATGCCACCTTCATGACTTAATTGAAGCTGTGCAGCAAAAAAGGCTCATGTGTCTTGACATAATCAGTGATGAGGACTTCAGAGAAATATTGCATGCTTTTCGCAATGCAGCACCCAGATCAATATGCTTTGATATGGGTGATATTGATGAATTCCCAAGCATTACGCCAGTGTCTGAGCTTGTAAAAGCTCCGTTTTCTGACTGCTGGTTTGAATGTAATTTTAAACATACCGATGGAACTCAAATCATTTTAGGCATGTTGGTGGTTATTAGTGAGCGGGTCCAGATTACTTCTTTTCGGAGAAAGCACAACCAATGGTTGGTTCGCGGCGTCATTTTTACCGATACATTATCATCCAGAAACTTTCAGGTATACCCTGCCATAGATATAGTGGCCGAAGAGCTTAAACAACATAAACTAGTGCTATCTACTTTTTTGTCGGCTTTAAATTGTAGGAACGTCAAGCAAGTAGAACACAAGCCAGAATCAAAGCTGCAAAAGGTCAGACAGAAAAGGGGAAAGCAATCTCTTTTCTCAAGCTGGACCTTAGAACTTGCAATACCGAAGATGTCAACAGAAAATGAAAAACTAAATGGAACACACGCATCACCTCGAGTTCACTTACGACGTGGACATCCTCGACAGTATGCTCCAGAGAAATGGACATGGGTTCAACCCTGCATGGTTGGTACACATAAAGGTATTGTTTCAAAAGACTATCTTGCGAAGTACGATGGAGCCGAAAAATCAGAATGATCGGCTCTGCTCTTGTCACCGGTTAGCCGTGGCCACCGGAAACAAATATCAAGTCCATCGACCAGATTCGACAGGCAACCCACGCTTTCGCGTCCGTGGCATGCTTTCCAGGGATGAGGCATGGGGATTGTGGCCACGTAGGGGTAAAACAGCCCTGAAGGGCAGACAGCGCGCCAGACGTCGAAACGTTCAGCGGGAGAAATTAATGTTCAAGGGCTCGGGGACTATCCACCAGGCCCTTTTTGTTTTTCTGGGGGAAATTTGGAGGGGCCTGTATTTGAAAAGGACGAAATTCAAAAACTGGGTGTTCTCGATGGTGGGCAACTCTCGATGGTGGGCAACTCCAGGATGGACGGATCACGACGGACCGGCCCCTTTTATATCCGGGGAAAATTTCGGGATACCGAAAGAGGGGCTCAACGGATTATCAAATTTAGCAAATTAGCAACTTTAGCAGGGGCCCAATTAGCAGGGGCCCCTTTTATGACTTCGGAAAAATTCAGGGCACCGGGGGAGGCCCTTTTGTTTCAGACGGGGTGAGCACGGGGGGTACCGCGTTTCTGGCTTCGATCTCAATACCATACCGGGGGGGGTATTCGGAAATACGAATGCACATATATGCGAAAACGTGCATGAATAGGCCGAAAAAAGTAGTACAACCTTTAACTCTGGGGGTAACTATGGGGGTAACAGTGAAATACCGAATTGTAAAAGCATTGTTATAACAGCTAAATAGCAGATTAATATAGTTCCCATGCGCCCGCCATAATAAAATAAGGGGCTTAGGCGATTATACGCTTGAGTCCCTTTTCTTTTTTCTAGTACCTTTCATGTGTGTTGACGCAGATCTCATGGGCCTTCTTGCCGTGTACCCGTTCGTAGGCCCGGCAGAAGGGACAAATATCTCCCTCGATTCTATTGACGAAGCTGTACGCCATCCCTTGTTGATGGCGCCGGGCATGCAGGCAAACAGGGCAGTATTCGCAGACTTTTGCCAGTGCCCGATCCAGGGCGGTTCCGTATCGTGATGTCATATGAAACGTTTCAGGATGAACAAGCCTATCATGGCTATGCCGATGGCGAATTTGCCGGCCAACCCGATTGCCAGACCGACCACGGTGCCAAAACCGGCCCGGCCCGCCTCATCCAGGCTGCGCTGCATGGACAGCTCACCGATGACCGCCCCGACAAAAGGGCCGAACAGGATGCCGGGAATCCCCAGGAAGAGCCCCGCGATGCCGCCCAAAACGGCGCCCACCATGGCACGCTTTGAACCGCCATATTTCTTCACCCCAAGAGCGGAGGCGGCGAATTCGACTGCATAGGTGAGCATTGCCATGGCTGCGAGGACCAGGAGCGTCCAGAGACCTATGTACTGGAAGTTTTCAGCCCATGCCCCGAGCAGCAGCCCCAGGAACAATACCGGCGCTCCAGGCACTATCGGCAGCAAAAGTCCTGACAGGCCGGTGACCGTGAGGATGGCCCCGAAGATCCAGAGTATCATTGACTGGTCTGACATGTCACTTCGCTTCCATTTAAATTCTTGTACTGCATCATGAGCATGATGAATCCTCGGGGCTTAGGCGATTTCGGTCATTTTGTTGACGATCTTTTCAGAGAGCAGATCCCCCACAGCGGCAACGTAGCTCTGATAATGAGTCGAATTCAAGTGCTGCTTCAGACAGGAAAGGTTTTCCCAGTTCTCATAGAACAGGAAGACGGCGGGGTTCTCGTTATCCTGGTGGAGACGGTATTCGATGCAACCCGGTTCCAGCCGGGTCGGCTCAACCATTTTGAGGACTTCGGCCTTGACCATTTCTACGGCATCTTTCCTGGCTACAAGCTTTGCAACGACAGTCACTTTCGACATGGCTCCTCCGTTTTGAGGTTGGTACCCTGATCGTTTTTCAGGTTCCTTGAATGCGTTCAGGGCTCAGGGAAATGCATCTTTCCATTAGGCATCTGTTTGCTCGGGACTATATTGCATGTCTTCGAAACCATGTCGAAGACAATCTTCGCCTGCCCGGTACCGATTTGTTTGAGTACCTGCTCGATCTTTGTTTCGAGGGAAAACTCGGTGTCGGACCACTCACGGGTGACGAACTCGGCGACCATGTTGCGCAGGGTCTCCGGGTTAAGCCTGTCCATTGGTATTTCTACGGGCTCTTCAGCTACAGTTTTAGAATCTTTCATCTGCATTTCGTTGTCGCATCAATAATGGGAAATATTTTACGCCGTCGTCATTTCAGCAACTCTGTTTTGACATCGTCATCGATAAGACTCTCCTCGATCGCCTCTCGAACCCAGGGTTCCCGGCACTGGGACAGGACCTTTGCAGCACCTTCCGCAACAGCCGGGACGTTGCTCCAGAGGGCATTGCGGATGGAACGGAGTTCATTCGGATCCGTTTTGCTTCCGTCGGCCAGTTCACGACAACGCGCGCACAGTAGAGCAAGGGTTTCCATTTCCGGGTCCTTGTCCGGCCTGTAGTCCCAGGGGCGAAGGTCGTCTTTGCTTCCACACCACTCGCATTTGAATCCGGCCCGTTTGCCAAGGTCCTTGCCGAAAGCGGCTATGGCTTCTTTGCGTTCCTTGTTTGTCTGGTATCCCTTTGCCATAATTGCAATCCCTTGTTGATGAATTTACTGCGGGGGTTCAGCCAATAACAGGCGGTTTTTGGGAGTTATGTCTCCTGGTATCAGCTGGGTAAAGACGTTGAAACCATGGGCACGCAGTCGTGCTGCCCTGGCTGCATCCATGGCCAGTGGGCCGTCCATCCATCCTTGCAGGCCTCCCAGGTCGGCTCCGGCCAGATCGTGGCAGCAGGGCAAGACCGCTACTCTGGCGCCGGCGGCTATGGCCCGCTCAATAACCAGGTCGGTCAACCCTCCGCATGCGTGAGCTGAGACAATGATATCACCTTCCTGCAACTGTACTGCTTCAAGATCAGATTCAATGAGCTTCACCCGTCCTCCAAGCCGTGGCCATGCCTCGGTAAGTGTTTCGAGTAGGGCATTTGCGCTTGGAGGAATGCATCGGTCCACAGCCAGGGCCTCCGGGGAACTGTCATCGAGCAGCAGCAGGATCATGGCCAGCAGGCCGTGGCCGCATGCCAGGTCCACAATTCGTCCACCACGGAAACGGCGCCGCGCACGTCTGGCGACTTCCCATGATTCGTAAAGTTCCTTCCGCGGCAAGCAGCCGGCTTTGCAGACTGCCCTCGCAACAGCATCGAAAAGGGTGCCTCCTGAAAATAGGGGGAGGAGCTTTTCGGTGAGCCGGTTCTTCGATGATCTGTCTAAGACTGTCATCCTATGCTTTCAAACTTTCTGCTGGCGTCTGAAGTATCGTGTGGACTCTACCGATTTGGCCGTCTTCAAGCCTGACTTTGATACCGCGGGAATGGAAAGGGGCACTGGTGAGGATGTCCTTGACGATTCCTTCTGTGAGACGACCGGTGCGCTGGTCTTTTTTCAGGATGATCGCAACCGGCAGGCCGGGATGGATATCTTTTCTGTTCTGTCCGTTCATTTGTTCTCCTGGCGGCATTTTAACTCATTGAGCGCGGAATGCGGCAAATGGCTCTTATCTGCATGTGACAGTCCTTTGATAGCGGCCTCTCTCCCCGCTGCGGTGCTCCGGGTGTGGCCACTCTCCAGGTAGACAATTTCCAGAGGCTTCCGGCCTCGGAAATATTTGGCGCCAACCTCCTGTTCATGCTGTCGGAAACGTCTTTCGACCGCCGTTGTGATACCGGTATAAAAAGATTCATCGGAGCAGAGGATCATGTAGACTTGCCAGTTCATTGCCGTGAATTCCTAGAGGGGTTCGCTGACGCTGCATTTAGCGCAGAAGGCTGGGAGAACACGCATCTTGCGGTGAAATCCTTTGCGGAAGCGCTGCCAGGTAAGGATGGTTAAGCCAGCTTCATCGATCAAGGCTAAACTCTGTCTGACGCTCATACAAAGCATAGAATATCGCTTCTAAACGGCAATTTTCAAGCCGTTTATATTCAAAGGGATTCATCTACCTGCAGGTTCAATAGATAACGCCAGGCTGGGACGACATCAATCGTACCTTGCTCGGTCTTGATTTGTTGTTCTTCCCATCGGGTGACGATGGTTCCTGATGACAGGTTCAGTTCGTTCATAGCATCAGCAAGGGCGGATAGCTTTCTTCTCCGGGTTTGAGGGTCTGCGAGCGACTCGCATACCTGGACTAGTGCCCAGGATCGATCAAGCATTCGGGCAGCAAAATCCACTTCTTTGCCGCTTTTGCCCTTGAAGTAAAAGATATCTGGCGTGACCCGTCGCAACGCCGTAAAAACAAGATTCTCCAAAAGGTGCCCTGAGTTGACCAGGATACCCGAACTGACAGAGTTAACAAGAGAATGGTCTATGCAGTATATCTTCTTCGGATTGGTGTTGGCCCTTGCCAAGGAAGGGTCCATGATTCGCACCGTGAACATGAAGTATGCGTCCTCGAACCATTCGAGGTAATCCGATACGGATGTCTTCGGTACTTTGTGCCCTAGCGACTTCAGATAACCTGTCAGGTTGTTGACAGAATACAGCGATGCTGTATTGTCCACCAACCGATGAGCGAGGTCCGTTACAGCCTTGGGATGGGAAATGTCATGGCGCTCCACGAGGTCCCGAAACAGCAAGGCGTTGAAGTATTCCTGGTGGGTCTTAATCCGAAGTTGCCTGTTCAGTCCGGCAACTTCAGGAAAGCCTCCTACTTGCCAGTAGTCTTCGAATGCTTTTTGCACAATAAGGCGTTTTTTTGTTGAAAGAGTTCTGTCACTTTCGATCTGTTTGAGATCCAGATACTCCCGGAAGGAGAAGGGGAACATCTCCCATGAAAGGGCCCGCCCGCGCATCTGCGTGGCAATCTCCTTGGAGAGCATCTGAGCAGAAGAGCCGGTAATGAAAACTTCGCACTTTTCGGTACGGAGAAGACGGTCCAGGAAGGGCTCCCAGTTTGCGATCACCTGTATCTCGTCGAAGAAGCAGTAGATCTTCTCGACATTTTTCTTTTCTGGATAGAGGGAGAAATACGCTTCAAGGATTGCTCCCAGCCCGGTGTGTTGCAGATTGTGCAGGCGGTCATCGAAAAAATTGAGATAGAGGATGTTTTGCCTCGGCACGCCTTCATCAAGGAGTTGCTTCATGCGCTGAAACATGAAGGTCGACTTGCCGCTGCGGCGTACGCCGATACAGACAGTAGCTTTCCCGGTGACAGGCGTGATTTTCAAACGTCGCGGTACGCCTGTTATGAGATCAAACTCCTGGAAGTCTAGGATCAGCTCTTTCAGAATCTCTACCATGCCTCACCCACCAGAAATAAATAATACCAGTCAAGCGGTAAACTGGTAAATAATATTACCGGATAAGCTGTAATTTGGCAAGGGCTATCTTGGTTTGCCCAAGAGGAATGACGCGATTTTGATGATGCATGAACCATAATTGAAATCCCTTCCTCCGACGTTCCTTGTAGGTTTTCGGTTCTGGAAGCTTCATCAGGTTTGCTTTTACCTGTTTTCCGACTGTAGGAAAAATCCTTATGCCGGTCAGCTTTTCCAGTTCGGCTATGGAAATGGTTGACGGTCTTGCATGTTCCGCGTTGTCAATGAGGTATGCTCCAGCTTCCTGTCTTTTTGGATCGTAAACCGCCTTGAACAATTGTGTCGGTACCATGACTGCTCCGCCGATCCTCTGCAGGCTGGCTCCATACCCAGGGCGAGGTGTCCCGGGACCCGGACTTTCGCACCTGCCTGGATGGAGAACTGCTTAAGGTGGCCGGGCTCCACCACCGGAGAGCACCGGGAAGTACCTGCCTATCGGCTCTCATTGCTGGAAAAATGGGAACGGTTGGGCACCCGGTCAACACCAGCAAGGGCTGCGGCGGGGTAATGCGTGTGGCTCCGGTCGGCCTGTTCTGCAGGGATCTGCCGGGGGATGTCGATGACGAGGAAAGGGCAAAGGCTGCCTTCGAGCTTGGCTGTGCCGCTGCTGCCATCACCCATGGCCATCCTCTCGGATACCTTCCGGCAGGCTTCCTTTCGTCTGTGATATTTCATCTCGTTTCGGGAAGAAATCTTGAGGAAGCAGTTTCCGGTGCGATGATGATACTGGTGGAGCGGCCGGAATGCGAAAAAAGCACACTTGCCGCCATGGTCTCACAGGCAATTCGTCAGAGCCGGAAAAGCAAGCCATGTCCCGAGACCATCGAACTTCTTGGCGGTGGCTGGGTCGGGGATGAAGCCCTGGCGATTTCGCTCTACTGCGCCTTTGCCGCCGAGGGGGATTTCGCTAGGGGCGTCCGCCTGGCGGTCAATCACTCGGGGGATTCGGATTCGACCGGGGCCATCACCGGAAACATACTCGGGGCGATGTTGGGGAAGGGGGCGGTGCCACGGGAGTTTCTGGAGCAACATGAACTTCGAGAACTGATTGAAGGGATGGGAAAAATGCTGCAATTAGCTGGGAAATGACATTTTCTGCCCACTTTCTTCCTAGTTCTTTGGCGATCTGGGGGCGGTCCGCCGTGTCTTAATTGAAAAAAATTAAATGGTATTAGGGAATTGGGTTTGGTATAAAATGAACAATCCTTCAGTTGTGCAATGATTTATTAGCGGAATCGATGTAAAAGCAGTTGCGAAACGCGATATTACCGCATTTTGATGTGTTTTTTTGGAGATGCTGATGGACGAGTACGACGAAGAAAATTGGACTTCTTACGCTTATAAAAGCCGCCTATACCGGTATGTTCCGGAAGGCGGCTTTTTCTTTTTTTTGATGCACCATTGATGCATTCGCAAAAAGTCGTCACCCCGTTGAAAAACGGGGTCCAGGGAGGCAAAGCCTATTCAAAAGACTGGATTCCGGCTTTCGTCGGAATGACGAGTTAAAGGTGTATTGGCCTTTTTGCGAGAGAATCGCTATTGGTTGCTTTACCTCTGCAGGATAAAAATGGCCGCTGATCACAAAAATGCAAATTTTGGTAATCCCGCTATCGACGATCAACTGTGTCCTTTCTGCAATCTCGAACCGTCCCGCATTTTTGCTGACAATGAGCATGCAGTGGCCATTTACGATGGGTTCCCCGTCAATCCCGGCCACGTCTTGATCATCCCGAAGCGGCATGTTGTGTCGCTGTTCGAGGTGACAAAAGAGGAGAGGGCGGCGCTGTTTGATTTGCTTGATGATGTTCGTTGTCGGCTTATCGCAGAAAGAAAGCCTGACGGGTTCAATATCGGCATCAATGATGGCGCTGCCGCAGGGCAGACGGTCTTTCATCTGCATATCCATCTGATACCGCGCTATGTCGGTGACTGTGAAGACCCGCGCGGCGGGGTAAGGAAGTTGTTTCCGGGGCGGGCACGCTATTGGAAAAAGCTGAATGATGAAGGATGAATTATGAAGGATGAAGAGACTCCAGGAAATTCAAAAACAAAGGATTCCCGATTATTGCGGCAACGAACAAAGGACTTTGCCATCCAGGTAATCCGCATGTATTCCGCACTTCCGAAATCTGTTGAAGCGCAGGTGTTGGGAAAGCAGGTTCTCCGTTCGGGGACTTCGGTCGGAGCAAATATCGCGAAGCTTGTCGAGCACGTTCAAAAGCTGAGTTCGTTGCTAAGGTTGGTGATGTGCTGAAGTAACTGGATGAGAGCAGCTCTTGGTTCGAGTTGTTGGCGGAGACAGGTATCGTGCCATCAGCAATCCTGCAACCTCTGCACAATGAAACTGATGAACTGCTGGTCATCTTCACAACAATTGCCAAAAAGTGCAAGAACTGAAGGATCAATTTCGTGGTAGATTTTAATTTCATCCTTCATCCTTCATACTTCAACCTTTCAGCAACTTGCTGGCAAACGCTATGACGATTCCTGCTGCGGAAGACCAGCTCAGATTCATTGCCAACATCCAGCGGATTCTTGATGAAGGCTCATTCGTAGCGACCTACAAGTTCGCCTTGCTTATGGCGCTTGCCGATTATGCGGTTGAAAAGGGAGATGACTCTGGCGACCCGATTAAGCTGACAACCCATGATATTGCCGAGAGCTTTGTCGATTATTACTGGAGGCAGGCGGTCCCCTTTGCACATGTTAAAGACGAAGCTCATGTCCGGGTCCTCAGGCAGGCGACTGGTAAGCAGCCAGTTGTCCTGAGCCAGATCATTATGATGCACGACAAGTTTTGCGGCTCCTTGTCCTCTGCCAGAAAAGACGCCAGGGCTTGGCGAACCTTGAAGAGTAAGGTTGCCGCTACCATCGCACAGATGCCCCTTTGGAAGCTTCAGGTGGTGGGGCACACAGTAAACCCGTTTTTGTATGAGCAGCGCGGCAGCGGCCATATTATCGATCTGAAGCCTGGGGTGATATGCAATTTCAGGACTTTTTACGACCTGATCCGCAGCCTGGTGGAGATCGCCTGGATTCGTCACGTCAGGATGCTGAACGAGAATTTGCTGGGTGGGGTGGACCTTGCTGAATTTCTTTTCGGGGCGGAGCGTACAACCTTGCCGGGTCTCCGGTCCATCCTGAAAGAGGTTCAATCCGGGACTTGTTTCTATTGCCAGGGAAAACTTCGCGAAGGTGGCGATATCGATCACTTCATTCCCTGGTCGCGGTATCCGCTCGATCTGGGGCATAACTTCGTTCTCGCCCATTCGGCTTGCAATAGGAGTAAAAGGGACTTCCTGGCAGCGCCGTGTCACCTGGAAAAATGGCAAGAAAGAAATCAAGTCCATGGCGCTTGGCTTGGGCAGGAGTTCGATGCTCAAGGGATTCTCCATGACCAGGGGGCAACAAATAAGGTTGCTGTTTGGGCCTATTCGCAGGCTGAAACGGCCAATGCCAATTTATGGTTGCGGAAAGATGAAGTGTCCCCGATAGATGACGGATGGAGGGACTTGTTTCATCTTCGCTTTAGAAGAATGATTTAAGGGAATTTGAAGTATTGATGGTGCCAGGTTTTCGATTGGTTTCTGTGACTGAGCAACGCATGGCAAATAGTTTAGATTTACGATGGGGAAATGACCCAATTTACTAACTGAGTAAGAGATGCTGAAAGATGTGGGTAAGGGGCTATCGGTCAGGAATGAATTGGAAATGACAAGGCAGGCTTATGACAATATCTATCGAAGAACTTGTACGAAAAGTAAAGGACTTTTGCGAGGCCCGCGACTGGGACCAATTTCATGGGCCCAAGGATTTGGCCATTGGGGTCAGCACTGAAGCAGCGGAACTTCTGGAGCATTTCCGTTTTCAGTCCGACGAACAGGCGCTAGCACTGCTTAATGACCCAAAAACTAAGGAAGAGATTGAAGATGAGATTGCCGATGTCCTCTTCTTCCTAATCCGGTTTTCGCAGCGTTTCAATATTGATCTGACCAATGCTCTGCTTCGGAAGATCGATAAGAGCGATAAAAAGTATCCTGTAGAAAAGGCAAAAGGGAAGAACACCAAGTACACGAAGTTGTAGGCCAAAATCTCAATTTACAGGATCCGGCATTGATCGTCTATACCGCAACAAAAGCCGAGTTTCAAGACGATGTCATGACAAACAACATAGGCGGTATAATTTTCGACGCTTTCCGCGCAGCTACCGGCAAGCATACAAGCGTTTCGGAAATTAGGTCGTGGATGAACTCATTGCAGTATATGGACAGGGTTCTTAGAGATGATGAAATACCCTTTGATGCCGGCGTCGCCATTGAATACCACCTTCCACAGACATCCAAGCGTATCGACTTCATTCTGACCGGCCGTGACAGTGACCGGCGCGAGTCGGCTGTCCTCGTCGAGCTGAAACAGTGGGAAAGAGCCGAGCTGACCGGGAGTGACGCAGTAGTCATAACCCGTTTCAAGCATGGTCCAGCCGAAACCCTTCATCCGTCCTATCAAGCCTGGTCCTACAAGCGCCTCCTTGAAGATTTCAACCAGACCGTACAGGAAGAACATATCGGACTCTACCCCTGCGCCTACATGCACAACTACGTGGATGACGGGGTGATCACCCATCAGTTCTACAAGGAGCACATCAAACGGGCGCCGATCTTTCTCAAGCCTGATGCCCTGAAGCTGCAGCAGTTCATTAAGGCACACGTCAAATTCGGTGACTCGACCCGAATCATGTACCGGATCGAGCATGGCAAGATCAAGCCTTCCAAGAACCTTGCCGACGAGTTGGCGTCAATGCTCAAAGGCAACCGGGAATTTGTGCTGATTGACGACCAGAAGGTGGTGTTCGAGAAGGCAAAACGGCTGGCAGAGCAGGCTTCGGAGCATGCCAAAAAGGTTCTGATAGTCGAGGGTGGGCCGGGAACCGGTAAGTCGGTTCTGGCGATTAACCTTCTGGTAGAGCTTACTGGTAAAGAGTACGTTGTTCAGTACGTCACCCGCAACTCGGCACCTCGACTCGTTTACGAGGCCAAGCTTACCGGACATTTCAGGAAGACGCATATTTCTAATATGTTTTCCGGTTCTGGCTCATACCATGCGACCAGCCCCAATACGTTCGGTTGCCTCATAGTGGACGAGGCGCACCGGCTGAACGAGAAATCCGGGATGTTCAGCCACCTGGGGGAGAACCAGATCAAGGAGATCATAAATGTCAGCAGGTTGAGCGTCTTCTTCATCGACGAAGACCAGAAAGTGACGCTTAAGGACATCGGTGACAAAGAAACGATCCGCACCTGGTCGAAAAAGCTTGGTGCAGAAATCGATGAAATGAAATTGGAATCACAGTTCCGCTGCAACGGTTCCAGTGGCTATCTAGCATGGCTCGACAACATCCTGCAGATCCGGCCGACGGCCAATGAAATGCTCCATACCAGTGAGTACGATTTTCGTATCGTAGACTCTCCGACTGAGCTGCACGACTTGATCAAAGTTAAGAACAAAAGGAACAACAAGGCGCGGATGGTGGCTGGATATTGCTGGGACTGGATCAGTAAAAAGAATCCGCTACTCAAGGATATCGTCATCGGCGACTACAAGGCGACCTGGAACCTGGAGACGGACGGCCAAGCGTGGATCATCAAGCCTGATTCTGTCAGTGAGGTGGGGTGCATCCACACCTGCCAGGGGTTGGAAGTGGACTACATCGGCGTCATCGTGGGGCCAGACATAGTCGTTCGCGATGGTTATGTAGTGACCCAGCCGGGCGAGCGGTCGAGAATGGACAGGTCGATCCAGGGGTGGAGGAAGCTGCTCAAGGACGATCCTGAAGGTGGCGCTGCGCGGCTCGAGGCCATCATAAAGAACACATACCGGACACTCATGACCCGAGGCCAGAAGGGGTGCTACGTCTACTTTGTTGACGACGAAATGCGTCGGCACTTCGCCGAGCGGCTGCAGATCGGGCCTGTAGCGAAGCCGGTCAGCGAGAAACCGGTTGTGTCCACCCACGAAGAAGCTGTGGTCCTGCCGTTCCGCCTTCTGGGACCAGAGCAAGCGCGGCCATACGAGAACTCCGTGCCACTCTACGACCTCAAGATCGCCGCCGGAGACTTCAGCGACGAGCAGCAGATGGACAGCTGCGACTGGGTGGAACTGCCGGAAGAATTCCGACCGCGGAAAGGGCTTTTCGTAGCCCAAGTAGTGGGCGAGTCGATGAACCGGCGTATCCCGAACGGGGCGTGGTGTCTTTTTCGCGTCGCTTCGGCGGGGTCTCGGAACGGCAAGGTCGTTCTGGCTTCCCATCGGGAAATTGCCGACACCGAAACCAGCGGTCACTACACCGTAAAGCTTTACGAGAGCACAAAGGAGAATCTGGCTGATGGTTCATGGCGGCATACTTCAATAACACTGAAGCCGGACAGTTCCTTGCCTTGGTATGAACCGATAGTTTTGAGCGAAGAGCAGGCGGAAGATTTGCGGATTATTGGAGAGTTTGTGGCTGTGCTGGGGTGAAATTAGTATGCTGCCCTGGAATTCACCAGGAGCATTTGCAGTGGCATCGGCAGAAGTCTAGTCTCTAACTTATCATGATTGTGGAGTATCTTCATTGAAATACCAGCTCATTCCTCTTGTGATTTTCTTTGCCTCATTGTGCCTACCGTTGAGCATAGTATTTTGGATACGCTATCAACGAAGACGGAGGCGTACACCACTTACCGTCCAACTGTTGCGATCACCAGGCGAATCGCTTTCTAAGCAGATAGAAGATCTGACAGAAGATCTCGACACCTATTTTTCATTTATTACACTCATACCGCTGCTGTGTTTTTCTTCATATCTATCCATGAGATACCTGGGAAATCAAAAAGTCAGTTGGCTAACTGTATTAATCCCATATGCTGCAATTATTGTTTGCTTCAGCGTCAAATATTGTTCTCTTTTGAAGAAAAGAAACAACTTGCGCCTTGGCCTTGATTGCGAGCGAGCTGTTGGTCAGGAACTCAATCAACTTATGCTGGACGGTTATCGGGTTTACCATGATTTCCCCGCAGAAAACTTCAACATCGATCATATCGTGATTGGCGCAAATGGAGTTTTTGCGGTCGAAACGAAAGGAAGGGCAAAGCTGGTCAAAGGTGAAGTGAAAATAATTTATGACGGTCAAGGATTGCAATTCCCAACTCATTATGAGCGGGAACCGTTTGAGCAAGCAAAGCGACAGGCTGATTGGCTTGCAAAATGGTTGACGAGTGCAGTTGGGGCGGAGGTAGCAGTGAAGCCGGTTTTGGTCTTCCCTGGTTGGTATATAGAAAGGAAGAAGCCCGGTCTCCTTATTTACAGTGGGAAAAGTCCGCGTTCTATTTTTAAAAATGCTGGAGGTTCGGTCTTGTCAGCTGAAATGATTCAACGTATTGCCCATCAGGTGGAGCAACGCTGTCGTGACGTGGAACCTGTTGCTTACCAGAAATTAAAAGCCAAAAGTTAGAAGCAAGTTTTTTTTACTGGTCAGCATGTCGAGGCATAATGACTTTTTGAGAGATTCTGGAGACTACTTGAATGTCGAAAGGAAAGCCGTGGTCGCATGACGAACTCATCATTGCAATGAATCTCTATTGCAAACTTCCATTCGGTCAACTGCGGCACGGCAACCCACTCATCATCGAGGTCGCCCGGAGGCTGGGAAGGACGCCAAGCAGTCTCTCAATGAAGCTTTGCAACCTTGCATCACTGGACCCGTATCACCAGAGTCGTGGTGTTAAGGGGCTTCGTAGCTTCAGTAAGGCAGACAGGGAAGTGTGGTATGAATTCACTTCCAATTGGGACCATTTCGGCTTATTAAGCGAGGAGATGTTGCAAGCACTTCTCGCGAAAGAGTCAGAAATACAGGAGGAATCAAGCTTAAAACGAGCCATCATCAAGACGCCTGGAAAGGAGCCAACTGGCGAAACAGAAATCATTTCGTCGACAAAAGTTCGGGTCGGACAACGGTTCTTTCGCGAGAGCGTGCTTTCGGCCTACAACTGCCGATGTTGTATTACCGGAAACCCGATCCCAGAATTGCTGGTGGCGAGTCATATCTTGCCGTGGAAGGATAATGTTGAGCATCGGCTGAATCCTCGAAACGGGCTGTGTCTGGCGCAAACACAGGATGCTGCATTCGATAGGGGGCTGATTACCTTTGATGAAGATTTTCGCCTCGTCATTGGTACGTATTTAAAGGAATTTTTGCCGAATGAATCTTTGGAGCGAAACTTTCTTATCTATGAAGGTCGGCAAATTGAATTGCCTGACAAGTTCCTTCCAGATGTGATGTTCATGCAGACACATCGAGAAGAGGTGTATCTACGCTGATGATGGCATGATTTATCGATAGATTGTTTGGATACCATGAACTATTCAGATCAAGAGTATTTGAAATTTCTACATCCGGTTGGGATGTCGACCTTCAAGTATGGTGTCACAATTCCGCTTGAAGCACAGACTCAAAGCATGCGTGCAATCAACAAAGGTGAAAAAGTACCGGTTACTATCCTACTTGGTACTGAAGAACCTTTTATTGCTGAAATTAGGAGGTTGAACAACAAGCTAGGACATCTCCAATTCCGATATGAAAACAAAGCCCAAGAGCACTTGCGTCAGAATTTGATTCAGATATTCGGCTATGCAAAAGAAGGCTGCTTACTTGAAGTTAAGGAGGTTGCCCCTTTCGTTTTCCTGTTTAATCCGATTCTATTGGGCAGTGCCCCATCGCTACAAATCAACGACATGCTATTGCACCGGTTGGTTCAGAAAGATATGGATCGTATCGATGAGATAAGTCAAATCAAGGAGTCCCTAGCTGCGGTAGAATATGATCCCGGATTCAGCCAATCAGAGTACAACAAACGGATCAATGCCGTACTCACGGGGGCAGGCTGGAATCGTGAACAGAGGATAGTTGCTGAGTTGGGTCTAAAATGCGATTTTGAGAAGAACGGTATATGGGTCGAAGTCGAGTTTGGGAATGCTCGTTCGTATTATCAGGACTATGTGAAGTTCATGCTGGCGAAAAAATACCGTAATTCAAGGCTTGGGGTGCTTATTTGCCCGACATTATCGTTTGCAAGCCTCTTATGTGAACTTGGTCGCCAACGGGCACAGCAAAATGCAGTGCGTGAACGACCGCCGGTTTATTCAGGAATGATGAATTATGAAAAGGCGGCGCGAGAATTGCCTTTTCTGGGATTTATGTTTGAAATGCCTGTTGTTGTGGCGGGTGTAGGGGTAAGTGGGAAGTAGGCTTTAAGTCAAAAAAACTTTTTAATAGAAATGGGGAAGTGTCCCTATTTTCCCAAATTGAATTTTGGCCAACAGTGAATATGTTTTAAATCTATATGTTGCCTCGAAAAGGAAGCTAAAATAGGAAGAGGCTCCGAGTCCCGGACGGGGCATGGCCAGATCTGATGAATGAGGAGTTAGATTGAAAGAATAGAGAGTTCAAATGCCAATGCACTGGAGGATTCCATGCCAACTCTGTTTAGGGTTGAATCGAGAGATATTACGGATTTAAACGACATACAGCTCACAAGGTTGCTTAAATTGTTACTCCATCTTGAAGCAAGAAGTTCAGGTATCGCCGATAGAGCAGTGGATGTTGCCTTGAATATAACTGTGGCGGATGGTGGTGAAGATGGGAGGATAAAATGGGAGGGCGGTCCGGACAATACGTGTTTTCTTCCCTCTAGATTCTGTCAATTTCAAAACAAAGCTACTGAAATGCGGCCTACCGATTGCGCAAATGAAATTGTAGCATCTGATGGATCAATGAAACGTATGGTAGAGGATGCATTAGACAATGGAGCTGCTTACATATTATTCACAAATCAGGAATTAAATACCTATCAGAAAATTCCAAATAGAATCAAGAATATTAGAGAGAAGTTGATTCAATTGGGCAAGGCATATGCTGAAACTGTCACAATCGAAATATACGATGCAGCAAAAATTGAAGGATGGGTAAATAAGTACATTTCAGCAATTGTAGCTGTCCTAAACTGGGTAGGTCGTCCGCTGGAGAGGGGTCTAAAGACATGGAGCGACTGGGGTCAGCAAGGTGAATATCAACGATTTTCGTTCGTTGCCGATGAGGACAGAAAGGCCGCATTAGATAGCATTAAGTCTTTACTGAATGTACCTGGAAAATGTGCACGTATAGTAGGCCTATCTGGATTGGGAAAATCAAGATTGGCATTTGAAGCGTTTAGGGATGTTGATGAACTGGATGATTTTAGCAAGAGAGTAGTCTACGTTGATGCATGTGCAAATTCTGCAGTGTTAGGATTGATAACAGACTGGGTGCAGTGTGGCCTTGAAGGAATCGTTGTTGTTGATAACTGCGATATTTCATTACATGAGAAAATTAGACGTGAAATACAACGGGCAGATAGCAATCTGAGTGCTCTTACCTTGGATTACAATCTCGACCGTGCAAACCATACAGTCATTATTCAACTCAGACAATTACCTGATGAAAACATAAAGCAAATGCTGGCGCCGGTTTATGGCGATCAAATATCTGACCTTGACCGGATAGTCAGTTTTGCACAGGGTTTCCCACAAATGGCAGTTTTGTTGGCTGATGCAAGGCTGGAAAACGAACCAGAAATGGGACGACTTTCAGATGATGATCTTGCGCATAAGATGTTATGGGGTGGGCGAGAACATGATGAAAAAGATGAGAAGATTTTGAAAGGGTGTGCCTTGTTTGACAGATTTGGATTGGATGACGAAGTATCACCTGAATATGAATTTATCGCAGAGAAAGTTGTGGAAGTTAGTGCAGATGATTTTTTTGACTGTGTAAAAAGGTTTGAGGAGCGAGGGATCATTGATAGACGTGGACGATTCGCAAAATTAGTTCCAAAACCTTTAGCTATTAGACTTGCCGCTGAATGGTGGCGTAGAACTCGCCCTCAAAAACAAATGGGATTAATTGAATCTGAAATGCCGGGTTTACTTGTAGAAAGCTTCTGTGATCAAGTTTCCCGACTAGATTTCCTTCCTGAAGTCAAAGCTCTCACCGAAGAACTGTGCGGGCCACAAGGCCCTTTTGGGCAAGCGGAAGTGATCCTGTCTGATCGGGGTTCGCGTCTCTTCCGCTCTTTTGTGGAAGTGAACCCTATAGCTACAAGTAGAGCACTAGCTAATGTGCTGAATCCACTTAACGATGGTGATCTAAAGGCGATAGATGGTGATATCCGCCGCAATCTAGTATGGGCATTAGAGAAGCTTTGCTTTCATGAAGAATGTTTTGAAGAAGCAGCAAATTCACTTCTATTGCTAGCTTCCGCCGAAAATGAGACCTGGAGTAATAATGCAACGGGCCAATTCAAACAATTATTCAGGCTCTCCTTGTCAGGAACTGAGGCTTCACCTACTATTAGGCTGAAGGTAATTGATAATGCATTAGCTAGTGGTCGAAACACTATTAGGAAACTCGCTGTTAGTGCTTTAGATGTGGCGATACAAACTTATGGTGGAAGTCGATCCATTGGGGCTGAATACCAAGGAAGTGGTGAACCACTCAAAGAATGGCAGCCTAAAGTTTGGGGAGACATCTTCGAGTATTGGAAACAGGCATTACTGCGTCTATGCAACTTGGTAGTAGAAGGTGACGTACTCGCTTCAGATGCGAAAAAAACAATTGGGCATCATATTCGAGGGCTAATGCAAAATGGGCAAGTTGATATACTCGATATTATTATAAGGAGGATTGTGGAATCAAAAGGCCCGCTTTGGCCAGAGGCATTAGATGGCATCAAAGACAGCTTAAGATATGAGGGTGATCAGATGCCTAAAGAAGGAAAAGCAAAGCTA
This sequence comes from Geobacteraceae bacterium, assembly GCA_034933285.1. Taxonomy (GTDB): domain Bacteria; phylum Desulfobacterota; class Desulfuromonadia; order Geobacterales; family Geobacteraceae; genus RPRC01. The sequence goes on along the minus strand of JAYFNT010000038.1, from coordinate 2,151 downwards.
AACGATTGGATTCATCTATTAACCCCTTCAGACTTAGCTGAACGACTTAAACTATATGTGACTATTCCTCCATTTGAACACGAGAAAGGATCGGATGGACATTATGTCGATATAGCAGCACAGAATGCGAAAGCACTTGCTGAAGAATTAGCACCTAATTTGGAATCGCTCATTCCCTACCTTGATAAGTTACTAATAGGTGAACAGCGTCAAACTTATTGTTTCGGCACAACATTATTTCAATCTTCAAATAATTGGGAAGAATTATTATCTAAGACGATCGAGGTTGTGTTAAAGATAGACAAGCCTAATATTAATCTATTATTGGGCATGTTAAATGGCATTCACAGGTCTGATCCTACCTATTGGGAAAGCATTATCGATAGATTGGTTGAAACTGAATCATTGCTCCCATTTTACGCCCTGTTACTTACTTCAGGTGAGGTTAATAAATCCCAGTTAAATAAACTTATTGAACTAATTAGACTGAATAAGATACCTCCTGTTTGCGCTAATATGTTTTCCTATGGTAGACCGTTAGAGCATCTTTCCACAGATATAGTAAAACAATTTGTAATGAGCCTTGCTGACACATCCAATGATGGTGCGTGGGTTTCACTGGAAATACTGTCAATGTACTGCCACACTAACCCAGAGAGATTCAATAACTGCAAACCTACATTTTTCCAAATAGTTATTAAGCTCAATTTAGACAAAAAGAACGAGCACAGTCAACTTGACGTATATCTTTGGCGAGATATAGTAGTAAATCTATTAAGCTCTGAAGGACCAGAGTTTGCAAAATTAATAGCAAAAAAAATTGTAGAAAGCTGCACAGATAAACTGGATTATAGTGACTTATATCATTATGTTAAGCCTACAACTCGTAAACTATTTCAATTATATGGACGGGAAGTTTGGCCAATTTTTGCTGAATCAATTCGAAATGCCGAGGCATTGGAGAAGTATAGATTGACTGAGCTACTCAGTTCAGAAGATCGCTTTGATAAGAAAGAAACGAGCGTGCTTGCGGAACTTCCCGATGATTTATTGAGAGAATGGTGTGCCCAAGAGCCAGCAACAGCTCCGGTATTTGTTGCCGGGGCAACAGATGTTTTGTTGGATGTCAAGGACGGGTATCAGATATCACCGAGAGCAAGATTTTTACTAGATAACTTTGGAGACGATGATCGTGTTTTGTCAGCACTTTCAGCTAACATTGGATCATTTGGATGGACTGGATCTTTGGTACCCTATTACCAGAAGGAGCTAGCTGCACTCGAAACAATTAAAGAGCATGAGAACGCGAAAGTTAGAGAGTGGGTAAAGCGAAGGATTGTCTACTTGAATAAGATGATTGACAAAGAAACTCTTCGAGACGAAGAGCACGACTGGGGAATATATTGATAAGGAAATCTAACCAATGGCTGTGGAAAACCAGAAGGGTCACCCATTAAAGGCTGTCGATCAAGTTATAGCTCATAGTAGCTCATAGTGTCAAACCTACACTTTTGACAAATCAATAAACAACAGATGTGTCAAGGGGTTAGGTCTCAACAATCAACTACTTTTTTCATGTGTTTACGTAAGCTTCCCTGTCAAGTAGACAGTTTGAAAGTAGAGTTTCCGTAGTGCTGGGAATTGTGGGGACGTGAATTGTGGGGACATTCTATAATCAACCTGTCAAGAATAAGTATCGTTCTTATAAAATCAAATAGTTAGCTTTGCTGCTGAAATCCGGACGCACGCCCCCCCTGTTTTCAGAAAAGGCGAGTCTCTCTCTAACGGCGAACCTTGAGCCTAATCGTTACTGGTATCCGACATCCCCCGCCCACATCGGGAACGGGGTCGTCAATCATTCCTAGGGAAATCCGGGGACATAATACAGATTTCGAAATCCGCGGAAATCCGGGAAGAAGCTGACACTCTGGCTCTGTGACACTCTGGCTCTGTCCCTGATTCCTGAAGAGTTCCGGGGGCACCATACTTAATTCGGAATAAATAGGTATTGTGTCCGTACGCAGTAACAGTTGAATATCTAACGGGTTTAAGTCCCGTCCGAGAAGTTGTCCGTTCATCTCGGTAGTTCAAGGGAGCGGCGTCTTGGCAACAAGAGGTCGTAAGTTCCCACTTGGCAAAGCAGCAGGCCGT
>JAYFNT010000037.1:0-15675 GCA_034933285.1 Geobacteraceae bacterium | reverse complement strand
TTGCCACGTCTACGGGAGCGCTTCCCTGGCTCGCACCGGTCCCGCCAAAAGGCGCCGTCGACGAGTCTGCCTGGTAATAAACCTTGTAGCCTGTAGCCCCTGTACTTGCACCCCACTGCAGCGAAACAGTCACTGCATGGCTTATAGTCCCGATACCCAGCGTAAAAATGGTGAAGATCAGAACGCAAAGAAAGGTTTCCAGCTTGGCCCCTTTAATTCTTTTACAATCAATTCGTGTGCTCATATTTCCATACCGTCTTTCTTGACAGAACCACAGCCGCTGCTCGCAAGACTCTCGATCTGAATTACTTCCCCGCTTTATTAAGAAGTCAGACACAAAAAAAGCCGGGCGCCTCATACCTATGCTGGCATTTCGGCGACCCGGCTGTCTCAGGGAGACCCTTTAGGCTTTCCGTCCCATTCTCGCGAATGGTTTAGTATTATCGTCTACCGCTTGTTGTCGTTTTCAGCTTCACGTTCTTTATCGTATAAAACCCGTTTTACAGTTGTGACTTATGTCACCAATAGATTGTTTTTAAGCTCTTTATCCTGATCAAAGTGCCTTAAATAGGCCCGTAACAAGGTGCGTTTATGACTTGATAAAGGGAATCGTGCCAAAGCCATCCGCAAAAAGTTTTTTGTCGAAGCACATGGCGTTCCATTAGAATTATCCAGGCAACATGCGCTGCCATTCCCATCTTTGCTGATACTTTTCGCAAAAAAGGCAAAGCTTGAATGTGATTTCAATCACAAAACACCATGTTCAAGTATAAATAAGTCAAAATCTGTCGAAATAATTCGAAATCAGGCGCGCACAATAAAATAATCCCGCAAGGCGCAAGAAGACAAACCTCTTTAAAACTTTTAATTCAATCGTTATCAGCCGTTGAAAAACCGAGTTGCAGCATGGAAGGAAAATCCCCCGAAACCTCCGGGGGATTTGTTGAAAGAACCCATTTTTTGAATTTCAGAGATGTGAATCAACAAGCAGGACTAGCCCGGCATTTTATTAATACGCTCTGGCTGTAAGAGGGACGGCCTTATTTGTTGTTGCACCCATGGAATCCGTAACCTGGAAAGTCACGGAGTAGGTTCCAGCCCTGGTCGCGACCAAGGTGAGTTGGCCGGTTGAACCATTCAGCGCAATGCCGAACGGGGCAGTACTTGCCGCTATTCTCCAGGTGTAGGGAGCAACCCCGCCGGAAGCGGAAAGAGTGATCGTATAATATCTCCCCATTACTACCGTAATTGTATTGGTATTGATAACTAGCGGTGCAGCACTGACCGTTACCGTACTGGTATTGATCACAACGGGCGCAGCGCTGACCGTTATTGAAATCGCCCTCGTTGCCGTTGCCCCCCTGGAATCAGTCACCCGGAATGTGACGCTGTATGTCCCCGAGCTCGTCGGCGTTCCGCTTATCGCCCCTGTCGTGCCGTTCAGCGACAACCCCGGCGGCAGCACACCAGCCGCGAGGCTCCAGGTGTAGGGAGACACGCCGCCTCCCGCGGTCAAACCGGCACTGTATGCTTTTCCGACAGTGGCGGATGCCAGGCTGGCAGTTGTAATGGCCGGCGCGGTGTAAACCGTTATCGTCAGCGCTCTCGTTGCCGTCGCCCTCCTGGAATCAGTCACCCGGAATGTGACGCTGTATGTCCCCGAGCTCGTCGGCGTTCCGCTTATCGCCCCTGTCGTGCCGTTCAGCGACAACCCCGGCGGCAGCACACCGGCCGCAAGGCTCCAGGTGTAGGGAGACACGCCGCCGCTCGCAGTCAAACCGGCACTGTATGCTTTTCCGACAGTGGCAGATACCAGGCTGGCTGTTGTAATTGTCGGCGCCGAAATCGTGTTGCGCACGGTTACGGTCCTTTGCGAAGACTGGCCGACGTTACCCGACAAATCATAGGCCCTCACGGAAAGGGTATGGCTGCCGTTGGCGACAGTAGTGGTATTCCAGCTGTAACTGTAGGGAGCCACGTTGCTTGCCGACAGGAGAGTGCCGTCACGGTAAAATTCCACCCTGCTGACACCGACTGCATCACTGGCGCTCGCGCCGATTGTTACGGTCCCGCTGACCGTTGCATTGGCGGCAGGTGATGTCATGGTCACTGTGGGAGCCGTTGTATCCCTGGTGACGGTTACCGCCACGTTGCCCGATTGACCGACGTTTCCGGCAGCGTCATATGCCCTGGTCATGAGCGCATAACTCCCCGCAGCCAGTGCAGCGGTATTCCAGGAATACGTGTAAGGTGTTGACGTGTCGGTTCCCTTGAGGACGCCATTGACATAGAACTCAACCCTGCTCACGCCGATGTTGTCGGAAGCACTTGCAGTAATGGCTACAGTGCCGCTCACGGTTGCATTGCTGGCAGGATAACTGATTGAAGTGGAGGGCTCGGTCAGCTCGGGAACCGACACAAGGTTGGAGTAAGAGCTTTCTCCTGCGGAGTTGTAGGCAGTGACGGCAAAATAGTAGGAATGGGCAGGATCAAGGCCGCTTATGGTAGCGGTGGTCTGGCTACCCACGCTTATGGGTGATGCCCCTTGAGTGGCGCCTGTCCCGCTGAAAGGCAACGTCGCTGAATCCGCTCTATAATAGACCCTGTAGCCGGTGCTTCCGGCACTGGCGCCCCAATTCAATGTGACAGTGACGGCAAAACAGCCAGACTCCAAGGTCAACAGGACGGCAAAAGCGACCGTCAAGACTCTGAGCATCCTGAATATTAAGAAACCGAATTTGTTTTGTATTTTGCATGATTTCATTTACTGATCTCCCTTATGCCGGCATAAAAAAAAGCCGGGCACCTTGTCATACCATCATGGTATTTCGGCGACCCGGCTGTCTCAGGGAGACCCTTTGGGCTTTCCGTCCCATCCTCGCGGATGGTTTAGTATTGTCGGCTACCTTGCATACAATCTTTGAATTGTAGATGCAGTTATCGTTGAAAAACGTGCGCGATTATGTGCTCCACGTCACAGTTATGGCGCCAATATGATATTGAGTTAATTTTCACCCTTCCGCAAACGAGCAAACCCATGAGCCCCGGTTAATACAATTAAAAAAGCCGGGGCCTTGGATACCTAGCGGTATTTCGGCGACCCGGCTGTCTCAGGGAGACCCTTTGGGCTTTCCGTCCCATCCTCGCGGATGGTTTAGTATTGTCGCTTACCAGATGAGCGTCGGTTTTACGCGGCATTTCCTGATGGAAATATTATTTATTTCGCACTGAATTAATACAGTCGGCCGGATTTGTCAAGTTATTTTTACCTCCGTCGATTATTCATGTATCAAAAGGCAACACTTGCTCAGGCATAACTATGCATTGCAGCGCTTTTTCCTGTTCAATGTATCGTATAGACACATAATCATCACCCTGAATCCGTGACGCCTCCACGCCTTCGACTGCGCAGAACGCCTCTGTTTCAGCATTCCGGCGAGATGAGACAGCCCGACGAAGTTCATCTGTCGCGCCGGGCATGATGCAATGTCAGCGACGTTGAACCCCGGCATTTGCTTGCTCGGCTCTCAGACGTCACGGATTCAGGATCACGAAAGAATAACATGGCATAGTTCATATATGTATCTATCGGACACAGTCCGCAGGTTCCAACAAGAATTTACGGAACCCTGGAATTCAAATATACCGCAAAGGAATATCCGCCTGTTCAATCCCCTATCGAATGCCTGCTGCAACCAGTATTCGTATGTCAATCGTGGGACCAGCAAGATGTATTTCTCGAGTGACTACTTTTGTGCTACACCAATAAAGAGACCAGGAAATTAAATCAATTTTATTCTGGCACCAGACTTGCTATATTTGATAAACTTAGTCAAAATATCCGTCCTTCGGGTAGCTGTCCGGCTGTCAGGACAAGCAGTCGTCAGTCCCTGGAAAAATTCGAGGCAATAATGTGCGGAATCGCAGGAATAGTAAAACCCGGCCCGGATCCTGAACAGCTCCTGGCCCGTATGATTTCGGCCATGCGGCACCGAGGACCTGATGAAACAGGCATCTATGTTGATGACCGTGTCGCGATGGGGCATGCCCGCCTCAGCATCATCGGCCTCGAAGACGGAACCCAGCCCATCAGCAATGAAGACGGAACGCTGTGGATCGTCTTTAACGGTGAAATTTTCAATTATCCCGAATTGAAGACCGACCTGGAAAGCAAAGGCCACATCATCCGCACCGGCACCGACACGGAAATACTTGTCCACATATACGAGGAATACGGAACTGAATGCCTCCGTCACCTGAACGGCCAGTTCGCGTTCGCCATCTGGGACAGCAACAGGCAAGAACTTTTCCTGGCCCGGGACCGGGTGGGAATCAGACCGCTCCATTACTGCCAGGCAGGAGACAGGTTCATTTTTGCCTCGGAAATCAAGGCCCTCTTTCTCGATCCGGCAGTACCAAGACAAATTGATGCCCATGCGCTTTCCCAGGTTTTCACCCTCTGGACCACCCTGACCCCAAAAACGGTTTTCAAGCACGTTTGCGAACTTCCGCCAGGTCATTTCATGCTTCTCGACAAAAGCGGCAGCGTGCGCCTGGAACCATTCTGGAGCATTCCCTATTTCTCACCCGAATCACGGGAACCGGCTTCTCTGGATCAAGCCGTGGAAGAACTCAGGGAACTCCTGCTCGATGCCATCCGCATCAGGCTGAGAGCGGATGTGCCGGTCGGCGCTTACCTGAGCGGAGGCCTGGACTCATCAATAATAACCTCCCTGATATCCGGGAATTTCAACAACAATCTGCGCACTTTTTCCATCGGCTTCAAGGAAAAGGCTTTTGATGAGACACCATATCAGCAGATGATGGTTGAGCACCTCGGAACCGATCACAGTCGACTCCTGATCGACAATGGAGACATCCGAGATAATTTCCCGGCAGTGGTCAGGCACTGCGAAAAGCCCATTTTGCGGACCGCTCCGGTCCCCATGTTTTTGCTGTCCAGGCTTGTGCGGGAAAACAGTTTCAAGGTGGTGCTGACTGGTGAAGGCGCAGACGAGGTTTTCGCGGGCTACAACATCTTCAAAGAGGCAAAGGTCCGGCAGTTCTGGAGCAGAAATCCCGGATCCGGCTTCAGGCCTCTTCTGCTGGAGCGGCTCTACCCTTATATCTTCAAGAATCCGGCGCGAGGACGAACATATTTGCGGAAATTCTTTGCCGTATCCGATGAAAGTGCACACGATCCTCTCTTTTCCCACCGTATCCGTTGGGGAAACACCGGGAAAAACAGCACATTTTTTTCAAGCAGGGTCAAGGAGGAACTCGGTTCCTACCAGCCTGAAACAGATGTCCTTGCATCCCTTCCCATGGATTTCAGCGATCGCGACCTGCTGTCCAGGGCTCAAACCCTGGAAATGGACATATTCCTGTCCAATTACCTGCTTTCCTCCCAGGGTGACCGGGTCGCCATGGGCAACTCTCTTGAACTCAGGCTTCCCTTCCTCGATTTCCGGGTTATCGAGTTCGCCATGAAGTTGCCGTCTCACTGGAAACTGAAAGTGCTCAAAGAGAAATTCATCCTTAAGGAAGCCTTCAGTGGGCTTATTCCCGAGTCGATCGTGTCGAGGCCCAAGCATCCATATCGTGCGCCGATACGGGATGTGTTCTTCGGCAGCGGCAACGGGTATGCACACGAATATCTTTCCGAGGCCAACCTGGAAAAAACCGGCTACTTCGATCCGAAGAAGACCGGCCACCTGGTCAACAGGTTCATAAATGATGACCGGTTCGTTGAGAGCGAGACACAGAACATGGCCTTGATAGGGATACTTTCCACGCAGATTCTCCATGATCAATATATTGAGAATTTCAATGCCGGGAGTATTCAGCCGATTGCAGTGGACAAGATTATCGACAGGAGAAAATCCAGAACCTGAATCCAGCGGCGACAAGAAGGAATAGCTTTGGAGACTTTGATTTTACCTCAATCTTTCGGTTTTCTCTGCGGCTCTGTGTGAGACATGGATTTCATTCCGCAAAACCAAAATCTTATCTCTCGCAGAGCCGCAGAGAAAATCTTAAAACCTTTGTCCAAAATCTTTGTGTGAATTATATTCAATTGCCCAGGAGGAATAATGACATCATCGAACGAATTCTCGTATGACACTCTCGTCATCGATGCCGAAAAAGAAGTTGAAAAGATCAGTTCCCGTATCCGCGATGGCCTGAAAAACCATCTGAAACGCCGGGGCCTGGTCGTCGGGTTGTCCGGCGGCATCGACAGCAGTGTTACGGCAGCTCTGGCGGTCAAAGCCATCGGCCCCGACCGTGTCTTCGGCCTTGAAATGCCGGAACGTCACTCGGCAAAGGAAACCACCAGTCTCAGCAGGTCCGTTATCGACCACCTTGGAATAGAATCGCAACGCATCGACATTTCACCGATCCTTGAAGCCGTCGGTTTCTACCGCCTGTACGATGATGCCGTCCGACTTGCCATACCGGGCTACGGAGCAGGATGGAAATCGAAGATAGTGATTTCAAGCATATTCGAGCACCAGGGTTTCAGTCTCCTCTCGGTCGTGGCCCGGACTCCTGATGGCGAAACGATTACGGAACGCCTGCCGCTCAAGCCTTACCTTGAAATAGTGGCAGCCACCAACTTTAAGCAGAGAACGCGGAAAATGCTTGAATACTATCATGCGGACCGTCTCAACTTCGCTGTTGCCGGAACGCCCAACCGCCTTGAATACGATCAGGGCTTTTTCGTTAAGCTGGGTGACGGGGCCGCTGACCTGAAGCCGATCGCCCACCTGTACAAGACCCAGGTCTACCAGCTGGCCGAGTATCTGGGCATACCAGAAGAAGTCAGGAAGAGGCCGCCCACGACCGACACCTATTCGCTCGCCCAGGGGCAGGACGAATTCTACTTTTCCCTTCCCTATCGGGAGATGGACCTGTGTCTTTACGGCAAGAACCATGGACTGGATCCTTCCACAGTAGCACAGGCGATAGGCCTGAAGCCGGAACAGGTAGAAAAAGTGTACGGAGACATCGACACCAAGCGTGCAACGACCCGCTACCTGCATCTGAAACCGCTTCTCATGGAAGAAGTGCCGGAAATCGTGATATGATACTTTCACCCCCTCACCCGGCGCAAGGCGCCACCCTCTCCCTAAATGGCGAGGGGACTATTTCCATGCACCGGGAAAAAGCAATTGTCAGAAAAACAATTGAAAAGTCAGATATATAAAATATAGTAATACGAATATCAAATCCATGATCTGCCCATCATACCCTCTCCCTCAAGGGAGAGGGTGGACACAGTCCGGGTGAGGGGTGCAATAAAGAGAAAGAAAATCTGAAAGGAACAGCAATGAGTGAAACGCGTGAACAGGTAAGAACTTATATAGTGGACAACTTCCTCTTCGGAGATGATAACGGCCTTGAAGATTCCACCTCTTTTCTTGAATCCGGAATGATAGATTCAACTGGGATTCTCGAGGTCATCAGCTTCCTGGAAGAGCAGTTCGCCATCAAGGTCCTTGACGACGAACTGATACCGGAAAACCTTGACTCAATCGGCAATATCGTCGGCTTTCTCGGCGCCAAGCTGGCAGCGGCGTGAAAAGCAGTGGACAGTGTACAGCGAACAGTATACAGAAACCCCTTTAACAGAATTGTTTACTACCCTCGCCATCAAGGGAGAGGGTGGTCAAAGACCGGGTGAGGGGTGAAAGAGAGAGCATAGCTGAAAAAGATGAAAGAAAGTTACATGACACAGCGAAACCAGACCACCCTGATCCACCAGTTCCTGGAAGAGAGCGCATGCGCCCTGCCCGGCAAGTGCGCCATGGTGCACGGCAAAGAAAGGATCAGCTACGAGAAGCTCAACCGGGAGGCCAACCGGGTTGCCCACTGGCTCATGGAACAGGGTGTGGCTCCGGGTGACCGTGTTGCGCTCATGCTTGAAAACTGCCGTGAATACATGGCCGGTTACTACGGCATCCTCAAGGCAGGCGGCGTAGCAGTGCCTCTAAACCCGGATCTGAAACCCGACGGCCTGGCGCCGCTCTTGGCCCGCATCACCCCCAGGGGCATCATCTCTTCGGCCAAATGCGAAAGGGTCCTGCGGGAAATGGAACTTTCCGCGCTCTCCATCCCCCTTCTGCTGATTGCCAGGCCAAAGCTCAAGTGGAGTGATGCGCCTCTTGCAGCCAGGTCTTTTGGCGAAATCGCCGACTCAGGAGACGAAAGCAACCCGGACCTCTCTCTTGACGAATCATCCCTGGCCAGCATCATCTTCACCTCGGGGTCCACCGGCCAGCCCAAGGGAGTAATGCTCTCCCATCGAAATATCGTTGCCAACACCAATTCAATCGTCCGTTACCTGGAACTCACCAGCTCGGATATACAGATGGTGGTATTGCCGTTCTTCTATGTAATGGGAAAATCGCTCCTTAATACCCACGTAGCTGTGGGTGGAACCGTCGTCATAAACAATACCTTCGCCTACCCGGCAAGCGTTGTCCAGCAGATGATAGATGAACAAGTGACCGGCTTTTCCGGTGTTCCCTCAACCTATGCCTACCTGCTGCACCGGTCGCCGCTTCGCTCCGTCCGCGACAGGCTGACCTCGCTGCGCTACTGCTCTCAGGCCGGCGGCCACTTGGCGCGCCACACCAAGGAGGACCTCATAAAGGCCCTCCCGGAGCATACGAAGCTCTTTGTAATGTACGGCGCAACCGAAGCATCCGCGCGCCTGACCTACGTCGAACCCCATCGCCTGCACGACAAGATCGACTCCATCGGCATACCCATACCGGACGTCGCCATGAAGGTCGTAGGCGAGAACGGAGAAAAACTTCCGCAGGGTGAAACCGGCGAACTGGTGGCACAGGGCCCCAACATCATGCAGGGGTACTGGCATGATCCCGAGAGCACCGCAAGGGCGCTCAGCGCTCATGGCTACCACACGGGTGACCTGGGATACATGGACCCGGACGGCTACTTCTTTGTCGTCGGCAGAAGGGACAACCAGCTCAAGGTAGGAGGACACAGGGTCAACCCGCAGGAGATCGAGGACGCGCTCATCGATACCGACCTGGTCATGGAATGTGCAGTCCTGGGAATTGAAGACACCCTTGCCGGCCACCGATTGGTGGCAGTGGCAGTCCCGATAAACGCGGAAACCACGGAGCGGGATATCCTTTATCGCTGTTCCCAGACACTCCCCCGTCACAAAATCCCGGGCGAGATAAGGTTCGTCAAGGCGCTGCCCAAGAACAGCAGCGGAAAGATCGACCGGGCAGCGTGCAAGGAGCTGGCTCGTTGAATGGGCCGCCTCACTTTTTTTCCAGAAACAATCCGATACGATTCCGCAAGTCAAGCAACTTATGCGGATCCCTGTCATATGACGTGGCGCCCGTGACAAGCAGGCGCTTTGCCTCTTTCAGCAGCGCTTTAGCCTCAGCATCGTTTTTCGCTTTTCCGGAAAGCAGGACCAGATATTCGTAGTCTTCAATTCCGTCCCGCAAGGCTTCCAGTCGGAGACTGGGAAAAGGTGCGCCATCAGGCCCCGGGTACAGCAACAGCCCGTCACCGTGGGGCTTTGCCAGTTTCCATGAAGTGCGGGTGCTCCCTTTCCACCAATCGCGGTTTCGCCGGTTGTTCTTCCACGAGGTGAACATTTCCCAGTATTCGAAGCCCTTCGCTCCCTCCCGGAAAGCTATCCAGGGCATGACGCGGGCATCAAGCAGCGGATACTCGATGAACAGGTTGGGATGCCCGCTTGGCCAGATGCATACGGACAGCATGATCTGATCACCCGCTGCAAGCCGTGCAGCACCCCCGGACTTTTCATATTGGCCGAAATACAGGTCCCAGATATCGGCATACCCAGCCAACGCCTTTATTCCTTTATATTCATTCAGACACTGGAGCACCGGCAGATCCGGAGCGGCCTGCTTGGATACGCGGTACAATTCCTTGCATACCTCCCATTCGCGCATTTCCGGGTCATTCGAGGCCTCGTCGATGTTGTACATTACCGCGGCATCGAACAGACCTTTGGCCTTGAGATGTTTCGCGTATGCCTTGATGAAATTGCCCAGCTCTCTCTTGAACCCCTCAGTGTAATCACCACCGCCGAATCTTCGGAAACGGGGAACCACCACCATGGGAAAGCGAGTCACGCCGCCTGCCTTGAAAAGGTCCAGCCACCGGTCGAGCACTGCGAAGTCATAACTTCCATCCTGCCGTTTCGGTGTTTTCGCAGTCGACCAGCCCCAGCCGTTGAGCAACTCCGCGGGAGGCATGCGATGCCTGAAGGACTCCACGGCGAAGCGCTCCATGATCTTGCCGTCCGGGTCACCGCCATAGAAGTCAGCCACCTTGTCCGGCCCGCAACCCAGGGCAAAAGTGGCAAAGTGTCCGCGAGAGGGAAGCTCAAATCCGAAAACCCTGACACTGAGGGGAATTGAAGCAATATCGACGCCATCGACACTCACGACGAGTTTGCCGGCATATTCTCCCTGTTCTGTCTGATGGGTCGTGGTTACCGTCACCAGCAAAGGCTGGATTTCGTCCCGCTTTACATCGAACGGCCTGTTTGCGAGAAGGGGATCCGGCCACCAGCCCGGTTTCGGAGACTTGTAAGGACGGCTGCCGATCGTTGTGTCCACATACCCCACCAGTTCGATATTCACCTGGCTTGCCGGGATGAAGGCATTGCTGCGAGCAGTACCGGCAAGCCGGCCATCCAGCCTGACGGACACGTTTCTCAATTCCTTTCCCGTTGAAATTACAACCAGCTGCCCCCCCTCTGACTCGTTCTTAGCCAGACCTATGCGAATTGACGCCCCGAATCCCCCACTGAAAGGCTCATCGGGCAAAACCTTGTCCAGGCCGTGCGTCAAGCCGAGAGCGAAAGATCCGTCGCCGCCGTGCAATTTACCCAGCAGGGTCAGAACTTCCCGGCGCAACGGAGCTATGGCTTCGGATTTCGGGAGCATGCTCGCCGCTCTGAGCCGTTGCATGACATTCCGCAATTCCGGCAAGCTTCCCGGCGGCAACTTGCCCACCCCCGGATCGTTGAGCCAGGAGCGCATGCGGGCCAACTCCTGCCGCGCCATTACCATGTCTTTCCCGATGGGCTCGGGTGGAGGCCCGGCACAACCCGAAAGCGCGAAACTGCAAAGGGTAAAAGCCAAAAGAAATGACCAACAGCGTTTATAACGCACTATACACTCCATGATTTCCTCGTCATTCTGGTGAAAACCGGAATCCAGTCATTCCAATATATTTTACGACCTCTGGACCCCGGCCTCCGCCGGGATGACAACTTATTACGAAACCATCAATTATTTATTTATATATAAATCATCTTGCTATAGTATATAGCATTTGCGCATTAGCTGGCTTCAATCTATATAACATGGTAAATTAATATCGGAAACATGAATGATCTAGACACATCAAAATTGAAAATCCTGCATTTAATATCCGGCGATCTCTGGGCCGGAGCCGAAGTCATGGCTTTCAATCTTCTGAGGCGTCTTTGCAGCTATGACGACCTGGACATTTCCGTCATACTCCTTAACGGGGGAAAGCTCGCCGACGGTCTGGTTGATCGGGGTATCCCCGTCCATGTCATAAACGAGCATCAATACTCCTTCCCGAAGATTGCGGGACAGATCCGGAACATGGCCGCCCAGGACCCGCCCCATCTGATTCACTCCCATCGCTATAAGGAAAACTTCCTGGCATTTCTGGCATCTCGTTTCCGTGATGGAATAAAACTCGTTTCCACCCAGCACGGACTCCCGGAATTTCACGGCAAGACGGCATCCGTAAACGCCAGGATCATCTCCAGCGTGAACTTCCTCGTCCTGTCCCGAAACTTTACCACAGTTGCGGTGTCAGCCGATATCCACAACGCCCTGGTTTCGCGATTCGGATTTCGGAAAGAAGGGGTTGAAATCATCCACAACGGCATCAACCTGCCCGATTCAAGGTTATCCCCCCCGGAACGCGGGAACTTTGTGATCGGTTCTTCAGGCCGCCTCTTCCCAGTCAAGGATTACCCACTCATGGTTGACATAGCAACTGCGGTCGTCTCCGGAAACCACGGAAACGTCAGGTTCGAACTGGCTGGCGACGGCCCGGAGAGGCAGTCGCTCGAAACCAGGGCAGCACATCTGGGCGTGAAAGACCGCTTTGACTTCAAGGGGCATGTGGACGACATGGATTCCTTCTACCAGGGACTGGACCTATACATCAACACCTCTCTCCACGAGGGCATCCCAATGACCATACTGGAGGCCATGGGGCACGGTCTTCCGATTATTGCACCAGCAGTCGGTGGAATTACAGAAATAATAGAAGACGGGAAAGAAGGATTTCTCATCGACACCAGGAATCCGCAGGATTTTGCAGAAAAATGCCTCCTCCTCAAAAATGACCGGGAACTGTGGGAAAGAATGTCTCGAGCAGCACTGGAGAAAGCCGAAAGATGCTTTTCAGCTGAGATCATGGCTGAGAAATATTACCGACTGTATAAAAGAATAACCGGATAAGAACCCATTATCCAAAAGGTTTTTGTTTTATGGAGCTGATTCTGAAAGACGAGGTGTTTCGTGTCATCGGCGCCGCAATCGAAGTACACAGGGAACTCGGCAGTGGTTTCCTCGAAGCAGTGTATCAGGAGGCCCTGGAAATCGAATTCCGCGAACGTAATATTCCTTTTGTGTCGCAAGCTCCATTGAAGATCGTTTACAAGGGTATTCAGCTGGAGAAGCAATATTTGGCGGATTTCGTCTGTTTTGAGTCAATGATCGTGGAAATAAAGGCCATGTCAAAACTGACCGGTAATGAGGATGCCCAGATAATCAACTACCTGAAAGCGACAGGGCACAAGGTTGGCCTCCTGCTAAATTTTGGGAGTATCGGCAAGCTTGAATGGAAGAAAATCGTATATTAAATAAAAAACTTCAATAGAAGTATCTGCAAAGGACACGAAGGAAATACGTTTCGTTAGGAATTAAAAAAGATTCAAGAGACACCCCATTCTTCTGCATTTCTTCGTGTTACTTCGTGTCCTTCGTGGATAAAAATGGTTTTAAGGGGTTCCAAATGGAATACATTTTCTGGATATCCATCATTCTAATCTTTCACGCTTATTTCGGCTACCCCCTGTCCCTCCGCCTTATCAGCTTCTTCAGGGAAAATGAAGTACACAGGGCCCCCATCGAACCTACCGTAACCCTTATAATCACCGCATGCAATGAAGAACGCAGAATCCGGGACAAAATGGAAAACACGGTTGCCCTTGATTATCCCAAAGGCAAACTCCAGGTCCTTATTGCGTCCGATGGCTCTACCGATGCTACCAATGAAATCGTCAGAGAGTATGCATCAAGCGGCATTAAACTCCTGGCCTTCCCGGAACGCAGGGGCAAGGAGAACGCCCAGAAAGACGCCGTGCAGCATGCTACAGGCGACATCATCGTATTCTCCGACGTCGCCACCCGTCTTGATCCCCAAGCCTTGAAGGAAATAGTCGCCAATTTCGCGGACCCTTCGGTCGGCTGTGTAAGCAGCGTTGACAGAGTTATCGGGCAGGATGGCAACCCTTGTGGTGAAGGCGCCTATGTGAGGTATGAAATGTGGTTGAGGAAGCTGGAGTCCCGGGTTAATTCTCTCGTCGGTTTGAGCGGGTCCTTTTTCGCCGCGCGCCAGGAGGTATGCAGGGATTTTTCAGGCGAGATGCAGAGCGACTTCAGGACCGTCCTGAACAGTATGAGGCTTGGCTTGCACGGAATCAGCGACCCGGAATCAATTGGTTACTACCAGGACATCTCCGACAGCAAGAAAGAATTCGACCGAAAGGTGCGCACCGTGCTCAGAGGATTGACGGTCTTTTTCCGCAACCTCGAATTTCTGAACATTTTCCGTTTCGGCCTCTTTTCATACCAGTATTTCTGCCACAAGCTGCTCAGGTGGCTGGTGCCGCTGTTCCTCTGCGTCGCCTTGACAAGCCATGTTCTCCTTAGCCTCGCTTCTTCGGCTTACCTCCTACTCCTTCCGCTACATCTCGCATTTTATGCCATTGCCATCGGAGGATGGCTGGCAAAATCGCCTCCATCCAATGCAGTGATGAAGATCCCCATGTATTTCTTTGCCGTCAACCTGGCAATCGTGGTCGCCTGGTGGCGATTCGCCCGCGGCAAGAGAATGGTCATGTGGGCGCCATCGGAAAGATGAACGTCGACAAAGTTTACACCGCCTGCCGCATTCCTGCGCCATAAATGCTTAACACGCTGTTTTTATAGCATGATTTTACATTGGCATTCCTATTGCATTTATATTGGAAACTTCTTTAATTCCAGCGGAGGATGGATGCCATGATGAAAAAACTGCTCGTTGCTCTGTTAGCAAGTGCCTTGCTTACTTTCTCTACCGGCCTGGCTCTGGCCGTCCCCACGACCCTTGTAAATCAGGGCAGCCAATGGCAATACCAGCAATTCAGCAGCCCGGATTTATATGCGACCTGGTCAACAGCCGGTTATGATTCTTTCGACTGGGCCAATGCCGCATGGTCAACCGGCTATGCAGCTTTCGGCAATGGCAACTCCCTCCCAAACAATACCTACTGGCAATCTGGGACCGATCTTGCGCTGCAGATGACGTTCACCATACCCACCAGCCCGATTAACGGCGACCTCACCCTAAACGTTGCCGCAGACAATGGTTTCATCATCTTCATAAATGGTGTCCAGATAGCAAAAGAAAACGCCGAAGGCTACACGAGCATCTGGGAATACACTCTGTCCATCGACAATTCGCCTTTCCTGGCCCCCGGAGAGAACCTGATCCAGGTACTGGCCGAAGATCACGGCGCCAAAACCTACTTCGACATGGAACTTTCGGGAGATATCCCGCCGGTTCCGGAACCGGGCACAATCCTGCTCCTTGGTGCAGGTCTTGTCGGCCTTGCTGCCTGGCGTCGCAGCAAAAACTCCTGAACAAACGCCAGACGCCGGCGATGAGAAAACCCCCTTGTCTGCAAGGGGGTTTTCTTGCATAACCCCTCCATGTCGGAAGAGCTGACTTTTGTCGATATTGTTTACATATGTGGGAGAACCCCGGTGACTATTGCGTACACCGGAACTTTTGAGGAAACCCGTAATGCGAAATTTCAATAAAATATTCCATGTAATCATGTTCTCTTTTTTCATGATATCGGCTATTGCCACGCTATCGGATGCGAAAAGCCTGAATACCCTGGAGATCGGCTTTCCGAGGGAGGCGGGCACCGGCAGCCCTGCCATACCTGCCACCCATCCCGTCTTCAGGGCCCATCCGGAGGTAGCCTACAGCGTGCGGCCGGCTATCTACGGCGGCGCTTATCCGTTCACCTTCACCCTGGCCAACCAGCCTGAGGGAATGGTCGTTGACAGCTCCACGGGCCTTGTCACCTGGCCCAATCCGCAGGCGAGCACCGGGCCCATCACTCTGACCGTCACTGACGCCGACGGTACCCAGGCCCAGTCCACCTGGTCCGTTACCGTGTCCGCCTCGGGCTTTGTCTTTGTCGATTCTTCATACTCCGGCGTGGAGACCGGCAGCATCTCCCAGCCCTACAGCTCCATCGCCAACATGCTTAATGGTTCCACCACGGCAACCGATATCGTCTATTTCAGGGCCGGCACCCACTCCCTG
>JAYFNT010000036.1:0-13050 GCA_034933285.1 Geobacteraceae bacterium | reverse complement strand
CGAGGTGAAACCGACCGACCGGCTGATAGGCCGCGGCATATATCGCGGCTATGACGTGCGCCTGAAGCTGCGCGGCGACAACTTTGCCGGGCCGGGTGACCTGTATCTGTTCAGCTCAGTCCTGGAACGGTTCCTGGGAGGTTATGTAACGCAGAACTGTTTCATACGCCTTATGGTTGAGGAAATCGGCAGAGGATACCGGTTCGAGTGGCCCGCGAGGTTCGGGGACAGGTTCTTGATGTGAGTAATGAAGGAAACAGGGAGGGGTTATGACGAAGAAAACAATCAAGGCCAAGGCGCATCATGGGACAAAGCAGAAGCCTGGTGGTAAAGGAAGATATGCCGGCTCCAAGCCGGTAGTGACAAAAACAGGCGATTGCCGTGAACTTACGCTCGGCGAAAGCTTGATGGCACGGAAAATCTTCAAAGATTCAATCTTCTACAGAGAAGTCATGATTTATAAAGGGAACGCATTCCCTTTTCAGGATGAAAAGACAATAGTGACACCCAGGAATGAGATGTATTGCCCCACAGGGGTGTTTCAGGAAGACTTTTCAAAAGCAGCAAAATTTGAAGAAAAGGAGTGGTTCATACACGAAATGACTCACGTATGGCAATATTACCGGGGCTACCGGCGGAGGCTGGTAGCCAAAGGGGCTTTTTATGGGGCAGTATCATTTACGATCAGCTCTAAATGGGCTTATGAGTATGACCCTATTGCGGATAAGAACAAGAAGTTGTCTGACTTCAACATGGAGCAGCAGGCAGATATTATAGCCCATTATTACGGAGCAAAATTCTTGAACGATAAAACATATACCCCCATACTCCCTTTTCTTCAGAGTGTTCTAGCGGACTTTCTGAGAGAACCGAGAGCTGTTGCGCATCTGCCGGGTGGTGGCCCGCATCCCTACGAAATCCCGATTGCTCCGTAACTCAGGTAGCCTGTAAGTCTATTTTGGGGTGAGTCATAACAGTCAGACGATAAAGATAAATCCTTAAATTTTAAGTGTTTTTGAGAGGATAGCAAAATGCCACACTCCTGTCGAAATAGCCTGATTTGCCTTTTACTCGTAATAATTCCCGTAACCGTCAGCGCCAGGTCGGACCAAGATGCTGAGGCGATTGTAACCCTGCGTAACGGTCAGCCCTGTTTTTCCTATCCGCAGGACAAGGAAATACGCAAATGGCACTATTCGTTTGGTTCTCTAGACGTTTCAGAAAAAGGTCCGAATGGTGGTGCCGGTGGCTGGGAGATTGGCCTATCAGAACCATACAAGAAAAAGGGTTTGCTGGAGCCGAACAGTCCGGAGACCTGCGTCAAATATGGTGTTCTTAACCCCGGAATGGAAGTGACCCAACCTGCTGAACCATTGCAGTTTAACAAGCCTTATCGAATGCGTATTCGCGTGACTACTATGTCAGGAGGATTCTCTGTTCGAAGGTATGCTTCTGATTTCTGCCTCAGCCGTAATACAAAGGGAGAAACGATTATTGTGGGCGCGGTTTGGGATGACAAAGCCGATGCGCCGCGCTGTTTGAAACCGGGCGAATCACCGAAGCGCAGCCTTTGGCAAAGGTTGAAAAGGTTTCTGTCCCGCTAGAGAACGGATCATTCCCGTCCCTATTGGCCCTCTTGGCCCGCCTGGAGCTGCGCGGCGACCACTCTTTGTCGGGTTAAGCGATTTGTATCTGTTCGGCTCGGTTCTGGAGCGGTTTCTGGGCGGGTATGTGACGCGAAACTGCTTTGTACGTCTTATGGTTGAGGAAATCGAGAAGGGGTATCGGTTCGAATGGCCAGCGAGGTTCGGGGACAGGTTCTTGATGTGAGAAATGAAGCTGGGAGGGGGTATGACGAAGAAAACAATCAAGGCCAAGGCGCATCATGGGACAAAACAGAAGCCCGGTGGTAAAGGAAGATATGCCGGCTCCAAGCCGGTAGTGACAAAAACAGGCGATTGCCGTGAACTTACGCTCGGTGAAAGCTTGATGGCACGGAAAATCTTCAAAGATTCAATCTTCTACAGAGAAGTCATGATTTATAAAGGGAACGCATTCCCTTTTCAGGATGAAATGACAATAGTGACACCGAGAAATGAGATGTATTGCCCCACAGGGGTGTTTCAAGAAGATTTTTCAAAAGCAATAGATCCTAAAGATAAGGAGTGGTTTATGCACGAAATGACCCATATCTGGCAATATAACCGGGGCTACAGGGGCAGACTCATAGCCAAGGGTGCTTTATATGGGGCAATATCGGCGTCGTCGAAGACCGGCACGAAATGGGTTTATGAATATTACTATACAAAGAATATTGGGAAGAAATTTTCAGAGTTTAATATGGAGCAGCAGGCAGATATTATAGCACATTACTATGGAGCGAAGTTTTTAAATGATATCATATACATCCACAGGCTCCCTTTTCTTGAGAGTGTTTTAGCGGACTTCTTGAAAGAACCGAGCGCTGTAGCGCTTCTGCCGGGGGGTGGTCCGCAACCCTACGAAATCCCAATTGCTCCGTAATTCAAGTAGCCTGAAAGTCTATTTTGAGCTGAGTCATAACAGCCGGGCTATAAAGATAAAGCCTTAAATCATATGTATTTTGAAAGGATAGCAAAATGCCACGCTCCTGCTGTAATAGCATGATCTGCCTTTTGCTCGTATTGATTCCCGCGACCGTCAGTGCCAAGTCAGATCGAAACGCTGAGGCGATTGTAACCCTGCGTAACGGTCAGCCCTGTTTTTCCTATCCGAAGGACAAGGATATACGCAAATGGCACTATTCGTTTGGTTCTCTAGACGTTTCAGAAACAGGCCCAAATGCTGGTAAAGGTGTTTGGCAGGTGGGCCTATCAGACCCGTACAGGAAAAAGGGTTTGCTGGAGCCGAACAGCGTGGGAACCTGCGTCAAATATGGTGTTCTTAACCCCGGAATGGAAGTGACTCAACCCGCTGAACCATTGCAGTTTAACACGCCTTATCGAGTGCATATTAGTGTTCTGAAATCCGACCAAGAAGGTGGAAATGTACGCCTGTATGCCTCAGATTTCTGTCTTAGCCGTAATGCAAAGGGAGAAAAAATCATTGTGGGCGCGGTTTGGGATGATAAGACGGATGCGCCTCGCTGTTCGAAACCGGGTGAATCACCGAAGTGCAGCCTTTGGCAAAGGTTGATAAGGTTTCTGTCCCGATGAGAAAATGCTTGTTTTTGTCTGTTTTATGGTGTGTTGCCGGGATATCAGCCATGAACCGTTCAAGATGTCATAAATAATTGCGGATTATTCAGAGGAGCTAAATCCCGCAAAGACAAATCTATCGATTGTGAGGATATTGAAATGTCACGCACCCTCCGATATAGCCTGATCTGTCTTTTAATCGTATTAACCCCCTCAACCGTTACCGCCAAACGCCGTCAAAACGATGGCGAGGTGGTCATTACCATGCGTAACGGCCAGCCGTGTTTCTCTTATCCGATGGACAATGAAATACGAAAGAAGAAGTATTACTTTTACAGCCTTGCTGTTTCAAACAAGCGGCCAAATGATAGCGGTGGATGGGCGATTCAAATAGCAAATTCTAATAAAAAGGGTTTGCTGGAACCGAACAATCCGGAAAGATGCATCAAGTATGGTGTCATCACACCAAAAATGGAAGAAATATTTACCGCCGTACCCTTACTAGCTAACACACCGTATCATGTAAGACTAAGTGTGTCTGGGGCAGCAGAAGAAGGTGCACTTGTTGAGAGGGTATATCGATCTGATTTCTGTCTTAGCCGTAATGCAAAAGGAGAAAAAATCATTGTGGGCGCGGTTTGGGATGATAAGACGGATGCGCCTCGCTGTTTGAAACCGGGTGAATCACCGAAGCGCAGCCTTTGGCAAAGGTTGTTAAGGTTTTTGTCCCGATGAGAAAATGCTTGTTTTTGTCTGTTTTATGGTGTGTTGCCGGGATATCAGCCATGAACCGTTCTAGATGTCATAAATAATTGCGGATTATTCAGAGGAGCTAAATCCCGCAAAGACAAATCTAACGATTGTGAGGATATTGAAATGCCACGCACCCTCCGATATAGCCTGATCTGCATTTTAATTGTATTAATTCCCGTATCCGTCAATGCCAGGTCGGGTCGAAACGCTGAAGCAATTGTAACCCTGCATAACGGTCAGCCCTGCTTTTCCTATCCTCAGGACAAGGAAATACGCAAATGGCACTATTCGTTCGGCTCTCTGGATGTTTCGGAAATAGGCCAGAATAGTGCTGCAACTGGCTGGGAGATCAGCATAGCAGACCCATTCGAAAAAAAGGGTTTGCTGGAGCCGAAAAGCACGGAGACCTGCGTCAAATATGGTGTTCTTAACCTCGGAATGAAAGTGACTCAACCTGCCGAACCATTGCGGCTTAACACGCCTTACCGAGTGCGCCTAAGCGTACTCAAGCCCTTCGAAGAAGGTGGAAATGTTCGAAGGTACGCCTCAGATTTCTGCCTCAGCCGTAATGCAAAGGGAGAAAAAATCATTGTGGGCGCTGACTGGGATTATAAAGCGGATGCGCCGCGCTGTTTGAAACCGGGCGAATCACCGAAACGCAGTATTTGGCAAAGGTTGTTGAGGTATCTGTCCCGCTAGAGAACGGATAATTCCCGTCCCTGTGTTGCTCTCCCGCCAGAGATTTTGAAAAAATAGTGCAAATCAACGCAAGGAGACAAGCATGACCTACAATCCCGCCTCGGAAGCAAAGTTTCTGTTTGAATTTCTGGATGTTGATTATGACCTGTCGGTAGTCGGTTTCGATGTGGAGGAAACGGTATCAGAAACCTTTGTTATCAATCTGACCCTTGCAGGCAGAGAGAAAATCAAATTCGAAGATGTCAAGCTGCAGGAGGGCGTGCTGACGGTTCTGGGAGGTGTCGGCGCCGTTTTGAACGATGATTCAGAGGATCGCTATTTTCACGGCATCGTTCGCAAATTCAAGCATACGGGCACTTCCGAAAGACTCCAGATCTATGAAGCGCAGATGGTTCCCTCTTTGTGGCTCCTTTCCCTGGAAGAAAAATGCCGTATTTTTCAGGACAAACCTCTCAAGGAGATTATCGAAACCCTTCTCTATGAGCGGGATATAGCAAGCGACATGTATGAACTCCGCCTCGCCCGTGACGACATCTTCATAAAATTCTCAATTCAGTATCAGGAAACCAATCTTCACTATCTCTCCAGACTCCTCGAACATGAGGGCATCTTCTATTTTTTCGAACACTTTGAAGACAAACACATCCTTGTTTTTTGCGACACCGACGCATATTACCGGGATATCACCGGACGACCATTCGTCACATTCAACACCAACGGCCTGGTTGCGGAAAAGGAGAATATCAGCACGTTCGATTTCTCCGAGCGCATTCGTCCGGGAAAAGTTTCACAGAAAAACTTCAATTTCAAAACGCCGTCCGCTGACCTGACAACCAGGCGTGAAGGAGAAAAGGAATGCGCTTACGAAGTATACGAATATCCCGGTCCTTACGGCGAAAAGGGCCGGGGGGAAACAATGTCGCAAATCCGCCTGGAAGAAATACAGGCGCTGGCAATGCGCGGCAGCGGCAGCGGCAACTGCCCGCGCCTCCGGGCGGGCGCTGTTTTCAATCTCACGGATCACCCACATCCCGATTTCAATACTGAATATTTCCTCTATTCGGTAACACACTCGGGGGCACAGCCCCAGATTCTCCAGGAACATGGTGTTGAAGGGAACGCCGACTATTCCAACAGCTTTCTGGTGATTCCTTCGTCGGTAATTTACCGACCAGAACGCCGCCATGAAAAACCCACGGTCCCCGGTTTCCTGTCCGCCATCGTTACCGGCCCGAAAGGCGAGGAGATCTGGCCTGACAAGTACGGCCGCGTAAACGTGCAATTCCATTTCGACCGCGAAGGCAAGAAGGACGAGAAGAGCTCATGCTGGCTACGAGTGGTGCAGTTCTGGAACGGCCCAACATGGGGGAGCCAGTTTATCCCGCGCGTCGGTGACGAAGTGCTGGTCTCCTTCATAAATGGCGACATGGACTATCCGGTCGTCATGGGAAGCGCAGTGAACGCGGCCAAGATGCCCAATTACTCTCTCCCCGCGAATAAGACCCAAAGCGGCTTCAAGACCAAGACCCACAAGGGTGACGGATTTCACGAGCTCAGGTTCGACGACGACAATGGGAAAGAAGAGATCTACCTGCAGAGCGAAAAGGACTGGAACATCCTGGTCAAGAATCGCAGAGGGGAGACAGTCGGCGGTGACAGCGGCACCGTCATCAGCAAGAACTGCGACCTGTCCGTTGGTGGCGACAGCTATATCATTGTCAAGGGCAAATCAACGGAAAAAGCGAAAGAATTCATCGTCGGTGCCGACGACAAAATTACCATCGTTTCCGGGAAGAGTTCGCTGGTAATCTCCCCGTCATCCATTGAACTCAAAAGCCCATTCGTGAGAGTCAATTGCTGTGATGGCGCGTCCATGCCGGATGAGCGGCCGGTGTCGGGATGCACGGGCAAAGGCGGAGGCTTCAGCAGCGGCGGTACTCCACGCTCTGGAAAACCATCGTCAACGGCAGCGTCAGCCCCGCCTCCTCAGACGCCGAAAAAAACAACGGAGGCGGACCCGACTGCGTCGCCAACCGGCGAAGATACTCCCTTGGGAAACTTTCAAGGCAACATTCCATCCGGAGGCTGGGCCGGGACACCCGCCACTGAAAGTGCCCTTAATTCGGGAGGGGCGATGAGCAGCGCTTCCGGGCTCGGCGACCTCGTCTCCTCCGGCGCTGCCTCGCCGCTGCTTAAGGGAGTCAGTCTGCCGACAACGGGAGACCTGGTTTCCACTGCCGGCGCCTCCCTGCCCGGCGACCTTGTAGGTAGTGCATCCCGTATAGCGTCCGTAGTTCAGAATCCGGAGTCCGTACAGAACGCGGTCATCAGCGAAGGACGGAGCAAAGTAGCGCAGGCATTGGACAAGGCAAGCGGCATCGGCGCCGCGCAAGGCGCAATCATACAAACGGAACAGCCCGGCAGTCTCTTGGGCGGCACGAAGATCAATCCGGATGATCTCATCAAGAAAATGTAGCGGGTGAAAAAACGGATGTCGGATACCCGTCTCATGAACACAAAGGAGCGAACACGTGCAAACGTTGCGCATGAAAGAAGGCGAAATAGAAATACCGTCGGGATGGGAAGACAAAACCATCCATGTACTCTCCTTTCCCGTCGGCGCCAAAGAATCGGACGCAAGCTTCACCGTAACAAGGGCCAGGCTGGAGGAAAACGACAGTCTGAAAGCCTACATCGACCTGCAACTGGTCAAAATAGCCAAGATGTTTCCCCGGTTCAGCATGATAAGCCGTGACCAGGTAACGGTCGACGGACAAGAGGCCGAACACCTCGTATTCACCTGGCGTTCGGAAAAGGGGGTGACACTGCGGCAGGAGCAGACCGTCATCGCCCTTGCCGACGAAAAGGTCCTCGTATTGACAGCCACTGCCACAAAAGACGCCTATCATCTCCATGCTGACGCCTTCTGCGGAATGGTCACCCAATTTCGCTTCCATCGCAACTGACGGACCTAGGGGAGATGCAATGATGAATCCGCTGCTCCCGCAGAGAACGCATTCGCAGCAGACAGGAGACGGACTATGCTTGATTATGCGCTCCATGAAGGGATCATATCCCTGCCTGAAGACTGGCTTGACCAGAGCATCAACATCTTCGTCCATCCCGGAGGGGACCCTCCACAATGCACTGTCGTCCTGAGTCGCGGCATCCTGGAAAGCGGCGAAGACCTGAAAGGCTACGCTCAGCGACAGACGGACCTTCTCAAACAAACCCTCACAGACATGGAAATCATCCGGGAGCAAGACATCCTCATCCAAAGGCAACAGGGGTGGGAAGCGGAATTCGGCTGGAGCGGCGAAGGCAGGAGATACCGGCAACGCCAGGTCTTCCTTGCCCGGGGAACGCTCGTGGTGATTTTCACGGCCACGGTTCAGGAAGATTTCTACGTGAAACACTGGCAGGCAATGGATGCCATACTCGGCAGCTTCCGATTCAAAGACAGCAACCTGAAGGAAAACACACATGTTTGAAGCAGCGCGCATCGGCGATGAAATAAGCCATACCTCGAAGTTAGGCGGTCTTGTGGCGGGGATGTTGCTGGGCGCCCTCATTGCCGCGGCCATACTGTTTACCATAGGCACCGGCGGTCTGGGCGCGGCAGTCATCATAGGGGCATTATGCACCGGCGCCGCGGTGGGGGGCGCCATCGGACAACTATTGGGTGGCCTCAACAAAACCCCGAAGGGCTTCATAGCCACTGGAGCGAAAACCGTCATCTTCGAAGGAAAACCGGCGGCCAGGGCCTGCGTCGACACGGCCGACTGCCGGGACCACGGCCGGAAGCTGATAGCCACCGGCATTTTCAATGTGCTCATCGAAGGGTATCCCGCTGCCACGGTCGGTGATCAGGGGGAGTGCTCATTCGAGATCACCAAGGGGAGCTCCACCATACTCATCGGCGGTGAAAGATCCCAATGCCCCGGCATCGACATTCATGATGAAGTGCCGGCCTGGCTGCAATGGCTGCATCGCGGCTTGGGCCTTTTGGGCGCCTTCCTGTTGCTCCTTCCGTGCGGCGCCTTGCGGGCGATTCTTTCCGTCGCAATGGGTGAAGCAGGCTCCAGATTTCTTGGTGACTTTGGAAACAAACACTTCGGCAAATGGGGCGGGGTCGCGGGCACCATAGTGGGTGGGATGCTCGGCGGCGGTATCGGCTTCAAATCGCCTGATATCGCGCGATACCTCAAATCAACCACCTCTTCCCTGGCCGCGAAACTCAAGGCCCCCAGTGTCGGCGCGGTCCTTGGCGACCCCGTCAACGCCATCACCGGCGAAGTCCTAGAAGAGCAGGCCGACTTCACTCTCCCCGGCCTGATTCCCCTGACATGGACGAGACGGTACGGCTCGCTCCACGCCGAGAAAGGCGTCTGTGGCCTTAGCTGGCAGACCCCTGCCGACGCCAGGCTCACCATGGACGAAAGTGGCGCTGTCCTCTTCCTCGACGGCTCCCCCTCCATATCCCTCTTCGACCGCCTGCCCGAACAGGCTCCCATCATGGAAGCCATCGGAGGCGCCGTCCTCTCCCTGAAAGGTGAATACTACCAGGTCAGGACCATCGACGGCCTCACCTATCACTTCGGGAAAACGGCGGGAGACACAACCGAACTTCCAGTGGAACGCATCACCGACGACACCGGCAACAGCCTGCGCTTCACAAGAGACGAAAACGGCCTGAGCCGCATCGAGAGCTCCTCCGGGAGCGTCATAGTTGTCAATTCCCACGGCTTCCTCATCCACGCCATGCAGCTCGTCACCGACGGTGAAGAGCCGAAAACACTCGTTAATTACCGCTACTCCGAAGACGGGGAACTGCTGGCCGCCACCGACCCCCTCGGCGCTTCGTGCACCTTCACTTACGAAGACCGCCGCATGACTTCCCACACCGACAGAAATGGACTCGCTTTCCTTTTCCGCTACGACGAAACAGGAAGATGCGTCCACACCAAGGGGGACGGCGGTCTTCACGAATACAATTTCTTCTACAACCTCCCGGAAAAGATTACGCAGGCGAAAAACGCCGAAGGCCACGTCACCACCATCCGCTATGACGACAACAACCTGCTCCTGGAAAAGACAGACCCGTTGGGCAACACCACCAGCTACGAATACAACGAGCGCCATCTCCCCGAGGCGGTCACCGACCCCCTGGGCCGACGTACCGAGTACCATTACAACGAAGCCGGTCAACCGACCCTTATCGTGCGTCCTGACGGCACGAAGCTGGAAATCGCCTATGACGGGCGCAACCGCCCCAGGGAAGCAACCGATCCCAACGGCGGCACATGGAAGCAGACCTGGAGCAGTGACGGACTGCTTACAAGCCGCGAGACCCCCCTCGGCGCGAAAACCACCTACCGCTACCATGCCGACGGCAGACTTGCGGAAGCCACCGATCCCCTGGGTGCCAAGACCCTCATCCAAACCAACGCACACGGAGACATCACTGCCGTCACCGACCCGTTGGGAAATTCCACCAGCTACCAACGCGACGTGCTGGGTAACATTCTGGAGGCAACCCTTCCCAGCGGCGCGAAGACCACCTACCACTACGATGCCGCATCCCGTCTGGTCCGGGTAATCAGACCGGGCGGAGCGGAAGTTCATCTCTCCTATGATGCCGAAGGCAATCTCGCCTGTTATCGCGACGAACTGGGACATGAAACACGTATGGAATACACTGGCATCGGAGAACTTGCTAAGAGAATCAACCCTGACGGCACAACCGTGACGTACCGCTACGACGGAGAAGAACGCCTTGTCTCTGTCAGCAACGAACGGGGCGAAACCATCCGCATCAGGCGCGACAAAGCGGGGAGAATCACCGGCCAGACCGACTACCGGGGCAACCTCACCCGCTATGCCTGGAATGCCGCAGGGATGCTTGCCCAAAAGATCGACCCCCTGGGCACTGAAACCAGCTACCAACACGATCCTCTTGGCCGCATCACCGAAACGCTCTTCTCAGACGGCACAAAAGAAGAATACCACTACGACGCCAACGACAACCTTGTCCACCATCGGAACAAATCCATCACCGTAGCGCGGACCTTCGACGCCGAAGGCCGCCTGACCAGGGAAACCCAGGGCGACTTCTTCGTAGAAAGCGAATACGACGTGGCTGGCCGGCGAACGAAAAGAACTTCCTCCCACGGCAACACCGTTGAATTCGCCTACGACCCGGTGGGCAACCTATCCGGCATCACCATCAACGGCAAAACGGTCTCCGGCATAGATCGCAACAACCTGGGACTGCCCACCAGAGAGACTCTTCCCAACAACATCAACAAAAATTACCGCTATGACATCCAGGGTCGGCTCTTGACCGAAAGTCTCTTCGGCGCACCTCAGAGATGGGAGAGAGAATACCGGTACGACAATGCAGGCAACCTGATAACCAGGAAAGACCCCCGGTTCGGCGAAAGCTCCTTCAGCTATGACCCCATGGGGAGGGTGAAGCAGGCCACTGACCCGGAAGGGAAGATACATCATTTCCTCCACGACCCGGCCGGAGACCTGCTGCGGAAAGAGGAGATTGAGTCGGGCGATAGAAGCCTAGAATACCAGGATAACACTTATCGATTCAACGCCGCGGGCAACCTGGTCAGGCGCGAAGGAAGGAAAAACAGCACGTGGTATACCTGGGACAGCACCGGACGGCTCACCGAAGCACTGCACACGAACTGCGCCAGGACCACCCTGCGCTATGACGCCCTGGGCCGCAGGATATCCAAGGAAACCGACGGCAGGAAGACCGACTTTTACTGGGACGGCGAGCGGCTCCTCTCCGACACCCGCTACCGTGAAGCGCCACGGGAATACGTCTACTATCCCGACACCTTCGTCCCCTTTGCCGCCATAGAAGGCAACGGCAATATTCGCTACTACAACAACGATATTGCCGGGCTTCCCCAGGAAGTGCGGGACGAAGAAGGGAACATCCTCTGGCAGGCGCGCTACGACGCACTGGGCAGGGTGGTAAGACTCAAGGGGAGCCACCGGTTCGACAACCCCCTAAGGCTGCAGGGGCAGTACTACGACGAAGAGCTTGATCTGTGTTATAACAGGTACAGGTACTTCGATCCGCTTACCTGCTCATTCATAAGCAAGGACCCGCTGGGGCTGGCGGCCGGAACCAATCTTTACGCCTATGCGCCCAATGTCTGGGGGTGGGTGGACCCGCTGGGGTTGTGTAAGGGGGCTACGAGTGGAATACCTGAATATACTTTTAGAGGAGACACGCGAGTTCCCGCAGAAATTTTCAATGGTGGTTTTCAACCTCGTGGGACGAACACTGATTTACTAGGGTACGCGCGCCACAACGATCCAAGTGTTTTTGTTGGAACATCAACTTCACCCAAAACAGCCGGTGGATTTGCAGGCGAAGGCGGGTATGTTTATACTGTACGTCCTGGTAGCAATGCGGTTGATGTAAATGCATCGCTTGGGAGGATGAGTCCATTCCCACACGAGACAGAAATTGCAGTTCCAGGCGGAATTTCCCCATCAGATATCATGGGAGCCCGACAAATTGGGTCCGTCGGGCTTACTGGACCATTTATAAAGAACCCAAATTACATTCCTAATTAGAAACTCAAAGGAGAAAGTATGAATGAAATAATAATTAGGCTATTAAAGCCAAATGGTGAAATTGTCGATATCAAGGTAAAACATACAAAGACACCTCCTTGGTCTATTGAGACGAGTTTCCCTCAACTACAAGTCATTGAATTTAAAGGTGCTGATCTTTTTGAATGTCTTTGTAATTTAAGGTCTGAACTAGATAAAATGGGTCTCAAAATGCTGTGCAATGGAAGTCGCATTGATGCGTATCCTTCAAGAATGTCACGAGATATGGGAGGGGCACGGAAGGTTTATCTATTAAGAATGGGACAACAGGGGAGACTTGAAGACTTGGTTGAACTTTTTGACGAAGCACCTGCCGACAAAATTGGTACCGTCGAAGAACAAAAGGCATTTTATAGAAAATGGCTGGATAGTTTGGGCAATGAGGGGACGTAGGGCAATGAGGGGACGGGCAATGAGGGGACGTAGGTAGGTTATGTAGGTTATTTACAAATCCGAGCGAATTGCGAAGGATGAAAAGGAATGCCGAGGCAACCGAGATTGCATGTGCCGGGATTGGTACATCACGTCATGGGGAGAGGGGTAGCAGGTTGCGAAATCTTCCGCGACGATCATGACCGTGAAGGATTCCTGAACCGACTGGCAGAAACGATAGGGAGACCCGAAGGACCATATTTTTATGCGTGGGCGTTGCTGACAAATCATTTCCATCTACTTCTTCGCGCCGGCGAAAAGCCCTTGTCAAAGACCATGGCGCGATTGATGACAGGACATGCCGTAGCCTTTAACAGGCGACACAAAAGACAGGGGCATCTAT
>JAYFNT010000035.1:0-64266 GCA_034933285.1 Geobacteraceae bacterium | reverse complement strand
ACTCGGCCATAGGCCGATCCCCTGTGGGGACGCCTTCGCGGTCCAACCAGCAGCGCTGGTTGTCGTCCTGGCAAGAAACTTTTGCCCGCAAAAGTTGACAGCGAAGGCTGACAAAATCAAGGGGTTGCGCGGAGGCATACTTAGGTATGTCGCACAAGCAAGCCCGCTGATTGACACTGCCAGGGCGGAAAAGCACCCTTTCCGGATGAAAACTAATTCAATCCCTGTTTGGGAATTCATGATACAAGGCCGCTCATGCTTCTGAGCGGCCTTTTTATGTGGTCCGTCGGTGTACAGGCTGGGTGCGTCGATACCCTCCGATTTCTGCAGTGATGAGCGGCAATCGCGGCAATAGTGCACTGTAAAAATAATTAATTTATTATATATTATTATAAAATATTGTGGTATTTTTCATACATGATACTGAAATTCGAAAGGGGATACAAGATGAGCGGATTTGGTAATGAAAAGATTTTTGTGAGACCTGTTTGCCTGTTTGTCGTTTTCGTCGGCCTGCTTATTGTTTCTCTGCCGCCGCTACCGGCTGTCGCCGCTGTTACATATACATACAGTGGCGATAATTTTACCGATTTCAAGAACACATCCCTCGATCCCCGGTTGTTTTCCATGTCTGACCACCTGTCCTTGACCCTTACATTTTCTGATTATTTGGATACAAGCGGGGCCTACCTGGATATTGATACTGCATCTCTGACATTTTGGCAGATGACTGCAGGGCCAGTCACATTTGGCAGCAATTATGGTGATGTCATAGACACGTTGGCAGTGGCGGTGACGCGGTCAAATGGTCCTTCAAGCTGGGGGGTCGGCGGTATAAGAGGCTCCGATCTCGCATCAAGCTTTTTTACTTATGGCGGGCCACTCAGTATCAGCGATCCGAGTGACCAGGTAATTATTGTTTACCCGTATTTCGAGGAAAGGGGTCAAGGCGTTTACGCTACAAATTCTGCCATGGTCTTCTCTTCTCCCGGCATATGGTCAGTCTCTTCCGAGCCTGTTCCCGTCCCCTCCGCTCTGCCTCTTTTGGGTTCCGGTCTGGCCATTCTCGGGCTGTTGCGCGGGAGAATGCTCAGTGCCCGTTCGAAAACCTATTGAAAGGCGTTCCGGATTCCAATAACGGCTGTCGGCCATGTCGCGTACCCTCGGTAACTCTAGATATTGGAAATCTATATTATTTTGCGATGAGAACCTGCAATCTCCTTTGACAACGTTGGATGCCCGGTATATAGTACGAATTTAATTGCAAATAATTATTATAAACATTTTATCGATCGTTCGCTTGCACCGGAATAAGCGTCGGAAAATCAGGTTTTCATGCAATGAACAAGCAGATTTTACGTGACACGGAACGACAGCTGCGGGCGGTTATGAAAATGTCCAGGGCTGGCATTTTCGCGACGGAGTCGAAAAAATGGACCATTTCCTTTGCCAATAAGCGAATGGCCGAACTGTTTGGATGCACAGTTCCGGAGCTAAGCGGCAAGGCTTTTATCGATTATATACATCCGGCATATATATTGATCATGCAAAAAATGACTTGCAGAAGCTGTTCAGGGGGGATGTTGAGGAATTTGCGTCTGAATTGCACATGATTCGCAAAGATGGATCCGGTTTCCGGGGGAATTTTACAGCGGTGCGGCTTGCAAGGGATGACGAAAGCCTGCAGGGCATGATTGCAACCATTTATGACGTTACCGAACAGCGCGAAACCGAGAGAAAGATTGACATAATCGAAAGCAGTTTTTGGGAGATTTTCAATTCCACCCATGATGCGCTCTTCGTTCATGATGCTTATACCGGAGCCATAGTGGAAGCCAATAAAACCGTGGAAAAGATGTTCGGCTACACGCGCGAGGAAATATTCTTCATGAACGTCCATGATTTCAGCGCCGGCACCCCCCCCTACTCACTGAACGAGGCGATCCGGTATATCAGAAAGGCTGTTGAAGAAGGATCGCAGAACTACGAATGGCTCGGCAGAAAAAAGGACGGGGAACTCTTCTGGTCCGAAGTCTCTCTCACCGCCTCACATATCGGTGGTGAGGGACGTGTCCTGGCGGTTGTCCGTGATATCACCGACCGCAAGGAAATCGAGAAACGGATGCAGTTCCTGAGTTCCCATGATTCTCTGACCGGACTGTACAATCGCGCTCATTTCGAAACAGAGTTCGAACAGGCAGTAAAAGGGAGAAACTATCCGCTCAGTGTTATAATGGCTGACCTTGACGGACTCAAGGTGGTTAATGATTCCCAGGGGCACGCTGCGGGCGATCATATGATCAGGATGGCGGCTGGTTTGCTCAGAGACTCTTTCGGCCCCGATGACCTGGTGGCGCGCATCGGTGGTGATGAATTCGCGGTGCTTCTGCTCCAGGCAGATGAAGACGGCGCTTTCCTGGCAATGAAGCGTATTCGTGAAGCAGCCATGCAGTATCGAGAGGACAATGATGCGACTCAGGTCCGCTTTTCTCTGGGGAGCGCGACGGCTGCCACCAAGGAAGAAATAGAAAGCCTGCTGCATCTGGCTGATATGCGTATGTATGAGGACAAGGCAACCAACAAGCTCCTACGAAGTGGGGGGGCGTAGTGATAATTGGTTCATCTTGTTACCCTGCCATTTTGGGGGGCGCGACTTGAACGGTTATAATGTATTGATTGTAATTAGTTAATGTAATAACATCGGGACCATGTGGGCCCATCCTCTTGCAATTCCTCTTTTTTCAGCCATGGTCGGTCTCGTGGCTGCGTATCAATGGGAAATCTTCCCTTCACCGCTCCTGCTGATCCCACTTTTGCTCCTGCTTCTTGTCTGTGTGTTCGCTGGGAACCGATTCCTTTTTCTTGTCGCGGCATCCCTTTGTTTTTTCGTATGGGGCGAGGCATCTCTCAAGCCGTACCTCGAGCCTGATTTTACCGCTGAATCTGTCGTAAATCTGGCGGATGACGAATACCGGACTATCGACGGGATCATAGATGAACGACCCCAGTGGAAAGATGGTGGCGGGAAGGTTTATCTCCAAGTGGTTCGGCTCGTTCTTCCCGGGAAAACAGTAAGGGTAACCGGACGGATGCTGCTGTACGTGAGTGAGGGACGAGGGGATTTCCTGACCGGCGACCTGGTGCGTTTCAGGACGCGCCTGAGCAGGCCGCGCAATTTCGGCGTTCCCGGCGAGTTTGACTATGAACGCTACCTGGCATGTCGACAGGTCCATGTAACCGGGTTCGTGAAATCGCCCGCAAGCATAGTTTTGTTGAGACGGGGCCTCGCATACCTCCTTGGACGGTCCATGGACCGGCTTGCCCTGGGACTGGGCAACCGCATCGGGCAAGTCCTTCCGGGGGAGGAGGGGGCTGTGATGCGGGCCCTTCTGCTGGGCGACATGGGGGGCGTTCCCGCAGGGCTGCGCGATTTGTACACCCGGACGGGAGTTAACCATATCCTGTCCATATCGGGATTCCATGTCGGCGTGATTGCATTCTTTATTTTCCACCTGGCCCTTTATTGCGCCCGCTGCTCACGGTTTCTCCTGCTCCGCGCCAACCTCAGGAGTGCGGTCCTGCTGGGCACGGTCCCTTTCCTGGTTTTCTATCTTTTCCTTTCAGGTGCCGCGCCGGCCACTGTACGGTCGGTCATAATGATCACGGCATACATGGCTGCTCTTCTGTTGGAGAGGGAAGTGGATCCCATCCATTCCCTGATGCTGGCTGCGTTCCTGATACTGGGCTGTTCACCCCCGACACTGTTCGACATTTCTTTCCAGCTTTCCTTTCTGGCTCTCTGGGGCATTCTTGTGCTGACGCCACTGTTAATGGCGCCGTTCAGGAGGGTAACCGGCATTCCCCGCAAGCTGCTCCTGTTTCTGATGGCGTCTCTGGCGGCCACCGCGGCAACCCTGATTCCCGTATCCTTTCATTTCCACCGTACGACGCTGACCGGCCTTATTGCCAATTTCATAATTGTTCCACTCCTGGGTTATGGTGCCGTGGTGCTCGGTTTTTCAGCCATGGTATGCGATTTCCTCAGCGGTTCCCTGGCAAGGGTGCTGCTTCTTGCGGCAGGATACCTGGTCAGGGCTTCCCATGGGGTCATGGGTGTTCTGGCAAGACTGCCGACTCTGCCTGCCTGGAAAACGGGATATGCGGATTACTTCCTTTCGTTCCTGGCTCTCCTGGTGATCACATTCACCGATCGCGGCAAAAGAATTTCGTTATGCTGCTGCGTACTGGCACTGTTTGCCGCACTCGGAATCGTTTCTACCGAACCGGAGGCGGGAAAACTGAAAATCGACTTCTTCAGTGTCGGCCATGGCGAATCCACCCTGGTCAGCTTTCCCGACGGCAGGAAGATGCTCGTCGACGGCGGCGGCAGTACGCGGAAGGGCGGTTATGATCCCGGAGAAAGGCTGCTGGCGCCCGCTCTCTGGAAAATGGGGATCCGTAAACTGGATTACCTGGTATTGACGCACCCCCATCCCGACCATCTGAACGGGCTGCTTTTCGTGGTGCGCAATTTCTCCATAGGCGAATTCTGGGAAAACGGCGCAAAAGCGGATATTGAAGAGTATGGGATGCTCAAGGCCAGCCTGATGGCCAAGGGTGTGCCGGTCCGCAGAATCAGCGGCCAACGAGTCCTGCATGTCGGCGCGGTTCGTCTTGAGACTCTGGCTCCGGCCCCTTCCGACATGATTTCCACGTTTCACGGGCTTCCTGACCTGAATGACACCTCGATTGTTTTCCGCCTCGTTATGGATGATTTCGCCGTGCTCTTCACCGGAGATATCGGCTTGCAAACGGAGAGAAGGCTTTCCGGCACGGGATCCGCAATCAGGTGCACAGTGCTGAAGGTGCCGCATCATGGCAGCAGATTCTCGTCTTCAAGCGCATTTCTGGATGCTGCATCTCCCAAAGTCGCATTGCTCGGTGTCGGGTACGGCAACAGATTCGGTCTTCCAGCGCGGGAAACCCTCGAACGTATCCGTAGCCATAACGCGACAATCTTCCGGACCGATCTTGACGGTACCGTCAGCATTGTATACTGCAACGGCAAATGGGAGGTGACCACTTTCCGTCAAAACAGGCATTTCCATTGACATATTCCCCAATTCTTTGTTAGTTTTAGGACCGCGGAAAGTACCGCAGCATATTATCAATCCAAGGGCGATCAGCAGTTCGAGGTGGCGGAATATGGAGAAAATACTCGTCGTAGAGGACGACAGATTCTTCAGGGAAATGTATTACCACCTTCTCAACGGAGAAGGCTATGAGGTGCACACGGCCGCTTCCGCTGATGAAGCCATGGAACGCCTCCTTACGACCGGATATCACCTTATCGTGACCGACCTTCTGATGCCGGGCCAGAGCGGGCTGGATCTGCTGTTCCGGGTCAAGCGGCATGACCCCGACATCGACGTGATCGTCGTGACCGGGGATACCAACGTCGAATCCGCCATACATGCCCTGAAGAGCGGCGCCAGGGACTACCTGCTCAAACCCGTCAACCATGATGAGTTGCGGCATACGGTCTCTCTCTGCATGGAGCAGCGGCGGCTGCTGAATGAGAATATCGAGCTCAAGTCGCTTCTCCACCTGTTCCAGGTCGGGCAGACCATTGCCAACTGTCTGGAGATCGAACGGCTCGGCACGCTTGTGGTGGACACTTTCGCCAAGGAAATCGGAACCGGGAGAGCGTTGGGCATTTTCCCGGACAGTGAAGGCAAGATCCCCCATCTTGAGCTTCGCGGAATAGGGAACGCCGAGGGGAGGCTGATCGGCGACCTGTTGCTGGAGCATTACGGGAGAAGCACCGGCGAGTCGTGGATGAAGGTAAGCCTGACCACCCTTTTGTCCAGCCATGGCGAAGTTGACGATATTCTGCCTGCCGACCTGGAGGAAGTCCTGATTCTCTGGATCCGATCCCGAACGGCTTTCCAGGGTATGGTGGCGCTTTTCAACCCCACCGAGGGAAAGCTCCCGGTTGATATCAAGTCCCGAAACATCAGTTTTCTGCTGGATCAGTCCTTTCTGGCTTTCGAAAATGCAGCTCGTTTTGCATCAGCGCGGAACATGCTCTATATCGATGAACTGACCGGCCTGTTCAACTACCGCTACCTGGATATCGCCCTGGAGCGGGAACTGAAAAGGGCTGACCGGTATGATTCCCATGTCGGCCTCCTGTTCATCGATCTGGACCACTTCAAGGATGTAAACGACACCCATGGCCACTTGGTGGGCAGCAGGGTGCTGGGTGAAGTGGGCTCGCTGCTGAGAAAATCGGTCCGCGATGTGGACCTGGTCATCAGGTATGGCGGTGACGAGTATACAATAATTCTGGTGGAGACTGACCCGGAAAGCACCGCTCTGGTGGCGGAGCGTATCCGGGCCATTGTCGAGGCGCACCATTTCATGGAATTAGACGGCCTGGACATCAGTCTTACCGTCTGTATCGGTTATGCATGCTTTCCCGAAGACACAAGTTCGAAGATGGAACTTCTGGAGGTTGCGGACAAGGCCATGTATCGCGGCAAGTTCAGCGGAAGAAACAGGGTTTTCCGGGCATTGTGCGACAAGTAAACAGGTATCCGGGTTATCAGGAAGGGGTTCAAAGAGTGGCAATCTACGGCATCAAGGGTTTCAATGACATACTGCCTGACGAGGTGAGAAAGTGGCGGCACGTGGAAGACACTGCGCGGCGTGTATTCGGGATTTACGGTTTTTCGGAGATTCGGGTGCCGGTTCTGGAAAAAACCGATCTGTTTGCACGCTCCATCGGCGATGCCACCGACATAGTGGAAAAGGAGATGTATTCGTTCACTGACAAGGGCGGAAACGGGGTTACGCTCCGTCCGGAAGGGACTGCCGGGGTGATCCGCTCCTTCATAGAGCATAAGCTCCACGTGGCGGACTCGGTTACCAAGCTCTACTACATGGGGCCGATGTTCCGTTACGAGAGGCCGCAGAAGGGGCGCTACCGCCAGTTCCATCAGATCGGCGTCGAAGTCGCGGGTGTATCGGATCCGAAGATTGACGCCCAGGTTCTCACCATGCTGTGCCGGTTTTTCGCTGAGTTGGGGCTCACGGAGCCCAGGTTGCAGATAAATTCGCTCGGTTGTCATGAGTGCAGGCCGGGATACCGGGAGAAACTGCGGAATTTCCTTAAAGAACGGCTGGATGACTTGTGTGACGACTGCCGGCGCCGCTATCTGACAAACCCACTCCGCGTTCTCGACTGCAAGGCTGCGGGATGCCGCGAAGCAACAGCGGATGCTCCTTCGGTACTTGATCACCTGTGCCAGGAGTGTGACGAGCATTTTGCACGCACCCGTGCCTATCTGGAAGCTGCCGGAACGGCATATGATATCAACCCGAGAATGGTGCGGGGACTTGATTATTACACCAGGACAACCTTCGAACTGGTAACGGGCATGCTCGGCGCTCAAAGCGCCGTTGCTGCTGGCGGGCGCTATGATCGGCTGATTGAGGAACTGGGCGGTCCACCCTTGCCGGGAATCGGGTTTGCCATGGGTGTGGAACGCGTTGTCCTCCTGCTTGGCGATGCCGATTTCGGCGTCAGGCCTGACCTTTTCATCGCTTTCCACGGGGAGGCGGCCGGGAACGAGGCTTTCAGGCTGATGTGCAGGTTGCAGCGGCTTGGAGCATCCGTGGAGATGGACTATGAAGGGAAAAGCCTGAAAAGCCAGATGCGGCGTGCCGACAAGCTCGGTGCGCGCCATACGCTGATCCTGGGAGAGGATGAGCTGGCGAAAGGCGTTGCGGCCATCAAGGTTATGGACAGCGGAGCGCAGCAGGAAGTGGCGCTGGATGCCGACGGAATAATGATGGCTCTTACAAAGGGAACCACTGCCGGTGAAACGGGGGAGGGACAGCAATGAAGCCGGAAATCCGATTTACCTATGTCATTGGCGAGGATTACCGCCCTGTTTTCGTGAACGGCGCTCACGGGGGAGTTTCCCCCCGTGGCGAGATGGTCATCAATTTCTATCACGAACGTCCCCCCCTGCCCGATACCATCACCCATGAACTGTCGCCTGACGGGACCATCGGCAGAGAGGTGCAGCCGGACTCTGCATCGACGGCCAATACCATGGTGCGTTCCGTCGATGTGGGGATAATCATGACCTATGACAACGTCCGTAACTTCCATCTCTGGCTTGGAGAACGACTGAAAGAGATGGAAGCGATGGAAAAGGCCCGGGTTGCTTTTGCCGCTGACATGCACAAGGGTGGCGGCGGAACCACACATTGAGCTGTTCCGGCGTGCTGCCGGCGGATCACGGCTCGGACAATAATGGAGAAAGATGGAGCAGATCCAACATAACTGTGGGAGGTGTGTGATGGGTAGATGCGGAGTTTCGCGGTATTTCCCGTTCCTTGTCTGTCTCGCGATTTGTCTGGCCCTGTCGGCTGGAGCGGCTTTAGCTGAGAAGGACCCCGTTGTCGACAATTCCAGAACCACTAAGAAGCTGAGAAGCCTCAAGAAGAAGGGGGCCAAGAAAGTTGTCACCATCTACGAGTTCAGAAGCGGTGTCCCTGAGGTCGGCGCAAGGGCGGCAACGGACATGTTTACTACGGCTCTGATCAAAACAGGCTATTTCGCCGTTGCCGAACGCCATCGCCTCAATGAAGGGGTTATGAGGGAAAAACAGCTGAATACATCGGGCATGACGACCGGAGGCAGCGGCTCGGTCAAACTGGCTGCCGCAAGCTACATCTTCGAAGGCACCATATCCGAATACAGCCAGGATGATGAGGCTACTGAAGGGGGAATCACCGTTGGTGGAATGGATGTGGGGGGACGAGGTGCTGAATCCAACATCGGCATCGACATCCGTATCATCGATGCGGAAAACGGGCTGGTACTTGATTCGGTGACCGTCCGGAAACCGCTTGAAGATTCCAAGAAGTCGGTGAGCGGCTTGGGTAAACTTGCCCAATCCATAGCTGCCCTGCGTGGCAAGAACATTCCGCTGGATCCCGATGCAAGGGTATCGCATTCGAAAAAGGAGAGCATCGACAGGGCGCTTAGGGCATGCATAGAAACTGCCGTATATGAAATTACAAAACGTTGCGGAGAGGACTAGTGTCCCGAAAAGGCATGTCCAGTGCATGTTTCATACTCCTGTTGATACTTTCGCTCGCCATAGGTTCAAGGCCTGCCCTGGCTGATGTCCCGGTTTTCTACGACATACCTCCAGCCGTTGCCGTGTTTCCTGACGATCTTCCCCTTACTGTCGGGTTTCATTTCGCCGGTGGAGGAGCTGCCGAGCGCTTCACCGGCAACCGGGATGCCTGGTATTCCATTTACCGGTTCGGAATGCTGCGGGGTGTCTCCTATAACCTTGTCATAAGTCATAACGGGGATGGGGACAGATTGAGGGTGTATGCTCTGGACAACCATCCTTTCGGGCAGGTAGGGATGAAATATGAGCTGAAGCTCTCCGGCAAAGGCGGGATGACATTTCGCCAGGGGGAGAAACGCACGTTTGTTGCGGGCATGACCCTGCCTGACGATGTACCTGCAACCGAGATTTTCCTGCTGCTGGAATGGATGCCACGATTCGACAAAAACCGTCCATTACCGGTATCGTTGCAGATTCTGACTACGTATCTTTACCAACGGCCGGGGAACAGGCAGCTTTACTCGTGGGAAAGAGGGATGGCTCCGGAATTTGCGGATCTGACAGCCCGGCCGGTCACCCTTCCCCTGAAGAGGCCAGAGTTTCCCGGGTTGAAAGAGTGGAGGCAACAATGAATGCGAGATATTCTGCGCTGGCGTTTGTATCCTTCCTGGCGCTCTTGCACTCTCCGTTATTTCCGGCCGGGAATTCACATGCCGAGGACCTGAGCGGAGGTCAGCAACGGGTCGGACTGCCTGCGGACCAGTCGCAGCAAATCCAGCAGCAGCCTCCTCAGCAGCAACCCGATCAGCAGACACCGGTCGGCCAGCCACAGGTGCAACAGGGTCTGCCGCAGCAGCAAACCAATCCGGACCAGTCCGTTCCCGGAGGCCAACCCATGATGCAACCGGGGCAGATGATGGCGGTCCAGTCTTCCTGTACAGTCAAGATAAGCAGTGACAGAACCGTCATCAGCCTCATGGAAGCCGGCTCCCCACAGGCGCGCGACCATATTTCCATCAATCCCGACCGGGTCCAGAAGGTCCTTACCTCGCCGGATGGCAACTGGTCTTTGGTCATGTTCAAGGTCCGGGGAGAAAACTCGTATGGCGCAATCCCGGTGGACCTGGCAAAATGCGAAGTACAGGAGTATTTGGATATCCCGGCCGTAACCGATAACGCCCAGTTTGATGGGGAAACCGTTACCCTGGTATACCCTGACGGGATGCAGAAAAAACTTTCCCTGCGCGGCAAATGAAACAAGAAGGGCCATTCGCGATAAATTCGCTATTGGCCCTTCTTGTTTCTTCTTCAGGGTGAATCCGGGATTTGCCCGGCGTCGGTGGACCCCTGGTC
The DNA here is from genome assembly GCA_034933285.1 of Geobacteraceae bacterium. GTDB lineage: Bacteria > Desulfobacterota > Desulfuromonadia > Geobacterales > Geobacteraceae > RPRC01. Next base: position 53,755 of record JAYFNT010000035.1, on the reverse strand, counting down.
CGTTTACGGAATGGGCCAGTATCTGACCATGAAAAGCCCCCTTATATTCTTTCTGGGCAGGCAACCCCAGAAACGGCTGTCGTAAGAGCGGTCCCTGTTGTCTCCCATGACGAAATAGGAGCCCGCCGGGACCGTCACCGGCTTGAAGGTATCTCTCGGGTTTTGCTCCTTGGGGACCAGGTCCGTTTCCTTGTGGGTTTCCGACGGGTGGGCATACAATCGGCCATTGACGTACACTTTCTTTTCCGCACCCTGTACAACGTCGCCTGGCAGGCCGATGATACGGCTTACGAGTTCCTTCCGTGGGTCCTGAGGGTACTGAAACACGATGACATCTCCGCGTTGCGGGGCACGGAGCTCCAGCATGATGATGTCCGTGAATGGCAGACGGGCGCCGAAGATCATCGTATTCACCAGGAAGCGGTCGCCCGGGGCGATAGTGTCTTCCATGGAGAAAGATGGCGTGACGTAGGGCTTCAGGACACAAGCGCGTACGGCAAAGCCCAGAATTATGGCGATAAATGCGGCTGTGACAAACAGTCTGGTTGATTTTTTCATTGTTGTGATCCGCTGAAAATCTCTGTAATGTTCAATGTATCAAATTTCCGATCCTGCCCCAACGGACGCCCGTGCGATCGCTGTCCCAGGACCAGTAGAGGATGAATGCAAGTCCCTTGATATTGTCCTTCGGTACGAATCCCCAGAACCGGCTGTCCTGTGAACGGTCCCGGTTGTCACCGAGCACGAAATAACTGTCTTTGGGAACCACGAGCTCCTTGAAGTTGAATATTTCCGGCGGTGCGGAGTCGAAGGCCAGTCCCTTGTGGATTTCCTGGGGAATGGTATAGGGTTTGTCGTTTACGTAGACGACCTGGTTGACCATTTTAACCCTGTCTCCGGGAAGCCCGATTACCCGTTTGATATAGTCCTTCCGCTGCCAGAAGTGCAGATCCGGATTTCTTGTGTCTTCAGGATATTCGAATACGATGATGTCGCCTCTTTGCGGCTGCCGCACGGGAAGCACCCACTTGTCCGTAAAAGGTATCTTGGTCCCGTAGATGAACTTGTTTACCAGGAGGTGATCGCCGATCAGGAGCGTGTCCTCCATCGAGCCGGAAGGGATCTTGAATGCCTGTACCAGGAACGCCCTTATGATGAGAGCAAGTATGACCGCTATGATGATCGATTCGGCATACTCCCTGAAGATGTTCTTCTTCTTCAGGTGAGCCTCTGCTCCGGCTTCAGTCTTGTTGGCACCGTTCTCTCTGTCAATATTTTTTTTCATGTCTGTTCAACACCTCGGCTGATGTAATAGACAGCATTGCCGCACTGCCAGGTCCGGTCGCATGTCAGCGATCCGTCCGCTACTTGTCTTCCACCTTGAGGATCGCAAGGAAAGCCTCCTGCGGAAGCTCCACGTTCCCCACGTTCTTCATGCGTTTTTTGCCTTCCTTCTGTTTTTCCAGCAGTTTCCTTTTCCTGGTGATGTCGCCGCCATAGCATTTTGCCAGAACATCCTTGCGCAGCGCCTTGACCGTTTCGCGGGCGATGACCTTGCTGCCGATGGCTGCCTGGATTATGACTTCGAACATCTGGCGCGGGATGAGTTCCTTCATCTTGGAAACCAGGTCCCGCCCCCGGTAATAAGCCTTGTCTTTGTGGATGATCAGCGACAGGGCGTCCACGACTTCGCCGTTGATCATGATGTTGAGGCGCACGAGCTCGCTCCGGCGGTAATCGAGATATTCATAATCGAGTGAGGCGTAACCCTTGGTGATGGACTTGAGGCGGTCATAGAAATCGAGCACGATCTCGTTCAGGGGCATCTCATAGATGATCATTACACGGGTTTGGGTAAGGTACTTGATCTCCCGCTGGTAACCCCGCTTCTCCTCGCAGAGCGCCAGGATACCCCCGACGAATTCGTTGGGGACATGAATGGAGGCAAGTATGAAAGGCTCTTCGATGAAGTCGATGACCTGCAACGGAGGGAGCTGGTTGGCGCTTTCAATGGTAACCACTTCCCCGTCGGTTTTATGGACGCGATAGACAACCGTTGGAGCAGTGGTGATCAGGTCGAGGCTGAACTCCCTTTCCAGTCGCTCCTGGATGATTTCCATGTGCAGCAGCCCGAGAAAGCCGCAGCGGAAACCGAAACCGAGCGCAACGGAATTCTCCGGTTCATAGGTAAAGGACGCGTCGTTCAGCCGCAGCTTGGACAGCGCATCCCGCAGCTGTTCATATTGCGCTGTGTCGATGGGGTAGAGGCCGGAAAAGACCATCGGCTTCACTTCCTTGAAGCCGGACAGAGGCGTGGCACACTGCCGGTTCAGGAGAGTCACGGTATCTCCGACCTTGGCATCTTTTACCTCTTTTATGCCTGCAATGATGAAACCTACCTCGCCTGCTGAAAGCGAACGCACTTCCATCATTCCCGGTGAGAACACCCCGATTTTGAGAGCTTCGTAGCTCTGGCCGCCGGACATCAGAAGGATTTTATCGCCCCTTTTTATCGTTCCGTCGAAAATCCTGACAAGGATGATGACCCCCTGGTACTGGTCGTACCAGGAGTCGAAAAGCAGGGCCTTGAAAGGCGCATCGGGATTGCCCTCCGGCGGGGGGATCTTGCGGACAATCTCTTCGAGAATCTCCCGTGTGCCGATCCCTTCCTTGGCGCTGGCCAAAACCGCGTCGTGGGCGTCCAGGCCGATGATCTCCTCGATCTCGTGCTTGATCCGCTCCGGTTCAGCAGCGGGGAGGTCTATCTTGTTCAGGACGGGAAAAACTTCCAGGTTGTTTTCTATGGCAAGGTAGACGTTGGCAAGGGTCTGGGCTTCGACACCCTGGGAAGCGTCCACTACCAGCAGTCCCCCTTCGCAGGCGGCCAGCGAGCGGGAAACCTCATAACTGAAGTCGACATGCCCCGGCGTATCGATCAGGTTGAGCGTATACTCTTTGCCGTCGACGGCCTTGTAAGTGAGGCGGACTGTCTGGGCCTTTATGGTTATGCCGCGCTCCCGTTCCAGGTCCATCTTGTCCAGGAACTGGTCCTGTTTCTCACGGTCCGAAAGGGCGCCGGTGTATTCAAGAAGCCGGTCCGCCAGGGTTGACTTGCCGTGATCTATATGGGCGATTATGGAAAAATTTCGTAAAGTGCTTATTTTCATACTGTATGTGCCTTGATGAGATCAAATAAGTAAGATTATATAATCGTCGTTATATTGTAAAGCAAAAACACGACGGTCAACGAAACGCCACTTTGTCAAAGCAACCGTTCTTCCACTGGAGGGGGTGGATATGTTTGAGTTTGGCGGTTAAAAGGCCCGTCGCAGGAGACGGCGCGCAAGGAATTACACTCCACGTGCCGACTTTGGGGAATGCTCTGCTTCCATCGGGCGGGATTCCGGTCAGAATGCCTTCACCTTGCCGAGGGCGCCGATGCCGGAAAGGGTGAAATTGACCAGGAAGCTCTGGTTGTCGATGCGATCATGGTAGGATAGATTGACTCCCCAGCACTGCTGCTTGTATTCCAGGGCATACACGGATTCGAGGAATCTGTTGGTATCCAGGGAATAACGTGCGACATAGTGAAAAATGAATGGTTTCACGTAGCTGATGTTGAGCGATCCTTGCAGGTAATTGATCGAGTCACGTGAGAAATGGTAGGAGAAGCCGGTTGAATTGCCTGTCTTGTCGGTTGCGTCGAAACCGACGTTAGCCGTGGTGAAATGCAGCTGATAGGGGTTGAAGCGGCTGTCCAGGTTGAAGAAGAGCCATTGCATCAGATTGATCCGCGCTTCTGCCCGGATATCGGTAAAGGGCCGCTGCTCATCCACTACAGCCAGGACATCCCTGCGGGTATCGCTGAATTCGTATCCCTGGGAAATCCTGAAATAGGCTAGATCCACATATCGGGGAATGTTGTCCTCGGTGAGGTACTTCCCCGTCAGGTAATTGGTGAAGGAATAGCTGACCATGTTCTGGGCGACCAGCCGGTCGTCGTAATCAAAGAAGGGGAGATCGTCCTGGTTCTTGAGCGGCATATAGCTGTAACCGATCTGGGGGATCAATGTATGCTTGATTTTTTTCAGCTGTCCCCAGTTCACGTCGTAAACCCTGGTCAGCGTCGATGAAAGCGATGCGCCCACTACCGGCAGCCCCATTTCGCTGAAATCGCTGCTTGAATTGCCGCCGTAAGTATTGTAGATCCTCTCGCGATAGCCGACCCATGCCGATCCTTCAAGGATTCCTCCAGGCGAAGTGTAGTACGTCAGCGTTGGCTGAATGTCGAGCCGTTGCCCCTTTACGCCGTTTTCCCGGTGAAAGTTCGTGAAATTGGAGTCGAGGGAAACGAAAAACGGAGTGCCGGCCACCTGCTGTTTGAAGCTGGTGAAAGTTACTGTCGGAAGTTTCTGAAGTGTTGCACCGTTGCTGGCCGCGTACAGATCTTCATAAAACTTCAGTTCGGTGGTCAGGGAGTTGCGTTCCCAATGCTTGGTAAGGAACGCGGTGCTTTCCAGATACTGCTTGTTGTATTCTCCTGTTTCTTCACCGAAATCCCTGTAAAAATCACGGTCAATGGTCATGTCGAGGTCTGCGCGGAAAAAGAGAGTGGGAGAGAATATTTGCTGGTGCGTGGCTTTGAGGCTGCCTCGCATCATGTCTCTTTCCGTGTCGTATATCAGGTATGGCTCCAGTTCTCCCTTGCTTCCGGAAGGCAGGATGTATCTGTAGTCCGCACCCAGGCCGGCCCCTCTCTTGGTCTGGATATCGAGGAAGAATGTTGCGTCCTGGCTCGGGGAAATGACCTGGTAGTAGGGGATTTCCAGGTAGAAGCCCTTGAGGGAGGACACGCCGATCCGGGGGATGAGAAAGCCGGATTGCCGCTCAGTCGACACGGGATAGACAATGTACGGCAGATACAATATCGGTATGTCTTTGATATAGAATACGGCATTCTTGCCGACAGCATACTCTTCCCGGGTCACCTCAAGTTCCGATGCGCTGAATTTCCAGCTCGGGACCGGTCCGTCGCAGGTCGTGAAATAACCTTTTTTTATGCGGTAGTCGTTTTCACCCGTCTTCTGCATTTCAGCGCCGGAAAGATGAAAATTTCCGCGCTTGACGAACAGATTGCCGTTGGAAAGTTCGCCCAATTGCGAATCAAGGTTCAAAGACGCGGAGTCGGCGCGTAAGGTGTCCTCACCTTTTTCGATCGTGACATTGCCGGTGGCCGTTGCCTGGCTGTCACGACTGCCGAGGGTCGCGCCGTCGGAAGTTAGAACGGCGCCGTTCCACTCGATGCGCACATTGCCGTTCGCCCTGTAGGTTTCATCCTTCTTGTCGTACCCGATGCTGTCAGCGGTGATTTTGATGCCATCCGGCGTTTCAGCGGCCGCCGCCAGCGGAAAGATGAGCAGGAAAAGCCCCGCCAGGATCAGAGAGGAATGAGGCCTCATTTTTGTGTTTGTTATCCTCGGAATGGCTCGAACCTCCGGGAAGTCAGCCGGGCGCGCGCCTCGCCGACAACGAATAGGGAACCGCAGACAACTACAAGATCATCGGCATGGGCAACTGCAACTGCAATGTCAAGCCCTTCATTGACGCTTCCGGCTCCTTTCGCCTCAAAGCCCAGGTGGCGGCATCGTTCAGCGAGAACGCCCGCCGGCAACCCCCTGGGGATGGCCGGAGTAACAGCGATCACGCGGTCAGCCAAGGGCAGGAGGTGTTCCAGGATGCCGTCGGCGTCTTTGTCCGCGGCCATGCCGATGAGCATGACCAGGTTCCGGCGCCGGATATCCCGCAGAGATTCGGCCAGTGCAGACGCGCCTGACGGGTTGTGCGCTCCATCGAGGAGGATCCGCGGCGTTCCCGGAAACAATTCCATCCTGCCGGGCCACCGTGCCTCTTCGATTCCTCTCCGGGCCGCTGACCTGGTAATGGGAAATTGGCCTCTGGCGAGCAATTCCGCTGCGGTCAAGGCAGACGCTACGTTTGCCGACTGGTAACAACCCGGTATCCCAGGCCTGATTCCGTCCAGTTCCCATTCCAGGCCGATGTAGGTTAATAAGCCCCCTTGCCTGTCGGCACGGAAATCATGCCCGTTAAGGTGCAGGGGGCTGCCGAGATTTGCGCACTGTTGCCTGATGACTGCCAGGGCTTCCGGGGGTTGGGGAGCTGAAACGACAGGATTCCCCCGCTTGATCACTCCGGCCTTCTGCAAGGCGATGGCGGCTATGTCTTCTCCAAGATACTGACAATGGTCAAGCGCTATTGGGGTGATCAGGGACAGTATGCCGGTTGCTGCGTTGGTCGCATCAAATCTGCCGCCCATGCCCACTTCCATGACTGCCGGGCCAACGCCGCCCTCCGCAAAAGCCAGATATGCCATGGCAGTGACGATTTCGAAGAAGGTTGAACCGTCGGGCGCCACCGAAAGGACTTTCTCGGCAAGCCGGAGCACTTCTTCTTCGGCAATCTCCCTGCCGTTCAAGCGTATGCGTTCCGGGAAAGCTATCAGATGCGGCGAAGTGAACAGGCCGACCTTGTATCCCGCGGCATCCAGTATGGAGGACAGGAACGCCGATGTCGATCCCTTGCCGTTGGTGCCGGCCACATGTATGACACTCAGGCCGTCCTGCGGATCGGACAGTGCCTTGAGGATCGCCCGTATCCGATCAAGCCCGGGCCTGATGCCGAACCGGCCCAGGCCGTATATGCGGGTCAAGATATCCTGGTAACTCATGAATATTGGCCATCCTTGACCGGCAACCGCGGCAATCCCGCACCGGTCAGGATTCAACCGGCTTCTGCTCCGGCGCCGGTCCCTTGTTCAAGAGCATCCGAACGATTTGGGAAAGCTTTTCCCGCATGTCTTTCCTGGCCACTATGAGGTCGAGCATTCCATGCTCAAGGAGATATTCCGCGCGCTGGAAACCTTCGGGAAGCTTCTGCCGTATTGTCTGTTCAATAACCCTGGGACCGGCGAAACCGATCAGAGCTTTCGGTTCGGCCATGATTATATCGCCCAGCATGGCGAAGCTCGCGGTCACCCCACCCGTGGTGGGGTCCGTAAGGATCGAGATGTAGGGAAGCCGGGCTTCACGCAGCCTGGCAAGGGCGGCGGATGTCTTGGCCATCTGCATGAGTGATATGATGCTTTCCTGCATCCGCGCGCCGCCGGAGGCGGAAGCGATTATGGCGGGAGTCCGGCATTCCACAGCACGCTCGATAAGCCTGGTTATCTTTTCTCCGACTACGCTTCCCATACTGCCGCCCATGAAGGTGAAGTCGAAGACTCCTATCTGGACCTTGGTTCCGTCCAGCATCCCTTCCCCGCATATCACGGCTTCCTTGGCGTGGCCTTTTGCCACCGCCGCCTGGATTCGGTCACCATAGCTCTTGGAATCGTGGAAATCCAGGAAATCCATGGATTCCATGTCCCGGTCTTTTTCCGTGAAGCTGCCTTTGTCCAGAAGGAGATCGAGACGCGCCTGCGCGGAAAGCCGGAAATGGAATCCGCAATTCGGGCAGACATTGAGGTTTTTCTCGATATCCTTGGTGTATATGGCCGAATTGCAGCTCTTGCACTTCGTCCACAGTCCTTCGGGAACCCGGACCTTTTTCCCCTCGTTACGTTCCAACGGCGCCTTGCCTCTTGTAAACCAGCCCATTTTCATGCCTCATGACAATCATTACAAACTTTGTTCTTTGTCGTTCTTACGCGGATCGTTGCCGGATGATCGGCATTTTTGATGCGCAACATTACCATTTCCGGCGGTGATATGAAAGTGGAAAAGGTCCCCCGGCAGTTGTTCAACAGCCGGTCACGCTGCGTCCAGAATGCCGCGCTTGAGGGATGCAACGAAATCCCGCACATTGTCCTTCAATTCCTGGCCCTGGAATTTTTCGAACAATTTGACCAGGGCGCTCCCCACAACGGCGCCATCTCCCTGCCGTGCGCAGGCTCTCGCCTGTTGAGGGTCGGAAATCCCGAATCCGACAACAAGCGGCAGCATAGTGGCTTCTCTAATGCAACGCATTTCATCCCCCAGCGATGCCGAAACATCCTTGCGCGCCCCGGTCACGCCCGTGACTGATACATAGTAGATGAAGCCGCGTCCTTTCCTGGTGACACGGTCGATGCGCTGCCTGTCGGAAGTCGGGGCCAGGAGAAAGATCACGTCGAGGCCCTTTTCCCTGGCAAGGGAGTAAAACCCTTCGGCATCTGCCTCTTCCGGCGGGAGATCGACCAGGATTACCCCGTCTATGCCGGCGTCAACAGCATCGATGACGAAACGTTCGATTCCGTAAGAAAGAACCGGATTGTAGTAACCCATGAGAACTATTGGGACCTGACTCGATTGCCGAAGCGAACGCACCATCTCCAGAATGCCGGGCAGGGTCGTTTCAGAGGCGAGGGCACGTTCGGATGAGAGCTGGATGGTCGGCCCGTCTGCCATGGGATCGGAAAACGGCATGCCGAGTTCGATGATGTCTGCTCCGGCCCGCTCCAGTTCGGGGATTATCCCGGCAGTTGTCGCCAGGTCCGGGTCGCCGGCCGTGATGAAAGTGACCAAGGCTTTCTCGCCCCTTTTCTTCAGTTCCTTGAAGGTTGCCGCAATTCTTCCCATATGCTGTCCGCTTCCCTATGCAGCTGCTTCCAGCCACCGCTCTATAGTATTTTAGATGGGATTCCACCCGAGTGCTCAGGATGGAATCTGGCCGGGAATGCCCCGGTCCGCATCTGCCTCTTGCCCGTCTTCCTTCAACGTGAAGCCGCTGATTTCTTTCTTGAGCACCTCCACCTGGCGGGAAAGGCCGCCTACGGCCCGGTCCATGGTTCCCGCCGCCTGTAGATGGTCGTGACTCGATTTCTGAATATCATCCACAGCAGTGACGATCTGTTCGCTGCCGCGCGTCTGTTCGTCGCAGGCGCGCTTGATCTGACGGATCATGGTGGTTATGTTCTCGGTGGATGCCGCGATCAGATTGCCGACCTTGCTCTGTTCCCTGATGGATGAGCGCACCTGTGAAGTAAGTATCTTCATCCTTTCAACCGCGGTCATGATGAGGTCGCTTCCCTTGCTCTGCTGCTGGGTGGCATTGGCTATCTGCATGATCATGTCCGTGACCTGCTCCATTGCCTCGCGGATCATCTGGCTTCCCTTTGCCTGTTCAGCTGCAGCGCTGGCGATTTCGCCCACCTGGACGGAAGCCTTCTCGACACCGGCAACGATCTTTTCCAGGATGACGCCGGATTTCTGCGACAGGAGCTCGCCGTCGGCTATCCTTTTTTCCGCTGTCTCGATGGCGTCAACAGCCCGGTCGGTCCCTTCCTGGACCCCTTTGATGAGTTCTTCGATCTCCCTGGTCGAGCTGCTGGTCCTGTCGGCCAGTTCCTTGATTTCGTCAGCCACGACCGCGAAACCTTTGCCCTGCTCACCTGCCTGGGCGGCAATTATGGCAGCGTTCAGCGCCAGCAGGTTGGTCTGCTCCGCAACCTCGTTGATCACGGAAAGGATCGTGCCGATGTCGCCTGCTTTCTGTGAAAGGGTTTCTATGACTTCATGGGTTATGTGGGAAGATCTCTTTATTTCCTGCATTCCGGTAATTGTCGCTTCTACAGAAGCCCTGCCGGTTTCCGCATCCTTTCTTACCTGCTCGGAGATGGCGGCTGTGTCCAGGGCGTTTTTCTCCACATGGCGAATAGAGCTGTCCATCTGGATTACAGAAGATGCCGTTACTGTGGATGAATCTATGAGGCCGTTTACGCTGTCGCTTATGTGTTTGATTGCCGCGGCCATTTCTATAATGGAAGAACTTACGTCGTCGACCGATTGGGCGAGGTTTTCCACGTTGAGGGCCACTTCTTCGACGCTCGCGGCCATCTCGAGCACCGATGAGGAGTTTTCGGAAGCGGAAAGGGACAAACTGTCGATACCCTGGGAAACCTCCCTGATGGAGGCATTGATTTCTATGATGGCGGACGATGTTTCCCCGACACGGGTATTTGTCTGCTCGGCACCCCTGAATACCTGTTTCGAAGCATCGGACAGGGTATGGGAGATCTTTGCCAGTTCCATTGAGGATGCATCCACCCTGGTCACCATTTCGCTCAGCAGGTCGACAAGTCCGTTGAGCGATTCTCCCAGTTCTCCGATTTCATCTTTGCTGGCAGGCGAAAGGCGGAGCGACAGGTCGCCTCCCGTGACCAGTGATCGTGTAAAAGCTGCTTCCTTGATGACTGAGGTTACTAAAGAGTTGATCACTATCCAGGCAAACAGGCATACGAGCAGGAGAATGCCACCGCCGAGGATGAGACCCATGGCAGCGGTTCTGCGCGCGTACGAGGCTTCTTCGGCCTTGATGGCGGAGATGTCGCCCTTGAGACTGTCAATGATGCCTGCAAAATCTTTTGTGATATCCCGGTAACGACGGTTCTGAACAGTGCTGGAAAGATCACGTGCCCGGGCCCGGTCACCCTGCCGGACTGCCGGCAATATCTCTTTGTTGAGCGTGGTCGAAAGGTTCTGCCATATCTTTTGAATTTTCCGGAAATTTTCTTTAGCCTCTGCCTGCCGCAAAACTTCCTGAAGGGCGGGCAACTCGGCCGATATCCGGCCCGTGAGCGCTTCCAACTCGTCCGACTCATTTTCCGATGATTGCCCTGTGCCGCAGGCCAGTCCAAGTTCCATGGAGTGGAGCCGGTAGAGCATGGACTGGAGCGTGGCGGATCTGTCCAGCGAGTTCTGTGCCGAAGCGATCCTGCGGTAGCCTGTGCCGTCGACTCTGACACGGTTGACGACCTGAAGCGCGGTAATGACGATGAGCAGAAAACCGATAAGCGCTACTGCCAGCAGCATCAGCATCTTCGTTTTAAGTCGCATGGAACCAATCAGTCCAGCCATATCGGCAAAGCCCATCGTTCCCTCCGGAATCCGACCGTATATTGCGGCAGCATAATCCGCCCCGCGGGTCATCTCCCCGGCAAACCCTCTGCCGCGGAGCAAAAAACCATGAAAACCTTTGCACTTTTAGCACCAGACGCCTTTTTTTTCAAGGTAAAAAAGCAGCCGGGGCCTATTCGCGCAAGGTTGAAGTCTTCAGCCGGACACAAAATGCCGTCAGCGTTTATTCTTGACAGATGCGGGCCGGTATATGAAAATATGAATACTCTTTTTACCGGAAAGAAACCGCGCCGGTTTTGAATTGACGCGCAGGGCAAGGTTTCGCCGAAAAAGATTTCGGCCGCGGATTCAACGGCCTTCGTCAAGGCAGTTAGAAAGGGGTAACGGTTTGATTCCCGTTATCCCTCATTTGTTCCCGGAGACACTCATTGAGAACTGTTGCCAACGACCTGACGGATTCCATCTGGAAATTCTTTTCCTCTCTGAAGCTGACCATTTTCCTCCTGATCGGCCTGGCAACAGTATCGATCATCGGGACTGTCGTTCCCCAGGAAGGAACTCCGGCCTTCGAGAAATACCTGCACACTGTCAGCATGGTCAAATACCGCTTCTACGACACACTGGGTTTATTCGACATGTATCATTCCTGGTGGTTCACCGCTCTGCTCGGCTTGCTGTGTATGAACCTGATCGCCTGTTCCCTGCGCCGGCTTCCCCGCGATTGGAAAAACATCACCCGTCCGCCGATGGTCCTTGACGAAGCGCTGGAGAAATCACTTCCCTTTTCAAAACAGTGGAAGACCAGGGACAATACCGCCGACATGGAACAGAAGGTGTCGGCGTTTCTGGGGCGTGAGTTTGCCGTGCCCCATGCGACACGGGTCGGCAAGGAGATCCACCTGTTTGCCCAGAAGGGCCGCTATGGCAGGATAGGCGTCTATGTGCTCCACTTGAGCATCATCATCATCTTCATCGGGGTCATCCTGGGATCGCTGTTCGGTTTCGAGACCTATGCGGAGATACCCGAAGGAGGGAGCATCACCACGATTGCCGTCGGTACCGGCGGCAGGAGAATCGACTTGGGTTACACTCTCCGGTGTGATTCCTTTTCAATCAGCTATTACGAGACCGGGGTTCCCAAGGAGTTCAAGAGTGTGCTGAGCATTATCGATAAGGGGCGGACGGTTGTGGACAGAAGTGTGGTCATAGTCAACCGTCCACTGGCTTACCGGGGTGTTACCTTTTATCAGAGCGGATACAGCACTGCAGGCCCTCCGACTTTCCATTTCTCCGCCAGGGAACGTGCCAACGGGTCAGTCGTACGCATAACAGCCCGACAGGGTGAAACAGTTTCGCTGCCGGGCGGTGATTCCTTCAAACCGTTGGATTATATCCCCGAAGTGCGGCCCAGTTTCCCCCATGCCTCGGGACCCGCGGTTCTCGCGGAATTCATTCACCGGGTCGGCGAACATCAAACCGTTCTGCTGCTTCAGCGTTATCCCGACTTTGACGCCCGGAGGGGAGGAAATCTGGTATTCACATGCGACAGCATTGACGAAGCCTGGATTACAGGCCTCAAGGTGGTCAGGGACCCGGGTGTGATTATCGTCTGGGCGGGCTGTTTCCTGCTGGTCGGAGGGCTGTTCATGGCCTTTTTCCTGTCCAACAGGAGAATCTGGGTCCGGCTTGCGGACGGTCGTGTCGTGATGGCCGGGAATGCCGGCAGGAATCCGGTGGCGTTCAAGGATTTCTTCGAAAAACTTTCGGATAATCTGATAAAAATGTAGTCACGGAGACCATTCGGATGTCCAGTTCCAATCTTTTCAATGTCGCTGCGCTTGCCTACCTTGCTTCAACCGTCACGTTCTTCGTCTACCTGGCTTCCAGGAACAGAAGAGTGGGGCTGGGCGGAACCATGGTAACCCTGTTCGGATTCATCGTTCATACCGCCGCCATAGGGTTTCGCTGGAAGGAAGCATACGACCTGGGCTACGGGCATGCTCCCCTGTCGAACCTTTACGAATCAGTGGTCTTCTTTGCCTGGGCCATCATCCTGATCTACCTGTTGATGGATGCCAGATACCGGGTCCGGGCCGTGGGAGCATTCGCCGTCCTCTTTGCCTTCCTGGCAATGGCCTGGGCGCAACGCAGCCTGGACAGCGGCATAGAACCTCTCTTGCCTGCCTTGCAGAGCAACTGGCTGCTTTATCACGTGATCACCTGTTTTCTCGGCTATGCCGCATTTGCGGTTGCCTGCGGCGTTTCGATCATGTACCTGATGAAGGCCAGGCACGAGTGCGCCGGCGGAAACGTCCGTGCGGGCGGCGCGTTTTCCCTCTTCCCCACGGCGAAAGTGCTGGACGAGCTGAATTACCGCGCCATCATGGTGGGGTTTCCGCTCCTGACAATCGGAATCATGACCGGTGCAGCCTGGGCCAACTACGCTTGGGGCACTTACTGGAGCTGGGACCCGAAAGAAACCTGGTCACTTATAGTCTGGTTCATTTACGCGGCCTTTCTCCATGCCAGGATCACCCGCGGATGGGTCGGAAGACGTTCCGCGATCCTTTCCATCGCCGGGTTTGCCGCGACGATCTTCTGCTATCTGGGGGTCAACCTGCTCCTTTCCGGCCTGCACAGCTACGGTGCCGGGTAGGGGGCAGGCAGCGCTAGGTTGAATGCCGAAGGAAAAGGCCGGGACTTCCCGGTCTTTTTGCTGTAAATATATAATGATGATGGTCTCGCAATATTGCCGAATAATATTTAAACGTCATTCCCGCGCAAGCGGGAATCCAGAAATTTCAGCATATTGCATTCTAACTGGATACCCGATTCCACGGGTATGACGATTCTTTGCGGCTTCATCAATAGATCAACAACGTGATGAATATACACATGGTTCCTCAGAAAATATCCATAATCATCCCGGTGAAGCCGGGAGGCGAAGTGAGGGCGCTGGGCAGGTTGCGGCTGCTGGACTATCCAGCCGGATCTTTCGAGGTGCTGGTGGCCGAGGGCTCCTGCCCCAGCCGCCAGCGCAACATCGCCGCAGGCAGGGCAGGTGGGGAGATCCTCTGCTTCCTGGACGACGATTCGATGGTGGAGCCCGCGGCTTTGTCGACGATCGCTGATCATTTTTCGGACGAAGCTTTGGCCGTGGTCGGCGGACCGTCCCTGACACCGGAAAGCGATTCGGTTCTCCAGCGCTCTTTCGGCATGGCATTGGCGTCCCCCTTCGGCGGAGGCGGTGTCAGCAACCGCTACAGGAGGAGAGGTGTTCTCCGCGAGACGGGAGATCATGAACTGATCCTCTGCAACCTCGCCGTGTCGGCCCGGGTCTTCAGGGAAAATGACGGTTTCGACGAACGCCTTTACCCCAACGAGGAAAACGAACTCCTGGTCAGGATCAAACGGCAGGGGGGGAAGTTGATGCATGATCCAGAACTGGCTGTCTTTCGAAGCCAGCGAAGATCGATCCCGGCGTTCATCCGCCAGCTTTTCGGCTACGGCAGAGGAAGGGCACAGCAGATCCTGCTGGGCGGCGGGAGCGGACCGGCGCCGTATGTGCCCGCGGTGTTCCTTGTTTACCTTTTCGTTCTTCCTTTCGTACAAGGGATTGTTTACTACTTTCCCCTTTTGTGTTACCTAGTCATGTGCGCGGCAGGCGCTGTTCATGCCGTGGTTGAGAAGAAAGACCCCCTGCCTGCGCTGCTTCTTCCACTGGTTTTCGCCCTTCTTCATCTATCCTACGGCGCAGGCCTTATCTGGGGATTGATCAGATATGCCGGCCGGAGCCGGGTCCCTTCCCAGGGTGTGGTGACCGTGAAAAGGATCAAGGAGTTCGGCAGTGGGGCGGAATGGTAGTGAAAAGAAGAGCTGGGGATCAGTGCCGGAAACCAGCAGCAAATGAAGACCCCCTCACCCGACGTAGGACGCCGCCCTCTCCCTTGATGGAGAGGGTAATTAGAAAGAATCCCTTCTCCATCAAGGGAGAAGGTGGCCCGAAGGGACGGATGAGGGGGGCGGCACGATTGCTTGAGGTATTATTTGGGGTAATTATTCAGGAAAAAACTTTAACAGGTGATACATAGATAGCGAGGAAATTTATTGGTTCTCAGTATAGTAGTGCCCATTTACAACGAGGAAGACAACATCCGCGACCTTCACCGGGAGATTGGAGAAGCGCTTGGCGGAAGCGGTACGGACTATGAACTGATCATGGTCGATGACGGTTCAACGGACGGTTCTTTCCCTATCCTGAAGGAAATCGCCGCTTCCGACCCTCGGGTAAAGGTGATCCGTTTCAGGCGTAATTTCGGCCAGACTGCTGCCATGGCCGCAGGTTTCGACGCGGCTTCGGGACAGGTGGTCATTCCCATGGACGGCGACCTGCAGAACGACCCTGCCGACATACCCAGGCTTCTGGCCAGGATAGGGGAGGGTTTCGACGTGGTATCGGGGTGGCGACGTGACCGGAAGGACTCCTTCCTGAACCGCACTTTGCCGTCAATTCTCGCCAACCGCTTCATATCCCGCATGACGGGCATCCGGCTCCATGATTACGGCTGCACGCTCAAGGCATACCGCAGGGAATTGCTGGACGGGATCAATCTGTACGGCGAAATGCACCGTTTCGTTCCGGCGCTCGTGTCCCAGATCGGCGCCCGGGTGACCGAAATACCTGTCGGGCACCGCCCCCGTCTCCGCGGCGCCAGCAAGTACGGCATATCACGCACCATGCGGGTCATTCTGGATCTGATGACCGTCAAATTCCTGCTGAACTATTCCACCCGGCCCATCCAGCTGTTCGGACGCTTCGGCGTCTATACCCTGCTGGCATCAGTGCTGTCAGGCGGTGCAACGATTTACATGAAGCTGTTCCTGAACATGAGCATGAACAGAAATCCGCTTCTCCTCCTTACTGTGCTGCTCCTTTTCATCGGTGTCCAGTTCATTGTGCTCGGCCTCATAGGGGAACTTATCGCAAGGACCTATTATGAAACGCAGGGCAAACCGATTTATACTGTCAGGGAAAAAATCAACCTTGAGTAAGGGAAGCATGCGGATCCTGGTGCTGGCGCCAACCCCCTATTTCGCGGACCGGGGCTGCCATGTGCGCATCTACGAGGAGGCGCGCGCATTGATCCGGCACGGCCATGACGTCCGGATCGTCACCTATCACCTTGGCAGGGACATGCCTGGAATCCCTGTCTATCGCATCCCTTGCATGCCATGGTACCGCAAACTCGCTGCCGGCCCGTCCTGGCACAAACCCTATCTTGATATCCTGCTGTTTCTCAAAGCCCTCGCGGTCGCGCGCAAATTCGGTCCGGACATGATCCATGCCCATCTGCACGAGGGGGCCTTTATCGGCATCTTCCTCAAGTGCCTGCTGGGGATCCCGCTCCTTTTCGATTGCCAGGGGAGTCTGACCGGGGAGATCGCCGATCACGGTTTCGTCAAGGAGGGATCGCTGCTTTATCGTCTCTTCCGGGGGGTCGAGGGATTCGTAAACCGTAGCGCGGACCGTATCATAACCAGTTCCGGTCCGGGGGCAGACGACCTGCGGGACAGGTGGCGAATGCCGGAAAACAAGGTGCGGGTGCTCATGGACGGCGTGGACACGGATGAGTTCGCCCCCCGTGCCGGGGCTGAAGCGCGACGACGCCTGGGCATTCCAGCGGACATTCCGGTTGCGGTATTCCTCGGCATCTTGAACACCTACCAGGGGCTGGACATCCTTCTGGACGTGGCGAGCCTTCTCAGGGACCGCGGGACACTGGTACACTTCCTGGTCATGGGCTTTCCGGAGGAGGATTACCGGCGCAGGGCAGCGGAACGGGGCCTGGCCGACAGGATGACCTTCACCGGTCGCATCGACTATGGCGATGCGGCCGGGCTCCTGACTGCAGGGGATGTTGCCGTGTCACCGAAAATTTCTCTCACGGAAGCAAACGGCAAGCTCTTCAACTACATGGCGTGCGGTCTGCCCATAGTGGCTTTTGATACGCCGGTCAACAGGGAAATCCTGGGTGAAGCAGGGGCCTATGCGCGGTTCGGCGATACCGGAGATTTCGCCGACCGGGTGGAGGATCTGATCTTGAACCGGGGAAAAAGAAGGGAGCTGGCTTCGCGGGTCCGGGAAAAGGCCGTCCGGGAGCATTCCTGGGAGGCGAGGGGGGCGGAACTGGAATCAGTGTGCAGGGAGTTGGCGGGTTGAATCGAGAGCAGGCGGAGAAAGCCGGCACATCGTATCAGCCTGGATCCGTGGCGTCTTCACGCCTCACCTGCGCGGAACGCCTCTGTTTTTGCAGTGCCCCGGCATGAGACTGTCCGACGAAGTTTACCTTGTGCAGTTGACATGAGACGACGTCAGCGACGTTCGAACCCCGGCATTCTGCTCGTCTCGGCGTTCAGGCGTCACGGATCCAGGGTCAATGCACGGCTGCCGATCCACGGCCTTTCAGTTTCTTCAGCAGGAGCAGGAACGGAATGACGGCCAGAAAGGCGATGCCGATAACCCAGAAGATGTAGTTGTAGGCCAGCATTCCTGCCTGCTTCAGGACGATGCCGTAAAGAATGCCGAGGGCCGTCTTTTGTGATGTGACAGCGTCAATGCCCTTGGCCATGGCGCCCTGCTGCAGTTCTGACCATTGCAGCTGGACAGTGGTGCTGTAGGGATTCACGTGGGCGGCCAGGCTGGTCTGGTAGAACTGGGAGACCCGGGACAGGAGCGTGGTCGATGTGGCGATACCGACGCTGCCGCCGATATTTCGCAGCAGGTTGTTCATCCCGGTGGCGTTGCCCATTTCTTCCTTGGGTATGGTGGAAAGGGTAATGGTTATCAGCGGCACGAATATCATGGCCATGGAAACACCCAGCAATACGCGGGGCAAGACGAAGGTCCAATAGGAGGCTTCCAGGTTGAAGCCCTGCATGATGAACATGGACCAGGCCCCAAAGATCAGACCTGCCAGAACTATGATCCTTCCGTCCAGGCGCTGGACAAGAAGACCGATCACCGGCATCGCGAACAGCGTTGCTATGCCGCCCGGCGCCATGACCATCCCTGCCATGGTTGCGCTGTATCCCATCATCGTCTGGAGGAACAGGGGGATCATGACGATGGAACCGTAGAGGCAGAAACCGACGATGAACATGATGAAGTTGCCGGACGAGAACGAAATGTCCTTGAAGAGCCGGAGATTGACGACCGGCTGTTCTTGCCTCAGTTCGGCGAACACGAACAGAAGCAGCGCAACAGCTGATATGATGGAGAAGGTGATGATGAACGACGAGCTGAACCAGTCATCCTGCTGGCCCTTGTCCAGGACCACCTGCAGTGAGCCGATGCCAATCGTCAGCAGGATCAGACCCCAGTAGTCGATGGCCATCTTCCGCCGCTTCAGGTAGGACGGATCGAAGATGAAGTACTTCGTCATGACCACTGCGAAGATGCCAACCGGGATGTTGATGTAGAAGATCCAGCGCCAGCTCATGTTGTCCGTGATCCACCCTCCGAGCGTTGGTCCCACGACCGGCCCGAACATTGCCCCTATGCCGAAGATGGCCATGGCCATACCCTGCTGATGGGGGGGGAATGTTTCCATAAGAATGGCCTGGCTGGTCGGTATGAGCGCTCCGCCGGCAGCGCCCTGGATAATCCTGAAGACGATGAGCGATCCGAGGTTCGGTGCTGCCCCGCAAAGCAGTGATGAAAGGGTGAAGAGGATGATGCAGGTGATAAAGAAACGCTTCCGGCCGAACATGCGCGCCAGCCACCCGGTCATGGGCAGGATGACGGCATTGCTCACCAGGTAGGAGGTGATCACCCAGGTTACCTCGTCCGTACCGGCATTGAGGCTTCCCTGCATGTGGGGCAACGCCACGTTGGCCACCGATGTGTCGACGATCTCCATAAATGTGGGGATCATCACTGTTATGGTGATCAGCCACTTGCTGATGTTTCTCGGATTATCTTCCATTGTGGTCGTTTTGTAGGGGCGAACCTTGTGTTCGCCCGAGGGGCTCGTGGTTGTCCGACGCTAGGGCGAGCACACACCTGTACGCTGTAGCGCTCCGGCGCTCAGGGGCAGGGATCGCCCTGCGAGAGAGGTATAATACCCACCTACCTGAACGGGGCTTTGAGTATGTCGCCCAGCTTCCTCTCCGTCAAAACCGTGGGGACCACGCTCATGCCGATCCGCAGCAGGTGGTCGGGGTCGCTGCTTGAATCGATGACGATCTTTACCGGTATCCGCTGCACCACTTTGACGTAGTTGCCCGTGGCATTCTCCGGCGGGAGGAGGGAAAATGACGCGCCGGTTCCGGCCATGATGCTGTCCACTTTGCCCCTGAAGGTTTTTCCCGGGTATGTATCCACCTCGAATTCCACTTTCTGCCCCGGCTTTACGTGGGTGAGCTGGCTTTCCTTGTAGTTGGCGGTGATCCAGGTGTTGTTCAACTCAACGAGAGCCATAAGGGGCTGGCCTGCCTGGATGTTGTTGCCGGGTTCCACTGATTTCCTGGTTATATAGCCGTCAGCCGGGGCGCAGATC
The DNA here is from genome assembly GCA_034933285.1 of Geobacteraceae bacterium. Taxonomy (GTDB): domain Bacteria; phylum Desulfobacterota; class Desulfuromonadia; order Geobacterales; family Geobacteraceae; genus RPRC01. Next base: position 34,287 of record JAYFNT010000035.1, on the reverse strand, counting down.
CTGGTGAAGGAGAGATTGCGCCGGCTTTCTTCCAGTTCCGCCTTCTTCCGGACGATCTGCGCGTCTTTGCCGCCGTTGCCGGTCAGACCCAGGAGGGCCAGCGCCCTGCGAACCGAGCCTTCGGTTTCCAGGAGCCTGGACGCGGCTACCTTGCGGGCGGTTTCCAGTTTGTCCAACTGGTCTTTCGGGATGACCTCGCGCTTGTACAGCGCTCTGCCCCTTGCCAGGTCCAGCTCGGCCTGTTCGAGCCTGGCCCGGTCCGAGTTCACCGCGGCCCTTGCCGCGTCGACCTGGGCATAGGTACTGGCTGTTTCGTTCTTCGCCAGGTCCAGCTGTGCGGCATAATTGTCCACCCGCAGCCGGTAATCCTGCTGGTCCAGTTCGACCAGGATATCACCCTTTTTCACGAACTGGTTGTCCCGCACCAGCACCCGGCCCACATTCCCCGGAACCCTGGACGAGATCGAGTAAACATGTGATTCTATGAAAGCATTGTCGGTTTCCACGTGGGTCTTGCTCCTGATCCATAGCCACATGCCCAGGATCACGGCAACCACCAGCATGACAAGGAGAATGACGGCGGCCCGTTTCCTGGCGCCGCTGCGGCCCTTTTTCCCTGGCGGAGTGGTTTCTTCTCTTTCAACATTTTCGACTGTTTTTGTTTCAGCCATCTGTGGTTCCTCCCGGGGGGGCGGGTTAAAGTTCCCCTTTTGCTTTTTTTATCCGCGCAACCGCAACCTGATAATCGAAGACCGCCCGGTGATACTCGGTCCGTGTCCTGCTGAGAAGGGTCTGCGCGTCGATCACGTCGGTCGCCGTGCCCACATGCTCCTGGTAGCGGTTCTTGTTGATGCGAAGATTCTCTTCGCCGGACTTGACCGCAGTTTCCGCGGTCCTGATACGTTCGAGGGCAATACGAGCGTCGTTGTCGGCAGTTTCGTATTCCAGCCTGATCAGGGCCTCAGTCATGCTGAGTTTCTCCTCTGCCTGTGAACGGGCCTGAACAGCCTGGCGATAGCGGGACGTAGTGGCGAGGCCGTCGAACAGGTTGACGCGGACACCCACGGTTGCGGTGAGGATGGTCTGCTCCACCACCTTGTTGTTCTGCACGTAGTCCATGCCCAGTCTGGCGAAGATCTCGGGAAAATAGTAACTTCTGACTTCCTTGATGGTCAGTTCGTCGGCGCGGATCCCTTGCCTGAGAGCTTTCACTTCTGCCCTGTTGGCAGGGTCGAACCGACCGCCGGCTTCAACCCCGTTCTTTTCAACCCCGACAGTTGCTTCAAGGTCGGCCCGGTGTCCGGGCTGCTGGCCGGTGAGATAGTTGAGGTAGAGCCAGCCGTTGGCGAGTCTGTTGCCCTCGGCCAGCTTCCGTTGACGGCTGTCGGCCAGCTGGACCTCGGCCTGGAGCAGGTCGTTGCGGGTCACCACGCCCTGCTCGTAGAGGTTTTTCGCTACCCTGAGATGATCGGTCATCTGGATCACTTCCTCTTCCGCCGACTTGAGAAAATTGCCGTATTCAAGGATGCCGTAGTAAGCCTCGACGACCTGGAGGAAGACATCTTTTTCCCGTGCGGTATAGTTCAGGGAGGCAGCGTCGCGCAGGGCCAAGGCCCGGTCGTAGCGGGCCGATGTCCGGCCGAAATCGTATAAGGTCTGCTCTGCGGCCATGGAAAGGTAACCATAGTCCTTTTGCTGGGTTTTCATAGAGAGGCCCAATACGCTGAAAGCCTGCGGATCCTGCTGCATCGCATACCCTCCGTGGAGGTCAAGTCTGGGAAGGTAGCCGCTCCGTGCGATTGCCACATCCTGTGCTGCAAGTTTCTCGTCATACGCAGACACTTTGAGCTCATGGTTGGCGGAAGCTGCTTTTTTCAGGCATTCCTGGAGCGTGAGGATGTCCGCTTCAGCCCTGCCGATCAGCAGCCCCGTCGCGCAAAGGACCATAAGGCATATTCTTGTCATCGTGTTCTCCCTGTGATTGCGCGGAGTAGTATGTCAATTCCGTCTATTCGACAAATGTCAATTATTTCTAACCAGTCAGAAGTGGCTGCCATTATACGGATTGTCAACTGGCTGTCAATGTTCCCCGGTTTGGAGGAATCGGCCATGTTTCAGTGTATCCCCTCATTTCCAGGCTGCATGTGGAAATCCGCGGAAATTCCCCTGATTGCATTCAGACTGAAATAGAGAACCTGGCGAGAAATGCCTTCCAGGTCTTCAGGGTCGAATTTGTGTTCCGGCGCCATCCTGTCCATTACCGACCTGCTGAACAGAAAGAGCAGGCATTGGCTGACGATGCTCCTGGTGCAGATCAGGACCAGTTCCCGGTCTTGCGCATTTCCCAATAGTTCACGGACGATTCCGGCGAGCTGCTCCAGAAGGGCCCGTATCCCTTCGTCCAGCATCATGTCCAGGGCGCTGGTGGGATCCACCATTTCGCGCATCACCAGTGTGCCGAATCCCAGGTTCCGCTCATCGCCTGAGGTGCGGAGGAGGAAAGAGCGGATGAATGCATGCAGTTGCTCTTCGGGGCCTGATTTCCCGCTCATGCCGTAGTTGACGGGGAATCTTTCGTAAGCCCGGCGGCGGGCATGCCGTATAGCCTCGCGATAGAGGCTTTCCTTGCCGCCGAAGTGATAGTTGACGGCTGCCAGGTTCACCCGGGCCAGGCCGCAGATCATCCGGACCGTGGTCGCGGCGAATCCGTGTTCGGCAAATACCAGGGCCGCTGTCTCCAGAATACGTTTCCGGGTTTCTCCGATTTCGTGATCCGTTCCGTTCATCGGTATGGCCTCGCTTCACATGAGACACCTCTGCTGCGCCATTGTGAAAAGCAGTCCGGCGCGCTGTAGGATGCCAGTGTTTGATGCAAACGTTTGTATCAAGCAATTGTTTGAATGGCAATAAAAAATTTTCCTCTAAAAAGAGGTGATACTCATGTTTCCATACACGCAAGGCTTTGGATCTTTCTTACGATCCCTCCTCATCCGGCCTGGCGGGCCACCTTCTCCCTCAATGGAGAAGGTGTTTCCATAAAGCCCTCGCCATCAAGGGAGAGGGCGGGCGCAGCCCGGGTGAGGGGGGCGAATGTCTGGTAGCTCACAGCAATATCAGACAACCTTCTTTTGGGGGATAGGTCAATATAAAAACGGTAAAGACTTTTTCTGCTGATACATCAAGGAAGGAGCGCCTGCGCTGAAGAATAACCGCCCTGTACCGGCGCTTCTGTCGCCATGGCAGGGGGGGATGGTCCTTCGCCGTCATAGAGCCTGCGGTATATTTCCATCGCGGCAAGGACCCTCTTCACGTACTCACGTGTCTCGCCATAGGGGATGCTCTCAATGAATTCATCTTCCCGGAGGCCGGACAGGTTTTTACGCCAGCGGAGTACCGGTGAGGGGCCTGCGTTATAGGCTGCGATCGCGGAAACCAGGTTTCCGTTGAAACGGTTCAGCAGCCCTTTGAGGTAACGGGTCCCGATTCTCACGTTGACTTCGGGAATGGTCAATTGCGGCATGGTGACGGTTTCCCGCATCTGCCGCGCCGTGTCTTTTGCCGTGGCAGGCATGAGCTGCATCAGTCCGAGCGCGCCGACAGGCGAGCGGGCCTCGGGAAAGAAATTGCTTTCGGCGCGGATCAGGGCATAGGCCAGGTTTTCGCTGATGCGGTTGTCGGCTGCATTCCTGGAGACTGTTTCGGCAAATGCCGGAGGGTAGAGGATTGCCCAGGTCCGAGGAGAACGTTCGGTTTTTTGCGCCGGGTTCCGCCGGGAATACAGGCGCATGGCGGAACGGTAGTCTTCCATTGCCAGGTAGAGGCTTGCTATGTCCATGGCGCCTGACGATCCGGAAGAAATGCGGTTGCGCATGGCTGATATTTCCATGCGGGCTTCTTCGTGCAGGCCGAGGCTTATCAGGGATTTCGCCCGTTCAAAGCCCCTGGGAAGCGGAATTGTTGAAAGAACGTTCCTGCCCAGGGATGGGGCGGTTCCGCTTTTGAGACCCTTTTCTTTTTCCACGTTCAGGGCATAGAACCCGGTAGGGTACTCGTCCAGGAGGCGCGAGAGGGCCTGGCGGGCCGATTCGCCGGAACCGGCTGCCTCAAGTGAGCGGATCTGCCAGTAGAGGGCTTTTTCCCGGTAGGTGCCGTCAGAGGCCAGTCTGCCGAACATTTCGCCGGCGGCCCGGTAGTCGCCGGACCGGTAGCGGTTCCATCCGCTTTCCCAGAGAACCCTGGAGGAAAGGCCGGAGTGGGGATACACGCTCAGAAGCCTGTCGAAAATTTCCCGCGCCTTGCCCTTGTTGCCGGATTTGCTCATGATCAGGCCTGCCTGGTAGAGAGCGTCATCGGCCAGGTCCGAATCCGGCCTGGTTTCCGCCAGTTTGAGCAAGGCCGCGCAGGCGGACTCGTTTCTTCCCAGCCGCTCGAGCGTCCGGGCATGCCAGAAGTAAGCCTCCAGGGCGTATTCGCGCCAGGGGCTTTCCTGGGATGCCAGGCGGGCGAAGGCCTGCTCTGCGTCCGTGTTCTTTTTCGACAGGTAGAGCGCCATCGCGGACTTGAAGGCCAGTTTGCCCCGGTATTGCTCCGGGAGGGATGTGGCCGGTATGGACGAAAAAACCGCCAGCGCATCACGGTACTTTTTCAGATCGAACAGTGCGATTCCCCTGGCGAACAATTCTTCGCCGGTATAGGGTTGAATAGTGGCCCCGTTTTTGCGGAGCCTTTCAATATCGGCTTCCGCGTCCCTGGCCACGTCCTTGCCCGGGTTTTTCAGCCAGAGGACGCGAAACGCAGCGGCCGCCCCATTGATATCACCGAGTTTTTCAATGCAGGCAGCAATTTTGTATGACGCTTTTAGGGAGTCGCTTCCTTCCGGGTAGTTTTCTATGAAATGCCGGTACGCTTCAAGTGCTGCCCGGAATTGTCCGTCCAGGAACAGGGCTTCGGCGTTGAGAAAGGAGGCTTGCCGCATGAGCGGGCTGTCCGGATAATCTTTTTCCAACCTGGCGAGAAGGGAGAGCGCCTCCCGGTAGCGGAGCAGGCGGTTGAGCGCGGAAGCCCGGTAATAGAGGGCAAAATCCCCCAGGAGCGGAAATCCGTCGGCTGCCACTGCCAACAGGCGTTCCGCTTCGTCCCATTTTTCGAGACGATATGCCGACATGCCCAGGAGCAGATCCCTGGCCGGTCCTGTACCGGCTTTCAATGCCGTTTCTCTGGCCCCGCGGTAATCTCTTTTTTTCATCCTCTGGCCCGCCTTGGCAAGGTTGTCGTCAGCGAGCGTATAGAGTGAAGCGCTAGATATTGATATGGACATCAGCAGAATCACGATAAGAACGGGTATTCGGTAAAGATGCACGGAAGGCTCCTCTGCAAGGCTGGAAAGCAGGCGTTTTTCATGGCTTCGGTAAATTGCGGGAAGCATCGATGAGGATTCCATTGTATACAAAAGGATACCCTGGGGCAACCTTGAATGTGGACATCGGATGTCCTGCATTCTGTATAGGCTTGTAAATATTTGACAAACAGGGTTCGTTGGCTTATGAAGTGAAAGCAGGCACAAGGGGGTTCCCTTCGTGACATTTTTCCCACCCCTCACCCGGCCTGCGGCCACCCTCTCCCTTGATGGAGAGGGTTGTAGCCACCCATTATCCACCCTCGCCCTCAAGGGAGAGGGTGGCGTACAACGCCGGGTGAGGGGGTCCAGCATTGTCAGCTTTTTGCTTGAAATGATAGCAGGCACAAGTTGCGAGGCAAAAAGCAATTCCATGCGCTATTCGCTACACGCTACTGAAAGGCATTCATCATGACGCGACATACGATAAAGGGGAAACTGTCCTGCCACCAGGACGGCTATGGTTTCGTCATCCCCGATGAGGGTGGCGATGACCTGTTCATCCCTGCACGGTACCTCCGGGGAAACCTCCACGGTGACCGGGTCGTGGCGAGCGTGGAGCCCGGACGCAGGTCCGGCCGTCGCGAGGGCAGAATCATGCAGACCCTGGAGCGGGGCTTCTCCACGTTGGTCGGCCGGTTCGAGAGCGACCGGGCCGGAGGAGTGGTCATCCCTGACGAGCCGAGGATTACCCAACTGGTGGCCATTCCTCGCGGCCGGACAGGCAAGGCCCGTAACGGCGAGGTGGTGGCAGTCGAGATAACCGCCTATCCTTCGGAGGGGGGCGGCATGTCCGGCCGGATCGTCGAGGTGCTGGGCCGGCCCGGCGACCCTGACACCGAGGTGCTGATCATTGCCCGGAAATACGGCCTGGCCATGGCATTCCCGCCCGACGTGCTTGCCGAGGCTCATTCCGTAGCCAGGGAACCGGCCCAGGCAGACCTGGAAGGGCGCACCGACTTGCGGGGTGACCTTACCATCACCATTGACGGTGAAACCGCGCGGGACTTCGACGATGCAGTTTCAGTCAGTCGTCTTGATGGAGATGTCATCAGGCTGAGGGTTTCGATAGCGGATGTCTCCCATTATGTAAAAGAGTCTTCCTCGTTGGACCGGGAGGCGCTCGGCCGGGGCACTTCCGTTTATTTTCCCGACCGCAGCATTCCCATGCTTCCCGAGAATCTTTCAAACGAAATATGTTCGCTGAACCCCGGCCGGGACCGGCTCACGGTTACGGCGGAGCTGCATGTCGACCGGGAAGGCAATGTTCTTGAGTCATTTTTCTATCCGAGCGTGATCCGCAGTGATGAGAGAATGACTTACACCGCGGTCAGGGAGATCCTGGTGGACGGCAACCCCGATACCATTGCCCGCTATGGACACCTGGCCGCCGACCTGAAAACGATGGAAGAACTTGCCCTGCGGTTGACGGCAAAGAGGCGCCAGCGCGGGAGCATCGATTTCGACCTGCCGGAACCGGAAATCGTTCTGGATCTCCAGGGCCGGATCGAGTCACTGGCCAGGGCCGAGCGGAACCTGGCTCACCGGATCATCGAGGAATTCATGCTGGCCGCGAACGAGGCGGTTGCGGCGTATCTTGCCGGGCGTGACATGCCCTGCCTTTTCCGGATCCACGAGCCGCCGGATCCGGCGCGGCTGCGCGACTTCAGGGATTTCATAAGAGCGTTCGGTTTCACCCTGCGCATGAAGGGGGACAGGGTGGACCCTCCGGAGTTGCAGCGGCTGCTCAAGTCGGCAGAGGGGCGGCCGGAGGAGAAGATGGTGAACGAGTTGCTGCTGCGTTGTATGAAACAGGCGCGCTACTCTGCGGAAAATGTCGGGCATTTTGGCCTTGCGTCTCCCTGTTATCTTCACTTCACCTCTCCCATCAGGCGCTATCCTGACTTGGTGGTGCATCGAGTTTTGAAGGGTGTTTTGTCGGGAAGTCTGAAGAAGCGCGAAAAGGGCCGGATCGCGGAAGTGCTTCCCGGGATCGCAGAGGAAACCAGCAGGCGTGAACGGACAGCGATGGAAGCGGAACGGGAGATAGTCGACCTGAAAAGGCTGGAGTACATGGAAAGCCGGGTTGGAGAGGTTTACGACGGCTTTGATACGGGTGTCGCCTCTTACGGTTTCTATGTCGAGCTGGCGGAGCTGCCGGTAGAGGGTCTGGTCCATGTGACTGTGCTGGGGGACGATTACTACCGGCTGGCGGAGAAACTGCACAGCCTGGTTGGGGAGAGAAGCGGCAGGGTATACCGCATCGGTGACAAGGTGTCGGTGCGGGTGGATGCCGTAAGCCGGGAGAAGAGGAGGGTGCAGTTCTCTCCAACCGCTCTTCCTGGAAGACCAGCCGGCCGCAAACCGGCAACCCCCGGATCGGCTCCGCCCACGGGCGCTGCCCGGCCACGGCCGCCGAAGAAGAAGGCTGTCAAGAGCCTGAGGCACCGCGGGAAAAAACGCTGAAAGCGGTTGCGCTGTCTCGCAATGCTATGCTATCATTAAACTTTTCACGTATGTTACCAATCCGGTTCCCGATAAGGGCATGTTGCATGCAAAATTGTTGGATATGAAACCTTGCGTTTCCTTCGTAGGGGCAGGCCCCCGTGCCTGCCCAGATGGAGGACACCCACAGGGGGGCGCCCCTACGGGACATTTTTATCACCCCTCACCCGGCCTGTGGCCACCCTCTCCCTAAATGGAGAGGGTTTTGCTCATCCCTTCTCCATTTAGGAGAAGGTGGCCTGAAAGGCCCGGCCTTCGAAGCCAGGCGACTTCGGTGGAGTAGGCACGGATGAGGGGGGGCAACAGGGCAACAGAGAATGAATGTATAATCCCATGGCAAACGAAAAAATGATGCCGTTCATCGAGCACCTGGTTGAGTTGCGCCGCAGGCTGATCATAGTCTGTATCGCCGTGGTGATCGGTATGGGCATCGCCTGGAATCTGGCGGACGATATCCTTGTATTCATCGAGCAGCCTTTAACCGGGCACACTTACCTTACCGAACTGAAGACAAGGTTTTACCAGGAGGCGCGCAAGCGCTATCCCGCCATTTACCAGAGGTTCGATCTGCAAAAGGAGGCAAGCCCGCCAAGCGCCGCTGACCGGCGCCTCAACTACACTGCGCCGCTGGAGCCTTTTTTCATGCAGTGCAAGATTTCCCTGATTGCCGGCCTCATCCTTTCGCTTCCCCTGATTTTTTACCAAGTCTGGATGTTCGTCGCGCCGGGCCTCAAGCCTGGAGAAAAAAAGCTGCTGTTGCCTTTTGTCAGCACCGCCACCGTGAGCTTCTGCATCGGCGCCCTGTTTTTCCTGGTCATCATCTGGCCCGTTATCATCAACTTCTCCCTGTCTTACGAGACAGAGGGGTTGCGAAGCTGGTTCAGCCTGAGCGCCTATGTCAATTTCTGCCTGCGGCTGATCATCATCTTCGGCCTGATCTTCGAACTTCCGGTCCTGGTGCTGCTCCTGTCCCGCTTCGGCCTGGTTACGGGCGGATTCCTGGCGAAAAACAGGAAATACGCCGTTCTCGCATGCGCCATCATCGCGGCATTCCATGCCGATCTGGTGACCATGTTCGTGATAATGGTGCCAATGTACATCATGTATGAAATCAGCATCTGGGTGGCGTACCTGTTCGGCAGGAAGAGGGTGGCCGACGAATGCTCGAAGGCGTGAGATGATTGTTTACCGGACTCTGGATGAAATAGCGGGCAGGCTTGGCAACGCCGCAGTGACGATCGGCAACTTTGACGGTGTTCACCTGGGACATCGCGAGATATTCCGCCGGGTTGTGGACCTGTCTTCCCGCCTGGGCGGAGCCTCGGTGGTGATCACGTTCATACCCCACCCGCTCAAGGTACTGGCGCCCGAACGGGATTTCCGCCTGATCACCACGTATGAGGAAAAAGAGCGGCTCATTGCCGAGTCGGGTGTCGATTGCCTGGTTACCATTCCCTTTTCCCGCCGCCTCGCCTCAATCCCGGCTGAGGATTTTGTCCGCGATATCCTGGTGGGCCGCATCGGCATGAAGGGAATAATCGTCGGCTATGATTACGCTTTCGGCAAGAACAGGGAAGGGGATGCCTCCGTGCTGAGGACACTTGGCGCTGAGCTTGGCTACTCAGTGGATGTCCTGGAGCAGATCGGCAACGATGACGAGGGGTTCAGCAGCAGCATGGTCAGGAAGATGATCGCCGAGGGGGATGTGAAGGGCGTAGTGCGTCTTTTGGGCCGCAATTTTTCCGTGGGCGGCAAGGTAGTGCACGGTTACCACCGGGGCAGGTTGATCGGTTTTCCCACTGCCAATGTCCGCGTGGAGGAGGAGCTGCTTCCCGAACCGGGCGTTTATGCGGTGAAGGTGGAGGGGGAGGGAAGTGTTTGGGACGGAGCCTGCAATATCGGCAACAACCCTACCTTTCACGGCTCCATGGTAACGGTCGAGGTTCACCTGCTGGATTTTGACGGCGACCTTTACGCTAAGAGGCTTCGGGTGTATTTTGTCGACCGCGTGCGTGACGAGAGGGCGTTTTCCGGCATCCAAGCGCTGCAGGAGGCGATCAGGCACGATGTGTCCACCTGCCGCGAAAAGCTGCGCAACAGCGGGGTGATTCGCTATCATGGCTGAAACGGTGAATAATCGCCAGGCTACGATGCTTTCAGGCTGGAAGTTCTGGATCGGCATGGGGGTCAGTGTTTTTTTTCTGGCGATCCTGCTTCGTTCCATGGACGGGCGGAAACTGCTGTCGGCCTTTCGAGAAATGGACTGGCGGTTCATCGTGCCGGCGATTGCAGCCACCATGTTCAGCTACTACATGAGAGCATACCGGTGGAAACTGCTCCTGTCGGGGGAGAAGAAAACATCGCTCAGCAATTGTTTCACCTCGACGATCATAGGCTACATGGCAAACAACCTGTTGCCCGCGCGTATCGGGGAGCTCATTCGCGTCTACCTGCTCGGAGAGCGTGAAGCCATCGACAAAGGCACGGTGCTGGCCTCCCTGGTTCTGGACAGGCTGCTGGACTTTTTTTCAGTGCTCTGCATCCTTCTGATAACGCTGATCACCCTGCAGTTCCCGGGAAAAGAAGAGGACGTGCGGACCGCCCTGGTCACAGGGGGATACTTTACTTTTGCTGCTTTCCTGGGCCTTATCGCATTCATGATTCTGCTCAAACGTTATACGTCCGCGACCGTCCGCCTTGCCGGAAAGCTGCTCAAACCGTTCCCGGCTTGGGTCTCGGCCCATGCCATACCATTGCTCGGTTCGTTCATCGGCGGACTCCGCCTGCCGCTCCGTCTTCGCGGTATTGCCGCTCTCGTCCTGGTGTCGGCGCTCGTGTGGGCCTTTGCGGTCTGGCCCATCGACCTGGCGCTCCGTTCCTTCGGCATATCCCTGCCGCCTGCCGCTTCGCTGTTCATAATGATTCTGCTGGTGATAGCGGTCATGGTCCCCGCTTCGCCAGGGTATATAGGCACATATCATTACGCCTGTTTCAAGGCCCTGACCGTCTTCGGCGTGACCGATGAAAAGGCGCTCAGCGTGGCTCTGGTAATCCATGCGGTCAACTTCTTCCCCATAACCCTGCTGGGCCTCTATTACCTTGTCCGTGACCGGTTGTCGCTCACCGGCCTGAAGACCAGGGCCTGACATGGATAGGGCTATCCCGGATCGGGAAAATACGGGCTGCCGGATCGATGCCTTTGGCATGTTCGCCTTTTGCCTGCCCCTGGCGGTCTATCTTCTCACGCTGGCGCCCACAGTCACTTTTTTTGACAGCGGTGAATTCATAACCGCCATTTCTTCTTTGGGCTCGCCCCATTCGCCCGGCTACCCGCTGTTCGTCAACTACGCCAAGGTATTCACTTTCCTTCCATTCGGCGATATCGCTTTTCGTGTCAATTTCGCGACAGCAGTGTCGGCTTCCCTTGCCTGCCTGGGGGTCTATCTGCTCACGTTTCGCCTGTCCGCAGCGGGGGAGGGTGGCCCTGATTCTGCGGCCACAGGCAGGATCAGAAGGCTGGCATGCCTCTCTGCCGCGCTGTTGTTCGCCTTCACTCCCAGGCTGTGGCTGCAGTCCAACCACGACAAGCCCTATCCGCTCCTGTCATTCCTTGCAGCGGTCATTTTCCTCCTGCTGCTCAAATGGAGGGAAGGATACCTCAGGGGGGAGGAAAAACCGGCCTACGTCTATCTGGGCGCATTTGTCTGCGGCCTGGCCCTGGGTGCGCACCAGACCATCGTGCTGCTGGTTCCCTCGTATGCCTTCCTGGTCCTGGCGACCGACTGGCGGCTTATCGGACGGATCAAGGAGCTGCTGATTGCCGTTTCCTTTTTCCTTGTTGGCTGTTCAGTCTATCTCCATATGCCGGTGCGAGCTACCCGGGCACCGATCCTCAACTGGGGTGACCCTCAGACCCTGTCCCGCTTCATGTGGAGTTTCCTCCGCAAGGGCTATCCCATGGAGCATGTGGACCGGGACTGGACCCTGTTCCTGAACCAGCTTGCCGCGTTCGACCTGGTCAGGGAGTTCGGTGCGGTGGGCTTCGTACTGCTGATCACAGGAGCGGTATGCTATCACCGCAGAATCGGAGAGTTCATCATTTCCTGCGCAATTGCGGTCGCGGTTTTTCTGGCTTTTGTCGTCGGTTACCAGAACACCCCGGAACAAATGATTTTCCTGACCGAGGAATTTTTCACTCCGCTTTATCTGCTGGCTGCAGTGTTCATCGGGCTCGGCTTGTTTGCCCTGGCCCGCCCCCGGGTTTTCCCGACGGACGGCATGGCAAAAATGCTCCCCCTGCTCAGGCGTTTCGGGGTGTTGCCCCTGCTGGCGGTTCTGCCCCTTTTTCAGTGTTTCGCCGGATATCGCTTCAATGACCAGCATGACAATTACCTTGCCTACGATTATGCGGTGAACACCTTCAGGTCGCTTCCCCCGGGTGCTGCCCTGTTCACCTGGGGCGACAGCGGCGCCTTCCCTCTCTGGTACCTGCAGGGGGTGGAACGGATGCGTGAGGACCTTGTCCTGCTCCATGTGCCCCACCTCCAGTTCGACTGGTACCTGGACGGTTTTCCGAAGCTCTTCCGGTCAAGCATACTGCGGCAGGCTGAAACCAGGAGGCGGCCGCTGGCAGACATCCTCCGCGTTGCCGAAGAAGAACAACTGGCCAGGAGGCCGGTTTTTATCGATTTTTCCACCCGCTATTCCGTGGAGCACCGGAGATTTTTCCTCAGGCAACGGGGAATCTGCTACGGTCTGGAAAAAAGGCGGACAGGTGCGACCGCCACGGTTGACGCCTCCGTGTGGGAGGTCTATTCCCTCAGGGGCACGGGGGTTGATACTGCTGCCTTTCGTGACCTGGATTCGGTGAAGGCGATCCAGATCTATGCATACAGCAGGATGGAAGGCGGAAAGGCTTTGCTGGACAGGGGTATGATTCGGGAAGGAGTGAAGGAGCTGCGGGCCGCCGCGGCCATGGACAAAAACCTGCTGGATGATGTCCAGCGGATTCTCCGGAAAAGGAACGTGAAACTACCATGAATGTAACGGGAAAAACCAGGGTGCTGGGGATCATCGGGTCGCCGGTAGGGCACTCCCTTTCGCCGGCCATGCAGAATGCGGCCATCGAGGCGCTGGAAATAGATTACGTGTATGTGCCGTTTCCAGTTGAGCCGGACTATCTCGGTGTGGCGGTAGAGGGGCTGAAACGGCTCGGAGTCTGGGGCTTCAATGTCACTATCCCGCACAAGGCCGCGGTCATCCCTTTCCTGGACCGGGTTTCTCCCGATGCGGAACTGTGCGGGGCGGTCAATACCGTCTACCGCGACGGGGACCTGCTGGTCGGGCACAATACCGACACCACCGGTTTTCTTGACTCCCTGGTCAGGGATCTGACATTCGACCCACGGGGCGCGGCCGTCATGCTTCTCGGCGCCGGCGGTGCGGCTCAGGCTGCCATAGCTGCGCTGTCAAATGCTTGTGTATCACGGATCGTCATTGCCAACAGGACTCTGCAAAAAGCACGCGTACTGGCAGACCGTTTCGCCGCGCTTTTCCCGCTGGTGGAATACGGTTTGTCCTCGCTCGAAGAAGATGATATGAACAGGAATGCCGCTGGAACCGACCTCCTGGTGAACACGACTTCGGTGGGGATGAACGGCACGAATTTTGAATGTATTTCCTTTCTTGATCATTCCGCCGAACTCCTGGTTTATGACATGGTTTACACACCGGCTGAAACCCCTTTGCTTGCCGCTGCCCGCGGGATGGGCCTGAAATGTGCCAACGGCGCAGGAATGCTGGTTTCACAGGGCGAAGCGGCTTTCCGTCTCTGGACGGGAAAAGAGCCGCCGGCCGGTGTCATGAAAAACGCGCTGTTCAAAAAACTTGAACAACAACAAAATCTTGACATTAGGGGTCTTTCAAAATAGTATCGCAAGCCGTATATTACACTGCCAGAACTGGCAACTGAGGTTTCCATGCAGCCGAGCAGAATGGGTGAGCTCCTTGTCCGGAGCAATCTGATCACAAAGGAGCAGCTACAGAAGGCCCTCGAGGAGCAGAAAAACTCCGGCGGCCAGCTCAGGCTCGGCACCATTCTCATCAAGGACGGGTATATCAGCGAGCCGGAGCTGACGGCGTTTCTTTCCAAGCAGTACAGCGTTCCCTCCATAAATCTTGCCGATTTCGATATAGATCCCGCGGTGGTAAAGCTGATCCCCGTGGAGGTGGTGCAGAAATATCAGGCTATCCCGGTCAACAGGTCCGGTTCCACGCTCATACTCGCCATGAGCGATCCCTCCAACATCTTCGCCATAGACGACATCAAGTTCATGACCGGCTACAACGTGGAGGTCGTGGTCGCCTCGGACAGCGGCATCAAGTCCGCCATCGACAGGTTCTACGACCAGTCGGCGTCCCTGGCCGACATGATGGACGGCCTGGACCTGGAAGACATGGAGGTGGTGGCCGATCACGAGGATGTGGATGTAACCTCGCTGGAGCGGGCCACGGAGGATGCGCCGGTAGTCAAGCTGGTCAACCTCATCCTGTCCGACGCAATCAAGCGGAAGGCCAGTGACATTCATATCGAACCCTACGAACGCATGTTCCGGGTCCGGTACCGTATCGACGGCGTTCTCTACGAGGTGATGAAGCCTCCCATGAAACTGAAGAACGCCATCACCTCCCGTCTCAAGATCATGGCGGAGCTTGACATTGCAGAGCGCAGGCTGCCCCAGGACGGCCGCATCAAGATCAAACTGGGCGGCGGCAAGGACATGGATTTCCGCGTGTCCGTGCTGCCCACGCTGTTCGGCGAAAAGATCGTGCTCCGCCTTTTGGACAAGTCCAGCCTCCAGCTTGACATGACCAAGCTCGGTTACGAGCCTGCGGCGCTCAAGTATTTCCAGGAGGCGATCCACAAGCCGTTCGGCATGGTCCTGGTCACCGGGCCTACCGGGAGCGGCAAGACGGTTTCCCTCTATTCCGCACTGGCGGAGCTGAACAAGACCAGCGAGAACATCTCCACTGCCGAAGACCCGGTGGAATTCAACTTCGCCGGCATAAACCAGGTGCAGATGCACGAAGATATCGGCCTCAACTTCGCGGCGGCGCTCCGCTCCTTCCTGCGCCAGGACCCGGACATCATCATGATCGGAGAGATCCGCGACTTCGAGACCGCGGAGATCGGCGTCAAGGCCGCTCTTACGGGCCACATGGTCCTGTCGACGCTGCACACAAACGATGCGCCCTCCACCATCAACCGGCTGCTCAACATGGGGATCGAACCGTTCCTGGTGGCTTCGGCGGTCAACCTGATAACCGCGCAGCGTCTTGCCAGGCGCGTCTGCACGGAATGCCGCGAGGTGGAGGAGGTTCCGGTCCAGGCCCTCATCGATGCCGGCAGCCCTCCCGAGGAAGCGTCCTCATTCGTCTGCTACAAGGGCAAGGGCTGCGCCAAGTGCAACAACACCGGCTACAAGGGCAGGGTCGGCTTCTACCAGGTAATGCCCATGTTCGACGAGATACGGGAGCTGATCCTGAACGGGGCCAACACCGCGGAGATCAAGCGCGAATCCATGCGCCTCGGGGTGAAGACCATGCGCCAGTCCGGGCTCACCAAGCTCAAGGAAGGGGTTACGTCGTTTGAAGAGGTGTTGCGGGTGACGATGGCGGACGACTAACGGTTTCCGTCCGGGAACGGTCTTTTTCTGTCCTGGCGGTGTCAACCAGCGGGCTTGCTTGTGCGACGTACGTGAAGTACGCCTCCGCGCAATCCCTTGGTTTCCTAGCCAGAACAAAAAAATCCTCGTCTCCGATCCGGAAACCTTGCACGTATTTCTTGCCCCCTCGCCATCAGGGAGAGGGAGGCGCGCAGCGCAGGGTGAGGGGCGAAGGTTTTTACGTGATAAAGGGCGCCCAAAGGGGGGCGCCCCTACGAAATACGATTCATGAATGTTCAGCATCAGGGAGATGGATACATGGCCAATTTGCATGAAATGTTGAAGCAGCTCATCGAGCGGGGCGGTTCCGACCTGCACCTCACGGTAAACACACCACCACAGATAAGGGTCGACGGCGCCCTGACGCCCCTGGACATGCCGCCGCTCAACCCGGTGGAGACCAAGCAGCTGTGCTACAGCGTGCTGACCGATGTCCAGAAGCACCGCTTCGAGGAAGAGAACGAGCTGGACCTGTCTTTCGGTGTCAAGGGCCTGTCCCGCTTCAGGGGGAATGTTTTCCTCCAGCGCGGCGCCGTGGCCGGGGTGTTCCGGACCATTCCCTTCAAGATCCTGTCGTTCGAGGAACTGGGCCTGCCTTCCATCGTGGCCGACTTCGTCTACAAGCCCCGCGGCCTGGTGCTGGTCACCGGCCCGACCGGCAGCGGCAAATCGACTACCCTGGCGACCATCCTGGACAGGATCAACAGTGAACGTCATGACCATATCGTCACTATCGAGGATCCCATCGAGTTTCTACATCCCCACAAGAACTGCCTGGTGAACCAGCGTGAGGTGGGGTCGGACACCAAGAGCTTCAAGCATGCGCTGAAATATGTGCTGCGCCAGGACCCGGACGTGGTCCTGATCGGCGAGATGCGCGACCTGGAGACCATAGAGGCGGCCCTGACACTGGCGGAGACAGGCCATCTCTGCTTCGCGACCCTCCACACCAACTCCTGCGTCCAGACCATCAACCGTATCGTCGACGTTTTTCCGCCTTACCAGCAGCCGCAGATTCGCGCCCAGCTCTCCTTCGTTCTTGAGGGTGTTCTTTCCCAGACGCTGATTCCCAAGGCATCCGGCAAGGGAAGGGCAATGGCAATGGAGATCATGGTGCCCAACCCGGCCATCAGGAACCTGATCCGCGAGGACAAACTGCACCAGATCTATTCCCAGATGCAGGTGGGACAGGAAAAATTTGGAATGCAGACCATGAACCAGTCGCTCCTGAACCTCTACCAGCGGCGGATGATTACCCTGGACGATGCCATGGGCAGGTCGTCCGACCCGGATGAACTGCGGCAGATGATGGGCATGGCGGCCGGGCAAATGCCGTCCAAAAAGCCCTTGAGATAGCGGCGTTGCGATAGGTTTGCGAACAGGTTACCCCTTTCGGGGGTGCTTTCTTTTACACTGAGTGGAAGGGAGGACAAAATGGCGAAATTTCAGTGGGAAGCCAGGAGCAGGAGCGGGGCTGTCCAGAACGGAGTGATGGAGGCCAAGTCCAAGGACATGGTCGAAGCCCAGCTGAAAAAATTCGGCTTCGGCGGCATTTCCATAAAGGAAGAAGGCAAGGGGCTGAGCAAGGAAATCAAGCTGCCGGCCATTTTCGGGAAAAAAGTCAGCACCAAGGAACTGGTCATCTTCACCCGCCAGTTCGCCACCATGATCGACTCCGGTTTGCCGCTCGTCCAGTGCCTGGACATCCTCTCCAGCCAGCAGGAAAACCCGACCTTCAAGGACGTGCTGCTGAAGGTCAAGGACAGCGTAGAGAGCGGTTCCACATTTGCCGATGCCTTGGCCAAGCATCCCAAGGTGTTCGACCAGCTCTTCGTCAGCCTGGTGGCAGCGGGCGAGGTCGGCGGTATTCTCGATACGATCCTGACCCGTCTGGCGGCATATACCGAAAAGTCCATGAAGCTGAAAAAGCAGATCAAGGGCGCCATGGTCTATCCTGCTACCATTATGTCTGTTGCGGTAGTCGTCGTCGGTGTCATCCTCTATTTCGTTATTCCTACATTCGCCAAGATGTTCGCCGATTTCGGCTCTGACCTGCCCGGGCCCACAAAGGTCGTCATAGCGCTCAGCAATTTCGTCAAAAAATATATCATCGTTATTATAGCGGGTATCGCTGTTTTCATATTTGCCGTCAAGAAATACTATGCGACCAAAAACGGGCGCAAGACCCTTGACAGGATGGCGCTGAAGGCTCCTGTAATGGGTCCGCTTATCAGAAAGGTCGCGGTGGCCAAGTTCACCCGAACTCTGGGTACCCTGGTAAGCAGCGGCGTGCCGATTCTCGATGGTTTGGATATCGTTGCCAGAACTGCAGGCAACGTGGTTGTCGAAGAGGCGATCATGAAGGTGCGCCAGTCCATTTCCGAGGGCAAGACGATTGCCGAGCCTCTGGCACAGAGCGGGGTGTTCCCGCCGATGGTCGTCCAAATGATCTCTGTCGGTGAGGCTACAGGCGCAATGGATGCCATGCTTTCAAAAATTGCCGACTTCTATGACGATGAAGTCGATAACGCGGTTGCTGCCATGACAGCTATGCTGGAGCCGATGCTGATGGTGTTTCTCGGCGTGGTGGTCGGGGGCCTTGTTATCGCAATGTATCTTCCTATCTTCAAGATCGCTGGCGCAGTCGGTGGGTAACCGGTGGAAGAAAAGAAACGGCTGACTCGTTTTGTCTTTGCCAGGGTGGTGGTGGTTTCGCTCTTTCTGCTTTCCACCACCATCCTGGGAATTCGGGGTCCGGAGGCAAGTCCCGAATACATCCTGCCTGACATCACTCAACTTGTTGTCGCCACATATTTAGTCTCCATTTTTGCCCTTGTAATTCTCAGGGCAACCAGCCGACTTAACCGATGCCTTACCTATCTGCAGATAGTCTGGGACCTGGGTTTCGTTACGCTGCTGCTTCTCCTTACCGGCGGAGCTGCTTCGCCCTATTCCTTCCTGTACATGCTTTCCATCATTAGTGCCAGTATTCTCCTCTCAAGGAGAGAGACTCTCTATACCGCCGGCCTCTGTGGGATACTTTATGGTGCTCTCATGGACCTGCATTACTACGGCAAGCTGACATCATTTGGTCTTTCTTCCATTGCTGCCCAACAGTTTCAGCCTGGCGCATTTTTTTTCATAATCAGCGTTACCATTTTCGGGTTTTTTTGCACTGCTTTTCTTACCGGGTATCTTGCCGACAAGCTGAGGGCCAGCGAAACCGCACTCCTCAAGCAGACAATCGATTTCGAGGAAATGGAGCGTCTCAACAGTTCCATTGTTTCCAATCTCAACAGCGGACTTCTCACGATCACCAATGACGGCAGGATCCGGGCGTTCAACCGTTATGCCGAACAGCTCACGGGTGTGACCCAGGCCGAGGCATACGACAGGCCCCTGACCGAGATTCTACCGGGCTTCGGGCCGTTCATGGGGCGGATCGGCAACATATCCAGGGAAGAGATGGTGCATAAGCGGGGCAGCGGAGAAGAAATGGTCATCGGCTTCAAGTCGGTTTCCTTCACCGACAAGGATGGTTTCGCCTTGGGCGTTATCATTGACTTCCAGGACCTCACCCAGCTCATAAAGATGAAAGCCGAGCTTGCCAGGGCCGACCGTCTTGCTGCCATCGGTGAATTGTCCGCCCGTATTGCCCACGAAATCCGCAACCCTCTAGCTGCCATCAGCGGGTCGGTGCAACTCATCGCCAATGGAGGGAGTGTGGATGCCGCGGACAGAAGGCTCCTTGACATCATCGTCCGTGAAACTGAACGGCTGAACAAGCTCATCAGAGATTTTCTCGACTACGCCCGCCCGACACATCCGAGCAAGAAGCTGGTAAACTTGGGCATGCTTGTGGCTGAAATCCGCGAACTGATGGAAGCAGACCGCCGTTTCGAGGGAGTCGTAATCCGCAATGATTGCCCTGAAAAACTTGAAGTGCTCGTGGACGGCGACAAATTCCGCCAGGTGTTATGGAATCTCTTGGTCAATGCCGTCGAGGCGATTACCGATGAAGGGATGATAAGCATTACTGCCGAGGAAATCCGGAGCAGTTACGAATTCAATGGAGCCGGGGCGGTTTTGATCAGGATTTCCGATACGGGTTCAGGGATGGATGAGGAAGAGCTGAAGCGGGTTTTCGAGCCGTTTCATACCACCAAGACCGGTGGAACCGGTCTTGGCCTTGCCACCGTGTACCGTGTTATTGAGGCGCACGGCGGGAAAATCCGGGTTTCGAGCGTCAAGGGGAAGGGGACTGAGTTTACCATTGTGCTGCCGAAGTAAGCTGTCGGATCTTTGTCTGAATTTACTTCCCTTTACCCCGTAAGACCCCCTCACCCGGCGCAAAGCGCCACCCTCTCTCTAGAGGGCGAGGGTTTGAAAAGTGAGATGTCCCAATTTTACCCTCTCCATTGAGGGAGAGGGTGGGCGTAGCCCGGGTGAGGGGGGCAGAGGAGGTAGAGCTGCTTCAGATTTGACGTGCTGGTCTTGCAATATAAATATAAACGAACCTGCTAGACATGAATTAGGAGCATTAATTGCCATTGCCTTCCCATATCCTCAATAATGCCCGTGAGTTGCGAGCGGTAATGACGGATGCTGAAGCCCTTCTCTGGCATTTTTTACGCAATCGTGATTTTTGCGGATTCAAATTTCGTAGACAACACCCTGTTGGTGGATATATTCTCGATTTTTATTGCAATGAGGCCAAACTGGCAATAGAGTTGGATGGTTCCGGACATTCTGAAGATGAACGGAAGGATTATGATTCCGAACGCACGAAGGTGTTAGAGGGTGCAGGGATCAGGGTGCTGCGTTTCTGGAACGATGAGGTGTTGACGGAATTGGAACATGTACTGGAGGAGATATATGCGGCTGCTTCACTGAGCCTCTAGACCCCCTCACCCGGTCTGCGCCCACCCTCTCCCTTGAGGGCGAGGGTATGGATTGGAATCAATGTACCTCGAGTTGTAAGTCAGCTGAATGCTTGTCTGAAGAGTGCTTGTATTGAGATAGCCTTTTCTCCTTTGTACCCTCTCCATTGAGGGAGAGGGTGGTGTGCAACACCGGGTGAGGGGGGCAAAGGGTGTTGCGCAGCCACCCTTAAAAACGCTTGCGGATTTATTTTTTGAGGACCTATGGAAACGAAAATCCTGGTAGTTGACGACGAACTGAGCATGAGGGAATTCCTCGGCATTCTCCTGGAGCGGGAAGGGTATTCGGTAGACTTGGCCGAGTCGGCCGAGTCGGCATTTCCCCTTGTGTCTTCCAACAATTACGACCTGGTGATCTCCGATGTGAAAATGCCGGGTCTGGGCGGTTTGGCGCTGCTGGAGCGGGTCAAGGAGGAATCTCCCGACACAGCTGTAATCATGGTAACTGCTTTTTCCACAGCGGAGCAAGCTGTTGAGGCAATGAAACTTGGGGCCTACGATTATATTGCCAAGCCGTTCAATGTTGACGAAATCAAGATCATCGTCCGCAATGCTCTTGACCGCAGGAGCCTTAAACAGGAGAATCTGCGTCTCAAGGAGGAAGTGAAGGGACGTTACAGCTTCAGCGGCCTAATCGGCAAGAGCAAGAAGATGCGGGATGTCTACAGCCTGATCGAAAAGGTCGCGGGCAGCACGGCTAACATTCTTATCTATGGCGAGAGTGGCACCGGCAAGGAGCTGGCGGCCAAGGCGATCCACTACAACAGCCCGCGGCAAGCCAAACCGTTTGTGGCGGTCAACTGCGGCGCAATTCCCGAGACTTTGATGGAGAGCGAACTTTTCGGCCATAAAAAAGGCGCTTTCACCGGTGCGGTCTCCGACCGGCCGGGCCTGTTCGAGCAGGCCGAAGGCGGAACGCTTTTCCTGGACGAAATCGGCGAGGTGCCGCTCATGCTCCAGGCTAAGCTCCTGCGAGTCATCCAGGAGCGGGAATTCCGCCGTGTGGGCGGGACGGAAGCCATGAAGGCCGATGTGAGGCTTGTGGCCGCCACCAACCGGGATCTGGAGGAGCAGGTGCGCGAAGGGAGCTTTCGCGAGGACCTATTCTACCGTCTCAACGTAGTGGCGGTAAAAATGCCCTCCCTTAGGGAGAGGCCGGATGACATACCCATTCTTATCGAGCACTTCCTGAAAAAGTATGCAGGCCCTGAGAGTAACGAAGAACAGATAGCTCCCGGCGCACTCAAGCTTTTGCTGGCTTACCCTTTTCCGGGCAATGTGCGCGAATTGGAGAATCTGGTTGAGCGTTGTGTCGTCCTAGGAAACCGACGTATAGAAGAAGACTGTCTTCCTCCCCAGGTTCTCGACTGCTGTGGCATTGTCCCACGAGGTGAAGGATTCGAGATTCCTCCGGGAGGGATGAACCTGGAAGCCTACTTGGACGGCATTGAGAAGCAGTTGCTTCTGCAGGCACTGGAGCGCTGCGGAGGGGTGAAGAAACGTGCTGCGGAACTCCTGGGGCTTTCCTTTCGCTCCATCCGTTACCGCCTTGCCAAGTTCGGCATGGATGACGAGTGACGTTCCTGGTCAAGGAGTCAATTTGCGGCAGCACGATCTGACATAAATTGTCACTAATGCCATCTGGGGTGGGTGGCAATCATTAACGCGCTAACCAATAAAGCAAGATTTTTATTTTATGAACCCCCTCACCCGGTGTTGCACACCACCCTCTCCCTTAATGGAGAGGGTCATACTGACAAACCCTCGCCCTCAAGGGAAAGGGTGGGCAAAGCCCGGGTGAGGGGGGTGAACAGGTTGATTTCGTAGTGGCAGGCCTCCGTGCCTGCACTGATTACATTTACACGGGCACCCACAGGGGGGTGCCCCTACGTTAGGTTGATCAATGCATTTCCCATGAAGAAACCAGCCTCAATCTTTTCTCTGTTGTTTGGCATAAATGGTGCTAGAAGATAGGCATCATCAATTCACGAGGAAAACCGGGATCAGAGCGAACCGGAAGACTCCAAAACCAAGCAACAGAGCGAAAGGAGAGTAAAACATGTTGGCAAAACTCAGAAAGCAAGAAGGCTTCACCCTCATCGAGCTGCTGATCGTTGTGGCGATCATCGGTATCCTGGCGGCCATCGCCATTCCGCAGTTCGCAAAGTACCGGATCCAGGGGTACAACTCCACTGCCTCTTCGGATTTGAGGAACAGCCGCACTTCCGAGGAGTCCCTCTTTGCTGAATGGCAGGGGTATGGCGTGTCTGCAATGGAAGCTTCTGCTAATCCGATGGTTTGGAACGTAGGTGGTAACGGCGGTCCCGGAGCACTTGTAACTGCGGCGGTTGGTGGTAACGTACCTACGCTGCAATTGGATGATAGAGCCAGCGTAAATCGTGGTATTCAAATTGCGGTTGGTAACAATGTCTCCTTGGTCGCAAACGCTGAAGCTGTTATTGCCGGTCAAGTACCTACATCGTTCAGGATTTCTGCGAAGCATCTTCAGGGCGACACCACCTATGCTGCTGACAGTGATTCAACCACCAATTATAAGAACAGCACCTTCGACGCGGCCAACAACGCACCTGGCGTACAATTACTTATTGCCAATGTCGGTGTTTCTGTGCCTAACGTTATTGATCCGGTATTGCTTGCTGCTCCGTGGGTTGCCATGTAGCGGATTTGCTCATCATCGATGTATATACGAGTCGGGCCGCTTTAGCGGCCCGACTTTTAGTGTTCCGCCGGAGATTCTGAATGATAAAGTTTTTAAACGTTTCCAAGGAATTTAGGGAGGGTGTTGCGGGCAGAAGGGTCAAAGCTCTCCAAGATGTTTCGCTGAATATTAAACAGGGCGAAGTTTTTGGTTTTCTTGGCCCGAACGGTGCGGGAAAATCAACGGCAATCAAAATACTAATCAACCTGATATGCCAGGATCGCGGACAGGCAACGATCATGGACAAGGATGTCAGAGACAAAAATGTGCGGAGTTATGTCGGATACCTGCCGGAAAATCCGTATTTTTATGATTATCTGACCGCTGAGGAACTGCTCTGGTTCGGAGGCAAAACCTCTGGGATGACAAAATCTGAGATTAAGGCTAGGACCATGCTGCTGCTGGACAAGGTGATGCTCCTAGAGGCGCGCAAGAGGCCGCTGCGAACCTATTCCAAGGGGATGATGCAACGTGCCGGATTGGCTCTGGCACTGATTCATGATCCAGAAGTGGTCATCCTGGATGAACCCATGAGCGGTCTTGACCCAATCGGCAGAAAGATGGTGGGCGATATAATCCTGGAATTGAAAGAAAAGGGGAAGACGGTTTTCTTTTCATCCCACATACTTTCAGACGTCGAACGATTCTGCGACAAGGTAGGCATCATTGTCGGCGGCAAACTGCGGCTTACAGCTGCGGTGCACGACCTATTAAAAGATGGTGATACATTGGAAAATGCTTTTTTGCGTGAAGTCAACGCCGTCGGATTGTCGGAGGTACAATAATCTATGCGATTGCTCTGGCCGGTTGCCGCCATAACTTTCAAGGAAGGGATCAGGAACAGGTCCATTTACGGTATTTCGTTGATCGCACTTCTGATGCTGGTCGCCAATTTCATCATTTCTGACATGATGAGCCAGGATGTCGGAAAGGTTGCCGTGGACATGGCTCTGTCTGCCGTGTCATTTTCCGGTTTGCTACTGGTCCTCTTCGTGGGAATCAACCTGATGGCCAAGGATCTGGATCGCAAGACCATCTATATGGTGCTGGCCAAACCCATATCCCGCGGACAATATATCGTTGGTAAGTTCCTCGGCGTGACGCTGCTCATTGTCGTGTGTATCGGTATCCTCAGTTGTTTTGCAGCGGCTTCCTTGCTGATGATAAAACTTGGCCATCAGCATTATTTCCAGCGCTTCTCCTGGCCTTTGGTGTGCCTTTCATTTGCATTTACGACGTTGATGCTTATACTTGTTTCGGCGTTAAGTTTTCTGTTCGCTTCATTTACCAGCACGTCCTTTCTTACCTTTATCCTCACCATTATCTCATATATTATAGGTTCTTCGCTGAATGACGTCAAAGCCCTGGTGGAGGCTCCGCAGGCGGTTGGTATCACGGTGTCGCCGATTACCGTAAAGGTCGTGCAGGCTGCCTACTACCTGTTTCCCAACCTTTCCTTTTTCGATACAAAATTACAGGCCGCCCACGGTTTGCCGATTGCCCCCTCATATATCATTGGAGTCGTTCTGTACTCGGCTGTGTACACCTCGATTGTGGTAACGGCGGCCAGTCTCATATTCAGAAAAAAGGAATTTCCATGAACATCGGCCGGATTCTCCCGATTTTATTGCTGCTGGTGCTTGTCCCCGCATATTTGGCCATTCTGTCGGAACTTTCCGTTGTGAATAAGAATCTCCCTAAGGGTGATGAGGTTAATGCCGTCCTGCCATCCCCGATCCTGAAGATTACGAGCTTGGAATACGACGGCATTGCCGCTGATATTCAGTATCTCAAAGCGCTGGTATTTTACGGCAGTACGATTACAGGTGAAGGGCATCGCAAGGTAAAAGGATGGGAGTATACCTGGATTTCAAATACGCTGAAGGCTTCCACAGACCTCGATCCCTATTTTCTCGATCCTTATTTTCTGGCCAACAGCATTCTGACTTGGGATGCCCACAGGGTGCGCGAAGCCAATATCTTGATGGAAAAGGGGATTCGGTACCGTGATTGGGATTATTGGTTGCCTTTTTTTGTAGGCTTTAATTACTATTATTTTCTTGGTGACAACGGAAAAGCATCGGAGTTTTTGATGATTGCATCAAAAAAGCCTGGCGCGGATCCGTTTTTCGGTTTTTTTGCGGCACGCCTTGCCTACCAAGGCAACAGGACTGAAAATGCCATCATGTTTCTTGAAGGGATGCTGAAGTCAACCAAGGACAAAAGCCTCCGCAAAGATAATGAAGTCCGCTTGGTAGCTTTGCGAAAAATACTATATCTGGAAAAAGCAGTGACTGAATACAAGGAAAAGAATGGAAGATACCCTGAAAATCTCAACTGTCTTCTTGACCAACGCATCATTGACAAGATTCCTAAAGACCCATATGGCGGAAAGTTCTATATTAACGGTGAAGGTGCTGTAAAAACCACTAGTGATCTGCATTACATGAATTAATATATTGAACCCCGGCTTTGCTGGGGTACGTGACGGGCCTGTGCTTGTCATATTTGCTTCTTCTAGCCTGTGCATTCCAACCCATTGACAAATCCCATCAATCCTATAATATCCATCTCACCAGTTTTCCCGGACATCAACGCTAAAAGGAGAGCCCAATGTACAAGATCGCCGTGATCGGCGGGGACGGTACCGGCCCCGAGGTCGTTGCTGAAGGTCTGAAGGTATTGGAAGCAGTGAATCCAAGGTACGGAATCAAGATGGAGTATACCCATTTCGATTTCGGCGGGGAGCGCTACTTGCGCACCAACGAGGTGCTGCCGGAGTCGGCGGTGTCCGACCTGCGCCAGTTCGACGCCATTTTCCTGGGCGCGATCGGCCACCCGGACGTGAAGCCGGGCATCCTGGAAAAGGGTATTCTCCTTAAGCTGCGATTCGAACTCGACCAGTACATCAATCTCCGCCCGGTGAAGCTCTATCCCAACGTGGAAACTCCCCTGAAGGACAAGAAGCCGGAAGACATCGATTTCGTCGTTGTCCGGGAAAACAGCGAAGGCCTGTACACCGGCTCCGGCGGCGTGCTGAAGAAGGGCACTCCGGACGAGGTGGCGATCCAGACCTCGATCAATACCCGCAAGGGCGTGGAGCGCTGCCTGCGCTATGCCTTCGAATACACCCGCAAGCGCAACAAGAACAAGACCCTTACCCTGTGCGGCAAGACCAATGTCCTGACCTTTGCCTTCGATCTGTGGGAGCGTGCTTTCAACGAGATCGGCGCGAAGGATTATGCCGACATCAAGCGCGAGTACGCCCATGTCGACGCCACCACCATGTGGATGGTGAAAAACCCGGAGTGGTTCGACGTCATCGTAACTGACAACATGTTCGGCGATATCATTACCGACCTGGGCGCCATGATCCAGGGCGGCATGGGGATCGCTTCCGGCGGCAACATCAACCCGGAAGGCGTTTCCATGTTCGAGCCGATCGGCGGCAGCGCGCCCAAGTATACCGGCAAGAACGTCATCAACCCCATGGCGGCCATCGGCGCGGCCCAGATGATGCTGGATTTCCTGGGCGAGGAGGAAGCGGCGAAAACCGTCGAGGCGGCCATGGTCGGCGTGATGCAGCAGATGAAGAGCATGAGCGCCGGCAAGATGGGCTACTCCACCACCGAGGTGGGGGACATGGTCGCCAAGGCGGTGAGCTGAGCTGGAGAGCAGGCCCTCTCACTGAAGACCCCCTCACCCGGGCTTCGCCCGCCCTCTCCCTAAATGGAGAGGGCACAGGAGAAAATTTATACCCTCGCCCTCAAGGGAGAGGGTGGCGCTCTGCGTCGGGTGAGGGGGTTGATAGGTAGGGGCAACCCTTGTGGTTGCCCTTGCCGGCAAAAGACGTGCGTTGTACGAGGAGGGGACGCCATCCCGGACGCCCCCTCTTGTTTTATTTTTTTCTTTTCTATTGACAACATCTCTTTCCTGTAAATAGAATCGCTGATAGCCTTGGCTGGCCGAAAGCCGGCCGCCTACGAGAGGAGAGCCGCACAAAATGGCAAAAAAACTGTGGAATGTCGCCATTGCCGGCGCCACCGGCGCTGTCGGCAACCAGATGATCGAGTGTCTGGAGGAGAGGAATTTCCCGGTCGGGAAGATAAAGTTCCTGGCCAGCGAACGGAGCATCGGCAAGGTTCTTGAGTACAAGGGTAAGCCGGTCCAGGTCGAGCTGCTGGATCACAATGCCTTCGAGGGGATAGACATAGCCCTGTTTTCCGCGGGCGGCAGCCGCTCCCTGGAGTTCTGTCCTTCGGCTGCGAAGGCCGGTGCGGTGTGCATCGACAATTCCAGCGCATGGCGCATGGACCCGGATGTTCCACTCGTGGTGCCGGAGGTCAATCCGCACGCCATAGCCGGCTATACGAAAAAGGGCATAATCGCCAACCCCAACTGTTCCACGATTCAGATGGTCGTGGCGTTGAAGCCGCTGCACGATTTCAGCAAGATCACCAGGATTATCGTCTCGACCTACCAGGCAGTCTCCGGCACCGGCAAGAAAGCCATCGACGAACTCAGGATACAGTCGGGTGAGATGCTGAACGGCAGACCGGCGGAGGCAAAAGTCTATCCGCACCGCATCGCCTTCAACTGCCTCCCCCAGATCGATTCCTTCGAGCCCAACGGCTACACCAAGGAAGAGATGAAGATGGTCAACGAGACCAGGAAGATCATGGAGTCCGACATCCGCGTGACCGCAACCACCGTACGCGTGCCGGTCTTTTACAGTCATTCCGAGTCCGTCAACATCGAAACCGAGAAAAAGATCACCGTGGCCAAGGCGTTCGAGCTGCTGAAAAACGCTCCCGGCTGCAAGCTGGTGGACAATCCGGCCAAGGGCGTCTACCCCATGCCACTGGATGCGGCCGGGCAGGACCTGACCTATGTAGGCCGCATTCGCGAGGACGAGTCCATTGAGAACGGCCTGAACCTCTGGGTCGTGGCCGACAACATCCGCAAGGGCGCGGCGACCAACGCGGTGCAGATCGCGGAGATACTGATCAAGAAATATCTGAAGTAGGGGCTACCCTTGCGGTTGCCAATGTTTAATTGGGATTCATGCCAACAAGAGGGCAGGCACGGGGTGGTCTGCCCTTTCTTGCTTTTGAGAAAGGATAACGTAGGGGCAATCCCTTGCGGTTGCCCTTGATATGGACCCCCTCACCCGGGCTGCGCCCACCCTCTCCCTTGAGGGCGAGGGTATATGAATGAGAGGCAGCCTTTTTGCCCTCTCCATTTAGGGAGAGGGCGGTGTGGAACACCGGGTGAGGGGGGTTTGCTTCAGGTTGAACAATCTTATGCGCACGATAAAACTCACAATCGAATACGAGGGCACCAACTACGCGGGGTGGCAGGTCCAACCCAACGGCCTGGCCGTGCAGCAGGTGGTGGAGGAAGCGCTGGCCAGGCTGACGGGGAACAGGGTGCGTATATGCTCTTCGGGAAGGACCGATAGCGGTGTCCATGCGAAGGGCATGGTCGCCTGTTTCCGGACGGAAAAAAGCCTGCCGCTCAGGGCCTTTTCCGACGGGCTCAACACGATCCTGCCTCCGGACATTGCAATCCGTGAGGCAGAGGAAGCCCCGACCGGCTTCAATCCCCGGCGCGATGCCAGGGCCAAGCATTACCGCTACACCATCCTCAATACAAACCGGCGCTCTCCTTTGAGCCGGCTTTTTGTCTGGAGGATTGGGGGGAGGCTCGACGTGCCGAAAATGGCTGAGGCGGCGGGTTGCTTTATCGGCGAAAATGATTTCGGCGCTTTCAGAGCGGCCAACTGCGCGGCAAAAACCACTGTTCGGCGCATTGATTCGATGGATATTTCCCGGGAAGGCGATATTATAACCATTGATGTCGTGGGATCGGGTTTCCTGAAAAACATGGTGCGGATCATGGTTGGGACGCTTGTGGACATCGGCAGGGGGAAGCTGGGTCCGGAAGTCGTTTCCCGACTGCTGGAAAGCGGAGACCGGCGTCTTGCCGGGGTTACCGCCCCTCCCCAGGGGCTGTGCCTCGTGGAGGTGTTCTACTGAAAAATGGACGATCCGGCCTGGGAAAGTGAAAATTTCCTTGACAAGGGAAGGAGCATGAACTAATTTATCAGCTTTCAGTGTTTCTCTGAATTCCATTTCTCTATAAGGCAGTGAGGTTTCAATGAAAACGCAGGTTCCCAGAACGAATGACATATCCAGGGACTGGTATGTTGTCGATGCAGACAACATGGTCCTCGGCAGGCTGGCAACACGTATCGCTACCGTGCTCCGCGGCAAGAATAAGCCCATATTCGCGCCCAGCGTCGATACCGGGGATTTCGTGATCGTGGTGAATGCCGAGAAGATAGCCCTGACGGGCAACAAGCTGTCCGACAAGATCTATTACAGCCACTCCGGCTATCCCGGCGGCATCAAGTCCATTGCGGCCGGAAAGCTGATGGAGAAAAAGGCTGAAGAGCTGATCAGGAAAGCGGTCAAGGGCATGCTTCCCAAGAACAAGCTGGCGACCCAGATGCTGAAGAAGCTCAAGGTCTACGCCGGCGGGAGCCATCCCCACAAGGCCCAGCAGCCCAAGGCGCTGCAGGTTTAATTCCGTCCAAATACCAATAGCATCAGGAGAATATATATGGCAGCAGCAACCTTCTACGGAACCGGGAAAAGGAAGTCATCCATCGCACGGGTGTGGCTCAAGCCCGGCAGTGGCAAGATAGTCGTCAACCAGAAGGACATCGATGACTATTTCGGCAGGGAAACCTCCAAGATGATAGTCAAGCAGCCCCTCGAACTTACCGAGAACGTCGACAAGTTCGACATCTACGTAACGGTCAAGGGCGGCGGAGACAGCGGACAGGCCGGCGCCATCAAGCACGGCATCACCAAGGCGCTGCTGGAAGTCGATGCGGCGCTGCGCGGCGTCCTGAAGAAGGCGGGCTACATCACCCGCGATTCGCGCGTCAAGGAAAGAAAGAAATACGGCAAGGCTGCGGCCCGCAGGAGCTTCCAGTTCTCCAAGCGTTAATACGCTCGCAGACCGGTTGCATGTTCCAAGCATGGAGGGGGGGATCCGAAGGATTGCCCCCTTTTGTGCGTCTAGTCAACCCGATACGGGTTTTGACCCCCTCACCCGGTGCACCGCACCACCCTCTCCCTTAATGGAGAGGGTAGATATTCAGGCCTTCTCTCCTCAAATAAAAGAGGGGCAGATATTCCCTCGCCCTCAAGGGAGAGGGTGGCCGCAGGCCGGGTGAGGGGGTCGTAAGAATAAGTTTCCACCGGAGGTGTCCCATGTTGAAAGCTGCAGTCGTAGGCGCGAGCGGCTATACCGGCGTCGAACTCTTGCGCATACTCTATTGCCATCCAGAGGTGGCGGTCACCTGCGTGACTTCCGAGAGAAGCGCGGGCAAGAAGGTGTCGGACATATTCCCGTCGGTACGGGACCGCTACGACCAGGTCCTGGAGCACCTTGAGCCGGTGGGGGTGGCGGAGAAGGCCGATTTCATCTTTACCGCACTGCCGCACCAGGCGGCAATGGAAGTGGTCCCGACCTTCCTGAAGCTGGGGAAGAAAGTAGTGGACCTTTCCGCCGACTACCGTTTCCGGGATGCGTCGGTCTATCAAGCCTGGTATCAGCCCCACATGAACCCGGAATTGCTGGACAAGGCGGTATACGGTCTCCCCGAAATCCGTCGCAAGGCTGTCGCCGAGGCGGACCTGGTGGGTAACCCTGGCTGCTACCCGACCAGTATTATCCTCGGCTTGGCCCCACTGCTGAAAAAAGGACTGGTTGACCCGGCAACCATTATCGCCGATTCAAAGTCGGCGGTCAGCGGAGCGGGCAGGGGCGCCAAGGTCGATACCCTGTTCTGCGAAGTCAACGAGGGCTTCAAGGCGTACGGAGTGGGCGCGCATCGGCATACCCCGGAGATCGAGCAGGAGCTTTCGCTGCTGGCGGGCTCGAAGGTCACCATTTCCTTCACTCCCCACCTGGTTCCCATGGACCGGGGAATCCTCTCCACCATTTATGCCTCTCTGTCCGGAGAATGGACTACCTCCCGGCTGCTTGAACTCTACCGGGAGCATTACAGGAACGAGGGTTTCGTCAGGGTGCTGCCTGAAGGTTCCCTTCCCTCGACCATACACGTTCGCGGTTCCAACTTCTGCGACATCGGTCTGGTGGCCGACAAGCGCACCGGTCGGGTCGTGGTGATCTCCGCCATCGACAACCTGGTCAAGGGCGCCTCCGGCCAGGCAGTGCAGAACATGAACATCATGAACGGATTTCCGGAGAACCTGGGGCTGGATAGCCTGCCGCTCTTCCCCTGATGGCGTTCATTCCCGTTTCGCAGCAGGAGGCGCATCAACGCGGCTGGTCCGAACTGGACGTGATCTTCGTGTCCGGTGATGCCTATGTGGACCACCCATCCTTCGGCGTGCCGCTATTGGCCCGCCTGATGGAAGCACACGGCTTCAGGGTCGGCATAATAGCCCAGCCCGATTGGAGATCGGTGGAGTCCTTCACTGCCCTTGGGCGTCCGAAGCTCTTTTTCGGCGTTTCCGCCGGGGCCATGGACTCCATGGTCGCCCATTACACGCCGGCACGCAAGCTGCGTCACGATGATGCCTATACTCCGGGCGACAGGCACGGCTCACGGCCCAACCGGGCCACCATCGTCTATACTGCGAGGCTTAAAGAGGCATTCAGGGATGTGCCGGTCGTCCTCGGTGGCATCGAAGCCAGCCTCAGGCGCTTCGCCCACTACGACTACTGGGAAGACCGGGTGCGCCGCTCCATACTGTTCGACTCAAAAGCGGATTTGCTGGTTTACGGCATGGGGGAGCGCCCTCTCCTGGAATTGGCCGGCCGGATGGCCAAGGGCGAGCAGGTGTCCGCGATCACCGACATACGGGGGACTGCCTGTATACGGACTTCCCGTGGCGACAGCCCGCTGCCGTCCGGGTTCATCGAGATTCCTTCCTTTGAAGCGGTTTCCGCTGACAAGAATGCCTTTGCCGAAGCCTTCAGGTTGATTGCAAGACAGTTGAATCCCTGGAATGCCTCGGCGCTGGTCCAGAAACACGGTGATCGTTTCCTGGTGTGCAATCCACCGTCCCTGCCCCTGACGGAAACCGAAATGGACGACATCTACCGGCTGCCGTTTGCCAAGGCTCCCCATCCTGCTTACCGGGAGCCGATTCCCGCATTTACTCAGATCAGAGCTTCAATTACCACGCACCGGGGCTGCACGGGCGGTTGCTCCTTCTGTGCAATCACGCATCATCAGGGCAAGATAGTGCAGTCTCGCAGCCAGGCGTCGATCGTGGCTGAAATAGAACGGTTGGCCGCCATGCCGTGGTTTGACGGCACTGTAACCGATGTAGGAGGGCCTTCGGCGAACATGTACGGCATGAGCTGCGACAGCCGCGCTGCCGGCGAGTCCTGTCGCAGGGCCAGCTGCCTGTATCCGGAAGTTTGCGCCCATCTTCAGCTGGGAGACCGGAAATGCGCCGGCCTTCTCAGGAAAGTGCGCGGGATCGCCGGTGTCGCCCATGTCAAGGTGTCATCGGGCGTCAGGTATGAACTGTTCGACAGACAACGGGAGTATTTCCGCGAGCTTTTGGCGCATCACGTCGGCGGCCTGCTGAAAGTCGCGCCGGAGCACTTTGTAAATTCCGTGATTGCCCGGATGGGAAAGCCTGGGCGGCAGGTTTTCGAGCGTTTCCTGGAATACTTCCGAAGGGAGAGCCTTCGTCTGGGCAGAAAGCAGTTCATTGTCCCCTACCTCATGTCGGGACATCCGGGATGCTCGCTGGCGGACATGGCCGAAACAGCTCTCACCCTCAAGCGTCTTGGGCTGAACGTGGAGCAGGTCCAGGATTTCACGCCTACGCCCGGAACGCTTTCGACCTGCATGTACCACACGGGAATGGATCCCTTTACCGGGGAGCAGGTTTACGTCGCGAAAACTGACAGGGAGAAGCGGCTGCAGAAATCGCTGCTCCTGTACGGTCGCCGTGAAGAACGGCGATACGTGCTTGAGGCGTTGGCGGCCATCGGCAGGGAGGACCTCGCGCCGCAGCTTCTGGGAAGTGCGGCGGCGAGGGCCAAAAGGCAGAGCGGCATGGCAGTGACAAAAGGCGGAAAGAGGCCGGGGAAAAGACGGTAGAGATATCAATGTATCCTGTAGGGGCAGGTTTTCAACCTGCCCACAAAATTTTGCTCCTGGCCCAAAGAAATTTTCTTGACAATAATCCTTGAGACGGATATAAGGAATATCTTCGCTTTTCGTTCCGGCAACGGGGCGGAAACGGGCAGGGCTTGATCGTTTGCGTGCTGGCGTAGCTCAACTGGCAGAGCAGCTGACTTGTAATCAGCAGGTTGCGGGTTCGAGTCCCATCGCCAGCTCCAAAATAGCAGCAGTGCTTTTCACCCTGGAGGGGTTCCCGAGTGGCCAAAGGGAACAGACTGTAAATCTGTCGTCGGACGACTTCGGAGGTTCGAATCCTCCCCCCTCCACCATTAACGGACTGCAGAAGAAAATGGTCGCTTGCTTCCACCCAGGAGACGCTGGTCGCATGGACTGGTGGCGCGAGACCCGTTTTCTTCAAAAAACTTCAGGCGTACGGAGTGCGGGAGTAGCTCAGTTGGCTAGAGCATCAGCCTTCCAAGCTGAGGGTCGCGGGTTCGAGTCCCGTTTCCCGCTCCAAATTTAATGACGCCCACATAGCTCAGGCGGTAGAGCACTTCCTTGGTAAGGAAGAGGTCATCGGTTCAAGTCCGATTGTGGGCTCCATTTTTTCAGTATTTACCCGGTTGCATCACCGAAAAAAAATTATAAAGTACAAATAGCAGTACAAGGTACTGACGGAGGAGGGATTCCCAGATGGCCAAGGCGAAATTTGAGAGAACGAAGCCGCATGTAAACATAGGGACGATAGGTCACGTAGACCACGGCAAGACGACGCTTACCGCCGCGATCACGAAAGTTCTGGCATCGAAGGGGCAGGC
>JAYFNT010000034.1:0-4111 GCA_034933285.1 Geobacteraceae bacterium | reverse complement strand
CGAGGTGAAACCGACCGACCGGCTGATAGGCCGCGGCATATATCGCGGCTATGACGTGCGCCTGAAGCTGCGCGGCGACAACTTTGCCGGGCCGGGTGACCTGTATCTGTTCAGCTCAGTCCTGGAACGGTTCCTGGGAGGGTATGTAACGCAGAACTGCTTCATACGCCTTATGGTTGAGGAAGTCGGCAGAGGATACCGGTTCGAATGGCCGGCGAGGATGGGGGATCGGTGCGTGCTCTGAGATATGAAGGAATGTGGGAGGAATTGATGACGAAATGGAAAAAAGCTCCTATGGCACAAGGAAGAAATCACACTGGAGGAGGTAAAAGATTTGAAACAAGTGGAGATAGTAAAGCCAAAAATTTCCCCCCTAGCTCAAAAAGTGTTATTCCGGACGATCAATTCAAACTGTTTGTAGCCATTGTTTATGGTGAAGCAAATAGCAATAGCGAATCAGCATGGAGAGCAGTGGGGCATGTAATAATGAATAGAGTTGGAAATAAGGAGTGGTCGAAGCTGAAAACTGTTACAGCGATAATTACTCAAAAATACGCATTCGAAGCGTACAAAATAAAGCAATTTAATATTGCGGAAAAATATCTTTACAACAACTCAAAAGATAAACTATCTGACAAGCTAATTGATAGAATGGTGGAAGTATTAGAGCCTGTATACAAAAGGCAAGATCCTGATAACACGTATGGGGCAATCCTCTATTTTAGTCCAAAAGCTCAAAAGGCATTAGGTTGAAATAAACCTAATTGGGCAAGTAGTAAAATGCTAACAGAAGTGAAGGTGGATGGATTGGAGGCAACAGATGATTTTAAGTTTTACAAATATAAGACAATACCTAAGACAAAGCCTAAACAAAAACAGAAAACGGCAAGAAACAAAAGGATTAATAAAAGATAAAATAATTGGCATCTGTGTAACAATAATAGTTTTCAGCTTTTTTGTATTTCATCCACATTATGCCTACAGTGATTCCAATTGTAAAATATCACCTGATAATAAAAAAAGGATCGTATGGGAGTGTAAGAACGAACTTCATAAATCCAGTATATATACGCGCGAATGTAGGATATACGCAGTAGGTTTCGGCGGAAAGAAGGAATGGATACATAAAGGATCAGATCTGCCTGAACCAACGGTGAAATGGCATAACAACAGCTTGGCAAAGGTGATTATACCATGTGGTTCGCCATGCAGTTATTCAATCTTTTATGATGTAATAAAGGGCACTTCTGCCCCATATGAATTTGTTCTTGCTGTTAACGCCGATAAACATATTATCGCGAGAGCAGGAAAAACATATATATTAATCAATAGTATTTATGATGTTAGCAGAGAAATAATGAAAATAAAAAGAAAATTTTCTGAAACAGCGGCTCTTGTCTTAGTCATTGAAGAAGCTCATTTTACAAAAA
This sequence comes from Geobacteraceae bacterium, assembly GCA_034933285.1. GTDB lineage: Bacteria > Desulfobacterota > Desulfuromonadia > Geobacterales > Geobacteraceae > RPRC01. The sequence goes on along the minus strand of JAYFNT010000034.1, from coordinate 2,681 downwards.
AAGGTAACCTATTTATTCGCTATTTGTCTGGAAGAAACTTTGAGCCAAGAGAAGAAACAATACCTATAAAATTTATTTATCATAAATAGATTGACTGATAATGAGTAGAAGAAAGGAGTCGCACGTGTCTTTCAATCCAGCCTCAGAAGCAAAATTTCTATTTGAACTTTTGGACGTTGATTTTGACTTGTCGGTAGTCGGTTTTGATGTCGAGGAAACGGTATCCGACACTTTTGTTATCAATCTGACGCTTGCCGGCATGGAAAAGATCACCTTTGAGGATGTATAACTGCAAGAGGGCTTGCTGACGGTTGTAGGTGGTGTCGGCGCGATTCTGAACGATGAGTCAGGGGATCGCTATTTCCACGGCATCATACGTAAATTCAAGCATGCGGGAACTTCCGAAAGACTCCAGATCTATGAAGCGCAGATGGTTCCCTCTTTGTGGCTCCTTTCACTGGAAGAAAAATGCCGTATCTTTCAGGACAAACCTCTCAAAGAAATAATCACAACCCTTCTCGATGAGCGGGACATAGCAAGCGACATGTACGAATTCCGTCTCGCTCGTGACGACATATTCATAAAATTCTCAATCCAGTATCAGGAAACCAATCTGCACTATCTCTCCAGACTCCTCGAACACGAGGGCATTTTCTATTTTTTCGAACACTTTAAAGACAAGCATGTTCTTGTTTTTTGCGACACCGACGCATTCTATCAGAATATCACCGGGCGTCCGGCCATACCATTCAAAACCAACGGTCTAGTTGCGCAAGAAGAAAATATCTATTCCTTCGTTATCTCCGAACGTCTCCGTCCTGGAAAGCTTTTACAAAAAAACTTCAATTTCAAAACGCCTTCCGTAGATTTGACAACTACGCAAGAAACAGAAATTGAAACGGATTATGAAGTATATGAGTATCCCGGCCCCTACGGCGAAACGGCTAAAGGAGACACAATGTCGCAAATCCGCCTGGAAGAAATACTGGCGCTAGCGAGGCGTGGATACGGTGACAGTACCTGTCCACGCCTCCAGCCGGGCGCCGTTTTCACTCTTAAGGATCATCTGCATGATGATTTCAATGCTGAATATTTCGTCTACGCGGCAGCACATGAAGGTGAACAACCTCAGATTCTGCAGGAACACGGCTCGGGTGGAAGCGCTCACTACTCCAACAGTTTTTCAGTAATACCGGCGAACGTAACGTTTCGACCTGAGCGTATCTCATGCAAACCCATGGTTCCTGGCCTTCTCTCCGCCATCGTCACCGGTCCGAAGGGCGAGGAAATCTGGCCCGACAAGTACGGCCGCGTAAACGTGCAATTCCATTTCGACCGCGAAGGCAAGAGGGACGAGAAAAGCTCCTGCTGGCTCCGTGTCATGCAGTTCTGGAACGGCCCGACATGGGGGAGCCAGTTTATCCCGCGCGTCGGTGACGAAGTGCTGGTCTCCTTCATAAATGGCGATATGGACTATCCGGTCGTCATGGGAAGCGCAGTGAACGCGGCCAAGATGCCTAATTATTCTCTCCCCGCGAACAAGACACAGAGCGGCATCAAGACCCGCAGCTACCCCAAGGGCGGTCCTGACAATTACAATGAACTCCGTTTCGACGATAAGAAAGGCGCCGAGGAAATCTACATGCAGGGTGAAAAAGACTGGAACATCCTGATCAAGAACAACAAGGGTCAGACCATTGGCGGCTCCAGCAGCACAACGGTTGCGGGAGCGTCGTCGGAGACGGCAAAAACCATCACGCTGACCGCTGAAATGGAAATAAAGCTTGTCTGCGGCGACAGCACCATTTCCCTCGGTCCTTCCGGGATAAACATAAAGGGCGACACCATACATATGAACGAATAAACCGGGTTTGCCAAGCAAGCACGGAGACCACCATGCCAGGAGAACAACATGCACTACCAAATGCAGGAGGGCTATTTAACACTGGGAACCGGAGAATGGCAGGATAGAACCGGGAAATAAAGGGACGGAAATAAAGGGACGGGAAATAAAGGGACGTAGGTAGGTTATGTAGGTTATTTACAAATCCGAGCGAATTGCGAAGGATGAAAAGGAATGCCGAGGCAACCGAGATTGCATGTGCCGGGATTGGTACAGCACGTCATGGGGAGAGGGGTAGCAGGCTGCGAAATCTTCCGCGACGATCATGACCGTGAAGGATTCCTGAACCGACTGGCAGAAACGGTAGGGAGACCCGAAGGACCATATCTTTATGCGTGGGCGTTGCTGACAAATCATTTCCATCTACTTCTTCGCGCCGGCGAAAAGCCCTTGTCAAAGACCATGGCGCGATTGATGACGGGTCATGCCGTAGCCTTTAACAGGCGACACAAGAGACAGGGGCATCTATTCCAGAATCGGTACAAGAGTATACTGGTGGAAGAAGAGCCTTATTTTCTCGACTGGTCAGATACATCCATCTGAATCCGGTCCGTTGCGGAATCGTCAAAGAATTGGGAGAGCTCAACAGGTATCGATATAGCGGCCATGCTGTGATCATGGGATTTAGAAATTATACCGTCCAGAAAGTCGATGAAGTGCTGACACGCTTTTCGAAAAAGCGAAGCAGCGCAATTGCAGGATATGCCGACTTTATTGCAGCGGGGATAAACCAGGGGAGACGGGATGAATTACGCGGAGGTGGGCTGGCAAGAAGTGC
>JAYFNT010000033.1:0-68800 GCA_034933285.1 Geobacteraceae bacterium | reverse complement strand
CAGCGGTATACGTTCGCCGTTCTCATGGATCCGCAGCATCAGAAACTGCCCCGCACGGCATTTCCCCGCCACCAGCGGCGCACTCACCCGCATCTGCCACGTCCGCTCCGTTACTATCTCTTTCTTCAGTATGGTATGCATATTCCCGGCTCCGCCAAAATATAGTGAAGTGTAGCCCAAATACTCATACAGCCTGTTTGGCCAGGCCCTCCTGCCAGCAAAAGGCGCTCGAAGTCAATGCGCCTGCGAACGCACTATACATATTTTTATTTAAAGGGAAAAATTTTTTTTATTCGGCGTTTTTTTGCCGAAAACTGAGTACTCTGCTTCGGGGGGATGTGCGTAGCAGATGTAGTCATGACAATAAACATACAATATTGTCGGCAGCTTGAAGCATACCTTCCGGTTGATTGATTTATCAGGTGAGTAACCGGTGTCCATCCGGAACGTCTCTCCGGACCCGGAGCGGAACTTCCCAGTTGATCCTTGCAAAATTCTCGAAAATACAGTAGAAATTGATCCCGCGCAGACTATGGGTCAGCTGGAGAACAACTCTTATGAAGAAAAAGAAGAAACCAGCCTCACGAACCGATGCACCGGCTCCGCGGAACCGGGAAGGCCAACACCAGGCAATGGAAATAGAACAGGCGCTGGACATCGCCATTCGACATCACCAGGCAGGAAGCCTGGAAACTGCTGAGAGCATTTACCGGCAGGTAATCGCATTCCAGCCGGACAATTCCCAGGCGCTCCATCTTTTGGGGGTCGTGGCACTGCAGCGGCAGGATTTCCAGGCAGCCCTCGAACTTTTCGACCGCGCACTCGCGGGAAAACCCGATTTCGCCGAAGCCCATTCCAACAGGGGGAACACCCTGAGGGAACTGGGGCGGGAAGACGAGGCCGAGGCCAGCTACCGTAAAGCAATAGCCATCAACGGGACGTTTGCCATGGCTCACTACAACCTGGGGAACATCCTGCTGGCCGGAAAAAGATTTGAAGAATCCGCAGCGCACTTCAACAGGGCGCTCTCGGCAAATCCGCGTCTCACCGAGGCCCGCATCAATCTGGGCTTGGCCTTCAAGGAGATGGGAAAACTCAAGGAAGCTGAATGCAGCTACCGCAAGGCGCTGGAACTGAGGCCGGAACTTGCGGTCTGTCACTACAATCTCGGGAACATATTGCTGGAAACCGGGCGGCCGGATGAGGCCGTGACCAGCTACGGACGTGCCCTCACCCTCGAGCCGGGCTACACCGGGGCACGTTTGAACCTGGGGGCGACCCTGCGCGACCTGGGGAGACTGGAGGAAGCCGCCGCCTGTTATGAACTGGCCATTGCGGACTCACTTGAAGATGCCCAGGTGTACGTCAATTACGGCGCAGTGCTGAGGGACCTGGGCAAGCCGGCCGAAGCCGAATCCTGCTACCGCAAGGCTTTGGACATTGAACCGGATGCGCCGCTTGCCCATTTCAACATGGGCAATGCCCTGAGGGACCAGGGACGGATGGGCGAAGCAGTTTCAAGCTATCGCCGGGCCGTGTCCCTCGAACCGGGGTCCCCGAGCTTCCTGATAAACCTGGGCAACGCTCTGCGGGACAACGGAAATTCCGCGGATTCCGTGCCCGTCTACCAACAGGCGCTGGAACTCGACCCCCGGAACTTCGAAGCACTGGTAAACCTGGGCAATGCGTTCAAAGAGCTGGGAAACATGGATCAGGCCATATCCAGCTACAATGAAGCCCTCCTGATCCGGCCGGACATGGCGGAAGTCCATTACAACCTGGGGACTGCATTCCAGGACCAGTGCCTCCTTGCGGATGCGGTTGCATGCTATCGCAGGGTATTGGAGTTCAAGCCGGACCATGCCGTCGCCCACAGCAACCTGCTCATGAACATCCAGTACGATGCGGCAATCACCCCTGTGGACCTTCTGCGCGAATCAAGAGCATGGGAGAAGGCGCAACTCGCAAATACCAAGGTCATGCCCCCGCCGACGAACGATCCGGATCCGGAAAGGCAACTGAGGATCGGCTATGTATCAGGCGACCTGCGCCGCCATCCCGTGGGTTATTTCCTGGACGGAGTGCTGGCCTGCCACGACCCGGGACAGTTCAGGATCCATTGCTATGCCAACCAGAGTTTCGGTGACGACCTTACCGGGAGATTACGGGCAAACAGTGCCGGGTGGCAGGCAATATTCGGCAAATCCGACGATGAGGTGGCTGACCTGATACGTGCCGATGGTATCGATATCCTGGTGGACCTGGCCGGCCATACGGCGCGCAACCGGCTCCTCGTCTTCGGCAAAAAGCCGGCTCCGGTACAGGCGACCTGGGCAGGCTATGTAGGGACGACCGGCCTTTCGGCCATGGATTACCTGGTCTCCGATGAGCGCGAAACACCTGCGGGCACCGACCATTGGTACGCGGAAAAGATCGTTCGGCTTCCCGACTGCTACGTATGCTACGCTCCGCCGGACTATGCGCCGCCGGTCGCGCCGCTGCCGGCATGCAAGAACGGTTTCATAACCTTCGGCTGCTTCAACAACCTGGCCAAGATCAATCCCGGGGTGATTTCCCTCTGGACGGAGTTGCTGCTCAGTATGCCCTATGCCAGGCTGTTGCTGGTCACGAAGTCGCTCGGCAACCCTGACATAAGCAGGCGATACCGTGCAGCGTTTGATGACGGGGGCGTGGGGGACAGGATCGAGTTCAGCGGGATGGTTCCGCACCCGGAACTCCTGGAGCGGTATGGCGACGTGGACGTGGCACTGGATCCGTTCCCCTATTCGGGCGGGCTGACGACCCTGGAGAGCCTGTGGATGGGAGTACCGGTGATTACCCTCGGCGGGGAGAGGTTCGCTTCACGCCATTCCCTGAGCCACCTTGCCGCCGCGGGCCTGCCTGAACTGGTTGCCGGAGACCGTGCGGAGTACGTGGCAAAAGCTGTTTCACTGGCCGGCGATCTGCCCCGCCTGGAAGCCCTCCGCAGCTCACTGCGGGACCGGATGGCGGCATCGCCACTGTGCGATGCGCCCCGCTTCACACGCAACCTGGAGCAAGCCTACAGGAGCATGTGGCGAAGATGGTGCCTTGAAGGTTCACGCCCGTCGGAGAGATGAAAGACGAACCGGGGCAATTGGCGGGGCCATGCGGCTTTTTCCGGCAGGCGCTGTCACCGGTTGCTTGAAGACGCGCCCAATCCCACATCGAATGAGCGTCCCTGGTAGGAGAAGCGCACGCGCTCCTGGTAGATCTTCTCGACCCTGGCGCCGCTGACGGTCGATCCCTCCGCAACCGGCGTGCCGTTTACGATCGCCATGGGGCTTGAGCTGTCTTTCTGCCAGGCGATTCCTCCAACATGAAGGGAAGGGTGCTCCCTGGCGGCAGAAGGTTCCGGGGCAGGCGAGTGATTTATGCGGGGGGCTTCTGTTTTCCGCGATTTCAGCCGGGCAGAACCGCCAAGCGCCATGTTGCCCTGGTTTGCATCAAGCACCGGTTTGGGCCTGGCTGTCGCTTTGCCCGGGGGAAGCTTCACTTTGCCCCGGGATTTGGTTGCACTGGATTGCAGGTTTTCCGGAACAGCCGCCGTTTTCGTCTCCGACGGAGCCGGGGACGCCACAGCCTTAGCGGGAGGCGCAGCCACCACGGCAGCTGTATCCCGAGGTGTTGCCACAGCTGAAGCAGTGCCTTTCACGTCCGTTGCCCGTGCCGCCGCGTCGTGGCCGGGAGGAGCTGAAAATTTCATCATCACCATGTAAGTGCCGAAAACCGCTGCTGCCGCCACGCTGACCAGCGCCATGGCCATCGGCCAGTAGCGGCGCCTGGCGGCCGGTTCGGGGGGTTCGCCGCGGACAAACCAAGTCATGTCATGATCGCTTTCGCGTCGCACCGCCTTGCTCTGCTCGAGCTTTTTCAAAGCCTTCAGAATGGAACTCATGAAATCATCCCTTTTCCACGGTCGACAGCCTGGGAACCGGGAATCCGCCGCCGTGCCGATACAGCAGGATCAGTGTCTGCACCCCCATCATTCCGTCCTCGTTCAGGGAGTGGGTCCGCTGAAATTGCTTCATCGAAGTGGTCATCCTGACGTTATATGACGTACCTGTGCCCGGCATGAGGCAACCTGCCTTTTCCAGCATCATACGGACCTGCACGACAGCAGGGCCCGCAGCCCCGGGCTCCATCCTGAGAGGTATGCCACGGTAATTCTTCCAGACGATGTGGACCTTCCCGTTCCAGATTTTCCGCAGGTCCCCTTCACTTATTGACGTTTCACCCCTGAAGGGAACAGCCAGGAAAACCCGTTCCCTGCCGGTCCCTGTCATGGCCAGATAGCGATGTCCCTTCATGTCGGGCCGGCTGACCTCGAGAACCGCGGGCACGTCCAGGTTGCGCAGGGCATTCAGACGCATCTTCAAAGACGTGGCCTCAAGTCCGGCACTGTGTGCGCAAGTGCTCAAGCCGCCTCCACCGGCGGCATGTCCGCATGCAACCTTACCGTTGCCCCCCCAGAGAGCGGACATGGCCGCAACAGCGCTCCGGGCGCTTTCCATCTCGGATGCAGGCTCAGGTACCACGCCCCCGGAGGGAGGAGAGGGTTTCGCTTCCGTGGATGCCGGCCGGCCGGATCTTGCCCCGGCGCTACCGTTTCCCCTGGTGTGATAAATAAAGAAGCCGAACAAGGAGCAGGCGACCAGCAGCAGGCACAGAGCCGCACGGGCTTTCCACACCGGATCCCGTGACTCTCCCTGCCGCTGCAACTCCCGGATTGCCAGGCCGACCATTCTGTCCGATATCACCCGTTTAGAATTCCCGTAGGCAATGAGCAGGGAACGGTCGCACAAAACGTTGATAAGCCTTGGCAACCCCCCGGAATAACGGTATATTTTTGTCAACGCAGCCGGAAAGAATGTAACGGCGAACTTGCCGCCTGCCGTCTCAAGCCGGTGATCGATATACGCCCTGGTATCATCGGCATCCATTGGGCTCAAGTGGAAACGGACCGCGATCCTCTGTGAAAGCTGCCGCAATTCGGTCCGTTCCAGGAGACGCGCAAGCTCCGGCTGTCCCACCAGAACAATCTGAATCAGCTTGTCGGTCTCGGTTTCCAGGTTGGAGATGAGCCGGATCTGTTCCAGCACCCTGGGCTCAAGGTTCTGGGCTTCGTCTATCACCAGTACGACGGTCCGGCCTGCTGCGTTCTCCGCCAGCAGAAACCGGTTGAGTTCCTGCAGGAGTTCCGAACTGCTCAAACCCTCGAAAGGCAAGCCGTATTCCCGGTTGATGCTCCGCACCAACTCCCGGCCTGACAGGCAGGGGTTGACGATCAGGGCGGTACGGTAGTCGTCTCTGTCCAGCTGCTCCAGCAGGGTACGGATCACCGTGGTCTTGCCTGAGCCCACCTCTCCGGTCAGCTCCATGAATCCCGAACGGTTGGTGATGCCGTAAAACAGATGGGCGTAGGCTTCCCGGTGGTTCTTGCTGAAGAAGAGGAAACGGGGATTGGGAGTGATGGTGAAGGGAAGTTCCCTGAATCCGAAGTAGTCACAGTACATGGTTCCGTCCTGTTCCAGGGAGGATGTCCCTCATGGGCTACCGACCGCCATACGTCCGGAATTGATTCCAGAACCCTGCCACGTGCCGCGCCGGGCAAGCTCGTGAACCACGGAATACCACATGGCGTTGTTCTTAAGATTCCAGGAAGGTGCAACGCGTATGGCAAGCGGCGCCGAACCGTAAAGACGCTGGATGGTAATGCCGGGTGGAATCAATTCGAGAAAATCACACACTGCGGCAACGTAGTCACTGTGGCTCAGGGGAACGAATTCACCGCTTTCGAACATTTCAGCCAACCGGGTACCCCTGACCGCGTGCAGCTGATGGATCTTCAGGGAGTCCACCGGCAGGGCGGATATGAATTCGGCGGTTTTCAGAAAACCCTTCCTGGTTTCTCCGGGGAAACCATGGATGAGATGGGTGCAGATCTGGAAGCCGCGTCCGGCAGCCGACTCCACTGCCCTGAGGTATTCTCCGACACTGTGTCCCCGGTTTATACGCGAGAGGATTTCATCATCCACGGACTGGAGTCCCAGTTCGAGGCAGACATACCGCTCACGGGCGATTTCCTGCAGCAGGTCCAGGGTTTCGAGCGGGAGGCAGTCGGGACGGGTGCCGATGGATATGCCGATCACATCCGGATGTGCGAGAGCCCGACAGTAGAGGTCGCGCAGCTTGTCAGCCGGGCCGTAGGTATTGGAGTATTTCTGGAAATAGACGATGAACTTCCTGCTCCCCAGCCTCTTCCGGTGATAAGCGATTCCAGCCTCGAGCTGCTCCTCGATCGGAAGCGTCTCCCTGGCGCCGCCAGGGGAAAAGGAACGGTTATCGCAAAAGATGCAGCCATCGACCCCTTTTGCGCCGTCCCTGTTCGGGCAGGTGAAGCCGCCGTCGACCACTACCTTGCTCACCCGGCAGCCGAAGCGGCGCCGCAGGTAGGAGCCGTAGGAGTTGAATCGCAGTTCTGGATGAATAAATTTTGAGTCCATTACCTTATCCGGCGCACGGCAGCGGTTTTTCGGCGCAATCCACCGGGCATCCGCAGCCGCAGCCAAGCTCGTGTCCGTTTAGCGCGGCGTGTTTGCCTCCAGGACCGCCAGCATTTCGCGTGCGGCCAGTTCCGGATCCTCCGCTGCCAGGATCGCCGAGATCAGGGCAATCCCCCGTGCGCCGTGCCCCATCACTTCGCTGATCCTTTCCAGTTTTATCCCGCCGAGCGCGAACACCGGTATGCGGAGCTGTTCAACAGCCTCTGTCAGCAACCCGGGGCCCAACGGCCTGCCGTATGCGATTTTGGAAGCAGTTTCATAGATCGGGCTGAATGTGACGAAATCCGCGCCGCCTTCCTCGGCAGCCAATGCGCTGCCGACGCTGTGGCAGGATACGCCGACCATGAGACGTTCTCCAACCAGTTTTCTCACATCCCGGACCGGCATGCTGTGTCCCCCCAGGTGGACACCGTCGGCCCGGACCGCAAAAGCGACATCGGCCCGGTCATTAATGATAAGTCTCGCGCCGTAGCGACCGGTGATTTCCCGCATCCGCGCAGCCAGCTCATGCAGTTCGCGGGAAGAGAGATCTTTTTCCCGCAGCTGCACTGCCCTGACACCACCACGGAGTGCCGCTTCGACAGCGGTGCACAGATCACCGCACCGCACCTGCCACCTGTTGGTGATCAGGTAGAGGTTGAAGTCGACATCCCTGTCCCCGGCAACCCGCAACACGTTTCGCCCCTTGCTCATCGCCTATTGCCCATTGCCCATTGCCTGCCCCTATTCTCCTATTATTCCTTCCAGCGGGCTGGAGGCCGTTGCATAGAGCTTCCTCGGTATGCGTCCGGCATGGTATGCCAGGCGACCTGCAATGACTGCCAGCTTCATGGCTTCAGCCATGGCAATGGGATCCTTGGCCCCGGCGATGCCGGTGTTCATCAACACTCCGTCACACCCCAATTCCATTGCTACTGCGGCGTCCGACGCCGTCCCCACCCCGGCATCAACAATGACCGGGATCTTGACCGTCTCCATTATGATCCTGATATTGTAGGGGTTGCAAATGCCCAGGCCGCTTCCGATCGGCGCGCCGAGCGGCATAACCGCGGCACATCCGAGATCTTCCAGTTTCCTGCAAAGGATCGGGTCATCGCTGGTGTACGGCAGGACGGTAAAGCCTTCCTTGACCAGGATTTTCGCCGCCTTAAGCAATTCCTCGTTGTCAGGGAAAAGCGTCTTCTCGTCGCCCAGCACTTCCAGCTTGACGAAATCGGACAATCCCGCCTCCCGCGCCAGTCGACAGGTGCGTACTGCGTCATCGGCAGTATAACACCCGGCTGTGTTGGGCAGAAGGGTATATCTTGAAGTATCCAGATAGTCGAGCAGAGATTCTTTGCCCCGGTCGGATATGTTGACCCTGCGGACGGCCACCGTGACTATTTCCGCCCCTGATATCTCCAAAGCCCGGGCCATCTGCCGGAAATCGGCATATTTACCGGTTCCGACCATGAGCCTGGAAGAAAACTCCCTTCCCCCGATTACCAGTTTATCCGTTTGCGCAGACATCTTACCGCTCCTTTCCCTTATCCGCCACCCACAAAGTGAACAATTTCGATCCGATCGCCATTGCTGAGCGCTCTTGTCCCGTAATCGGCCTTCGGCAATATCTCCATATTCAGTTCGACCGCCACCCTCCTCGGGTCGATCCCGAGCAGTTCCAGCAGTTCGGTTACCGTCCGGCAGGCCACGCTCCTCGATTCGCCGTTTAACATTATGTCCATGTCGTCCTCCCGCAAACTGTTCAGGCCATGAGCTGCACGGGAAAGCAAAAAAGCCGCGGAAGCGGCCTGGAGCAGGGCAGAATGCCCGAATCCCGCTTCCCTCCGCCGGCATTACCCGGATCAGGTTCAAAGGGTTGCCCGCATCATCTGAAACGGACTCTCAGTCGAAACTCCCCCAGCGTTGAACGATCAGCATTTTTGATTCAGCAGGTAACTTTTAACCTATCAAGACACGGCAACCCTGTCAATTGATTTCTGGGCCGATTCCCATGCATTTCCGCTGTGTTCGCGATGAGGGAGCATTACCCGAGCATACCTGGCATGATTCGGACACAGGGCCTCCGTCCAAAAAGTCTCAATGAGGCCGGATGGGCACCGGTTACGTTTCCGGATCGGAAAGAGGGGATTTTTCGTTCTGGCAAGGAAATCAAAGGGGTTGCGCGGAGGCGTACTCTAGTACGTCGCACAAGCAAGCCCGCAGATTGACACAGCCAGGGCGGACAATCCAGACTCACCGGATTGGACAGCAAGGGCTGCCCGTCAGGGTGAGGCCATCGGCCGAATCAAAAGCACCCTTTCCGATCCGGAAACTGCCTACCTTTCGACCAGCATCCGTATGACCTGTAACAGGCGGTCCGGAAAAACCCCGAGGAAAACCACTGCCAACCCCGTGACGGCAAGGGCAAGCGCCTCCTGTTTTTCGAGCCTTGGCACACTCACAGGCGTTTCCGGAGTCCTCCCGTAGAGTATCGAAGCGACGCGAAGGTAATAATATACCGAGATGGCCGCCATGCCTACCCCGATTACGGCGAGCCCGATCTCCCCGCCTCTGAATGCCGCGGCAAATACCCCGAATTTGGCCATGAACCCGGCCGTCAGCGGTATCCCGGCCAACGACAGCAAGGCAAGGGCAAGTATCCCGCCACGAAACGGCCGGCTCCTGCCCATACCCCTCAGGCCATCGATCTCCTCGGCTGCAAAACCCTCACCCGAAAGTGACGCGACTGCGCCGAAAGCCGACAGGTTCGCGGCGGTATAAGCGACGAGATAAAAAATCACCGCGGCAAAGCCCTCGGCCGTTCCGGTAAGCATTGCAAGGGCCACGTAGCCCATCTGGGCTATGGAGGAGTATGCAAGCATTCTCCTCAAGTTATGTTGTCGCAGCGCAGCCAGGTTTCCGATCGCCATGGACAGGAGCGACAGCGCCCAAAGAGGCCCGTGAAGATAGCTCCAACCATGTTGAAGGGGGTAAAGGAGCAGGATGAGGGCTGCATAGGAGGCTGCCTTCGACCCGGTGGAAAGGAACGCCACTACTGTCGGCGGCGCACCCTGGTAGACATCCGGGGTCCAGAGGTGTGCAGGCGCCAGGGACAGCTTGAACGCCATGCCCAGGAGTACGAAGCCCCAGCCGGCAATGACCAGCGGGTTAACGCTTCCCTCAGGGGTGACCGGCTGCACGGCACTTGCGATCTCGAGCGTGCCGGTCCCCCCATAGAAAAGAGCTGTTCCGAAAGCGATGAACGCAGCTGCCGAAGCGCCCATGAGCAGGTATTTCATCCCCGCCTCAACGGAGCGGGGCCGATCGCGATCAATGGCGGTCAGGATATAGAAGGCAAACGTCAGGGATTCCAGGCCGAGGAAAAGGGTCAGCAGGTTGACGGATGCGGCCAGCACCGACATGCCGAACAGGGCGAACAGAACCGTGGCCGGATACTCCTCGCCCCGGATTCCCCACCGGTCGTTGTAGGAGTGGGAAAGAAGCAGCGCCGCGGCTGCAGTCAGGCTGAAAAGGACCGTGAAGAAACGGGCAAAGGGCGTGGCAGCCAGCCCCAAGAGGGGTGCGATGTTTTGCGGCGGCGCCTGCAAGGCCCAGAGGGCAGCGCCTATGGCCGCGGCAACGCCGATCCAGGTACCTTGGCGGCCCGGCGCGAATGCGCCGCAAAGCAGGATTGCCAAGGCCCCCGACGCAATGATGAGCAGGGGAAGCGCTGCCCAGAGATCGGCAAAGGTCACGGCAATACCCCCCTTCCACCGGTAAGCAGGGCAACGGGAAGCCCGGCCAGGTCAAGGACCGGGGCAGGGTAAATCCCGAGCAGAACAACCAGAGCTGCCAGAATCGTGACCATGACCTTCTCGCGCAGGGAAAGGTCGGCACAGTCCCCCGCGTTTTTTCCGCGCCCGAACAGGAGCTGCTGCACCAGTTTCAGAGAATAGATCAGGACCAGGACCATCCCGCACAGTGCGGCGACTGTCGCGACGGGAGAAACGCGGAACGTACCGGCGAGGATGAGGAATTCGCCGACGAAGTTGTTCAGGCCGGGCAGGCCGAGACTGGACAGGGAAAAAAGCAGGAAGAAAGCGCCGAAGACCGGCATCCTGCCCCAGAGCCCGCCGAATCCCGCCATATGCCGCGAGCCCGACCTCTCCTCCAGTATCCCGGCCATCAGGAACATGGCGCTGGCGGTGATGCCGTGGTTCACCATCTGCATGACCGACCCGGCCAGCGCCACCGGTGTCCAGGCGGCAACCCCCAGCACCATGAAACCGGTGTGGCCGAAGCTCGAATAGGCCAGCAGCCGTTTGATGTCGGACTGGGCGCAGGCCAGCCACGAAGAATACAGGATACCGGCTACCGCCAGGACCATCAATGCCGGGGCAAAAAAGGCGGCAGCTTGGGGGAACAGTGGAAAGGCGAACCGGAGCATTCCGTAGACTCCGGTTTTTGCCATGAGGCCCGCCAGCAGCACCGTTGCCGCAACGGGCGCTGACGTATAAGCGTCAGGCAACCAGCCGTGGAATGGAAAAACGGGTGTCTTGACGGCAAAAGCGACCATGAATGCCGCGAACAGCCAGCAGGACAACTGCGGTGTCATAGGAGTGCGAAGCAGTTCGGGCATGGCGAACGTGTAGACTCCGGTGGCGCTTCCATGGGCCAGGTGCAGCCCGATTATGGCCAGCAGCATCAGTGCCGAACCGCCCATGGTGAAGAGGAAGAACCGCATGGCAGCCCTGAAGGGACGGCCGCTCCCCCAGTATACGATCAGGCAGAACAGGGGTATCAGCATCAGTTCCCAGAACATGTAGAAAAGGAACAGGTCCTGGGAAAGGAATACCCCCAGCATCCCGGCAGTCGCAAGGAGCAGCAGGGAATGGTACCGGGCGACCCCGTGGGTGATGTTCTTCCATGAAAACAGTATGGCAATCGTGACCAGGAAAGCCCCCAGCAGAACCATAAGCAGGCTGATTCCGTCCATGGCCAGGAAATAGCGAATTCCGAAACGCTCGATCCAGGGCAGGTCCTCCACCAGGAAGAAACCGGGGAGCGCCCCAGCGGCAGATGCCCCTGGAGCTGCAATCCACACGGCGCCCGCCAGCACCAGTTCCAGCAAGGAGACGCCAAGCGCTGCGAAACGGCAGATGCCGGCATGTTCCCTCATGGCAAGCAGGGCAAGCCCTCCGATAAAAGGAAGGAAGATGAGAATTGAGAGGATCGGATAGTTGTCTAGCACAGGACCTTCCCGTAACGTATCAGAATAGCAACCATGCCAGGTATCCAAGCAGCAGCGCGCCGCCACCGGCGAAACTCGCCAGGTAGACGGAAACCCTGCCGCAGCTCCATTTCGCCAGGAATCTCCCTCCGTCGGCCACCTTGGCGCCGATGCGGTCGGGCAGAGGGACGACCACTCCCTCCTCGACCGGGTCACGGAGAAACCGGGCAACCCCCAGGAAGGGTTCCACGAACAGAACCCGGTACAGTTCGTCGAAGTACCAGCCATTGGCCAGGAATCCCCGGAAGCCGTCACTGGATTCCCGTTCGCTTTCACGCCCCCTGCCGTTCCCGTAACGGGCGCGTGCCAGCAGCAGTCCGCCTACGGCGACCGCGGCCGCCAACAGCTGCAGGCCGATTTCCACCCGGCGCGGCAACATCCGGCCATGCCCGGATCCCGTGAAGCCCAGGAAGTCGTCGAGCCAGCTGCCCATCCCGAGATATGCCGGCAGGTTCATGATTTCTCCGAAAAATCCGAGCAGTGCCAGCGGCACCAGGATCTTTTCCATGGAATGGACACCGTCGTGAATTTTCCGGTCGTCTCCGTGAAAAACAACGAATACCATGCGAAATGTGTAGATGACTGTAAGAAAGGCAGTGAAAACGCCCACCACATAGAGGGAAAGATACAGGGGCCCGCCCCTGGCGAACACCGCCTCCAGGATGCCGTCCTTGCTGAAGAACCCGCCGGTGAGGGGCAGCCCCGCCAGGCAGGCCGCGCCGGCCAGGAACGGCCAGTAGGCGCCGGGCATGGCCCTGCGCAGCCCTCCCATGCGGAATATGTCCTGTTCGTGGCTCAGGGCGGTAATCACGCATCCCGCGCCGAGAAAGAGCAGCGATTTGTAGAACGAATGCTCAACCAGGTGGAAAGTGGCTGCAGTGAGGGCGCCGCTGCCGACGCCCAGCATCATGTAGCCGATCTGGCTCATGGTGGAGTAGGCCAGGATCCTCTTGAGATCCCGTTGCGCAAGAGCGCAGGAAGCGGCATAGAAGGCGGTGAGACCGCCGGTGATCGCTATGGCCGCGCAGACCGGCGCGGAAGAACCGATCAGGGGAAAAAAGCGGATCAGCAGATAGACACCCGCCGTGACCATGGTTGCGGCATGGATCAGCGCGGAGACCGGCGTGGGGCCTGCCATGGCATCGGGCAGCCAGACCATGAGGGGCATCTGGGCTGATTTCCCCATGGCGCCGCCCAAGAGCAGGAAGCCGACAGCGGTGACCACTCCTGCCGGCAGCGCGGCTGCCATGCCGTTGACGGTCGAAATGGATACTGTTCCGCAGAGCGTGAACAGCCAGAATATGGCGATGCTGAAAGCGACGTCCCCGATCCTGGTGACGAGAAAGGCCTTCCGGCCGGCGGTGGCATTCTTCTCTTCACCGTACCAAAACCCGATCAGCGCGTACGAGCAGAAACCGACCCCTTCCCAGCCCAGGAACATGAGTGGGAGATTGCCCGCCAGCACCAGGAGCAGCATGGCGCCGACAAACAGGCTCATCAGCGAGAAGAAGCGGGCATGGTCCGCTTCCCCGGCCATATAGTTGACAGAGTAGACCAGTATCAGGCCGGAAACGAAGGTCACCATCAGGCACATCACTGCCGCTAGGGGATCGTAGGAAAGGGAGAAGGGCGCCGACAGATCGAAGACCGAAAGCCAGCGCCCCGGTTGCACCGTTACCGGATTGCGATAGCCGAGGAAAGCTGCCAGGGAAGCGGCAAAGGCCCCGCCCACCGCTCCGCAGGCTGCCAGCTCGCTGAATCGGCGGTGAAGCCCGGAGCCTGCCAGGGCAATCAGGGCGCCGCCCAGGATCGGAAACAGGATAATGAGGGAGAGGCAAAATTCCATGCTACTCCCCCAGGGTGCTGAACCGGTCGGAGTCAACGGTTTTGTTCCGGCGGTGAAGGTAGACGACCATGGCCAGGGCCAGGGAAACCTCCGCCGACGTCATGGCGATGATGAACAGGGCAAAGACCTGGCCGTCCAAGTTGCCCCAGAAGGCCGCTCCCCCCACGAAAGCCAGGATGGCGGCATTGAGCATGACCTCAATGCCGATGAGCATCATGATGAGGTTGGATCTCCAGGCAAGGAGACAGGCGAGGCCCATGGCAAAGAGGAGGCCGGCAAGCATGAGCACATGGGTGAACGGCACGATCATTTCCGCCTCCCGAGGTACAACGCTCCGACCAGGGCGAACAGCAACTGCAGGGAGACGATTTCCACCGCGATGCCGTAGTTCCGGTACATGGTCACGGCCAGTTCGCGGATACCCGCCCCTCCCGGCACGGCAGCGCTGCGGGCAGGAGCCGTCGCTGCCAGGACAGCAAAGGACACGAGGATCGCAGAACCCAGGAAGAGCGCCGGCCACCAGTCGAGAGGCCCGGGCATCCTCATTTTTTCCGGATGGCCAAGGTCGAGCATCATGATGACGAACAGGAACAGCACCATGATCGCGCCCGCGTAGATGATCACCTCGAACACCGCGACAAGCGGCGCAGCCAGCAGATAGAAGATCACGGCCAGCCCGAAGAACGAAGTGGCAAGGTAAACGATTGCGTGCACCGCGTGCCGTTCGGTTACGGCAAGCAGAGTCGCCACGATCACTAACGCAGCAAGGATGTAGAAAACTGTCTGTTCCATAAAAGCAGGCTCAAGGCACTAGGCACAAGGAAAAATCTTTAAACAAGAAAACCTATTGCATATTTATAGGGCTTGGGCCTATTGTCCATCGCCCATTGCCTATAGCCTACCGCATAATGCTCTTATGGCAACAATGTCTTCACATCTACCGGCGGTTCCTCGTCCGGATTGCCGCCGCGAGGATTCACCACCCCGATGCCGCAGTGTCGGTAGTAGTTGTAATCAGGGTCTTTGCCGCAACCGTCTATCAACAGGTCTTCCTTCTCATAGACCAGGTCCATGACGTCGCGTCTGCACAGCTCGTAATCGGGGGTCATCTGTATCGCCAGGGTGGGGCAGGCTTCGGCGCACAGGCCGCAGAAGATGCAGCGGGAAAAGTTGATGCGGAACCAGGCCGCATAACGCCGTCCGTCGGGCCGCTCGGCGGACTGCATGGAAATGCAGTCCACCGGGCAGGCCGCGGAGCAGAGGTAGCAGGCGACGCACCGCTCCCCGCCGTCCGGGTCGCGGGTCAGGACGATCCGCGCCCGGTAACGTGGGAAGGGGGTCCGCTTCTCTTCGGGATACTGGATCGTCACCGGCCGGCGGAAAATATGTTTCCAGGTCGTCCGGAAGCCGGTGGCGATCGCCTTCAGATCGGATATGAAGCGCATGGGTCCATGTTGGCCCGGCAATGTGGCACGGGCATCGATCCGGCGCTCGAACGGGCGTTTACGCAGCTGTCTTGGCCCGTTGCAGCTTCCTCAGAAGATCGAGCGTTTCCGGATGGTTGTTGGTTTCGGCATAGACCAGGGCGGTGTTCCCGCACAGGGTCTTGGCGCTCACGTCGGCGCCGTAATCGACCAGGTGGCCGATACAATCGTTGCAGCCGTAATTGGCTGCCAGCATCAGCGGAGTATGGCCGTCCCGGTCACGGGCATCAACGGTCGCCCCGCTCTCAAGAAGCGTTTTGATAACCCCCGCGCGGCCATTGGCTGCGGCGTAATGCAGGGCTGACTTGCCCTTGTTGCTCCTCGCATCCACCTCGGCCCCACAGTGGATGAGATCCCTGACAAGTTCGAGGTCGCCGGACTTTGACGCCTCGATCAGCGGTGTGTGGCCATGCCTGTCTGCTGCGTTCACATTCTCAGTCATAACACTTCCTCCTTGTTGGTAAAGTGCCCTGCCAGACTATGCCGGAATTTCGGAGTCGGGTTACTATACCACTAACCACCACCCCGTAGCCAGAATATTCAACAGCGCGAGCGGAGTCAGGAACTTCCACCCCAGGCTCATCAGCTGGTCGTAGCGGAGCCGGGGCAGTGTGCCGCGCACCCAGATGAACAGGAAGGCAAAAGCCGCCACCTTCAGGGCGAACCACAGTGGCGGCGGCAGCCAGGGGCCCTGCCAGCCGCCGAGAAAAAAGGTGGTGGCAAGACCTCCGAGAACGATGATGTTGATGTATTCCCCGACGAAAAAGAGCCCGAAGCGCATCCCCGAATACTCGGAGTGGAAACCGGCAACCAGTTCGCTCTCAGCTTCGGGAAGGTCGAAGGGCACACGCTTGCACTCGGCCGCGATACTGATGAGGAAAATGGCGAAGGCCAATGGCTGGCAGACCGCGAACGGAAGGGACGATTGGGCAGCAACGATGTCGCCCATCCTGAACGAGCGGGCCAGCATCACCACCGGCACCAGGGACAGGCCCATGGAAAGTTCGTAGGAGATGAGCTGGGCGAGGCCTCGGATGCTCCCCAGCAGGGCGTACTTGGAATTCGACGCCCAGCCGCCCAGAGCAACTCCGTACACGGCGATGGAAGAGAGGGCCATGAAGTAGAGCAGGCCCACGTTCAGGTCCGCCACCTGGAGGGGAATCGTGCGCCCCATGACGGTGACCGGCGCGCCGAACGGAATCACGGCAAAGGTGAGGATCGCCGGAATGGCTGCCATGGCGGGAGCGAAATAGAACAGCCATTTGTCCGCCCTGGCCGGCCGGGTGTCCTCCTTGGTCAGCATCTTGATCACGTCGGCCAGCGGTTGGAGAAGACCAAGCGGCCCCACCCGGTTCGGGCCCTTCCGGTCCTGGATCCAGGCGAGGATCTTCCGTTCGGCAAGGACCAGGTACGCAGCCACGGTCAACACGACGAAATAGATCGCAACCAGTTTCACCAGGAGGATAAGTATGTCGAGAGTGGAATTCGTCACAGGATCCTCACTCCTCCCCCTTCCGGGTCCAGTCCCCGCAGTCCGCTCCACCTGCCGGACAAGGGCTCGTCGATGCGCCCGCCACCCAGCAGCGCAATGAGGTCGGCCATCACCCTCCAGGACGGACGAACATCACCGCCCGGCGGAATCCGGCGGTGGACCCGCGGTGGATGCTGTTCCGGGTCCGGCCCCTTGACGGGGCCCCCGGGATTCATCACCTTCCGGAACCTTTGCGCACGGCCCTCGTTGTTGACAAAGGTGCCGTCCATCTCCACCCAGGCGGTCACCGGCAGGACTACCCCTGATTTTTTCACCGCTTCCGTGCTGATGCGGTCGGCCACTGCCAGCAGTGAAATCCCTGGCAATAGTTCGGCCGGAATATCTGCCTCGAAGCCCATGATCCCCCGTATGGTCCCCGAAGCCAGGGCGGAGGACAAGGACTGTCCGTGATTCTCACTTGTCAGGAGAGCAGCGCCGAAGGCGTTGGGTCCGGATAGCGGAAACACCAGTCCGGTACCCTGGCTGGCGATCCGTTCCGCCTCTTCCCCATGGAAGTGAAGCGGACTGGCGATCACCACCGGTTTTTTAAAAGCCCCGAGCGGGATTCCGGCCAGGGAAGCAACGGTTTCCGCAGGAACCGAAACCGCTTCCAGTTGCCCCGGAGGGGCGGCGTTTCCTGCCAGATAGATCTTTGCTCCGCGCCGCCATGCCTGCCTGACGGCGAGGAGCAGCATGGGCCCCTCTTCCAGAAGGTCGCAGCCGGCAATGGCTATGCAGTCGGAGTTCTCCACGTCGGCCATGGACGCGGAATTGTCGCCATTCAGGAACGAAACCGCGCGACATTCCGCCGCAGCCTCTTCCGCATCGATGAAATAGCATAGCGCGCCCACCTCCAGCAGTTCCGCCATGCGGGCCAGCATCAGGTTCCCCTCCATGGACATGCGCGGCGAACCGACCAGGGCAAGCGCGCCTGCCCCGTGAACCCGGATGAACTCTTTCATGCGCGTGGCGAGCGTATCAAGCACCTCGTCCCAGGAGACCTCGCGTCCGTCGACCTTGGGAACCCGCGGCCGGTCGGGGCTGTTGACGCCGCCGGTGTCGAAGCGCCCATTATCGCAGATGAACCAGCCGTTTACCAAGTCGTTGCGTCGCGCCATGGTCTTCAAGAGTTCCCGGTAGCGGGCCGCGGGGATGGTGGCGCAACCCAGCGAGCAGTGGGGGCAGACCGAAGGCGCCATGTCGTAATCCCAGTAACGGGCGCGGAAGCGGGCGGTCCTGTCGGTATACACGCCGGTCGGGCAGATGTCCACGAGGTTGCCCGAGAACGGCGACAACAGGCTGCCTTCCTCGAACCGGCCGTAATAGATCATGGCTCCCCGCCCCAGGGTACCCAGATCGGTCCCTCCGGCAAAATCCTGGTAGAAGCGGGCGCAGCGGTAGCACTGGATGCAGCGGTTCATCTCGTGCTGTATCCCCTCGCCCAGGTCCTGGTTGTTGTGGGTGCGCTTCCTGCCGTGGTAGCGGCGGATGCCGTGGCCGCCCGCGATGGTGTAATCCTGGAGGAGACATTCCCCCCCCTCGTCGCACACCGGGCAGTCGTGGGGGTGGTTCATCATCAGCCATTCGATGACGTGCCTGCGCATAGCCACCGCATCCGGGTCGGTAGTGGAAATGACCATTCCATCCTGCACCGGGAGCATGCAGGACATCTGCAGCCCCTTGACCGGTCCTTCCACGATTTTCACTGCGCACATCCGGCAGGCGCCCGCATTTCCCAGTGCCGGGTGATAGCAGAAGTGGGGGATGAAGATCCCTGCCTGCTTTGCCGCCTCGATCACCAGGGTGCCGGCAGGGACTTCGATCTCGATGTTGTCGATGGTCAGTCTGGGCATGGCAGCGCTCATCCTCCGGCATGCCCGGAGCTGAACGGGCATTTCTTTTTCACGATATGATCCCGGATCTCTTCCTCGAACAACCGCAGCAATCCTTCCACCGGGCCCATGGCGCCGGGCGCCAGGGGGCAGAAGGAATAGCTGAGGAATTTCACGTGCTCCCGCAGGATGTCCATGTCTTCCGGCTCCCCGGCTCCCTTCTCGATCCTGGCCAGGACCTCCCGGACAAAGGGGAGGCCTTCCCGGCAGGGGGTGCACCAGCCGCACGATTCCCTGGCATAGAAACTCACCAGGTTCAGGGTCGCGGCAACCATGCAGGTCCGGTCATCGAAAACCACGACCCCGCCAGTACCAAGGCGGGAACCCGCCTTGGCCACGGTGTCGAAATCCATGGGCACATCCATGTGGTCGGCGGTCAGGAACGGCGTGGACGCGCCGCCGGGAATGCACGCCTTGAACCTGCTTCCCGGCCGCATCCCGCCCGCCGGGCCGTCGATCATCCCGCCGATGGTCATGCCCAGGGGCAGTTCCGCGCATACCGGGTTGCGCACATGGCCGCTGAAGCAGAACAGCTTGTTGCCGGCCGCCTCGGGAATGGCCGCCAGGCCCTTGAACCACTCAGGTCCGTTGCGGATGATGGACGGGACATTGGACAGGGTTTCCACGTTGTTGACCACGGTCGGCCCGCCCCACAGCCCCTTGACCGCCGGGAAGGGGGGTTTCGCCCTCGGGTTGGCGCGCTTTCCCTCCAGTGCGTTCATGAGCGCCGTTTCCTCGCCGCAGATATAGCGGCCGGCCGAAACGTGCAGGTCGACTCTCAGGGAAAAGCCGCTCCCCAGGATGTTGTCGCCCAGGAAACCGGCCCGTTCCGCCTCTGCGAGCGCCAGTCTCAGGTTCCGTGCCGGCGTCTCGTATCCCCTCCGGATGAAAATGAAGGCATGAGAAACCCCCAGCACATAGGCGGCGATGGTGATCCCCTCCACCAGGTGCCAGGGGTTGTGCTCCAGCAGGACCCGGTCCTTGTAGGTCCCCGGCTCCATCTCGTCGCTGTTGCAGATGAGGTAGCGGGGACCCGGGAGGTCACGGGGCACGAAGGACCACTTCTTCCCCGTCGGGAATCCGGCCCCGCCCCGGCCGCGCATGCCGGAATCGATCACCATCTGCTGCACGTCGAGTGGCGCAAGCTCTTTGAGCGCCCGCTTCAGCGCTTCGAAGCCCCCGTCTGCGCAGTATTCGGCAAAGGTCACCGGGCCGTCCGGCCGGTTATGTTTGAAGAGAACAAGTTCCATAATAAGATTAAATGTGAAGTGAACTCGTGACGCCTTCACGCCTTCGGGTGCGACAGAGCTTCCCGGCGGTTTTCGCCTCTTGCCTTGTGCCCATCGCCTATTGCCTATTGCCTATTGCCTTCATTTAAACGTTTTCAACACGTATTCCCCGATTGCCTTGGCCTCTTTATCCGGGATCGTTTTGGCATCGAACTTGGTCATTCCCGGACCAGGGTTGCGCATGGCCTTCATGATGCCCTTCCAGTCCTTGATGCCGCTATTCGCCAGGGCAGCCTTCTTAAGGGTTTTTTTCGGGTTGATGATGTTGCCCCCGTCCGGGTGGCAGACCGCGCAATGTTTCTTGAACTCGGCACCGCCGTCTATCTTCGCCCCCTTTTTCATATCGGCAAGACAAACGGTTGCCAAAAGACCGATCGACACCAGTGAACCTGCTGCCATGACTATTCTTTTCATAATATTTCCCCTTTTTCGTTTGCGCACACCTATTTCACGACGTCTTCCTTCGCACGTGATTCAGCTTCCTTCCGCTCTTTTTCCAGTATCACGTCCACCAACTCAGGCGTCAGCCGGCCATAGAGATTGTCGCCGACCATCATGGTCGGCCCCTCCCCGCAGTTGCCCAGGCAGGCGCACGGGACAAGAGTGAAGAATCCGTCGGCGGTCGTGCCACCCTCTTCCACGCCGAGCCGCAGCTTCAGATGCTCCAGGATCGCATCGCAACCCACGCTCCAGCAGGAAATGGAGTCGCACACGTGGATCACCCGTTTCCCCACGGGCCTGCGATAGAGCATTTCGTAGAAGGTCGCCAGTTCCTCGACCTGGAGAGGTGAAAGACCGATGATTTCCGCCGCTTCCATGACCGCCTCGTCTGTCAGCCAGCCGTAGTGCCGTTGCACCTCTTTCAGAACTTCGACCGCTGCTTCCCGGTTGGTCACGGACGATGCTACACTTGTCTTCAGCCGATTTTTCATTTCAACCGGAATCATCCCCATCTCCTGCATCCTTCATACAAAGTGCTTATCTGTCCACATCCGCCAGGACGAAATCAATAGACCCGAGTATGGCCATCAGGTCCGCAACCAGCCGACCGCGGGCCATGAGAGGCAGCGCCTGTAAATGGGCGAAGCTCGGCGTGCGGATGCGAAGCCGGTACGGGACATTCAGGCCGTCGGAAATGACGAAATAGCCGTTTTCCCCCTTGGGCGCCTCGATGGACGCGTAGGTCTCGCCCTTCGGCGGCGCCATGCCCCTGGTTGAATTCACGAAGTGGTGGATCAGGGACTCAATGTCCTGCAGTGTGTCTCTCTTCTGCGGCAGGACATAACGGTAATCGTCCGTGATCCAGCGCCCCCCCGGCATGTTCTCCAGGGCCTGCTCCACGATGCGGAGCGACTGCCTTATTTCTTCGATCCTTACCTGGTAGCGCGCATGACAGTCGCCCCCCTCGGCAACCGCGACATCGAAGTCGAAGGCGTCGTAACCGCAGTACGGAATCTTCTTGCGCAGGTCCCACTCCAGGCCGCAGGCGCGCAGGTTCGGCCCCGACACCCCCCAGTCGATGGCATCGTCCAGGGAGATGGCCCCCACATCCTTCAGCCGTGCCGTGAAGATCGGGTTGCCGCTCAGCAGTGCCTCGTATTCGGCCAGGCGTGGCGGCAGCCAGCGCAAGAACGCGCGCACCGGCTCCTGCCAACCTTCAGGGAGATCGTCGGCCACGCCGCCGATCCTGAACCAGGCCGGGTGCATCCTGCCGCCGGTGATCATCTCCATGATGTCGAGAATTTTCTCCCTGTCGGTGAAGGTGTAAAAGACCGGCGTCATGGCGCCCACATCGGAGGCAAAGGTTCCCAGCCACACCAGGTGGCTCGCGATGCGGAACAGTTCGGCAAGCATGACCCGGATGTACACTGCGCGATCCGGCACGGTAATTCCGCACAGGCGCTCCACGGCGTTCACGTAGGCCAGGTTGTTCTGCACGCCGGCCAGGTAGTCGATCCGGTCGGTATAGGGGAGGAACTGGTGCCACGACTGGCGCTCGCCGATCTTCTCCGCGCCGCGGTGGTGGTAGCCGATGTCCGAATCCAGGCCGACGATCTGCTCGCCGTCCAGTTTCAGGACGATCCGCAGGATGCCGTGGGTACCCGGATGCTGGGGGCCGATGTTAAGCACCAGGGTGTCCTCGTCGACCCGGTCGAAGAAGTCTTCCGCCGGGAGGGGCTGGTGGCGGGCAGCATCGTCCGTGGTATAGGGGGGCATCTCGGTCGCGCGGAACGGGTGATCCTTGCGCAGGGGATGGCCCTCCCAGTCGTGGGGCATGAGGATGCGCCTGAGATCCGTGTTGCCGGCAAAGCGGATGCCGTACATGTCGAACGCTTCCCGTTCGTACCAGCCGGCAGCGGGCCACACCCCGGTAACCGTGGGCATTTCCGGGTACGCGCCTTGGAGCCCAGTCTTGATCCGCAAGTGTCCCGGCACATCGAAGCAGAGCAGGTGGTAGTTTAGGGTGAAGTCCGGGTAACTGCCACGCTCCCGGCGGCAGGACTCGTCCACTGCCGCGATGTCCTCCAGCCTGCGGAAAGGAGCGCCGGGCCTGCCCTTCAGGTGGCGCAGCACCTGGGGGACCAGCTCGGGGGGAACCCGATACGTGAGCATGTCGGTGGCTTTCGGGTCTTCGGCCACCTTCCCTTCGAACAGGGATTCCAGTTCGCCCTCCAGGCCGAAGTCGGGAAACGCGTGCCGGGGCGCCGGCGGCCGCCACATCTCGTCGCTGCGGGGCATCCAGAACCGGGGGTGGCTCACCGAGCTGCCGCGGATGGGAATCGCCGCCATTCCCGGGCCCCGCGTATCGCGCGACTTGGTCACGCCGTCCACCAGCACCGGCGCGGTGGAGCCCTGTACCCCGCCCGGCAGGTGAAGGACGGATCGGGCCGGCCGCTCCTCGCTGCGTATCTTTTCCTGGAGGAGCATGAGTCCCTGCAGGAAAGCCTCGGGCCGGGGCGGGCATCCCGGCACGTAGACATCCACCGGCAGGATCTGGTTCACCCCCTGCACCACGCTGTAGACGTCGTACATCCCGCCCGAATTGGCGCAACTCCCCATGGAGATGACCCACTTGGGCTCGGCCATCTGCTCGTAGAGCCTGAGGACCGAGGGCGCCATCTTCTTGAACAACGTGCCGGCGATCACCATGAGGTCAGCCTCGCGCGGCGTGCCGCGCAGAACCTCGGCACCGAAGCGCGAGATATCATAGCGGGAGGTAAAAGAGGTCATCATCTCGACGAAACAGCAGGAAAGGCCGAAAAACATCGGCCAGAGGGAATTGGCCCGCCCCCAGTTGATCAGGTCGTCGAGCCGGGTCAGAAGAATATTTGAAGTTGGAGTCTGATCGGTTACCGTCATGCAGCCTTCTTGAAAAATCGAAATCAAATCCAGTTGGGCGGCCACAAGGGACCGCCCCTACATAATCGCTAAACGCTATTCGCTAATCGCTGCTTTCCCTCCGCTGCCTATTGGGTCCCCAGTCCAAACCGCCCTTCTTCCACAGCCACAAGAGGCCGAGAAGAAGAACGACGATGAACACGGTCATGTGCACGAGCCCGGCCAGACCCAGCAGGTCCCAGGCCACAGCCCAGATGAAGATGAAGACCGACTCCACGTCGAAGACGATGAAGAAGATGGCCACCAGGTAGAATGGCGCCGGGTAGGCCAGGCGGGCGGAACCGGTCGGAATAACGCCCGACTCATAGGCCCTATCCTTCTCCGGGTTGTGGCGTCTCTCCCCCAGCCACCATGCCGCGAATAGAAGGAAGCCGATGAGCAGCAGCGCCATGGCCGAGTAGAGGGCCAGAGGAAGCAGGTCGTGAACCATGGTGAACCGCAGCGGAACTGGAAGGGGGATATCGTTCATTTCTTCAATTTTTTCGCAGAAATTCAAGCACCTCGGCAGGATGAGCCTCGGCTTTCTTTACCGTCTGCCAGTGCCTCAAAACCGTTCCGTCCGGCCCGATGACCATCGTGGATCGAATAGTCCCCATTGTTTTCTTGCCGTACATACTCTTTTCGCCGTAAGCACCGTAGCTTGCCATCATTGCCGCATCCGGGTCCGAAAGAAGCACAAAGGGAAGACCGAAATCGCGGATGAACTTGTCGTGGGATTTCATGCTGTCCTTGCTTACCCCGAGCAGAACGACCCCTTTCCGGGCAAGCTCTTCGTGGAAGTCGCGAAAAGCGCATGCCTCCTTGGTGCACCCGGGGGTATTGTCCCTTGGATAGAAATAGATTACCACGGTTTTTCCGCGGTAATCCGCTAAAGCATGTTTTTTGCCGTCACTCCCTTCCAACTGGAAATCCGGCGCCTTCTTTCCTTCAAGCGAAGCCATCGATTTCTCCTTTTGCATTAATGCAGTGCCGGTTCGGCCTGTACGTGGGGCGTCCATCCAGGCGGGAAAGAAGCCGGCTCAAGTTTCTAGTGTATGGCATAATGCAGAGAATGCAAGGCTCCGGCATGGACTGAATCGAACACATGCAAGCATTTGCCGCGGCAATGAAATTATAGATTAAATGTGCTGATTTGATGGCCAGTGAAAGAGGACGGGCCGGGGCAGGAACAAAGCACTGTGCGTCAAAACGCAAACCTGATCTGACAAATCGCCGACGTGGGGAAGAAGGGAATGGCAGGCGGACCGCCCCGGTCCGCCTGAAAATGAAACCGCCCGGCATCAGCCGGGGTGAAACAGGAGCCGTCAGGCTTTGCCGGGCTTGGCCGGTTTTGCCGGTTTTGTTGCCCCGCTTTTTGCTGCTTTTTTCTGGGCCTTCCCCGCAGACGCGGCAAGCTTCGCTTTCCTGGCCTCGCGCGCCTTGGCCAGGTTGTCGGCCAGCTTGTGTTCAGTGGCAAGCTTTCTTCGCTCTTCGGAAAACGACTTGGCCGCCAGCGGCTGCTTTCCGGGTATGCCGAACTGCTTCCGGTATTCACCAGGGGTCATGCCGTGGGCCGTGGAAAGATGGCGCGACAGCGTCTTCATGCCGCCCTTGCCGCACACCAGGCAGATGATTTCCTTGTTCCTGATGGATTTCTTGGCGGACAATTCCGGCTTCTGCTCCTCATTGGCGGGAATATTCAGTGCCTGACCCTCTTCGAGTTTTTTCAGAGCTTCGTGAACCAGCTTGATTTCCGCAAGCAGTTCCTCTGTTGTCATGCTCGTTACAGATGCATGCGCTTCCACGATTTCAGAAACCAATTCCAATAAGGTTGTCATAATGGGATCTCCTGGTAATGTATTAACAGATTGATTATCAATAAATCATAAAATGTTCCCGCAAGCAAGAGTATTGATATTCATATCGCGGATAAATTCTTTCGCGGAATTCGTCAACTGTTCTGCATACATCCCGCGGCTCAAGAGGCGTGGGTTTTGCGAATCCCGACAGTCCGCATGGTTTCCGGAAACACAGTCAGTCCATGGATAGACTCCTGTTTCAAGGTTCACTCACGTATTCATTGCCGCTCTTGTCCATGTTATGCCTGACCTGGTGAACGCCGACTTTCCTCCTTGCGGAAACATGGAAAGGATAAAACGGATTATGAAGCCCAGGACTCCGATCGGACACAACCGGACGGGAGAAGTTGAAACCCTTCATTGCCCTGCTGCTTTCAGCAGCATGAAAACCGCGATTGTCCTGTCCGTTTTCATTCTGGCAGCCTCCTGCTCCGTGTATGCCTCGCCGACGAGCTCCGGCAACAGCGGAATTTTTCAGTCCGAAACTGCAAGCGCCTGGCTTTACAAGCTCCGGAAACTCGTCACGGTTTCTTCCTCAGCGGAAAACGGCGCCATTTCCAGGTCATGGAACGAGCTGACGAAAGGAAGTTATATATCACACCGGACCTTCGGCCTGGCCATACTGATTGGCATCGTCACCGCCTTAACAGTCATCGCCTTCATTCTCTTCATGAACCGGTCGCTCCGAATCATGGTCAGGCAGCGTACCGCCGAGCTGCGAACCGAACTGGACGAGCGCAAACGTATGGAAAACCAACTGATTGGAAGCGAAGAAAGGCTGTCGCGGTTTTTCGAGGCCGCATTCGAAGGGATTCTCTTCCATGTGGATGGGGTTATAGTAGACATCAATCCAGCCGTTACCGAAATCCTCGGTTACAGGCCCTCTGAAACGTTCGGCCGGAACCTGATCGATTTCATCGCCGCGGAATCAAAAAACATGGTTCTGGACAAGATGCGTACCGGCGAACCGGGGCCGTACGAAGTTTACGGAGTCAGGAGCGACGGCGCGCAGGTCCCCCTCGAGATCCGTGCCAGATCCATCGACATCGATGGTGCTCCCGCACGCGTCGTGGGTTTCCGCGACATCAGCGAGCGAAAAAACGCGGAAAACGAACTGCATCGCTACCAATGCGAACTGGAAGCCAGGACCGAGTCTCTGGAAGCAATCCATACCATCTCTGACAAGCTTTACCGGTCTCTCGACCTGATCACGGTAGCCGAACAGGCCGTGTACGCCATGATGCTGCGCAGCAATTCCCCCTCAGTGGCTCTCTTTCTCCTGGACCGGAACGGCGGCAATCTCGACTTGCTCTTCTCCCAAGGCTTTCCCGAACCCCTGCTCAGAACGGCTCGGAAGCTTCCGGTACGCGGAAGTCTTACCGGCTTGTCCGCGGTGAATCGTTGTGTAACAATCAGCACCGACCTGCGCAATGAGCAACGGCTTACCCCCTCGGTCAAGCAGGCCCTCGTGGCAAACGGATACAGTTCCGTCGTATCCTTGCCCCTCATGGCCGAGGAACGGGTGTTGGGCGCCCTCAACCTGCTCTACCGTGACACACCTCCCCTGTCTTCCCTTGCCGAACAGGAACTGCTTGTTATCGGCCATACCGTCGGCCTGGCGATATCGAATGCCATCAATGTAGCCCATCTCAGGGAAGAAATGGCAGTGAGGCAAAGCGCCGAGGAAGCACTGCGGCAGCTCAATGCCCAACTCGAGCAACGGGTGGCGGAACGGACCCTCCAACTTTCTGAAGCCAAGGAGCGCGCAGAGGTTGCGGACCGCCTGAAATCAGCGTTCCTGGCAACCATGTCGCACGAGTTGCGCACTCCGCTCAATTCCATCATCGGATTCACCGGGATCCTCCAGCAGGGCCTGGCCGGGCCCCTGAACGAGGAGCAGAAAAAGCAGATGGATATGGTGCGCAACAGCGCCAGCCACCTGCTGGAGCTCATAAACGACGTGCTGGACCTGTCCAAGATCGAAGCAGGCCAGCTGACCCTGGCCGTGAACAGTTTCGACTTGCGGGCATCAGTCGAGAAAGTGTCGAAAACAGTTCAACCCCTTGCTGAAGCAAAGGGGCTGGACCTGGAGATCCGTATAGACGAGGATGTTTCCACGATCAACAGCGACCAGCGCAGGGTCGAGCAGATACTGCTCAACCTGTTGAGCAACGCCGTCAAGTTCACCGAAAAGGGAATGATTCTCGTGAAATGCTTCATGACGGAACGCGGCGCGTGCATTTCAGTTACCGATACCGGCATCGGGATCAGCGACAAGGATCTGTGCCACCTTTTCAAACCCTTCCGCCAGCTGGATTCCGGCCTTACCAGGCGCTTTGACGGCACCGGCCTCGGCCTTTCCATCTGCAGCAGGCTGGCGGAATGTCTCGGCGGGGAAATCGGCGTGGAAAGCATTGCCGGAAAAGGAAGCACCTTTTCAGTCATACTTCCGGTCAGGGAGGGTGCACAATGAAAAAAAGAGTTCTGGTCATCGAAGATAACGAACAAAACCTCTACCTTGTCACCTTCCTTCTCGAAAGAAACGGCTACCGGGTATCAGCAGCACGCGACGGTGTAATCGGAATCGAACAGGCCTCCAGGGAAATACCGGACCTCATCCTGCTTGACATCCAGCTCCCGCTCCTGGACGGCTATGCGGTTGCGAAGCAGCTGAAAAGCCGTGACGAGCTGGTCGATGTCCCGATTGTCGCCGTTACCTCCTACGCCATGCCCGGCGACCGCGAGAAAGCCCTTGAGTCCGGGTGCAGCGGCTATATCGAAAAACCCATAAATCCTGATACTTTCATGACGCAAATTGAATATTTCCTCGGGCAGTGTACAGATGGAAAGGATGATGCATGAAGCGTATCCTGATCGTTGACGACATCCCTGAGAACCGCTACCTGCTGGAAATGCTCCTTAAAGGGAGTGATCATGAGGTCATGTCCGCGGAAAACGGCGCCGTTGCGTTGAAAATGGCAAGACACGCCACCCCGGACCTGATCGTGGCCGACATCCTCATGCCGGTCATGGACGGCTACAGCCTGTGCCGGCAATGCAAAACCGATACCGCCTTGCGGCGAGTCCCCTTCATTTTCTACACGGCAACTTACACGGAACCCGAGGATCAGGACTTTGCCATGAGCCTGGGGGCTGACCGCTTTGTGACCAAACCCCAGGAACCCGAGGAATTGAAGAGGATCGTGGAAGAAGTCCTGGAGCAAGGCCCGCGTCCTGACATCCTGGAATCCCGGGACATGGAAGAAAGGGAATTCTTCGCGGACTACAGCAAAACGCTGTTCCGAAAGCTGGAAAAGAAGGCTGCTGAAGTGGACCGCTTAAGCGATGACCTGTCCCGGGAGACTGAAGAGCGGA
The DNA here is from genome assembly GCA_034933285.1 of Geobacteraceae bacterium. Taxonomy (GTDB): domain Bacteria; phylum Desulfobacterota; class Desulfuromonadia; order Geobacterales; family Geobacteraceae; genus RPRC01. Next base: position 40,269 of record JAYFNT010000033.1, on the reverse strand, counting down.
AAAAACTGCAAAAGACCCTGTTCGAGTTCGAGTCGAAGCTCAACATGCTTCTTGACGCGTCCACGGCCGCAATCATCCTTACGGACATGGAAGGCAACGTCCTCTTCATCAACAAGAGGTTCAGCGATATTTTCGGATATGGGCCGGAGGACCTGCCTACTCTTGATACCTGGTTTGTCCGCGCCTTCCCGGACGTACTGCTGCGACGGTCGATGCAGCACTCATGGAGGTCCGCCGGCAACGCCCCAGCTCCGCAGGGAATGGATTTCGCCCCCGTGGAGTCGCGCGTGATCTGCCGGGATGGGACGGCACGGCAAGTGTCGGTGATGGATGCTGTAATATCCGACATTCACCTGACTACCTTCACCGACCTGACCGAGCGCAGGAAACTGGAAGACCAGCTCCTCCATGCCCAGAAAATGGAGGCCATAGGGCAGCTTGCAGGCGGTGTGGTCCACGACTTCAACAATATCCTGACCGCAATAGTCGGCTACGGGCACCTCCTCATGACCAAGCTTCCTGATGAAGGTCCTTCCCGAGGGTACGTGGAGCAGATACTGAGCGTGACCGACCGCGGCGCAAAGCTCACCCACAGCATCTTCGCTTTCAGCAGAAAGCAGAAGACAGAGATAAAGCCGGTCAAGCTGAACCACCTGATACACGGCGCGGAGAGCTTTCTCCGCAGGCTCATCAATGAAAGCATTGAACTGAAAACGGATCTCAGCGCAGATGACGTAACGATTATGGCCGATCCGTTCCAGATCGAGCAGATCATCATGAACCTTGTCACCAACGCCCGGGATGCCATCAGCGACATAGGATCCATTACAATCCGCACCCGGAAGGTTGAAATTGACGAGGACTTCATAGCATCGCATGGATTCGGCTCCAAGGGGAACCATGTTCTGCTCATGGTAAGCGATACCGGGGAAGGCATGGATACGGAAACCTCGCAAATGATTTTCGAGCCGTTCTTCACCACCAAGGAGGCGGGCAGAGGGACCGGCCTCGGCCTCACCGTAGTATACGGAATAGTCAAACGACATGGCGGACATATCCAAGTGGACAGCGCACCGGGGAAAGGTACGGATTTCCGCATTTATCTGCCTTGCCTGAACATTTCTGATGTCCATGACGATGAGAAGCGGAGCAGCAATGCTGCCGGAGGGTCGGAAACCATCCTTCTGGCGGAAGACAATGACGATACGCGGCGGGCAACCAGGCTCATTCTGGAAGAAATGGGATATCAGGTCGTTGAGGCAGCCAACGGCGAGCAGGCGCTTGCACTGCTGAAGGAGCGGAAAGACAGCATATCACTTGTTCTCGCCGACCTGGTGATGCCCAGGATGGGCGGCTGGGAAGTCTACCGGGAAGCAGTGAAGATCAAACCAGACATCAGGATCATTTTCACCAGCGGTTACACGGACGACAGCATCGACAGCCATTTCATCCGGGAAGCGGGTCTCGAATTGCTTCCCAAGCCGGTTCCACCGACGCTGTTGTCTGCCAAGATAAGGGAGGCGCTGGACAAGCCGCAGCAATCGTCTGGTGGCGCCCGCATATGAATCTCGTTCACCGATTTGACAGGTCGCGACGGGATTTGACATGTTTTGCCGGAAACTGTCCAAGCAGAAGTTGTTCCGGCGCTTGACTTTCGGACGGGATTCAATAATAATGCGCGGACAAAAGGAGAGATGGCCGAGAGGTCGAAGGCGGCAGACTCGAAATCTGTTGTACCACTTGTGGTACCTAGGGTTCGAATCCCTATCTCTCCGCCATACAAGAATCCGGGAAAGTCCCGGTAAGGATAAAAGGCCCCGAGAAATCGGGGCTTTTTGTTTTTCCGCAGTCTTCGCGCCCTCTTTTCCTCATATCTAGATGCCCCTCACTCTTGAACGATTTGTCAAAAAGCTTCGGCTGAATTTGCCTGCCATGAAGTTCATTAAAAAGCTCATCGATATATAATCAATTATATCGCTATGGCATATTTATTGAATGATAATAGCCATTTTGCAAAAAACCACCATCGTCGCAAATCAGGTCCGGAAAGCCACGGTCCTTGAGATAAGGCAGTCGGGCCACCAGAAGTGAACTTCCCACAAAGCCATATACGCGGTTTTTTCATCGTTCCAATGTCGGACAATTTTACATGCACTCTACTCCGGCCGTCGGAAAGCTTTACAATTCGTGGCAGAGCAGACTTTTGGGTAAAAGCATCATAATTAACAGAAATATTGTTTTGGCGTACATTGGGACAACACAGCCAATTTTCCATGTCTCATTGCAATTAATAACACGAAAAAGGAGAGCTGAATGAAACGACTGGCAAAAAAATTTAAAGGTGTAACGACTTTGTTTACCGTTGTCGCTGTTATGGCGTTGGCCTCCGGAGAAGTCCGGGCGGCAGTATTCACAGCGGGCGACCTGGCAGTTTTCAAGACAGGGGCCACAAACGGCGTCGGCAACGCCAGGCCGATCTATATCGATGAATATACCACCTCCGGCACGCTGGTGCAGACCATCGACACCGGCATGGTTTACTTTCAGGGCAGCAGCCTCAACGTTGGTGGCCTGTCCCTGAGCTCCGATGGCCGCTACCTTTCAGTGACCGGAATCGATGCGCCGCTGAACGCCACTTCCGGTGCGGGCTATAACCGGATCGTGGAACGAATCGACATGAACGGAAACATCGACAAGTCCACCATCCTGCCGTCTTCCTTCGGCGACGCCGGGATGGCGGCATCGCTGGATGGCAGCGGCTTTTTTGTGACCAGCGGCCTTTCCAACCAGTATAGCCTCAACTATGTAGCTTACGGTTCCAATGGCGCCTATACGCAATTGATACCGAACCAGAGTCTGGCCATTGGCGGCGTTGACATCCTGAACAATCAACTTTACATGGATGCCAGGCTCACAACCGGAACCGCCTCCACTTCAGGAGTGGTGCAGGTGGGAACGGGTTTGCCGACGACCGGGGGCCAGGCCCTCACCACTTTCCTGTCGGTTGCGAAGACCAACACCTTTGACATCTTCATGGCCGATCCAGTCACCATTTATCTTAGCGCCCAGGGTCTAAGCAAATTCATTTACAGCAACGGACAGTGGCAGCTGGCCTACTCGAGCCCCGGAACGACCAATTACAAGTATATCGCCGGAAGCGTCGATGACGGCGTCGCGACGATGTATACCCTGGTAGGCCAAAATCTCGTCAGAGTGAACGATATCCTGGCCAACACCAATTCCGCCAGCGCCTTCACCGCCACTACCATTGTCACAAACGTAGTGCCCAGCGGAGTCGGCCAACAACTAATGGGGCTGGATTACGTCCCCACCGCAGCGCCGGTTCCCATTCCCGCTGCGCTGCCACTGTTCGGCTCCGGGCTCGCGTTCTTGGGTTTCCTGCGCAAAAAGCTCTTCCGGGCATAAGCATCCATGATCACGGGGGGTTCGATATTCTCGAATCCGCCATGGCAAAACTATAAAAAAATGCGACAAAGGAGCGCAACAATGAAACTGGCAAACCAAGAAGCTCCATCACAATCATCATGGCAACCGCCACCAAAAAAGATCCGGAAGTTTGCAGCAAAGTTTCCCAGGCATCTCCTTCGCACCATACTGCCTGTCGCAGCGGCAGGGCTTTTTTTCATTACGCCCGCCCAGGCAGCACTTATCTATAGTGGGGACATAGTTCCCGCCACCGATCCTTCCACATGGATCAATGGAGTCTCTGGCACACAGGCTTACATCGGTGATACCGGATATGGCTCATTAACAGTCAATGGCGGCAGTTCCCTGACCGCTTTTCGCAGCTACATCGGCAACAAGGCAGGAAGCGGCGGCAACGTCACTGTGAATGGCCCGGGCTCCATGTGGACGGGCAACAGCCTTATCTATGCCGGCTATGACGGTAACGGCGTTATGAACATCATCAATGGAGGTGCTGTTGACGCCAGGGCAACCTATTTCGGCTACAACTCCGGTTCCATGGGCAATGTCAGTGTAAACGGTTCAGGATCCGCACTGAACATACTTTATAATATTGAAGTGGGTTACAACGGTAACGGAACCCTTAATATCACCAATGGCGGCAACGTTACCGCAAGCGGATTACGGCTCGGATACAGCGCAGGAAGTACCGGAACGGTAAATATAAACGGAGCGGGGTCAAAGCTGGCCATAATTTACAACCCGTCAAACAACCCCCTGACCAATATCGGGTATTACGGAAACGGCCTTATTTCAATCCAGAACGGCGGAACGATGGAAAATGCCGGTTCGTTCCAGATCGGGCTGAACGCAGGCACATATGGAACAGTAAGTGTTGATGGAGTCGGCTCCAGCTGGAATTGTAACGCCGTCGACGGCGGGCTCAATATCGGCCAAACTGGCAACGGCACTCTCAGCATCACTAACGGCGGGGCAGTCACGACAAATGCTACTTACGGTGTAACCATTGCCGACAATTTCACCACCGGTACCGTCAATGTCAGTGGTCCCGGATCGACATGGAACATCACAACCTCTGACATAATATATGTGAGCAGGATGGGCAATGGAAAACTGAACATAACCAACGGCGGAAAAGTCATAAGCAATGGCGGAACAATTATTGTCGGTCGCACTTCCAACAGTGGCGGCTCCGGAACAATCACCGTCAATGGCGCAGGCTCTTCCTTCAGTCACCAGGGAGTTGTAAATCTCGGACCTCCCCCAGGAAGTGCAAACGCTGGCATCGGCAGGCTGACAATCAGTGACGGCGGTACAGCGAGCGCATCCAGCCTCAACATCAGCAGCGCTTCGCTTCTGACCGCCGATGTCGGTCACGGCAGTACCCTTACCATCGGCGGCGGCAGCGGAACAATCACCAACAACGGCAACATCCGCCTGGTCGCCGGTGCAGCAGCAGCCAACGGCACGTATAGACCTTTGTCCTACGGCGCCATGACCGGCACCGGCTCCGTCCAAGCCCTTGGCGGCATATGGGACATCACCAATCGTACAGTCACCGTTTCCAGTGCTGCGACGGGAGCAGCCGGTGCGGCAACTACCATCGATCTCGCCAACACCCAACGGTTCCTGATCACCGATGGGGCGATCGGCAAATCCGTCGGAGCTGCCTTCCAGGCCACTACCAGTCCCACCAGTCTTACCCTGACCGCAAGCGCCATCAGCGGCAGCGAACTGACATCGCTGCAAAGTCTTCTCGGCTCCGGCCAAGCTGTCCTGAGCGGCTGGGATTTCACGACAGAGGGCTATACTACTGGCAATTCCGTCTACCTCTCCCTCTTTGCCGGATCAGGCCAGAGTCTCTCCAATCTCAACATCTGGCATTATGACGGCTCGGCCTGGAACAAGTATGACGCCTCCGACCTGGCTTATGACAACAACTTCGCCAGCTTCACCGCCACCGGCCTTAGCGGTTATGCTGTTAGCGGCGCGGCCCCTGTGCCCATACCCCCGGCCGCTTTCCTCTTCGGATCCGGGCTCTCCGGGCTGTTCTTCTTCAGACGGAAAAAAAATGCCGCCTGATTGATTAATTCACTTCCGGGAGGGTTGCACTCCGCGACCCTCCCCATTTTCACTCCTCAAATACCAGCGTTCCCCTCAACTACTGTAGACAAATATAATAAAACCGGCATTTTCCCACTTGCAGTAAACCTATGCAAAATGCTGGTAACTAAATGGACAATGTCGATCAAGGCTGGAAATCAGCATCGAATCCTTATTTTACAACTCTCAAGTGTAAAATAAACCTGACATGTCGGAATTGCGTACATAAACAAAAACAGTTGTCAATGCTGACGGTTTACGCAGAAACAACATATTGCAACCCGTTGCAGTGTCGATATTTTTTACACACAAAGTCTTTTCGCAACACCTCGCGTAATATTGTATCGTAATATCAACATATTAAATGTTTGGCATGTGATATGCTGCATTTTTGGAAGTGGGGTTTATTTGCATTGTTATGGGTACATGACACTTTTCTTAAAAAATGAGGTCCAGTCCTTAGAAAAGGGAGGTGAGAAATGGAAGCTATGATCAGAAAAATACTTCTCTTTGTATCAACTATTGCTTTATTTCTTTTTCCCATAGGGATATGCCATGCCGAGTTGTTTGGCAACTATTATGGAAGTGTTGATTTTCCCGGTGGTATTTCTTCGTTTGCGGATGCGGCTATTTCCTATAATGTCGGCTCCGGTGGGGTTACAGCACCATATATGGACACGACAAGGGCGTTGGGTGCTCCCGACTACTATGGCGCCGCCACTCCAGAGTACGTTTCACTTGGTGAAGGAGGAAGCATTACTCTCGCATTCACGGACAACTCCTTGACGGGAAACGGAAATACAGGCGCTGATCTGTGGGTTTTCGAGGTTGGTCCAGCTGTGGAAGCGACATTCGTTGAGATCAGTAGAAACGGGACTGACTGGTATGCCGTCGGTGAGGTGTCCGGGAGTACTTCCGGAATTGATATTGATGCTTATGGTTTCGGAATAGGCGACTATTTTTCTTATGTCAGATTAACAGATGATCTGAATCAAAACTATGGAAACGGTGCAACGGCAGGCGCCGATATAGACGCTGTAGGCGCTATTTCAACGGCTCCTCCGGTCAACCCGGTTCCGGAACCCGGCACGTTGCTGCTTGTTGGGATTGGCATCGCAGGTATTCTGGGAGTTAGAATGTACAGAAAATAAAGGATTGTTCAAATATGGAAAAGTGTGAAAAGGCAGAGTCCAATAGCTCTGCTTTCTTTATCTCAACATTAAAGAAAACGAAGAGTGAAAAGACGATTCAATCGTATATGCCATACACAAAATATTATCCGGAAATCCTTTCCGGACGAATAGAAGTAAAATTCCTGTTCTGTTGAAAAAAAAGTTTTGCAAATTAACTCACTGGGGCTTATACATATGATTTATACTGATACTGGATCAATACCTTGACAAGGAAGTCTAACTTGCTAAGGCCTACTCAAGGCCCGGAGTCGGTTCCGGTCAAAATCAAACTGTCAGGAGAAAGTCAGAAAATGGCAAAAGGAAAAGTAAAATGGTTTAACGACGCTAAGGGTTTTGGTTTCATTGAGCAGGAAAATGGTGAAGATGTTTTTTGTCATTTTTCCGCTATCACTGGTGAAGGATTCAAATCCCTTCAAGAAGGGGATGATGTTGAATTCGATGTGGTCAAAGGTCCCAAAGGACTTCAGGCAGCAAACGTAAGAAAAGTTTGAGAACTTTGCGCATACGGCAAAAAAGCCCCTTGAATTCAAGGGGCTTTTTTAGCACAAGGAACCGTTCTTCTACCCGCCGGAAAGTTTCTCTTTCGGCACGCTACAGGAAAAAATCCTGACGCGGGCCATCATGAACATGGCAAGCAGGGTCACGTCCGCGAGGCAAAGGAAGAGAGCGTTGTAACCGAAAGCGGAGATTATCTGGCCTCCCAGGAACGGTCCCAGGAAAAATCCGCCCTGCATCATGACGATCAGGAGATTCTGGTTCATACCGCGTGACCGGGGGCCGGACACGTCGAACATGACGGCAGCCTGGAGCGGCATCGCAATGCCCCACCCCAACCCCGCAAGCACCGCCAAAAGGTAGAAAACCCTGCCTGCGGCATAGGCCGGCAGCAGCGCATATGAAACGGCTGCCATCAGCAGGCCGGCGCTGCAGAGCAGGACCTTGCTGTAGCGGTCGAACATCCATCCCCCAAAAAGCCTGACGGCGATCATCACAATCGTTGCGACAGAGAAGAAGAGGCTGACATTGGCGATCCCCCTGCCGGCCCCGAACTGCTTGAGATAGAAGAATACGGCGGAATAGCCGCAGAAAAAGAGCAGCGTGGAGAGGAGCAGCATTTGCACCGCGCCGGACCGCAGGCTTTCGAGCATGCCTGCCAGCCCCGGGGGGCGGTCGCTGTCCCGGCTTGCGGCCTGCCGTGGCAGTGGCAGCGGCAGCGCAAGTGCAAGGACCGGGACGAACGCTGCCAGTGCGGCAATGTCCAGCACTGCACCGAAAGACGCAGGCACAATCCTGAGTATGTCGAAGAGAGGGGGAATCAGCGCATAGGGGATCAGCCGCACCAGGGAAACCCAGCCGAATGCGCGGCCGCTCATCTGCGGGGGGATGAACTGTACGATCATGGTTACCAGGGCTGACACGACGCAAATGAACCCGGCCCCCTGCAGCAGGCGTGCGGCAACCAGGAACGGGACTGATGTCACGCGGCCTTCCGTGAACAGCGCAGCGGCAAGGACTGTCGAACCGGCCAGGAGCCAGCGGCGTGACGTGCCGGAGTGTATCAGGGGGGTGATGAGAGGTTGGACGATCAGCGCTGCCAGGGCATCGGCACTGATGATGAAACCGGCAGTGGCAGGGTTTACGCCCAGGTGCTGGAGATAGCCCGAGAAGCCGAAAAACGCCGCGGCAATGGCCGTAACCAGAGCGAACTGGAGGTTGAGCGCCAGGAAGCCGGGAGTGAAGAGTCCTGAATTCTCAGGCATGGATCCCCCCCAGGAAACCGGCTAGGAGGTTTCCGGCCACGGCGCGCCGGTAATCGGCCGAAGCGCGTATGTCGTCAATGGGAGAAACGCTGCCGCGGACGATCCCGGCAGCTTTGCGGACCACATCCCTGTCCAGCCTTGCGCCGGCCAGCTCCGCCTCCAGCCCGGGCAGCCTGACAACCGTCGGCCCCACGCTCCCCCAGGCGAAACGCGCCTCCACCACCAGGCCGTCGGCGGAAAGCCTGGCCATTCCGGCAAAGCTCGTCACGGCCACGGCCAGGGAACGCCGCAGCCCCACCTTCACGAACGACTGGAACGGAAAGCTCCCCCCATAGGGGACAAATATACGGGTGATGACCTCGCGGCCATGGAGCCGCGTCCTGCCGGGGCCTGCCACGAATTCTCCAATCGGCGCCCTGCGCATTCCCTGCCGGGATGCAAGTTCGACCTCGGCGCCCAGGACATGCAGCGGCGGCAGGGTGTCCCCGGCCGGGGATGCGGTGCTGATGTTGCCGCCGATGGTGGCCATGTTCCTGATCGCCGGACCTCCGACGGTGCGGGCGGCCTGGACGAGGAGCGGCGCATGGCAAGCAACAAGCGGGTCCGCCATCAGGCTTTTCATGGTCGTGGCCGCGCCGATAGAGATTTCCCCGCCGGTATCCATTATGCCCTGCAGCTCGGCCACGTTTGCCAGCAGGACGAGTGGGCGGTGGTCAGCGCCCGCATCAGCCCGCAGCCTGACCAGCAGGTCGGTTCCGCCCGACATCAGCAGGGCTTCGGGATGACTTTCCAGCAGGGGGAAAACCTCTTCGAGGCGGGATGGCGACAGGACCGTCCTCATGCTCCCTCCCGCTGTTCACGGATTTCCCGGGCCGCGCGCTCGACCGCATCCACTATTTTCACGTAACCGGTGCAGCGGCAGATATTGCCGGAGAGCCCCTCCCTGATCAGTTCACGGCTCGGCGCGGGATCCCGCCGCAGCAGGTCCATGGCCGCCATTTCCATACCAGGCGTGCAGTAGCCGCACTGGACCGCGCCCTCTTCGACGAACGCCCGCCGCACAATCGCCCCTTCCGGGGTAAGGCTCAGGCCCTCGACGGTCGTAACGCGCGCTCCCTCGAGCTGCCCCGCCACCATCAGGCAGGAGAGACGGGCCTCGCCGTTCACCAGGACCGTGCAGGCGCCGCATTCCCCGGTGCCGCACCCCTCCTTGGTCCCGGTCAGCCCCAGGTCCTCCCGCAACAGGTCCACCACCCGCCGGTCCGCAGGGGCATCGATCCTTATCTCGACTTCATTGAGCTCAAAGGTCAGTTTCACGATTTTCCTTCATCCTTCATAATTCATCCTTCGCCCCTAATGCCGCGAGAACCCGCACCGGGGTAAGCGGCCCATGGCACAGCCGTATCCCGCACGCATCGGCGAGCGCGTTGGCCACTGCCGGCAGGGGACCGTTCATGGCAACCTCGCCGACACCCTTCATGCCGAACGGACCGGTATCCTCCTTGCCGCGGCACGGGATGGAAACCATGTCCGGAACATCGAGCGCCCCCGGCACCAGGTAGGTTCCCAGGTCGCGGTTCAGCACCACGCCCTCGCGGTTCACCAGCTCCTCGGTCAGGGCGTAGCCGAGCCCCTGGGCCACTCCGCCATGGATCTGCTGGTCGAACATGGCGGGATTGATCACCGCGCCGCCGTCCGTGGCCGCGAGGTAATCGGCGACACGGATCACGCCGGTCGCCAGGTCGACCTCGATGCGGGCCAGGTGCGCTCCGTAGGCGAAGATCACGTGGGGGAAACCGATGAAGAACCCTTTCGCGGTATCCGGAACCTCGTCGCAGACCGGGGCCACGAACTGGCTGATGCAGACCCGGTCCTCCCGGGGCATGAATCCAGCAAGGCGCTCCAGCGGCACTTCGCGTCCGCTGGCTGGGTGCACCACCATCCCGGGGACGAGCCGCAGGCCCCGGTCGTTGTCGATGAAGAGCAGCATCCCGGCCCGGTTGATCAGGCGGGCCCTGAGTTCCTCGCAGGCCTTAGCCAGCGCATTGCCGTAGGTATAGGTGGTGCGGCCGGCGGATGACGATCCCGACGGGTAGCAGACCGTGGTGTCCGGCTGCACGAGCCGCATGCGCCCGGCATCCTGGCCCAGGATATGCCCGGCCATCTGCAGGAAGGCAGCGGAGTTCCCCTGGCCCATGTCCGATACGGCGTTGTATACCACGATCTCTCCAGTTGGGGAGAGTTCCACCTTTGCAATGGCCGAGTCGCGGACCTTGTCGCCATAGCCTGCCGCATTGAACACCGCTGCCAGCCCCACGCCGCGCCGGACGCCGGGCGGAGCCTCGCGCTTCCACAGATCGCGCCCCAGCCAGAGCGGGTGGTTCTTGATCAAATCCAGGCATCCGGCCACGCCGGTGGAGGTGACCAGCCGCACCCCGGCGCAGTTGGTGTCGCCCTCCACCAGGGCGTTGCGCTGCCGCAGCTCCAGCGGGTCCATGCCCAGCTTTTCCGCCAGGAGATCGATCATCGATTCGAAGGCGAACGTGACCTGGCAGACGCCGAAAGCGCGCATGGCGCCGGCCACCGGGTTGTTGGTGAAGACGCACCTGCCTTTGACCAGCAGGTGGGGGATGCGGTAGGGTCCGCCGGCATGCTCCATGCCCAGCTCCATCACCTCGCCCCCCAGATGGGCATAGGCGCCGGTGTCGTAGAGCAGTTCGCAGCAAAGGGCATGCAGCGTCCCGTCACGTTTCGCGCCCAGCCGGTAGCGGAGCCGGCAGCCGTGGCGCTTGTAGCCGGCCGTGAAGTTTTCCTCCCGGTCCCAGTGCATCTTGACCGGCCGCCCCCCGGCATGCAGCGCGGCCAGCGCCAGGAGGCACTGCACGGTCGCGCCGTCCTTGCCGCCGAACCCGCCTCCCAGGCTCGGGCTGGAGATGCGGAACTTGTCGTAAGGCATGCCCAGGGCATGGCCGATCTCCAACCGGTCGCGGAAAGGGGACTGGGTAGACACGGTCATGTCGATCGAGCCGTCTTCCGCACAGCGCGCCACACCGTTTTCGGTTTCGAGAAACGCGTGGGCCTGGACCGGGGTCGAGAACTCTTCCGCGACCACTGCATCGCACTCTTCGAATGCGCCCAGATAATCGCCCTTACGGATTTCCGCATCCATGAGCAGGTTGTTCTCCCGGTCCTCATGCAGCCGGGGAGCGCCTTCCGCCATGGCCGCTTCAGGATCGAACACGGCCGGCAGGGGCTCGATGAGCGGACGCACCAGCGGAACAGCCAGCCGCAGCGACTCCCGTGTCCCGGCAAGCACCAGCGCGACCGCGTCTCCGCTGTAGCGCACCAGATCATCGGCCAGCACCGGCATGTCTTTGAGGATGATGCCGTGGCGGTTCGGGCCGGGCACATCGGCAGCGGTCAGCACCCTGAGCACTCCGGGCACGGCAAGGGCCGCTGCCGCGTCCACGCCAAGGAGCCTGCCGTGGGGGACGCCTGCCCGCACGGCGCCGGCCCAGACCATGTCGCCGGGATAGTGGTCGGAGGCGAACCGTTCCTGCCCGGACGCCTTTGCCGGGGCGTCGCCGCGGGCCGCGGGCCTGCCGATTTCCAGCGCCTGCCGCTCTCCGTTCATGCCGAACTCCCTTGTGCGCGGATCAACCGCACCTCCTCGCCAAGGGAATGGGCAAAGGCTTCCATCACCGCCATCTCACGCAGGGTGACCCGGATCCACCCCGGGTAGCGGAACCCGGTCATGGAACGGACCATCATGCCCCGTTTCATCAACCGCCGGTACATGAGCATGTCGTTGACCGGAACACGGATCATCAGGTAATTCCCCTCCCCGCTGACCGTTTCCAGCCCGAGTCCGTCGCAGGCCCGGCAAAGGAATGCCTTTGCCTCCCGGACCATGGCGCGGGTGGCCGCTATGTGGCCGGCATCGTCGGACAGGGCCGCCAGCGCTGCCTGCTGGGCCTGCACATTCACCGAATAAGCGACGCTGGTGCGCCGGATGACGTCCACCACGTCGCCGCTCCCCACCAGGTACCCGGACCTGAGACCCGCAAGGGCGTACATTTTGGAGAACGTGCGAAAGGCCACGACATTGGGAAAGCGCTCCATCAATGCCACTGCATCCGGATACTGCCCGTCCTCCACGAACTCCCGGTATGCCTCGTCCACCACGACGATCCGCTCCTGGCCGGCCTTTTCCAGGAAATCGGCCAGCACCTGCCGCGTCCAGAAGCTGCCGGTCGGGTTGTTGGGATTGCAGACGAAGACGATCTTGGTGCGGCCGTCGATCCGGTCCAGCATGCCCTGCGGGTCGAAGGCGTGGTCGCGGAGCGGAACGAGACGGGCCTCGATGCCGGAGAACTCGGCCACCCATTCGTAGACGGCAAAGGTCTTGTCGGCGGTGACGATGTTGTCCCCGGGCTGGCAGAACGCCTTGATCACCGACGAGATCACTTCACAGGAACCGTTGCCCACCAGGATGCGGTCGGGCGATACGCTGAAGCGGCGGCCCAGGGCCTCGCGCAGGTCGTAGGAATCTCCGCTCGGGTAGACGGCGGCCAGATCCGGGGGAAAAGATGCGATGACGCGGGCCGCGGCCGGGGGCGGTCCCAGCGGGTTCTCGTTGTTGTTGAGGCGATGGAGCACTAAAGTGCCGTATTCCCGCTTCAGCAGGTGATCGGGCCGGCTCGGCACATAGGCCTGGAAACAGCGGACGTATTCGGGGACCAGGGCATCCAGGTTCATGGCAGCACATCCCGGACGGAACGGCTGTAGACCACCAGGTCGCCCTGGCCCGCGTCGGGTATCACCAGGGCCGGGGCAAAACCTGCCTCCTCCAGCGCTCCGGCAAAGGCGGTTTCCTCGCTGCGGCCGGTGTTGATCTCGACCAGGAAATTGCTGATCCCTTCTCCCCGCAGGAGCTCGAGATGGGCGGCAAGGTTGGCGGCCATGTCCTTGCCGGCGCAGAGCGGGCGCAGTATGGCCAGCGAGCGCGGCCATTCCAGCTCGACCGCCAGCACCGAGGCGTCGCGCAAACGGTCGCCGGAGCTTTTTTCCCGCACCTGGCGGGGGAGGCAGAGGCGCTCGTACTGGTCTTCCAGGAAAGCGGCCAGAGGGGCGGGGCAATAGACCACGCCGCTGCTGTCTTCCCTCAGCTGCCGGTAGTAATAGGTAGAACGAGCGCCGGCGCCGTCGACCCCAGCCATCTCCACTTCGCCGAGGAAATCGAAGAAGCGTTCGTGCCCCGCAAGACGCCCCTGGCGGCGCACCAGGCCGCGGAAGCTGGTGCGGGAGATCCGCCCCACCGCCTCGTCCAGCAGCATGGCCAGCGTCCGGTCCCCCGGGTCGTCGCAGAACAGGTACGGACCGTACAGCTCCAGGCAGGTGTCGGTCAGCGGCCTCCAGAGCACCCCGCCCACGATCCAGTCGTTCCCCAGAACAAGGGCCGCGTTCAGGCTGCCGGTGTCGAACATGTCGGCCGCCATGCCGGGACGGGCCAGGAACGGGGGAACGAAGGGCGAACCCGACGCGGCAGCCTGGGCGGCGAAGTGCCGCAGGTCATCCGTGGTAGGATCGGCCAGGCGCACGCTTTTCGCTGCTTCGGCCGGGGGGAGGGTCACGGCGCCTGCCGGCGGATATTCACGGTCCCGCGTTACGCGGAGCGCAACCCGCTCGTTGTCGCCGAATTCCAGCCGGAGCCCTGAAACGCTGCGCGCGGCGATCATCGGACCCAGCATGTCCAGCGCTTCCTCGCTGTCGTGGCCCGGCTTCCAGGTCAGGTTGAAGGCGCGCAGGTCAGGATTGGCAGCGCGGAAGGACATGGTGAGCGCCAAGCGGTAGCCCTGGTCTTCCAGGCCGAGCTCCACCCGGGAATCCCCGGTCGAGCGCCTCGCGTAGAAGGAAAAGAGCTCTTCGGCCGCCAGCGCCAGGCCGGCGGTCTCCCGCTCGCCATAGCCGAAAGCCCGTGCCCCCTTGTCAGCGAACTCCATCGCCAGGGGGAGGAACGACATACTGAACGGCATGTGTGTCACTGCACTGTTCCTGATCATTATCCGCTGTGTCATGGGAGGGCCTTTCTCACTTAATTTCGACTTTTCACGACTCACCCTTTTCGCTCCGTTCCCAGTCCCTTCTGACCATCTCAGCCAGGGACCGCCCGCGTTCCGAAAGGATCTTCATGCCGTTGAAATCCGGATCGACGAAATGCTTCTGCATGAGCAGGCCGTCGTCGCCGAACCAGATCGGCAGCAGGCCTCCCAGGCTGTACCCGGCCCGCGCCAGCTGTTCCACGACCCCGCCGCACCACTGCTGTCCCAGGTCCACGAAGAACTGCGATACCGCGAAGCCCTCGTCCCGAAGCTGCCGCTCCAGTTCCGCCAGGCGCGCGGCAAGCCCTTCGCCGGGAGCCGTGACCGTGCAGCGCGCCACCCCGGCGAAATCGAAGCGCTTCACCTCCATCTCACCGTCCCCGGAGGGGATGGCGTCCCGGGCCGCCGCAAGTTCACGGTCAAGGCCGAGCCCGTCCATGATGGCAGCCAGCTCTTCCCGGTAGCGGCCCGGGACGTGCAGCTTCCTGCGGCAATCGTTGCCGATGCGGAAAGAGACGAGGCACCCGACCCGACCGGCTGCGCTCTGTTCGGTCTCGTAGGCCCGCGCCGGCATGAGGGCCGGCTCGACCGCAGTTTCAACCGCCCGCACGATCCGGCCAAGCTTCTGGGTGGTGGTGTGATTGCAGACCGCTTCGCCGTAGAACCCGTCGATGCCGTCCTGGCCGACCAGCTTCATGAGCAGCTGGTTTGCACGGAAAAATGCCGTACTGCTGCGATACCCGGGCAGGGTCAGCGCTGCGCCGTGCTCATAGAGACGCGGATTGGGGGGAGAGCTGCGGTAGAGCGCCACATGGGAAATCACGTCTCCGGACGTGGTGCGGCTGACCACGCTGCGGATGGCGCCGCAACGGTTCTCCTCGACCAGCCGCTCAGGGATGTAGTAGGTGTCGATGGGGTAGCCGTCGCCGTAGACGGCATGGAACAGGCGCGCCACGCCGTAGGCGTCCCGGGGCTGGAAGCGGTCGGCAGTGAACTCCTGCTCGTCGGGGATGAGACGTCGGTCGGCCGCAAGGATGGCCAGCGCTTCGCTCCGCAGCGTGCTCATCGACCGGCGCCGATGCGGTTGGCAAAGTCTTCCAGCGTCTTCAGCCTCAACGCATCCTCGTCGCTGATGCCGATGCCGTAGCGCTGCTCCACCGCAGTGATGAAAGCCGGGCCGTCCAGGGAATCCATTCCCTGCTGGGCCAGTAGCAGGGACGGGTCCAGCTGCTCCACGATGGCCGGCTCCACTCCCACCTCCAGCATCAGCTGCTTCAGTTCGTCGATCAGTTCCATTTTCATGCTCCTTTCGGTTGTGTCTGCTCCCGCAGCCGGAAGCGCTGGATCTTGCCGGTGGATGTGCGGGGAAGCTCGTCCACGAAAGTGAAGCGGACCGGGCACATGTACTCCGGCAGCCGCTCCAGCAGATGGGCGCGCAGGCGGCGCGCCAGCGCCGGGTTCCCCTGGACTCCGGGGGATGCTATCACGAAGGCCCCCGGTCTGACAAGACCGCCCACGGCTACGGCCACCACAGCGCATTCGGCCACGCAGGGATGACTCGCCAGGGCCTCTTCCACCGGCAGCGGCGAGACCATCTGGCCGCCGGCCTTGATCATGTCGTCGTTGCGTCCCTGGTGGTAGTAGAAACCGTCCTGTTCCACGAACAGGTCGCCGCTGCGCAGGAAACCGTCGGGGAGCATGGTCTCGCGGCTCTTGTCCGGCAGGTTCCAGTAGTAGGGGGACATGGTCGGGCCCTTGACCAGCAGGGTGCCCACCGTTCCGGAGGGCACCGGCCTTTCGTCTTCGTCCACCAGCCTGATTTGGTAGCCGGGCACCACCTGGCCGGCGGAGCCGGGCCTGGCCCGGCCGGGCCGGTTGGAGATGTAGATGTAGGTCATCTCGGTGGAGCCGATGCCGTCGAGCAGCTCAAGCCCGGTCAGGCGCAGCCACTCCCGCGAGATGGCGGCCGGCAGGGCCTCTCCGGCGGAATAGCAGAGCCGCAGAGGGAGCTCCAGGCGCTCGTCGCCGCAGGAGAGGATCAGCTGGGAGTAGACCGTGGGCACGGAGAAGAAGACGGTCGGCCGATGGACACGCATGAGTTCCAGGATGCTGGTCGCGTCGGGCTTCCCCCCGTGGAGGATCACCGTTGCCCCGAAGAAGAGCGGGAAGGCCATGCTGTTGATCAGGCCGTAGGCAAAGGAGAACTTGCTGGCCGAGAAGATGCGGTCCTGCTCGTCAAGCCCCAGGATCTCCCTCCCCACCAGGTCGCAGGGGATCAGCAGGTCACGGTGACAGTGTGGGATCCCCTTGGGCGCGCCGGTGGAGCCGGAGCTGTACTGCATGTAGGCGATCCGGTCGGCCGGAGGTACGTCTGCCGCGAACTCCCCATCGCAGCCATCGGGTGGTTTGAAGCAGTCGCTATCGTCACAGGCGAGTATCCCGACCCTGATCTCTTCCGGCGGGAGGGGGGAGGGGAGCCGGGGATCGGTCACCAGCAGGCAGCTGCCGCTGTCGTCAAGGATATGCTCGAACTGTTCCCGGGTAAGGGCGGTTCCGGCGACGACCGCCGTCACTCCGGCCAACAGGCAGCCGAGGAAGGCCACCGGAAAGGCCAGGCCGTCGGGAAGCATTATCAACGCCCGCTCGTCCGGCGCGATCCCCCGCTCCCGCAGCAGCAGGGCGAAGCGACGGCTTGATCGGGCCAGCTCCCCATAGGAGAGGGAACGCTCCCCGCAAAGGTAGGCGGCCTTGTCCGGGTGGCGTTCCAGGTTGCGCTCCAGCAGTTCAAAAGCGGCATTGACGTCGTTCATGCACATCCTCCGTGGAAATCCTTCCCCTGCCGGCATTTTCAGGGCCGGCCCTCGTACTGCCGGTAAATGAATGCCAGCAACTCCTTTGCCGTATCCGACACCACTGTGACCTTTGACGGGTCGAAAAAGACATTGTTCAGATACTGCAGCTTGAGGACATCGCCATCCTTCAGTTCGGGGATCACCCCGGCGAAGAGGTAGCCTTTTTCAGCCAGCCGTCCGGCCAGGATGGCGGCCTCGCGGCTGGCCATGGGAAGGTTGAGATAAACCGCATCGACCTTTTTCTCGCACAGCTCCCGGGTATGGTTGATAATCATGCTCAGCGCATCCGCGCCGATCTGATGAAGCTCGATGGAAGCGTCATTGAACGCGTCGTGGCGGAGCTGGATCTCGAGGCGCGTGTCCGGGCAGGCTGCCGGCTCCGTTTCCGGCACTTCCACCACCTGCCTGCGCAACCCGTTCTCCCCGTATATGCGTTCGATCAGCTCCCGGTAAACCGGGGGGGCAAAGACGCGCCGCACGCTCTCTGCATTGAGCCGGGAATAGAACAGCACCAACGCCTGCCGCTGCCCCATGCGTTCCGAGCCGATCTTCCTGAAAGCCACATTGTCCGACACGTAGGAAAGCAGGATGCCGGTTTCACGCGAACCCAGGGTCAGGTTGCCCTGCTGGGTGTAGGGGTGGATGGTGACCGCCTCGCTGAATATGCCGCAGAGCCCTTTCGCCGCGGCATGCTCGAACAGAAACCGCTTCATCTCCTTGAAGAGGCTCAGGCCGCGGAAGCGGGGATCGACCATGGCGGCCCCGCACTCGGCCACTTTTGCGTCCCTTGTGTCGTAGAAAAGGCTCAGGCAGCCGACAATCCGGCCGGAAGGCGTGACCGCCACGCACGACTCCATCAGGCCGTGCTCGATTCTTTCGCGGATCCTGTCCGGATGGTAGAAATCGCTGACGTACGTGTAGCCGTACGTGCGATAGGCCAGCTGCGCCAGGGCCAGGGTCTCTTCCGGGCCCATCATGCGGAACACCGGCTTCTCCAGGGGAGCTTCCGCCGTGTCCGCGCCGGAACCGGCCCCTGCCGCCTCCTCCTCGCGCATGGCATTGGCGACGCTTTCCGCGGGTATGTTCCTGATCAGCTCGAGCCGCTTGCCGTCCTTGCCCCTGTTGATGAATACGAACCCGTCCAGGAGCTGCTTCAGAAGGAGCAGATTCAGCGCCAGCCCTTCGTTTTCCTCCAGGTGCTTCAGGTCGAGGGGGAGGCCTTGGTCCTCGATCGCGATGACGAACTGCCCCGGGCGGTGTTCCACCGACACCACGACCTCGCCGGTTTCATCCTCGTCGAAGGCGCTCTGGATGACGCTCATGAACGCCTCTTCCACAACAAGCTCGATCCTGGAAACGTCCTCGTCGCCCATGCCGAAACCGCGGGCGAACTCCGCGACCAGGGCCTGGACCGGCCGTAATGACGATTTGGATGACAGGACCGTGGCCCTGGCGACGATTCCCTGCATGAACGATGGCTTACCCTGCATGGCGCTCCTCGACAACGCGCTTTATTTTCCCGGTGCGGGGGTTGCGGGGCAGTTCGCCCGGCGCAAGCACCGTCACTTCAGGCCGTGCAATAACGCCGGAAACGAAATTGGCGGCTATGACCGGTTTTTCCCTGAGAATCGTTTCCACCAGCTTTCCGGATAATGCGGATTTCTCCGTTTCCGCCAGCTGCTCCAAAGATTCCACGCGGACTGCCAGCAGATCCATGCCGTTTTTTGTCTTCCCGTAGATGGCAAAATACTGGCTGAGTCCCGGCACCTGTTCGACACAGGCGGCAATTGCATCAATTGAAACGTTGTCCGCGCCGATCACCACGACTTCATCCGAGCGTCCCAGGAGTTCGAACCTGCGGGTCGTGCGACCGCAGGGGCAGCCCCCCTCCACCATCCTCCCGCGGTCGCCCACGTTGTAGCGGATCACCGGCATCAGCGTCCGGTCGATGTTGGTCAACACGATATCGCCGGCCTCGCCCGGCAGAAGCGGCCGGCGTGTCTCGGGATCAACGATCTCCAGGATATGCAGGTCTTCGTTGACATGGTGGACAGAGCCGGTGCAATGTGCGCACTGGTAACCCGCCACCCCGGTGTCGTTGATAGCGTAAGATGCGGAGCGGATCAGCTCGGTATTGAGGACCGACGCCACATACCGGCGGGTTGCCTCAGGCATATGCTCTCCGCCGTACCCGATTTTCCTGATGGAAAGGTCGGTAATGCCGTGTTTTTCCACATACTGGGCGATTCCGACCAGAACGGAGGGAATGGAGAGCGCTGCGTCCACCTTGAAAGACCTGAGGAACGAAATGATGTTTTCCATTGGCACGTGGCCGCCGATCGGGAGGACATGGGCGCCGATCTCCTCCAGCGCCATGTTTACGCTGACAAACGATGCCCACATGTTGCCGGCGAAGAACAGGTTGGCCACGATGTCGCCTTCCCCGATCAGGTTGAGCGCCATGCTCTTGGCCATGCCGCGAGCGTTTCTGCGGGTTTCCGCCATGGTCCGGTAGACGAACTTGGGCTTGCCGCTGGTCCCGCCGCTGGAAAAGGAGATGGAATTGCCCAGCTGCCC
This sequence comes from Geobacteraceae bacterium, assembly GCA_034933285.1. GTDB lineage: Bacteria > Desulfobacterota > Desulfuromonadia > Geobacterales > Geobacteraceae > RPRC01. The sequence continues at coordinate 20,236 of JAYFNT010000033.1, read as the reverse complement.
GGTCAGCAGCCCCTCGCCGTAAGGCGGAAGGTGGGAGCGGAAGTCGCCCTGCTCCAGGACCGGAATGGCCGAAAGTTCCGCAAGGCCGGCCAGCGGCTGCAGCGGAAGCCGGTCCCGGTAGAAGGGTGATTTCATTCGCGCCACATGCAGAACCCGGTTCAGCCTGGCGAGCGTCAGCGCATCACGGACGTCGTCGGTCGCGAAGTCGAAGGGATCGTGGAACTTGCGCTCGTGGCCGATGGATGCCCAGCGCACCAGTTCCGACAGGCCGCGCGTACCGTCGTGGGGCGTTCCGTGCTTTCTCCTGTGCATGCAGCCGATCTCCGTGACCCGGTCCGCGCCGAGCCCCACCAGGCGGTCCGAAAGCTCGAACAGCCTCCTGCTGTCGGCGAGCACGCCCACGGACTGTATGTATTTCCCATACCCGGCAAGGGCGTCATACAGCTCCTGGTCATCGTTTATGGTGACCACGTATGCGGTCCGGTGCTGGCAGGAAACCTTGAAGCAGGGCTCCTTTTCCAGGATGATCGTCCAGCTCTGGTCATCAATTCCCGGTATGAGGAGCTCGGAATTGCCGAGCGCGCTGTCCACCCTGGCCAGCTCCCGCGTGCGGGTGATCTCGGTTTTTTCGTGGATGCTGATGTCCGGGAACGGGAATTCGACTGCCAGCCGTTCGAACGCCTTCTTCAGGCTCCCTGCGAAGCGCCGCGCCTCTTCCTCGCCCCAGATGAAGACGGCATGGGGTGACGAGCAGGCCGCCTGCTCCCACATGGTGAAGTCCCTGGCCACCTGGCAGGCGACGTCATCGCTGTCGCACACTGCCAGCGCATCACGGTCCAGGACGGCCAGCGAGTATTTCGGGCCGAACTCCACCTCCCGGGTGTGCAGGCCGCGTCCCTGGCGGTAGACCTCCACGACTTCCCTGCCACCGTAGACGATCACCACATCCGACTCTTCCTTGATGATCTTTTCGATCTCCCCATCCCCCCCCTTGAAGGGAACCAGGGAAAGATAGGGGCAAATGACCGCTTCAGGGTCGCACTCCTCCAGCAGCCTGGCGAACAGCAGGGGAAAGACCGGGTCGAAAGAGGACATCTTGAGAATATTGACGTTCTTGGTCATGATGCCCTGCACCAGGGTGTCGACTGCGCTGACGAACACGTTGCCGGCCGACACGTGGGAGACGACCCCCTGGGGCATGGCGCGGAAAAACCCGCGGAACCGGTCATGCCAGGTGAATTCGTCCAGGTAGCGCGCATCGTCCAGGTCCACCTCGAGCCGCTTGATGAGGTTGTCGTAGTCCAGGATCCCGCGGATCGCATCCAGCCCGGCTTCGATCATCTCGGGTGAAAAGCTTATCTGGCGCGGCATGACCGCCATGATCTCTTTTCTCACCGGATCGCCGCTGTCCGCCAGCCGGCGGCCGGCACGGTCCAGGACCGACGCGGTCTTGACCAGCGGGATATCCCGCACCAGGGCCGTTTTCGAGCGGGCCGTCCGCATGATCTCTTTCATGAGCGCGCCATCGATCCGCTCCGATTCCCTGAATTCTCCGAAGTTGTACCATCTCACCATTGCGTTCTCCCTGTCCACGACACTCTGCACACGTTCAAAGCCTGATCAATTGGGAAGCCGAAATCGCGCAGCCGGCATGCTTCGTCACCCCGGCGCGGCCGCGCAGCGTGATGTAATCCCCCGGTATGCCGCAGGAGCAGCCGCTGCCGATCGCGCCCAGGTCCGTGCTCAGGACCGAGATGGCGGGAGCGCTGCGGATGTAGCTGGTCTGCAGCTTCAGCAGCCCGGTCCCGCCCTTCGGGAGCACCTGCATGGTGCCCGGGTCTATGGCCGCCACATTGGCGAATATGGGCACATGATACCGGCGCTCTGCACAGCTCATGTACGGTACACCGTGCTCCACCATACCGTAGAAATCCCGGATCCGCTCCGGGCTGATGCCGAGGATGTCGTGCACCAGCTCGGCGTACTCTTCGAAGCTGACCGTCTGCCCTTTGTGGGATTTCCATCCCCCTCCGGTGATCAGGAGGCTTTCTGCGGGAAACTCCAGTCGCAGGCCGCGCTTCTTCATTTCCTGCAGCGTGACGAAACTGAATGCCAGGAAGCCCACGACCCGCAGCGGAAGCCCGGTGCGCGCAAACCGCCCAAGGGTTTCGATCGCCTGTTCCAGGTCGAACTCCGGTTCGCCCCCTGCCCCCTGGCGCAGCGCAAAGTATTTTTCCCCGGCTGGAGCAAACGTCGTATAGACATTGAAAGTATGCGCGGCACCGCGATTGTCGGAGATGTCGGGTGAATAGGAGAAAACCAGGTAGTTGGCTTTCTCGTCGCTCGCCAGGCCCAGCGACCGCACCAGCAGCTCACGCATGCCGGCCTGGCGGTCGAAGGAGACCCGGTCCAGGTTGATCTGGCTTTTCTGGCCCTGGGTCCCCGACGAGGTCAGGGTCAGGAAAATCTCGTCCTCGGGAAGGGACAGCAGGCGCCGCTGCTTGAACGCGGTGACGAAAATATGCGGTATGTTGACAACATCCTCACGGCAACGGACCTGGTCGGCGGAGAAGCCGTACTGCCGGCACAGGCCGCGATACACCGGTGAGCGTTCCATGTGGAAATCAGCCATTTCACGCATCGACTGCACGAACGTCTCCCTGTTGGCAGCGGAGAAATCGAACGCTTGCGTGAGTGAATACAACCGGTTCGTCGCTTCTTCAGACATGTCAGCCATCCTCCCCTTACAGGACCCTGCGGTCGCTCAGCCTGGCCACCTTGCCGGTGATCGGGCTTCGCGGCAGTTTCCCCAGCTCCACGATCTCGATGTGGAAAGCCCGCAGATACCCCTTCTCCGCTGAGATCCCCAGCTCCGGAACCGCTTCGAACAGTTCCTTTTCCAGCCGTGCGACCAGCCCGGGGTCAACCGGCGCAGGCGCTTCGATCCGCAGCACCGCCTCGAACTGGTTTGCCACATCCCGCAGCTCCAGGAGGAAGTTCAGGCTGAGCGCATCGGGATGTGCGGCGATGCAGTTTTCGAATACGTCCAGCGAGATGAAGCCGCCGCCGAGCTTGAAGTCCTGCCCGGCCCGGCCGGCAAGCCTGAGCAGCGGGTTCGGATCGCCGCACGGGCAGGCCCCGCCCGTCCAGGAAGCCACGTCCCCCACCCGGTAGCGGATGATCGGCGTCGAAACCCGGCTGAGATTGGTCACCACCACCTCGCCCGGTTCGCCCGGCCGCGACCTGCGCCCCTCTTCGAAGTTGATCAGCTCCACGAACTGGAATGCGGTGGGAACGTGATAGACGCCCGGCCCGGAGTGCTCGCACTGGTAGCCCATGATCCCGGCATCCGCGCTGGTATACGCCCCGGCCTTGATGCGGTCCACGCCCAACGCCGCCGCCACATGGGCCTCGGCGGCCGAGCTCAGGTGCTCGCCGGCATAATTGATCATCCTGAGGCTGCTGAACTTGAACCGGTCGCGCTTTGCCATGTCGGCCAGGAACACGAACAGCGTCGGCAGCGACACCATGACCGTCGGTTCGAACATCCGGCAGAGCCTGACGATCTCCTCCATGGGGATATTCGCCGAAATGGGGAGGTGCACCGCTCCCACCTTCTTGATGACGTCATGGAGGCCGAGAAAGGACGGCCAGAAATGGCCGGCTATGAACAGGTTGGCGACCCGGTCCTGCCGGGTCACCCCGAGAATCTTCATGGCAGCGGCCTGGCACTCGACGAACGCATCCCATTCGTCATGGGTGTAGGTAGTATAGCGGGCTATGCCGCTCGATCCCCCGGTGGAGATAATGATCGCATCCTCCACCGGCCGGGTCAGCATGTCCGTGGACTGGGGGAAGGATCGCTCGTAGATCTCCGCCCGGGTCAGGACGGGAAGCTTTTCCCACTGCCCGACCGTTCCGGGCAAGGTCATCCCGGAATATTTTTCGGCATAGAGTCTGGATTTCAGCGCTTCCCGGGCTATCCGGACTCCCCGTGCCAGCTGTTCTTCGGTTGAAATATGGTCCATTCCGCCTCCGCTTCCGTTTCAGCTACCCGCAGAAAAAACTCAGTCGATGATGAACCTGTGCTTGATGGCGCCGGTCGAACCCGACAGCTCCTCCACCTGCACGGTGATCAGGTCCTCGCCGATGGAACGGGTCAGGTTCGAATACTTGGCCTCGAACTCCAGGCTCCGGCCTTTCAGGTAGCCGAGCAGGCTTTCATGGTACCTGCCGGCCAGGGCGGCGTCTCCCGGCCCCTCCACCATGACGGTGAAATCGAACCGGGAAACCTCGCCCCTGTCCACCCTGCGCACGGTGAACAGGCCGGAATAGCCGTACTCCCGCGGCAGTTGCAGGAAATGCCGGTTTATGTCCTGCACGTTCAGGTTGGTGCCGTAGAAAATTATGGAATTGGAGGCCCTGCCGCGCACGAACAGCACCTGTTCCGGCAGCTCCGTGAGCAACCGGTCCGGCACCGGCCCCAGGCGCTCCAGCTCCCTTTTCTCCAGCAATCCGCCCTGATCGCCGGTGTCGTAGCGCACCAAGGGTATCAGCTGGTCCTTGGTCACGACTATGCTGCCGTCCACTATCTCCACATGGGCTTTGGGCGACAGTTCGAGCAGCATCGGCGTGTCGTCCGAGCCGAACAGGACCTTACCCGTTTCAGCGTGGCCATGGAGGAATTTTCTCAGCCGGATGGTGGCCGCGGTTTCAACGGCGATGTCGCCCGTATCCGCGGACCCGTACCCGGTCCAGACCACGAAGGGTTCATTGATGTCGTGCCCGTAACGCTCGGCCAGAGACTCCCGGAACGTCTCGCTGAAATATTCGCCGACAACGGGAAAACTGCATGAACCCGGAGGAACGGCAACGCCTTTCCTCTTGATCAGCGCCGAGATCAGGCTGATGCTGGAAGGATTGGTGATCCACAGCACCCTGGTGAAACCGGCGGAGAACCGCGAGTAGATTTCCACCGCCTCCGCCAGGTTGAGCCCCGGAGTGCAGACGGTAATCGGCAGCCTTCCGCGTGCCGCAATGATCCGCAAAGCCGCGGTGATGGCCATGCCGCCGAACCAGGTGCCGAGCGCCATGCAGCACATGATCAGGGTCCTGCCCTTGTCGATGCCGTAGTTCCTGACCAGCATGGTTTCCAGGGAATCGAGATACCTGCTCTCGTCTTCCGGCCGCTTGGGCCAGAATACCGACCCGCTTCCGCTGAAACCCGAGCTTGAGCCGATCAGGTGGCAATCGCCGAGGCTGCCGTTCCAGCAGAGTTCCTCAACGGGATGCTCCAGCAGGTAGTTCTGCTTGGTCAGGAGCGGAAGCTCCCCGAAGCTCCTACTGATGGAAGCTCCCCGTGATTCGAGAAACCCGCGGTAGCCGGGCACGCCGTCAAACACGCGCTGAGCGAACGATTTCACGTTCTCCATAGTGTTATCCTCACACATACTGTTCCCGCAGCTCGTCAATCCGGTAAATGAGGAAGGAGCACATGAGCAGCGCCGCTCCGCAGGACAGGAGTATGGCAACCGGATCGACCAGGTCGGAAAGCCAGCCGGTGATCCCGAAGGAAAGCGGCTGGGCTGATAGTGACACCGCTGTCAGGAGGCTGAAGAATTTGCCCCTGACCTCGCCCGGAATGAGCCTCTGGAACATGGCGACCAGGCAGATGTTGGCCCCGTTCAGGGCCAGCCCCACAACAGCCAGGGCAACGACGAACAGGGGAAGCTGCTGGATGAGGCCCATGGCGATAAAGCACCCGCCCACCAGGAGCAGGCTGCCGGTGACGAGCAGGGACATGCTGGCCTTCGGCTGAAAGGTGGTCAACGCAAGCGCCGCCAGGAACATGCCGCAGGTGAAGCTTGCCAGGAGCACGCCCACACCTGTGGACCCGGATTTGAACACGCCCTCGCCGAAGATGGGGATCAGCACGGAAAGGGATGAAAACAGGAAATTGATGACGACCAGGGGCCCCATGATCCGGGATACCGGCGGAATGCCGCGCACCGCGCTCCAGCCGTCTTTCAGGTCGGAGAGGAAGGAAGCTTTCCGCGGGCAGGGGCGGTGCTGGTAAACGATTTTCCCGATAAGGAGCGCGGACGCGAGAAAAGACAACCCGTTGAACAGAAACGCCGCGGGAACCCCGATGACGGCGATCAGCCCGCTCCCCAGCAGGAAGCCCAGGGCGCCGCTGGCATTGGCCGAGAGCTGCGTGACGGCATTGGCGCGCACCAGGTCCCGCGTCGGGACAATCGACGGCATCATTGCCAGCGTTGCGGGATTGAAAAAGGAGGAGGCGAGCGATATCAGTGCAGTGATGACGACAATGACCGGCATGTCGAGCAGATCGCCGGAGGCCAGTGCCGACAATGCCACGACAAGCACGCAACGGGCAGCGTCACAAGCAATCGCGATATGTTTGCGGTTCAGCCGATCGGACAGGGTCCCTGCCCAGGGAGAGACGATGATCGAGGGAAGCGACGCCGCGATGAGCACGAGCCCCAGGGCGGCGCCGGACCTGGTCCAGGTGTAGACCAGCCAGATGACGGCAAGGGTATGGATCCTGTCGCCGACCTGGGAAACCACCTGGCCGAGCCAGAAGTTTCTGAAATTTCCGTTCTCCCGCAGAAAAGAAAACAATCAGGACTCCTTGTCAATTCATCTGCCGAACAAGCGTTTCATCCCCTTTTCGCGCCATGGTACCGCACCATCATCATGGTGATGTCATCGGATTGGGGCGCCTGGCCGGTAAACCGGCGCACTTCCGCCATAATGCCGTCGACCGCCGCCCGGATTCCGCGCCCGTCAAGGGCGGACAGGCAGCGTTTCAGCCGCTCCTCCGAAAAGGCCCTGTCTGACGAATCCATCGCCTCGGTCACGCCGTCGGTGTAGAGGAACAGGGCGTCTCCCGGCGCCAGCACGAGCCGTTCATCCCGGTAGGCGATCCCCTCCATCGCGCCGACCATGAGCGCCCCGGATTTGGGCAGCCATGCGGCGCCGCCTTCCCGCCTGACATGCAGGGGGGGATTATGCCCGCCGTTGGCATAGGTCAATTCCCCGGTTTCCGTATCCAGCACGCCGCAGAACGTGGTGACGAACATGCAGGAATCGTTTTCCCTGCTCAGTTCGCTGTTCACCCTGGACAGGATCTCGCCGGGCGGCAACCCTTCGCGGGCCGTGGCCCTGATGAGCGTCATGGACATGGCCATGAACAGGGCCGCGGGCACCCCCTTGCCCGAAACATCGGCAATCACGAAGCAGAGATGGCTGTCGTCGACCAGAAAGAAATCGTAGAAGTCCCCACCGACTTCCCTGGCCGGCTCCATCAAGGCATACAGGTCGAATTCCTTCCTTCCGGGAAACGGGGGGAAGGTCTTGGGCAGAAGCCCCATCTGGATGTCGTGGGCTATGCCGAGCTCGCTCTCGATCCGCTCCTTGGCTGCCGTTGTCTCGGTCAGCTTCCTGATATATTCCTTAAGGGAGCCTTTCATCACCATGAACGCGTCGGCCAGCGTCCCCACTTCATCCCGGCTGCGCACCGGCGGCAGTTCCACCTCGAAATCGCCATGGGCGATCGAAGCCGTTGCCCGCGCCAGGGCCTGCAGCGGTGTGGTGATGGAGCGGGCGATGAAGATCACTGCCACGGCCAGCAGCAGGATGCCCGCCATCCCCATCACCGCTCCGGTGAGGCTCAATCTCTTCACCTGGGCCAGGAGTTCCGCCTCGGGAAACACGACCGCGAGGGTCCAGCCGACGGAAGGAATCGGTGCATAATAGAGCCAGCACTTTTTCCCGCTGATGTTGGTGTAAGGTATGAAATCGGTCCCGCCCCTGATCATCTTCCTGCCCAGCTCCCGCAGCCCGGCATCGTTGCGCGCCTCGGCAAGGCTGAAGATGGTCTCGTTCATGATCATCTCCTTGGAGGGATGCGTGACGATGGTCCCGGTGCGGGAGACGAGAAACGCATAGCCGGTCTTCAGCACCTTGATGGATGCGACCATCCCGGTCAGCCAGTCGAGGGAGATGTCGGAGGCAACCACGCCTCTCAGCCGCCTCTTCCCGTCCGAAGTTTCATAAAACGGGGCAGAGCAGGTCGCCATCAGGATGTTGGCGCCGCTGTCGCCGTAATACGGCTCGGTCCATTCGGTAGTTCCCAGTTCCCTGCTGATCTGGTACCAGTCCTGCTGGAGATACTGGAAGGAGTCCTCGGGGTCGTAGACGAGGCGCTCCCCCTGCTTGTAGAAATAGGGGCCGTACGGGCTTGAACCGGGAGAAAGCGGTTCGAAAGCCGCACAGGAGCCGTAGATCTCACGGTTGTTCCTGACCGTGGAGCTGAGCAGTGCAAGGAGCTCCTGGTGGGTGTATTTGCCGTTTTCCAAAGAACGGGCAACTCCTTCGGTCACCTTGGTAACCGAAGTGAGAACCGTCTCAACCCGGTTGACCGACGACAGGGCCAGGTTCCGGGCGTTGTTTTCCAGCTCTTTCTGCAGCAGCAGCCGGGAACGGTAGTAGCTGTAACCGAGCACCGCGGCAAAGATCAGCGTCCCGCTCAGCGTGATGACGAAAATCAGCTTGAAGGCTATGCTTCTATCGTTCGGCATCGGGCCTCCAGGCAAAGGCTCCGAAACCGGGAGTCTCACGGATCACCCCGTTTTTCACGAGAATCTCCCCGGCTTCCTCGTAATCACTCCTGCTGAGCATGCCATAGCCGCTCCCGCCGCCCCGCGGCACGACCAGGTCGCGTATCCTTGCCAGCATCCATTTCTGGTGCATGCGGTTGGCCGGAATCTTCGCCGCCCGCATGTACTTCATGATGATGTCAAGCGCTTCCTCGGGATGGGCAAAGGCGTAGTTCCACCCTTCCAGGGACGCCCTGGCAAATTCCCCGGCCAGGCCGGGATCGCTCTTCAGGGTTTTTTCCAGGGCGTAGAGGCCGTCTTCGGGAAGGTTCAGCCCCTCGTCCTTCAGGAAGAAGACCTTCAGCTCATCCGGATCGATGCCGGCGTTGATGATGGTGTGGTACTCGTTGTACCACATGGCGGAAGCCACATCGATCCCGCCGCGCAGGAAAAGGTTCACCGTGTAGGACTGGGGCACCTCGCGCACCCGGATATGGAATTTCCTGAAAAAAGCATGGGGCGGAATGGCGAAGTCCCCACCCCAGAGGCCGATTTTCCTGCCGTTCATGTCCGCCGGGGTCGTAATGCCGCTCGATTTCCTGGCCACCAGCATCATGGAGGATTTCTGGATGATCTGAGCGATATTGGCCAGTTTCACCCCGGACGCCCGCTCCTGCATGGCGGTCGTCAGCCACATCACGGCGAAATCCGCTTTGCCCCTGCGCAGATATTCGGCGGACGAGTAGTTCGGCCCCCCGCCGATGATGGTCAGGTCGATGCCGTGTTTCCGGTATATCCCCTTTTCCAGTGCCGTATAGTACCCGGCAAACTGGGCCTGGGGGCTCCAGAGCGGAATCAGGGTGGCTTTTTTCAGCGTTCTCTCCGCTGCCGCGCCCTGCAGGGCCGACGCTGCCAGCAGAAACAATACCGTGATGAAAACCGGAAATGTTCTCGACACTGCCAAAGGAATGCCTGTCATGGCCCGCCATCCCTTCCACGGCGCAGAACGACGCGGAGAATGTTCCGATCCTCTTCGCGCCGGTAGCTCACTTCATCGGTCAATGAGCGGATGAAATGGACACCGAGCCCGCCGACCTCGCGCTCCGTGATATCAGCGGTTGTGTCCGGTTCCGGGAGCGTAAGGATGTCGAACGGGATCCCCCGGTCCGTTATCTCGACCACGAAGGCATCCCCCCCGCAGCTGCAGGCCAGCTCCACGTCCCCGGCGCTGCCGGGATAGGCATAATGGCAGACGTTGACGAAAGCCTCCTCGACAGCGACCAGAAGGCCGAATTTCTTCCTTGCGTCAATTGCGCACCGTTCGGCGCACTCCTCGACAAACCCGACCACTGCTTCGAGATTCCCCACTTCAGCCGCTCTTTTCAGCTTATCGGCCGCCATCCCGATTACTTGAACCCGGCGAGAGCGCCGGCTACCGAATCGCATATGCGGAAGATCGTGCCGAAGCCGGAGATGTCGAACACCTCCCTGACCGCCCCTTCCACATTGGCGAAACTGATCTGCCCCCCCTTGCCCTTCAATAACTTGGCCGCGGCCAGGATGCCCCGCAGCCCGGCGCTGCTGATGTAGTCCAGCCCGGCCATGTCGACCGCGAACCGCGTTTCCCCGCCGACGATAAGTTCGTTCAGTTTTTTTTCAAATGCCGGGGAGGTCAGGGCATCCATCCTCCCCGCAACCGTTACCACGGTTGCACTGCCTTCCCTGCTGCACTCAATCACCATGGCCGTCTCCTTTACAGAAACTTGAACAACATTCCCGAGCAAAACAACGACTGACGGGACTCGAAGAAAATTAAACAGTTGCGGCATCAAATGCCATGCGCACATGCCGCCTTTGCAAAACCCTTCGTGTTCAGCTCATTCACATGACCAACCTTTTAATATGCCTTTCCCATACAGAAAGCAAGCCCCTGCCGATGACTGTCGACATGATTCGCCGCCAGCCCTCATCATCGCCGTCAGCCTGCGATTAGTATTACTTCGGCTTCCAGTGTGAACTTCTTAAGAAGTAATCCTAAAAAAGGCAATCAAACAAGGATTGACGCGGAAAAGCAGGATTTACACGGATAAATGCAAAAGGGTGACTTGTCTGAGATACATGGATCCAGGTTTAATCCGCGTTCATCAGATTTGATCCGCGTACAAATGCTTTTTTTAGGTTGATTTTCATCCGGAAAATATCTCCGGGGCCGGAGCGGAACTTTCGCGTAGCTCGTGAGAATCTGTCATGGCCCACGCTGGAGCGGCAGCACCGGTGCCTTGCCGCCGTGGAGCAGGTTATCCGGCGCGACCTGTTCGAGCCGCCGTGGAAGATGATTCTCAGCAACAAGGGGATCCTGCCGATCCTGTGGGAACTGTTCCCCGGTCACCCGTTCCTTGTGCCGGCATCCTCAATGCGGCCTGCATGACCTGGTGACCTGATTTTTCCCCTCAGCCGCCACATTTCCGGTTGAGTAATTCAGCCGAATGCCGATACATGTATTGCAGAGGCACGCTGTACTAGCGGTGCGTAATCACATCAGGAGGCCAAATGGGGGAGTTTTACGTACCGATCAGCATCGAAAGCATTGAAGCCAACATCTTCCCGGATGTTGCTCTCTACCTTAAAAGCGGCGCCAACTATGTCCTTTACAAGAGCCATGGCCGGGATTTTTCCCTCAGGGATGCCGAACGCTTAATGGAAAACAAGGTTGGATTCCTCTATATCAGGCCTGGCGATCAGGAATTGATAAACGAGTTCATGGAAAGCAACGCCGAAAGGATGTTGAAAAATGAAGCCCTGGAGAACCGGGTCAAGGGGAAGATCATCTACCAGACCTCGGTCAACTTTGTCGGGGACATCTTCGACAACCCGGACAAAGTGGGAGATTTCGATCGAAGCAAGCGGCTCGTGGAAAACCTGCTGCTCTACCTTTCGGACGACAAGCAAGCGCTGTCCTCCCTTGAAACGGTCATGACCCACAACTACTATACCTTTGTCCACAGCCTTCAGGTGGCTGCCCTTTCACTCCTCATCCATTCCGAGGGGTACCTTCTTTCCCGTAGCGAAATGGTGGACGTGGGCATCGGATCGCTTCTCCACGACTTCGGAAAAACCTTCGTCGCCCCGGAGCTCCTGACCAAGACCGGCAGGTTCACGGACAAGGAACTGGACATCCTGAGAAGACACCCCGAAGAAGGGTACACGTTCCTCAAGGAAAAAACCCAGTTGAGCGAAGTATCCCTCTCGATTGTCCGCAATCACCATGAACGCAACAACGGCAGCGGTTTTCCCCAGGGCCTCAAGGCCGCACAGATCCCGCGCAGCTCCCAGGTGGCCGCCATTTGCGACCTTTACTGCACCCTGACCATCGACCAGACGGGCCACAAGACCCTTCCGTCCTATTTTGCCATCCACATCATGAGACAGGAGATGAAGGGCTCGTTCAATGAGCGTCTCCTGGAAATACTGGAAATTCTGGTATGCGCGGAAGACAGCCGCCCGCCGCTGCTCTGAGGGCAAGGCGCCGACCGGATCGTCCTTTTACAGCAGGCGGCCGGCGTAGTCGAAGTATTCCACATACTTCAACGCCCGCAACTTTTCATCGAAATATGGTTTGAGCAGCACATCCGTTACCAGGCTGAACATCGATTATTCCCTCCTTTCAGTTCGACAGGAGTTTCATCCCGCCAAACGTGTCCAAAATATATTATTTTATGGACATGTTTGCAAAATAGGTCCATACTGTGGACACGTTTGTAAAATAATACCTTCCAGGAAACAGTTATGCCCTTCGATCCTCTAAAACCTTATAACGATTTACCGTTACTACCTCCGCAAGCAGAGTTGGAAAGTAAAAAAATCTTAAGGAAAGCAATAAGTGCCAACAGAGCACTTGCGGAGTTAAAAGGGGCTGGGGATTTAATTCCAAACCAAAGCATGCTGATTAACTCTATCCCCTTGCAGGAAGCACGAGCGAGCTCTGAAATTGAAAATATAATAACCACGAGTGATAAACTTTTTCAAGCTGCAGCAATACCATCTGCGAGTGATCCCGCGACAAAGGAAGTGCTTCATTATCGAACGGCTCTGAAAAATGGGTTCGACATGCTTCTGGAGCGCCCCATTTCCGTGAATCTAATGATAGAAATCTGTCGGACTCTTAAAAACACAGAAGTTGACGTTAGGAAAGTACCAGGGACAACACTTTCCAATCCTGCTACCGGCGAGGTTTTTTATATGCCACCGGAAGGAGAAGCTGTAATCCGTGAGAAATTAGGCAATCTTGAGTCATATATTCACCAGGAAGATGGCCTTGACCCGCTGATCAGGATGGCGGTTGTACACTACCAGTTCGAAGCTATTCATCCGTTCCATGATGGTAATGGAAGGACAGGTCGTATCCTGAATATTCTTTTTCTTGTAGAGAAGGGCCTTTTGAAAATCCCGGTTCTATTCCTGAGCAGATACATTATTGAAAACAAGAATGAATATTATCGGTTGCTGCGTAATGTGACAGCAAAGGGAGCATGGGAGCCGTGGGTATTGTACATGCTTACCGCAATTGAGGAAACTGCTGCCTGGACATGTGAAAAAATAAAAGCCATTCGTGATCTCTTGGAAGAAACCGTTATCTACTGTAAAGAACACTTGCCAGGAACGGTATATTCTCGTGAACTTATTGATCTGATATTCATTCAGCCTTACTGCAAAATAGCTTTTTTGGTGGAATCCGGGATTGCGGAAAGGAAAACCGCATCCGTTTATCTCAAAAAGCTGGAAGAAATTGGACTGCTTCGTTCTTTCCAAATGGGAAGGGAAAAAGTTTTCATAAACCCTCAGCTCATCGAGCTTCTAAAAGGGTAAATCTGTCCATTTCTTTGCCATAATTGGACAGGTCAAGACAATATGTCCAAACTATGGACATTCAAGCAACATTCGACAACTCGTATTTCCCTTGCGAAATACCCTTACCTTTTGGGTGAATTCAATTTACAAGGGCACTACGAGCCATAGGCCAGAACAGTTCATGGGGTGTCCGGGCTGGTGCGCTCCCAGCCGGGACAGGCGCTCATGGACTGGTTTGAGGGACATACCGGCGATGTTTTCTACATCAGCGTGATCACCCGGGCGGAGATTCTGCTTGGCATCTCGCTTCTGCCCGACGGAAAACGCCGCGATGCCCTGTCTGCCGCGGCTCATGGCATGTTTTCAGAGGATTTTTCCGGGAGATGCATACCTTTTGACGCGGTATGTCACGCGACGAAGCAACGATCGCCGCCTGAGCGAAACAGCATTCATCCAGGCAGAATCCATTTCCCCGGTGTATACTTTCCGAGGCAGCAACCGCACATTGACCTGTCTCCGGTGCCGGAACCGGCATCCTGTTCGTTCCCAGAAGGAGGGGCACATGGAACATACGCAGCACCCGGAACTTTGCCGCCTGAACACCCTGCGGGTCGTCCGCGTCGACAAAGGCGGCATCTGGCTGGAGGCCGGCGAACGGGAAGCGCACCTGCCGCGCAGGGAAGCGCCTGATGCTGTCGATGGCGAGGAATTGGAGGTCTTTCTCTACCAGGATACGGCAGGCGAACTGCAGGCTACCTGCCGGCGCCCTCTTGCCCAGGCCGGAGAATTTGCCCTGCTGACAGTCAAGTCGGTCGGCCCCCACGGGGCATTTCTCGACTGGGGCCTGGCAAAGGATCTGCTCGCGCCGTTTGCCCTCCAGCCCGAGCGGATGCAGGTCGGCGGCAGCTACCTGGTCAGGGTGGAAGTGGACCAGCAGGGGCGGCCGTTCGCCAATGCCCGGATCGATGCCTGTCTCGACCTCGCGCGGCCCGAGGTTCATGAGGGCGATCCGCTGGACCTGCTGGTCTGGCAGCTCACCGAGCTCGGCGCCAAGGTCATCGCCAACCAGCGCTACCCCGCGCTGCTCTACCGGGACGAACTGCCGCCAGGAGCCGGCGCCGGTACGCAGCTGTCCGGCTATGTCAAGCGGGTGCGCGAAGACGGCAAGCTTGACGCAACCCTGCGCAAGGTGGGCGCCGAAGGAGTGGCGGATGCGCGCAAAGTCATCATGGACGCACTGGCAGCTGCTGGAGGCGTTTTGCATCTCCACGACCGGAGCTCTCCGGCAGCAATCCAGCAGGCGCTGGGAATGAGCAAGAAGATGTTCAAGAAAGCCGTTGGCGGTCTCTACAAGGACGGTTTTGTGCTGCTCACGGACGATGGAATCAGGACAACCGCGGAACACTCACACCAGGGACCGAAGCAGACCCGCGGTCGGCAGTGACGAATTCCCATGGCTCACGGGCAAGAAACTGCAAACGTGCAATACTAGTAAGGGCAGGCTTTGGATTTTTGTATAAATGACTGGTGCCGGGGCTACACATTTGAAAGTATTATCGAATGAAAAACCCCTTGTGAAATGTTTAGCCCTGAACCCCTTGCCGCATAGAGACAACGTCCCCATATCCGCATACTGGAGGTCAATAATGAAAAGGCTGCATTGCTTCGGATTGAAATGTTGCGGTGTTTTGTTTGGATGCATGCTGCTGGCGGCGTGTACAACAAGTCCTCAGATCTTACCGGAAGCCCCCCCAGGAGCTCAGATCGAGAAAGACTGGAAAAACCTGATTGACTCGTTCGTTTTAATCCACGATTTCAATGTCGCCGATTACACCAAAATTGCCGTTGCACGCCTGGATACATCAGCAACCCCTTTACCGCCAAAAGATGAGAATACCTATAAACCAACATACCTGGTATTGAAAGCAAGTTCAGATATTTTTCTCATGGGGATGAAAGGAGCCTTCATGGACGCAAAATACCCCATTGAACCCGTCCCTTTGGAAGGAATGGGCAAGACAGAAGGCAAAGTGCTCGTTATCCGCGGAAAGGTAACAGAGATGAATCCCGGTTCAAGAGCGCTCCGCTATTGGGTCAGTTTCGGAGCAGGCCAAAGCCGGGTTGAAATCTCCGGTGAGGTAGCCGATGCAGAGAGCAATGCCGTCTTGGCCAGATTCGTACATGCAAGATCTTCCGGCATCGGTACCTGGGGTGGAGACTACGAGAAGTTTCTCACCGATGATACACGCGATGTGGGTGAGGATGTAGGAAAGATGCTTCTCCTTTTCGACAAATCACGAGTATTGTCTGCACCGACTCGATAGTGACAGGTGGCAGACATGACAGCCAACTGTCTAGAATAGATGACCACTTTTGTTGAGCTGCTCTCGATGCAATCGCAAAAGTCGAAGAGCCCTTGTTTCCGTCATTCCCGCGAAAAGCGGAAATCCGAAGATTTCAAGCTATTACATATCCACTGGATACCTGCTTGCGCGGGCATGACGATTTTTTGCAAATACATCAACTCTTGAATATATTTAATCAAACGAGCACCAGAGGGTGGAACCTTACCGATTCTTTTGATAATTGGTACGGTGTCCCTTTATTTCTATGACGATTTCTTCCGAAGGTACCTGAACAGGACAAAAAACAACCCCAAATGAAGCAAAACCGCTATTGTTATCTGTATGTAGGATTCCATTCTTGCTTTTCCGACCAGAATTGATATTTGCTGGCAATCGAGTCCGCTTTCCACAAAGAACGACCCTCTTGATGTTATTTCCTCGAATTCGACCATAAACCGGTTACCAAGGTGCCAAATCGCCAGGTACAAAGCAATGGCAATGAAGATGAAACATAGCAGTACACTACGGGCAAAATGTTTTCCTTGCTTCCTGTCCTGACCTGAGATTTCGACAAAATTCAAAAAAACCAGCCCGCATGACACTGAAATTGGAAGAATTAGATATCCTGACACTATACATCCATAATAGACAAGAGAAGCGTAGCAGAAAACATCCAACAAGATCCCTACCACCATTAAAGAGTGCTTTATATATCGTCCAAGATTTGTGAAACGTTTTATTCCGCTTGCAGACAAAATCATGAAATTCCCGACAACAAGGAGGTCAAGCAATAGTCTGCTTTCAGCAAAACCTTCCTGACATACCGTGAGCGGCTTCAGCAAAATCGGAAACACCATCAGGTAGGAAAGCGCATAAAACAAATAATGGCTATCGGCATGCCGCTTTAGGCTTTCAACCCACTTCATCAGACAATCTCCCGAATATCAGGCAATTTTCTTCCGGCAAACGCAGGCTGTTCCGTTAGTCGGGATCAGTCATGCACAAGTCGAAAATTCTTTGAGCTTCCATGGCGCATCCTGCCTTTCCTGCGTAAAATGCCGAATCTAGCCAATCCACGAGAAAACATCCTGCCAGCGATATCCCGCCGCCAATGGCTGTACCCAAAGGAGATTTACTGATCAAGGTGCCTGCTGCGGCACCACCGACCGCCCATATGCCACAATGTCCTTGCTTTGCTTTTTCAATTTCGTCGACATGGCTGACGCAGGTCTTGTAGACATCACGTGCTTTTTGCCGGCACTGGTTTTGATTACTGAGCTGCTGCCTGTCAATCAGGCCGGTCACAAACCGTTCATGATCAGTTTCCGCCATAGTTTTCTCCTCTTTTATCAGGTTGGCAGTCTCTTCTATTTCGGAGCTGTCCAGGAGTCCTCGGCTTCAATACCACTTTGTTCCCAGGTATGCTTGATTTTTTTGTACGTGAAAGAAACGACTTCCATGTGCCCGTATGGATCATTCGTTGAGATGAGGGTGGTTGGCATTGCAGGTTGAAAATTTGTGACGATGGCATCTTCAAGGACAGTAGTGTAATAATGCTCTTCCGTACCCTGTTTACTGATGCGGTAATACTTGAGAGTAACATTCTTCATGTGCTCTCCTGTGCAAAGCGCCTGGAAGATTTTGGGAGAGCTCTTGTCGATCATCTTTACGATAGTGAACGGCTCGTGGACGCGCTTGCTCGTCGGTAAACCGGAATGGGGGTCGCGAGGCATGTAAACATTGTGCCGTAGCTCATAAACAAGTATCGTCCCCACCCTGCCCTGCATTTCGCAAGACCCCTCAATCGCACCCTGCTTTTCACCTGTCAAGGAAAGATGACATGGCATTGGCATGATCCTAAACCTCCTTTATCATAGGCATTCATTTCTTATTGCATTTTAATTATTTGATGTCAATATATATTTGCTTTGGATAGGAACCTGAGGGAAATGGTATCTCAGGTCAAGGGACTATTCAAAATATGAAATGTGTAGCCCTGGCCCCCTGGCCGCATAAAGTAGCCTGCCCCTTTTCTGTCTGGTATGTCGAGGCGAGGTTGTCGTGGCATTGGCCAAACATAACATTTAATTATATCTAATTCAACCAAGCTAATGCACTAAAGCAAGAACGTCCCTGTATCCCCAATAATATTATGTCTTTCGATTGATTCGACTGGTTCATAATGGTAATATCATATATTAAATAATCCATTTAAAGCATATATTACGCGTTATTTAGACTTTTCAGCAATTATCTGCATATTTGCGTTTGTCTATAGGTCTGCCTGAATGAACGAAAGATTAAAAGCTGTCAGATTGAATAGAGGATTGAGTCAAAAGGAAATCTCCGAAACTTTGGAAATCGGGCTCAGATCTTGGCAACAATATGAGCAAGGGACAAGCATTCCTGGGGGAAAAGTCCTTGAAGCGCTCCTTGATAAACTAAACGTAAATATCAACTGGCTACTTTCCGGAACGGGCAAAATGTATTTCAAGGAAGCCGATGTTGATTACGACAGGGATCTTTTGTCGCAGACCATTTCGACGTTGGAAAATTGTCTGGCAAAGAAGGATTTGATGCTCGATTCGGCAAAGAAAGCCAAGGTGGCCGTGAAGCTGTTTGAGAACCTGAAAAGGTCGGGGGTCCAGGCCGAAAATCTGGCGATGATCGAGCGGGAAGCGATGGAGCTGCTGGAGTTGGTTTAAGGTGGATATGCAGATGAATTCCAATAGGTACCTACACTTCGTTTAAGGAGAAAGCATGAAAATATTTGCCTCAATTCTACTGGCAGTAATTGCGTTCTCTGTTTCTTTTTGCCCTGCCGAAGCCGCCCAACCAATTGACAAGTTTTCCCTAAATGACCAGACAAAATGGTCTTGTGCAAAAACCATTGCAATCACCCTTTTCCCTGTTACCGGAGAATTCAAGGGAAAACAGGAACTCAGTTTCTATCAACATGACTTTGCAATGAAGCTCGCCGTTAGACTGCGAAAAATGGCTGGAATCGAAAACGTTGCGGTAGTGAATGATAGAACAAACACAACCGCCGACATTGTTATCGACGGCGAATTCAAGGATCTAACTACCGGCAGCCGGGCTCTCAGGTTTTGGATTGGATTCGGTGCAGGAAAATCTTTTTGCACCACTCGTATGAGAGGCACTGATCCGAAAGATGGAAAAGAAGTTTTTGTCTTGGAACATAGCAGAGGATCTGCCATGGATTTCACGAACGAAGACGAGTTAATCGAGAATATCGACGAGGTTGTTGAGGACGTCGCCGCTGGCCTGATTGCTGCCAGGGGAGCATGTCCGGCAGGTGAAACTACGCCAATACAACCTGCAATATCAAGTGAAAGCAAGAAAGTAATGCAGTAATTCAGTAATTAAATGGCTTGAAAAGCTTGTTTTGGAAAAAATATTTTTCAAAAATCCCAGGAGGAGAATGGGATCCATGAAAACATTTAGCGTCATTTTCTGCTCCTGTTCTTTCTTTTCATCGAATGGATATTCTGCCTGGTAGACGTTCTTCGGAATGATTTAAAATCCCTTCAAACAAAACCGCATGGTTTTTTGCGTTGCTTTTCATCCCGCCTCTGGCAACGATCCTCTATGGGATTTTGGACGGAAAAAACTGGTTAGAGTTGAGGAAAGATTCCGGATGCCGGACAGGTTGCATGTCCTTTATAAGCCTAAGGATGAGGACCGACATGGGTGGAGGATTTAGGCATTCACAGGTTATCTCAAATCTTCCAATTTAAATTCATGCTCCAACTGAGGTTTGTGTAAACTGATTTAACCCTTCCTTCTAGGAGGAATTTTGAACAAAGACTCTTCAGAAAAATCTCCTTTTCAAAACCAAGAATCCTCCAAGGGACATCTTGAACTTTCTTTAGACAGCCTACTTGACGGGTTCTTCGCCTGCGACGCTGAGTGGCAATTTGTTTATCTCAATTCCGCCGCTGAATCCGTTTTAGGAATTAAACGGGACGATGCGCTCGGTAAGAACTTCTGGGAGTTTTCCCCCTTTAGTCAGGACACCACTTTGGTGCAAGAGTATATGCGGGCAGCGGCAGGAGAAGCGAGCGTGTTCGACACCTTCGTCGAACCTTCTGGCCGCTGGTTTCAACATCGCTGCTTTCCCCACAAGGGGGGCGGCATATGCGTATTATTGCAGGATATCACTCATAATAAGCTGGAAGTACAGAAACTTCTGGGTAACGGGGAAAAATACCGTGCACTAGTTGAAAGCACTAACGACTGTCTTTGGGAATCAGATGTACAGGTAGAGTAGAGAGCAGGATTTCTCCTGCCCTCCCTCATCAAACCGTGCATGCGGTTTTCCCGCACACGGCTTTCCGATGTTCTTCACTACAAGGCATGCGCCTTCGTCCAGCCAGCTGATGTCGGCACTTTATACAGTCC
>JAYFNT010000032.1:0-85547 GCA_034933285.1 Geobacteraceae bacterium | reverse complement strand
CCGAGTTCGGCAAAGTCAATCTCAAGGGAAAGAGCACGTGGCAGAGGGCGGAAGCCCTCATATCCATAGCGCACCCCGACTTCCGCGACGACCTCGTAAGGGAAGCGGAAAAGATGAAGATATGGCGGAACTGCAACAGGCGGTGAAGTTGTGGGTCGTGTGGCACAAGTCCTGATCCGGCTTTATGTGGTTGAATGCTGTTGCAATTAGCTCTTGCCGAGAACCCTCTGAATAGTGGTATACTCTCTATGTTTGCACAAGGAGGTGCCTGAATGTCGGGTAAAATCAAGCGGATGATCGATGAAATCCTGGCGGAGCGTTCGAAGGGAAATGAAATGGTGGAAAAGATCATCAGGACGAAGCTGATACTGAAGGGGATAGATCCGGCCAAATACACGGAGTCGTCGGACGACGACCCGAAAATAATCGATAAGCTGGAAAAGATGATGCATATTTCACCTCTCTGAAACAGGAGGACTTTGCATGGCAATCAGCATCGCGAGTTCCGAGAAAGCAACAGTCGGGCAGGCTGTTCACGAACTGACGGCGGCATTCGATCACGTCGATATTGAAATGCTGGTCTATTTTGCTTCGGCCAGATACGATCCTGAAGAGATCAGCGCAAAGATGCATGCTGCTTTTCCGGGGGCGGAGGTCTTCGGATGTTCCACGGCCGGAGAGATAGTGAGCGGCAAGCTTTTGAAGGGTTCCGTGGTTGCCATGGTGTTCGACAGGGAGTCCATACTGGATGTCAAAGTCGAAGTTGTTCATAACCTGAGAAGAAAGACGAATGTCAGCGAGTCTTTCCGTTCGTTTGAACGGTACTTCGGCGAGGCAGCGAACGAGATGAAGCCATCGCAATACCTGGGCATCATCCTCATAGACGGGATGTGCGGGGTGGAGGAGAAAGTGATGGATGCCATCGGTGACAAGACCAATGTCATCTTCATCGGAGGGTCCGCGGCAGACGATCTGCGGTTCAAGAAAAGCCATGTCTTTGCCAACGGCAGGTCTTACAGCGATGCCGCCGTCCTTGCGCTTCTCAAGCCTGCCATGCCGTTCGACCTGGTCAAAACCCAAAGCGTTCGTGAGATGGGCCCTGAGCTTGTCGTCACCAGGGCGAACGAGGACAAGCGGGAGATCATAGAATTCAACCACAAGCCCGCTTCAATTGCCTATGCGGAAGCGCTGGGAGTGTCGGTTCATGAGCTGGCTGCCTGCTTTCCCAGCCACCCGCTCGGCCTGGTTATCGACGGAGAGCCATATATTCGCAGCCCGACGCAGATCACCGGCGACAGTGTCTTCTTCCATTGCAGCTCAGTTGAAGGTATGCCCCTTTCCCTGCTCGAGCTGACCAACCTCATCGACGACACCAGGGACGCTCTGGAGCGATCGAAGGCAAAACTCGGGGGAATATCGGGAGTCATCGTCTTCAACTGCGCCCATCGTGCTCTAGAGCTGGAGTACAAAAAACTAACCCGCAAATATGGCGAGTTGTTTGCTGATTTTCCAACCATTGGATTCAATTCATACGGGGAGCAGTGTATCGGCCATATGAACCAGACAGCGACAATGATCGTATTCAGGTAACGCGAGAATTCAATCCAGCTTTCCGCCGGTGAACCCGTATTTGCCGATGGTCTCCTTGAGGCTCCAGTACTGTGCTGCCTGGGGGCAGTAGGCGATGGGGCGCAGGCGTGATATGTCTATATCCCCTTTTGGGTTCATTACCTCTTCATCCATGTGCACAGCCACGATTTCCCCCAGGAACATGTCATGGGTGCCCAGGCCTTTCACGTCGATCACTCGGCACTCCAGGTTGACCGGGCATTCCTTGATGAGAGGGGCCGCGACCTGGGTGCCGCGCACCGGGGTTAATCCAAGCTCGGCGAATTTGTCCACATCCCTCCCGCTGGCTATGCCGCAGAAGTCCAGTTCCCGGAGCTGACCCTCACGGGGAATGTTGACCACGAACTCGCCGGATTCCTTTATCAGCCGATGGGAATGGCGACTCGGCCTGACCGATATGCTTGCCACCGGCGGTTCCGAGCACACAACGCCGACCCAGGCAAGGGTGATAATGTTCGGCGGCGTCCCGGCGCAGGAGCATGACACCATCGCCGCCGGTGTGGGAAACAGGTAGGTTCCTTTCTTTATCAGCTTCTTCAATGCAGTGTCCTTTCTTTATTTGATCTTGTTATCCTACCAGATTGTTTACTGCCGGACAACCTGATGATACTTCAGTATGAATATGAGGAATCAGGGGCCAATGTGCATGATTTCTTGACAAGAATGATATGATTCGGATAGATTATGCTTGAATTGCAACATGCCGGGACCAATCCGAATTCCCTGTTTCTCCCGGATCCGTTTTCAACAAAGGAGCGCGTATATGAGGCTTTCCACCAAGAGCCGCTATGGTTTGCGGGCACTGTTCGATATGGCGTACAATTCGGGGACGCTTCCCGCCCAGATCAAGGATATTTCCCGCAGGCAGGACATATCGCCCCGTTACCTTGAGCAGATTTTCCAGAACTTCAAGAAAGCCGGAATCCTGAACAGCAAGCGGGGCCCACAGGGAGGGTACTGCCTGGCGCGAAGGCCGGACCAGATAACCGTGCGCGAAATCCTGGAAGCTGCGGAAGGAGACACCCTGCTGGTGGAGTGCACGGGCACGAAGAAGAAAAAGAAAGGGGAATGCGCTTTGGACGGCGGCTGCGTGACCCAGGAAGTATGGCGGGCTGCCGGCGACAGGCTCAACGAACTCTTCTCACAGCTTACCCTGAAGACTCTTTGCGAACGTGGACAGGCGTTGGGCATAAAGCGGGAGCAGGATCACCGTTTCACTTATTGCATATAAGGCGGGTCCGGTTGTAGGGGCAGGCCCCCGTGCCTGCCCGGAAGAAGGGCACACACGGGGGTGTGCCCCTACAAGCAATGATTGCGCGTCTTCACATGCAGTGCACGGTGGGGCGGTTCCGGCTTGAAGATTTGAGCGAGAGTCGATAACTTTTTGCAGGGAAGGAGCATGAAATGAATGATGTCAAGGACGACGCTGTTCTCGGCCTGGTCGGCGGCACCCCGCTGGTCAGGATATGCAAGCTTGCCGAAAAGGATTGCGCCGACATTTATGTGAAAATGGAATCCCGCAATCCCGGCGGAAGCGTCAAGGACCGGATCTGCCGTGCGATGATCGAAGCAGCTGAGCAGGACGGTTGCCTGAAGCCTGGCGCAACCGTAATCGAGCCCACCAGCGGGAACACGGGCATAGGGCTGTCCGTGGTCTGCGCCGTCAAGGGCTACAAGCTCATATTGACCATGCCCGACTCCATGTCAGTCGAGCGGAGAAGACTCCTGGCAGCTTACGGCGCGGAGCTGATTCTCACTCCGGGATCCCAGGGGATGCGGGGAGCTGTGCGGAAGGCAGAGGAGCTTGCCACAAAGCATGGCTATCTCATGCCGCAGCAATTCAACAACCCGGCCAATCCTGAGGCTCACCGCCGCACGACCGGCCCGGAAATCATCGATTCGATGCGAGGGCTTTCCATCGACGGCTTTGTCGCCGGGGTCGGTACCGGTGGCACCTTGACCGGTGTGGGAGAGGTGCTGAGGAAGCATAACCCCGGGATCCGGATTGCAGCTCTAGAGCCTGCCGATTCGCCTATCCTTTCCGGAGGTGCGCCGGGCCCACACAAGATCCAGGGAATAGGCGCCGGTTTCGTACCGGGCGTGTTGAACACCAGTGTGTACGATGAAGTCATCCGGGTGGAGAATGAAGAAGCCTTCGAGGGCGCCAGGAAGCTTGCCAGAGTGGAAGGCCTGCTGGTGGGAATATCGTCCGGCGCCAATTTGTTCGGTGCTCTCCAGCTTGCAAGGAAGCTGGGCAAGGGCAGGAACGTGGTCACCGTCATGTGTGATACCGGCGAGAGATATCTTTCCACCGGGATTTACGACTGAAACCGACATAAATGGATCAGCTTCACGAAAAATATGAAACCCTGCGGAAGTCCCTTGCAGCTATGAATTCGGTGCTGGTGGCGTTCTCCGGCGGCGTTGATTCCACCTTCCTCCTGAAGGTGGCGCATGACGTTCTGGGCGACAATGCATGGGGCGTTACGGCGACATCGCCAACCTATCCGGAGTCTGAGTTCAATGAGGCCGCGCAGTTGGCCGAATCGATCGGCGCCCGCCGCATCGTTATCAAGTCCAATGAACTGGAGATCACGGGTTTTTCCGCGAATCCCCATGACAGGTGCTACCACTGCAAAAAGGAGCTGTTCCGGCTCTGCCTGCAAAAGGCCGAAGAGATTGGGCTGTCCCATGTCCTGGATGGTAGCAACACCGATGACCTTGGCGATTACCGCCCGGGCAGGCGAGCTGTCGAAGAACTGGGCGTGCGGAGCCCGCTCATGGAAGAGGGACTGTCAAAAGCGGATATCCGTATGCTGAGCAGGGAACTGGGCCTGCCCACCTGGGACAAGCAGCCCTTCGCGTGTCTTGCCAGCCGCTTTCCCTATGGCACGGAAATCAATGCCAAGCGCCTCGGCCAAATAGAAAAGTGCGAGGCATTCCTCAAGAGTCTGGGGTTCCGGATCTACCGGGTAAGGTTCCATGGCGAAACGGCACGGATAGAGGTGGGCGATGCTGAAATCCCGCGCCTCCTGGAGCCGGCGTTGCGGAAAAAGATCGCATCCTACTTCAAGACCGCAGGATTCACCTACGTGTCCCTTGACCTGGAAGGTTACCGGACCGGGAGCATGAACGAACACCTGGGGGGAAACGGTTTGGCAGGAGAAGGAAATTCATGAGAGCACTTCTGGTCCACCCCCACGGCAGCAACTGGATGGGGTCGGGAAAAGACATAACCACCATCTTCAACCTCATGCCCCCCATCGGGCTTTTGAGCATCGCGGCCTTTCTTGAGTCAAAGGGCATAGTTGTGGATATCCTCGACTGCTACGGCGCTCCGGCCACTGTGGAGGAACATGCAAGGGATATCCTGTCCCGCAGGCCGGACGTGGTGGGTTTTTCCTGCACGACTTCCTCTTTTCTGGAAGGGTACGCCATAGCGGAATGCCTCAAGCAGATGAACGCGGATGTGCGAGTCGTTTTCGGTGGCTCCCATGCCTGTTCGGCAGGCGCAACGTTGTTGAATGACTTCCCCGCCATCGATTTCCTGGTGATCGGTGAAGGGGAGATCACCTTCTGGGAGCTTTTGCACGACGAGTTCCGCAACCCGGAGTCGATTCCCGGCGTTGCCTTCCGCAGGGACTGCAAAGGCGTGCTCTCTTCAACCAGGGAGAACATGCCCGACCTGGATGCCCTGCCATTTCCCGCTTACCGCCGCCTGCGGGATTTCCCCCGGCGTTACAACCTCCCCCTGTTCAGTTACCCGAAAGCCCCCAATACCAGTGTCATTTCGAGCCGTGGCTGCCCCTACCAGTGCAGCTACTGCGACCGATCCGTGTTCAGTCGTGGCTTCCGCTTCAATTCGCCCGACTATATCGTCGAGCACCTGGAATACCTGCATCGGGATTTCGGTATCCGGCACGTGTTTTTCTACGATGACCTGTTCACCTTCGATCGGAGCCGGGTGGAGCGATTCTGTATCCTGATGGAGAAAAAGCGCCTGCCGGTCGGCTACAATTCCATTGCCCGCCTGGAACATGTGGATGCGGAGCTTCTCGCCCTGCTGAAGCGTTCCGGCTGCTGGCAGGTCAATTTCGGCATCGAATCGGGCGACCCCGAAATATTGACCAAGCACAGGAAGCTCTATGATCTGGGCCAGGTGGGACAGAAGCTCAGGATGGTCCGGGCGACGGGCATGCGGGTCAAGGGGCTCTTCATGATGGGATTCCCCGGGGAGACCGAGCAGTCTGTCCAGCGTACCATCGAGTATGCTCTGGCACTTCCTCTCGATGAGATCAACGTGACCAAGTTCACTCCCTTTCCCGGAGCGCCGGTCTACCGCACCATCAGGGAACACGGCGAGTTCGACGAGGACTGGCCGTCCATGAACTGCATGAACTTCGTTTTCGTTCCCCACGGCATGACGCGCGAGAGGCTGGAGGAACTGTACAACGAATTCATCAGGAGATTTTACCGGCGGACGCGGATCCACTGGGGATACACGAAAATGCTCTGGAAATCGCCTCACAGCATCGGTGTTTTTCTGCGCAATCTTCCCGAGATAGTGCGGTTCGAGATGAAACAGAAATGGTGATGCCTGGCCGGTTGCCGACGAAGTGCAATACGAGCCCGGCGTGTTTGAGGCAGGGGGGCAGCTTCAGGGGATGTCAGTCGTTGTCAGTAAGAAACGAAAGCTCGTGCTTCACTTGTTCCGGATTGACGCTTCTCGCTTCAATCAGGCTGCGGAGATGGATCATGGTATCCAGGTCTGTTTCTATGAATTTGACGCCGGCATGGGTTCCACTGCAGTGGACAACCTCTGTTCCGAACTGGAGGACTATGTCCGAGCTGTCCAGCCGGAAAAGCAGCTTCCAGCGGTTTCCCCTCTGAACGGCCAGGTCTTGGGGATGCTCGATGAGCGCGCCTTTGAGTGATATGTCGAGCAACTGGACCTGGACGGTCCGGGAATCGGTTTCCACGATGCTCTTTTCAATGCATTTGATGCGGCTGAAGCGCCTCTGGTTATTCAAAAATATTCCTCCCGGCAGAAGAAAAGCGGTAATGCTGCATGATAAACAGTGCACATTGTAACACGGGATGAAAAATAATAAAGAAAAACTTAAAAAGCAGTTTTGCAGGTCAAGCATCCGGGGGGGTCTGGATTGAAAAGACGAAGCATACGGGTTGCCTGCGGTGTGATCGAGGACGGAGACAAGGTCCTGGCGGCGCAGCGCAGCGAAACGATGAACATGCCGCTCAAGTGGGAGTTCCCGGGCGGAAAGCTCCATGAAGGCGAGAGCGCCGAGGAGTGCCTGCTCAGGGAGCTTTACGAGGAACTGGGCGTGCGGGCCATCGTAGGACGACCGCTGCCGCCGGTCTTCCACAGCTACGTCGATTTCGATATCGAACTGCTGCCTTTTGTATGCACAATCAAGGAAGGCGAGATCAGCCTTGCCGAACACCGCGCCATCGCCTGGGTCGCGCCAGATGAACTGGGAACTTTAGACTGGCCCGAGGCGGACATACCCGTCATCGCATCTTACCTGGAAAGCCTGGAGGGAGTGCGTTGATTCAAGCCCGCTTGCCGCGCGCGATTTTGCCGAACGCTGAGGGGTTCGGCTTCCAAGAATTTAATACCCGTCAGTACGGTACCGGTTCTTCGTAGTATTGCGGCATGGGCACGCCGGTGCAGTCAAAAGCGAATCCGGTGACCCTTGTCTGACCGTAATACCCCCTTATATCTTCCCGCCAGTAGATGTGTGTCGCGCCTGCTTCCTTGGCCTTAGACGCGGACTGGTATTTGAAATCGCCCAATACCGGCGGTGGGCCCCAGAACCGGTAGCCATAAGGTCCCGGGTATGCGCCGACAAATCGACATCCCCTTACGCTTCGGGGTTCGGCCACTACCAACGGCAAAGGTTTATATGAAAGATACGTGGAGCATCCCGTCAGCGCGAAGATAGTCAAGAACAGCAGGAAAGTTTTCATAATGCCTCCCAAATAAAAAGCTATCCGCTGAAATTGCCGGGAGATTTCGAAGATTATCCTGAGGATAATTATAGCACAGTAACAGCTTGCGCTGGCTGAGATTGAGAATGGAGGAGGGCATTCCTCGATCTTCCAAGATAATGAACACCCTCCGGCTATCCTATGGTTGCCGTATCTGTACGTCGGCATCCATTGTTCCGGATTCTGCGCCGAAGACCTGTCGGTACGCGAATGCCAAAGCTGCAAAACCGACCGGCATGATGAATATGGCCCCGATATAGCAGCAGCACATCCCGATCAATCCCAGCGCCATGTTGATCAGCAAGAGTGCGGCCAGCCCTCCCAGGTTGGCCCATGCGGCCCTGGCGCTGGTTTTTATCGCATTGATCCCCGATATCTTACGGTCCGCTATAAGCGGATAGGCAAAGATGAAAAACACTCCAACGGCAAGGGCAAACAGGAAAAAAAAGATTATCACCACAACCAGGATGGGGATCAAGGCCGACAATACTCGTGACGGATCGGCCGGGCAATTCCCGGCAGCGCCCATGGTCATTGCCAATATCATGACAATATACAACGGAACCAGGCATAAGATAATCGGAACGATCATGATCAGCGTCGCGATCAGGCTCTCGGCAAAGAAGTCGAACCCCTTGAACAGCAGGTCGAAGGAAACCTTTTCCCCTCTCATCTTGCTGAACACGCACAGGTAGATTCCGCACATCATGGGACCCATGACGATGCCCATGGGCACCAGGCTCCCGATGAGCATGCCGACGAATGTCACGCCGACCATCATCCAGTATTGGTCCTTGATGAGGTTCCAGCCGAGTTTGAAGCAGATGAGCGGTTGCACGGCACGTTTTCTGAAGCCTTCCTGAGTTGTGTTCACTGTTTCCCTCCCTGGATTGAGTCGAAGTCTTCATCTTTTAACAACGGTGTGGTTTTTCCGCAGTACTCTCTTCCGATTCCCGCTAAAGCAGCTGCAATAAATCGCCCTTTCTTTCCGGCATCGTCATTCAGTCCTTGAGCGCTATCGCTTTGAAAAAAGTGTAGCAGAACACGCCATCCGGCTCTGTTGTCCGGTAAAGGTCTGCAACCCCTTTATCGAAGGTCGTCCGGTCGATCAATCCGGCTGCAATTGCCGATTCACGTACCCCCTCGATCATGGCTGTAAATGTCTTTTTCGTGAAACCATCGACGAAATCCGGTTTGCTGGCATCGACATATACCATTCGTGGCGAGATGCGGATTGACTCAAGACCGGCACGTTGCAGGAGCGGGTACAGTTCTCTTCCTATGTTGGCATTTCCCCCGGACCGCTTTTGAAGTTCGACTTGACAGTTGATGGCTTTATGGGCGGTTTCGCTGTCCGGATAAAAATAGGCGGAACCATGATCTCCCTCGATCACCGTCATGGACCCCCCGACCTTCAGATAATTTTTCAAAATGTTCACTGCAGTGGAAGGATCCTGCAAATGTTCGAGGACAAAGCAGACAAATATGTGGTCGAACGAATCCGGCTTAAAGGACAGATTGAAAATGTCACCCTGCTGAAAGGTGACGTTTTCGATTCCAGCTGCTTCAGCCCTTAGCTTTGCCGTCGCAATGGAATCCTCAGATATATCTATGGAAGTAATTCGAGCTCCCGGGCTGTTCTTTGCAAGTGTTACAGTTTGTGCGCCAACACCGCAACCTGCCTCCAATACTTTACTCCCGGGGGGGTATTTCGTGTCGGAATGCAGCAATTCGACCAGGGTTGATGCCTGGTCCTGAAGGCGTATGTTCTCCCGCAAGTTGTAGCCATGTACATATTTTTCGCTCATCCATTTCCCTTCCTTGCTGTTTCGGCCAGCATACGTCTCAGCCAGGGCCGGCTTTTCGGCAAGTTGGTTGCAGCCGGGGGATATCGTGCAAGGCCCCCTCAGACCCCGGCTTCTGAGAATGGGATTCCCGGGGATCGCCGCTAATGCCGCTTCAGGACAAATATGAAAATATAGAAGGCAACCAGGTGCGCTTTGGCTGTATGGATCAGACGTCGAATGGGTCGGATCAGGCTGTCCGGCTGATCGCGGCAGGCACGCTTCCCGGCGCTATCGCCTGCGGCTTTTTTCCCGGAGGGACGAGCCGGTGGCCGGCGTATCAGGCGCCTGTACTGCCGTCTTTGTCGTTCCTGTCCGGGACCCCTCCTTTACCATGATGGCCGCGGTCTTGCTCGTGACAATATTCATTTCAATTGATCGAAATCCTTCTTTTGTGGAGCCATTCCCCAGGAATACCATTCAAACAGCCGGTCATCGGTTTCCGCTGGGCACCCGATGTAGTGTTCCGTATCTTTCAAGGGTGCAAGCGCATCCCGGATCGGGAAGCTGTGATTGTACATGTCGAAGACAAAAATCTGGAGATTTTCCTTCTTGGTATCCGGGGCATAGCTTTCGCCCGGTTTCACGCAAAGGTCTTCGGTGACGCTCTGCCCCGGACCTATCAGCAGCAATGCTCCCGGATAAATGCGGCATTGCACGACACGGTCGAGATCATGGTTGAAGCTTTCGCAGATTTCGTAACGGCGCCGGTAATCCGATTTTGAGGTCCCCTTGGCGGGCGGGACGTGGGTCCACCACCCTCCCAACCGGTTATTGCGTCCCGTTTGCGGATTTTCCCTTTTCGTATAGACGCGGAAAATCGGGAAGGTTTTCTTGATTTTAAGGACTTTCCCCTCGTAAACTCCACCCTTCCCCTCCGGTTTCAGCGCATTGCCGATCAGATTCGCGTAGATATGCTGCTGCTCCGCGTAACCTGCTTTCTCAGTCGGAGTAACAACCTGTTTCGAGTCAAAGGTTGCAATAATCTCCACGTTGTCCACGATTTCGTCCGGCAAGGGGAAGTCCGCCCGGCTCAAACCGGGAAGAACAAGGATCAAGACGAGTGTTGCGATGATTGTGTTGTTCGCGGGGAAACGGAATGGAGCTCTGCGGTTCATGTGCGTCTCCTGGTTGTTTGTCGTTAGTTGTGGCCAAACCCGGTACGTGGTATCCGAAAGGGGGGTGACTGTTTCTTCTCTCTTGATGTTTTTTCTAAAAGCGGCCCATCCCTCGCCAATTTTCAGTTCTCGTCATAAATATCATTTGATTCCCTGCTTTCAACGGGCCGGAAATTGACCGGCCTCGGCCGGTCCCATTTTCTGGTTGGCTAATCACATCGCTTACTTGGTGAACCCGATTTTCCGTACTTTTTTCGCGGGGAGCGCCATCATCTCGCGAATTGCTTCGAATACGACTTTGAATTGCGAGTCATATTTCTGTTCTAGTTCATCGAGCCTTCTTGAAATCGCGCGGTTTGATGTCGCAAGCTCGCGCAGTTGAACGAATGCCCGCATTATGGCGATATTTGCCTGTACCGCCCGTTCGGTGTTTAGCACACTGGATAGCATGGCAACACCTTGTTCCGTGAAAACGAAAGGATTGTAGCGACGTCCGCCACGTCCTGCTTCGTTTGAGGTTCCAATCTGGAACCTCAAACCTTTTGATTCATCACTCGTCAGTTGAAACATGAAATCCTGCGGGAATCGGCTTAAATTTCTTTTTACAACCCTATTCAGGTTCTTTGTCTCTATTCCGTACAAAACGGCGAGGTCGCTATCAAGCAGAACTTTCTGTCCACGGATCAGGTAAATCTTCCCTTTTATCACTTCCATCGGGACTGAAACGTTCATGCGTCCTCCATACGCTGTCTGCCATTTTGGTTTTCGTTATTTTCTTTCACTGTGCCAACGGGCCGGGAGATCACCGGCGGTTTTAGGCCGGTGTATCTTCCTGGTTAAGGTCCTGTCGTTCATCATCTTCAAATTCTGGGTATTCTGAGAGACGTAGTTCCATATCAATAGCAGCCATTATTTTCATGGCCTCAACTGTTAAAGCTACTCCGCCACCAGCGGCACCTGGACGGGGACTAAAGCCTATATCTGCCACATAAGGGCCGTTTTCTAATTTTTTCTGATTCTTCTTGAGCCATTTTTGTAGGAAATGGATTTGTTCGGGCAATTCCCACTTTCCACTACACAGCCACGCAACTTCTTCTCGTGGCTTCTCTGCTGGATGCTTATCAATTCGTATTGGCATATTATTCTTGACCTTAACTCGTTGTTCACCGGTTTCAGTATATAGGTAACAAACTCCTTATATAGCCAACATATTGCGTATATTCGTCACCGCAAGGTTTCTTATATAAGTAACCTATGACTTCCTGATTCCGTCCCTATATCCCCGTTCAATCCTCGTCTCCAACTCCGTCCCGCGAATCATACCGGTGCCTGACGCAGGGCAGGGCCGTGCCGTAGCGTTCCGCAAGCGGCTTGGGTCCGTTCTGCCCCGGCTTCAGGTGGGCATATGCCTTCATATCCTTGAACATGGCAACCCCGTTTCGGTAAAAAGAAAAGCCGCCCCCTTCAGCAACCTGCTGACGGAAGCGGCCTTTGCGCAACTCAAATGATTCCTGCGATGCGAAGCACTGCATCCTCCAGAAACACCGATTAATTAAGGGCTATGAGTATGAATTTATTACTCTACCATGAAGAGGCCTGTCAATATTTCTAATGTTTACCCGCCTTGCCGGGCACACGAACGCCGGAAGCCATTTTTCATCCGTTGCGGTAGGTTCGGTAGAAACAAGCCGGCCATTGCAAATCCCTTGACGCTTCTCCCCCTGTTCGGATAATCTGTAAAAATGCCCGAAAAAACGAGATTAATAACTAAAAAGCCTGAACTCCTCGCTCCTGCCGGCTCCCTCGAATCCTTTTTCGCCGCCATGGAAAAAGGCGCCGATGCGGTTTACGCCGGTCTGGCGGATTTCTCCGCCAGGGCGAAGGCGAAAAACTTCACCATCCCGCAAATGGAGCGGATCATGGCCTATGCCCATTCCTTCGGACGGAAGGTTTACGTAACAGTCAACACCCTGGTCAAGGAGCGGGAACTCCCCCGGCTGGTGGAGTGTCTTTCGGCGCTTTCCGCTATGCGGGCGGACGGTGTGATCCTCCAGGACATGGGCGTGTTCCGGCTGATGCGCGACCATTTTCCCGATCTTCCTGCCCACGCCTCGACCCAGATGACCATCCACAACTCCCTTGGGGTAAAGGAGCTGGAACAGCTGGGCTTCTCCCGGGTGGTCCTGGCGCGTGAACTCCACATCGACGAAATCAGGGGTATCGCCGCTACGACTTCCATGGAGCTGGAGTGCTTCATCCACGGCGCCTTGTGTTTTTCTTATTCCGGCCAGTGCTATTTTTCCTCGTTCCTGGGCGGCTACAGCGGCAACAGGGGGCGCTGCGCCCAGCCATGCCGCAGGCTGTACCGCTACCGGGGCAAGGAGGGCTACTATTTCTCCACCAACGATTTTTCCAGCATTGACATGCTGCCGGAACTGGTGGATGCGGGCGTTACCTCGTTCAAGATCGAGGGGAGGATGAAGTCCGCTGAATACGTGGCGTGCGTGGTGGGGGCCTACCGGAAGGCGCTGGACGCTCCGCAGTCGAGGCGGGGGGAAGCCGTTGCCGAGGCCAAGGAACTGCTCAAGCTTTCTTTCGGCCGCGTGCCCACCAAGGGGTTTCTCGCTTCCCACAATCCGACCGACATCGCCACCCCGAGCCTGCGCGGCGCCACCGGCCGCTTCCTTGGGGAGATCAAGACTATCCGGGGGAACCGCATCACCTTCGAGACCCGTGACCGCCTGCACATCGGCGACCGGGTGCGGGTCCAGCCGAAGAGCGATATGGCCGGGAAAGCGTTCACCATCAAGGATCTTACCGTCGGCAGGGAAAGCGCCAAGGCTACGCGGGGAAGAGCTCTGGTGACCACCACTGCTCCCTTTGCCTTCTCTGCCGGGGACGCGGTATTCAAGGTTTCATCGGAGACCGCCTTCACCATGAGTGAAAACGCCTGCCAGAGAAAGCTTGACAGCATAAAGGGCGACAAGGTCGGCTGCGACCTTGCGCTGGGTTTGGCCGGTGAGACCCTGAAGGTTGCCGGCCGTGCGGCGGGGATGGAGTGCGCGGCGGAATATCACCTGGGGCCCCTGGAACCGGCCCGGACAACAGACATGGAAGGTGTGCTGCGCGCCCAGTTCTCCAAGTGCGGCGACACGCCGTTCACCCTGGCTTCCCTCTCGGCTCCCGGCTTTCCGGCGGTACTCATCCCGCCGGCCAGGCTCAAGGATATCCGGCGCGCGTTCTACCGGCTGCTGGAGGAAAAGGTCCTGAAGGGGAAAGGGGAAAGGCTGCGGCTGGCAAAGGAGGCGGCTCTCCGCTCCCTGGTGGGGACGCGGCCCGCTGCACAGGGCCGGAGAGACGAGCTTGCGGTCCGGGTCGAGAGCATCAGGGATTTCCACCTGCTGCACCAGGATGGCGTGGATGGGCTGGTCCTGCCGGTCAGCAGGGCCAACATCCACCAGCTCCCGGCATTTGCCGGCAAGCTCAAGGGACGGCTCGACAACGTTACCTGGCACCTCCCGTTCATCCTGTTCGATGCTGACATCCCCTATTTCCGGGAGGCTGTGAAGCTGATCGTCTCCTACGGTTTCCGCAAGTTCGAGGTTTCCAACCTGGCCCATTTCCAGCTGCTGGCCGGGCACGATGTGGAAATCTCCACACACTACCGGCTGTTTTCATTGAACAGCCAGGCGCTCCTCTCCTGGCACGAGGAGGGGGTGAAGACGGCCACCCTCTATATCGAGGACGATGCGGAAAACATGGCGGATCTTTTGGCTGCCGATGTCCCGGTCGCCCGGCGGGCGCTTCTGTTCGCGCCGGTTCCGGTCATAACTTCGAAAATAACCATCAAGGGGGTTCGGGCTGATTCTCCGGTGGTGTCAGACCGCGGTGACGCCTACACGGTGACCACGCGGGACGGCCTCACCTCGGTCACGGCCGACCGCAGGTTTGCCATTTCCGGCCACCGCAGGCGGCTTCGGGAACTGGGCTGCTCTTCCTTCGAGGCTGACCTGTCGCTGGAGTCCGGTGACGGGAGGAGGCAGGTTCTGGATGCCTGCATGAGAGGGATGGGGATAGAAGGGACAACGGAATTCAATTTCACGATGGGGCTGACATAGCGTCCATACATACCCCCCCTCACCCGGCGCTGAGCGCCGCCCTCTCCCTTGATGGAGAGGGCTATGTCTGTCCCTTCTCCCTCAAGGGAGAAGGTGTCCTGATAGGACGGATGAGGAGTGCTATTGAATGAGTGAACTGGAAATTCATCGACATCTTCAAAATGGTCTACAACTAGAGGAAATGTTCCTGTATCAGGAGATAAAACCTTGACCACAACCACCTTGCTGTATTTTCTCGGCGCTTCGATTGCTCTCACCATCGCACCGGGCCCTGACAACACCTTCGTGGTGGCCCAGGGGGTTTCCCGGGGCAGAAAGGCGGCCATTATCACCGCACTGGGGATGTGCAGCGGAGTCAGCGTCCACACTGCCGCGGCCGCTCTCGGAATATCAGCGCTACTCTATTCCTCTGCAACCGCCTTCATGGTACTGAAATACGCTGGCGCTGCATATCTTCTCTACCTGGCTTACAAGTCATTGAAAGAGCAGCAGATCCTGCTTCCTTCGGGCACAGTGGATGGTCAGAAGTGGTGGGTGATGTTTCGCAGGGGCTTCATCATGAACGTGGTGAATCCCAAGGTAGCGTTGTTTTTCCTTGCCTTTCTGCCCCAGTTCGTCTCCGGCCGCACAGGAGACGCTTCATGGCAGATATTCATCCTCGGCCTTCTGTTCATGGTCCAGGCCGCGGTGGTTTTCAGCGCCATCGGCTATCTGTCCGGAAGCGTGGGCAATCTTGTCCTCAGGAAACCCCGCATGGCACGTTATTTCGGCTGGCTGACCGCCGGAATCTTTGCATCACTGGGAGTCAAGCTGGCCTTGGCCGAACGTTAAACGCCCTCAATCAGGGTGTTACACGGAAAACCCCAACAATAACACTAAGGTGTTTCCAGATCGGAAAGAGGGGATTGTTTCTCCTGGTAAGAAACTTTTGCCCGCAAAAGTTGACAGCGAAGGCTGACAAAATCAAGGAATTGCGCGGAGGCATACTCAAGTATGTCGCACAAGCAATCCCGCGGATTGACACAGCCAGGGAAAGCACCCTTTCCGAATGGAACCTAGCAGGCGCTGCGCAACATTACCCGCTGGATCTTGCCGGTGCAGGTCCTGGGCAGTTCATCCACCCACTCCACCTGCACCGGGCACATGTAAGGCGGCAGTTTTCCCACGGTGAACCGGCGCAACTCCCTTTCCAGCATGCGCTTCGGCTCGTATCCTTCCTTCAGCACCACGTATGCGATGGGCCGGACCAGGCTCTCGACTTTCCGCCAGCTTAAGGCGCACTCCAGAACCGCCTCATGTCCCATCAACACCGATTCCACCCGTGTCGGGGAAACCCATTGGGCATCGACCTTGAACATTTCGTCGCTGCGTCCCTGGAAGGTATACCAGCCGCCCTCCTGAACGAATATGTCTCCGGTGTCGAACCATCCTCCAGCAAGCATGGCCTGTCCGGTTTTCTCCGGCAGGTTGAGGTAGAACGGAGCGATGCACGACCCTCGCAAAAGCAGGTGCCCGGGGATGCCGCCCTTGACCTGACGTCCATCGTCATCGACGATGCGGGCTTCGAAAGGGGGTATGAGGCGGCCGGCGCTACCTGGCCTGATGTTGCCCGGCCGGTTGGAGATGTAGATATGCAGCGCCTCGGTGGAGCCGATGCCGTCGATGATTTCTATTCCGGTAATCTCTGTCCAGTCGCGGCAGATGGACGCGGGGAGGGGTTCCCCGGCCGAAACGCAGAGCCGCAGGGAGCCCAGGGGCCGGACGGTTTTCAGAGTCTTGAGCAGCATGTTGAAGGCGGACGGTACGCCGAAAAAAATCGTGACTCCGAAATTTTCTATGATCCTGAAGGTATCGGCCGGGTCCGGTTTCCCGGAGAAGAGAACGACTGTGGCCCCGAAACGGAGGGGAAAGGAGAAACTGTTGCCCAGCCCGTAGGCGAAAAAGAGCTTGCTGGCGGAGAAGACCACGTCCTTTTCGTTGAGGTCGAGAACAGATCCGGCAAAGGCATCGGCGGATGCCAGCAGATCGCTGTGCCGGTGGGGAACGCCCTTTGGAGAGCCGGTGCTGCCGGAGCTGTAGAGGAGAAATGCGATTTCATCGGCGTGTGGAGTGTGTGGGGCGCAGTCTGCCGGGGCAACGGCAAGGGCCGATTGGAAACGGGGTTCGTCAAGCATCAGGGTAAGGCTCAGGCAGGGTGAAACGGATTGAAACGCCGGAAACACTGCGGATTCGGTAACAAGAGCTACGGCCGTGCAGTCCTGCATGATGTAGCGGAACTCGTCCGCTGACAATGAAGGATTGACCAGGACCGGCACCGCACCCCGTTTCAGGCATCCCAGCAGGGCAATGAAAAAAAACGCTGAATCACCCGCTGCGAATACTACCCTCTCGCCGGCTCCCAGCCCGGAATCGCGGAGCATAGAGGAGAAGCGGTTCGACAAGTCGTCCAGTTGACGATAGGTCAAGGCGCATTCGTTCGTGATGAGCGCGATCTTGTCCGGACGGCTCGCCAGGTTGGGCGCGAGGAGGGCCACGGCAGCATTGGATGAATGGTTCATTGGTGCACTTCTCCGGCCGAGGGGTGTTGAATTTTTATAATCCCGGTAATATCTTTTGTCAAACAAAAGCTCCAGGCCTGAAGAATGTCAGGCCGGGTTTCCAGACAGCAACTATTTATTTTCTCTCCCGCGAACAAAGTGTTATACTTCCACACTTACCGTCCCGCAAGCCGGTTCGCCGGACCGGGCGGGGAAGCCGATTTGAAAACCGATAACGGGGACCATTATGGATACCAGGGATCTTGCCCTGCTGCTGAACAGCGTGAAAACCGGCGACACTACTGTCGAAGATGCCCTCGAACGGCTGCGCCACCTCCCGTTCGAAGATATCGGCTGTGCCACCGTGGATCACCACCGGGCACTCCGGCAGGGTTTTCCCGAGGTGGTTTTCGGCGAAAGCAAGAGCGCGGAGCAGATCGGGCAGATCGTGAAGGCGCTGCTGGCCAAGGGTAACAATATCCTGGTCACCAGGCTGGCCGGTGACAAGTCGCTGGAGTTGCAGGAGACATTTCCGTCAGCTGTGTACCATGCCGATGCGCGCTGTCTCACCATTGAGGAGAAGCCGGTTGAGATGAGGGGCAAGGGCACTGTGCTGGTCATCTCTGCCGGCACTTCGGATATGCCGGTCGCTGCCGAAGCGGTCGTTACCGCAAAGCTGATGGGCAACCAGGTCGACCATCTCTACGATGTGGGCGTTTCCGGCATCCACAGGCTTCTGGGCAAAAAGGACGTTATTTTTGCCGCGTCAGTCCTGATCGTAGTGGCAGGAATGGAAGGAGCGCTCCCTTCGGTAGTCGGCGGCATGGTGAACCGGCCCGTGATCGCGGTTCCCACATCCGTGGGCTACGGGGCGTCCTTCGGAGGGATCGCGGCGCTTTTGGGGATGCTCAACTCGTGCGCCGCAGGTGTAACGGTCGTTAACATCGACAACGGCTTCGGCGCCGCCTACGCTGCGAGCCTGATGAACAGGAAGGATTGAAATCCCCCCCAACCCCCCTTTCATAAAGGGGGGAGTATCACCTACTTTCATTTTGAAGGGCAAATTCCTCCCCCTTTGCGAAAGGGGGATCGAGGGGGATTTGGATGGAGCTTGCAACACATTTGCCGGGTTCACACATCGGGAAGGATTTGCCTTGAAGCTTCTCTATTTTGACTGCTACGCCGGAATTTCCGGGGATATGACGATCGGGGCGCTTCTCGACCTGGGGGTGCCGCTGTCATATCTCAGGGGGGAGCTGTCCCGTCTTCCCCTGCACCTGCCCGGGGATGCCCTCAGCTTCGAGGAAACCAGCCGCCACGGGATCAGGGCAACCAGATTCAGTGTTCGGGAGATTGAGTCCCATGGTCATAGGTCCCATGCCCATATTGACGAAATGATATGCTGCAGTTCTCTTCCGGACCGGGTGAAGGTACTGTCCCGGAAGATGTTTCTCCGCCTGGCCCAGGCAGAGGCCAGGGTCCACGGTGTGGAGGCCGCTGATGTGCATTTCCACGAGGTCGGCGCCTTGGATTCCATTGTTGACATAGTCGGAACCGCCATATGCATCGATTACCTCGGCGCGGCGGAGTTCCATGCCGCTCCCCTGCCTTTGGGCGGAGGATTCGTGGACACGGCCCACGGCAGGCTGCCTGTTCCCGCGCCGGCAACGGCTGAGCTGCTAAAGGGGCTGCCTGTGCATTCAGACATCACGGATGGGGAAAGGGTTACGCCTACCGGAGCGACCATCATCTCTTCCCTGGCCATCGGAAAGGGCACAAAGCCTTCGTTCACCTGCCAGGCCGTGGGCTGCGGCGCCGGAGCACGCGATTTTCCCGATGTGCCCAATATTCTCCGGATCTTCATGGGGGAGAGGACCGGTTCCCTGACGGGTGACGAGGTACGGGTAATGGAAGCGCACGTCGATGACATGAATCCCGAGATCCTCGGTTACCTCATGGACCGCCTGCTGGCAGCCGGAGCGCTCGATGTGGCATTTTCCCCGCTGCTGATGAAGAAAAATCGGCCCGGGGTGCGGATCACCGTGATCACCCCTGCCGCCGGTGTCGAGACAATGGCGCGCACGGTGCTGACCGAAACTTCCGCCATAGGAGTGCGCCACTATCCGGTGGACCGGCTGAAGCTTGAACGGGCCGTTGAGGAGCGGGAGACCAGCCTGGGCAGGGTGAAGGTCAAGGTGATCCGCGACGGCGGGGTCATTCTGCGGACCGTGCCGGAATTCGAAGAGTGCCGCCGGATCGCCGAAACAAGGGGAATCCCGCTGCAGGAAGTGTACAGGATCATCGAGAGGGAGACCGGGAGCGCGTGAGACGGTTCATAATAATCGCTGCCACATGGTTCGGAACGGGTTTGAGCCCTTTTGCCCCGGGCACCATGGGCACACTGGGGGCGATCCCTTTCTACCTTGCCATCGCGCAGTTTCCCCTCTGGCTGTATGCAGTCACCGTCACGGCATTCTCGGTTTTTTCCTGCTGGGTTTCCGGCCATGGGGAAAGGGAGTTCGGCGAACGGGACCCGGGCAAGATCGTGATTGACGAGGTGGCGGGTTTCCTGGTCACCATGACGGCTGTTCCCTGCAGCTGGAAGACCGTCTTGGCGGGATTCGTGCTGTTCCGCTTTTTCGATATCAGCAAAATTCCGCCGGCCCGGTATTTCGACAGGCAGATGAAAAACGGCTGCGGAGTGGTCCTGGACGATATTGTCGCCGGGATCTATTCCTGCGTGGCCCTCCATTTCCTCAAGGGGTTCCTATGAAGATTTCAACGCTTTCCATCGGCGACGAGGTCGTTTTCGGCGAAATAGTCGACACCAATGCCCCCCATATCGCGGCGCGCCTTTATGATGAGGGCTTCAAGTTACGTCAGCACCTGTGCGTGGGCGACAGCGAACCCGACATCATCGAGGCGGTGGAGGCCATGGCCGGCCACAACGATTTCGTCATCGCCACCGGCGGGCTCGGCCCGACGGTGGACGACCTGACCGCCAGGGCCGTGGCCCGTGCCACCGGACGCCGCCTCATCCTGAACGACGACGCACTGACCCATCTCAGGGAGCGCTACCGGGCAATGGGCCGCGAACTGCTGCAAGCCAGCGAGAAGCAGGCGCTTCTGCCGTCCAAATCCACCCTCATACCGAACCCGGTGGGAACCGCATGCGGCTTCATTGTTCCACACAAGGGATGTTTCCTGCTTTTCCTGCCCGGAGTCCCGGTCGAGATGAAAAGGATGCTCGGGGAAACGGTCATTCCGTTCATCATCGCCAGAAGCAAGCGGACTGCCATGGTGAAAACACGAGTACTAAGAGTTTTCGGACTCTCGGAGCCCCAGACCGAAGAGGCGTTGAAGGGACTCTCCCGGCCGGACGAAGGTTTGTCCATCGCATACTGCGTCAACTTTCCCGAGATCGAGGTCAAGCTGCGCGGCGAAGGAGAGGACGAGGCCCGGCTGCAGGATGCCCTGCTCGCCCTGGAGAACCAGGCAAGGGAAAGGCTCGGCGATCATGTCGTGGCAATGGGGGGGGAGACCATAGATACGGTAGTGGCGGCTCTGTTCCGGGAAAAGAGTATGACCCTCTCTTTGGCGGAGTCGTGCACCGGCGGCCTGATAGCCAAGAGGATCACCGATTTGCCCGGCAGTTCCGCATATTTTCTGGAAGGCGCGGTCACCTACGGCAACGGGGCCAAAATACGGCAGCTCCAGGTCCCGGCCGAACTGCTGGAGAAGGAGGGTGCGGTGAGCGCGGCGGTTGCCATGGCCATGGCCCGCGGGGTGCGCAGGGCCAGCGGGAGCGATATCGGCCTGGCAGTGACCGGGATCGCCGGACCGGACGGGGGATCCGAAGACAAACCCGTGGGCACTGTATTCCTGGCCTTGGCCGGCCGGTCGGACTGCACTGCCAAGCGTTACAGATTCAACGGCAACCGGGACAGGGTACGGTCAATAACCTCATTCACCGCCATGGACTGGCTGCGCAGGCATCTCATGTCCCTGCCGGATGTGAAGCAGGTAGAAGACTGAAAGATTTGAAGGCAAGGCTGAAGGCTGAAGACCGAAGGTAAAAGCAGAATTCAGAATCTGGAAGTCAGAGGACTTATCCCAAGGTTTTCCCTTCAGCCTTCAGCCTGACAACCTCCTTTGCCCGCGGGGCAAAGATAACTTGAAAAACCAACGTAAATTGTGCTATTTCTGGTCCGTCGCCGTTCCCGGACACGGCGTGGCGGTACCCGGAGACTTGACGACAGGAGGCGATATCCATGCAGGAAAGAGAAAAGGCGGTTGATCTCGCGGTAAGCCAGATCGAAAAGCAGTTCGGCAAAGGCGCCATAATGCGTTTGGGAAGTGATGAGCCCTTGCCTGATGTGGCCGCAATTCCCACAGGTTCCATTTCCCTGGACATGGCCCTCGGAGTTGGCGGGGTGCCACGTGGCCGCGTGATAGAAATCTTCGGTCCCGAGTCGTCCGGCAAGACCACCCTGGCCCTGCACATCGTGGCTGAGGCCCATAAACTCGGGGGTATCGCAGCCTTCATCGACGCCGAACATGCCCTGGATATCGGCTATGCCAGGAAGCTCGGCGTAAGGACCGACGACCTCCTGGTCTCCCAGCCCGATACCGGGGAGCAGGCCCTTGAGATAGCGGAAATGCTGGTCAGGAGCGGCGCTATCGATGTGCTCGTGGTTGACTCGGTGGCAGCCCTGGTTCCCAAGGCGGAAATCGAGGGGGAAATGGGCGACTCGCACATGGGTCTCCAGGCGCGGCTCATGTCCCAGGCCCTGCGGAAGCTGACCGGCATCATATCCAAGTCGAACTGCTGTGTAATCTTCATCAACCAGATCCGTATGAAAATAGGCGTGATGTTCGGCAATCCCGAAACGACAACGGGCGGCAATGCCCTCAAGTTCTACGCTTCGGTCCGTCTCGACATCAGGAAGATCGCCACGCTCAAGCAGGGCAACGACGTGATCGGATCCCGAACAAAGGTCAAGGTTGTGAAAAACAAGGTTGCGCCGCCATTCCGCGAGGTCGAGTTCGATATCCTGTATGGCGAAGGGATCTCGCGGGTCGGGGACATCCTGGATCTGGCCGTGGACCGGGGCATCGTCGACAAGAGCGGCGCCTGGTTCTCCTACGTCAGCGAACGGATCGGACAGGGACGCGAAAACAGCAGGATATTCCTTAAAGACCACCCCGAAATGCTTGCCGAGATCGAGGGGAAACTTCTTGAACAGGCGGGCCTTGCGGCCCCGGCGGCGCAGGAGGAAAAGGCATAGCATATGGAACTTAACGATATTCTCACGATAGCGGTGAAGGCCAAGGGATCGGATATCCATATCAAGGCGGGACTGCAACCGGTGGTGCGTATCGACGGCAGGTTGCGGCCCATACCCAATGCGCCCCGCATGCCCGCTGACACCATTCGCCAGATGGCCTACTCGATGATGAACGAGAAGCAGAAAGCCCATTTCGAGGAGTTCTTCGAAGTGGACCTGGCCTACGGAATACCGGGACTCAGCCGTTTCCGCGTCAGTGCCTACTCGCAGCGCGGCTCGGTGGCCATGGTCTTCCGTATCATCGCTTTCGGCGTGCCGTCCTTTTCCAATCTCAACATGCCCAAGGTACTGGAAAAGCTGAGCCTTGAGGAGCGCGGCCTGATCCTTGTCACCGGCACCACGGGCAGCGGCAAGTCCACCACCCTTGCGGCGATGATCGATTACATCAACGAAAACCGTACCTGCAACATCATAACCGTTGAAGACCCGGTGGAATACCTGCACAAGGACAAGAAAAGCATCATCAGCCAAAGGGAGATAGGTTTCGATACCCTCTCCTTCGGCAATGCCCTGAAGAGCGCCCTGCGCCAGGACCCGGACGTGATCCTCGTCGGTGAGATGCGCGACCTGGAGACCATCGAAACCGCGCTGACCGCGGCGGAAACCGGCCACCTGGTCATGTCGACGCTGCATACCCTGGACGCCGCGGAGACGGTCAACAGGATCATATCCGTGTTCCCTCCGTTCCACCAGCGCCA
This sequence comes from Geobacteraceae bacterium, assembly GCA_034933285.1. GTDB lineage: Bacteria > Desulfobacterota > Desulfuromonadia > Geobacterales > Geobacteraceae > RPRC01. The sequence continues at coordinate 62,246 of JAYFNT010000032.1, read as the reverse complement.
GATCAGGATGCAGCTTTCCAATGTCATAAAGGGGGTCATATCACAGCGGCTCGTACCCAGGGCCGACGGCAAGGGGAGGGTTCCCGCGGTCGAGGTGATGATCGGCACCGCCCGTGTCAAGGAATGCATCGACGACAAGGAAAAGACCAAGCAGATCCCCGATGCGATTGCGCAGGGAGTCACCTCATACGGGATGCAGAGCTTTGACCAGTCGCTCATGAGCCTCTATACGCGGAAGTTGATAACCTACGAAGAGGCGCTGCGCCAGGCAACCAACCCCGACGATTTCGCCCTGAAGATTTCCGGCATTTCATCCACATCGGATCTCTCCTGGGACCAGTTCGAGAACAAGGAACACGAGGCAAACGGGGAGGAAAAAGTCCCCATCGACAAGTTCGGGAATGGATGACGAACGTCGCGCCGTTACATATGCTCTGAAAATCCTGGCCGGACGTGACCACAGTGAGGCGGAACTGAGACGGAAGCTTGCAGTGAAAGGCTTTCCTGACATGACGGCCGAAAGGGTCATTGACAAGCTCCGCCAGTCGGGCTATCTGGACGACGAACGCTTTGCCCTCACCTGGGCCGAATCGGCCATCCGCAACGGCAGGGGGTACGGCTGTCGATTGAAGGCGGATCTGTCGCGGCGTGGTGTGGCGGAGGACGTAATCGCCCATGCCCTGCAGAGGCTGGAAGCCGAGCATGAAGAAAGCGCCGTGCTTTCCGACCTGATGGCCAGGAAATTCGCTGGATTCGATTTCCGGCAGACGGATGATCGGCAGAAACGAAGGGTCATCAGCTACTTCCAGCGTCGCGGCTTCTCCCTTGCGGCAATACTCAAGATTTTGCGCGGCCCGGCAGAGTAGAGAGGGTGCCCTTTTTTATTTTTACGCGGATTAGGCAATTCGTTTTGACCCCCTCATCCGTCCTGACAGGACACCTTCTCCCTTGAGGGAGAAGGGACGGACATAACCCTCTCCATTAAGGGAGTGGGTGGCCGCAGGCCGGGTGAGGGGTGGCCCGTAGGTTTGATTCGAATATATAAATATAAATCTCTATATAACAATATTTGCGGGAGATTCCATGACTGGAAAAGAAATACGGGAAAGATTCCTTAAATATTTCGCCGACCGGGGACACACTGTCGTGCAGAGTTCCAAACTCATTCCGAAGAACGACCCGACCCTTCTGTTCACCAATGCGGGTATGAACCAGTTCAAGGACCTGTTCCTGGGCCTGGAAAAACGCGATTATATCAGGGCCTGCAGTTCACAGAAATGCGTGCGTGCCGGGGGCAAGCACAACGACCTGGAGAACGTGGGGCGGACTGCGCGTCACCATACCTTTTTCGAGATGCTGGGGAATTTTTCCTTTGGCGATTATTTCAAGAAAGAGGCCATCGCCTTTGCCTGGGAATTCCTGACTGAAGACCTAAAGCTGGACAAAAACAGGCTGTATGTCACGGTCTACAAGGATGATGACGAGGCGGCGGATATCTGGCACAGGCAGGAGGGAGTGCCGCTGGAACGGATCTTTCGCTTCGACGAAGACAACTTCTGGTCAATGGGAGACACCGGCCCCTGCGGCCCCTGCACCGAGATCTTCTGGGACAACGGCCCCGGGACCGGCTGCGACAGCCCGGATTGCGCCGTGGGCTGCGACTGCGATCGTTACATGGAAATATGGAACAATGTCTTCATGCAGTTCAACCGGGACGCCAAGGGGGTAATGACCCCCCTGCCCAAGCCCTCAGTGGACACCGGCATGGGCCTGGAGCGCATCGCCACGGTCATGCAGGGCGTGACTTCCAACTACGACACCGACCTTATCCAGGGCATCATCCGCCACGTGGAGAAGCTGGCCGGCAAGCGCTACCGTGAAGACAGGAAAGACGATGTTTCCATGCGGGTCATTGCCGATCATTCCCGGGCCATCACTTTCCTTATCTGCGACGGTGTCCTTCCCAGCAACGAGGGCCGCGGCTACGTGCTGCGACGCATCATGCGCCGCGCCGCCCGCCATGCCAAGATGCTCGGTGTGTCGGAGCCGGTCCTCTACCGGATGGTTGATGCCGTCAGTACGATCATGGGAGACGCCTATCCCGATCTGCTCCAGCGTGAGGAGTACATCAGGAAGGTCGTACGGGCGGAAGAGGAGCGATTTGCGGAAACCCTGGACAACGGCCTCAGGATTCTGAACGACGAAGTGGCCTCTCTGAAAGATCAGGGGCTTGCGGTTATCCCCGGCGAAACTGTTTTCAAGCTCTATGACACTTATGGATTTCCAGTCGACTTGACCGCCGACATCGTCCAGAGTGAAGGATTCACCGTGGATGAGGCAGGGTTCGAAATCTGCATGGAGCGCCAGCGGGAGCTTGCCAGGGAGCATTGGAAAGGATCGGGTGACGAAAAGGTGTCGGCCGTCTACAAGAACCTCCATGGGGAGGGGCTCCGCACCGCCTTCACCGGCTATGACGAACATACGGCATATTCAGTTATCACCGCAATTGTGCGGGATGGCGTCAAGGTTGAAGAGGCTGGGCCCGGGGAAGAAGTGGACGTGATTACCGAGAGCACGCCGTTTTACGGCGAGAGCGGCGGCCAGGCAGGCGACAGCGGGGAAATCTCAACCGGGAGTGCGCACCTGGAAGTCCTCACCACCCTGAAACCGATGCCCGACCTGGTGGTCCACCGGGCCAGAGTGAAGGAAGGAACCGTGCAAGTCGGCGATGCCGCCGATCTCAAGGTGGCCGAAGCGGAAAGGGCCGCGACCGCCCGCAACCACACCGCAACCCACCTGCTCCAGGCTGCCCTGCGGGAAGTGCTGGGTGACCATGTGAAACAGTCCGGCTCCCTGGTGAACAAGGACCACCTGCGTTTTGACTTCACCCACTTTTCCGCCATGACGGAGGAAGAGCTGGACCGGGTGGAAGACCTGGTGAACGCGAATATAATGGACAATTCAGAGGTTACGGCGCGGGAAATGGCATTGGACAAGGCCATGGAGAGCGGCGCAACGGCACTTTTCGACGAGAAATACGGCGACCGGGTGCGTGTTGTCAAGGTGGGCGAAATCAGCGCCGAGCTCTGCGGCGGAACCCATGTGCGGGCAGCAGGGGATATCGGCCTGTTCAAGATCGTATCGGAATCGGGTATCGCTGCCGGGGTCCGGCGAATAGAGGCGCTTACCGGCATGGGGGCATTGCGTTATGCACGCCACCTGGAAGAGGAGAGGAACAGGATCGCATCGCTCTTGAAAGCCGAAGGGGGTGACACGGTGGACAAGGTTGCCCGCCTGATCGCCCGCCAGAAGGAGCTGCAGCGGGAGATCGAAGCCCTGCAGGGCAAGATCAATGCATCTGCCTCGGCGGATCTGCTGGCCGGCGCTCGGGACATCGGCGGAATAAAGGCACTGGCGGTCAAGGTCGACATGGATGATCCGAAGGGGCTGCGCGAACTGTCCGACACCCTGAAAGACCGCATCGGCTCCGGCGTCATTGCCATTGGAACCGAGAAGGACGGCAAGGCCACCCTCCTGGTGGCGGTGACGAAAGACCTTACCGGCCGTTTCCGCGCAGGCGATCTAATCAAGGGACTGGCGCCGATCATCGGGGGAAGCGGCGGCGGCAAGCCGGAGCTGGCACAGGCCGGCGGCAGCCAGCCGGAGAAGCTGGGCGAGGCGTTGGAGAAACTGTACGAGCTGGTTGGGTAAAGGCAACCGTCTGGAAATCCCCCCCCGGCCCCCCTTTCATAAAGGGGGGAGAGATAGGATGCCTCCTTTCTCTAAAGAGGAAGAACCGCTTTTCCTTTTATGCCTCCCCCTTTATGAAAGGGGGATTGAGGGGGATTTCAACTAGTTGTAGGGGCAACCCCCTGTGGTTGCCCGCAAGAGGGCGATCACGAGGATCGCCCCTACATGATCCCCAATGAATGACGCTTGCGGGGATGGAGACGTCACATGCAAAAACTGATTGAAAAGGCCAACACACTGCTGGAGGCCCTGCCCTACATTCGCAGATTCAGCGGCAAGACGATCGTCATCAAATACGGCGGCCACGCCATGGCTGACGAAGCCCTGAAAAGGTCCTTCGCCCTTGACATCATCCTGCTGAAATACATTGGCATCAACCCGGTGATTGTTCATGGCGGCGGCCCACAGATCAACGAGACCCTCAAGCGATACGGGATCGTTTCCGAGTTCGTTCGCGGGATGCGCGTCACCGACGCGGCAACCATGGGAGTGGTGGAGATGGTGCTGACCGGCCAGGTGAACCGTGAAGTGGTCGGCAATATCAACCAACAAGGCGGCAAGGCAGTGGGACTCTCGGGAAAGGACGGCGGCCTGCTCCTGTGCGACAAGCTCTTCCAGGAAGTAACCAGGGAGGACGGCACGGTTGAAAAACTCGATATCGGCTTCGTCGGCCGGATCAACAGGGTCGATCCGACCATTATCGAGACCCTGGAAAAGGAACGCTTCATCCCGGTCATCGCCCCGGTCGGGGTGGGAGCCGACGGTGAGAGCTACAACATCAACGCCGACATTGTCGCCGGCAAGGTAGCCGCGGCCCTCAAGGCGGAAAAGCTCATCCTCCTCACGGACGTATCCGGCGTAAAGGACCGCGACGGTGAGCTCCTTTCCAGTATCAGGCTGGCCGACATCCCGGGACTCATTGACGAAGGCGTCATCACCGGCGGCATGATCCCGAAGGTGACTTGCTGCGTGGAGGCACTTCAGGAGGGAACGGGCAAGGCCCACATCATTGACGGACGAGTTGAGCATGCCGTTTTGCTCGAGATATTCACCGATGTAGGGATAGGAACGGAGATCAGATCATGAATTCCCAGCAATGGATGGAAAAAGCTGACAAATATGTGATGAAGAACTACGGCAGGTACCCCATAGTCGCCATGAAGGGCAAAGGGTGCCGGGTATGGGACGCCGACGGCAAGGAGTACCTGGATTTTCTGGCAGGCATCGCGGTAAACAACCTGGGCCATTGCCACCCGAGAATAGTTGAAGCGCTGCGCAAGCAGGCAGGGGAAATGATCCACTGCTCCAACCTCTACCATATCCCGCCCCAGATCGAACTGGCCGAGCTGCTCTGCGAGAACTCGTTTGCCGACAAGGTGTTCTTCTGCAACAGCGGGGCGGAAGCCAACGAGGCTGCCATCAAGCTGGCGCGGAAATACAGCCGGGAAAAATACGGACCGGAGCGCTTCGAGATAATAACCGCCTCCGAATCGTTCCACGGCCGCACCATGGCGACCCTTTCGGCAACCGGGCAGGAAAAGATCCAGCGTTTTTTCGATCCGCTCCTGCATGGTTTCACCCATGTCCCTTACAACGACGTGGAAGCCCTTGAAAAGGCCATAAGCTCCCGCACCTGTGCGGTAATGCTTGAGCCCATCCAGGGAGAGAGCGGCGTCAATGTCCCTTCACGGGACTATTTCCGCGAGATCCGCCGCATCTGCGACAGGCATTCCGTGCTGCTGATTTTTGACGAGGTCCAGGTTGGCATGGGACGGACGGGGCATCTGTTCGCCTATGAGCATTTCGGGGTCGCGCCCGACATCATGACTCTTGCCAAGGCTCTGGCCGGCGGCGCTCCGATCGGTGCAATGCTGACGAAAGACGAATTTGCCACGGCATTCACTCCCGGAAGCCACGGATCGACCTTCGGCGGCAATCCCCTGGTCACTGCTGCTGCTGTAGCCGCGGTGCGCACCATCAGCGACAAGGGATTCCTTGAACAGGTCATACGGACGGGTGACTACCTGCAGGGAAGGCTGGCGGAAGTGGGAGGCAGATATCCCTTCGTCACCGAGGTCCGGGGAATAGGCCTGATGATCGGCATGGGCCTTTCGATCCCGGGGGCGGACATCATCCGCAAGGGTCACGAGCGCGGTCTGCTTTTGAACTGCACCCACGATACGGTACTCAGGTTCGTGCCGCCGCTGGTTGTCACCAAAGAAGAGATCGATGAAATGTTGCTGATCCTGGACGGCATACTGGCGGAAGTCTAGTTTTGATAGTGTAACTTTAGGTTGTCACCCCAGCGCAAGCAGGGGTCCAAAAGTTATGATAGCTCATGAATAGACTGGATTCCGGCTTGCGCCGGAATGACGAATCAAGGCGTCCGGATTTTAAAGAATCAAAACTTTCCATAATCACTTATTTTTGACGGGCTCCCGCATCATGTTTCCAAGGGCGCAGTTGCTGCGTCCCATCATTGAAATGAACAGAGGGATACTCAATGAAAAAGGATTTTTTGTCGCTTCATGATTTTTCCAGGAAGGAACTGGACGGCCTTCTCGATCTTGCCCTTGAGCTGAAGAAGAAGCTGAAAGACGGGGACAAGCATCGCATCCTGAAGGGAAAGGCCCTGGCCATGATCTTCGAGAAGTCCTCAACCCGCACCAGGGTTTCCTTTGAAGTGGGCATCTACCAGCTGGGCGGTCACGGCTTGTTCATCTCTTCCGCCACGTCCCAGATGGGGCGGGGGGAGCCGATCAAGGATACGGCCCGCACCTTGTCCCGTTATTGCGACGGAATCATGATCCGCACCTATGGCCAGGAGATTGTCGAGGAACTGGCCCGCTATTCTACCATACCGGTCATCAATGGCCTGACCGATCTGTTCCACCCCTGCCAGATTATGGCCGACATAATGACTGTCGTAGAGCACAAGGGCGGTTACCAGGGCCTGAAGTTCTCGTGGGTCGGCGACGGCAACAACATGGCCAATACCTGGATCGAGGCGGCGGCCATATTCGGTTTCGATTTGACGCTTGCTTGCCCGCCGGGCTACCAGCCGGATGCGAAGGTCCTGGAATGGGCGCGCGCAAACGGGAAATCTTCCATAATAGTGACTGACGACCCGAAAGAGGCGGTGAAGGACGCAGACGTCCTCAACACCGACGTCTGGGCCAGCATGGGGCAGGAGGAGGAGCAGAAGGCGCGCGAGAAGGCCTTTGCCGGTTTCCAGCTCAACGCCGAGACAGTGAAACTGGCGAAAAAGGACTGCATCGTGATGCACTGCCTGCCTGCCCACCGGGACGAAGAGATTACCGACGAGGTCATCGAAGGACCCTGTTCCGTGGTCTGGGACGAGGCGGAAAACCGGCTGCACATCCAGAAGGCGATCATGGCCCGGCTCATGGGCGGGGCATGACTGGAAACTGCATGGTGTTCGACCGGAGGTTACGGATGGAACTGACAATACCGGACGATGCGAATTCGTCCTCTAATTGATAGTGACAAGGAGTTACAACATGGCCAAGAAAGAAGTGAAGAAGATAGTCCTCGCCTATTCCGGCGGCCTCGATACATCCATTATCCTCAAGTGGCTCAAGAACGAGTACGGCTGCAAGGTCGTGGCCTTTTCCGCAGACCTGGGGCAGGGAGACGAGCTGGCGCCGGTTCGCGACAAAGCCCTGGCCACCGGTGCGGACAAGGTCTACATCGACGACCTGCGGGAGGAGTTCGTGAAAGATTTCGTGTTCCCCATGTTCAGGGCGAACGCAATCTACGAGGGGCAGTACCTGCTGGGCACCTCCATCGCCCGCCCCCTCATCGCCAAGCGGCAGATGGAGATCGCGAAAATTGAAAAATGCGACGCCGTTGCCCATGGCGCAACCGGCAAGGGCAACGACCAGGTCCGCTTCGAACTGGCCTGTTACCACTTCAACCCGGCCATCACCATCATCGCACCCTGGCGGACCTGGGACCTGAACAGCCGCCAGTCTCTCCTCGCTTACGCGAAAAAGAACGGCATCCCGGTGCCGGTCACCAAAAAACGCCCCTGGTCTTCCGACCGGAACCTGCTCCACATATCCTTCGAGGGAGGGATACTCGAAGACCCCTTTGCCGAGGCTCCGGAAGAGATGTATGTCCTGACCAAGTCGCCGGAGAAGGCGCCCAACAAGCCCCAGTACATCGAGATCGAATTCCGGAACGGCAACGCCGTGGCGGTCGACGGAGAAAAGATGACACCGGCCCAGCTCCTCGCCCACCTGAATTTCCTGGGCGGACAGCACGGCATCGGCCGCGTGGACCTGATGGAGAACCGCTTCGTGGGCATGAAGTCCCGCGGCGTCTACGAGACACCGGGCGGCACCATTCTCCGCGAAGCGCACATGGCGGTTGAGCAGATCACCATGGACCGCGAGGTGATGCATATCCGTGACTCTCTCATCCCGCGCTATGCCGAGATGGTCTATTACGGCTTCTGGTTCGCGCCGGAGCGCGAGATGCTCCAGGCCATGATCGACGAATCCCAGAAGAACGTGAACGGCGTTGCACGGATCAAGCTTTACAAGGGGCACTGCCGCACTGTCGGCCGCAAGTCGGATACCGACTCGCTCTTCAACCCCGAATTTGCCACCTTCGAGGCGGACGAAGTCTACAACCAGCAGGACGCCGAGGGCTTCATCCGGCTCAATGCGCTTCGCCTCCGGATACGGGCGCTGATGAAGGATGGAAAGAAGAAATAGGTAGGAAAACAAAGGGGGTCAGGTCTTGACATTTGACAATGTCAAGACCTGACCCCTCCACGCAGGAGATTGCATGTCCAAAGACAAACTCTGGGGAGGCCGTTTTTCCCAGCCCACCGATGCATTCGTCGAAGAGTTCACCGCATCGATTGGCTTCGATAAACGCATGTACCGCCAGGATATCCGCGGCTCCATCGCTCACGCCCGGATGCTCGGACGGCAGGGGATCATTCCCCGGGCCGATGTGGAAGCCATTGTTAACGGCCTGGAGGCGATCCTGGCACAGATCGAGGCGGGGGAATTCGATTTCTCCGTTTCGCTGGAAGACATCCACATGAATATCGAGGCCCGCCTTTCCGCCGCCATCGGCGAAGCGGGCAAACGGCTGCACACCGGCCGTTCCCGCAACGACCAGGTTGCACTGGACATCCGCCTCTACCTTAAGGAGGAGATCGGGGCGGTAATCAACTACCTGGACCGCCTCACGGGCTCCCTTCTCTTCCAGGCGGAAGAAAACCTTGGTGTCATCATGCCGGGCTATACCCATCTCCAGGTGGCCCAGCCAATCCTCTTTTCCCACCACATGCTGGCCTACGTGGAAATGTTCCGTCGCGACCTGGGACGGATGGAAGACTGCCGGAAGCGGATGGATGTACTGCCGTTGGGGGCCGGGGCGCTGGCTGGCACGACCTTTCCCATAGACAGGGAGTATGTGGCGGAACAGCTCGGTTTTGCCGATGTGACCCGCAATTCCCTGGATTCGGTGTCCGATCGCGACTTTGCCCTGGAATTCATGGCCGCTTCGTCAATCCTCATGATGCACCTGTCGCGTTTCTCCGAGGAACTGATCCTCTGGTCGACCAGCGAATTCAACTTCATCGACCTGTCGGACTCGTTCTGCACCGGTTCATCGATCATGCCGCAGAAGAAGAATCCTGATGTGCCGGAGCTGGTGCGGGGCAAGACCGGGCGGGTCTACGGCAACCTGATGGCGTTTCTGACGGTCATGAAGGCGTTGCCGCTGGCCTATAACAAGGATATGCAGGAAGACAAGGAGCCGCTGTTCGACACCCTGGACACGGTCAAGGGATCCCTGAAAATCTTTGCCGACATGATCCGCGAGATGAAAGTCAATGCTCCGGCCATGCTGGAAGCTGCGGCGCGGGGATTTTCCAACGCTACTGACGTTGCCGACTACCTGGTCCGAACCGGGATGCCGTTCCGTGAGGCCCACGAGGTAGTGGGGAAGTCGGTCCGCTACTGCGTGGAGCAGGGCAAGCGCCTGGAAGAGCTTTCTCACGATGAATGGCGGTCTTTTTCGGAAAGCATCGGGGAGGACATCTACGATGCCATCACGCTCGAAGCGTGTGTCAATGCCCGTCGGGCAACCGGTGGGACGGCCGGTGAACGGGTGAAGGCTGAGATTGAGAGGCTCAAGGCCGAGAGGCAGCGGATAGCGGAGAGCGAGTAGCGTACACCGCTTGAATGAATCTCTTCTCGTCATTCCCGCGCAAGCGGGAATCCATGGATCTATTGTTTTGACTGGATCTCCGTTTTCACGTGCATGACGATTTTACATGCTTGGATCTCGTTGCCAAGTGAGGCATTTCAGCAGGATCGCATCATGTTGCTACAAAAGGCGGAAAAGCAGATAATCCCGTTCGGTTACGGAGCAGGAATGAAAAAGATATTTTTCCTCATGATGGTTTTTTCCCTCGTTGCCTGCGGCAAGCGTGGCCCGCTGGTCCCTCCCGAATCACTTGTGCCTGCTGCCATCAAAGACCTGAAGGTCGAGCAGAAGGGAAACAGGTTCCTTGTCTGCTGGTCCCCTCCCGCGAAAATGGAGTCGGGAGGAAAACTTTCCGGCATTGCCGGTTTCCGGGTTTTCCGCCGTGAAGTGCTGCCCCCCGACCAGGATTGCGAGGACTGCCCTACCGCCTACCTTCTCCTCAGGACTGTTGACCCGGAGTATCTTCAGGATGTGAGTCGTGCCGGTTCTCGGTACTGTTTTTACGATAGCGAGTTGAAGTCCGGCGACACCTACCAGTATAAGGTGCTTACCGTTGATGTCGATGGTGTGTCCAGTAGGGATTCCAACAAGGTACGTAAGCTGAAGATTACCTCTCAATCAGCGCCGCACCTGACGGCTTTGTCCATTCCGACCGGTGTCGTTCTTCAATGGAACCCGGTTCACGCCCCATCCGGTTCAACCCTTGAAGGTTATGCGGTTTACCGGAAGCAGGAAGGGGACGTAATGCCGCTCTTCCCCACAGCCTCTTTACCGGCAGCTGTGAACAGTTTCGAGGACAAACAGATGGAGCATGGCGTGAAGTATGTATATGGAATCAGATCCGTTGTCCGGACCGGATCGGAAACAGTGGAAAGTGAACTGTCCAATCTGGTCGAAGGAATGTTCCTGTTGACTGAGTGATGTTCCGCATGCTGCCATTCACATGGCTAACCGCCCGTCACAGGGCATTTTTTTGACATTTGTCCGGCCGTGTGATACAAGAAACCCCTTATCATGAAAACGGCGATGCGCTGGCACGTCAATCGGAGGGTTGAATGCATCACTTTCAATACAAAGGAAACGAGCTCTACGCGGAAGATGTCGCGGTACGGGAGATTGTGGAAAAAGTCGGCACACCTCTCTACATATATTCCCACGCCACCCTGGAACGGCACTACCGGGCCATGGACGAGGCATTCGCGGCAGTGCCCCATACCATCTGCTATTCCATGAAGGCCAATTCGAACCTTGCGGTTCTGAAGACGTTTTTCGGCTTCGGCGGCGGTGTGGACATTGTTTCCGGCGGCGAGCTTTACCGCGCGCTGGCTGCCGGCGCCGAGCCGGGCAAAGTGGTCTACTCCGGAGTTGGCAAAAAGGACGATGAGATAGAATATGCCCTGAATACCGGCATTTTGATGTTCAATGCGGAGTCGGAAGAGGAGCTGGACCGTATAGACATGATCGCGGGACGGCTGGGGAAGAAGGCCGGCGTAGCGATCCGTGTCAACCCTGATGTGGATCCCGAAACCCATCCCTACATCACCACCGGATTGAAGAAGGCAAAGTTCGGCATCAACATAGAACGCTCCCTGGAACAGTACCGCAGGGCTGCCCGAATGGCCAACCTGGATGTCATGGGGATCGACTGCCACATAGGCAGCCAGCTTACCAAGGTGTCTCCCTTTGTAGATGCCGTAAAGAAGCTGAAGCGGCTTATCGAAGGGGTCAGGGAGTCGGGAATCAACCTGCGTTATTTCGACCTTGGCGGCGGTCTGGGCATCACTTACAGCGATGAAGCGCCTCCGCTCCCGGCCGAATACGGCGCGGCCATCACCGCTGAAACCAGGGATCTCGGCCTCCACCTCCTGTTCGAGCCGGGACGCAACCTAGTTGGGAATGCCGGCATCATGGTAGCCAAATGCCTTTATATCAAGCGCGGCGAAGAGAAAAACTTCGTAATAGTCGATGCTGCCATGAACGATCTGGCAAGGCCCTCACTCTATGGGTCGTACCATGGCGTGCAGGCGGTGAAGAAGGACCAGGACGGCGTCATTGTCGCGGATATCGTCGGCCCCATTTGCGAGTCCGGCGACTTCCTGGCCAAAGACCGGGAAGTGCCGAGGTTCCGCCAGGGCGACCTGGTTGCCTTCATGTCCGCCGGCGCCTACGGATTTGCCATGAGCAGCAACTACAACAGCCGGCCCAGGGCAGTGGAAGTAATGGTAAAAGGAGATGCCTTCGTAGTCGTTCGCGATCGTGAAACTTACGGGGACCTGGTTCGGGGTGAGAGTATCCCGGACTTTCTGTGACAAGGAGGATTGCCAATGTTCAAGGGGAGTATTGTCGCCATTGTGACTCCGTTCAAAAGGGACGGAGAGATTGATGAGGAAAACCTGCGTAAGCTGGTGGAGTTCCAGATAGAGAACGGCACGGATGGCATTGTTCCATGCGGCACTACCGGCGAGGCTTCCACGCTCGATTACGAGGAGCATGACAAGGTGATCGAAATCGTGGTCCATCAGGCGAAAAAGCGTGTACCGATCATAGCAGGCACCGGATCCAATTCCACCAAAGAGGCGATCGAGATAACCGAGCACGCGAAAAAGGTCGGCGCAGACGGTGCGCTCCTTGTTACTCCTTACTACAACAAGCCTTCTCAGGAAGGGCTTTATCGCCACTACAAAACGGTAGCCGAAGCTGTCGCCCTGCCGCAGATTTTGTACAACGTGCCGGGACGCACCGGCATCAACATGCTGCCGCAAACCGTGGCCAGGCTCGCGGAGATTCCGAATATCGTGGCAATCAAGGAGGCGGCCGGTTCCATACAACAGGCTTCGGAGCTTATTTCGCTCTGCGGAGACAGGATAAACATCCTTTCCGGCGACGATTTCATAACCTTCCCCCTGCTTGCCTGCGGCGGTTCAGGGGTTATTTCGGTTACCGCCAATATCATGCCGAAAGAGATCGCGGCAATGATCGACGCATTCGATGCCGGCAACATGGAAGAAGCTCGCCGCCTGCATCTTTATCTCATGAAGATACATAACGCCATGTTTATTGAAACCAACCCGGTGCCGGTCAAGACTGCCCTGGGGCTCATGGGCAAGTGCGCCGGCGAGGTCCGGTTGCCCCTCGCGCCCATGTCCGAGGCAAACACGGAAAAACTGGCCGGGGTGATGAAGGAATATGGCCTGATATGAATCTGATGTAGGGGCAGGCCCCCGTGCCTGCCCTTTAGAGCAAGGGTGCCCGCGAGGTGACACCCCTACGATTGCACGAGGTATATTATGATCAAGGTTGCTGTAAGTGGTGCTGCCGGGAGGATGGGGGGGCGGATCATCACGGCGGTAAAGGAAGACCCGGCGATGGAACTGTCCGGAGCGCTTGATCGGCCGGGACATCCCTATCTGGGTATGGATGCCGGACTGGTGGCAGGTTGCGGTCCCTTGGGGGTACAGATTGCCGACAACCTGAACAACATCATAGGCGGATGCGATGTGCTCATTGACTTCTCCGCTGCGGCGGTGTCGCTGAAGAACCTGGAAATATGCGGCCTCAACAACAAAGCCATGGTCATCGGGTCCACCGGGTTCACGCCGGAGCAGAAGGAACTGGCGATCGAGCTTTCGCGGAATATTCCGGTTATGCTTGCGCCCAACATGTCCGTAGGGGTCAACGTTGTATTCAAAATACTGGCGGATGTCGCGAAAATCCTGGGTGACGACTTCGACGTGGAGATCGTCGAGGCGCATCACAAGCTCAAAAAGGACAGCCCCTCGGGAACAGCGGTACGCATGGGTGAAATCGTGGCTCAAGCCCTGGGCCGTGACTATGGGAAGGTCGCCAACTTTCACCGTGAGGGCATCTGTGGTGAGCGGACCAGGGAAGAGATCGGCATGCAGGCCATTCGTGGCGGGGACATTGTCGGGGAGCATACGACATACTTTATCGGCATGGGTGAGCGGATCGAGATAACCCACCGGGCGCATACACGGGACATGTTCTCCCATGGCGCGGTGCGCGCCGCCAAATGGATTGTCGGGCACCAACCGGGGCTGTACGATATGCAAGACGTCCTCGGGCTTAAATGACGATCGAATGCCTGTTTCTATATTAAGACGGAAATGCCGCTGCCCGCGGCATTTCCTTTCTTGGATTCGTATATTTGGATGAAAAAACCACACCGGAGGTGTCGCAGAATATGGCGCTTATCAACGACAACTATCTCAAACTGAAAGCCGGCTACCTTTTCCCGGAGATCGGCCGCAGGGTAAGGGCGTTTGCCGAAGCCAATCCGCAGGCGAAGATCATCAGGCTCGGCATCGGTGACGTAACCAGGCCGCTGCCGCCGGCCATACTCAAGGCCTTTCACGAAGCCGTGGACGACCTTTCACGGGTGGAAACCTTTGCCGGGTACGGTCCCGAGCAGGGTTACGACTGGCTGATAAATGCCGTGATCGAAAAATCCTACAAGCCTCTCGGTGTCTCTCTTGCCACCACCGAGATGTTCATTTCGGACGGCTCCAAGTGCGATTGCGCCAACATCCTTGACATCTTTTCCCTTGGCAACAAGGTTGCGATCGGCGATCCGGTCTATCCGGTTTACAATGACACCAACGTCATGATCGGCCGTACCGGGGATGCTGATGAGAAGGGGTACTACAAAGGGATCGTCTATCTTCCCTGCACGGAAGATAACCATTTCATACCCGCTCTCCCGGCAGAGAAGGTGGACATCATTTACCTGTGCTTCCCCAACAATCCCACCGGCGCGGTTGCTACCAGGGAAGAGCTGAAGAAGTGGGTGGATTACGCTCTGGCCAACGATGCGGTAATCTTTTTCGATGCCGCTTACGAGGCATTCATCACTGATCCGTCCATCCCCCACTCGATCTACGAGATCGAAGGTGCGAAAAAATGCGCCATAGAATTCCGCTCGTTCTCCAAGACCGCGGGTTTTACCGGTGTCCGCTGCGGCCTCGTGGTGATTCCAGAGGAACTGACAGCCAGGACCCCGTCAGGTGAGCCTTACAGCCTTAACAGGCTCTGGCTCAGGCGCACCACTACCAAATTCAACGGCGCATCATACCCGGTCCAAAGGGCCGCGGCCGCGGTCTATTCAGATGAAGGGTGGCGGCAGACCAGGGGAGTGATCGATTATTATATGGAAAATGCGCGCATCATCCGTGAAGGACTGAATGGTGCGGGCCTTACGGTCTATGGAGGCGTCAACGCCCCCTATATCTGGCTCAAGACACCTGGCGGAATGAGTTCCTGGAACTTCTTCGACAAACTCCTGACCGAGTGCAACGTGGTAGGAACCCCCGGCAGCGGATTCGGCCCGAGCGGCGAGGGCTTCTTCCGGCTTTCCGCCTTCGGCAACCGTGACAATGTGGTCGAAGCTGTTGAAAGGATAAGGAAAAACCTGAAATAGCAATTGACTTTCAAATCGTCGAATTATTATTTTCCCGTTTACTGCAAAGTAGTGGAAAAAGGGCGCCCTTGAGGCGCCCTTTTTCTTTGGCGGCATTGAAACGGGGAGACGGAGTTGCTAGGTTGTTTGGTGATGATATAGATGCCGCTGAGAAGTTTTTTTGACTTTTTGTCGATAATGTTTACAATGCACAAGGCTTGAAATCGATGATTGGTCGGGCGCCGCCTTGTTGCCATGGCAGATAAACACGGTCAGGCGAGGCGTTCTGAAACCTCGAAGCAAAGTCATTAAGAAAGGAAGGTGGATGCAATCCACGGCGCATAGGAAATCAGCGTTTCGATTATGTGTCGGAAAAATTAACAAGTCTGCTGCTCAGTTTGCAACCAACTGAAATCACTGGACAAATATTCTGGCCCGAAAATTGCTTATATAATTGTGAACAAAAAATTATGCAGGGGAAAGGAGGAGGCCATGAAGAAAATCATATTGGCAGTGCTGATGATTCTCGGAATTTCCTCTTTGTCACTGGCAGTACCGATTGTAAATACTGCAAATGACGGGATAGAGGACCGGTTTAATGGCTCGGTGTACTCTTATTACCAGAATTCAGGGGACCTGATTTTTACTCATGCGGGGAATACCACAACAAACCCAACTTCTGTCGCCGATTTGCAGGCCTTGCTGAATGCGATGCCGGGATATTCCGATGTCGTTCTCTCTCTGGCAAGCGTCAACTATACTTCCTACGGAAACGGGAGTTCTGGTACTTGGGAGTCGGTGCCGCTGTCAAACACGATTGAATTCTATACCGTAAAAGCAGGGCGTTATTTCGCCTTGTATGAAGTCGATCCCGCGGACAGCACCGGATCCTGGAGCACCTATGACATCTGGAATATCGGCGGCCCCGGCACCGGCGGATATGATCTGCAGATATCTCATCTCTTAGGTTACAATCCTTCCTCAGTGCCGGTCCCCGAACCCGGCACGGTAATCCTGCTGGGAGCGGGACTTGTCGGTCTTGCCCTGTGCGGCCGAAGGAGAAACAGAATTCAGGGCTGACAGATCTTGTTGCCCCCTGAGGCAGGGAAAAGGCGGTGCGAAGGCACCGCCTTTTTTTATACCTGCCCGAGTATTTGGCGATCTTTGTCGCGCATGCGCAGGCAAAGGTGTCGAGAACATTCGCAAACAAACCTGCCCCCTAAACGGTCAGGTGCGCCTTAATCGAGAAAGTGTTGACATGAAGCCCTCGCCATCAAGGGAGAGGGCGGCGTCCTACGCCGGGTGAGGGGGGCTAAAAACTGTTAGCGCGTCTCCAATTATGACAGTCTTCCTGGGGGGGGTAGATTGGAAATAATCAGACATGCCCTTACACATCAGTTAATGGTGGTAAAATAAAAACAGAAACCATCGGCTGGTGCAGGCGCGGAATAATCCGGGGACTACAGGGACGCCGACTTCGCAGCGGCGGGAATTGTAAAGCACAATTTACATCTTTGCTTGTACCGAGGGATATGATTGAGCTTTTCTTATATTTTTTGACATCTGGAGTGAAAGCCTGGCAAGGGTTGTGCATGAAGCAATGATATCGATAAGAGGAGGTTCCTCCATGTTCAAAAATATTGTCGTCTTCACTTTGATCCTTGTCGGTGCTTTTCCGGTTCTTGCCTTTGCAGCGTATAAACTTCCAGACACCGGCCAGGGCCTATGCTATCCGACCGATGGCACGACTGGCCAGCTTTCAACTTGTGTGGGAACAGGGCAGGATGGAGAATACGACTTTAACCCATTGTCCTATTTTACCGACAACGGAAATGGTACCGTGACCGACAACAACACCGGTTTGATGTGGCAGAAAAACTCTCAGCCCGATTATTATAATTGGTATGAAGCAGCCGGAATTCACAATGAAATATATAACTCGTCTAACTTGAACGCCTGCAGTTCAATCGGCAATGGCTGGAGGTTGCCGACTCTTAAGGAGCTGATTAGTATTCTGGATTTTTCCGGTTCCAATGTGGGTCTTACAATAGATTCGTCCTTTTCGTGTGCTAATGATGGTAGATATTGGGCGAATACGGATAACAACACAGCGCAATCTGTTGATTTTAATTTTGGGACTTATTATGCAAGCGAAGATCCTAGCAATGGATTGTATCATGTCAGATGTGTGCGGGATCAGGAAGTAGGGCCACCTGTGAGACAGAAGCTGGTCAATTCGCTGGTGGGAACGGTAACGGACACTTCCACCGGGCTGATGTGGCTAAAGACTCCGCCTCCCGGGCCAATGACTTTGGGAGCGTCGCTTTCGTATTGCCAGACCCTTAACGTTGAGGGGACGCCAGGCTGGCGGCTTCCCAACATAAAAGAACTTGAATCATGGCTAACTGACACGAGGGCGCTGAACATGGATTTTTTTTCGGGAGCTTTAACAGACGACTTCTATTGGACTTCAACAACAGATTACGTTCACTCTGATGACGTATTGGGTATTGATGTCAGGGATGGCACGATGTCACCACGCCTGAAAGACGATGGATTGGGAAATATGAAACATTATGTCCAATGTGTGCGCAGCATACCGAAAGTCTTAGACGGCGATCTGAACGGAGATGAACAAGTAACGATCATCGATGTTTTATTGGCATTGCGTGCGGTAGTAGACCTAGATGCGAAGACGCAATTCTATTTTGATCATGCTGATATAGCTCCAATAAATAGCGGAACGCCTACAAAAGATAACGCAATTACACCTGCCGATGCACTTCTTATTCTGCAAAAGGCAGTGGGATTGGTCAGCTGGTAAATTAAATTACCGGCGCGAAAAATTG
Organism: Geobacteraceae bacterium; assembly: GCA_034933285.1. GTDB lineage: Bacteria > Desulfobacterota > Desulfuromonadia > Geobacterales > Geobacteraceae > RPRC01. Next base: position 43,982 of record JAYFNT010000032.1, on the reverse strand, counting down.
TGGATGTCCGGGTATCAACTACTTTCAAAAAGACCCTATCGCAAAACTGAATAAGTGGGATTGAAAAGAGCGCACACAGTGCGCTCTTTTTTGTGGAGTTATAGTATTTTTTAAAAGGATGTATCCTTCGACAGAAGGTTGCAGTCGAGAATTCGACCCCCTCACCCGGGCTGCGCCCGCCCTCTCCCTTGATGGCGAGGGCTTCATTTTATTACCTTCTCCATTGAGGGAGAAGGTGGCCCGCCGGGCCGGATGAGGGGGGGCAGGAATATGATCCAAAGTCTTTTGGTTAGAAAACGAAATGACGACTTTTGGGGGACGACATAATTCCTGGATGAAAATCCTCAAGCGGAAAGCCAGCTATGCCGAACAGATGGATATGCCGTTTTTCCGAATTCTCGTCCGGCTTGCCCATTCTTGTCATGTGGTGTAAGGTTTGCCGGATGGTCGCAAGGTATATGCGGGCATAATATCAATCGCTTAAGGAGGAACTGGATGAAAAGATTCGTTATTGCGTTACTTGTTGTCGGCTTGTTCTGCGCTCCCGCGTTTGCGGGTGGCGGGCTCGATGCGTTCATCGGCGACCTGAATGTCCAGGCCAGGGTGGACTTGCCCGGCTTCTCGGCCAGGATCGGCGCCCAATTCGGCGTTCCCGTGCTCCAGGTCCAGGCGGTAATAAGCGCTGTCGCGGCGCCTGCAGACGCCTTCATGGTATTCCAGCTTGGCCAGTGGTCACACCGCCCTCCAGAAGAAGTCCTGCCCGTATATAAGAGAAACAGGGGAAAGGGTTGGGGAGTGATTGCCAAGAGTCTGGGCATAAAGCCGGGATCTGCCGAGTTCCATGCCCTCAAGCGAGGGGATTTGGTTCTGCGGGGCGGGCCGGGCGCCGGCCAGGGAGACGGCCCCGGAAACGGCCACGGCAAAGGCAAGAGCAAGGGACACAAGAGGTAGTTTTACGCCAGGTAAATGCCGTTGAGCGGGAATGTTTCATTCTACCTGCTCCACGGCATATTCCTCGGTAATGATTTCCAGTATCTCCGTTTGCACCAGGTCCAGGAGAAGAGCAACCATGGCCGGATCAAGAAGGCACGGATCGCCGAGGATGTGATTCAACTGGTAATAGGTCTTTTCGTCTGTAACCAGTATTCTGCCGTAGAATGGCTGCTCTCGCATGTACAGATCATATGCTATGTTTGCCACATTGGCGAGAATCTCCATATCGTCCGGGCACTCGATCAGCAGATCCGCCATGAAGAAAAGGCTGTTGTTTCTGAAAATGACACTGACAGCCACTTCCTGGGGTTCTCCCTCGATATCCACCAGAATGTCATAGTTGACAAATGTTTCGTTGACCTGCCTGCACTGAATATACCTTCGCGCAAGTTCTTCCCTGACCAGTGTGATAGGACTTTTCCCGACATATTCCCAGCCAAGCGCCATTCGTTACACCTCTTTGTCCCGCGGTTTCTTTTCCTTCCTGAACCTCTTAAGGTACAGAATGGAATACTGTACCTTACAATGACGCATTGATGAACAAATAATCCGCTGCCATTGAAAATTTCTCTTTTTCTTTCCGGCAGCGCAGTATATCGTGTATGATAACCTTCAATATTGAAGGCTTGGGGGAAATTCCGAAAAATCTTTGATGATTTGTTCATTGTTCCGGGTAATTGTCTTTGACAAACCGATAAAATTAGTGTAGACAAAAAATCTGTAAGCGCAATTTGGTTAATTAATTAAATTTACTGAAGTTCGGGTTTTCCGATTCTTTCCCCGGTTTTGTCCGCCGGATTGGTCGGACCAGTCTGTTTCGATTCTGCTTCTACATTGTGGAAACTTTCTTCACTTTTCTTTCCTGATCATAACAACGGGACTGGATCGGAAAACACGGCCCCGTTCTTGACCGGGGTTGCAGGGAAACCGGTATTTTGCTTGACTCCCGGAATGCAACCGTTGTGATTCAGTGTTTGTTTGCGGCAGAGGGGTGCTACCGCATGGACGGATACAAGTTTGTTGTCGACAAAAACCTCGTGATCATTTCATGGGAAATGAAAAGAGGGTCTTCCCGGGGGACGGAAGAGCCGGGATATATCGGAGTTCCCTATTACGAAGTAGTCCCGAGGATTTTGCACGATAATGCGGATGCGGTCGAAATGGTGATTTTGGATGGCCGCCCACGGTCCGTTAAAGATTACCATGCCATGTGCATCTTCGGTTGCGCAAGCGGCGAAGTTACGGTCAGTCCGGTATTGGATGACAATCGCAAAGTTGTGGGTGCAGAGGTGAGGGCTGACGGTTTTTCGCACTGCACGGTTCTGGATTGCTGGCGAGCGGAGCCGGACAACCTGGAAATGGGCAAAAAATCCGTGACGCTTGCCCATGGTGTGCGAAGCCCGCTCAATGCCATCAAAGGTGCGGCTGTCTATTTGAAAGGGAAATACAGCGCGGATCCCGGCCTCGTGGAATTCATGAATATAATTGAAGATGAAATCTCCAAACTCGACAGGTTCGTGACGAAATTTCTCAGCACTTCCCTGGTCGAATCGGAGTTTACCCGGGTCGATATCTCAGCCATGTTGAGAAAGATTGTCGCTCTGGTAAGTCTCCAGGCAACCGCAAAGAATATTTCAATCAGCAGTGACTTGAAAGACCTGCCCTTGATCAAGGCTGACGAGTGCCTTTTCGAGCATGCCGTCCTGAATGTGATCAATAATTCAATCGAGGCACTTGAAGATGGAGGGGCGATCAGTGTAACTGCTGAACAAGTCCCGCGGGATGATAGGGAGTATGTTGTTATCGAGATATCGGATAACGGTTACGGGATGAACAGCTCAAGCCTGCAGGGTGTCTCCGGCGGGTCGCAAGGGAGACGGAAAACTTCAGGCAGGGGATTCGGTCTGTTCATCACGCGCGAGGTCGTGCAATATCACGGAGGCCAACTGGAAATCGACAGCAGAAGGAATTCGGGCACGAGGGTGAGGATACTGGTCCCTGTTTCAGCTCCGTGAACCAGGAAGCATTTGCTGATCGGTATCTTGATCTGGGAAATTTTCCCCAAAATAAGGGATAATTACAACCACAAATCAAAACGGCTGTAGATCTTGCATCCATTGCCCCCCACATCCGGCCCTTGGGGCCGGATGTGGGGGTTGAAAATTGTCATTTCCGGAAAGATTTGCTGGGGGATGATTCCGTTTAATATACTTCATGGCGAGGGATATGGCATGGGAGGCGGCAAAAGTGGTCGCATACTGATAGTGGATGATGAGCAGAACGCCTTGAGGGTACTCTCCGCCATATTGAAAGAGGAAGGGTACAATGTCCGTGAAGCCATGGATTATAACGGCGCACTCAGTATAGTCACTCGTGATGACATCGACGTGGTGATCACCGACATGAAAATGCCGGGCCGGGACGGGATGCAGCTTTTTGACTATATTTCGGATAATCATCCCGATATTCCGGTGATATTTCTCACTGCCTACGGCACAGTGGACTCCGCGGTCCATGCAATAACGCAGGGCGCATTTTATTATTTCATCAAGCCGCCCGATTACGCCAAATTGAAAGGCATCCTGGCCCGGGCCTTGGAGCAGCGTCTCCTGAAGAGAGAGATAGAAAGTCTGAAGAGCCGGCTGGGGCTCGATGAGCAAGAGGGACGGATTATCGGAAAGGCAACTGAGCTGGTCAGGATTTTCGAGACCATCAATGCGGTGAAGGATTCGATCAGCAGTGTGCTCATATGCGGGGAAACAGGGACCGGCAAGGAATTGATCGCACGCTCGCTTCATTTCCAGAGCACCAGGAAGGGAAAGCCGTTCGTGGCGGTAAACTGTGCCGCAATGCCGAGCGGCCTGTTGGAATCAGAGCTTTTCGGCTATGAGAAGGGGGCGTTTACCGGCGCGACCGCCCGCCGGATCGGGCGCTTTGAAGAGGCCTCCGACGGCACGGTATTCCTGGACGAGATAGGCGAACTGGAGCTGCAGCTCCAGGCAAAGCTGCTCAGGGTTCTGCAGGAAAAAGAAATCGAGAGGCTGGGGAGCAACAAGAAAATACCGGTCAATTTCCGTCTCATCAGCTCAACCAACCGGGACTTGGCCCATGAGATCAAGGTCGGCCGTTTCAGGGAAGATCTGTATTACAGGATCAATGTCGTGAACATTAAAGTCCCTCCTTTGCGCGAAAGGAAGGATGACATACCATTGCTTACCGCGGAATTTGTCAAAGAGTACTGCGCCCGGGAAAAAAAATCCCTGCAGGTTTCCGGCGAAGTGATGGACATTTTCATGCATTTCGACTGGCCGGGCAACATCCGCCAGCTGAGGAACATCATCGAGCGTGCCGCGGTCCTTGCAAAGGGGAAGACCATCACCGTTCGGGATCTCCCCGATGAAATGCGCTTGAGCACTGTTCGCAAAGTGCGTGAAGACTCCATTATCAGGCCGCTTCGGGAGATAGAAATGGAGGCTGTGCGAACTGCCCTGGTGGAAGTCAAGGGCAACAAGTCGAAAGCCGCGGAGCTGCTCGGCATATCCAGGAAGGCTCTTTACAAGAGGTTGAAAGAGCTCGGTTAATTTCATTAAGGGAACTTCCCGGTTGAGGGGAGGGCGGCACTTCAGACAGCTCGCCCAGTGTTTTTTCTCGCAAGATGTCAGACTTTTTCCCATTGCCATATCCACCATTGTATCCATAAGAAACACATCACTTTGTGTAACCCCTATGAGTTACAACTATTGTTATATACTGTAACCAATGGATACATAATGTCTGACCTCTTCCAATGCCTTATTGAAGGGAAATTGTATCCAATAGATACATTTTGTCCTGCCCCCCCCTCATCCCTCGTCCTGCTGTGCGCCATCCGCCTTCCTTGATGGAGAGGCGTCATGCCAACCCTTTCAAGAAGTTGGCCCTGATGGACGGATGGGAGGCGAAACCATGCAGGAAGTCTTTTGGGGGTTTTGCCGATACAATAACTAGAATAAACAGCCAGTTACGGTAACTCAAGTAAAAGTCTGACACCAGTTGGTCACATCAAATGGCCAATATGGCTTAAGCCGAATGGCTTAAACCTTTTCGTTTGTTTTTTGCTGTTACGCTTGAGAAACTGGTGTTGCCGATTTTTCTTGTTCGTTGCGGCCGGCTTCTCCTGGCTTGGTGTAAAAATAATTTACTTTAATTAAATAACTTCCCATGTGGCATTAAATTTGCTTAAATTAAATGATTATGCTTATACGCGAGGAAAAAATTGTCATCATCGACGAAGCCGGTTTTTCCCAGGTCTGCTCATCCATTCTTGAAATGGAAGGGTTTCATGCTATAACCCTTACAGGGGACGACCAGATCGTTTCAACGGAAAGAATGCGTGATGCTGTTCTGATCATCGCAAGTTATCCATATGGCAAATCGATGATGGACAAACTGAAAGGGCTGACCCTGCCGGTCATCATTCTCTGTGACCATGTGGGGAGGGATATAATCGATATTCTCGAGGGTTTGAGCCATTCCTACTGTATGGTCAAACCAATCGATTATTCGAGGTTTACCTCGCTGGTCAAGCTGTTGATGAAAGAAGAAGACATATATTGCAATGGAGGATACCGACTTGTATAGGAGTCTCATAATACTGATTTTGCTCGTCGCCTGTCTTGCGGCTTGTAAAGCCAAGACCAAGGAGGAGCTCTACTCCGAAGGAGTGGACAAAATCAAACAGGGCAATCCCGGCGGGGCCATAGTTCTGCTGAAGAACGCACTTGAAAAGGACCAGAATTACCTGGATGCGCGTTATCAGCTTGCGGTTGCTTACATGGGTGCCGGAAAATATGAACAGGCTGAGAAGGAATTTCAGAAGATCGTCCGCCAAAGGCCGGCCTACCCTGGTCTCAAGCTGAACCTGGCAAAACTCTATGTCCGCTTGAATAAGCCGGATCTGGCCATTCCGGCGGCACAGGACCTTTTGAAGGATAATCCGGGCTCGGCTGAAGCTCTAGAGGCTGTCGGCATCGCATATATGTCAGGAAACAAGTCCGCGGAGGCTGAAAACTATCTGCTCAAGGCTTTGCAGGCTGAACCGGGCCGCTCGTCATCGCAATTGGAACTGGCAACCCTCTATGCGGCTACCGGCAGAATGAGGGGTGCCAAGGGGTTGATCAACCAGGTTTTGAAGAAAGAGCCCAGAAATCAGAGGGCATACTATATTCTCGCGGCTGCGGAGATCTCAAGCGGCAATCCTGATGCGGCAAACGCTGCCTACCAGAAAATTGCCCGGCTTTACCCGTCGGATACGCAGGCTTTGTACAAGAGCGGGCTCCTTTACCTTGAAAGGGGACGATCAGACAAGGCTGACAAGATTGCGGCTTCAATGATTGAGAAGTTTCCAAAACAGGCGGAAGGGTACCGGCTGAAGGGAATCATCAATTACCGCTTGAGGAATTACTCCGAAGCGGTGAATATGCTCCAGGCGTCCAACAAAATACGCCCGACCATAGAGTCGTACTATTTCCTGGGCCTCAGTTCGTTCGGGCTTGGCGATATGGAAAGCGCCCTCAGTCAATTTCGCACCATACTCGATCGTAACCCTTCTTTTGTAAGGGCTCGTCTCCTTACAGCCGTGATTCTTCTCAGGCAAAAGCGCGTCGACGATTCCATTACCGAAATCAACAAGGTGCTGCAGATCAACAGCGGGAATGCACCGGCCCACAACCTGTTGGGCAGCGCATACCTGGCCAAGGGCATGTACGAAGAAGGAATGAAGGAGCTCAACAGGGCAACTGAACTGGATCCTAAAATGGCGGATGCTCATGTGAAAAAGGGCCTCCTGCTGTTCGGCAAGGGAAGGGAACGGGAAGCAGAGACGGAGCTTACTACCGCGGTCCGGGTGGCCCCCGATATCCTGAATACCAGGCTCTTGCTTTCATCCTATCACATCCGCCGTAATGAATATGCCAAAGCCCTTGCAGTCACCAGCGCCGGTTTGAACGGCACGAAGAGCGACGCCCCGCTCTACAACAACATGGCACGGATCATGTTTCTGCAGAGGAAACAGCCTGACGCGTTGAAATATCTGGCCAAAGCGAAGGCCACGGATCCGGCGTTCCTCCCGACCTATTTCAACCTGGCAAATTATTATTCAGCAGCGGGAGACTATGGCAGGGCGCTTGCCGAGTACCAGGTGGTTCTGAAAAAGTTTCCCGGGAATGTGAGGGCGCTCCTTAGTTCAGCCGCAATCTGCCAGCTCAAAGGCAACGACAAGGAAGCGCTGCAATTCCTTTCCAGGGCCAAGGATACAAAGGATCCGACGGCTTACCTGGTTCTCGCAAACTATTACCTGAGGAAAAAAGACAGTGACCGGGCCTTGGATGTACTGGACGAGGCAATCAAGTCGAGCCCGCGCAACGCCGGCGCCCTGGAGCTGAAGGGCAGAATCTTCATGGGCATGAAGAAATACAAGAAAGCGATCAACGCCTTCAATGATCTGGAATCGGTTGAGCCTGATCGGGGACTACCCATGAAGATCGGCGCCTACGTAGCGATGAAGGATTATCCCAAGGCTGTGGACAATGCGAGGCGGGCCATAACATTGAAGCCTGCCTCGGCGTCAGGCTACATCATGCTGGCTTCGGTTTACGAAAGCCGGAACGATGTGAACCGGGCTATCGAGGAAATGAAAACCGCGGTAAGGGTTGATGGTAAAAACCCCTACGCCCCTGTCATACTGGGAAATCTTTACGCCAGAAAAGGAGATGTTTCCTCGGCCATGAACTGTTTTGCCGAGTCGTTGAAAAGAAATCCCGGCTTTGCGGCCGCTTATTTCGCCCGCGCATCTTTGCTGGAAAAGACCGGGAAAAAGAGGGAGGCAATCGGAAGCTATCGTGAAGCCCTGGAAAAATCAGAGAATCATGTGCCTTCCCTCAATAATCTGGCTTACCTGTATGCTGATGGTTATGGTGATCCGAAAGAAGCATTGAGACTTGCCATAACGGCATATAAACTGGAACCTGGCAGTCCCATGGTCATGGACACGCTTGGTTACGTGCTGTTGAAAAACGGTCGCCCGGCTGAAGCGAAAAAACTGCTTGCATCTGCGGCGCTCCAGCTGCCTACCAACCCCACGGTTCATTATCATCTTGCCGTCGCCTGCAGAGACACTGGAGACCGGAACGGGGCAGCGGCAAACTTGAGGAAAGCCCTCCAGATGGGAAGGTTCCCGGAAGCCGCGGCCGCGAGATCCATGTATGACGGACTGATGAACGCGAACAGCGCCAGGAGGGTAAAATGACCCGAATGATACTTATACTCATCGCGGGAGATATCGTCTGCAGCCTTTCAGCATTATCTATTGCAATGCTTCCCGTCACGGGAAAAGTATTCGGTCTTGTGGGGCAATCCCCGGGGGGAAGCTTCAACAGGGTCTTATTCACGGGTGTCCTGCTGTTTTCCTCCTTTGTCGCGGAAGTTTACAGGGACGACCGGGAGATGGGGGGCAAGGAAATCGCAATCCGTATCGTCGTCGCCCTCTGCTGTTCACTCATGTTTCTTTCTTCTCTTTACTACCTCCTGCCTTCAGCAAAATTCGGCCGGATCGTGCTGGTATCGGCTCTGGCTTTTTTCGGAGTCATCCAGTTCGCGTGGCATGTTTTCGTGAGGATAAAATCGAATCTTCCGGTTTTCGCGAAAAGAGTCCTCATACTTGGCGCCGGGCCCCTGGCCAAGCGCATAGGGGGTCTGATCTCCGCCCGGAACAGCAACTATATCCTCACGGGTTATGTGAACTGCACAAGTGAATCGGTCAATGTGCCGTACCAGTCCATCGTCGGGGATTTCGAAAACCTCTATGAAACCGTAAAGAAGAAAAAGGCCAACAAGGTGGTTGTATCACTGTCCGAGCGGCGTGGTGTTTTTCCTTTGCAGGATATGTTAAACTGCAAGCTTAGCGGCATTGAAGTGCTGGATGCGCCTTCTTTCTATGAAAAAGTGACGGGAAAGCTGCTGCTGGAGAACATCACCCCGAGCTGGTTCATTTTTTCCCACGGATTCCGGAGCACCTTGCTGTTCCGGCTGGCGAAAAGGATGATCGATGTGGTGATGTCTTTAGCCGGCCTTCTGATGTTCCTTCCCTTTTTCCCGGTGTTGGCCGTTTTGATGCGCCTGGATTCGCCCGGCCCGCTTTTTTTCAGCCAGGAGCGCGTGGGCGAAGGTGAAAAGCCTTTTACTATTTACAAATTCAGGACAATGCGGCAGGATGCCGAGGATGGCACCGGCGCTGTATGGGCGCGGAGGAATGATCCCAGGATAACGAAGCTGGGCAGTTTCCTGCGCAAGAGCCGGATCGACGAGATACCGCAGCTGTTCAATGTCCTGCTCGGGGAGATGAGCCTGGTCGGGCCGCGGCCGGAACGCCCGGAATTCGTGGAGGAGCTCAAGAAGATCATTCCCTACTACTCCGAACGTCATTTCGTAAAGCCCGGCGTTACGGGATGGGCCCAGGTCTGCTACCCCTACGGTTCTTCCGTGGAAGATGCTCTGGAAAAGCTGCGCTATGATCTATACTACACCAAGAATATCTCCTTTGGCCTGGATGTGCGGGTAATCCTGAAGACCATCGGTGTGGTCCTGCTGAGAAGGGGAAGGTGAAAAGGGCGGACGCTACGCTCTAATTTGATGTTCAAATGGAGACCTGTATGAAAACATTGATCCTCGGTGTTATTTTGCTGCTGACTACTGTTGGGACTTCCTTCGCCGGTGACTACGTAATCGGCGAGGGGGACGGCCTGGATATCTCGGTCTGGGGGGTGAAGGACCTCAACGTCTCTGTGACAGTGCGTCCTGACGGCAAGGTCACCATTCCCGGCCTTGGCGATGTCAAGGCCAGCGGGTATACTCCAAAAGGCTTGCAGGACGACCTTTCGGTGCGTCTCAAGGACCTTGTGAAAAACCCTATCGTCACCGTTACAGTCCGACAGATAACCAACAGCAAGGTCTACATTTTCGGCGGCGGGGTCAATTCGGGTGTTTACGATCTGAACCGCAGGACCACTCTCCTGCAGCTTCTATGCACGATAGGAAATGCGCCTAATGCAATAGCAGGCGGACAAGCGCCTTCCGCATCGGCAAACACGGCCGATTTCAAGAAATCCTATGTTCTTCGCAACGGGAAAAAAATAAAAGAAGACTTTACCAAGCTTTTCCTGAATGGAGACATAGCAGAGGATATTGTCATTGAATCCAATGACGCCATTTTCATCCCGCAGTTGCCTGACAAAAACGTGTATGTGCTGGGAGCGGTGACCATACCCCGGTCCATTCAATACCGTGAAGGCATGACCGTCATGGAGGCCATTCTCGAAGCCGGAGGTTTTACAAAGTTTGCCAAGCAGAACAGCACTGTAATCCACCGTAAAGAGGGTGGGAAAGATTCCTCGATCGAGGTCAGGGCCAAAGATCTGATGAATGATGCGGATCTTAGGCAGAACATCAAGCTAAAGCCTGGAGATTACGTGATAGTGCAGGAAGGAATGTTTTAGGTTAGCGAATAGCGATTAGCGAATAGCGAGTAGCGATAAGCGATAAGCGTGTATAGAGATTAGTGTTTAGTAGCGCCAAGAAGTGTGAAAAACAATCTCATCTCTAATTGAGATTTGCGTCGTCACTTCACGCTAACCGCTATTCGCTGTCCACTGAAAACACGGAGTGTTCATAAATGCAGAACGAATTCGATTTCAGGAAATATCTCGGGCTCCTGACCAAGCACAAGCGGCTTTACGTTATAGTGGCCCTTGCGATCATGACCGCCGCGGTCGTGACCGGTTATGTACTGCCCAAGAAGTATGAAGCCAAAAGCATCATCTATATCGAGAAAAATGTTCTGAATGATTTGCTCAGGGGTTTTGCCGGAGGCGCTACCGGTTCAGCTTCGCGTGATGAAACGCAACAAAGGCTGAATTCTTCGATTAAAATGATGACAGCACGAAGCATCCTGACGAAGGTAATGAATGATCTCGACCTGAATGTCAAGAAACAGACTGATGCCGAACTGGAAGATAACATTTTGTCGTTGCAGAAAAATACCAATGTACAGCTGAATAGCAATGACGGGCTGATTACCGTCTCTTTTACCCACAAAAACCCGCGCTTTGCCAGGGATTACGTGAACACTTTGATACGGCGCTTCATTGAAGAAAACCTCTCGGCGAAGAGAGAAGAATCCTATGGGGCGGCGAGCTTTCTATCAGAACAAATAGCGTCATACAAGGAAAAGCTGGACAAGATCGAATCACAGATAAATAAGCTGTACAGGGAAAAAGGCGCTGCCCTGGCAGTTGACCCCGCTTCGAGTCAACCTGAAATTACCGGGGCACAGTCAAGGCTGGATGAACTGCGCATGAGACGTGCGCAGCTTGAAGCATCACGCGCCCATTTGAGGACCAACACTCCGGCACGCTCCAGGCTGATCGCGCTGCAGAGAAGGCTTGCGGAGTTGCGCGTCGAATATACCGAGAATTATCCGGAAGTGGTGAAGGTCAAGGCTGACATCGAGGCTGCGCAGCGGGATATGGCAAGCGGTTCCGGCTCATCTTCAGTTTCGGATCCCGGTGAGTTGGCCCGGGTGGAGGCGGAGCTGAACGCTGTCAGGATGGGCGAGGCGAACCAGCGGGCAATAATCGGCAACAGCCGGGGATTGATGATGAAAAGCCCTGCTGCCAGGGCGGAACTTGCCAGGCTGGAACAGGAAAAGGCGGATACTCGTCGCATTTATGAACAGCTCACTGCGCGGCACAGCCAGGCTGAAGTATCGAAACAGATGGAAGTGCAAGACAAAGGGACTACTTATCGGATCGTCGAGCCGGCCACGATGCCTTTTTCCCCTGCAAGTCCCAATCGCATGATGATAATGCTTGCCGGCATCGCTGCCGGGATAGTCGGCGCCTTCGCCTTGTTGCTGGCAATCGATTACTTTGACGATACTGTAAAAGGTGTCGATGCTCTGAAAACATTGGGCATCCAGATTCTCGCGGTAATTCCCAAGATCAGCGACCCCAAGGCGACTGAGGAAGAAAAACAGAAAGACCGGCGTCTATATCTTGTCGCCGGCACATATTTCGGCATGATAATTTTCCTGCTGGGCCTGGAAGTGATAGGGTTTTCGCCGGTAGACAGAATTATAGGATTGATAAGTGGATAGCGATTAGTGATAAGAAAAAACATAGTAAAAGAACAAAAAATCTTGCAGTGTTTGGCTTGTAGGGTTTTGATTTTACTAGTCGCTTTACGCTTACCCCTATACGCTTTCTGATAGAGAGGAACCAAATGAGCAGAATAGAGCAGGCGCTGGAAAAGGCTGCGCATCTGAGAAACGCCCAGGTCGGAAATGTGGCGGTTAAGGAAGTTGAGGGAAAGCACTCCGAGCAGGCGGCGGTGCATCATCCCCTTCCCCCGGTAATTCCGGCGGGGGAACCCCTGCCGCAGATCGACAACCCGTTTGTTTCAACCTTGAGCGACCCGCATTCACCTGTAAGTGAAGAGTATCGTAAGCTCAAGTCAGTGCTTGCCTCTTTTGCACGCCAGGATGGATTTAAAAATGTCATCATGGTTACCAGTTCAGTCAGCAATGAGGGGAAGAGCCTGACCTCCCTGAACCTTGCAATCACACTTGCCCAGGAATTCGACCACACCGTGCTTCTTATCGATGCAGACCTGCGAAAACCGTCCATCCAGGGATATCTGGGCATGAAGCCGACAAAAGGGCTTTCCGAATACCTGGCGGGCGGAGTGGAACTCAGTGAACTGCTGGTCAAGACCGGAATAGGCAGGCTCACGCTGCTGCCTGCCGGGACACCGGTGAAAAACCCGGTCGAGTTCTTTTCTTCCCAGAAAATGAAAGACTTCGTGAAGGAAATAAAGAACCGCTACCCGGACCGCTTCATAATCATTGACACGCCGCCCATACTGCCATTTGCCGAAACCCGGTCTCTCGGAGCAATTGTTGATGGCGTTGTTCTGGTGGCCAGGGAGGGGCAGGCAACTCCGGAGAGTATAACGGAAGCAATAAAAGCTGTTGATAGCGCAAAACTTATCGGCGCCGTATATAACGATGCGACAATGGCAAGCATGAACGGCCATTACCACTATTATTATTACGGCTATGGCTATGGCCATAAGGGTATCAGTGATTCTCACGCCCGCAAACAGGACAAGTCTGGCGGCAGTTCCGAAGGGAAAGAGCAGTCGGCAGGCAGGGGCGGGCGGCTGAAAGCTTTGTTTGGCAAGGGGAAGCGGAAAAACGGGGAAGCGACGAATGTTTGATACTCTTTCGGCACATTAACCCCTTCACCCGGCATTCAGCCACCCTCTCCCTTAATGGAGAGGGTATATGCGTGATACCTTCACCATATTGGGGCAAGAAAAGACCATAATTAAAGTGAGTTAGAAATGTACGAATCTTTTTTCAATCTGAAAAAAAAGCCGTTCGACCTGGTGCCGAACCCGGAATTTCTGTTCATGAGCCGCTCCCATCGACGGGCTCTGATCCACTTGGATTACGGCATACATGAAAGGGCCGGGTTCATACTTCTGACCGGGGAGGTTGGCTCCGGAAAAACTACCCTGATCAGGGACCTGATAAAAAAGCGTCCTGCAGGCGTGCTCCTGTCCAAGATATTCAACACCAGCGTTAATTTCGAACAGTTCCTCGCCATGGTCAATGACGATTTCGGCCTCCAGGTCCAGGGGAAGGACAGGACTGCACTGCTTCGGGATCTCAACGATTTTCTGATCGAGCAATACTCATTGGGAAACAGACCCACCCTGATCATTGACGAAGCCCAGAATCTCACTCCGGAGCTGCTGGAAGACATCCGGATGCTTTCCAACCTGGAGGCGGATGATGCCAAGCTGCTGCAGATCATAATAGTGGGCCAGCCGGAACTGAGGAAGACCCTGTCTCTGCCGAGCCTGTTGCAGCTTCGTCAAAGAATCAGCATCAACTGCCACCTAGCTCCGCTCACCCGCCCGGAACTGGAGGAATACATCCTCCACCGACTGGAAGTTGCCGGCAACCGCGAAGCCGTAATGTTCTGCCCGGACTCGATGGATATCATCTTCCGTTACAGCAGGGGGATTCCCAGGCTTGTCAATATCATATGTGATTTCCTGATGCTTTCAGCTTTTGCCGAGGAAACCCGACAGATAGATGAAGAAATGGTGAGGGATGTAATCGGCGACCTGGATTTCGAGAATCAGTTCTGGGAAAGCGGACTGCCGGAACTTGGCGAAATCCTTCCGTTCCATGGGGAGTCATCGGCAACCGGAAAACCAGGCGGCGTTATGGAATTGCTCATGGATATATCCGAGCGGTTGAGCAAGCTGGAAAAGGAATCAATCGAGTTCAGGGAGACTTCGCTCAAGGAAATGGGAGAAAACCTGATGTCACTCGGCAGCGCTTTTCGCTTCTATGCGCGGGAAACAGATGCGGTAGTGTCCGAACTCAAAGCGTTGGTGGAGAAGCAATCCGGAAGCGACGACGCTTCATTTTCCGACGAAGAAGGCATTACCAAATCGGTGATCGGGCAGCAGGTTCTTTTGGCGGCTCTGAAAGAGAAGAAACTGAAAAAGGTGTGAAGGCAGAGAACAGAGAACAGTGACCAGAGAGCAGCGGATAGGAAGTAGCGTGTAGCGTATGGTTGGATGAGGAAATGAACTCTGTCATACACTCGCCATCTAGGGAGAGGGTGGGCGCAGCCCGGGTGAGGGGTGCAAATAGCAGTTTTTATTTCCGATTGAAAATGGTGCAGAGCAAAATCAAATCGCCGGAGGTAATTCGTGAATCAGTCCAGGATTTGCTCGTCAAATTTCAGGATGGTCCCTTTTCTGGTTTCACTTATTCTTCTCGCATCGTACTCAGATGTTTTTGCCGGTGAATTTTCCTTCCACCCGTCCATTGCCATAAGCGAAGAATTTACAGATAATGTCTTCGAGGAAAGAGACAATAAGAAGTCCGATTTCGTAACCCGGCTGTTGCCGGGAATTGCCATGACCTACAATGCGTCTTTGTGGGACTGGAATCTCAATTATGCATTCGATTACCGCTACTATGCAAAAAATAGCCGTAGCGACGACACTACCCATAACCTGAACGTCAGCGGCCTGACGAGGGTGATCAAGGACCTGCTTTTCCTGGAAGTCAGCGATGTTTACAGCCGTGTTTCGCTGGATGTTTCACGTGACAGGACCCAGGAGGGCCTTTTTATCGACCAGTCCGACTCCAACACCTTCATTGCTTCTCCATATTTCAGCTTCCGTCCCGGTCCGAAAACGACAGTAAGGACAGGCTATCGTTACAGGAATGTCTGGTACAAGGAACCGGAAGGCATTGACAGGCGACAGCATATCGGTTTTGCCGAGGCGACCTACGAGTACTCTCCCAAGCTCAACCTGACCGCAAGCTATACATACACCCGTGAAAATTCCATCTATCCCTACAACAGGCATGCTCCATATGTCGGATTCAGGTATGAGTACAAGGACCGTTCTTTCGTTTTTGCCCAGGGTGGCTACACCTGGTTCAGCACCAAGAATCGCGGTGACTTCAACTACCCGTTCTGGAACGGAGGTATCACTCATACAATGGGAACATATTCTGTTTCTTTGACCACCGGCGTCACGTACCCTGAAGACCCTGAGAGCACTATCACAAGAGAGACGGATTACGCATTGACATTAACAAAGGAGTTCAGCAGGGGAAATGTCGGGCTCACGGTTTCCTATGCCGACTATTCCGGAGATGTCGTAGACATCGAGAACCGGTACCTGGCAGGCATTACTGCGCGCTACGAAATCGGTGCAAAGCTGGTGGCCTCATTGGCCACGAGTGTGGAAAAGTATGATCACAGGGGATCCAATACCTATACCCGAAGGATATTTATCAATCCAGCTCTCACTTATCCTCTCCCCAAAGAGATTTTCCTGACATTGAACTACATTTATGCCGATTTCTACTCACCCCGTATTTATGATGATAATTATTCGGTCAACCGGGTGATATTGGAGGCGAGGAAGACCTTTTAGCGACAGCTGAAAAGTAGCGTATAGCGTTTAGCGTATAGCGATTAGGGATTTGCGCTTAGCATATACTATATTTGGAATAGAGAAATTGATGAAAGTTAAGGATTATCATGAGTTAATAGCATATCAGAAAGCCTATCAACTGGTGCTTCTCATGTACCGGATAACCCAGAGCTTTCCAAAAGAAGAAATATATGGTCTGACGAGTCAGGTTCGCAGGTGTGCCGTTTCTATTCCTTCAAATATTGCTGAAGGGTACATGCGAGGTTCAAAAGAATATTTACAGTTTCTCAAAATAGCACTTGGATCTGCCGCAGAACTTGAAACTCAATTGTCGTTGAGCAAGGATCTTGGCTACTGCCAAATCACCGATTTCAACGAAGCTTACGCACTGAATGAAGAAGTGATTAGGCTGCTGAAATCCTACATTGCTAAAATGAAATCAACTTGACAGAAACACTAACCGCTACACGCTATACGCTAACCGATATGCTTAACGCCCTAACCATTGATGTCGAAGATTATTTCCATGTAACAGCCTTCGAAGGCTGCATTTCTCCGGCGCAGTGGGACGGCTGTCAGTTAAGAGTGGCGGACAACACACGGCGCATTCTGGACCTGCTCGACGAGTTCGATGTCAAGGCTACTTTCTTCGTCCTGGGATGGGTGGCTGAGAGGAAACCGGAGCTGGTCAAAGAGATTGCCGGCCGGGGACACGAAGTCGCCAGCCACGGCTATGGCCATCGCCGCGTTTACAACCAGACTCAAAGCGAGTTCCGGGATGATATCCGCAGGAGCAAGGCTCTTTTGGAAAAAATCACCGGTGAAGAGATCCGGGGATATCGCGCTCCCAGTTACTCGATTTCGCGCAAGTGCCTCTGGGCTTACGACGAGCTTGTCGAGGCCGGTTACCGGTATGATTCCAGCGTTTTCCCGATCAGCCACGACCTCTACGGAATTCCTGACTGGCCTCGTCATCCCTTCATCGTGGCTAAGGGGCGAGATGGAGATTGGGCGCCGTTGGCTCCCAATATCTGCCCTGTTCCTGACCGCGACCGGCATTTTCACATGGCGGAAATTCCCATTACTACTCTATATGTTGCGGGAAAGAATATCCCCATAGCTGGAGGCGGATATTTCCGGCTGTTTCCGTACGCATTCACCAGGTGGGGGCTTAAGCGGATAAACAGCGAAGAGGGGCGTCCATTCGTTTTTTATCTCCATCCATGGGAGATCGATCCCGAGCAGCCGCGGATGAAAGGGGCAGGATTGAAAAGCCGCATCCGTCATTACCTGAACCTCCACAGGACCGAGGGGCGTTTCCGGCGGATGCTGGCTGATTTCAGATTCGCGCCAATCAGGCAGGTTTCCGGGATAACCGCTTGATGAGCGTATTTGTCTGGTTGGAAATTTCAACGTATTTTTGAATCAAGCAATTACTAATCGGAAATATGAGGACATGGAAATTACTATCGAAGACTATGAAGGAGGCGGTTTGGATTGGGACGCCTATGTGAACGCTTGCCCTCAGGCCACCAATTATCATCAGTATGGCTGGCGGAATGTCATAGAAAAGAGTTTCGGACACAAATCCCATTACCTGGCAGCAAGAGGCGAACATAACGAAATCCGCGGCTTGCTGCCGGCCATTCATATAAAGAGCCGCATTTTCGGCAGTTACTTGATTTCCCTTCCTTTTTTCAACTATGGCGGAATATTGTCCAACGACCCCGATACAGCCAGGCATCTTTTATCGGCATCCGGAAGTATTTTGCGGCAGCTCAAGGCGGAGTATGCCGAGTTTCGGCACCTTTCGCAAATGGACGCGGACCTCGCCTGCAAGCAGCACAAGGTGACCATGATTCTTCACCTGGAGAATGACGAGGAAGCCCAGTGGAAGGCCCTTGACGCCAAGGTGAGGAACCAGGTCCGCAAGGCGGATAAGAGCGGCCTTTGCGCAATAACCGGACACCTGGATCTCCTCGATGGTTTTTATGAAGTTTTTTGCCGCAATATGAGGGATCTCGGCACACCGGTTTACGGAAAGAATTTCTTCAGGAATATCCTCGAGACATTTCCCGACACGACCCGGATTATTTCGGTGATGCTTGAAGGGAAAACGGTGGCCTCCGGTATCCTGACGTGGTTCAAGGATACGCTGGAGGTACCCTGGGCATCGTCGATAAGTGATTACCGGGATAAATGCCCGAACAATCTGCTTTATTGGGAAGCAATACGATTCGCTATCGGTAACGGCTCAACGAAATTCGACTTCGGGCGCTCCACCCCGGGGGAGGGGACCTTCCGCTTCAAAAAGCAGTGGGGAGCAGAACCGGTCCAGCTCTACTGGCAATACCTGCTCGGGGACGGGGAAAAAATGCCGGAACTTAATACGAAAAATCCCAAATACGAAATGGCCATCAAGATCTGGAAAAAACTGCCTGTGCCCCTCACAAAGATACTGGGACCCAGGATTGTGAAAAATATTCCGTGAGTAGAGCTGCCGCAATTTTAGGCAGATATCACACGAAGCCACAAAGCGCACAGAGAGATAATCGAAAACGAAATTTGAATAATTCTTCGTGACTTTGTGTCTTTGTGTGAGAATTGACAGGTTGCGCCATGGCATTTCGCATAGGAAGAACTCTCCCACCGGCGGCGGCGCCACTCGGCTTCAAGGACATTCTTTGCGGTCTGGGCGGGCTGATGCGAGGAACAAAGGCAATTGAAAGGTTCGAGAGTGAACTCAAGGATCATTTCAAGGTAAGGTACTGTTATACTGTTTCTTCGGGAAAAGCGGCGCTGGTCCTGATTCTGCAGGCGTTGCACGAATTGTTTCCCGAGAGGGACGAGGTTCTCATCCCCGCATATACCTGTTATTCTGTACCTTCCGCAATCGTGAAAGCCGGGCTGGGGGTCAGGTTATGCGATGTGACGCCGGACACCCTCGACTTCAACTATGATTGCCTGGCGCAAGAACTGAAGAATCCCCGACTCCTGGCTGTTGTTCCTACCCACCTGTTCGGTCTTCCGGCCGATGTGGCGCGGGTGAAGGATATGGTACGGGAGCGGGGAATATGCGTCGTGGAAGACGCGGCCCAAGCCATGGGGGCTGAGTGGAACGGCCGCAAGCTTGGAATAGCTGGTGACGCGGGCCTTTTCAGCATGAGCAGGGGCAAGGCTTTTTCCACTGTAGAAGGTGGAGTTATTCTTACAGATGATCAGCGTATCGGGCGCTCGATCGGCAAGAACCTGGAAGCAATCGAAGAATACGGGGCAATCGACCGTTTGAAGTTGTTTCTGTATGCGCTGGCATTGACTGTCCTGATACATCCGGTGCTGTATTGGCTGCCCAAATCGTTACCGTTTCTCAAGTTGGGGGAGACAATTTTTGATCCCGCATTTCCCATCAGGAGGCTCTCGGCGTTCCAGGCGGGTCTGGCCAGGGGATGGAGGAAGCGCATAAAATCGTTCCGACGGCGACGGGCTGCAAATTTGGAGCGCTTGGCCGGGGCCGGCATAGTGCCTGCCGGGATTCCGGGAGTTGGGCGCCCCGACCTGATCAGGGCTCCTTTCCTTTGCTGGGACTCGGAATGCAAGCGAAGAACCCTCGAAAAGAGCGAGGAGATGGGCTTGGGCATAGCGGACGGCTATCCGGACTCGATTGACGGAATCGCGGAACTGGGTTACCAGGATGATGGCAAGGGATACCCGGGGGCAAAAGAAATAGCGGAGAGACTGGTGACGCTGCCCGTGCATCCGTTCGTAAAAGAGAGGGATATCGAAAAAATCGTGAAACAGCTGAGAATCATAATGGGACGCGGATAAACGTAGATAACCTAAAACAAAAATCGGGTATCACACAAAGCCACAAAGGCGCAAAGTAAAGCAATGACCGAAAACGATATTGGCAAGATCGTTGTTAACTGCGCCATGCGTCTTCACATGGAGCTTGGACCTGGGTTACTTGAGACCGTTTATGAGGTCATCCTTGTGCGCATGCTTCAGGAAGCCGGTTTGAATGCTGAACGACAGGTTCCGATCCCTATAGAATTCCATGACATCCGTTTCGAGGAAGGTTTTCGAGCCGATATCATTGTAGAAGACAAGGTCATACTGGAATTGAAATCTGTAGAAAAAGCCAGCAATGCCCACAAGAAACAGGTTTTGACCTATCTGAAATTGACAAACAAAAAGCTGGGTTATCTGCTGAATTTCGGTGAAGCCCTGATGAAAGACGGTATAACACGTATTTTGAATGGACAAGTGGAATAACCCTTAGTGACTTTGTGTCTTCGTGTGAGGTAAAGAAGTAGTTGCTTTTCTTAGTGTTCCTTCTTGGATAAACCATATGACCAGAAACGACAAAATAAAAATAGCACTGCTTCTATCTCTGTGGGCCTTGGCCTTCATCCCGGTCTATCCGGAGCTGGTCAGTGACTGGCTCAGCCACTCGGACAACTCCCACGGCTTCCTCGTGCCGCTGATAGCGGGTTATTTCATCTGGCAACGTAAGGAGCGCCTGAAATCGGCGGTCATCGGCCATTCCATGTGGGGCGGGGTTCTGCTTTTCACTTCCTTGGCGGTATATGCGGCAAGCTATGCGGGCGGTCTGGCTTTTCCCGCCAGGGTTGCCCTGGTACTGTCGCTCCTGGGGCTGGTGTGGTGCAGCCTTGGACCCGAGTTTGTCAGGATTCTCGCCTTCCCAGTCTTGTTTCTTCTGTTCATGATCCCTGTCCCTTATTCTCTGCTCGGCACTGTTTCCCTTCCCCTGCAGCTGATGGCCACGAAGGTCTCCGCCAATCTCATCCAGGTGTGCTCGATCCCGGTTTACCGTGAGGGCAACATGCTCTACTTTGTCGGGACCCAGCTTGAGGTTGCCGAGGCATGCAGCGGCATCAGGTCCATCATGTCATTGACCATGCTGGCGTTCGTATTTGCCGCCATGTCGGGGGGCGGCTGGAAAAAGAAGGCCCTCCTGGTGCTTTCGGCCATCCCCATTGCCATGCTGGCCAATATCATACGGATTTCAGGCACCGGCATTCTGGCCCATTTCTATGGCGACAAGGTGGCCAGGGGGTTTCTCCACGAATTTTCCGGGATCGCCATTTTCATTTTCGGATTCGCCGTGCTGTTGGGGGTCTTTACGTTGATCAACAGAAAGAAGGGCGAAGATGTCCACTAAGTCTTTCGCGGCATGCCTTGTTCTGCTTCTCCTTGCCATATGTGCCGCAGCTGCGGTTGCGCTGAGGCCGGTACCGGTAGTAGCGCAGACCAATCTGGAAAGGCTGCCCATGAAGATTTCCGGTTATACGGCAATTGAGGATTCCTTCTCGGAGGATGTATACAGGGAACTCAACGCAGACAAGCATGTATACAGGCATTACCGTTCCCGTAACGGTGAACAGATCGACCTTTATATCGGCTACTACGGCACGGCAAAAGGAGGAAGAACCGGGCACAACCCCTATGCATGCCTCCCCGGCGCCGGTTCGGCCATTATCGACACGGGCAGATCGTACCTGAGACAGCCGGGGTCTTCCCGTCCCGTCCCGGTCAACTTTGTTCTTGCAAAAAATAATGACAATAACACAGTCATGCTTCACTGGTACCAGACCGGTGGAAAAACCGTCGTGTCGACCGGGTTGAAGCAGAATATCGAGCGTTTTGCGGGGAGGATCCTCTATAACCGCAACGACGGGGCGTTCGTGCAGATAACGGCATCCGCGGCTGACGCGGATGTCCGGAATGCGAGGAAGAGGGTCGAGCAGTTCGCGGGCGCCATAGTAAGCCTACTCCCGGCGTACTGGCCGGTTGAAAGGTGAGCGGATGGGCGGCGACGGGCTGATGCGAATCTTTGGGCTTGCCCCCGAAAGCCCGGTGCTCCTTGTAGGGGCCGGACCGTCCGGATGGCGGGAAGTTTTTCCCACTGCCACCGTTTGCCCCCGGTTCCCGAGAAACGGATATCTTCCTGACAAGTTTGAGCTTGTCGTCTATCATTGCGCTGCAGCGGCCGACGCCCGTGCATTCAGGGAAGACGTGGCAGCGGCCGCAGAAAACCTTGCGGGCAAAGGCTCCATCCTGGCCCTGGCCGAGAACGCATGCTCATTCAGAAACCTGAAGAGGCTTGCCAGGGGTGAATGGGCACTTTTTGCCTCAAAACTGTTTCGGGGCTCCCGGCGCTGCGAAAAGGAGCTGAAGAAACTCGGTTTCGAGGAGATAAGGCGATTTTATGCTCTTCCCTCGCTGGAACAGCCCGAGGAACTGGTGGCTTTGGGCAGCCCGTTGCTTGAGTTGCCCCATTACTGGCACCCTCTCATCCACTATGCAAAGAAGTTCGGGTTGTATCGGGCACTTGCGGATGGCGTTGTATTGTTTGCCGGTTCTGTGCCGCTTGAAACGGCAGGAATTGTAAGGTTTGTCATTGATTCGCTCTCTCAGTGCGACGAACAGGCAACGGGACGCTGGACGGTTGAAAGGATCGACATCCGGAAAAGGGGTGCGGTAGTCCTGTTTCTGACCGACGTGAGTTCGGGGCAGGGGATAATAGCGAGGGTCGTGTCGGACAGCGGCATAGACAGGATAATAAGCAAAAACCATAATTTTCTTGAGTCATTGGCAAGTAATCCGTCGCTGGGCCAAGATTTCAGGGATCTGCTTCCACGTCCGCTTTGCCGCCTGGAATATGCCGGTTCCACAGTTTACGTCGAGACTATGCTGCGAGGACTTCCGGCCTGGAAGGTGAATCGCGGGCCTCTGCAAGCTGTCATTTCGCGTAATGCGCTTGAATTCCTCATGCTGCTTGGCAGTGCGACCGGGAAAGTGGAACTGCTGCAAGATGATGCCCTGGATGGGCTGTTTCGGGACGACCTTGCTCTCATCGAGAATTCTTCAGTCATCAGCCCTGATTTCCGTGAGAACCTGCTGCGTCTGGTGCGGGAACTGACAGACCGGCTTAGCGGCAGGGAGGTGCGCATGGCAACCTCCCATGGCGATTACGGCTATGGCAACATCTTGGTCGATCAACGGAGCGGAGCTCTGACAGGGGTTATAGACTGGGACACGGCGAGACTGAGGGATCTTCCGGGAATCGACCTGTTCAATCTGCAGGTACAGCAAGAGAGGGCAGCAAGAAATTGCGGCGCATGCGAGGCATTTTCGTCAGTGATAAGAGGCTCCTGGCGCAATCAGCGCCTGCAGCCATATCTTGAGGAATTGGGGATCGACAAGGAAATGACGGGCATGGCACTCTATCTCTCTTTTCTCCGGTACACGACCCGGGCTCTCCAGTATCCCGACCTGTTTCTTGAAGAGCAGGAGGATTTCCGATCCATACTTGGACTTCTCAGGGGTGCGGTTCCCATATGAGCGAAAAGACAGCAATTTTGTATCTGGATAACACTTTCACTTTTGGCGGGGCCATCAACAGCCTTTGCTACCTCATCAGGGCGCTGGACAAGGAGAAATTCGAGCCGGTGCTGGTGACCGGCCAGCCGGTCGAGTATCTCGAAGCCAATTTCGCGGGAACGAAATGGTACCATTATGTTCCCAAGCTCCCTTGGATCAATAACCGCTTCTACAAAAAAATCGCCTCGCTGCCGCCGTTCAGAATCAGCGTCCTCTCGAAGGTTCTCAATCTGGCGAGGTTTTTCTACTGGCTGCTGTTCGTTACCCTGCCGGAAGCATGCCGTTATTATCAAATAGGCAAGAGGCACAGGGTCGGGCTGGTTCACCTGAACAACATAATTGGCTCTCAACTTGCAGGGATAATTGCGGCAAAGCTTCTCAGGGTGCCTTGTGTCGCCCACTTGCGGGATTTTGAAGAGATCCATCCGATCACCAGGTTCTATGCCCGGCTCGTGGATCACCATGTAGCCATCTCGGGCGCCATAAAGGAAAACCTGCTCGGACTGGGGGTGCCGGAAGAGAAGATATCGGTCGTACATGATGCGCTGGATCTGGAAGAGTTCAACACTTCCGTGGCTTGCGAATACCTCTTCGAGGAATTCGGTGTCGTCCCTGCACAGCCGAGATACGGTATATTCGGCAGGATTGTAGATTGGAAAGGGATCAGGGAGTTTCTTCTGGCTGCGCGCTCGATTGCAGGCCAGGTCCCGGAAGCCATGGGATTTATTGTAGGTGGACGTTCCGATGGGGATGAGGCCTTTTACCGGGAGATGCTTGCCTTGGCTGGCAGTCTCGGTTTGCGGGACAAGGTTGTTTTTACCGGGTACCGCAAGGACATACCGGCCCTGATGAAGTTCATGGATGTCGTCGTGCACGCGTCAAACTCTCCCGAACCGTTCGGGATGGTGGTGATCGAAGGGATGGCCATGGGGAAGCCGGTGGTGGCAACCAGGGCCGGAGGCCCGCTGGATATCGTCGAAGACGGTGAGACCGGGTTTCTCGTGCCGGTGGGGGAAGCGGAACCCTTGGCCAAGGGGGTGATTCGCCTGCTGCGGGAGCCCGGATTGCGTGCCGGGATGGGCAAGGCAGGGAGAGAGCGGGTTGAAAGTTTTTTCAGCAACACCTGTTATGCCGAAAAAATAGCGGAGATTTATGAGTCTCTGCAGAGGTAATATGTTAGCCTGGCTGAAAAAATATATCCCACGACCTGTGAAACGTGCAATAAGGTGTTTTTTCAGGAATGCTTGGGAATCTTTGCTGTACAAAATTGCGCGACGCCATCTGGATCTGAGAGTTATAAAGCATGTAGTTTTTGTATGCAAAGGCAACATCTGCCGGAGTGCGTTTGCCGAAAAATACCTTGAAAGGAAGATGACGGAAGAAGCAGTGCGTATTGAGTCCTGCGGCCTGGATGTTGATCAGGGTGGTTATTCTCCACCGGAAGCTGTTCGTGTGGCGGGTGATTTTGGGGTTGATCTCGCTTCACATCATGCAAAAGGTCTTTCTTCCTGCAATCTTCAGGAGGCAGACCTTATTGTTGCTATGGAATATGGTCAATACCTAAGGCTAAGGGGGCTATATCCTGAGAAAGAAGCCTGCATTTGCCTTCTTCGTGAGTTCGCGCCATGGCCTACCCGTATTTTCTGCAATATTGACGACCCCTTCGGCTTGGGCGACAAAGTATTCCGAGGATGTTTCCGGCAGATGTTGAAGGCATTGGAAGTCTTGCAGGTACTTTTTACTGAACGGACAATATGATGGCAAACGATTCCTTGTACTCTGTTAAATTATCTGAAATATGGTGGTATTTTAAGTCCCAAGATATTCTTTTCTGGTTAATAAATATATATCTGTTCATGGAGTATGTAAGGCCGCAAACACTTTATCCTTCTTTAGATGTCATTCCATTTACCAGAATAATACTCATTGTTACTCTTGTTATTCTATTGTTCAAGAAATATCCTTTGCCAAAAAATATATCCAATACCTTGATTATTCTTTTTACCATAGTGATAATTCTATCATCGATGTTTGCAATATCGCCTGGGGTTTCTTTTAGCAAAATATATGATTATTTCGCATGGGTTGTAATATATTTTTTGATTATTACAATAATTAATACTAGTGAACGATTATTTGTTTTTGTATTTTTGTTTCTTGTATATAGCTTTAAAATGTCTCAGTTTTCATTTAGGAACTGGGTAGCGAGCGGCTTTAGCTTTTCAGACTGGGGTACTGGAGGGGGGGCTGGCTGGTTTCACAATTCAGGGGAATTCGGAATTCAGATGTGTGTTTTCCTGGCAGTTTCATGCTACTTTTATTATTCACTTAAAGACCGCTGGCCTTGGTGGAAAAAAGGTGTATTCCTGCTTTTCCCTTTAACTGCACTTTCCGGAACAATTTCCTGCTCATCTCGAGGGGCTCTAGTAGGTGCAGGCGCGGTACTTTTTTGGATGTTGCTTAACAGTAGCCATAAAATTAAAGGATTTGTTGTACTAGCTCTTGTGGGTGTGTTGGTATGGCACTTCACTCCTTCTGAACAGAAGGAGCGATTCAGGCAAGCGGGAAAGGACAAAACATCCATTCAGAGGACAGAACGATGGGAAAAGGGCTTGCGAATGGCTGAACGCAGTCCTTTACTTGGTGTAGGGTATGCTAACTGGGAAGTTGCCGATAAAAGATTCTTCAGTGGTGAAGGGGGGCTCCCGCACAATATATTTATAGAATGTATCTCAGAGTTGGGATATTCAGGATTTATAGTCTTTATCTTGTTGATTTTCTCGACATTCTTTAATAACTACCGTACTCGAAAAGTGCTTTGCCGGTACGATATGAAGTCAAGTCATTTATATTACCTTGCACATGGACTCGACGCTGCATTGGTAGGGTATTTAGTGAGCGGGTATTTCGTTACAGTCTTGTACTATCCATATTTCTGGATTAACTTGTCGATGACTGTAGCTTTGAGTAGTATTGTGAAAGCAACTAACAAAGATACTGCGAAGCTTCCTATTAATTGCAAAATTGCTTAATTCATTATTATCAATTAGCTTCTGACACAGCAGCTTTTCTCGTCATGAAAGGATTTGACTAGATGTTTAAAATTTCACGAGATAAA
Source organism: Geobacteraceae bacterium (assembly GCA_034933285.1). Taxonomy (GTDB): domain Bacteria; phylum Desulfobacterota; class Desulfuromonadia; order Geobacterales; family Geobacteraceae; genus RPRC01. The sequence goes on along the minus strand of JAYFNT010000032.1, from coordinate 17,398 downwards.
AAAGAAGGTTTGCTATGTGTTGCTAATTTTAGAGCCAACACAGGCTATGCTTGGGATTTTATTGAAAGCCTGTTTCTTGGCGTTGCCATGAGATTAAAAGTGAAAGATATTGATACATATGTTGTTTATCCCGAGATAAAGAGCGTTCCATGCTCTTTTAAGGGGACCTCGGCGAAAGCTTTAGAGTTGGAAGTGAATTTTGGATCAGTGAGGTCATTGATAAAATTAATTAAACTTATTGTGTCAAAAAATATACGGACTGTTTACTTAACAGATCGTGCAGTATTTCACCCAGCATACTTTATTATGAGATTGTTTGGAATACGTCATATTGTTGTTCATGATCATACTTCGGGCGCTAAAACAATACCTACAGGTGTCAAGTATTGGTTGAAGTGGTTAACTCGAAAGCTGCCTGGAATGCAAGCAAATATCGCTATTGGTGTAAGCGACTTTGTGGCTAAAAGACTTGTTGATGTTTCGTTAGTACCGAAAGACCGAGTCCGGCGTATTTGGAATTCAGTGACTCTTCCTCAAGTAGATGTGAATACTCGCAAAAAAATATCTGAAAATTTCGGATTGCCAGAGGATACTTTCATTATTTTGTGTGCTTGTAGATCAACTAAAGAAAAAGGTGTCGAAAAGCTTTTGTACGCTTTTGACAAAATGTGCAAAGAATTGGATTGCCGAGTCGGGTTGGCTAAACCGTTTTTGATTTATATGGGGAATGGTCCCATTTTTGATCAGTTGGTAAAAATTAAGGGCGAGCTTGCTAGCCGAGATAAGATATTGTTTGCTGGTTATCGGCCAGATGCAGCCCAGTTAACTGGGGGCGCTGATTTATGTGTTGTTCCATCATTATGGGAAGAAGCATTTTGCTTGGCCGCTCTTGAACCGATGGCGCAGGGGGTCCCGGTTATAGCCTCACAAGTTGGTGGGATTCCAGAGGTTGTAGTAAATGGTGAAACGGGAATCATTGTTGAGCCTGGGGACGTAAATGAATTATGCAAAGCGATGCTCGAAATATATAATAACCCGATTAAAAAAAGGAATATGGGTGAAAAAGGCAGACAAATAGCAATGGAAAAATTTTCACGGGAGGACAAACTGGATGATCTGTCATTGTTGATAGGGCTTGGATATAATTCGTTTCAACAAAATAATATAATTGAACGCTAGTAGCATGGCGATTGGCTATCAGGTATAAATAGGTAGAAAATGACTAATGGGATGTTAGCAAAAAGAGGACTTTCTGCAATCGTTTCAAGGATTGGATTGTTATCACTTGCTGAAAAATATATATTATCAAGAAAATCAGTAGTGCTTATGTATCATAGGGTTTTGCCTAGTATTGCTGCAGGGCAAATTGTTGTTCAGCCAGGAATGTATGTTTCAAACACAACATTTGAAAATCATATAGAGTACTTGAATCGTTGTTATAAAATTGTCTTTATCGACGAACTAGTCGATAAAATATTAAATAATGAATATTTAGGTGGGTATTGTGCCCTTACATTCGACGATGGCTGGCTTGATAATTACACTAATGCGTTTCCAATTCTTAAAAAACACCATGTTCCAGCTACAATATTTCTGGCAACAGGATTTATAGGGGCTGAAAAATTGTTTTGGCCTGAAGAAATATGCTTTTACCTAGAGCGTTTTAATCTCGATTCTATTGCTTCAAATATAATGCCACCCGCAACAAAGAATTTCATGAGCACTATTGTACGCTATAAACATATGCGGCGAGAACAATACTTTGAGAATTCGATCGCAATATTAAAAAAATACTCTTCTAGAGAAAGAACGGGTATTTTAGAGTACTTTAGAAATATTATCAAGATTGGCTCAATTCCAAGACAGATGATTAACTGGGATGAGGCTCGCAATATGCTGTCGAGTGGTTTGGTTCGTTTTGGGGCGCATTCTGTAAATCATGAAATTCTTGATCAGGTTTCACCTGAGATAATGAAGGATGAAATACTGACATCCAGAGGTGATATCGAACATCACCTTGGGTGCTGCATCAAGACATTTGCTTACCCAAATGGAAACCATAATAAGAACATTAGCTGTGTTCTTGAAGAGAATGGATTTTATGGCGCGGTGACCACTCAAAAAGGTTTTTTATGCAGCACAACATCTCCAATGAAAATACCTAGAGTGGCAGTGCATGAAGATGTGAGCACCACTATTTCATTGCTTAGAGCGAGGATATTATCTCGCTTTTTTTAGAAAGACAATCATGAACATCTTGATTACAGACGGGGAAAATAGATCGTCATTGGTAACCTGTAGGTCGCTCGGTAGGAGAGGTCATAATATATTTGTATCTGGAAAGGATCATAGAAATATTTCATCGTCATCAGCATTTTGCCGTAAATACTACAAGGTAACCGATCCGTCACACGATGTGGTGGCATATGCAAATGACCTACTTGAAATTGTTGATAGGGAAAGCATCGAAGTTGTTTTTCCAATGACAGAACAATCCATTTACTGTCTGAATAGGATAAGATCTGAAATCAGTGAACAGGCTATTCTTGCTTGTGCTTTGTCAGAAAAGATGGAGGCGGTATCTAACAAATATAAGCTCTTTCAACTTGCGGAGCATCTGGGAGTTGAGATTCCACACACGGTTTTCGTGGAGAACTATTCTGATTATCAGGAAAAGCGGAAGATGGTTATCTCTTTTCCCGTTGTAGTAAAACCTTCATTTTCCAAATTATTGGTTGGAGGAAAGATATTGTCGGGCAGCGTCATGTACGCACATGACGCTGATGAATTGGACCGTCTATATGAAAAGATGGCCATATTGGATCGTCCATCTCTCATACAGGAAATGATAGTTGGTGAGGGTGCTGGACTTTTCACTCTTTTTGATGGAGATAAGCATCTTGTTCTTTTCTCCCATCGCAGACTGCTGGAAAAACCGCCATCAGGAGGTGTAAGCGTACTTTCAGAAAGTGTTGCGATCGATAATGGCATTGTTGAGGCAGCCAGAAAACTGCTTACCCATGTAGGTTGGCAAGGTGTTGCTATGGTCGAGTTCAAACGGGACATTCGGGACGGTCGAGCAAAGCTGATGGAGATCAATGGAAGGTTTTGGGGATCTTTACAGCTTGCGGTATCGGCTGAGGTCGATTTTCCTACGCTCTGTCTGGATTATTATCTTGGGAAAAAGCCGGCATCGTTATTTGCGGATTATCGAGTTGGACAGAGGTTAAAATGGCACCTGGGTATACTTGACCATTTGATCATTCGTGTTAAGAAAGGTGATCGAAACCTGAATCTTCCCCCAGGGACACCCGGGATTGCCCATGTCATGTCGGAACTTATATGTTTCAATGACGGCCGAACTTCTTATGATGTTTACGATTGTAAAGACAAGCGGCCCTTTTACACAGAATTAATGAATTACATCAAAAACATATTGGGTTCGAAGCAATGATCAGGATTTTACACACTATTGATACAACAGGTCCTGGTGGTGCAGAGTCGGTTTTTGTGAACCTCGTAAAGGGTCTGGATGCTGATCGGTTTTATCCTGTCGTTGTAATCGGGGGTCCCGGTTGGGTGTGCGCCGAGCTGAGAAAAAACGGCATCGAGCCGATTTTCATAAATTCTAAGGGTGCTTTTAACTTCAGTTATCTGCGGGGGCTCGTCAAAACAATACGAGAAAACAAGATCGACATTATCCAATCCCATCTTCTGGGTGCGAATCTGTACAGTTGTCTTGCGGGTTTGCTTTGTAATGTACCAGTTGTTTCGACATTCCACGGATTTGTTGATATTAATTCAATGGAAAGGTTCTATGCTTTAAAATCAAAAATCATTTCATTCGGATCAGAGAAAATCATATTTGTTTCAAAAAAGCTTTTAGAATACTACGTCAAGCAAAAAAGGATGCCTGCTTCAAAATCCATTACTATATACAATGGTATAGACATAAGAGTATTCAAGCCGTGTCGTGATGACAGCATAAGAAAGAAGTTGGAGCTTGAGTCAAATCAAATACTAGTAGGAGCCATTGGCAACATAAGATCAGCAAAGGGATACGAATATCTCCTTGCGGCAGCAAGGCTGGTTATCGACAGAAGACCGCAAATTCGTTTTGTGATCGCAGGAGAGGGATCAGGTGAAATATACCATTCTCTGCTTGAAGTGAGAAAAAATTTGAACTTGGAAAAACAAGTGAATTTTCTTGGATTTGTTTCTGATACCAGCAAACTTTTGAACAATTTGGACCTTTTTGTTCTTTCATCTATCTCGGAAGGTTTTTCCATATCCACTATTGAAGCAATGGCTTGTGGAATCCCTGTAGTTGTCACTCAATGCGGTGGTCCTGAGGAAATAATTGAGAATGGTTTGAGTGGCATTGTTGTTCCGCCCCGAGATCCAAGTTTGCTGGCTAACGCTATAATCAGATCCGTGGAAAACAACAGCAGATCCGCAAATGAAGCATGTGCTAAACGATGCAAGGATGCATTTTCGATAAGTAAAATGATTAATGATTATATTGAGCTTTATAATTCAATTCTTGAAAAAGGGTAGCCTATGAATGAACTCCCCAGAATATGGATTACATGGGAAAACCAGAGAAGATCGATAGAGTTGTCAAGATATCTAAACTGCGAGTTTTACTTGTTTAAATACAGTGGAGCATTAAGATATATTAAATGCATAGTAAATACGATTAATGTTTTATTGAAAAATAGGAATTCTGTGATTTTTGTACAAAATCCGTCAATGGTATTGGCAACAATCGCGTGCATCTATAAACTTATTTCAAATAGTATAATAATAGTAGATAGGCATACAACATTCGTAATGGATAATTTAAAGAAAAACAGATTTAAATATATCTTATTTACAGTGATGCATGCATTTACGATCAGATATGCGGACATCACAATAGTAACAAATAAATATTTAGCTGAAATTGTGAGGAGCATGAATGGCAATGCTTTTGTACTGCCGGACAAATTGCCAGATATGGCTTATACGGAATATTATAAGGTTGAAGGAAAGTATAATATATTATTGATATCATCATTTGGAGATGATGAGCCGATATGTGAAGTGCTTAAAGCTATGGAAATGATAAGTGATACTGATACTGTATTGTATATATCTGGAAATATTAATAAGCTTCCGAAAGAAACAATAAACAGTGCGCCATCAAATGTCATTTTTACCGGCTTCTTGGCAGAAACTGAATTTAATAATTTGTTACACTCTGTTGATGCCGTTATGGTTCTTACGACAGCTGACAATTGTATGATGTGTGGGTGTTACGAGGCGGTGGCAGCGTGCAAGCCCATTATTACTTCGAACAAAGTTGTTTTAAGAGAATATTTCAAAGGAAGCATTTTTGTCGACAATACAGGTGAGGACATAAAAAAAGGCATTCAAGATCTAAGATCAAATCATGTAAATTACAGAAATAATGTAATCGAGTTGAAGCAAAGTCTTGTGAAAAGTTGGAAAGAACAAATTGACATACTTGAAAATAGTATTACAAAACATAATAATATAAATTTGGTTAAATCGAAATTTAACTCATAACTGGTGGTATATATCAATGCTTAGAAGAAATATTATATATTCAACTTATTACAAATATACAAAACAAAATGTGCAGGAATATATAAAACATTTTAATGCTACACAATGGCTTGACAAATTACAATTAGAAAAGCTGCAATTTGAAAAAACAAAGGCTACAATACAATACGCATATAACAACATTCCATACTATAGAAGAGTGTATGCTGATTTAAAAATATATCCGGAGGATATAAGAACCATTGATGATCTCCTTTATCTACCATCAATAACAAAAAAAGATATTGTTGAAAATATGGAAGAGTTTCTTCCGCATGGCTATGGGAAAAATGTATTTTGGAGGAAAACTAGTGGTTCCTCAGGAACTCCTTTAAGTCTTGCAAAGGGAGCCAAGACCTTAAGTGTCATGGATGCAATAATGTACAGAAATTACGGCTGGTTTCAAATCAACATGGGAGAAAAGCAGGGCCGATATTGGGGCTCGCCACTTAATATTTTAGACAAAACCAAGTCCCGAATAAAAGACATATTGTTAGGACGACTTAGATTTTCTCCATTTGATGTTTCAGAGAAAACTTGTTTTGAATTCTATTATAAACTGATCAGGTCAAATCCCAGATATATTTATGGATATTCTCAAACTGTTTACAGGTTTGCGCATTTTCTGCAGCTAGCTAATATGCATCTGGGTATGCTTAATTTGAAGGCCGTTATTATCACAGGAGAAATGATCTATCCAAATCAGGTAGAGGTTATAGAAGATGTTTTTAAATGCCCTGTATCAAACGAGTATGGTTGTACTGAACTTGGGATCATAGCTATGCAGTGCCCTTCCAAAGGAATGCATCTTATGGTCGATAACCTTTTCATTGAATTTATAAAGGGTAATAAGGCGGCAGCCCCGGGCGAGGAGGGCGAGATTGTTCTTACTGAGCTGTATTCTGAAATTATGCCACTCATCAGATATAGGCTTGGTGATATAGGAATAAAGAGCGAAGACAAATGTGGGTGTGGACGTGGCTTGCCCTTGTTAAAGGAGATAAAGGGAAGAGCTGACGATTTTATCGCATGTGCAAATGGCAGGCAAATCGATCCGATTGTATTTGAATATATTTTACAGGAAATACCAGCAAATATCGGGAAAGTCATGCAATTTAGGATTACTCAGACAAAGTATACGGAATTGAATATTGAAGTGTGTTACGAAGGGCAATGTTTCGGGAGAATGGCTGAAGAGCTTGAACGCAGGTTAAAGCGGATTGTAGGTGCTGAATTTGAGATAAGATTCAGCCTTAAGGAAATGTTAGAAGCAGAACCTTCCGGTAAACTGCGCTGCTTTGTTTCTCATTTAGCGAGGTAGACATGGGTGCAATATGCGGAATATGGAATATTGAATCAAACGACATCCTGAACCGAGAAACCCTTGAGAAAATGAACAATACCATGGCACATAAGGGGCAAGGTGCTATTGAGCTATGGTATAACGATTGCATTGGAATGGCATGGAAGATATCTGGAGGGCAGCTTAAAAACAATAATATAATTTATAAGAGTGGTAATCAATCAACATGTGGCTTTGATGGAATTATTTATGACGATAAACTGTTAAATAAACGCAATGAAAATCATATACTTGAGAACAAGGAATGCTATGAGTCAAAATTTATTTGTCAACTTTATTTGAAGCATGGGCTATCTTTCCTTGAAAAAATAGATGGTGATTTTTCAATCGCAATTTGGGATGCAGATAACCAGCAACTGATCTTAGCGCGTGATCGATTCGGAACAAGGCCACTTTATTTTTATTGTAAAAATGGACTATTTCTTTTTGCTTCAGAAATCAAAGCAATTGTAAGCGTGCTTAAACAAGCTCCCCAATTAAATAGATCCGTTATTTCAGAGTATTTTACGTTTCGCTCAATTTGTGGTCCACAGACTATTTACGATGGAATCAGGGAGGTTCTACCCGGGTATTGTGTCACTGTAAGCAGGTCTGGGATAATTGAGGATCGATACTGGAAGATAGAGGATTATATCCTTGAACGTAACATTGAAGGCATAAAATATTATGAAAACAGCCTTGAGGACCTATTACGAAAATCAGTAATTAAAAGAGCAAAACTATCAAATAGAGTTGGCGCAAATTGCAGCGGTGGAATTGATTCAGGGCTTGTAACTGCTTTTGCAAGTGCAGTCAACGCCGAATCGCCTATTGAAACATTTACTGTCGGCTTTAACGAAACGGGTTGGGATGAGCGATATTATGCAAGGCTGACTGCACAAAAGTACAGGACCAAGCATTCAGAAATCGTCGTGAGTAGTAATGAATTTGTTGACGTCTTGCCGCTTCTCAACAGGATAAATGATGAACCATTAAGTGATCCAAATTCGGTTTTGTTATATTTATTGGGACAATTTTCGTCGGGCAGGATTGATTTGCTTTTGACAGGGGAGGGAGCTGATGAGGCTCTGCTTGGATACCCACGTTATAACTTGCTGAACATTTATCAATATATACGATCTCTTCCCCAATCACTGCATGAAATAGCAAAATGGGGCAGTTCCTTACTCCCAGGCAGGAAGATGAAAAAGCTACAACAAACACTGCAATATGAGCCTGCCGATGCTGTGCTTTTAAACTCATCATTTGTTGCTTCAAGTGATTTGAAAAGGATACTGAAAGATGATTTAGTGGATTTAAAATATAATCACAGAAAATCCATTATTAAATCGTTGGGAAATCAAGAAGACGTGCTACGCAATATTATGATCTATGATATTAGGACGTATACTGCTGGCTCACTTAAGCGTTTGCATAAGATGAACGTGTCGGTTGGCCTTGAAGTTGTTAACCCTTTTCTTGACAAGGAATTTTTCGAGTTCGTACTCAGTATTCCGATGAAATACAAAATAAGTCTTCTTGACAACAAAATCGTATTAAGAAAAGTCGCAAAAAAATATTTACCTAAAAAAAACATGAAAATGCCTAAATCCGGATTCGGTGTCCCTTTAGTCAAATGGTTGGCAGAGAGTTCTGTTTTGAATGATTATTTCGAAGAAATGTACCTTGATAAAACGATGAAAGAAATGTTTTTCCTTGATGAAGTAAAAAAATGTGTAAAAATGCACAGACAAGGAGTATCGGATTTTTCAGAATTACTTTGGCTTATTCTTAATTTTTATATTTGGCATCGTGCCACATATTAATTGATAAGGCGCATAAATAAGGGTCAGTTAGGAAGTGAGCCTGATTTTTTTGAAATAATCCTCTTTAGTCCAACCAAAGAAAAAACTGATCCTAGAAGAACCATTATTGTTGGTTCAGGGACTGGCAGGGTTGGGTTTAGATTGGATTTCCATAAGTAACTTGGCGGAATTTCCATTCCCTGCAGGCCGCTGTCCCAAAGAAGAACATCATCTGGCGTTGTAACAAGCTTGTCAACTCCATAACAAGCACCGGGCTCCGTGTAAGGTGTCACGACCATTGGATCGTATGTGTATTGAGAATTGATAAGGTAGTCTTCTCCGTTCAAATAAATCGTCCAGCTTGTTGGGGTGCCAGAAGAATCAGTGCTGTGCACAAACGCACTTAAGCTTGCAATGACAGACTGAGTTGTATTCATGCTTACAGGACCTACAGTCATGTTGAGGGAGAATGATGGGTCGGTAAGAAGATCGATTGTTTGACTTGAGGATGCTGGGAGAAGGCTGCTTAACGTGAAACTCATTTCCAGATGGTCATATTGCATTGTTGAGTTATCCCAATAATATGATGGACCTCTGTACTCGTAGGTATAGCTTTCCCCTATTGCAAATGAAGAAAATACTGAAGTTAATAATATCGGAACAAAAATTAACGATAAAAGCATCAACTTGTTTGTCTTCATAGTCATTGCTCCCAATTTTATTTATAGCGGGCAGTTTATGATATGCATGAAAAATGCCAATTATCTAAATTCTTGTAAGTACACTTGAGTGGGTGGCTCCTGGGAAAAAAAGTAGAAACATGTAAAGACTTTCGACATTAACTAATATCAAAAAATAAAGCAGAATGATAGAAAAATATTTAAGGATATGTAATATGACGTGATGAGTTTTTTGACGTCATTCCGATTTTCGCCGGAATGACGTCATTTTGATCATTTCATTTTTTGGGGATATCGTTTTGCTGCAGGCTTTTTATCGCGAAACCATAAACATAAAACACTTATCACTTGGAGAAGGATGATATTGATAGCTGCGGGCTATTGATGGAACTCCCTGTACCCAATGGTCCAATATAGCTGTCGGAAAAAACGACATCGTCAATGTAGAAATCGGTTTGCTGATCAAATCCAGAGTTTGCCCAGCCCATCAAATACCCTTCTCCAAAATATCCGCTAAATGAAGAAGCGCCTGCATATGAAAGATTTGTTGATCCACCAACTCTGACGCCATCGACCCATAACTCAAATGCGCCGTCTCCTGCGCCTGAGTCGCGCTTAATATGCCATTCAAAGCACAACCATTTACCCAGGTCGGCGGATGTGATTCTCCATTGTGGCAATGCTGAATAATAACCATATCCTCCGCTTGTATATGATAATGTGGCAGGATATCCCGTTTTCCAGCCTTTGCCTGTAATATTTGATATTGCAGTTGTGCCTTGCTCAAGTTCGGCTCCAAGTACTATAGGATTCGTTGAGTACGTTGCTCCAGATTGAAACAATATAAATAATTTGTTATTGGTTGGACCACCGTCGCTTCTATGAACATAATTTGTAGGGAAATAAATGTAATAACGAATATAGACTTCATTCCTCTGTGTGCCGAAATAAAATCGCTCTTCTGCTGTATAATCAGCTCCAGCTGCTGTTGGAGCATAACGAAAACGCAACGAGTATTTGCCGGTATGGGCTAGTGTGTCTGAAACAATTACTCTTGGGGATTCAGCTATGCCCCAATGAGTGCCGTTTTCCGCATGTGACGCGTCTCCGCTTTCAAAGCTGTCTTGAAAAAATGAAGCACTATAAGATGAGGTACTTATGCAAAGTGCAGCTGCAATTGTGGCTAAATTGATCAACGAAATTCTTAATTTCTTTGTCATGATATATACTCCTATTGTTGTTGATAAACTGAAGGTGATCTGTTATCCACAAAAAAAGCCGGGCCCGAAACCATTTTGGTATTTCGGCATCCCGGCTGTCTCGGTGAGACCCTTTAGGCTTTCCGTCCCATCCTCGCGAATGGTATAGTATTATCGTTTACCGCGTCTTCTGATTTTCTGTTTGATACATTTATCGCCTGAAATCAAAGATGCATATGTGATATTAATCACGATATCGTTCGTTTCGGCATATCGAAGCACATTATGTATTGCCATACCTGAGGACAGTGAAAATATTCACTAACACGTATGAATAAATATCATATCGGCTTATAACGTACCATCCTCATCATGTCAACAAAACATTTTACTGCTACGAGATATTACATGAAATATCAGCAGGATAGCAGCTTTATGCGGTCATGTTGGATAGGGATCACAGAACCTCGGAAGAAATTTGCTGTCTGTTGAACCTTCCAGGGTGAAGGTGATGCGGAAAATTGCAAAAATGGCTGGAATATCGTTGACTTAGATAAAAACAGGGTGATATATTGATCCGCCGGGAGTAAGGAATTGATTTTTTTCTCAATGTGCATACCATTCTCTGCGTGCAGATTTTCTTCAAAGGTTTTCGATGCCGGTTGAACACTCTTGCCAGCAGCAACATCTGGAGGACAAATGGGTATAATTATCAAGGCATTCAAGCCATACCGCATCAATGTCGCCTTTGGGGCAATTCTTTTATTATCAGCGTGTGGGTGTGCGCAGGATGGGGTTTCTCACAAGGACAAGGACAAGAGGCCTTCCATGGCGATGAAAAATAGCAGTTCGGCAAGCAGTTCCCGTCCGGTTTATAAACTGGTTTTTATCCATCATTCGGTCGGCGGCCATTGGCTGGAACATGGGAATGGCAATTTGGTCCGGGAATTGAATCATAACAATTTCTACGTAAATGACATTACCTACGGCTGGGAACCTCCGGAGCTCACCGACAGCGCGTTCAAGCGCGCGAAAAGGAAGGCGCTGGGCGTGCTCAAGCAGGACCATTCTGGGGCGTACGGCATTGGGGACAGGACCGATATCGGGCAGATGTACGACTGGTTTTCCGGTCAGGATACCGCCATGATCATGAGAGCGGTCTACCGGGAAAACAACGAGACCGACCGGTTCGGCGGCCATGCCAATGATGGAAAGCTTGTCGCATTCGAACCGGATGGTGAGAACGAAATCGTCATGTTCAAGTCCTGTTATCCTAATACGTTGTTCAAAGGAAAACCGGGCGATACGGCCAACGACGCGCCAGACCCGCCGCGCAATTACACGGCTGATTCGGATCAGCATACGATAGCCAACGCGAAACGTACATTCAATGAGGTTCTCAAATACTTCAAGAGCCGTCCGGACAAGTTCTTCGTAGTAGTTACCCCTCCACCGCGCAACGAACTGCCGGAGAACGGCATGATTGCCCGGGGTTTTGCGAACTGGCTGTATAACGACTGGCTGAAAGAGAATAACTATCCATATAATAATGTAATGGTTTTCGATCTCTACAACGTACTTACCTCGGCTCGCGAAGGGCACAGGTCCGATACCGGGGAGGAAACCGGAAACCATCATCGGATGTGGAAGGGAAAAGAACAGCATATCGTTGCAGTCGCTCACCATACACTGGCATATCCGCGGAAAGCAGGAGACAATCATCCTTCTTCCGCGGGTCTGCAAAAGGCCACTGAGGAGTTTGTCCCGCTGTTGGTAGAGAAACACCGTCTCTGGAAACAGGGTATTGCCAAGTAAGATTTTATTTGGGGAGAGGATGAACAAACGGCATGGGCAAACACGGCCGACGAATTATCGGGCATAGCGGCATCTATCTGCTGGGCAGCCTTCTGGCAAGGGCTGTCAGCTTCATCATGCTGCCCATCTATACGAGGAACCTTACCCCGGCCGACTATGGAGTCATCGAGTTGCTTTCGATGGTCATCGACCTCGTAGGGCTTTTGCTGAGTCTCCGCATCGGACAGAGCATATACAGGTATTACTTCAAGTACGACCGGGAAGAAGACCGCAACCAGGTATTGTTCAGCTCTTATGTGACTACACTGGCTTCCAGTTTGCTGGGAATGGTGTGCGTGCTGGTGTTTGCTGATCAGCTGGCTTCCGCTGTGTTCGGAAACGGCGTGCACATGGTAGGGCTTTTACGGTTGTTCTCCCTTTCCATGGTGTTTCAGGGACTGGTGGAAACCCCCATGGTAATGCTGCGTGCCCAGCAGAAGCCCTGGCTGTATCTTGTTGCGAGCATCACAAAGCTGGTCATAATGCTGGGCCTGAATATATATTTCGTCGTATTCCGCCAGCTGCATGTTGAGGGTGTCATCTATTCCGCGCTTATTTCCGGTGCAATTATGACACTGTTGCTGGGATTCTATCTGATCAGGAACACCGGCATTTGTTTTTCCTTCTCAAAGGCAAAGGAGATGATGGGGTTCAGCCTCCCCTTCATGGCTGTGGGCGCGCTTTCTTTTTACATAAACTTCGGCGACCGTTATTTTTTGAGGCTTTTCGGCGGGGGGCTGGATCAGGTCGGCGTGTATTCGTTGGGGTACAAGTTCGGATTTTTGCTGACTTTCATTGCCGGCGATCCATTCTTCAACGTCTGGGACAGTGAAAAGTTTCGCATTTATAAGGAACATGAGAATCCGGCTGCCGTCTATAGGAGTGTGTTCCTCATTTATGCGGCTATTCTTGCCATAGTTGCTATTGGAATTTCCCTGTTCGGGAGAAACGTGATAATGATCATGGCCAACAGGGAATACTGGCGGGCTGCCGAGTTGATTCCGGTTGTGTGCCTTGCTTACATATTCAATTGCATTACCGGCTATGGAAACATGGGGATCCTGGTCAAGGACAGGACAATTGAATTTACCTACGGATCGATCATTGCTGCAATAGTCGTCAGCGCCGGCTATCTTCTGCTCATACCAAGGTTCGGCGCTATGGGCGCAGCATGGGCAACTCTGCTGGCATTCGCGGCCAGGATGGTCTGGGTGCTGGTCAGGTCCAGGAAATACTACGACATGCAGCTGGAATGGGGCCGGGTATTGGGACTGGGTGCGGTTGCGGGGTTGATCTGGAAATTTTCCGATATACTTAGAAGTGAGTCCATATTCCTGTCCTTGATGACCAACACGGTTGCGGTCGCGGTCTGTGTGTTTGCCTTGCTGTATCTGCCTTTTCTGCCTGCCGACCTTCGGAAGGAGGCCCGCGAGATGCTCTTTGACCCCAGGTCTTCATTACTCAAACTCAAAGGCCTTATCGGGGCCAGATAGTGGATATGCATCGTACAATGAAATCCATAGCCTTTTTCGTATATCCGGTGCTTCGTTTCCCGAGAAATAACCGCCAGTATTTCCTTACGGAAGAGCTGCTGGCGCGTGGCTGGCACGTAATATGGCTTGTTCCGAAATCAGGAATAAACGAAGGCGTGCCCGTCGATGATCATATCCTTCACTATGATGATCTCAACATCAGAGGCCGTACCTATCTGCTGCCGATTTATCTCGGATTAATGCTTCGAGCAAAAGGGATAAAGTATTTCTGGTTGTCCGGTTGGGTGATAACGGCAGCCAGGGAGCTGTCCTGGTTGGTCCGAATCCTGCGGGTGCTTGGCATCGAAACCATCTATGACACTATCGATCCGGTATGCGAATTCAAGTTGGCGAACAGGGAATTGAGCGATTCAGATGCGAAAAGCAAATGTCATAAGGCTATGAACTCAATCTACGGTTTATGCAAACGTGTCCTTTGCGTGACCCCGGAGATGAAAGAATTACTGGCCCGGAACGGGGCTGACGAATCGAGGCTTATCGTTGCTCGCTGGGGCGTGGATCGGAATGTTTTCAACCGCGCTGTGACAAAAGGGGATTTGCGCAGTAAATTGGGTATAGATAAGAATATCTTCCTGGTTGGGTGGCTTGGTTCCATGACCGAGTTCAAGGGGCTCAGGGAAATGTTGTTGCCGCTTGTCGAGAGACTGGCCGGGGAAGGGAAAATTCATTTCCTTATCGCCGGTGACGGGCCGCTGTTCGGGGAGGTGAAGGCATGGGTTGCCTCATTGAAGAAGTCTGCCGTTACGCTGCTGGGTAGGGTGCCTTATGGTGAGGCTGCAGAATTTACCGCAGCGCTTGACGCATACCTCGTGACTACAAATCCGGATTCCGAATATGCAAGGGCCATATGCCCGATAAAGTGTTACGACGCCATTGCCATGGGGACCCCGCTGGTCACGACTCGAACACCTGCAACGGAACACCTGGAACGGATGTATGGAAACGTTCATTTGTGCGATTATGACATCGACTCACTTGAGAAGGCTGTCAGGGAAATTGCCGACGATATTGAAGATATCGGAAAATCCGGGAACAAAAAATTGAACGAAGTTGTCTCGCAGCAGGGGGTGTCATGCGAAATCGCGGACATGCTCGAAGACCTCGCAGAGGGTAGAAACTGATCTTGAAATGGAGGGCTGTTTGCAAGTGACCGAATACACGACAAGGAAGCTGGTGAAAAGGCTCTGGTGGGATATCGCCGATCCCGCTGAAAGGAAGTACCTGCTGTATTTTCTCATGGCGGGAATTCCTGGGCTGTTTGGCGACATGCTGAGGGGACGTTTCGTGTCGAAGCGGGTCGCCAGTTGCGGGGCAAACTTCCGGGTGCTTGCGGGGACCCGCTTCCGTTCCATGGAGAAGCTGAAGATCGGGGACAATGTCAGCATAGGTTATGACAACTTCATCCAGGCCCGGGGAGGTGTGACCCTTGGAAACGATGTCATGACAGCGCCCGGAGTGAAGATCTGGTCAGTAAACCACGATGTCCAGGACCCGGACAAGCTGATTCGGGAACAGGATGAGACTACCTCGGAAGTCATAATCGGCAACGATGTATTTATCGCATCGAATGCCTTCATCCTGCCGGGAGTCATACTGCCCGACGGTTGCGTGGTCGCGGCAGGCTCCGTGGTCGGGGCGAAGGCGTATAAACCCTATGCGATCATCGCGGGTAATCCGGCACGGATGATCGGGTTCAGGGGCGGGAAAGCGACTGAATAGATTTATTTCAATATCCGGTGCCAGTTGGTGAAAACAAAAGATAATTGTTGGCTATTGATAATTTATAATATTTAATTTATTATGACATGGATAATTCCGCTGCCCGATGCTATCCATGTCATTTTTCCAACAGCTTTACAACTGCTTTTGTGTCGTATCGACTCAGATTTACTTGGCGCGACCATGGCGTATTGAAAGAAGATAAAGTGCTTAAATGCCGCATATGTGGAAACAGCATAAATAATGAGATTCATATCGCACGGGAAATGATTTTCGGCTTGCGCGATGAATTCGAATATTTTCAATGTTCCTCGTGTGGTTGTTTGCAGATCAGAGAAATTCCTGCTGATTTGGGAAAATATTATCCCCCGGGATATTATTCATTCGAAATGCCAAAACCATATAAGATCGGCTTCCTGCGAGACTTGATGAAACGAAGAAGGACGGCAAGCCTGCTTGGACGAAGAAACTTTCTTGGTTGGTTGATGGGGGTGATATACGGGGCCCCGGATTTACCTGGCTGGTTGCTGGGCATTGGCTTGCAGTTGGAACACAGGATCCTGGATGTCGGCTCAGGATCGGGAAAGCTGCTTGTCCAACTGCGAAACGAGGGATTTCATGAATTGTACGGTGTTGATCCATTCATAAAATCAGACATTATTCAGGCGAATGGAGTTTGCATCAGCAAAGGCGAATTATCGGATGTTGACGGCCAGTTTGATTTTGTCATGCTCAACCATTCCCTGGAGCACATGCCTGATCCACATAAAGCTTTTCAACTTCTCGGGCAAAAACTCTCCGATAATGGATTGTTATTGATCAGGATTCCGGTTGTTTCCTCCTTTGCCTGGGAAAAATACAAGACAAGCTGGTTCAAGCTGGATGCGCCACGGCACTTCTATCTGCATTCTTTCAAGAGCATTTGCTTGCTGGCCCGCAGCCACGGTTTTCAAATCGTAGACCTCCGGTATGACTCGACTGGCAAACAATTCTGGGCAAGTGAGCAATATCTCAAGGGAATTCATTATCTTGCCGACAATTCATACAGAAATAACCCGCATGACTCGATGTTCAACCAATCGCAGATCTACCGGTTCGAGGAAATGGCGCAAGAGCTCAATGCGAAAAGAAAAGGTGATCAGGCATGCTTTTACCTGAGGAAGTGCAGTTGATTGAAGGGCTTTTTACCAAGTAGTTTTCATCCGGAAACTCCTGGTGATGGCTGATAAGGGCCGGAGCGGGGAAGTAAGGCCACCCTTTCATTGGAAAGGGTGGCCTTACTTTTTCTAAAATGTCTTGCCTGTCAATCTATTGCGCCAGCTGCCAGCCGATCTTGCCGACGAACTCGCTGTAAGCCGGCAGGAGCTTGCCGTCAGTGTCGATGACGTCGGAGACCGGCCAGGTGTTGTCGATGATGTTGTTGGTCCTGGGGAAGCAGGTGGCCGGAGAGTTGACCCCGTTGCGGAAGCTTATGTAGTCTTCCATCGGATAGGATGTGCTGCCCCTGCTGATCAGGACGCTGCTGTCGAAGCTGTAGGGGCCGGAAGCGGAACAGTTGCCGCCGTCCAGGTAATTGACGAACAACAAGCCCTGGATGGTATTCCGGTACAGGTCGGTCTTGCCCGGCGGGCTCGCC
>JAYFNT010000031.1:0-283789 GCA_034933285.1 Geobacteraceae bacterium | reverse complement strand
TTCCAGTATGCCCTTCAATGCCGACGTTACCAGCCGGCCGTGGGTGTCGTCATTGATCATGATGCACGGCGCCAGGCCGCAGGCCCCGATACACGCAACGGATTCCAGGGTGAAGCGCAGATCGTCCGTGGTGCCGCCGTTGTCCACGCCCAGTTCTTCCTTCAGGGCCTGGAATATCTTCGAGCCGCCGAGCACGTGGCACGCCGTGCCCAGGCACACGCGGATGATGTTGCGACCGCGAGGCTTGAGGTGAAACTGCGCGTAAAACGTCACCACCCCGAACACCTCGCTGAACGGCAGCTTCAGCTCCTGCGAAATCTTCTCCAGAACTTCAGCCGGCAGATAGCCGTAAATCTCCTGTGCGCCCTGCAGAACCGGAATCAGACCGCCTTCGTAGTTGCGGTAATGACCCAGCAATTCGTTCAGTTGCACATCCTGCGGCGACTCTACCTGTTCGCCGGTACACTTGCAAACCGCCATGTCTTTCTCCCCTTTCTTCTTGGTGTTTTTATGTTATGAGACTTCCGCGAAAAGCGGGCAGCTGATGGCTTCCGCAATGAAGCCTGGTAACCGGAAAATACATCGTATAGGGCTTGGCGCAATTTATTGCCCAAACTGCCGCCAGAAATTTCATATTCACTATACGGTTTTCACTCCCACTAAACAAAAGGCACGTACTCCTCCCTAATCGGGCAAGCTGGCGCTTGGCGGACATCGTGAATGCAAAAAAAGGGGGACGCAAATCGAGCTGACTCAACAGGCCCCCAACCACATATACATGTCTATGTTGCGGGAGTCAGGTTATAACATCTTCGACGCAAAATCAAACATTATTTTAATGCTACTGACATTAATTCCCGGTTTATACCATTTCATCCCGGGAATCAATACGGACGGTAAAAACGCACTGTGATCAAATACTGACTCTCATAAAATACACTCTTATAAAATTAAATTGATATTAGCATTCATGTTATTGACTATTTGCCGGCAGAAAACAGAACCGGGGCAAATATCAAACAATTCAAATATCAGGAAACTGCGCATTCCACATCATTCCAGCGGGAAACATATGCAGCGATTCATGGTTACCGCGATTCTAATTGAAACACAGTTTCAAAACCGTATTCATATGTATCTTACATAAGCATCTTTAAGATATTTTCGTTCAAGGATTTTGGCAATTCTCTTGATCAGGTTGCGCCTTATCTCCAGATCCATGGGATGGGTGGGATCCTGGTGGGCCTCGTTTATTTTCGTCCCCACAAGAAAGATGATGCTGTCGCTCTCCAGTAATCGTTCCAGCAGCATGCTGGCAGCGTTCCTCCGCGAGGTGGTCTCGCCTTTTTCCAGGAACTGGGCTACCTTGGTAAGAGTGAGGAGCCCCTCGGTGACAAGGTCTGCTCCCTCAAAAGTCGCAATGGGCGGGATATCCCCATCGGTGGTTTCAAGATGATCCACGAGTTCGCGGTTCAGTTCGCGGGCAACAATATTGGCGGTCGTACCGCCGCAGATGACCTTGCGGCCCTTGAACGTGTCAAAGATATTGGCGAAGTGGGCATCGCGGTTCTGGTGGAACGGAGGGCCGGTCAGCACCAGAAGCCGCCGCGGCTTGCGAAAGTAGAACACCGCCACGGTCATGTCGTCATAGGCCTTGCCGCCGACTTCCTTTTCCAGCGCCTCGGCAAGGATCTTGCCGGCAAGGGATCTGGCGGATATCTGCGGGTCACGGCAAACCTGATCGAGGACGAACCTTTTGCAGCCTTCGACGCGCCAGCCCAGCTTGAACTGCTCGGTTCCGATACCTGACTGGGAAATCCCGTCGGAAATTATCACCAACCGGTCCTCCGGACATGCCTTCAGGCTGTATGTCTTCATTTTCCTGCCCTCGAGGGAAGGTGACTCTACCTCCTTGTAGGGTATTGCAATCGCCTTTCCTTTGCGGATAAGGAGAAATGGGGGATTGTCCATCTCGACAATGCTGATGTCGGTCTGCATCCTGATATCGACTATGGTGTAGGTTGCATAACTGATGTTCCGCACCCTGCAGACCGGCAGCGCATTCATGATGGTTTCGGAGGAGCTGATCAGGTCGACGTCGCTGGCCGTGAACTTGAGCGCCATTGTCGCCGTCATAGTGGAAAGGATGTTCGCCTTCAGCCCGTGGCCGAGGCCGTCGGAAAGCACGGAGATAACGCGGTCCTCTTCAGCCAGTTTGTGAGTCATGAAAGAGTCGCCGCAGATATCCTGGCCATGCTTGTTTTTCTGGCAGGACTCAATCTCGATGAACAGGTCATCGGACAGAGTGTCTTCACTGCTTTCGGCAACTTCCTTGTTTTCCTGCAAATAGCGTCTTCTAGGGAACATTCGAATCGGTCTCCGTTTCCTCGAGGAGGCTTATATCCTTGGTCGAGAAACCATAGGCAAGGGACCTGAGCAGTATTTCAGTATCGGCCATATTCTCTCCCAGCCTGAAAGCAATCTCCTGGACTGTCTCCAGGTTCTTGCGAATGACCTGCTTGGCCCTTTGCGCGATCTGTTCGCGATGCATTTCCGTGCCCGTCACATCCAGGATTACGCCACCGGCCACCTGGTTCGTTTCGATGGTGAAGATGGTTACGTTATAGATCTTGTTATTGATGTGCAGCGCGTCACGATGAATGTCGTTCCCGGTCAGCAGCACCGCATGGAACAGGTCCGAGAAAGGCACGAGTTTTTCCAGGTTTGCGCCCTCGAGCCCCGGATGGACCTGGTTGGTGTAAAGAGATTCTTCATCGAACATCCGGATGAAGTTCTCGTTGCATTCGATTACCTTCATGTCCGTGCCTACGATGACTACGCTCATGGGTATGCAACGCAGCAGGGCGTTGGCCTTTTTCTGAGCGAGCTTGCGGAGATGGGACAGACACATTGTCGGTTCGGCCCGCCCGGTCAGCAGCGCACTGGCCAGTGTGCGGCAGGTGTCGTAGCCGCATCCGCCACAATTCAACTCGTCCTCTTCCTTCAAGGCGCCCACCTGGTGAAGCGCCTTGCGGATCTGTTCGTCGGTATGGTGCTGCACCGGCAGGGGCGCCTCGCGGTGAAGGCCGTCTATCTCCACCAACACGTTCCGCTCGACTCGGCCGGAAGGCACGTTGGCGCGGTTGTAGACCTCCAGCTCATCGAGCAGGTACGGCCGGCTTTTACTGGTGCAGGGGCCATGCACGCAGCTCCCCTGGCAGGCGAGAATCTCGACGAAAACCCGGTTGTTGAGTTCGTCTATCTTGAGCCCGGTCAAAGCCCTGTTTATGCAGTAGACGCCGGCCAGGGTCATGAAGCGGACATCCTGGAAATCGCCGAACAGCCTGATTGTCTCGTTCATACCGCCTTCAACCGGGTAGAGGGCTCCTTCATTCGCCGCTTCAGGCACGAATGAATCCTCTCCCCCGGGCAGCATGCTCAAAGGGTCGATCCCTTCCTCATCAAACCAGCGATGCAAGTCCTGAAAGGTCAGGGAAACATCAAGGAGGTCTGGATGACGGTCTGCCTCCCTTTTTTTGGCGGCGCAGGGACCGATGAAGACAATGCCGATATCAGTTCCGTATATTTTGCGGAGCAGCCTGCAGTGGGACAGCAGCGGAGAAAGTATAGGAGTGATTGAATCAGCCTGTGCAGGAAGGTACTTTTGCACGAAATCCACCGCCGCCGGGCACGCGGAGGATATGGTCAGCTTGGCATCGCTCTGCTGCAACTGTTCCGCGACACGCGCCGAAACCTGCTGTGCGCCCAGCGCCGTCTCGCTCACCGCCTCGAAACCCAGCTTTTTCAATGCGGCGATCAGGTAGGGCGGCTCAACGTTGGCAAACTCGCCGGCATACGAGGGTGAGATGGAAACCAGGACACGCCTCTTCTGCCTGAGGAGCTCCTTGGCCCGGTATAGGTCGTCGCGGACCTTTTTTGCTTTCGTCGAGCAGACATCAACACAATGCCCGCAGAAAATGCACAGGTCCGAAGCAATGGAGGCCCGCCCCTCCTCGATCTCGATTGCCTTGACAGGACACTTGCGGACACACTTGAAACAATCCTGGCATTCCGTCTTTTCCGTGTAAACAGGTTTTCTCGGTTCCATGTCATTCACCCGAATTATTGCTCAGATATTGCTGTATAAGCTCTGACAGCATCTCGAGGTTCACTTCGTGATACATCTTGCCGTTAATCTGCAGGTTCGGCCCCTTTCGGCACTCTTCCTCGCAACGGCTGCCCACCAGCTCGACCTCGGCAGCACAGCCATGGTCGTCAATATACTGTTCGATGAACTCCAGGTTCTTCCTGTTGCCGCGGCGGAAACAGGAACTGCCCATGCAGATCCTTATTTTCAAGCTCATTACAAGCCCTCCATACTCTCTCCGATCTCGCGTCCACCGGCCATTTTCATGGAAAGCACGGCCAAACCCGACAACAGCTCTTCCTTCTGGGTTATTACTCCCTGGGGCACATCAAGAATTATCGAGGTAAAATTCCAGATTCCCTGGATTCCCGATGCCACCAGCAAATCGGTAACCCCCTGGGCCTCCTCGTCAGGAACGGTCAGGATCGCGAGACGAACGTTCAGCCTGCCCAGCAATTCCGGCGCCTTGGTTACGTTGAAAACCGGAACACCATGGATCTTCTTCCCGATCTTTGCCGGATCGATGTCAAAAGCCGCCACTATCCTGTGTCCATGGCTCTCCAGCTCTTTATAGGCCAGAAGAGCCGTTCCCAGTTGACCCACACCCATGAGAAAGGTGTCCAGGGTTTCCCCCCAGCCCAGAAAGTTTTCTATGGCTCTGATCAGGTCGGGAATATAATAGCCGATCTTCCGGGTCCCGGAGATGCCGGTCATCTCGAGATCCTTCCTCACCAGTATTGGTTCGATATTCTTCAGCTGGGCAAGATGGCTGGAGGACACGAACTCTTTACCCTCCCGTTCCAGTTTTCGCAGAATGTGAAGGTAGGCCGGAAATCTTCGTATGGTAGGCAACTTGTCGATTTTAATTATGCTGGGCATTCATTATTATCCGATGAACCTGTCATGACAGTACCGGACTCCGCTATTGGTAGTTGTGGATCATATATATAATGACTGCCAAATCAGGTCAAGACATATTTGATATTTTAATATCATTATGACCCGATCCGCCGGGAAAACCGGATCAAATGGGCGTTTCCCGCGTAAAAAAAAAGGAACCCTCCGAAGAAGGTTCCTTTAATGAAATCACCGGATAACCCTACACGTAATCCGATACACGATCAGATGGAGCAATGGCAACTGCGCAAACCTTATATTCCGGAATCTTGGATATCGGGTCGAGCGCCGGATTGGTCAGTATGTTTGCCGCGCCCTCTGCGAAGTGGAACGGCATGAACACCACGTTCTCCTTGATGCTACGCGTTATCTTGGCGGTAGTGCTGATTTCACCCCTGCGGGAAGAAACAAGCACCTTCTCGCCGTCTTTGATGCCAAGGTTGCGCGCGGATACCGGATTGATCTCTATGAACGATTCGGGGCTGAGCTTGTTCAGACCTGCAACCCTGCCCGTCATGGAACGGGTATGGTAGTGGTAGAGGACCCGGCCGGTAGTGAGCATGAAAGGATATTCCGCATCGGGAAGCTCGTTGCTCGCCTTGTACTCGATGGCCTTGAACAGGCCCTTGCCCCGGGCGATGGCAGCTTTATGGAGATAGGTGGTTCCCGGATGATCGATGGTCGGGCAAGGCCACTGCAAGCTGCCAAGCTGGTCGAGCCGCTCGTACGTAATGCCGCCGTAGGAAGGAGTAAGAGAAGCAATTTCCGCCATGATCTCAGCGGGACTGCTGTAGTTGGCTTCGATGCCGAGCCTGTTCAGCAGATCCGTAAGGATCACCCAGTCGGCCTTTGCCTTGCCGATCGGCTCAATGGCTTTCCGAACGCGCTGGACGCGTCTCTCGGTGTTGGAAAATGTTCCTTCCTTCTCGGCAAAGGAGGCAGCCGGAAGCACCACGTCGGCAAGCCTCGCCGTCTCGGTGAGGAATATATCCTGGACCACGAGGAACTCAGTGTTTTTCAGGGCTTCCTCCACATGGTTCAGGTCCGGGTCGGAAACCATGGGGTTTTCGCCCATGATGTAAAGGAACTTGATGTCTCCGTGGCCGGCTTTGTGGACGATGTCACAAAGAGTGAAACCGGGCTTGTCTGACAGCTTGACTCCCCAGGCCTTTTCGAATTTCGCAAATGCATCGGGATTCGCTACCTTCTGGTAACCGGTAAAGTCGCCTGGCAGACCGCCCATGTCGCATGCGCCCTGAACGTTGTTCTGGCCGCGGAGGGGGTTGACTCCGCCGGATTCGATCCCGATATTGCCGCACAAGAGCGCCAGGTTTGAAAGGGACATGACGCCTTCGGTACCGGTGGTGTGCTGGGTAACGCCCATCGTATAGAAAATAGAGCCCTTTTCCGCCTGAGCATAGAGGCGGGCTGCCGCTTTGATGTCCTCAGCGCTCACGCCGCAGATTTCGGCTGCCTTTTCCGGAGTGAACGAAGAGACGGCTTTAACCAGATCATCATATTGTTCGGTCCGCTCTTCTATATATGCCTTGTTTTGAAGCCCCTCAGAGATGATCACGTTCATCATGCCGTTGTACAGAGCCACGTTGGTGCCCGGCAGAATCTGCAGGAACACATCGGCGTCGCTGGACAGATCGATAACACGCGGATCGGCCACGATGATCTTGGCGCCGTTCTGCTTTGCCTGCCTTATTTTCGCACCGATAACCGGGTGGCCGGCCGTCGTATTGGAGCCATTGATGAATACAACATCCGCATTCACCACTTCGGCGATGCTGTTGGTCATTGCGCCACTGCCAAGCGTAGTTGCCAGACCGGCAACTGTCGAGGAGTGTCAAAGTCGGGCGCAGTGATCGACATTGTTGCTGCCGAACCCCGCGCGAACCATTTTCTGGAACAGGTAGTTCTCTTCGTTTGTTACCCTTGCCGAAGACAGGCCGGCAAGCGCTTCGCCGCCGAATTCAGCCTTGGTCTTGGTGATCTTGTCGACGATCAGGCTGTATGCCTCATCCCAGCTGGCTTCAACCAGTTCGCCTTCCTTCCTGATAAGGGGTTTTTTCAGGCGATCGGGATGGTTGATGAAGTTGTAGCCGAACTTGCCCTTGACGCAGAGCAGGTTGCTGTTGGAAGCTCCGTCAAACGGTTCGACGCCAACGATCTTCCCATCCTTGGCAAGAAGCTCCATCTGGCAGCCTACGCCACAGTAGGAACAGGTTGTCAGGGTTTTGGACACTTCCCAGGTACGGAACTTCTCCTTGTTCTTGGGAAGCAGCGCGCCTGTCGGACAGACTGAAACGCAGTTGCCGCAGGAAACACAGACCGACTCATTTATCGGATCGTCAAAGGGAGGAGTCGGGTGTGCAGTAAAGCCCCTGCTGGCAAAGTCCAACGCATTGGTGCACTGGTAGTTCGAACACGCCATCACGCAGCGGCGGCAGTTCACGCATTTGTTCATATCGCGAACATAGAATTCGTTGGACTCGTCAGTGGGGAAGCTGTTCATGCGCCCGTTGAACCTTGTTTCTTTGATGTCGTACTGATAACAGAGATCCTGCAGTCCGCATTTGCCTGCCTTTTCGCAGGTCAGGCATTCCTGGTTATGGTCGGAAAGCAAGAGTTCGAGCATCATCTTCCTGGCGTTGATGACCCTGTCGGTATCCGTCTTGATATCCATTCCTTCCATTACTGGTGTGGCACAGGCCGGCGCCAGGTTCTTCCTTCCCGCCACCTCCACGCAACAGACCCTGCATGAAGCGTTATCCCCTCTCTTGTCCTTGTGCAGTTCCAGATAGCACAAAGTGGGGATCTTGACGCCTGCCGCGTTTGCGGCATCGATAACATAGGAGTTCCTGGGAACTTCCACCGCTATCCCGTCAACTGTAAGTTTAACTACTCCCATTCTTTCCTCTCCCTTCTTTTCCGGTTATTTACCTGCCAGAAAACAACTCCCCGACATACTTCACAAAATGTCGGCCATAAGCCGAGGTCAAAAAACATTCGCCTGCCCGCCCCCTTTGATCATCACGAAACAGATGATCGCCGGAAGCAAACCGCTAAGAGGCGAACCCGGGGCCGATCTACGACTGCCCAAAGTACGCAGATGAGCACCGGAATCGAAAACAACGGGCCGGAACCCATGGCCAACTACGCCTGGAACTATATGATTTGATGTTCTTTATTTCCTGAGGATACGCACCTGGCGCACTAGCAAAAAGACCTGGCGCTTTCTTCACGTCATATCGTGACTTCGTGCCGCAACGGCTTCAGCGGCGCAACAAAGCCGGAACCCTGTCTTTTCTGGTGGATTCGCAGCCTCGGTTCCCGGGTTTGCAAAGGGGCGACGACAATTCCATGAATCCAGCGCACCTTGACAGGATCAACTGCATACAAAGCATCCGAGCAATAGTCATATAATTGACTATACAACGCTCTCACATCATTTCATGAATAATATTGCTGGATATTGAAGCGTAATATATTTTAGTTTATTACGCTTATATTTTATAAATTCCAGATTATCGCCATCAAAACCGTACTGTAATATATCAATGTATATTGCGGTATGTTTATTTTATATCATAGATTGAATCAGAATATATCTTCATACACTGTTACATTATTTATGACAGCTTGATTATATAGCAGAATGGTTCTGTAAATGCAAAAAAAATTTAGCAAAAGTGATATTTTTCGGTGGGAATCAAATTTATGTTTGATTTATGATCTTATTTATGCGGTAATACAAAAACAACATAGGCATGTATATGTCGAAGGCCCGTTTGCTGCGCAGGCAAACGGGCTTTCGACTTTCTGTTGAATGGCTGGCTGGGCTCATGCGGCGGAAGAGGAACATTGCCAGCCCAGTATGGGCGGAATGAATTAAATGCGAAAAAAAACGGCCCCGGACTTGACTGTCCGGGGCCGTCGAACGTTTCGGGAGCAGCTGCCGTCAGAGGGGCACTCTGCCGTGATAAACCTCCAGTGCGGAGGGAAAAGGACGCAGCGCCCTTTCGAAGATCCCAAGTGAATAGGCGATTGCAAGGCCGTAGTTCGTTATCGGAACACCAGCCTGCTGGCAGCGGACAATACGCGAAAGTAACTCGCGACGGTTCCACATGCACGCGCCGCAGTGTATCGCCAGCTGGTAAGAAGCCAGGTCATCGGGGAAATCATGTCCCTGGACATGAGTGAATTCCAGTTTGCCCCCCACATACTGGCGCAGCCAGCGGGGAAGCTTTACCCTGCCGATGTCTTCACCGATGGGGTGGTGCGAGCACGCTTCGCAGATGAGCACCTTGTCGCCCGGCGCCAGGCTTTCAATGGCAAGCGCCCCACGGACGAATTCCACCAGGTCGCCCTTGAAGCGGGCAAACAGAATTGAGAATGACGTCATGGGCACTTCATCGGGGGTATCCCCGGCAACTTTGAGGAAAGCCTGCGAGTCGGTCACAACCAGTGCGGGCGGCTTTTTGAGCCGGTCCAGCGCATCCCGCAGTTCCCGCTCCTTCACTACCATGCAGTACGCGTCGTTATCCAGAAGATCGCGTATCGACTGGACCTGGGGCAGGATCAGCCGCCCCTTGGGGGCTTCCAGGTCGATGGGGATAACCAGCACTGCCATCTCCCCGGACGGCACGAGATCGCCGATTATGGCAGGGGCATTGATGAAATCCTCGGGCGCTGACCGTATCAGGGCATCCCGAAGATCCAATATTCCTTCGCCCTTTGCCGCCGATGTTTCGATGCAGGGAACCTGCAATTCCTTGATTCTTGACTTCTGGGTGGCGTCCGACCTGGCAACGTCTGTTTTGTTGAAAACCACTATGACCGGGATCTTGCGTTCGCGGAGTTCGTTCAGGATCGCCTCTTCGAAATCCCCCCATTCGCCTGCAATTGCTACGATAATCCCTACATCGGTCCTGTCGAATACCTGTCTGGTCTTCTGGACGCGCATCTCGCCAAGTGCGCCCACGTCATCGATGCCCGCGGTATCGATGAACAGAACAGGGCCGATGGGAAGCAGTTCCATGGGCTTCTCCACCGGATCGGTCGTAGTTCCGGCGATGTCGGATACAATGGAAACCGTCTGCCGGGTGAGAGCGTTCAACAGCGACGATTTGCCCACGTTCCTGCGGCCGAACAGGCCGATATGCAGTCTGAATCCTTTCGGGGTGGTTTTCATTCGGACTTTGTCTCCTTCCTGAGGGGCGAACCAAGGCGGGTCACGGTATCAGCAGATACCGTTTCGTCAAATTCCTCACCGGTCAGCAGGCCGCTTTCGATCACTACGGCCCGGACTCCCTTGCCCGCAGCCTTTGCATGCGCAGCGATCTCCTGTGCTTGCCGGTAACCGATCCTGTCCACCAGGGCGGTTATGGTGGCGGTAGCGCCTTCCACATGCCTGCGGCATCGCTCTTCATCAGCCTCGATTCCGGCAACGCACAGCCTTCTCAGGATGGAGCAGGAATTTCCGAGGAGATCAAGGCTTGCCAGCAGGGAATCGGCAATGAGAGGGAGGAAGGCATTCAACTCAAGATTGCCAAGCGATGCGGCAAATGTTATGGACTGGTCATGGGCCATGACCGCCATGGCAGCCTGGGATACGGCTTCGGGAATGACCGGGTTCACCTTTCCGGGCATGATGGAAGAACCTGCCTGGCGCGGCGGGAGACGGATCTCTCCGATACCTGCATCGGGCCCCGACGACAGGAGCCGCAAATCGCCGGCCACCTTCAGCAGATTGCTGGCGCATGCCTTGAGGATGCCGCTGACCTCGACGAAGGCGTCGTTGTTCTGGGTCGCGTCGATCAGGTTTTCACCCCTCGCCAACCCGAGCCCCGTTATGCTTCGCAGGTGCTCCGTCACCCTGAAGATGAATTTGCGCGGGGCAGCAAGACCAGTGCCGATCGCGGTCCCCCCGAGGTTCAGCACCCGCAGCCGCTCTTCGCACTTGTAGATTCGCCAGCGATCCCTGCCGAATGCCTCTGCATATGCGGACATCTCCCGGCCCAAGGTTATGAGGACCGCGTCCTGCAGTTGCGTACGGCCAACTTTCACGATATGGGCAAAGGCTTTTTCCTTGTTCTGGAACTCCTCCAGCAAGGCCACTACCTCCCGCTCCAACTCCCGCAGCTTATCGATTGCAGCCACCTTGAGCGCTGTCGGATAAGTATCGTTCGTAGATTGGTGAAGATTGATGTCATCAAGCGGGCTTATCACATCGTAGTCGCCCGGTTTTCTCCCCAGGAGCAAAAGGGCGCGATTCGCAAGGACTTCATTGACGTTCATGTTGGTGGAAGTTCCCGCGCCGCCTTGAAGAGCATCCACAACTATGTGCCCATCCAGTCTGCCTTCCATCATCTCCGCGCAGGCTGCTTCTACGGCGGATGCCTTGTCGTCATCCCACCAGCCCAGTTCGTGGTTCGTCCTGGCGCAGGCCAGCTTGACCGCGCCAAAGGCATGTATGAGGCCAGGGTTTACCCTTCGTCCGGACAGGGGGAAATTCTCCACGCCGCGAACGGTGTGTATACCGTATAGTGCGTCGATCGGCACTTCCCTCTCACCGAGAAGGTCTTTTTCGATACGAAATTGGGTCATATTCACATTAAAACCTGGCATCATAACTATGAATGGTGGGTAGGGGCGATCCTTGTGATCGCCCAAAACAAGGGCAAACACGAGGTTTGCTCCTACGAAAGCTCCGGTAAAGATCGCCTGCGAACATCAGAAATAGAGGTCGTGATCACCCTTTTCCCTGATGCCCTGTAACCGCTGCTGCAGTGTACTCCTCGTATCGCCTTCCGGCAGCTTCGCCAGTTCTTCGGCGATAAGCCTGTCGCCGGCCAACCGGGTCTCGGGGCTTGCATAGTCAACCAGGTATTCCTGCAGGGTCAGGAGCGCGTTGGGAGTGCAGAACTCCTTGATGAAACCGGGGATGCTGAACTCCATGAAGTGCTCGCCGGTTCTGCCGACGCGGTAGCAGGAGGTGCAGAAGCTCGGCACATATCCGTCGTTAATCAGCTCGCGCATGACCTCGTCCAGGGACCGGATGTCCCCGAGCTGGAACTGTTCCCGCTCCATGACCTGGGCATCTCCGGCCTCGGTATAGCCGCCCAGCTCGATGCGGCTCCCCGCGTCTATCTGGGAAACGCCGAAAGACATGCATTCGCGGCGCACCTGGGCGTTCTCACGCGCGGTGAGGATCAGCCCCGTGTAGGGAACTGCGAGACGCAATACTGCGATGAGCTTTTTGAAAGCCTCATCATCAACCTGGTATTTCTCGTCCAGACTGACGCCGGCCGCGGGCCTGATCCGTGGAAAGCTGATGGTGTGCGGCCCGACATTGTAGCGGTCCTGGAGGTAAAGGGCATGGGTGACCAGGCTCAGGACCTCGAACCTCCAGTCATAGAGGCCGAACAGCACCCCGAGCCCCACATCGTCGCAACCCGCCTCGAACGCCCTGCTGAGGCCGTCCAGGCGGTACAGGTAGTTGCCCTTGCGCGTGTTCGCCGGGTGGAAGCGCGCATAGGTCTCATGGTGGTAGGTTTCGTGGAAGATCTGATAGGTGCCGATGCCAGCGGCCTTCACGGTTGCATACCCTTCATGGTCCAGGGGAGCGGCATTGATGTTGACCCTCCTGATCTCTCCATGGCCCACCTTGGTTTCATAAACCTTACGCACCGACCTGGCGATGAATTCCGGGTCATACGCCTGGTGTTCGCCGAAGACCAGGATGAGCCGCTTGTGCCCCTTGTTTTCCAGCGCCTCCACCTGCTGCCTGAGTTCTTCCGCATTCAGGGTGCGCCTGATGGCCAGGGTGTTGCTCCGTTTGAAGGCGCAATAGGTGCAATCATTGACGCACTTGTTGCCGACGTAAAGCGGCGCGAAGAGCACGATCCGGTTACCGTACACGTTTTTTTTCAGCTGGCGTGCAGTCTCGAAGATCTCCTCGTTCAGTTCGGGAGTATCGGCCAAAAGCAGCATGGCAGTCTCCTCGACGCTCAGGGCCTGCTTGGCGAGGCTCTTGGCGATTATTTCGCGGACAAGGCCCGCATCGGGGCGTTTCCCGGCCAGCAGCCCGTTGATATGCTCCTCATCGATAAAATCCACTGCCCGTTCACTAAGTTTCAATGCCGGCATTCCACTCATGCTTGCTCTCCTCTCTATTGTTAACCTTTCAACCTGAATCTATGCGGCTTTGTACCTGTTCAGGGAATCCCCTCTACCCGTCCCTATGGTCCTGCCCAATGCCAGGATCCGGCTCTGAATCCGCGCATTGCTCTCATCCGCGTTCTCGTCGCAGCTTGCCTTTTCCGGATATATCTCGTACAGCTCGCGGTATTTGCGCGGCGTCAGATTCGGCATGCATATGTTCGCGCCCCGGGAAAGCCCGTGTTCGCGTCCCTCAGCGCGGTTGATCGTTGCCAGGGCGGTTGTGCTGGGTATGTTTATCAACGGGCACTCTATCCTGGTGAGAGCAACAACCTTGCAGGTCATCAGTTCAGTGGCGGGGACCTGTTCCCCATCCGGTGCATTGCAAGTGCCTGCTTCACGGCCCAGCGGAGTTTCCGGGTGGGGAATATACGGGCCGATTCCGATCATGTCGATGCCGTACTTTCGGAACGTCAGGATATCTTCCGCGAGATCATCGTATGCCTGTCCCGGTATGCCGACCATGATGCCGCTGCCGACCTCGTAACCGATCTCCCGCAGGCGTCGCAGGATCTCGAACCTGTCGGTATTCCGACCGGGAAGGGGGGGATGGATACGGTCATACAGCTCTTTGTTGGATGTCTCGAAGCGGAGCAGATAGCGATCAGCACCGGCCCTATGCCACTCCACAAGATCGGCATCTTCCCGTTCGCCGAGGCTCAACGTGATGGCAAGGCTGGTTTCGTTCTTTATCCTGCGTATTATTTCACTGAGCCAGTCAGTTGTGATGCCATAATCCTCACCCGCCTGCATCACCAGGGTTCCGTAGCCGAAGCCGACGGCAAGCCGGGCACACTCCATAATTTCATCAGAAGACATGCGGTATCTGCTGACGCAGGCGTTGCCTGCCCTGATACCGCAGTAACCGCAATTGCGCACGCATATATTGGAGATTTCGACCAATCCTCTGAGATGGACAGCATCACCAACATTTTCCCTGCGTACGTTGTCGGCAGCAGCCCACAGTTTATCGAGCGTGTCAGCGTCTTCAGTCTTTAACCAATCAAGGATCTCTTGTTTGTTCATTAGTGCTCCGGCAGCCATAAATTCTTTTTCAAGCAATCCTGACCGCTGCAGTTCCCCCCCTCACCCGTCCTTCGGCCACCCTCTCCCTTGAGGGCGAGGGTAAAACTGCCGACCACTTCAAGAAGGAAGGCTCTAATATCTTGCCCTCTCCATTTAGGGAGAGGGCGGCCACAGGCCGGGTGAGGGGGTCGAAAGAATGGGGATTTGTCTTGGATCCTTCAATTCCGTCCCGACACCTTTTTCCCTTTTTTCACCTGTATGACAATCTCATGCAAGAGTCCAGAATTCTTTGACTTGAGTCAATTTTTTCCAGAAAACAAAAGCGGCAGGATGAAAAACATCCTGCCGCTTTTGTTTGGTGTTCCGGATACGGAGATCAATTTACTCCGCATTCAGCCCCGAAAGGCTGCCTGACCTGATTACCCCCCAAGCTTGGAGCGCTTGAAGTAGTGGGTGTGGAGCAGGTGATGCGACTTCTCGCTCAACGGCTTGCCGAGGTATTTCTCGTAAAGCTCGATGATGTAGGGGTTTTCGTGGGATTTGCGGATCTTCTTGCCTGCGTCCTCATCGTAGAGAACCTTGGTTCTCTTCTTGAGAATTTCCACGTCGCCATGGTGGTAGGGCTGACCGCCGCCGCCGATGCAGCCACCGGGGCAGGACATGATTTCGATTGCATGGAACTCGGATTTGCCGGAGCGCACTTCTTCGAGAAGCTTGCGGGCATTGCCCAGCTCATGAGCGATACCAATGTTCAGGGTGTGAGGACCGACCTGAACTTTTGCCGACTTGATGCCCTGCATGCCGCGAACCGCTTCGAAGTTCACGTTTTCCAGGGTCTGGCCGGTGGCCAGTTCGTAAGCGGTACGGAGAGCTGCTTCGATAACGCCGCCGGTGGCGCCGAAGATCGGAGCCGCACCCGAAGACTCGCCCAGGGGAGCATCGAAATCCTCATCAGGCAGAGCGGCGAAGTCGATGTTCATCCGCTTGATCAGACGCGCGAGCTCGCGAGTGGTGATGGAGTAGTCGACGTCGGGGTTCCCGTTCACCTTGAACTCGGGACGGTCGCACTCGTACTTCTTGGCGAGACAGGGCATGACGGATACGACAACCAGTTTCTCCCTCGGTACTCCGAGGATATCAGCATAGTAAGTCTTGGCAATGGCGCCGAACATCTGCTGTGGCGACTTGGCTGATGAAGGAACATCGAGAAGGTCGGGGAACTGGTGCTCGAAGAACTTCACCCATGCCGGGCAGCAGGAAGTGAGAATCGGGAGACGGACAGTCTTGTCGCCATCGAGATAGCGGGTCAGGCGGTCCAGGAACTCAGTCCCTTCTTCCATGATGGTGAGGTCTGCCGCGAAGTCGGTGTCGAATACGTGGTCGAAACCGAGCCTGCGAAGCGCGGCAGCCATCTTGCCGGTTACGGAAACGCCCGGCTCGATGCCCAGGTCTTCACCCAGCGCCGCACGTACCGCAGGTGCGGTCTGGACGATGGTGATTTTTTCCGGGTCGGCGATTGCATCGACGACTTCCCAGGTGTGGTCGCGCTCGACCAGGGCGCCGACCGGGCAAACGGCGGTACACTGGCCGCAGAAGGTACATACGGAGTCTTCGAGGTTCATCTCGAATGCGGGCGCTACGACTGCATTGAAGCCCCTGTTCACACCGGTGAGGACGCCGCAGGTCTGCACTTCGTTGCACATGGTTTCGCAACGACGGCACATGATGCATTTGTCCATGTCGCGGATGATGGAAGGGGAAATGTCCTTCCGGTAGGTCGACATGACACCTTCATAACGTATTTCGCGAACACCGAATTTCTCGGCTATCTGCTGGAGTTCGCACTCGCCCGACTTCTGGCAGACGAGGCAGTCCTTCGGGTGGTCGGAGAGCATGAGCTCTAGAACGGTCTTGCGGGCATTCAGAACCCTCATGGTGTGGGTTTTCACTACCATGCCTTCAGTTACGGGGGTGGCACAGGCCGGGGCCAGGTTTTTCCTTCCTTCAACCTCGACCACGCAGATACGGCAGGATGCCGCCATATTGTTCACCGCCAATTCCTCAAGCTGGAGGAAGCAGAGGGTAGGTACTTCGACATTCAGCTGCTTGGCCGCATCGAGGATCATGCTCCCGGCGGGTACTTGGGTCTGTTTTCCGTCAATAGTGATATTCAACATAGACATGTATATGCGCTCCTTTCAATTCAATCTATTTTTTTACGATTGCGTCGAACTTGCACTTTTCGATACATGCGCCGCACTTGATGCAGGCGGCCTGATCGATCACGTGGGCTTCCTTCACTTTGCCGGAGATGCAGCTCACCGGGCATACGCGCGCGCAGAGCGTACAACCGACGCACTTCTCGGGCAGGATGACGATCTCGAGCAGGTTGGAGCAGACACCTGCCGGGCATTTCTTGTCGCGGACGTGGGCAAGGTACTCGTCGGCGAAGGTGTTCATGGTGGACAGAACCGGGTTGGGCATGGTCTGGCCGAGACCGCAGAGTGCCGTGTCCTTGATGCTTACTGCCAGGCTCTTCATCTTCTCGAAGTCGGCTTCGGTGCCCTGGCCGCTGGTGATCTTGTCCAGTGTCTCCCAGAGACGCTTGGAGCCGATACGGCAGGGAGTACATTTACCGCAAGTCTCGTCCATGGTGAAGTCGAGGAAGAACTTGGCGATGTCTACCATGCAGGTGTCTTCGTCCATGACGATCATGCCGCCGGAGCCCATCATCGAGTTCTTGGCAAGCAGGTTGTCGTAGTCGATCTGTACATCGGCGTCTTTGAAGGTCAAAGCGCCGCCGGAAGGTCCGCCGGTCTGCACGGCCTTGAACTCCTTGCCGCCGGGGCAGCCGCCGCCGATTTCAAAGATGATTTCCTTCAGGGTGATGCCCATGGGAACTTCGATAAGGCCGGTATTGGTGATCTTGCCGGCAAGGGCGAACACCTTGGTTCCCTTGGACTTTTCAGTTCCAATGGAGGAGAACCAGTCGGAACCCTTGACCAGTATGGCCGGGATGTTGGCAAAGGTTTCCACGTTGTTGACGATGGTCGGTTTCTTCCAGTAGCCGGCGTTCGCGGGAAAGGGAGGCTTGGTGTAGGGCTCGCCGCGGCTGCCTTCCATGGAGCGGATGAGAGCGGTTTCTTCGCCGCAGACGAAAGCGCCTGCGCCGTATTTCAGTTCGATGTCGAAGCTGAAGCCGCTTCCCATGATGTTGTTGCCGAGGAGGCCATACTCACGGGCATCGTCGATGGCTTTCTTGAGACGCTTGATGGCCAGCGGGTATTCCGCACGGATGTAGACGACGCCGATAGAAGCACCGATGGCGTAACCGCAGAGTGCCATTGCTTCAACTATCGAGTGGGGGTCACCCTCGAGAACGGCGCGGTCCATGAATGCGCCGGGGTCGCCTTCGTCGGCGTTGCAGACGACATACTTCTGATCAGATACGTTTACTGCTGCGAATTCCCATTTTTTGCCGGTGGGGAAGCCGCCGCCCCCGCGGCCGCGAATGCCGGACTTCTTGATTTCATCGATGATCGCCAGGGGAGTGCTTGCGGTAATTGCGTTGGCAAGGGCCTCATAGCCGCGCACGCCAAGGTAATCTTCAATATTTTCGGGATCAATGAAACCGCAGTTTCTGGTCGCTATTCTCAACTGTTTTTTAGCCACTTCCATTATCTGACTCCTCCCCTTATTTATAATTCAACCCTGACGTAGTTTACGGGAATAACGGTTCCGACCACTTCGCCGTTTTTCAGGTACTTCTGTACCAGCTCTCTGGCGCCGGTTTCGTCCAGGCTGCCAAAACAGACCGGTTCCTTACCGGGAAGGGTAACGACAACGGTCGGCTCGGAATGGCAGTAGGTCATGCAACCGGACTGCATGAACTCGACATTGCTGATCCCCAGCTTCGCTGTTTCATCCTGCATGGCCGCCATCACGGTCTTGCCGCCGGAGGCGATGCTGCAGGTGGCGAGGGAGACATTCACAACGATCTTCTCTTTTTTTGCCGCTTGTTTCGCCTTGTAATCTTCCTGGAACTTCTTCAGATCAGCAATTGATGAAATTTTTGCCATGGTTTAGCTCCTTCGGGTCTATTTGAAATTAATACTCAGCAAGAATGTTCTTTACCTGGTCGGCGGAAACGTGAGCGTAGACCTTTTCGCCGACGGTAAGGATCGGAGCCAGTGCACAGGCGCCGACGCAGCGGAGGCAGTCGATGGAGAACTTGCCGTCCGGGGTGACTTCGCCGATGTCCACGCCCAGAGCTTCCTTGAAAGCCGCAACGACTTTTTCGGCGCCTTTGACGAAGCATGCCGTCCCCATGCAGATGGAGATGGGATATTTGCCCTTAGGAACCATGGTGAAGAAGGTGTAGAAGCTTACGACGCCGTACACTTTGGCAAGGGAAACGCCCATGTAATCGGCGACAAACTGCTGGACTTCCTTGGGCAGGTAGCCGAACAGGCTCTGAGCCTTGTGAAGCACGGTTACAAGGTGACCTTCCTTGGTGGGGAGATTGGCAATGAATTCTTCCAACTCTTTGTAAAGAGTTGCCGGCAGTGTAGCACGATCCGGAAGTCTGCATTCTCCTGTTAACTGACACGTTGATCCTGATTGCATAGTGTTAAACCTCTCCTTTCGTTGTTGGCCTGATGCAGCGTTCGGCCTTTGGTTTGTTGCCTCAACACATTTTGCAACGACGGCACAGCTTTTTACTGCTTCGTTATGCGAAAGACCGGGTTGCTCCTGTCTCCCTGAGCGGAAGTGCACGAGGCGGCATCAGTTCATGCATGGATACACTGACGCCATGAGTAGTTCTGGGCTGAATAAAAGAGATCGCAACTTGGGGACACCCGGAAAGTACCACGGACCAACTGTAATAGAAATTACACATTGTTTTATAGAAAAGAACGAGTTCGGTTCTCAGGGACGAAACATCTCAGTAGCGGGGAATTTCATCACAAGTTCAACTAATTGTCAAGGGGGTTTTTCCGAGTTCAAAACCCCTTTTCCGGTGCAGTTACAACCGGGTAAATACCGTGCGGCAGCAAATTGAGAAGGATCTTGGACGCAGTGCGCAAGGAAGCGTTATAATTAGGAAAAACGACTACATGTTTCCTGCTTCGCAAACCGTCCGCAAAAAAGCGACCGGCAGAAACACGTGTTTTACAAAAAAACCATGCGCCCGCAGGAATAAAACACCTTTTTCCACTCGGACCGGACGGATTTCCATCAATGGCGGAGCAGAAAATATTCGGACTGGTAACTATCCGGAATTTATTCTATTGCGTGGGTAGGCAGACAAGGAAACAAAGCTGTTTCGCACAGCCTTTTGCGCCATGGCCATACAATTTATATATTAGTCTAATTTTAAAAGATTTCAGCATAAGTAAAATTATTTGTCAAGTTAATTTTACACGCAAATTCGAGCGATTACAATCTATTCGCCGACAGTTTTTCCAAGCTTATGATGTCGGATTCCACTGGGCCACAATCGGTTCGGCCACCGTTTTCTCTCCGTCCCGGCAACGCCCCTTATGCTATCTTTTGGAGGACAATGACGGCAATCCGGCGGCCGGGAAACAATAAAATCAAAATATCTGGCAAATGCAATGCTAATCTGGTATGAAAAGCCCGGTTCACCATTTTTCAGAGGAGGCAAAAGCAAATGCTCAAAAAAGTCTTTATGGCCATGGCAATCGGCATTCTGGCCTGTGGAACGGCTTGCGCCGCAAGCGGCAAGGCAAGAAACCCCGTGGTGCTGGTTGACACCTCGCTCGGCAAAATCACCATCGAACTGTATCAGGACAAGGCGCCCGTTTCGGTCAACAACTTTCTCCAGTACGCCAGAAACGGCTTTTACTCCGGCACCGTATTCCATCGTGTAATTCCGGGTTTCATGATACAGGGCGGCGGTTTTAGCGAAAAGCTGCAGCAGAAGGAAACAAGAGCGCCGATCAAGAACGAAGCGTCCAACGGTCTGAAAAATCAGCGCGGAACCATCGCCCTGGCCCGGACCGCCAACCCCGACAGCGCCACCTCTCAGTTTTTCATCAATCTGGTGGACAACCCGAACCTGAACCGGCCAATGCCTGACGGTTCCGGCTATGCCGTTTTCGGCAGGGTCATAAAGGGAATGGATACGGTGGACAGGATTGCCTCGGTAAGGACGGGGGTTCGCAACGGCTTCCAGGACGTGCCGCAGGCTCCGGTAATCATAAAATCGGTCAGCATATTAAAATAGGCTGCATATCGGGATCGAATACTGAAAAAGCCTGCTTCGTGCAGGCTTTTTCAGTTTGCAATTGCACAATTGCACATTTTACCTGCAGGTATAGAACTCAGGTTCGCCGATCACGATTTTTCGCGCCGTATCATGATTGATCCTCAGTTCCGTGCCTATGAAAAGTTTCCTCACGCCGCTTATGTCCAAATCCACCGCTTTGGTCTCCCCAGGCCGGATTGCCAGGTTTTTGATCACTTCACCGTCCCGCGCCTCGGCACGGAAAGCAAAGTACAATTTGTCCTTAATGCCCTTGTCGATATAAATGCGAGCCCTGAAACGGGCGTATTTGCCAGCCGGCTTCACATAGGCAGCGAAATAAGCCATGCTGAGGGGTTTCTCGTTTGCTATCCCCCACCGGTAGCCCCCTCCGGGCGTGTTGAGCCATGACCTGTCACTCGTAAGAATTGTACCGTAGTAGTCTTCGTAAAGCTGCCGAACCTTCACCGGCTGCGTCTTCAGCCGTGCGCAGGCCGGGGAGACATCATCAGGCTGGCCACCATCGTCCGTACCCGAAGGCAGGGATCTCCCTATGTCGCGAGCGGTATCCATTGTGCCCTGATACCCTGGCGGCACGCATGAGCAGACCATTCCAAGAATTCCAAGCATGAGTCCTGCCAATTTCATAAGCTGTCCCTCCTCAGGCATCTAAATTGGATTGATGATAAAGGAAAACTCACATCTGTGCAAACCCTTTCATCCAGTTGCTTGCAAGGAACACGCTTAAAGGCCGTCCCGGATTCGACAAAATATTTGTAAACCTTTTCAGATGAAGGGCGTTTTTAGCACCAGAAAAAAACATTATCAGGGCCTGGCTTGAAGAACGAGTAGCACTACCGGCCCGAAAGGAGTTACGCATGAAAAAGTATCTGTTTTGCCTGGCAGTTGCCGCGCTGATTCCGTTTTCCCGTGCCGAGGCGTCTAACGTGGGTGTCAGCGTGGGAATCAATATCGGACCTCCTGTTGTTGTCGCGGCCCCTCCACAGTTTGTAATGCCTCCGCAGCTCGGATTTTATGTAGCCGTCGGGGTACCCTATGATTTCTACTATTATGGAGGACGCTACTACCAGCCACGGGGCGGCGTCTGGTATTCATCGCCTTATTACAATGGCCCGTGGGCCACTGTTCCCCATGGGAATGTACCATACGGGCTTCGCAAATACCCCGTGAACAAGGTCCACTACTACAGGGACAATTACTATCGCAAGTATCATGACCACCAAGGCCCTGGTTACAGGGGATTCCGTCCGGCCGAGCGTCACGGCAGGGGCAATGATTTCAAAGGCCATGGGAAAGGCTACAACGATCAGGGCGGGGGAGGCTATCCAGGCGGCGGGCATGGTAAAGGGCATGGCAGGGGAAGGTAAGTGATACGCTGAAGGGGTCCTTAAACCGGAACCGGAGTTGTCTGAGCACTGCAACACGTTCTCAACAATTATTGTTGGCAACCTGTGGATAACCCTGTTCAGAAAACCGGAAAGTGCTCTTCTTTCTGAAGTGACCTGCAAATTGCCCAATTCATAATCAGCCGACAATTTGGCAACAAATTCGATATGTTAGCCAATTGTCGGCTGATTTCAAATAGTTATGGTTCAAGCATTTTACATCCCGGAAGCACTCTTTTCAATACGCGCAGTTATAAACATGCGATATATCTTCAGATACATAACACATCCTTTGTCCCGAAATACAATTTGCTCCGCCGACCCTATCAACTCAGGGAAAAAGAATCATAATAATTCTGTCCCTGACAAATCAGTACTTCATTCCAGACAGCAGCCCGCCTGCTAGCCGACTGCAAAAAACCATGCTGTGGCAACCGTACAGGCAGCTGCTGACGAGAGCAATACGTTCAGCAGCATGCCGGGTCTTCCGAACCTTCCGACCAGGAATCCTGCTGCCAGGCCAAGGACGACGCCCGAAGCAAAGCCGCACACATGGGCGCCAAGGTCGGCACGTTCTCCCTCGGTGCCGAGAAGGGCGAGGAGGGCCGCTGCTCCTGCAAAGGGAAGGAAACAGTTCTTCCAGGAAAGCTGGCGCATTCCGGTTATATTCAGTGATGCCAGGAGTCCGACCGCTCCGAAGACAAGCGTTGAAGAACCAATGGATTGATGGTTAACCGGTTGGAGGAGAGCATTTCCGAAGTTGCCCAGGACACCGGCGCCCAAAAGCATCGCCCAGGCCAGGCCCGAACCGAGGTAACGGCAAAGAAAGACAATGAAGATTCCGCCGATCGCCAGGTTGCCCAGGAGGTGCAGGAAATCGGCGTGAAGGGTGAGAGCCGTCACCAGCCGCCACCACTGTCCCTGCAGGATCTTCTCGCTGTCGGCGCTGCCGATCGCGATCCAATCCGGCGGCAATTTGCCCGGCAGCCACACCCGGAGTCGGATCAGGTTATGGAAAACAGCCACCAGGACAAGGATGGACAATGTTGAC
The DNA here is from genome assembly GCA_034933285.1 of Geobacteraceae bacterium. GTDB lineage: Bacteria > Desulfobacterota > Desulfuromonadia > Geobacterales > Geobacteraceae > RPRC01. The sequence goes on along the minus strand of JAYFNT010000031.1, from coordinate 260,765 downwards.
ATGGTGTTGTCCGAAGAGGAGGGAATGTCACGTGGCAAGGGCGGCCAGTCGCGGTTTTCCTCCTCGAAAAGGGACAACTCCTCAACTGCCGCATCCATGTATGCAGCAGGTACCAGGAGCTGCAATCCATGACCGCTGCGTTCCAGTCGAAATGGAATCCCGCGGGACTCCAGCACCAGCGCCCACAGCTCGGCCTTTCTCCGGGACGAATCGCCGCCAAGCCACTGGATTTCCCCCGGTTCGTGCGGTATGGCCAGCCACTCTTCCGCAGACGTACCGGCTATTTTCATTTCCCCATCCATGAATACAGTATCCCAGATACCCACAGGATCGTCACGCAGGAAATTTTTGCCAACGTCATAGTGTCGGGTTTCGCGGTTGTCGTCCGTGCGGATAAAACCTGCTGGACACAGCCGGCAACTGCCGTGTAGTCTACGTGTATAATGCATACACGGAAGGAGCCCAGCAATGGATTATATCGCCGACCTGCACGTCCACTCGCCTTTTTCAAGAGCCACCAGCATTTCCAGCGACCCTGCGGGCCTGTCCGCCTGGGCTCGCATCAAGGGTATCCACGTCATCGGTTCAGGCGATTTCACCCATCCGGGCTGGCTGTCACGCTTGAAAGAGGAACTTGAGCCGGCAGAACCGGGTTTTTACCGGCTGGTTGACAAGGACGTTCCATCACCCTTTCCCGGGATTTCACTCCCTGACTCCCCAGTGCGCTTCATGCTCTCCGCTGAAATAAGCTGCATCTACAAAAAACACGGCTCGGTACGAAAGGTTCACAACCTGATTTACCTGCCGGATTTCGAATCGGCGGAACGGGTTGCATCCAGACTTCGCCGGATAGGCAATATCGAATCTGACGGCCGTCCGATCCTGGGGCTGGACTCGCGAAATCTGCTGGAAATCGTGCTTGAGGAAGCGCCGGAAGGTTTCCTCGTACCGGCCCATATCTGGACACCCTGGTTTTCCCTGTTCGGCTCCAAATCGGGGTTCGACACTGTCGAGGAATGCTTCGGTGATCTGCATTCCGAGGTATTCGCCCTGGAGACGGGACTCTCTTCCGACCCGGCCATGAACAGGATGGTCTCCGCTCTGGACCGCTTCGCCCTCATATCAAACTCCGACTGCCACTCCCCTTCCCGTCTCGGTAGAGAAGCCAACATCTTCTCCACCGGGTTCGATTTCTTTTCCCTGCGCGACTCACTGAAGGAAAACTCGCGCAAAACATTCCGGGGCACCATCGAATTCTTCCCCGAAGAAGGGAAATACCATCTTGACGGGCATCGCGGTTGTGAAGTCTGTCTTGAACCGAAGGAAACACGCCGGCTCAACGGGCGTTGCCCCGTTTGCGGCAGGCCCGTCACCGTCGGAGTCCTCCACAGGGTAAAGGAACTTGCAGACCGCGAACATGCCGTGTTCCGGCCGGAATCGCCGGATGTCTTCAGCATGGTCCCTTTGCCCGAAATAATAGGGGAAATCCGTGCCGTGGGGCCGGCATCAAAGGAAGTCGCGCATTTCTACTGCAGCCTGATCTCCCGTTTCGGTTCCGAATTCGGCCTCCTCGTTTTCGCATCGATTGATGAAATCCGCAAAGAATCGTCGCTGCTGGCTGAGGCGATAAGGCGCCTCCGTGAGGGGCAGGTAATCCGCTATCCAGGGTATGACGGACTTTTCGGCGCCATAAAACTCTTCAGGGAGGACGAGATCCATGGCCTGGCAGAAGGGGATAGCCTGTTTGCTTCAAAGGTTCGCTCCAAAAGACGCGGGAATCCTCTTTGATCAAAAAAAAAGCCGTTTCCCGAATGGGAAGCGGCTTTTTCTTTGCCGTCAAGCGGAAACCTTGACCAGCTTCGGAATTTTCGCAGGGGGGGCTATCGCCTGAGTTTGGGGTGACAGGGAAGCTTCAAAATGCACCGCCCTGTTGCGCCCCGCTATCTTCGCACGCTGCAGCGCTATCTCGGCCGAGTTCATCAACGCATTGACGTCATTCCCGTTCCCTGGAAAAGTTGCCAGCCCGATGCTGACGGTGAGACGCCCAAGGGGAAGATTTTCCTCGTGGGAGAACCCGGCACGCTCCACCTCGAAACGGAATCTTTCCGCAACGCTAAGGGAATCCCTCCCGTGAGTTGCCGGAAGGATGATGCAGAAACGCTCTCCGCTGATACGCGTTACGACATCCATCTGCCGGGCGGAATTCTTCAGCAGCCGTGCGGTCTTCTTGAGCACCACATCCCCGGCAGCGTGGCCGCAAAGGTCGTTGTAAACCTTGAAGTTGTCCAGGTCCACGAACATCAGGGTAAAGCTTTGCTGATGGCGTACCCCCCTGCTTATCTCCTCTTCAAGCCTCAGCTCCAGATAGCGCCGGTTATAGAGGCCGGTCAAGGGATCAGTGACGGTCATGTCCTCCAACCGGGCAGCCTTCTCACTGAATTCGGTCCTCTCCAGAACCACGCAGGCATATCTCGCCACTTCAGTCAGCAAATCCAGGTCTTCTGCCGTGAAAACGGTCCCGTCACCCTTGTCCGACAGGTTTAGCACTCCGATGACGCTCCCCTTCACCCGCAACGGGATGCTGAGAAAGGACTTGGTCCTGAAGCGGGTCCTGTTCGCGATCCGTACCCTGGAATCCTTTTCAATATCCGTTACCAGGAGCGGTTCTCCCGTTTCAGCAACCTTGCCGGCTATGCCGCGGCCGACCCGGGCGCTCATGCTGCGCGCCAGCTGGAGATTCATTCCCTTCACGGATTCAATCCGCAGATTTCTGCCGCTCTCATCCACCAGCATGAGGGAACCTGACGAAGCACGGATCAGGTCGGCAGCCGTTTCAAGAATCGACTGGTAGACATCGCGCCTGCTTTCCGCGGCCGAAATGGCTGAAAGCACCGCCATGAAGCGCGCTGCCAGCGAACTTTCCCGCTTTCGCGCCTCGTCCTTGCGAAACTGGTTGATCCGCGAAGAAATGCGTTCCGCGACCATGGAAACCAGCAATCCGTCGCGCTGACTGATATCGGCATCGAAAAAAACCAGAAAACCGGCAATCTCTTCACCCGATGCAACAGGGACGCAAACGGCCCGTTCAGCGCCTGCCTCAGGGAAACAATCGGCCAGTGTCTTTGCGGTAAGCCTGGCAACAGCAACTCCGCCCCGCGGGAACAGCAGCTCTAACCCGCTGTCCGTCAGGGTCCGAAGAGAGGCAGGCAATCCGACGATTCCGAATACCCGGCAGCCCTGACTGTCCCGCAAGCCGAGCGCTATCTTCGAGCGGTCGAAAACCACTCCCAAGGTCTCCGATAGAAGTCTCGTCAGTTCAGCAACCGAAGCAGTCCGGTCTATCTGTGATACTATCCCGGAAACGGACTGGAAACGTTCCATGGTCTTTTCCAGGAGCCGGGACTGGAGGCTGTCCTGATCGAGCGCCAGCAGAAGCTTGGACAATTTGCCCGCGGCGTCCTTGACTTCCTGGACTGTAGCGGAAGGCAGTTCCTCAAGCCTGTCCAGGAGCTGGAACGCGTCAGCCCGGCCTGACTTGGCCATTTCTTCGGCCATGAAGACATCGAGAGTACGGTTGCGAACCCCGCCACCGACGAAACAGTAGCGGATTTCATCCCTCGGCTGAAAAGGCACGGCAAAATTCATCAGCCCGGCCTTGCAGTTGAAGACCATGGGCTTTCCCTTCTCCACGGCAAGCCGGACCGCTTTTTCGAAGGATGCTTCGCACTTGTCGCCACACAGCAGGTTCCCCGCAAGGAGGCTGCACAAGTGAACACCAGACCCGAGCCGGGTCACGATGCCGTCCTTTTCATGAAAAAGGGCCAGGAAATAGTCCTCGAGAAAAGGGTAGCCGCGAAGCAGTTCAAGGATTTCCAGCGGTTTTATGTTCGTCGTTTCATCGGGAAACATGGCGGCGAATCCTCATGTCATAGCGTTGATATTAGCTGCAAACACTCACCACTAGAAGTTATCGGCCAGTATGAAAAACCCGCTGTCACACGGCTCCGCCCACGGTTATATCCGAAATAAGCAGTGTGGGCTGGGCATCCGAAACGGGAGCACCCTGGCCGTCTTTGCCGCAAGTACCGATAGCGAAACCCAGATCGGTGCCGATTTTTGTCACCTTTTTCAGCACTTCCGGGCCATTTCCCGTCAGCGTCGCGCCGCGTACCGCCTCTCCGATGCATCCTTTTTCGATCAGATATCCCTCGGATACCTCGAAAACGAAATCACCTGTGACGGTATTGACCTGTCCCCCACCCATCTTCCTGACAAACAGTCCCCGTTCCACTTCCCTCACGATGGACTCGGGTGGAGTGTCACCCGGTGCGATAAGTGTGTTGGACATGCGCACTATGGGCTTGGCGTGATATGATTCCCTCCGCCCGTTGCCGGTTGACCGGCAGCCGTCCTTCATGGCAGACAGCCGGTCATACAGATAGCCCCTCAGGACCCCCTTCTCCACCAGTACCGTCCTTCGGGATGGAACCCCCTCATCGTCATGGGAATAAGAACCCCGGGCATGTGGTATGGTCGGGTCATCGATGACCGTTACCAGAGGAGAAGCAACTACAGTGCCAATTTTGCCCGTATACACCGACATGCCCGCCTGGGCGAGGTCCGCCTCAAGCCCGTGGCCGATCGCTTCATGGACCATGGTGCCTCCGGCTTCCGATGAAATGACCACCGGCATCATGCCGGCCGGGGCCTTGGGGGCCCGGAGCATCATCAGTGCCCTGCCGGCCGCGGCGCGCGCCACTTCTTCCGGGCTCCTGGCATCGAAGATCTCCAGTCCGCGGTACCCGCCGACCGGCTCATACCCGGTCTGGACTACGTCTCCCTGACTTGCCACAACTTGCGTCAGGAACACGGTACCGGTTCTGCCGGTCTCGATGAACTCCCCCAGGGAGTTGGCTATCTGCGTCTTAACCCTGCCGTCACGGTAGACCACCATGACCTGGCGCACCCGGTCATCCATCCCCCGGGCAGCCTCGTCTGCCCGCCGCACAAGAGCCACCTTGTCCTGCAGCGGCACGGTTTCCGGTGAAACGGCAATGGGGAACCCGTTTGCGACGACCTTCGACCGCATGTCGATCGCTGCGCCGAATTGCCGCCCCCTGACCGCCTTGCTGACCGTACCGGCCAGGTCGAGCAGCGCGGCTTCGGTGATCTCGTTGGTAAAGGCGTAAGCAGTCCTGAGATCGGATATGACCCTGATGCCCACGCCCCGGTCGGTTCCGGCCAGGATCTTTTCTATTTTTCCTTCCTCGCAGACCACCGAGGTGGAACTTCCTTCCTCGAAGTAGATGTCGGCAAATTCGCCGCCTCCGGACAGGGCGGTCCGAAGAATCCGGGAAATATCCATGTCATCGAGCGCCATCATCGGCCTCCTGTCTCGTGAAAAAGGGCGCCCCCACCGGGTTGTCGATCTCCGTCATCATGATCTCTTCCCCGAGAGCGGCCAGAAGTGAATCGACATCATCAACGAAATCACCGGGGATCGAAAGCACGACGGTTCCCTTCCGGGCATCCAGCGTACTCAAGGTCGCAAGTCCTTCGTAAGCTTCCAGGATGAATCGGAAGTAGGCAATGTCACTACGGTTGATTTGAAAGTATCGTTCAGGCATAAAGGCACGGTTAGCTGGTGTTTACATGGTAACAATCCGCCGCGGACCACCCGGCAGATCAGGAGCCGAACTGCTCCAGCGCCCGCCGGATCCTGCGCACCGTCTCGTCACGGCCGAGCACCTCCATCACTTCATAAATGCCCGGTGACGGCGCTCCGCCAGTGACGGCAAACCTGGCCGGCTGGGCGACATCCTTCATCTTGACCCCGCGATCGGCGCAAATACCGTCGAATATGGAAGCGATTACATCGTGATTAAGTGTTTCCACCTGTTCGAAACGTACCGCCAGGTCAGCGCACAACTCCCTGCCGGCCGGCGCGAACGACTTTGCCGCCGCTTTCGCGTCGTATTCGAAATCGGACCGGTAGTAGATCACCGCCCCGTCAGCCATTTCAAGCATGGTGTGGGAGCGTTCCTGGAGGGTGCGGACAGCCGCGGCCAGATCAGGCCCTCCCGTGACATCGACGCCCCGCTCCTTCAGGAACGGCAGCAGGAGACCCGCCAGACGGACGGGATCGCCGGTCTTGATGTAGTGTGAATTAAGCCAGAGCAGCTTGTCCGGGTTGAACACCCCGGCGGAGCGCCCCACCCCCTCGATGGTGAATTTCTCGATCAGCTCTTCCATGCTGAATATCTCGTCGTCACCGTGGCTCCATCCCAGCCTGACCAGGTAATTGACCATTGCTTCCGGCAGATATCCCATGTCGCGGTACGCCATGACGCTCGTCGCCCCGTGGCGCTTGGAAAGCCGCGCCTTGTCGGCGCCCAGGATCATGGGCACATGGGCGAACTTCGGCACCGGGTAGCCCAGGGCCTCATAGAGCTGAATCTGCCGCGGAGTGTTGTTGATATGGTCGTCGCCGCGGATAACCGTGGTGATCCCCATCGTGGCATCGTCGATCACCACTGTAAAATTGTAAGTGGGGGTGCCATCGGTACGCTGGATGATCAAATCGTCAAGTTCATCGTTCTGGAACGAGATGCGGCCCTTGATCAGGTCGTCGAACGCCGTTTCGCCCTCTTCCGGGCTCCGGAAGCGGACCACGTAGGGGGCGCCCGGACGGTCCTCCACGCCACGGCAGGTACCGTCGTACTTGGGTTTGCGGCCCTCGGCAATGGCCAGCTCCCTTTTCCTGTCCAACTCCTCAGCCTTGCAGTAGCATTTGTACGCCTTGCCCTCCGCCATGAGCTTTTCCACGAACTCACGGTAGACGGGAAAACGCTCGGACTGGTAGAATGGGCCTTCGTCCCAGTCCAGGCCCAGCCAAGTCATCCCCTCGAGAATGGCGTCTGTGGATTCCTGGGTCGAGCGGGCCACATCGGTGTCCTCGATGCGGAGGATGAATGTGCCCTTTTCCTTGCGGGCCAGAAGCCAGTTGAACAAGGCGGTACGTGCACCGCCCACGTGGAGATAGCCGGTCGGGCTGGGAGCGAATCTCAAGCGAATTTGTGACATGGTATGGTTACTCCTCACTATAGTTTCCATCCGGAAAGGGCGCTTTTGATTCGTCCTTCGGACTCACCCTGAAGGGCAGCCCTTGCTGTCCAATCCGGTAAGTCTGGATTGTCCGCCCTGGCTGTGTCAATCTGCAGGGTTGCTTGTGCGACATACCACAGTATGCCTCCGCGCAACCCCTTGATTTCCTTGCCAGGACAAAAAATCCCCTCTTTCCGATCTGGAAACTGCTTTATGATAATCCCAAGTTTGTTAAGTACTAGCTCAAATCACTTCGAATCGATAACTTGAATCAGGGGCGCCTGAATGCCTTGCGAGCGGTATGCCGGGGTCAATCGTCGCTGGCTTCGTTTTGAGACTGTTGCGTCGCGTGAACTTCGTCGGGCAGCCTCAATTGTCTTATATGCAAAAACAAGAGGCATTACCCGCTCGCCAAGGCGCGAAGGCGTCCCTGATTCAATTACCGGGAGTTCAGGTCATCATTGACGCGCCGCTCACGACGCATCCTCTTTTTCACCTTCATCATCACGGGCCTTGTCGCCAGCAATGCGGTACTCTTCCTTTGCCCAGGCCCCCAGGTCCAGCATCTTGCACCTCTCGGAGCAGAAGGGGCGGAAGGGGTTTCCTTCCCAGGGGGTCTTTTTTCGGCAGACAGGGCATGCAACAACCATCGAATTCATTTCTCTCCTTGGTGTTCCCGTTAACGGCGACTCTGCAACCAACCTGGTTCATGAAACAAAAAAACCCTGGCTTCGTCGCTCTGCCGGGGGCGGGTCTACACGGTTCTGCAGGTTTACGGAAAGTTGAATCATAGCTGGAAAAGCTGAAAAAATCAAGCGATGCATAAGTTTTTTCCTTGACATTCCGAGGACCAAGACCTCACGATTGACGAAGCGTTCAAAGGATGGTATAGGCTTGCCCATGAGATCAAGAAGACTCCCCGCAGAATGGGAAGAGCAGGACGGCGTGCTGCTCGCCTGGCCCCATGAGAATACTGACTGGAAACCCCACCTCTCCCTGGTGGAGCCGGTCTTCTGCGAAATCGCCGCAACCATCAGCCGCTTCGAGCGGGTACTCATCCTGGCGCCGCGGCAGGAGCCGGTAGCGGAAAAACTGCGCCGGGCCGGGGCATCGATGGAAATGGTCTCCATCTGGGAAGTGGACACCAACGACACCTGGACCCGCGATTACGGGCCGATCACTGTCCTCGACAACGGCAGCCCGCTGCTTCTGGACTTCTCCTTCAACGGCTGGGGGCTCAAGTTCCCCGCCGACCAGGACAACCAGGCAAGCAGAAGGCTGCATGACCTTGGAGCATTGGGTATCGCACCGATTGAAACAATCGGCCTTGTCCTCGAAGGGGGGAGTATCGAGAGCGATGGGAATGGGACACTCCTGACCACGGCTGAATGCCTGCTGGGCCCCAATCGCAACCCCCATCTCGACCGGCAGCAGATCCAGGAGGAACTCTCACGGCACATGGGATTCGACCGCCACCTCTGGCTCCACCACGGCTTCCTGGCAGGAGACGATACCGATTCGCACATCGACACGCTGGCCCGGCTCTGTCCGGGAGACACCATACTCCACGTTTTCTGCGACGACGTGGACGACATCCATTTCGAGCCACTGCAGGCAATGACCATGGAACTCGAATGCTTCCGAACCGCCAGCGGCAGGACTTACCGACTGTTGCCCCTGCCCTGGCCTTCGGCCCGGTTCGATGAAGAAGGCAACCGGCTGCCTGCCACGTACGCCAATTTCCTCGTGATAAACGGGGCGGTGCTGGTTCCCTCTTACCGGGATGCAAACGACTCCGTTGCAACAGACGTTGTCAGGTCTGCCTTCCCCGGACGGGAAGTGATCGGGATCGATTGCCTGCCGCTGATCCTGCAGCACGGTTCGCTCCATTGCGTCACCATGCAGCTTCCCAAAGGAGTTTTGCCTTGAAAATATCCCTGGTGCAGCAGAGTTGCAGCAACAACAGGACCGCGAACCTTGAAAAGAGCGCCAGCGGAATCCGCCGGGCAGCGGCCGACGGCGCATCCCTGGCCATTCTCCAGGAACTTCATGCCGGTCCCTATTTCTGCCAGACCGAGGATACCCGCAACTTCGATCTGGCCGAACCCGTTCCCGGCCCCACGAGCGGGCTTCTCGCAACTGTCGCCCGGGAATGCGGCATCGTGATAGTCGCATCGCTGTTCGAGAGACGCGCTCCCGGAATCTACCACAATACCGCTGTCGTTTTTGAAAAGGACGGGAGCATAGCAGGAACCTACCGCAAGATGCACATACCCGACGACCCCGGTTTTTACGAGAAATTCTACTTCACCCCTGGCGATCTGGGCTTCAAACCCGTCGACACATCTATCGGCAGACTTGGGGTCCTGGTGTGCTGGGACCAGTGGTATCCGGAAGCCGCACGGCTCATGGCCCTGGCAGGCGCGGAACTGCTCATCTACCCCACCGCAATCGGCTGGGACCCGGACGACACGGCCGAGGAACAGGTCCGCCAGCGGGACGCATGGATGACCATACAGCGCGCGCATGCAGTGGCCAACGGCATACCGGTCCTCAGCGTCAACAGGGTCGGCTTCGAACCGAGCCCCGACGGGCATGGCAGCGGGATACGGTTCTGGGGCACCAGCTTCGCCGCCGGATGCCAGGGGGAACTGCTCGCACAGGCCGGAACCGAAAACGAGGAACTGCTTACCGTCGACATAGACCCCGGCCGCAGCGAAAACGTCCGGCGCATCTGGCCGTTCCTGCGCGACCGCCGCATCGACTGTTACCAGGACCTGATGAAACGCTACCGGTACTGAACCGGTTTCCATCCGTAAAGGGTGCTTTTCCCTGCAACCCGGGTTCAACTCAATAATCCGGAAATTCCCTCACCAGAAACTAGATCCGCTCCGCGTCAACCTGATTTTCTTGCATTATTTCATTCCGGCAGTTATGATGTTTTACCTTAACTAAAACCCGTTTAGGTTTTGGTACACTACCCATTACAAGGAGTGGACATGAAAGTAATCGTTACTGAAAAGCTCGCCCACGAAGGGCTGCTGGTCCTGGAGAAGGACCCGCGCGTGCAGGTAGACGTCAAGCTCGGGCTGAGCAAGGAGGAGCTGATTGCCACCATCGGCGAGTACGACGCCATCATCACCCGGAGCGCCACCAAGGTCGACCGGGATGTTCTCGAGGCGGGGAAAAAACTGAAGCTGGTGGCTCGGGCAGGGGTCGGCATCGACAGCGTGGACGTGGAAGTGGCAAGCGCAAAGGGCATCATCGTCCTGAACGCACCGTTCGGCAATACCAACAGCGTTGCCGAGCATACCCTGGCGCTGCTGCTTTCCCTCTGCCGCCATATCCCCAAGGCAGACGCCAGCATCAAGCGGGGTGAGTGGAACCGGTCGGCATTCATGGGCTCAGAGCTGAAGGGCAAGGTTGCCGGCGTCGTGGGACTGAGCAAAGTCGGCGGCCGAGTGGTCACCCGGCTCCAGGCGTTCGAATGCGAAGTCATAGGTTGCGACCCCTTCGTATCTGAAAAGCGGGCCAAGGACCTTGGCATACGCCTGGTCTCACTGGATGAAATCATCACCACCGCTGATATCATCACCCTTCATATCCCCAAGAACGAGGACACAAAGAATCTTCTCGGCGAGAAGGAATTCGCCCGCATGAAAGACGGCGTAATCGTCGTCAACACCGCACGGGGCGGCATCGTGAACGAAGAGGCGCTGCTGAACGCTCTGAACAGCGGAAAAGTGAAGGGCGCGGCCGTAGATGTTTACAGCGAGGAGCCTCCCAAATCGGACATCATCAAGAACCTGATCGCCCACGAGAGGGTGGTTTCGGTTCCCCACCTCGGCGCCTCCACCAGTGAAGCGCAGGTAAACGTGGCCGTGGACGTTGCCCGCGAGGTCATCCGCTACCTGGACGAGCAGCCCCTGGAAAACGCCGTGAACATCCCGCGCTTCGACCTGACCCTTATGGAGCAGATGCGCCCCTTCCTCAGGCTGGTTAACATAATGGGCGATTTCGTCGTCCAGCTGCTGGACACCAACATGAACAAGGTGACTTTCACCTATGCGGGGGGCATCGCAGAACACTGCACGACGCCCATCACCGTCTGCGGCCTGGCCGCTCTTCTCAACCGCAAGGTGGAGCAGGACGTGAACATGGTGAATGCCAAGCTGGTGGCGGAAAACATGGGCATCGCCGTGGAAGAGGTAAAGCTCACCGAACCGGGATCCTTCTCCAACATGCTTACCATAACCATCGAAGGCCCCAATGAAAGGCGCATCATCGCGGGAACACATTTCGAGGGAATTCCGCGCATCGTTCAACTGCGCGATTACCAGGTAGATTTCACACCTGAAGAGTACATGCTCATTCTGAGCTACCAGGACCGCCCGGGAATGATAGGCAAGATAGGGATGCTGCTCGGGCAGCACGAAATCAACATCGCTGCCATGAACCTCGGCCGAAGGGAGAAAAAGGGCGAAGCAATGGTCATCCTCTCCCTTGACTCGCCGGTGCCCGCCTCAGTCCTGGAAGAGATCCGCAAGGCCACAGACGCCAATTACGCAAAATCGCTCCACATGATAACTGCCCGCCAGGGCTGAGACAGGCTATAAGCAATAGAAAAAGGCAGGGGCGTCAGGCCCCTGCCTTTTTCTATGCTGGGATATCCTCCAAATTTTCCAGTATCACAATAATAGCGCCAGCCTTAACCATCTCCCGGATCGCCTCCTCTGAATCACCCGATTCGAGATTCACTCCACGGATCGCATCAACCAGAACTGTTACCGCAAATCCTTTGGCGAGCCCGTCAAGTACCGTATGCCTGACACAGTAGTCGGTTGCAAGCCCTCCCACGTAAATTCTCTCCACCCCCATTTTGCGCAGGAAGGCAGACAGAGGAATCCCGTTTTCGTCCACTCCGTCAAAAGATGAATATCCTTCCTCTCCCGGATCCATTCCTTTGGAGAAGACGACCACGTCATTTGGCATCAGGAGTCCCGGATGGAACCCTGCTCCGCCGGTTCCCTGGACGCAGTGAACCGGCCATATCCCGCCATTGACCCTGAAGTGGCCCGAATCAGCCGGGTGCCAGTCACGGGAGGCGAAAACCGGCAGGCCCTTTGCCCTGAACAACGTCACATAGCCGTTCAGAACCGGCACCACCTCGTCCCCTTCAGCAACCGGAAGGCTTCCTCCGGGGCAGAAATCATTCTGCACATCAACGATCAGCAGGGCCGACCCCTTCACCTTTCCTTCCCCCTTTCATCACCAGCTCAAGACCGAACAACTGAGTGAGGGTAACCCCTCCGGACCTCGTCAATGAGCTGCATGCGCAGATCATTCAGGCTCCTGCTCACGGACACCTTGTACCGGTGCGGGTTTTCCAGGCGCAACACACCTTCGGGAAGGCAACCCATCTGCTCCCGGCACCTGTCCGCCATCTCGTCCAGGGACGGCGATGGTCCGGTTATTTCACCTTCCTTCATCACTACCGAACGCATATCGACCAAGTGCGCGCCGGCAGGGATGGGCTTGTTCCGGGTGGGGTTCGTCGGGTCGAAGACCACTTCACCAGGCTTGAGAACTTCATCCATCCGGCACATTATGTCCATGAGAAATTTCCCATCCACGCCAACGGCCCTGAGCAGGCGCTTGCGATCCGGGATGGTGCTCTTGGCAATGTCGCTGGTCACCTTCAGCTTGGGCTTGTCTCCAAAACGGACCAGCTTGTAAACACCGCCAAGCGCACCGCCTCCCTCCCCCTGGCAGGTCGCCAGCCTGGTACCGACGCCGTAGATATCGACGCGCCCGTCATTTTCCTGAATGGAGCGGATGATATATTCATCCAGCTCGTTGGAAGCCAGTATCCTTACGTAGGGGAATCCCGCCTCATCCAGCATGCGCCTGGACTCGCGGCTCAGGTACGCCAGGTCGCCCGAATCGAGCCGGACACCTGCCAGGCGGCACCCCCTGTCGCGAAGCTCTCCGGCGACTATGATGGCATTTGGAATGCCGCTTTCCAATGTGTCATAGGTATCCACCAGGAGAACGCTGCTGTCGGGAAAGACTTCCGCATAGGCGCGAAAGGCCGACAGTTCGTCCGGGAATGCCATAATCCAGCTGTGGGCGTGGGTCCCCTTGACCGGTATATCGAGAATCTTCCCGGCCAGGACATTGCTCGTGCTCCTGACTCCGCCGACATAGGCTCCACGGACCTCGCTCAGGCCTCCGTCCGGGCCATGTGCGCGGCGCAACCCGAATTCCACCACCTCGCCCGATCCGGCCATGGTCACAATCCTGGCAGCTTTCGTGGCAACCAGAGTCTGAAAATTGATGATGTTCAGGAGCGCCGTCTCCACCAGTTGCGCCTCGGCCATGGGAGCCTCCACGGTCAACAGGGGCGCGAGGGGAAACGCCACCGTGCCCTCTGCCATGGAGGTTACACTGCCGCTGAAGCGGAATCCCTCCAGATAGTCCAGAAAGTCCGGCTTGAATAAGCGGAGCCTCTTGAGGTAGGAAAGGTCATCGGCGGCAAAACGGAGAGAGGACAGGTAATTCAGGGCGGGTTCGAGGCCGGCGAAAACCGCGTACCCCCCCAGGAAAGGGGGCTTGCGGAAAAACAGGTCGAAGACTGCCGGGGTTTCGTGCATCTTCTTTTCGAAATAGCCGGCCAGCATGGTGAGCTGGTAAAGATCAGTAAGGAGCGCGGAGTAGGCCATAAAATTTCCTCGTACCGTCGTTATTTGTCAGCTTTCATTATAGCACGGATGCACGCACCCCTCTCACCGGCACGGTTCCATCGACGCAAAATGCCGGGAAAAAGCACCGGGCATAGTCCCTTCACTGCAGATGTTTCCCGGTGACTTCGGTAACCTTGACATCCACGTTCAGCCCATGGCCGACTTTTTCCAGATCAGACTCCCACCCCTGGCCCACCAGGTCGGGAGGCACGGTAACCAGCGCGATCATGGAAAACAGCGGAGCACCACTGACCGGCGCCCGCACGGTTCCCGTATCCATCGACTCTATGTTGATGCCGCACTTTGACAGGTAGTGGGCTATTTCGTGGATGATCCCCTCATGGTCCGCGCCATGGACTTCGATCCGGAAAGGGAACCAGCCGTGATGGACATCGGCATAGCTCTTCCCGGTCCGGCTGATCGAGACCCTGTAACCCTTTTCCTCCAGGACCGCCGTTTCCGCTTCCAGGCCGGCCAGACGCTCCTGGGGCAGGGATATGAGCATCAGCACCGCGAACTCGCCCCCCAGCCTGGCCATGCGGCTGGTTTCCACATTTCCGTCATGATCCAGCACCAGCCCGGTAACTGCCTCCACGATCCCGATCCGGTCGGGCCCGGTCAGGGTGAAAACGATATTCGTGCGCACAGGTAGATTCCTTTCCTCAACTCGCCCTTTGCCAACGGATCTTGCAGGCTGAAAACTTGGACAGGCGAGGATGTGTGACCGCGCAACAATGCGGGCGGTATTTGCCATGTTTTCCATAAGGCTGTAAGAAACTATAGCAGACAACCGTTATTACGGAAACTTATTGAGGAAAATCTTTTTCCTCTGATTTCCGTGATTTGCCACCGACGGACATTAAAGCACCGGTTTGGCCATTGTGCCAAGGTCAGGGCGTCAGCTCCGCCAACCGGTCAGAAATCGGGATCTAATCGAGGATAGACTTTATGTTATAATAATTCAAAGAAGAGAGAAGGATTAAAGAAAGAAGGTGCGTCATATGAAACGGCTGATCGTTGCATTAGCGATAGTCCTCATGACGTCGGGTGTTGCCTTGGCGCATGGCGGAGTAAGCTTCAGTTTCGGTATTGGCATCCCGTTTGCAGTTCCATATACTTACCCTGCATATACTTATCCAGCCTATGGATACTCTTATTACGGTTACCCTGCTTATTACTATGGAGCGCCATATGGCTACGGAAATTATGGAGGGCCATATTACGGTAATCGTTACGGACCGTATCCATACAGAGGGCACAGATGGAATGGTTATTATCGCGGCCATCCGTCACATCACGGCGGGTATGGCCATTACCGGAATTATCGGAGATGATGCTTTTCTGGCGATACCGGTTATCGTCAATGTACATGTTTGATGAAGAGATGAATTTGTACTATTGACACCATATCAGATAATCCGGTCAGATGAACCGGCGGACGATTGCGTCGGTGATTTCATCGATGTTTTCCGGGGTTGCCCCGAACCGTGTTGCCGCTGAGAGTACTTCGGACCTCAGAGCAGGATCATCGGTGTCGGCGAGCCGGGACATGACACCGAGCCGCCTGCCCAGCTGATAGACAAAACGCTCTTCCCTCTCCATGGTCAGGAAGCGCCAGACCAGGTCCTTCATCCTGCCCCCATCATCGGGAAGGCGCCCTTCCAGTTCCGGTAAAAGGTTCAGAGCATGGTCGCTCACCAGGTAGCCGGTCACCCCTTCCAGTATGTCCAGGAAACGAAGGATCTCTTCCGCAACCAGGATGTCAGGGCATTTTCTGAAGCGCCCGTCCCGCACCATTTCGGCAAGCGGCGTCCCCTCAGGTACGGCAAGCGTGCGCAGCCTTATGAAATCCGGATTGATGCGGTTCAAGGCATCAGCCGTATCCTGCGCGTGCTCCACCCACAGAGCCTGCCCTCCAAGGCCGGGCATATAGTACTCCGAAAGCTCGATCCCCGCAGTTTTCACTTTCAGGCCCGCCCTGACGTGGATCTCTTTCGTGACGCCCTTGAGCATCAAGGCCAGAACCGCATCGCAGCCCGATTCCATGCCGATGTGGATGCGGTTGAGTCCCGCCTGCCTGAGCAAACACAGGTTTTCCGGGGATATGCGGTCAATGGTGTCCGAACGGCTGTAGGAAGTGATCCTCTTCACCGTCGGGAAATGTTTCTTGATGCGGGTTATGATCCGGATCAGCCTGTCCGGGCGGATCACAAGACTGTCCGCGTCCTGCAGGAAGACCGACTCCATGCCTGACACGAACCAGGAGAGCGCGGCGCGGAAAGAAACCTTCTCCTCCGGTGAAAGGGCGTTGAAAACCTCCCGGACGTCATTCTCCAGGAGAAGCCCCCCTCCTGCGGAAATGAGATCAAGCTTCTCAATATGGGCCGCGATTGAGTCGATATCACTCAGCACATGCTCGACCGGCCTGATCGAGAAGCGCGCCCCCTTGTAGACAGGACAGAAGGCGCACCGGTTCCAGTGACAGTTCCTGGTAATGCGGACCAGCAGGCTCGCCGCTTCGCTGGGCGGGCGGATCGGCCCCTGTTCGAAGCCGCGGTATTGGTGGTGGTCGTTATCCGGAATCACAGATCACCTCGCTCGGCAAAAAGCGCCTGCTTATTTTCCGTTCGGAAACACCGAACTAAAAACTATATGGTTTGCAGATTTGTCAGTCAGGCCCCTTTTCGGTGACCGGCACCAGCAGTATGGGCATGCGCAGCTTTCTCGAAATCTGCGGGGTTGCGCTCCGCGACCAGAAGGCGTTCAGCCCGATCTTGGCGTGGGTCGCAAGGACAACGAGGTCCGCATTCTTCTGTTCGGCAGCCTCCGCAATGGCACTGACAGGATCGCCCCTGAACACGTTCTTTTCCGTTGAAAAGCCTTCAGAGCGCAGTCGGTCCACGTGTCCGTCGAGGTAATCCTCTGCATCCTTCTGGGCTATGCCCAGCAATGCCGAAGTGACGAGCGGAAGCATCCTCGCGGCTGCTGCATCCTCTGCAGGGAGGGTATCCACCTTATGCACCACCATAACAAGGTTGATCTCGGCTCCGTAGACACCCGCAATCTGCCGCGCCACGGCAAGCCCCTGCTCGTGCTCGGAATTCCCGTCGAGAGGTACGAGCAGGCGGCGGCATGCAAATTCACGTTCGTTCCCCGACTCGCCCGGCTGAACGAACAACACCGGCATAGCGCTGAAGGCCGCGGCCTGCTGCGCGATCCTGCCGAACATGAAGGCCTTCAATCCGCCCCGCCCGTGGGTGCACATGACGACCAGGTCGATCCCGAACTCATCCGCATGGCGGGCAATGCTGAGGGCCACGCTGTTCTCAGGATCTTCATGCACATGGAATTCAACAGGGACATCTGCCGGGAAGGCCCGGCCGGCCACTTCCCGCAGATACGCCTTCGCTCCTTCCGGTTCGTCCAGGTGCCGTTCTCCGTGGACTTCCTTCGGCGCGCTACGCTCGATCACATGGAAAAGGGTGACCCGGGCCGCAAAGGACCGGGCAAGGGAGATTGCGGCAGGCAACGCAGCCTCAGCCAGGCTGGATCCGTCAAGCGGCAGCAGAAGGTGTGAGAACATATCCGTCATCCTTTGAAAAAGATCTGATACAGCAGATACATGTTCAATGCGACGATAAGCGACGCGACAATCGCGGATAAAACAGTGGTGTACTTATGGTTTACGAGCACCCCCATTATACTCCTGCGGCTCGTAAAAAGAACCAGGGGGATTACCGCAAAGGGCAGGCCGAAACTCAGCACAACCTGGCTGAGAACGAGGGTTCGCGTGGGATCAAGTCCGACGGCGATAACGGCCAGTGAAGGAATGATGGTCACCAGTCGACGGATCCATACCGGTATGCGCCTCTCCAGGAATCCCTGCATGATGACCTGGCCGGCCATTGTGCCCACGGATGAGGAGGAAAGTCCTGATGCCAGGAGCGCAACCGCGAACAGCGCGCTCGCCGCTGGGCCGAGCAACGGTTCCAGGGTCAGGTGCGCCTGTTCCAGGGTCCCTACTTCGGCGTGGCCGTACCGGAAAAATGTGGAAGCCGCCATTATCAGCATGGCCGCGTTTATCATGCTTGCCAGCCCCATTGCCACCAGCACGTCGACCAGTTCGTAGCGGAACAGGCGACGCTGCTGCTCCGCCCCCCTGACGACAATGCGCCCCTGCGTGAGGGCTGAGTGAAGGTAGATGGCGTGGGGCATGACCGTGGCGCCCAGGATCCCCGTTGCGAGCAGCACGCTTTCCGCTCCGGAAAATTGAGGCACAACGGCATGATACAGGACATCTCCCCAGTGGGGCTTGACCAGGATGGTTTCAAACAGGTAGCTGACAGCAATAACCCCCACCAGGGACGTAATCACCGCTTCGAGCGGGCGGAAACCGTATCGCTCAAGGCCAAGAATGAGAAAGGTGGCAACGGCGGTTATAATGCCGGCCGGAAGGAGCGGAATGCCGAACAGAAGATAGAAGCCGACCGCCGCCCCGAGGAACTCGGCGAGATCGGTAGCCATGGCCACAATTTCCATCACTACCCACATCAGCACGACCAGTGGTTTCGGAAACTGGTTGCGGCAATGCTCTGCCAGATTCAACCCAGTGGCTATGCCGAGCTTGGCCGAGAGCGTCTGTATCAGCATCGCCATCAGGTTGCTGGCAACGATGACCCAGAGAAGGGCATAGCCGAACTGTGCACCTCCCTGGATATTGGTGGCGAAGTTGCCCGGATCCATATAGGCCACGCTGGCGACAAAGGCAGGGCCCATAAACGGGAGAAGCCTCGCGAACCTTCCCCGCTTGCCGTTGCCTGCCAGGACATCCATGGCAGCCTGCTCAGTCCCTTCACTCTTCCGTTCTTGCCCGCTCTGCATACCGGCACGTCCATTGCGGTTTTATTTCGCTTCCGGCCCTTTGAGACCGACCCGAGGAAGTTCAGAAGGCTGTGTCCCGACTCATTCCCATGATCTCATTCAAGCTTCCCAGCTGAACCTGCCGGCCTTGCGGCATACGCAAGCTTCCCAAATATTATCCGAAATCGCGGTTTTATCAAATGCATCAACTGCTTTTTTCACCTTGGTCTTAAGGCTGATATGATCGAGAGGGGTTTTTTTGAATAAAAAAACCTCGATTGTAAGCAACCAGTTCCTCTTCAGGTCTGAATTCCCGGGGATTGGGGTTCAGATCCAAGCCATCAAGGGAAGTAGCCTGCTACATATGGCATGAACAGCCGCTTGCAACCTGTCAACACGGCGAACCAAAAAAAAGGGGCCAGCCTGATTTGGCTAACCCCTTGTTTTTTTATTGGAGGCGGCGAGCGGATTTGAACCGCTGAATAAAGGTTTTGCAGAACAGGCCCCTGCTTTACATGCTAGTAATAACAACATGTTACACTCCATTTTTTGCTACATCTTAAATAAATATGATAGGCATCTGCGTCAAAAACGTAGCAAATATCTGCTAACCTCCCCCTATTCTTCTTGATCTTTTTCAAGCATCTTAGCTGCATGTGCCAATTTATCAGGAGCCAAGTGGGCATACTTCTCAGTAACCTGAATGGTACTGTGGCCTAACCACTCCTTCACCACATAAAGGTCAACCCCTTTGTTCACCAACCTGCTGGCACATGTATGCCGCAATGCATGTAGTACAAATTCCTTGTCACTCTCAAAACCCATCTTCTTTCGTATGGATTTCCATGAATTCTCAGCCTGATACATCGTGATGTCAAAAGGTTTAGCCGGATTACCCTCTTGCCTTGATTCCAATATCCCTCTTACCCTTTTGGTCATAGGTATACTACGTGGCCTATCTGCCTTGTTAACCCAAATAGTCAACAGGTTTGCTTCAAAATCGATATCTTCATATCTTAATCTCAAAGCTTCATTTAGCCTCATGCCGGTATCAACCAAAATTATTACCAAATCGGCTACTTGAGGAAAATGCTTATCCCTTTTACACGTATGCCCCTCCTTAAACAGTGAAACTATTGCCTTTTCTTCTTCATGGGTAATGACCCGTATCCGTCCGGTACGCTCTTTACGCATTTTTATGATGTCCCATTCCTGTCTCTTATGGCGAAGAATGGTTTTCAAGATGGCAAGATACCTGTTAACAGTTGATATCTCGATTCCGGTAGCATCTAACAGCCCGATCAAATGCTCAACCTTATCCTGGTCAATCTTCCCTACAGGAATGTCTCCCAGCAAATCCAAAATCCGTAGTGCTCTGTTGTGACTGAATTCACCATCCTTATTTGCTTTCCATCGTGCTTGATATACCTGCTTGATGGCTTCTGACAACATTGTTCTAGCAGCTCTCTCCTGTGGAGTTAAGCTAGCCTCGTCCATAAGCTTCTGGCGCTCAAGTGCTTCCACCAGCTTTGCTTCCTTCTTGGTATACTTGCCAGTACTCTTGAACACCCTGACTCCGTTAACCGTGAAATTCATGTAAAAAACACCCTTCTGGCCTCGTTTGTATACAGCCATGGTTATTCCCCTTTCTAATTTCAGGCACAAAAAAAGAGCCTTATGGCCCCTGTGTACTTGATTTGATTATGTTTTTTGTTATTGATCTAGTTGGGTTAGTAGTTAGTGGTAGGTATTATTGCCGGTAGGCTTGCTATCTTTGCATCTGGCATCTGGCAGGTTTCAACTCCGAGTAGATCATCCAGTATACTTTTTCACTGCACTTTCTACATATGACTATCCATGCCGAATCCCTAGCTGGTATGAATACCTCCATTATGTTGTCTACCTCTCCATACCTGTAACCGCTGACAACTTCACCATTACCAATACTCTTGCCGCATAACTCACACTTCATTACAGCACCCCCCTTTCCACAAATGAGATATACGTGTCACCGATAACGATATGATCCAGTATCCTGATACCCAGTAGATCTCCTGCTTCTCTTAGCCTCTTCGTAATTTCCATGTCTTCCCTGCTTGGTGTCGGATCTCCTGATGGATGGTTGTGTAAAAGGATTATTGCTGCTGCCGATGAAAGTAAGGATGTCTTGAATACCTCTCTTGGGTGGACGATGCTCTGGTTCAAGCTGCCTACCGAAACCTGATCTATGCATATGATCCTGTTCTTGCCGTCGAGATGGATTGCGATGAAGTATTCCTTGGTTTCATCCCTGAGGAATTTGAAGGTCTCGAAGATCTGGTCGGGTGATGTATATCTTGAGCCTGGTGATATGTAGTTGGTAATACTGTCCCTGATGGTAATGGTCTCGTATACAGCCTTGATTACCTTGAACCTGATGCTCTTGGTTTTTTGCATAACTGTCTCCGGTCCAAATAAGGTTTCGATGGTCATGGTGTTTCCTCCTTTGAAATGAAAAAAGGCAGACCTCGTTGATCTGCCCTTTCTGATAATTGGTATTTTTGGTTTGTTTTCCTACAGTTATCCACTTTTACTTATTATTATTTCTGTAACGTCCTTCATACCTCGGCAAATATTTTTTTGATATGTTGCAATAATATATTGACACGTTATTTCAGCTACTTACATCGCATGCCTATCAACTGTGCAATATGCAAAACCATTCAAGGATATATAGGATATTGTGTGCTTATCCACAGCTGACAGGAGTTTATCCACAAGGCAGGTGGAAAGCTAATGGAGAACCTAAATAAAGAGATAGTACAGGTTGATTATTGATCCTCATTAACTATCCTGACAGTCCCTTTCTTGCATTTGATGCAGGTATCATCTGGTGGATAGTAGTCCTCGTAAACCTGTTTACATGTATTGCATTTGAATCTGGCCATGGTGTTCTCCTTTCGTTAAATGAGATATTCAATAAGGCGTTCAGCTACCGTTCTGGGTGATAGTTGCCCCCACTTTCCTCCAAGGCATTCGATTATCTGGTCTTCATCATGCAGAAATATTGTGTTGATGGGATTTGGTTCCTCGGGCATGTAGGCATCGAGACCTATGTACCCAAGGGACCTATTGATGGTGAGGACGTAGATGCATATGCTTCTGGTGAAAACGTATACCTTGTCCGACATGCCAGCATGGAGGTTATAGCTGCAGCCTTGGTGCTCGAACTTCAATCCCCTGTTAAATAGTCCTTTTTGGTTTACCTCTTCGTAGGTCATCATCCTGATGGACGGAATAATAGGTGTCATGGTGTCCCCCTGAAATGAAAATAGGGACATAACCTTGATGGCTCTGTCCCTTGCCAGTTGTGATATGATGTATTTGTGGTGTTAAACCGTTGTAACTACTCGGAGAATCAAGATATGAAGCTGCTCAGGACTAAAATATGGAACTGGTGGGATGCATGGCTTCTGAAGTGGAGTGCCTTCCTTTTTGGGATTGCGGCAGGTGCATACTTCCATGAGTTCCTTGCGAAGTATGTCTTGATGATTCTTGTTGTAGCAGTAGTGCTGGCAATCAAGCCATCAATTGCATACTTCAAGGATTGATCTGAAGGCAATTATGCAACTAATACAATTAGTTGGGGTCTATCTGACCTAGTAATGGAGAATCAGGTCTAACGTGGTATTGGTGGTAGGGTCAACTTGGAGGGATACATCTATGCTGCCATGCAATCGGTTACTTCCTCTTCACCTCCTTTCCTTTTTAGAATATAATCTGCCCCCTTCTGGGCCTGGGCTGAGGCATGTACCAGAAGGGTCATGTCTTTCTTCAACACCTTCAGCCATCCTTGGATATACGATGCACTATTCTCAAGGGTATTCTGCTCGATACCAGCATACCCACATAGGAATGCTGCTCCCATTTCAGCTACCAGTTCTTCCTTGCTGTACTCATGTGATCCAAAATATGTTGGTTCCAGAATAGATTTCCTACCTATCCTGCTGGTATGGCCGGTACTATGGATCAATTCATGGAATGCTGTGCAGTAATATTCTTCGGGTGACAGGAAGGAATGCTGGTTGGGTAAGTGGATGGTATCTTGGGAGGGGGAGTAGCAGGCTTTGTTGCCACCGTGGTAAATATCCGGTTTAAGTGGCATGCCTGTTATGATCTGTTCGGCTTTCTCGATGGAATTTAAGGGGTTATTGATTACTTCAGGCTCCGGTATCGGAATCCCTTCTGTTTGCTCCAAGTTGAATACGTTGTAATAGCGTAGCAATGGCACTTTTCCATTCTTACCCTCTGGATCATCGTCAGCATCATTCCTATCCAACCATTTCCAGAAGATAACCGGAGTCGCCTTCTCACCTTGACGTACATATCCTCCTTTCTCCTTAATCTGTTTGAAGGTCATCCAGTAAGGAGATCCATACTGCTGACATGCCAGCATGAAAACATTTACCCCGCGGTATTCCTTCTTGCTTACAAGGTTAACGGGTATTCCGTTAGCAACATTCCAAGGCTTTTTCCATGGTATCGTTCCCCTCTCAAGTAGATCGATAATCCTCTTGTTGATGATTTCATACACGTTCATGATGATTCCTCCTTTGGCTTACCATATATGTCTGACTTCTGCGATTGGTCAGATCTGGTAGCCTGAATACAAAAAAGAGGCTAGGAAATTAATCCATGCCTCTTTTAGGGGGTGGGGTGACTTCTAGGATTTATTAGGTGATCATAATATCAATCGGTCTTCGGAGATGATTATGTAATTTTGAAATGATATATGGAACATTATGTTATCGATAGATTATATTACTCAACAATTCCACTCTAGATACACGCCATTGTCAACTATCTGCTATAGTGGAGCACATAAGTAACTGGTCAATTCAACTCTTTTTCGACAGCATATATGTCAGATAGTTAAATTATCAATAATCTGGGAGGAATTAGCAATGGTTAACAAGGGAGAACAAGAAACGTACAATGATTATCAGATAAACAATATTCTTACAGCGTACAACAAAATATTCCCCAAAATAGAGATGTTAAATGATTACTTTGATCTCGACATGAAACCAAAACAAGATCGTGAATGGTCATGCCTTACGACAGATTTCAATAGAATAAATGTAGAAACTATCAACCAATTTGAATCGGAAATCAGTAAACTCGAAAAATACGCGAATATTGATGCAGTGACATTGGGTGAAAAATATAGGGACTTAGCTAAGAAGTTTTCTGCGCAAATGAATTATAAAGTTGGTTTCAGCTTAGGTATCTCAACATGGACGGACTATCTTCTTGAACGGACATTCGATAATAAGAAAAAAAATATTCTTATTATCCTAGGGCATGACTGGTATCCAATAATATCTAGCTCGCCCAAAAAAAGAAAAGATGATCTTAAAGAAAAGCATCCTATATTCTGCAATTCAATAAAGTCTCAAAAGAAATACAATAGAGCAATACCCCAAACTCTTTTTGAAAAAAACATTTGTCTTTTTATGAATTTATGCCCCGATTTCCGTCCTCCTGGAAATAATGCCAAAGGGACATTTCTTTCCAAAAAACAATACAATGTTTTTGCAGACGGCTTTGATAACTTATGTGGGGCAATAGATAATAAATATGAGATCGTGGGTATTATTTCTTGGGGAAATGCTGTTTGGCAAGCGCTTCAGAATAAAGCTGGAGCTAAGGATTTAGGCAATATTGGAATCATGAAAACTGTTAAAGATCATCAAGGGCAGCCATTCAAATTCGGTCAAACGTGCCTGCCTTATTACCCTTTTGCACATCCTGCTTACGCCAGATATTTTATGAAAAACGAGCATATTTCAACTTTCAACACAACCATCATCAAATTTGTTTAAGCTAAGAAGATGAGTTTATATCATTACATGCCAACCTTAGTAGTGCGGAAACTTCCTTTTAAATGAAACATGACAAAAGTGAGTTATTTGGTAAAATTAAGGCTTAAAGCAATAAAACTCTGTGGTCCCATTTGGGAGTTATTATGGGAAATATCAAATTTTGCAAATGTGGAGGTATGAATATGACATGTCCCACTTGTCATGGCACGGGCATGTCCGTGCATGAACCCCAAGTAAATTCTACCTGCCCACACTGTGGGAAGCATGTGACCTTTGAAAATTTGGTTAAACATGTTCAAGAAGATTGTAAAGTGATAAAATCAACCTTCACAAGATGTAATGAATGTCATATGTTAGTTAAGAACGCCGATTTAGAAGTTCATAATGCTCTTTTCTGCAAAGCACGCAAAACTAAAAATAACTAAAACAGGAATACCATATCTATCTGCAACATAATTAAATCCACTCATAAGATGTAAGGTTCCCCAGATCATTGCTTTTTGTAAGATATTATTGCTTTGAATTGTCACCCATTATTTCCCAATGACAACTTTACCGTTAGACTTAACTGCACACAAACTATGCATAAATAAAATATACCATTACTATATATTCTATTTATAATGCTTCAAGCAGCTCATAGCTGCTTCTCCTATTGAAGCCATTTCATCTTTGTCTAAATGAAATATATTTTTAAAAACTATTTTGTCAACATTGCCTTTAGCTTTCTCGGTTAGCGACGTATACTCCTTCCACCACATATCGGTCAACCCGGATTCTTCGCTTGCAAACCGCTGAATAATGTAATGTTCTGGCATTAGCATTATTTTATGAAATTCTTGGATGGTTTTCCCAAATGCTTTATAAAAGAAATGTTCACCAGGAGATACTGATCCCTTTGTCACATTCAACACGGATTGAATCGCACGTAAGTATTTCCTGTTCCAGTGTTCTCCGATATAATCACTTCTGTTTTTATCCGTAACAGGAATATACTTCATGGGAAATGAATATATCTTGACACCATACTTCTTGTTTAGCTTGATATTATTTTCTAGACGGCAATAAAAGTCGTCTGGCTTATCATGATAATTGTACAGAATATAGTTGGATAAATTAGTTATCCCATATTTAACGGCAAGCTTTACAGCGTTGTTATATGTTTTTGTGATATTTAAATCATCGTAAGCTATCCTTAAAGGCTTAATGTTGATTTCGGATAACTTCTTCATTTTTGCATCGGTAACAAGTCGCGCATCAAGTCCTTGGTTAAAGTCGACAAGACGATGTTTTTTTGTCTTGTTACGATATTTTTCGAAGATAGGTGATAATTCATGTCTGGCCGAAAGAAGTCGTTGGACGAATTCGTCAGCTTCTTTATCATCAAGTTGAAACTTCTTTATTGTTTCAGTGTAATAATTGAAAGCATCAGCATACCTGCTCAACCTATCTCTAGCGAAGTTTTGTATTAGGTTAGATATCTTTAAGCGCGCCGCTTTATCATAAGGATCCAATTCTAACCGATCACAATAAATTTCAAAAAGGTTTTCAGGAGTATAGACTGCGCCTTTCTGAAAACCAAGCTCCTTTATTTCGTCAACTATTCTTTCAAACCTGTCTGAACCTAAAACGTTATTGTCCATCAACAGAAGGCTCGATTTCTTTCCATATAATCGATCTATGTTTTCAATCTGAGATCTGATTGATATGTAACTTGAATAGTCAGGTTCTATTTGCGGAACCGCACAAAATGGGCATCTCCTGATGCAGCCTCTAGTCATATAGGCAAAATATGCATCTTGAGCAGGGTATTTATAATCTACGAGATCCAAAATACTATAATCAGGTACTAAACCATCGACATTCTCATCATTATCAATTCGCAGTTTACCTTTTTCGTTCAACAATCCTTTTATCACTTTAAAACCGGTCTCATTTTCTATTTCTTCAGCCATAATGGTCGCCATTGGGCCGCCAATAAAAAGGTTCTGCGGATCCTTTACGCTAAACTCGTAATATTTAATGGTTTCTATGGTTTTAGACCAATAAAAGCTGAAAAGTGTAGTAATGTAGATACGATCCCACATTTTAGACCTCTCGTTCTTATCCAATCCTTTCACAAATTTAATCTCATCATGATTAACTTTGTGAAAAGCTGCTATTTTCATGAGACCTAATGGTGGGTATTTATTTTTATAGGAGGGTTCTACTAGCAATACTTTCATTCGGCTCTTCCGTATTTCTTATTCTTAACGATAGAGGCAGACACATAATATGCTATATGTATTATCATCAATACAACAAACAATGTTATAGATACCGGTTTCTGTAATATAATATCTTCATAATATGCTCTAATAACGTCAATTTGTGGCATTGCTAATGCTATATAAAATGAATTAATCATCCCTGTTATGATGGTTATCCAAAACAATTCACCTAATTTAAGGTATACTGGAGTATTAGTGTCAATAGGTAATACAATGTATTGTTTTATATTGATAAGAATTCCATTTTCAACAAAATATTTTCTTATTCCATTCACCGATCTTGCATAAAGAACACTATCCATTCCTGATTCTATAATGATAAAGGATAGAAAGACGCCAATAAATCCTACCAAGGTTATCAAAATTGATAAAGTACCGGGTAGCTTTAGTATATTGAAACTATTCGGGTCAGTTTTATAAATAAAAGCGATAAAACTGAATGGTGCTGCCATTACTAACAAGTAATATTTAACCCATTTAGCTAATACATCACGCGAATTAAAAAAAGCAGCGGCTATATTCTCATACTCAGTTAATAAAAAATCTGAAAAATCTTTATTTCGCATTACTTAACCCTCAAGGCATAACTCTTTGCAAAAGCGCTTGAATTCTTTCAAACATTTTTGCAACTCGGCTTTTTTATTTTTGTTAACTTCGATTTCAGTTTTTATTTTCAGGACTTCAGATTCCTGTATCATCTCGCGGAACTCTCTAATTTTTTTGTAGAATCTATCTACCTTATCTGGTCTATGCTCATGTAATACATGGATCGCCTCTTCAAAAGCATCATCTGATTCAGTTTCGTAAAAAGACCTACACGCTTTCTTATGCCCGAGAATTTTTGGCAACTCACGCACATTTTGAGCTTTCTTTAACCTATCGTCTTTTACCCATTCAACAAATTCATCTAAAAATGCTGGAGTTTCTTCTACTCTTTTTGTCAAATCTTTTTGTAGGAATAAAGCTTCAAAATAGCTATATTTTTTTAAATCATCTCTTGAGTTATTGTTTTCAACATTTCCTTTTCGTAAAAATTTGTGTGACATTACTTCATAAGCTTTTAACATTGCTTCAACAGTCTTTTTTTGTTTGCCAATTTGTTTGGCAACATCATCCGGATTTTTATTTAAGACAGTGATCATTTTATAAATATATGCAGCTTTTTCGTATGCATCCCACTCAGTTTTACCTTTTATATGAAACGTCCCTAAAATGTAAAAAAGCTCCTCGTCATTCACGCTAGGATGTAGAATTCTGGCTTTTATTGTCTTCCACCTTGAATCATTTTTATATTTTTGACTTAATCTTCTGAAAGCACACAATCTAGTGTTACCTTCAACGACTTTATTACCTAAAACATAAACTTCATCGATAAGACCTTTATTTTCTTCTAAATCTTTAATTCTTTCCTTAGTTGAGTCGAGCTTCAACAACTCCTGTTCGATTAATTCCTGGGTAATTTTCTCTGGTGGATGTTTGCTTATGATGTAATTGATCCGAGGATTTTCTGAATAATATTCCAACTCAGATATATCTACATCTTTTATTTCATAGGTGATTTCTCTCCCCATTACGGTAATTGTTTCCAACGCCATGCTATCCTCCCAACAGATTTAATAGCTCGCTTTTATTCAGTAAAAACTCAAGACTTTCCGAAGATATCGATTTAGAATCCCCTTGGACAAATTGAGCAATATCCTTTTTCACATCAATAATCCTGTCTATATATTCATCTATAGAGTTTTTGGCCAACAATTTATAGATGTAACAGATTTTTTTTTGAGAAATGCGATGTATTCTGTCTTGCGACTGCAGATAATCTACCAAATTAAAATTACGATCTAAATAAATACAGTTATTTGCTTTTGTTAAGGTAAGACCTTCTCTAGCGGCAGATGGATTTGCTATCAATAGTTTATAACTATCTGACTCTTGAAACTTCTTTACGATATCCGCTCTTTCCTTAATCGGAATAATACCATAGATAACAAGAGGCTTATGAATTGAAAATCTATTTTTTAAAAGCATAATATTCTCGACAAAACCAGTCCAAACAATTGCCTTTTCGCCTCGTGAAATCACATCGCTAATAAGATTATCAAGTAACTGAAATTTGATGGGATCCTCTGAGTAACTTTTGTCTATAAGGGCCGGGTTGCTTGCAATCTGTGTCAAGCGGAGTAACTTTTTCAAGATGTTTTCTGCTTCATCTATTACTATTTGTCCTGATATATTTGCTACCTTGAGCCTCAATTCTTCACGAAGCTTATTGTACATTTCAAGTTGTCTTCCGCAAAGCTCAACATAAATGTTTGTAAATTTCTTGTCCGGAAGCTCAAGCACATCATTTTTACATCTACGTATAGAGTTAGAGGCCACCTTTAATTGGAGGTCTTGCAAATGGATGGAATATCCCGAATTTCTTTCATTTAGCTTTGATTTAAACGTCTGGAAATCATTCCCGAAAAGTTTCCCACCATCGAGGAAAAAGTATTGAGCCCACAGGTCTACAGGTTTATTAGCGACAGGTGTCCCGCTTATTATTATTCTTTTAGCCGAATAAGATCTCAGTTCAAATAAGACCTTAGCCGTTCTAGTCAATGGATCTTTTATCCTTGCAGATTCATCAAGCACTATTGCTATCTTAAAACTCTTGCAAAATCTTTTAATACGATCAAGTTCGGCGATAATCGCTTCATAATTTGTTATATAAAAATTAGCTCCTGTTAAAAACTTATATCTTTTTTCTCGTTTAGTACCTTTTAGAACTATAGGTATTAGAAAAGAATGCTTTTCAACTTCCTGTTCCCAATTATATAGTAATGACATTGGAGCTACGACTAAGGCACCTTCAATGTCGCCACATTTCATGGCATGGCAAAGTGCCTCGATTACAATTTTAGTCTTTCCGAGGCCTTGCTCATCAAACAAAGCCACTTCCTGGTGTTGATCAATGTAATTAATCGCTTCTGTTTGATGGGGAAATGACTGTGTTTTAGCTTCATAATTTTGCATTTTAGTTGTTAAATAATTCTTCAGGGACACAAAAGATAGTGATATTTGCGCACCCTATCAAGCCATGCTTTATCATTATTTTTCTAAATAATTGCTCTGAGATTTTAGGTATCCCGACAAAAACATCGCAATGTCGACTATTTAACTCTATCGATGTGAAATCTTGTAGTTGAGAATAAGTTCTGCTGTTTTTAATATCATTTTCTGTCTTGGCTTCACCAATGCATATTTGACCATCACTCCTAACCCCAATTATATCTGGTCGATGCCGTAATATCTGGGGAGGCATTGTGGTCTTTTCACCAAACAAGCCAGGATAATTGCCATCTACTCTAATAATGCAAATTCCCTGCTCACGCATAAGCTTCACCAACAAACCGAGTATAAATTGGTGCCTAGAGCCTGCCATTATTTTATTGTGCCTATAACTTTTAAAAGATTCCCTGATGTTGCATAGAGCCGTTTCAACGAATCAACTTTTGCAGGCTGTAGGCCCCTTTTTATTTGATCGACTTCGGTGAATGGTATTGAAGATAATCCTTTTATTACATCTTCGATTTTCTCGAATAGCTTTGATTTTGCAGCAGGATTCTTTTGTTCAAGTTGGTCAAGAGCTGCCTGAAAATCGTCATCAATAAGAGCTTGATGTGCCTGGTCATCTCTCAAGACCTGAGCAAGCTTACGAATATCTTCACCACGACCAAATTTACCCTCGCCAACCCAGTCGCAAAACTCTAGTAAAGATAGTTTTCCCTCATTAACAAGCTTCTTTAGCTCCTTATTTTTCCTAAACTCTACGAAATAACTAAATTTAAGTCTTTCTGAAGGCTTGTTGTATTTAGGTAAATATTGCTGATCCATGTCCTGAAATGCTTGAATATTATTCTTAATTTCTGATGCCGAAAGTTTTGTTAATTGTTCAAGCCTTTTGATTGAATAATCTTCAACACTATTAAGCCTGTAAAGCTCACGGGCTTTTTCATATGCTGCCCACGGTGTCTGGCCGAAAAGATGTTTTTCCAGACGAATAAAATTTATTGCATCTCTGTTAACCTTATGTTGCAATACATAGGCAGGAATTGTTTTCCACTTATCTTGATTTACATATTTTTCAGATAATTCTTCGTAAACAAAAGATCTAGTATTTCCTTCTATTACTCTAAAAAAATCGCCATCTGCCACAATCCATATTGGATCATAAATACCACCATTACGCTCGATATGATCTCGTAATTTATCATATTGGTCATTACCTTCTGCGAGTGCGAATTTAATTTTATCTTGAGTTATGTTATCGTTAAGGCGGGTATCGAGATAATATTGAATACGGGGATTTTCCACGTCCAAGATCAATTTTTTTAGTGGCACTTGGACCCGTTGAATTTCAACTGTTCTACCATCAAGATTTACCGAAATAGTGCTCATGTTCCCTCCTATTTATCAACGGGATATGGCTACACTTGTTTCTTAATTTTGAGACTTACTTAATGACACAATCAATAATACTGCGATTTTGATTTTCTTGCAGACATCACACTTGACAAGCTACATTCTATACTTCCATAAGTATTTAGCGTATTCCGAAGATCCATGAACATGCTTGCACTATGCAAGTGGAGACAGGCGCATTATTCCGGCGGTTAAGATGTTGCCGTTCATTTCAGAACATTAAAGAATAATATAAGATGCTTCATTATTTGCAACGTTAGTCTGATTTAAAGCTTATAATTACCAGATTTCGGTTCAATTTACCATTTGAAAGTTTTATCGCAAACTTAGCTGCAAATAGTATTGCAACTCAGACTTCACAGTTCTTCACCAAACTTAAAAGGTATACTACTTTCTAATACCTTCCGATATGCCATCATTTGAGCATCCGCTATGGTATACCCTCTTTTTCTGAGAAGATATACCAACTTGCAGAATAGCTTCCTTTCGTCTGGGGTGAGCTCTTGGTAATCAAGCTTCGGTAGAGTGCAGCATATGGATATCATGGTAGGTAGGGTAACAGGTATGTGCGACAGATTGCGTCATAAATAATAAATGACTATTACGATGGCACGAACTGGACGCTTTTTTTAAATGCGACAATATTATTTTCAACCAAAGATTTTGTTTGCAACAACAATTAATATGAAAATCAAACCTATGGCCCCAATAGATTGCCACAT
Organism: Geobacteraceae bacterium; assembly: GCA_034933285.1. Lineage (GTDB taxonomy): Bacteria > Desulfobacterota > Desulfuromonadia > Geobacterales > Geobacteraceae > RPRC01. The sequence continues at coordinate 228,738 of JAYFNT010000031.1, read as the reverse complement.
CGAAGCTTGTTTCTCTGTATAGGCTAAACATGCCAATGTTGAATTTAATTTATCGTTCGTATTTTTAATAAACTCATGATCGACTAAATAAATTTCTGGTTCTTTGTACGAATAAACAATGTTGTAATAATAGTAATTGCCATTTAACCATCTAAAAGGAACTGCGTATCTATTCCATATATCATAAGCTAAGCTTTTAATATAAAATGGTTCGGGATAAGCAATATCCTTTTTATATATTTTTTCAAGTAAAGTTACATATTTATATTCATCCAAAATATCTTGTAATAAACTGATTTCATTTTGAACGATTGCTGTTAATTCAGAAAAATTATTGCTGTCATCACCTAGCTTCAATATTTTGCAGCCCTCTAACATTTGCGCGTATACTTTTTTTGAATCAGAACAGTCATCTGAGTGAATTAACAAGTAACAGTCTTAAGATTTTCCTTAAACACACAAACTATCGATTTTTCGTACAGCAATACTTCTTGTTTCTCTTTAGAGTAATTTGATCTAAACAACCTTACAAATGGATTCGCCATAAAAACACCCTATATGAAAATGCTTAACAACCTTAGAGAAAATTCAGGGGCTCTTCTTGATTCGTTTTCCTGTTTTGCATTCTTAATATTTTTACCTAAACAGGCATATTAGTTCATTTTATTGCCGCCATTCAAAACTTCAAGCCTAGAAAACTACTCTTATTTCAAGGATAACATCAAAGTAAGGCCCCGTGTTTGGTTTATGACGGGTTTTCTTACCTTCCTAAAGGGACAAGCCTGCCTTTGATCAGATAGGTTGCTAAACTCAATATTGTTTTCTTTATAAATGTGTGTATATTGTTTTTTTGTTTGGATAATTAAAAACATGCGGAGGCCATTATGATGAGTAAGAAAGTTGATGCTCAAGCTACCGAGCAATTAGCATATGAACCCAGACAACTTTATACCCTCAATCTCAAAGATCTCAACCCAGATCCAAGCCAACCTAGGAAATACATCAATGAAACAGAGTTAAACGAACTTGCTGAATCCATAAAAAAACATGGGGTACTTCAGCCTATATTGTTCAGGCAAGACCAGGATGGCAAGCGGGTAATCATATCTGGGGAAAGAAGGTATCAGGCATCCAAGCTGGCAAAGAAGGAGACCATACCAGCTATATATGCTGAAGGTAATGCATCAGAGATTGCACTAGTAGAAAACCTGTTACGGGTTGACCTTACCCCTATTGAAGAAGCTGAAGGCCTTCAGAAACTTCAGAATGAAGCAAAGTATTCCAATAAGGATCTTGCAGCTGTTATCGGTAAGGCGGAATCCACAATATCTGAAATCCTGTCACTTACCAAACTACCTGAAGCCATCAAAAATGATATCCGTTCCAATAAGGAATACTCCAGAAGACAGCTAGTAGAAGTAGCCAAGGGCAAAGATGATAAGGAGATGAAAAAACTGTTCAGGTCATTGAAGAAAAAGGATGTAACGAGGGATCAGATACGGGAAAAGCGCCATAGGGATGTTGAGGCAGTATTCAAGACCATGATAAATGGTTTGACTACCAAGTTAAATGAAGTTGACCTACAGGATCTCAATGCTGAGAAACGCAATGAGATTAGGAACCAGTTGCTTCATCTGGTAGAGTTAATTTCTAGAAAGACCAATTAACGCAATAGGTTAGGTTATTTTCTTCGGCGCGCCGAAGATGGTACAACGTTTTTGTTAAGCAGTTTATCCTGGGCATATATTTTTCAATCTTATCTTTGTATCCTATCTGGCTGGGAACCCAGCAGTATCAGTTTAAATTAACAGCAATATTAGCTTTTTCATTACAGTTAAGCATTCTACCTAGGTGAACCTAATACTAAGCAGCGGCCTATAAGAGCCGCTGCCATTATGTATTGTATCTTATTGCAATTACTAAATAAAAACTGCGGTGAACCTAGTGAATCTAAACTTATAATACTTTTTAAACTACTATATTTAATTTCTATTATATAGTTCCTATCTAATATGGTTTAATAGCATTATTTACAGATAATGCCTACTTAACATATTTGCCTGATAAATTGTATAGTTGCTCAAATAAACTTGTTACTATTTTAGGTTCACTTGGTTCACTATCCAATTACTTACTGATATCATTGCTAAAATTGTGTGAACTGGCAAGTGTATCAGGGTCCTGCTTTTGAGATGCAACTTTTGCATTGATGAACTTAACAGTCCACCCATGATTAGTTTTTATTTTGCCAAACTCAAACCTGATACCAAAAGAATCAAGTACTGGTCCCAATTCTTCCAAATAAGGCCTTAAGTCTCTAGACCTAGGTGGGAAGGTCCGATCCCGTTTATCCACTTTAACCGATCTAGAAAGATCTTCGTAAGCCTTGCCTATTGTGCTTATCACTTCAGTCTTGTTGTCCATAAATGCCAATACCGCATAGGCCAAAGTGTTGCCAGCAGCTATTATATCGTTCTGTTCAGCAATATTATTTTTGTAATCTTTCAGGAACTGCTTGCCTTGGCCCCCAAGAGCTTCTGCAATAGCATACCCCCACTTAGCAAAACTCGCCATCCTAGGCAAGTCATCTATCTTAACAGACGGGTACAGGCATAAAGCCTTAGCAAGTGTGTCAAATACACCTCCTAGTATCTCTGGCAAAGCCTCGTTGAATCCTTCATTAATATCAATTTCATCCTTAGCTCTTACTCGTGCCAACTTTATCAGAATAGACCTATCCAAAAGATCTGGTTTTTTTATAGACATTTTAATACCATTGAGAATAACGCAATGTTTGAAAGACAAGATGTGCGATTCTTCATCCGTATACTTCTTCCTGGTGTCCATACCCCCACCCGTACTAGCTATACAGAAGACATCTGAAATTTCATTCGAAATAAACGATATGTTGTCGTAATTGGACACATAATGTTGCTTGAGGTTTCTGACGACTTCATCCTTTTTGTTGTTCAGTATCAATCTGTCAATTGTTCCTGGGTCAATTACTGTTTTGATTTTGGAAGACATACTCGATTTTGCACCGCCATGAGCTCCATATACATACAAGACAGGATGTGCAATCTCAGGAATGAACGACGAGATAATATAAACTGAAAGCAAGAGCCTGTCTTTGGGATCATGATTCACATACTCGAAAAACTTGTCAATCTTGCCGCCTTGACTTGGAATGGTTTGCGTTTTATGGTTTGCGTAACGTCTGAATATCGGTGGAACGTCTACAACATTCCAGCCATGATTTGTAACCTTAACTGCATTCTGAATCCCAAGATCGTAATATATTGCATCGCCAATCTTGCCTACACGATTGAACATCTGGATTTGATTACTTTCAAAGAGGCCAACTGATTCAATAATTTTCATCACTGTTTTAATTTCTGACTCTTTCGGGAGTGCATTTGTCAACTGGTATATACGATACGTAAGATACTTTGAAATATTGCTGCCGGATTTTGTTGACATAAGGACAATTTCGCCTGTAGGTATTATTTTGCAACACAATTCCTTGAGATGATCTCTAAAAACTTCAAGTTCTACATCTACAAGGAATCGCAAGAGGGAATCATTATTTGAGGCCGCACCACAATATCTTTTTGTCTTGCAGAATTCTGCATATACCATCATGAATATTTCATGTTGCCCTGGCTTCAAGTTATGCTCGAGACATAATGAATTTGCTTTTTCAACAACCTGAATTGGGTTCAGTCCATCAATTACCAACTTCGCAATAAACAATTGTAGATATTCTTCCGTCGTTACCTGATGGGCTTCCTCTGATTCCAAGGTCGACTCATTTTCTGGCAATGGAGTCATAACACTGCAAGACAATAGTTCTATATCCTCGCTTGCATTACAGCCGCTTCTTTCCTCACTCTGCAGTACCTGCTTGACATCCTCTTGTTCTATATTAGTCATATTTTCAGGATGAAGCTCAATATGAGAAGTACCACAGATATGATTAATCCATTTATCTGGCAATTTGGCTATCTTTGTAGAATTACTTAACTCTTTTATTGTCCCCTCTTGCAACTCGGACTGATCAAGCAAAACAATGCCTGATGTGCCATACACATTAGAGTTTAACAATTTTATTCCAACGCCTAGCGTTCTTTTCTCTACTTCTTTGGGCGGGTATTCATATAGCTTGTATAGTGCCCCGTTTGGGTATTGGATAGTCATTGTTGATGGCAATCGACCAAGGTCATTTTCAAGCTCAGATAGCAATTCAATTGGATCTGGATCATAATCGGACTCTCGTTCCAACCTTATCGCGATAAGATTGTTTTCCCTGCCGACTATTACTCCTGCATTTGAATACGGATTTTCAACAAGGATTTTATCTAGTGCGGTTGGATCCAATAATGGTGGACCAGGCAATGGATCGTTGCTTTTAGCTTTTATCATGACCACATGCGTCCCTCTCGACATGAAGGCATCAGCAGCAACGCGAAGAGATTGCCTTCTTATTGCAGTTGTCATCTGATAATCTTGATATGTTTTCACAATGATTACCCTCGTTTCTTTCTATTTAACTGATATTGTGCGCTTTTTATATATTTCTTAGCTTTCCTGTAGGTATCTTCAATAACGCGAAGATTACCTTTCACAACAATGCCGTCCATATGTAATTCGGGCTGTGTCTCTTCATCATCGTTCAATACGACTACGTAATGCCTTTCTTCTTTGCATCCTGAAATATCAGATATGATCATCATCTTTTCCATGATAAAACTCCTTTGGTTCAGCTCCCCCCTCCCTGGGAAGTGCTCCAGGGAAAGGGGAGAATAGTTCGCAATTATTTGTTATTCCGGATTTACTGTTTGCATGATGGCTTCCAGGGTTACAGGAAGGGCAAGGGCTTCCAGTTTATGGTATGCCCGTATCTCCTCATCAGAGACTTGGATCTTTTTACCCTTTGTAGTTACAGCCTCTCGCATTTTATATATCTCCGAGTAGGCAACAACATCTTCCTTGGGTACGAGATCGGGGTAAAGTTTAAGTGCTCTGCGAAGAATCAGAGTATTGCGCCGGGGAGTGTACTCACTGCCGAGATCAGCAGCTTTGCGGTCTATATGCCATTGACGACGTTCGTCTTTTAGTTGCTGAAGCAATTCGAAATCTTGAGGTGAAATTCTGAGATCAGTTTCGCTGGAGTTATCCTGAGGTCCAGTTACGGAAGAAGCGAATTTTGAGGCTGTCAAGTCCTGACACTCAGGATCGGATTGGGTGTTGGCAACAAGTGGAAGGGATGTATTTCCCTTTAACTTTTGCAACTCTGCTTCAAGTTCAGCAATTTTCTCTTCAGGGGAATTTACGTTGTTTATTACGGGTTGGATTTCTTGATACATTTTAAAAAGTCTCCTTATTATAGTTTTGGCTTAGATCGACATCGACAGACTGCCTAGGATGCTATCGATGGCTTCTCATTGCCTCTACTACTTTAAGGCGACTTTCTTAGCGGCGGAGTTGCTACCTGATTTGGTAGCAATTTTGATTAAAAAGTCCAGGAAGGAATATGGTCATCTTGTGGGGCATAAGAACAGGACGCACCAGTTTTGATATAACGACTCAAATGGCCAGAGATCGGTTTATCGTGATAATTACATATCTCTTCAAGCTTCCTAATGGCCTTAATGGTGTCTTTTATGCTCTTGTGTACTCTCTTCCGATTCTTTTCTAATTCTGGGTCCTTTGGTCTGAATGTAGCCTCTTTAATCATTTTTTCAAGGGCATCTTTTTCCCCAATTAACTTACCTATTTCAGAACCGTCATGATTTTTTCTAGCATCATCGATTAAAACGTTGATTTTCTGTATCCTCTCAATATATGCCTCAACAGCTTTTCGGTCAGACATTTCCCATCCCGAGCTTCTGTCCCACAAATTTACATTATCATCTACATCCTTATATTTTCCATACTCTGCACCGGAATCAATATCTTGAAATTCTCTACATCCCACTAGTTGCTGTAATTTAACCACATCAATCTTTTGGCCAGGATTTTGAAGCAAAACCTTAATATATTGCATTCCCAACAAATTTTTCACTCCTGGCAATGAAACATCTTCAAACTGGATATACCAACCTTTATCTGTTTCCTCAAACCGATATTTATAAGTGCTACCTGAGGATCTGTTCGTTCCTTCTTCACTTTTAATATCTGTTGATGGTTCATCTACCTCATCTATCTCATCCTCAGAGCATGTTTTAAGATTATTTTCTGAATCAACTTGTTGCCCAGATTGTACCTTCAAGCATGGAACTTCATCCCCTGACAAGAATCTCTTCAATTTATCGATATTAAGCTTAATCTTAGGATCTGTCGCTAAATATGTTAAAAAGTCATCTTGTGTGAAATTAGCCCAATTTATATCAAATGATATTGCCGTATCTTCAGGTATGTATGCCAAATGTTCCTCAGAAATTCCATCTATATATTTAAACTTCTTTGACCACATACAAGCTGAAAGATAGTCCATGTATTTGTCATATATTTTTGAATAAATAGACATATAATCCTGAGATTGGTAATATCCCTTCGTTTCCATTTCAAAGTCCGTCAACAGAACTACTGTATCCCTAAAATACCATCTTCTAGACAAACCGAATCTTTCATAATCAAATTGATCAAAACGATACCCGTAATCGAAATTGTACATAAAATAATCTCCAAATATTGCATAAGGGAGTACATAACCCTTGTGAATATAATAATATTAGCTAGTTAAGTCCCCTTGCTACACTATTTGACGCAATTCCATGACTAAATCACCTATTAGTACATTATGTAGATGCACTCCTAGTGCTGCTTTTCAGGTTTTTGAAGGACTCGGATCTCGATAGATCATTTTGCCTTTTAAAATGATCTGGAGAGACCGAACACCGCGTAGCGGTGATAACACCATCACCCTAACCTGCCATCCCTACTTAACCCATCTAGTCCATACCATATGAAAATACATAATACAAAAAAGATTACTTCCGGCAAGGATTGAATGGGCGTGTTGAAATTTAGCGGGCAACAGTGGGACTGAATGGTTAAATAGCTTACTGGAAGTAAGCTATGGAGGAGTGTACACGTTATTTGATATATCATTTACGAAATGCATTACTTGTATTGGCATAGACAATAGGGCTTTGTACTATTTCATATATAGATGATAATTCTGTTGTATCCGTGGTAACCAAGCTGAAAGATTGGTTTACAGCTGCAAGCTGTTAAGGCAGGAGGTCAGAATACAAGATTAGCCAGCTGCGTCAAGATCTGCGTCATGACATAGAAAAAGGGGCTACAGATTAACTGTAACCCCTTGTTTTTATTGGAGGCGGCGAGCGGATTTGAACCGCTGAATAAAGGTTTTGCAGACCTCTGCCTTACCACTTGGCTACGCCGCCGTAATTGAGCCCGCCATCCGGTCGGAACCCGATTGGTGGAAGGCTCTTATAACCTTTTTTCCCTGTTCTGTCAACGAAGAAATCTCCCGGCAGCAAAAGCCGGAGAAATCAGTGAATCAACGTCACTTGCGCCATTCGAAGGGAATGCCCGCCCGCCCGGCCTCGTTTTCGAGTTCATTCAGCTTTTCCTGAAGTTCTTTGATCCGGTCCTCATCCCCCTTTACCTCGGCGGCTTTTGCCTGGTATGCCTCGCGGTTGCGGGCGTATGTGAAAAGCTTGTATTTCCTGTTCAGCTGTTCGAGCTCCTGGCGTTTTTTGGGGAGGTTGTCCTGAAGGTCCTTGATTTCCGCCCGCAGGCTCCCGTAACGGTCTCTCCACCAGGCCTCGTCATGTCCGCCGTAAAGTATGTCGCCCTTGGAAACCGCTCTTCCGGAAGCAGATCCGGACGGTCTTCCCTCGTCACCAGGACTTGGAACCGAAGGTCCGGTCTTATCCGAGGAAATCACATTGACTTTTTTCCTGTATTTGGCAGGAATCGATTCACGATTATCGGTGAAGTTGACGACACCCTTGTCATCGACCCATTTGTAAATTTCGGCACAAGCCGGCGCGGACAACGACAAAATAAGCAACAACAGCAAAAATCTCATGAAGTCACCCCCTGATAAATCAATCGTCTGTCACTCAGATTCATTTTGCAGCAAGCAGCCACTCGGGTCAATAAAGTTTATGGCAGGAAGCCAGGCCGTGCCGGAGGGAAGCAGCATATTTCCCGCGCGAAATGGACATCGGCGTCGGCACGGCCTTCAACATGCCGATTGACATAATGCCCGCCATAAGGCAGTATATCATGACATTTTCCCCATGAACAGCTGCAACAGGCACGGGAGGTGCTCAACATGAAGCCATGGATCTGGGTTGCGGGCGGAATAGCGCTCGCCGCACTGGAACTCATAGTACCATCGTTCACCATTATCTGGTTCGGCCTTGCAGCCATTGTCACGGGAATCCTCTCGTTTCTCTTCGGCATCCAGTCCCTTGCCGTCCAGCTCGCCCTGTGGGCCGTAATGTCCGGTCTCTTCACCTTCATGTGGTTCAAGTTCTTCCGCCAGGAAACCAGAACCTTCTCCGGGCAGGGCAAGGATGCGATCATCGGCAAAGCCGGTACCATTATCAGGGTAACCGACTCCACCTTCCCCGGCGGTGTAATACGCTTCCCTATTGCCATCCTGGGATCCGACGAGTGGTCGTTCGTCTCCGAAGAGGCATTCCAGGTGGGGGACAGGGGAATAATTACCGATGTCGCAGGAGACAAGCTGGTAATCAGGAAGGGTTGATCATCAATCCGAATTTGCCGCAGAGTCGGCAGACAACAGGAGGGCAATATGGCAGGCGTTGTTATTTTCTTTATCCTGGCCCTAGCGGTAGCGGCAACCATCATGATGGGGGTGCGTATCGTGCCCCAGGGATTCGAGTACGTGGTCCAGCGCCTCGGAAAGTACCATGTTACCCTGAAACCCGGGCTTAATTTCATTATCCCGTACATCGACACGGTCGCCTACCGTATTTCGACCAAGGACATGCCCCTGGAGATCGGCGCACAGGAAGCAATCACCAAGGATAACGCGGTAATCGTCTGCAATGCCATCGCCTTTATCAAGGTCGTCGACCCGGTCCTGGCGGTATACGGCATCTCCAATTTCGAATACGCGATCCAGAACCTCATCATGACCACCCTGAGGGCCATCATCGGCGAAATGGAACTGGACGTCGCCCTTTCCTCCCGCGACACCATAAAATCAAGGCTCAGGGAAATAATCTCCAGCGATGTAGTCGACTGGGGCATATCGGTAAAATCGGTCGAAATCCAGGACATCAAGCCGTCAGCGTCGATGCAGCACGCCATGGAGCAGCAGGCTTCCGCAGAAAGGACCAAGAGGGCTGCCATACTCGAAGCCGAGGGACGCAAAGCCGCGGTCATTCTTGATGCCGAAGGGAAGCTCGAAGCCGCCAGAAAGGAAGCGGAGGCACAGGTGACCCTTGCGGATGCATCGGCAAAGGCCATCGAAAGCATTGCCACTGCAGTGGGAGACAAGGAACTGCCGACCATGTTCCTCTTGGGCGACCGGTACGTGGGCGCCATGCAGAAACTTGCCACTTCCCAGAATACGAAGACCTACGTGCTGCCCGCCGATCTTTTGGAAGCGGTAAAGGGAATCCTGCACAAGTAGCCGGCTGCCGCTTCTTTTGCAACTTGCCGAAAAGGCCGGAGACCCTTGCAGGTCCCGGCCTTTCGTGTTTCAAATATTCCTTTGCGGATCATCCATCCCCTTTACCCCCTGTCGAGGGCGCACAGGAGCCCCTCACCCTTGAGGAGCGGTCCGCGGCAGGCATTCTCCGAGCGACAGGACGCCCTCGTTCTGTCACCGTCCCGCCAGCGTGCCACAAGCCCGGGTTCGCGGATCAGGGGCCGACAGAGGGAAATATAGTCGGCGGTTCCGCTTTCCACCAGTTCTTCAGCCACCTCGAATGAACGGATACCGCCGACAAGCATAAGCGGAACGCCGATGTTCTCACTGAATCGTACCGCAGCCTCCCGGTAATAGACCTCCTTTTCAGGGCAGTCCGGATCCCCCTGGCGTATCGAAGCATACTCGCCGGAAGCAAAGATAGTGCCGCCGCTCATCTCGATGGCATCAATTCCCGCTGTCTCCAGAAGCCGGGAAACCCGGAGCATGTCGTCCACCGACAAACCGCCTTCGACGAAATCCTCTGAATTGATCTTTATCAACACCGGATACCCGTCACCCACAGCACCCCGCACGCTTTGCAGCACTTCGAGGACGATCCGCGCCCTGTTCTCCACACTGCCGCCATATCCGTCCGTCCTACGGTTGAAAAACGGCGACAGGAATTCGCTCAGCAAATAGCCGTGTGCGGCATGAATCTGCACTGCGTCGAAACCTGCCGTCTTTGCGCGTGCCGCCGCAGCGCCGAAAGACCTGCTTAGCGCGGAGATTTCATCCCGTGACAGCTCCCTGCAGTCCGGGGTTCGCCCGGCAATCCCCGGCGATGGTCCCAAAGCCTGCCTCCCGGTCAGCGCAGTCGCTGCATAACAACCGGCGTGGGCAATCTGCAGTGCAATCCTTCCGCCGGCCCGATGCACCCCGGCAGCAAGATCAGCCAGCCCCTGAATCATTGCGTCGTCATGGACTCCGATCTGCCAGGGCCCTGCCTGCCCTTCAGGCCTCACATAGGCGTGTCCGGTGATGATCAGCCCGACGCCGCCTTCGGCAAGCCGCGCGGTGAGATCTATCAGGCGGAGCGAACAGGAACCGTCGTTTTCAGCCATACCCTCCCAGGTAGCGGACCTGACGAACCGGTTTGAAAGAGACATCGACTTGATACGCGTGGCTGCAAACAATTCAGACATAGGAATCCCCCCAAAAAGGTTGATGTGACTGGGGCAGGCCCGAGACATTTTTCAACGTCCGGCCGGTTTAGATCCGTACCGGTCAGCGACGTTTCCTGCTTTCCCCGCTCTGAAATGAAGCAGGCCTGCTCTTGCCTTTCACTTCCCCTTGACCCCGCCTGGAATTCGAGGCAGCTTTCCCGCTCCGGCCCGGCCGCCGAAGACGCGCCGCTTCTTCAGGGGTCAGGAAACGATATTCCCCGGTCTTCAAGCCCTCCAGACCGAGAAATCCGTATCTTACCCGCTTGAGCCTGACCACCGTCAAACCCACCGTCTCACACATACGGCGAACCTGTCGGTACCTTCCTTCATGAATCGTAATAGAAATCCAGGTATTATTTTCGCTCTCCCTCACGACAGCAACCGCGGCAGGAGCGGTATTCCCGTCCTCCAGCATGACTCCGGCAGCCAATTGGCCCAACTGCTGGTCTGACACCATGCCGCGAACCCGCACGTGGTACTCCTTGTCCACCTCGTGGCGCGGATGTGCCATGGCATTGGCCCATTCGCCATCATTGGTGAGGAGCAGAAGGCCCTCAGTGTTGTAATCCAGCCTTCCCACCGGATAGACACGATCTTTGATTCCCTTCAGCAGATCGGTGACAAGGGGGCGTCCCTGGGGGTCCTTGAGAGTTGTCATATAACCCGCGGGTTTGTAGAGGACCAGATAAATCCTGTCGCCGGCCCGGCCGACCTCCCTGCCGTCCACGGTTATGCTGTCCCTGTCAGGATCAGCCTTGGCGCCCAGTTCGTCGATGACGACGCCGTTTACCGCAACCCGCCCGGCGGTTATCAGTTCCTCGGCTCCCCTTCGCGAGGAAATTCCAGCCCTTGAGAGTATTTTCTGCAGCCGTTCTTCCATCCCGTACCTCTCAAAGACAAAAGGGGCCATACCTCTGCCCCTTTTGTCTGTAAGCTTTTCGGCCGCGTACCGCTTCAGCGGCATCAACCGGTAAATTGTATTTGTATATTACCTTCAATCTAAGAAACATACTACATCAATCGTGTCAAGGCAAGAATCTGCCTGCAAATCATCAAAGAGCAACCCATAATGCCTGCATTCTTGCGTCACATCCTACAGGAAGCTGAAAGGGCCTTCGCAAACGGTCTGACCCAGGCTCCTGCGCTCGTTCGGGCACTCACGCGCCTGCAACTCTTCCGGAAGGGATTCCTTTTCCCCCAGCCTGCCTATCGCGGCCATCGCTTCAACCCTGAAGACATCGGGGATTTTCATCACCGACCTTGCACTCTCATAATCGAACCCCTGCATGCCGTGAACAACATAGCCCATTTTGAAACCCTGCAGGGCAAGGTTCTCCCAGGCCGCTCCCGTATCAAACGAATGGGTGACCGACGGTTTAGCGTTGTGGTCGAAAGTATTTTTCGAAATGATGAGCAGAAGCGCCGCCGCGTTTTTCGCCCACACCTTGTTGTTCGATGCGAGAAGATCGAAAAAGAGCGGCCAGTGCTTACTCTCGCGGCACGCATACAGTATGCGCCACGGCTGGTTGTTGTACGACGAAGGCGCCCAGCGGGCGGCTTCGAAAATTGTCATCAGGTCCTGTTCCGGGATCCCTTCGCCGGACATGGCGCGGGGGGACCACCTGTCCACGAACAGGCGGTCCACAGGATTGTCCGCCTTGCGAACACTTCCTCCCTTTATCATTGAATTCATCCTTTCGCCATTTCAAGAGGGGCGGCAGTTTCGGCCGACGAACCTCTGGAGATCTCTTTTTTTGCCAGTATATTGGCCATTCTTACCTTCCTGGCTTTGGCAAGGACATCCGCCATTCCCCGCTCCCTGGCCATCCTTTTTCTGGATTCGGAAAAATTCTCCGCCGCAAGCACCTGCTTGCTGGGGATGCCGAAACGCTTCTTGTATTCTCCATGCTTCATGTTGTGGGCCTTCAACAAGTGACGACCAAGGGTCTTCATCCCGCCTTTTCCGCAAACCAGGCATATCACTTCATTTTTCTTTATGGAATCGCTGGGATTGATAGCCGGCTTGATCTCTTCAACGGGCGTCACCGCGGCGTTCTCACCAACTTCGATGCTTCTGAGAGCCCCATAGACTTTCTGGATCTCTTTTACTACCTGGTCAATGGTCATCAATGTTGATGATGTATGTGATTCGACAATCGATACAGCCAATTCGAGCAAAGTTGCCATTTTATTCTCCATTTAAAACAAACTATCAGATTCCGGATTTCGTATGATTGGCAGATGGACAAAATGTGCCGGTTTTGCACGCTGTCCATTCAGCAAGCCGTATTCCCACCGAATTCATATCTCCATGACTGACGAACCTCAACCGGTCTGATCCGGGCTTTTTCCAAGATACTTTGATCAAGTCCACAACAGCGACAATCGTTGGAACAGTATCAACCCGGAAAATTTCTGGAGATGAATGCCGGGACATGGCGCATTTCATCGCATTTTCGAGATGTTAAATATATTCGATGCCGGCCGGATACCCTACCGCCAGATCAATTGACTTCAAATGAATGCAGAGGAAGGGGGAGCCCGGCAGCAACGTTGTGCAACATGGTTCGTATGATGAGGCCCGCTTACCGCAGCGGGAATCAGGATGGTTATCAGGATGGAAGGAGGAGCTAAATCTATGGTGTGGACGAAACTGTCACCTGACGACAGTTCCTGGTAAGCAGCGGAAACAGGGCAATCGCCGGCACTCGGGCAATCGAGATCCAGCTGATCGCAGGCAATCACCGCATAGGAAACGAAAAATGTCGCGATAACCGCCAGCACCAGCGCAAATTTTTTAAAATCAAGCAGCTTTGTCATTATCCCTGAACCGATCATGCGTAAAAATCTTTACTCTTGCGTGTAATTATCATAACCATCATTTTTTTGGTAGATATTTTATTTACACAACCTTTTTCTTCGAATTAATCCGGTATTCAGCAAGACATAGATACGAATGATACATTGATATCATCATAATGCAAGATATTGTCGCCATTACTTCAAAAAGGTTTCAAAGTCTCATGAAAAAAGGCCGGGAGTTGACCCGGCCCTTCTTTTCATCCTCCATGTCCTGGATTACCCGTTCAATCCCGCCAGGTTGCTCTTGCCTCTTGTTCTTTGGCCGTTTATCATTTTATTGGGCTCCAGTTTTTTTATCATTGGCCTTTCATTTCCGCCGGCCGGTTCCGTGTCGAATCTTCGTGTTTCCTGATCTCTTCAGCCTTCTCCATGTTGTTCACAACGCTTTTCGCAACCTGCAGGGCAATATTGTCCCAGACTTTTTCCAGGGGTCCGGTTTGCCTTGAATAGCCTGAAGAAGTGTTCTTTTCTTCGGATACGAACACCTGTCTCCATTTATAGCCATCATAATCGAACTCTGCTTCAAAACTGCACCGCCCATAGTCGATCTCAGGAGTGCTGAGAAACATTCCGGGGGCAAATTCAAATTCCGAGACTGCGCTCAACACCACTATTTGCAGGACACTTTTCGATTTGCTCCCGATCCCTACAGCAGCATCAAGAGCTTTATCGATCCGGCTTGCCAAGCCCATTCCGGTGGGAATTCTTGTTTTCGGCCACCATCCCAGCAACCCGGAAGCACTTTGAACATCCTCGCGGTTGGGAAAATCGACCGGGAACCATTCCAGGGAAACAGGTCCAAGCTTAGCCGCGGACAAACTGCTTGCTTCACCCAGTTCCGAGGAGGCAAGCCGATGATTGAACGGCATGTTAATCGCGCAGCCGGCAAGTAAGACCGCACAGGCAATCAGCACAATATTTGTGGGCGTCTTGATTATCATCATCTGCCTCCATGATGGGTGGACTATATCAATAGCACCAAGTATTGTGCCGGTCAAGGCGCTTGAAGCCGGTTGACCACGCCAATCTCGCCGGGGATGCGCAGGAATCTTGATTTCTGCGCAAATGGCGGTAATGTTCAAGAATCGGGAAAACTCACGGGTTGCGGTTCAGTCGGGAAAAAGGCACAGATTAGATATCATCTTTGACGCTGATGATTTAAAAAAATCAAGGATAATCCAACGGTGGGAATGAAACCCCTCACCATTCAACCGTACCGCTCAATCAGCCATGAGTCATTGGTATCCCAATAAATTCGCCGAACATGTCTTCCGTCAACTGACCGAAGACCCGTCTTCTTTCCGTCTCGACCACGGACTGGACTGCTCTGCGCTGGAAAACATCCTTTCAATCTGCTTCCAGGCGAGTTTCATGTGTGAAGAAGATAGGCAGGTCCGGTTCAGGTTGATTATCCGAAACCCTGAAAAGATTCCGCCGGGGCACTCACCTCCGGATGGCCTGCATCCATTCCTGTTCACGGAACCTCGCCCCTGCAGCGAGGACGAACTGCGTCGCCTCTTCCCGGCGGCCAGTTTTCACCGTTCAATGATCGGTGTATCTCTCGATGAAAATTCGGTGCCGCATATATGGGGAATAGTCCACACCGGCCCCAGGTGGCTCCAACTGATACATGGCGGCACACAGAAGATCAACCCTCTGCCGGGTTCGCTGATAATATTTGTCACCGGCCCGGGACGAATGACCGTCTCAGTCGGTCTGACCATGGTCGCCGGGCTGCGCGGAGGCAAGCTGATCAGTTCTTCGAACGATGTTCTGTCGTCCAACTGGCTACGGGACTTCTTTGCCGCAAACCGGGAGGAGTTCTGGCGGCTTCATCAGGAAGCCCGTCACAAATACGGCGCCGGCTGGGCAACCATCACTCCGGAATTTCCCATGCTTCTCGGGCAGAATCTCATTCGCAGGGTAATAAGCCTGATCTGCAGCTTTCGCCATGGAGGAATGCTGGTTATTGTGCCGATGGAATTCAGCGGGGAACGGAAAGAAATCAATTCCTGCCTGAATATCAAGTACACCTTCAGGGCCAATGAGGGGAAGGAGGGAATCCAGCGCGATATCGCACAGATTATGAACGAGTTCGCTCAGGCCGGGGGGAAGCCAAGCCGGACGGACCCCATTGGCTGGAGCGAATACCAGACAGTCTCCACCCCGGCACTTTCACGGATGGACGAGATGCTCTTCGAGAAGGCCCATCTTCTGGCCGAATTGACACTGGTAGATGGCGCTGTGGTGCTCAACCGACGCTTCGAACTGCTCGGTTTCGGCGCCGAGATAGCGGGTGACCTCGAGAATGTTACGACCGTCCAGAGAGCAATTGATATTGAGGGGGTGAACCGGGAACCGCAATCTGTCAGGGATGTGGGTACACGCCATCGTTCGGCATACCGGCTCTGCAAGGCCTTGCAAGGCGCGCTTGCAGTGGTCGTATCCCAGGATGGCCAGGTGCGCTTTGTGCGCTGGCTTGACGGCGAAGTCACCTACTGGGACCAGCTGTCGACCAGCATCCTTGACTTCTAGACCTTGCGTGGGAATTCCGGGGCCATGAAAAGAAGGGCCTGTATCACCCTGGCCTGGACCGGCCTCCATAAAAGTGAGAAGTCCCTTGCCGAACATGGACATAATGTAAATTGGTTTCCACATGGTATAATATATCCGATAATCTGAGATTCGATATTTTCTTAAGAAAACATTTTCGTCGCCGTGCTGCGGCTCGTCGGTGTGGTTGGTACATTATCAGCGCTTCTTTGCCGGATGCTTCCGGAATCTCCTTTTTCTTTTGTTAAGCCGACATATTATGCAAAAGACTATGTGAAAAATATGTCACTGGTAAAGGAGAACGTACGATGATGATACAGGTGGTCTGCAGAGATAAAAGCCGCGGTTTCGTTGAAGATTCAAATCTCGATGACGCTGTCAGCATGGGAATAGTCGTAGCTTTCTTTCGTCCGGGTCCCAATGAATGGGTAGACACAAAGAACGGAAATGTCAGGAAGAAAGTGGATGCAACCTATACCGGACCAGAAAGAAGGTTCAACTCGAAAAATAATGCGCCGATGCATTTCTGAAGCGTGATTTTCAACCGGCGAAGGCGACATAAAGTAAAGCAGGCCCTGGTAATTCCTCCAGGGCCTGCTTTGTTTCAGCAATGCGACAAGTCAGCTTATTCCACGAACCGCGCCATCTGGCGGAACTTGGCGTACCGCTCCTCCAGGAGCCTTTCCACCGGTATTTCCCTCAGCTCCCGCAAGTTCCTGGCAATGGCCTGGCACACGTTCCTCGCCGCGCCCTCATGGTCCCGATGGGCGCCTCCCGGCGGCTCGGGAACTATCTCATCGATCACGTTCAACTCCTTCAGGTCGCGCGCGGTCGGCTTGAGAGCCTCGGCAGCCAGTTCCCCCTTGGTGCCGTCGGACCAGAGTATGGCCGCGCACCCCTCCGGGGAGATGACCGAATAGATGGAGTGCTGGAGCATCAGGATGCGGTCACCCACGGCGATGGCCAGCGCGCCCCCCGACCCCCCTTCGCCGGTTACTACCACGACGATAGGCACGCTCAAACGCGACATTTCCCTGAGGTTTCTGGCTATGGCCTCCGCCTGCCCCCGCTCTTCGGCGCCGATGCCGGGATATGCCCCCGGCGTATCGACGAAGGTGATGATCGGCAGGCCGAAGCGCTCGGCCGTTTCCATCAGACGGAGCGCCTTGCGGTACCCCTCCGGGTTGGGCATGCCGAAGTTGCGGAAGACCTTTTCCTTGGTGTCCCTGCCCTTCTGGTGGCCGATCACCATGACCGGCTCCCCGTCCAGCCGCGCCAAACCGCCGACAATGGCATGGTCGTCGGCAAAGGAGCGGTCTCCATGCATCTCGATGAAATCCGTGAATATCAGCCTGATATAGTCAAGCGTGAAAGGGCGGTTGATATGCCGAGCCACCTGAACGGTCTGCCAGCGGGTAAGGTCCGAAAATATCTCTTCGCGCATTTTTTCCACCTTTTTCTCCAGCCTGGCGACATCGGACTTCAAATCGACCGTGTCGGATGAAATTTCCATGATTTCCCTGATCTTTTCCTCAAGTTCGGCTATGGGCTTTTCAAACTCCAGATAATTTTGGTGCCCCATGTTCTAAGGTCTCCTTGCAGTATTTCGGCATGTCGGCCCAGGCCGCTATTCAGTGTCCATCCGGAAACTCAGGATCGACACTAACGCAGTTTCCAAATCGGAAACGAGGATTTTTTCGTTCTGGCAAGGAAACCAAGAGGTTGCGCGGAGACATACTGCAGTATGTCGCACAAGCAACCTCGAAGGTTGACACAGCCAGAGCGGAAAAAGACCGTTTCCGGGTGGAAACTAATCAAAAGTCGTGACATTATACCCGAACAGGCCCTCCACCTCCAGCGACAATTCATCGCTGGCACGGACGGAACAGTCCGCGGGCAGCCTTATCACGGCACGGCAGACATCGGGAATGATGACCTGCAGGCTGGCCGGGCAGTCTCCGCGATGCCTGCCGATGATCTCCCGCAGGAACTGCAGCTGCTCCCGGCGGACTTCCGGAGCCTTCAGGGTGAAATTGACCCTGCGTGAATGGGTTTCTTTCAGGGAACCCAGCTCGGTTATCTCCAGCGCCTTCACCTTGCAGCTCTCTTCTCCCTTGTCCACCGTACCCGTCACCAAAAGAGGCTCTTCCCCTTTCAGAAACGCCGAGCATTTTGCATAGACGTCGGGAAACACCATCACTTCCACCGAACCCTTCTGGTCCTCCAGAAGGGCGAAAGCCATCCGGTCGCCCTTTTTGGTGATCTTCTCGGTGAGGGAAGCTACAACACCGCAAATCTTCACCTCGCTCCTGTCCGCCCTGTCCATGAGCGACGAAGTGTCGGCCGAAGCGAATTTCCTGATATCCGAGGCAAAGCGGTCAAGAGGATGTCCTGTTATATAGAAACCGAGAGCTTCCTTTTCGAAGGACAGCAGCTCCTTTTCCCTCCATTCGGGCAAGTCCGGCAGAGAACCGGAGCCGTTGCCGTTGCCCGTGATCACCTCCGCCTCGCCGAACAGGGAGACCTGCGAACTGGCCCGTTCCTTCTGGATCTTCTGGCCCAGCTCCATGGCGCTTTCCAGAACCGCCGCCATCTGGGACCTTCTGGACTTGGTGGAGTCGAAGGCGCCGCACTTGATGAGTGACTCGATGACCCTCCTGTTGACCTTCCTGAGGTCCACCTTGGCGCAGAAATCGAAAATATCCCTGAAGGCCCCCTCGCTCCTCGTCTCGAGGATCGCTTCGACCGCCGACACTCCGACGTTCTTGACCGCGCCCAGGCCGAACCTGATGGAATTTTCCCTGACAGTGAAGGAGAGGTCCGAAGCATTGATGTCGGGAGGAAGGACTTCTATGCCCATCTCGCGGCACTCGGTCATGTTCTTCGTGACCTTGTCCGATGAGTCCATATCCTCGGTGAGAAGGGCCGCCATGAATTCGACCGGGTAGTGGGCTTTCAGGTAAGCAGTCTGGTAGGCGATCAGCGCATAGGCGGCCGAGTGGGACTTGTTGAAGCCGTATTCGGCGAACTTGGCCATCAGGTCGAAGATCGCCTCCGCCTTCTTCGGATCAACGTCGTTCTCCCTGGCGCCCTTGAGGAAGATGTCCCGCTGCCTGGCCATTTCCGACAGATCCTTCTTGCCCATGGCCCGGCGCAGGAGGTCGGCACCGCCCAGGGAATAGCCCGCCAGGGTACGGGCGATCTGCATGACCTGTTCCTGGTAGACGATGACCCCATAGGTGTCTTTCAGGATGGGTTGCAGCTGGGGAAGATCGTAGGTGACCGGCTTGCGGCCGTGCTTCCTGTCGATGAAGTCATCCACCATGCCCGAGCCGAGCGGGCCGGGACGGTACAGCGCGCAAACGGCGATGATGTCCTCGAAGCACGAGGGTTTCAGCTTTACCAGGAGATCCTTCATGCCGCTGGATTCCAGCTGGAAGACGCCGGTGGTGTTCCCCGCCTGGAGCAGCTGGTAGGAAACCTCATCGTCATCGCCGAGGGCAGCGATATCGAAGTCGGGGTCCTTGCCTGCCCGGATGATCTTGACTGCATTGTCTATGACGGTGAGGTTCTTGAGCCCCAGGAAGTCGAATTTTACCAGCCCGATCTTTTCCACGTACTTCATGCTGTACTGGGTGGTGATGGAATTGTTCTTCTGGTCCATGTAGACCGGGCAGAACTCTTCCAGGGTGTCCGGGGCCACCACCACGCCGGCGGCATGGGTCGAGGCGTGCCGGGTCAGCCCTTCCAGGCAGAGGGCCGTATCCAGGAGGTTCTTGATCCTGGGGTCAGCGGCAGCCATCTCGGCGAACTTGGGCTCCTTCTTCATGGCATCGGCCAGGTTGATGTTCAGCACGTTGGGCACCAGCTTGGCGATCTTGTCCACTTCGCCGTAGGAATAGTTCAGCGCCCTGCCCACGTCGCGGATTACTCCCTTTGCAGCCATGGTGCCGAAAGTGATGATCTGGCAGACCTTGTCACGGCCGTATTTTTCCGTCACGTACTGGATGACTTCCTCCCGGCGATTCTGGCAGAAGTCCACATCGATATCAGGCATGGAAATGCGCTCGGGATTGAGGAAGCGCTCGAAAAGCAGGTTGTACGGGATCGGGTCCAGGTCGGTGATCCGTATGGCATAGGCCACCAGGGAACCGGCTGCCGAGCCCCTGCCCGGCCCCACCGGGATGCCCTGCCCCTTGGCCCAGTTGATGAAGTCGGCGACAATGAGGAAATAGCCCGGGAAACCCATCTGGATGATGCACTCCAGCTCGATCTCCAGCCTTTTCCGGTAGACCTTCTCATCCTCCGGTGAAAAGGAGGGATTCTTCCTGGCAATCTGCTCAAAGCGTCCGCGCAGACCCTCCTGGGCCCTGTGACGCAGCTCCTCTTCCAGCGACTGGCCTTCCGGCAGGGTATAGCGGGGGAAATGGTAGGTCTTGAAGTCGAACTCTAGTTCGCACAAGTCGGCGACCCGCACCGTGTTGGCCAGTGCTTCGGGAGCATAGGAGAATGCGGCCGCCATCTCGTCCGGAGGCTTGAAGTAGAACTCGTCGGCGGAGAAGCACATCCTGTTGGGATCGTCCATGGTCTTGCCGGTCTGGATGCAGAGCAGGACCTCGTGGGGCTTTGCGTCTTCACGGTTCAGGTAGTGGCAGTCGTTGGTGGCTATCAGCGGCAGTCCCAGCTCGCCCGCAATGCGCATCAGCCCATGGTTGGCACGCTCCTGTTCCGGCAGTGTGTTCTCCTGCAGCTCCAGGTAGTAGCGGCCAGGGAAAATCTCCGCGTAATCCGCGGCCACGGCCCTGGCTTCATCCATGCGGTCCCCCTGGCACAGCCAGGCCACTTCCCCCTTCAGACAGGCGGACAATGCGATGAGTCCGGATGAATATGTGCGCAAGACCTCCTTGTCGATGCGGGGCCGATAATAAAAGCCTTCCTTGTAGCCGATGGAAACGAGCCTGCTCAGGTTGCGGTACCCTTCCAGGTTTTGGCACAGCAGGATGAGGTGGTATGAAGCGTCGCTGATCCCGCGGGACTCCTTGATCAGGCGCGACTCGGGCGCCAGGTAGACCTCGCAGCCGATGAGGGGCTTGATGCCTGCCGACTTGCATTTCAGGTAGAACTCGATGGCGCCGAACATGTTGCCGTGATCGGTGAGGGCAACCGCGGGCATGGCGCATGCCGTCGCCTTTTTCACCAGATCGGCGATGCGTATGGCCCCGTCCAGGAGGGAATACTGGGTGTGTACGTGGAGATGAACGAAATTGGCGAGTTCCATGGTCGGCAGAAACAATAACGGGGGCCGCATCTGCAGACGGCGCCCCGGAAAGAAATGACTGAATTGGGGGATTATGTCACGAATGGTGAGCAGGTGTCAAGGGAGCGGGAAATCATCGCCGGGTCACGTCCGGCCGGCGGTGCCGACACGGTTTCTCCCCCTGTTTTTAGCCCGGTAAAGAGCCGCATCGGCTGTTGCCATGACATCATGGGGATCGCGCATGTGCGGGGAGCTCTCGGCCACTCCGATGCTCATGGTCACACTGACTGGAGTCGAGTCTCCGCTGTCGGAACGTCTTCTCCGCCCCTCCCTCAGGCTGTCGGGACGGTCGGGGCTCCGTACGAGGAACTGGTAAGAAGCAATGGAAGACCTTAGTTCTTCCAGATGGGAAAGGACATCCTCCGCCCTTCTCCCCTGGAACACGATGGTGAATTCTTCTCCACCGTACCGGTACGCCTTTCCACCCCCCCCGATCTTCCGGATCCTGGCCGCCACCATGCGCAATACCTGGTCGCCCACATCATGCCCCAGGGAATCGTTCAGCCTCTTGAAATGATCCAGATCCAGCATGGCAATGGCATAGTGTCGGGCAAGCCCGGCCAGCTGTTCGTTCAGAGCCCTGCGGGAAAGCAGGCCCGTCAGATCATCCCTATAAGCCATGTTGTGGGATTCCTGGAGAACGCTCAGCAGCAGGATCAGTCCGGCTGCAAGCAGAAAAGCCGTTGCGGCATCACCTTCCAGCGGCAGGGTCCTGACCATTGCCACCGCAACCAGCGCGCCGAAAAAAGCGCTGTCGATGAGTGACGCCCTGGCACACGACAGAATCGCAACAACGACCCCGCAGAACCCCATCAAAAACAATGCGGCGCCCTGCATTGCCGGATAAGCAGCAAAAGCCCGGCCACCCGGCAACGGTACCTGGTTGAGAACCATCGCCTCACCGGTCTTGGCAAAGATCACCAGCAAAACCAGCTGAATGAGCAGGAAAACCGAGCGCATCCTGCCGGCGGAAGAAAATAAACCCTTTTCCCTCATGAGACACACGAGGGCAATATTCACCGGATACAGGTAGTCGATTGCGGTACGGACACGGGAAGGCAGCCAGCAAGCGTCGCCGGACGAAAACCCCTGCCAGTAATACAAAAGGAGCATAAGCAGCACGAAAAAAGCGCGGCTCTTGTTGAAATGCAGGCTGAGAAACATGCCCGCAAGCATGGCGATATAGGTGACGTGCGGCAGGAACTGCAGCCAGGACTCGGGTATTTCACCCAGGGAGGGCAGTAAAACATAGACCGCTGCCAGCATTGACGCGGGAAACAGGAAAAGGGAGATTTTTTTCGACAATAAGCCTTGCACCTCTTTTGCCTCCCCATCTCGCAGGGGTTTTGAACATGTGGGTATCCAGCCGGAAGAGGTAAGCCAGGCCTGGTTACGAGCCTTACGGTTCAGGCAGAAAAACGCGGGTTTCGCCGATATCGCCATGCAATACGGCAATTTATAGTGAATACAATGTGCAACGAGCGTTTGTCAATTGAAAATATAACGGAACTATCCCAAAAACAAGGTTATTTCCGAATTCGTGACGCCGTCACGCCTTCACGGGCGTGGAAAGCGCATACCACCGGTATGAGGCAGCTCGACGGAATTCACCCGGTGGAAAACGATATGGCGACGTCAGCGTCTCTGAACCCGGCATTCCGCCCGCAAGACTCTCAACCATGGCACTCAATCATGGGTTGACAAACGGTGAGCCTGAATATACGATTTCAGATTCCAGACATTCCTTTGCCTAATGCCAACATCCGCTCCCGCCGGTCTACTACCATTACTGAAAATGTTTTATCAGGAGTACCCCATGCAAAAAGCTCCGAATGAACTCTACCTAAGCAGCGTATTGGGCAAAACAGTCATCGATAACCAGGGACGGGCTTTGGGAAAACTGCGAGACCTGATCATGACCCCGGGGGAAATATTTCCCGAGGTTTCCCATATTCTGGTGGAAAACGGCAAGACCGTTTTCAAGGTAGCCTGGGAGGACATCCAGCTTTTCAACAGCTTCGTCATATCGACTGTCTCCACCGATTGCCCCCGCACTGATTATACTCCCCGCGAAGGTGAAATACTGATGAAGAGGGACATCCTCGACAAGCAGATCGTGGATGTAAACGGGGCGAAAGTCGTCAGGGTGAACGACCTTAAACTGGGCAGCCATCGGGACATGCTCTGCGTGTACGCCGTCGATGTCGGTCTCAGCGGATTGATGCGCAGACTCGGCTACCAAACCATCGTCAACAGGGTCGCAGGGCTTCTCAACCGTGAATTGCCGCACCAGGAAATCAGCTGGGAATATGTCCAGCCTCTGGACATGAACGCATCAAGCCTGACCCTTACCGTGGCAAGGGACCAGATGGCCGAAATGCATCCCGCGGACATCGCCAACATCATTTCCCAGATCCCCAGCAG
The DNA here is from genome assembly GCA_034933285.1 of Geobacteraceae bacterium. Lineage (GTDB taxonomy): Bacteria > Desulfobacterota > Desulfuromonadia > Geobacterales > Geobacteraceae > RPRC01. Next base: position 204,716 of record JAYFNT010000031.1, on the reverse strand, counting down.
CAGCATCCCCACGGTGCTTACCACGCTGGACTCGGAGACTGCTGGAGAAGCGATCCATGAACTTGAACCGGAGCTGCGCAGCCGCGTCATGAGCCAGTTGGATGACGAGCATGCTTCCGAGATACTGGAGGAGATGGCGCCTGACGAAGCAGCCGATGTCCTGGGCGACCTGCCCGAGGAGAAGGCCCAGCAGCTTCTGGACATGATGGACGAAGAAGATGCGGAAGATATCCAGGAACTGATGGAGCACGAGGAAGACACAGCCGGCGGGCTGATGAACAGCGAATATCTCTTCATAGGCCTGGACCTGACGGTCGAAGACGCACTGCGGCAGGTACGCCTCTTGGCGCCGGAAATCGAGACCGTCTATTATCTCTATGCGCTGGATGGGGATGAAAGGCCCCAGGGGGTGGTTTCATTGCGTGAAATCCTGATCAATCCGCCCCATACGCCTGTGGCCGAAATCATGACAACGAATCTGAAAACCGTCAGGACCGACTCCAAGCCGGAAGAAATCCTGGAGATAATCGCAAAATACAATCTCATTGCCGTGCCGGTTCTGGACGAGGAAGACAAGATGGCCGGCATCGTAACGGTGGACGATATTCTCGAGGTATTCCTCCCCAATACCCTCAAGCGTCGCCGCCACCATCACTGACCTGCAGGGAAAGGGCTCATAATGTTCACCGGCATCAGCCTCATGAAATTGTTGAAACCGATGAAAACGGTCAACATGAGGAACATCCTGCTGTTCTTCGCCGTTCTCGGACCGGGTATCATCACGGCCAACGTGGACAACGACGCGGGAGGCATCACGACCTATTCCCTGGCCGGCGCCCAATTCGGATATTCCCTCTTGTGGCTGATGCTTCCCACTACCATTGCCCTCGTCGTGATCCAGGAAATGTGCGCGCGCATGGGGGTCGTCACCGGCAAAGGGCTGTCCGACCTGATCCGGGAATCCTTCGGGGTGAAGATTACCTTCTATGTCATGATCGGCCTGTTCCTGACCAACATGGGCAATGCAGTCTCCGAATTCGCCGGAATTGCGGCAAGCCTGGAAATCTTCGGCATCAGCAAATACATTTCCGTTCCCATCAGTGCGCTCCTGGTCTGGCTTCTGATCGTGAAGGGCTCCTACCGGGTAGTGGAAAAAGTATTCCTTGTCGCATGCATGGTATATATCGCCTATCCCATCGCCGCGATAATGGCCAAACCGGAATGGGGCCAGGTTCTTCGCTCGTCGCTGGTGCCCACGATCAAGCCCGACAGCACCTACCTGATGACCATGATCGGCGTGGTCGGGACCACCATCGCACCCTGGATGCAGTTTTACCAGCAGTCCGCCGTGGTGGAAAAGGGTGTGACCATCGACAAATACTCATTTTCGCGACTTGATGTTGTGGTCGGATGCGTCATGGCCATAGTGGTGGCGGTGTTTATCGTGGTCGCTTGCGCTTCTACGATCCATCTCAAAGGATTCAGGATAGATACCGCGGCAGACGCGGCCCGGGCACTGGAGCCGCTCGTGGGACACTACGCATCGTCCCTCTTCGCATTCGGCCTGTTCAACGCCTCCCTGTTCGCAGCCTGCGTCCTTCCCCTGTCCACATCCTATTACATCTGCGAAGGCATGGGATGGGAATCGGGGATTGACAAGGACTTCCGCCAGGCGCCACAGTTTTTCTGGCTGTTCACCATCATAATAATCATGAGCGCAGGATTCATCCTCCTCCCGGACATGCCCCTCATCATGATCATGTTCTTTTCCCAGGTGGTCAATGGAGCGGTTCTGCCTTTCGTCCTGATTTTCATGCTCCTGCTGGTAAATGACAGGCGGCTGATGGGTGCGTATACCAATGGACCCGTGTTCAACGCCATTGCCTGGATCACGGTCTCGGTCATGATTCTGCTGACGTCCCTCATGACCATGGAAACAGTCCGGCCAGGCATCATCCGGCAGCTCATGGGCCTGCTGAAATTTCTACATTAGTGTCCGTCCGGAAAGTCCGGACAACGAACTGTAAGGTTTCCGTATCGGAAAGAGGGGATTTTTGACTCGGCCCATTGGCCGATCCCCTCTGGGGACGCATTCGCGGTCCAACCAGTTGTGCTGGTTGTCGTCCTGGCAAGAAACTTTTGCCCGCAAAAGTTGACAGCGAAGGCTGACAAAATCAAGGGGTTGCGCGGAGACATATTCATGTATGTCGCACAAGCAAGCCCGCAGATTGACACAGCCAGGGCGGACAATCCGGCTTCACCGGATTGGACAGCAAGGGCTGCCCTTTAGGGTGAGGCCATCGGCCGAATCAAAAGCACCCTTTCCGGATGGAAACTACATTAGTCCTCTTGACAGGTTATTGCAGTAGAGTATACTGAAAATACGGGAAAAGTTCTTTGACAATTGCTCTGGACCGCAGGTAATGGATGGTCAAGAAACTGACTATTAAATAAAAAATTCAAGCCGGGTTCAAAGACTGTGTGTACGCCCCGAGGGGGAAACCTGAGGTCTTTCGATGGCAAATGCTAGCGCAGCGGTCGGTGCCTCGAGATTCCATACGGCATTCCGGAGCAAGAAGAATTGGCGTTGCGGAGAATCACGCAGAAAACGTATTTCTCATCCGCAAGGCGCGTTGCACCGCTTGAAAAAGGGTGTGGAAAGCAACGGCACCGGGTATCCGGAGATGAGCTCCGGGCATTCAGGAGTTGCCCGAAACAGACCGACGGATAAGAAAAAAAGATCCATCCGCAGCGCCAATCGAAACAGAAAGAGCCGGGAGAATAATTTCTCCCGGCTCTCTCTGTTTGCGACCGTCATGAACCTGTTTCAGCGGAATTCGGAAGGGAGGCCGGCTTTGGTGGCCTGTTCGTTGAGTGACTCTAGCTTTCCGATCAACTCATTGCGCTTTTGCTGCAACGACCTGTTGGAGTACTCGTTGCTGAGATATTCCGACCGGGTCATCTTGCCCTGAGACATCCGCTTGTTGTTCGCTTCCATCTGCTTGTCGACAGCTTCGATCTGGTCCCGTACGGAATCGAACTCCTTCTTCCAGTTGGCGCCGCTTTTGCCTCCATAGAGCGCATCCTTCTTGTCGGGCTTGGTTGACTTGTCAGACTTGGCTGCCTTGTCGGATTTCCCTGCGCTCCCTTTCTCATTGTCTTTGGCAACTTCAGCTTTTTCATTTGAAGCAGGCGTCTCTTCCGCTACAGGCATGCCAGGCCCCATATCGCCACGGGTCTTCACTTTCTTGCGATATTTCCTCGGAACCTGGGACAGGTCGTCAGAGAAATTCACTGTGCCGCTGCTATCAACCCACGTATAGGTTTCAGCCAAAGCTGAAGATGCAAAAAGAACAACCAGACCAACCAGAACCAATGTAATTTTTGACATTTCTTCCTCCATTCGTGAATGGGACCAGACCTTTTCGTCGGTGTTTCCCTTTTCCGGCGGGGCACATTCCACGGAAATCATCCCCAACTGATCTCGATGCGGAAACTTCGTCTTCCTTCTAACCTGGAGGCCAGTTGAACCGCCTGCCGGCCAGCAGGTGAAAATGCAGGTGAAAAACCGACTGTCCGGCCCCCGCATTATTGTTATTGACAATCCTGAACCCCGATTCCGCCATGCCCTTTTCCATTGCCAGCCGCGCAGCGACCTGGAAGACATGGCCAACTACCGGCGCATCTTCCGGCGAAAGATCCAGCGAGTTAACCGTGTGTTTTTTCGGAATCAGCAGTAGGTGCAGCGGTGCAACCGGCGCGATATCTTCTATCGCGATGATAAGATCGTCCTCGTAAACTTTCTTTGCCGGTATCTCCCCGGCGATGATCTTGCAAAAAAGACAATTATCCATGATTCTTTCCTCTTAAAAAACGTAGTTCACTCTGCCACATGTTTTTTCAAATGGATCAGGAATTCGCGGTTTCCCTTGGGGCCCAGCAATGGGGATTCCGTCACCCCGCCCACTTCAAGATTCAGCCCTTCCGCGAACACTTTGACAGACGCTATAACGTCCTGGTGCTTACCTGCGTCACGCACCACCCCGCCCTTCCCCACCTCGCCGCGGCCGACCTCGAACTGGGGTTTGATGAGAGCGACGATTTCTCCCCCGTTCCTTAGCAGCCTGACGGTATTCGGCAAAACCTTGTCCAGGGAAATGAACGATGCATCTATTACCGCCAGATCCGGAACCTCCGGCAGGGCATCGGCTTCCAGGTAGCGGATATTGGTCCGCTCCATGCAGACCACACGTTCATCCTGGCGCAGTTTCCAGGCCAGCTGGCCATAGCCCACGTCCACGGCGAAAACCCTGCGGGCCCCCCGCTGCAGCAGGCAGTCAGTGAAGCCCCCGGTCGAAGCGCCCACGTCCAGCGCGCAGAGCCCGCTGACATTTATGGCAAACTCGTCCAGGGCCTTCTGGAGCTTCAAGCCGCCGCGGCTGACAAATGGAAGCTGGCCGCCCTTAACCCTTATCTCCACGGAAAGGGGCACGAGCTGTCCTGCCTTATCCACCCCATGGTCCCCAACCACCACCTCACCGGCAAGGATGAGGGCCCGAGCCTTTTCCCGCGACTCGGCGAGGCCCCGCTCGACCATGAGCTTGTCCAGTCTTTCCTTTTCACGGGTCATGTTTGGGCTTTTTCCTGTTCCAGGGTGGCTTTTGGGCAGATTTCAGACAGCAGCTGTCTATCATACTGGTCGCCTGTGATAAAATCAACGGATATTGTTAACAATTCCAAAGGAATTATGTTTTTGCGGCATCCGCTCGCGACCATCCGGCGCCTTTCCGTCGTGCCGGAAAAACCCGCCTGTTTTTTCTTGCAATCGGAAAAGATTGATGGTATACAATCTCTCCTAAGCCGAAGTGGCGGAATTGGTAGACGCGCTAGATTCAGGTTCTAGTGAGGGTTCCCTCGTGCTGGTTCGATTCCAGTCTTCGGCACCATAAAATCAAGGGGTTACGCGATTGCGTAACCCCTTTTTTCTTGCCTTTTTTTCCAGCTGTCCAGGTTTGCCCAGCCGTCAGGCGCATCATTAAAAAAGGTGACAGCTTTCACTGTCACCTTTTTCCATACTGATATTGCTCAGGACAAACTAGACCCTGAAGAACCTTCTCCTCAGAAAGCCCAGGCCCGCCAGCCCGGAGCCCATCAGCAGGAATGCCGGCGAGATTGGAACCGGGGCTGCCGCACTGCCTGTGTAGAAATGATATGCTGCCGGGTAAGTCGTTCCGCTGGGTCGCACTGGGTCGTCCCGCCGGGTCCCTTCCTCCTGGTGTTTTTTTGATTGATCCTTTCCGGGCTTTGCTCTTCCGTTCGTTGATTGGGCAATTTGTTGACTCGATGTTGGTGATCACTATCGTTCTGCCTTCTTTCCGTGCTATGGTTATGGCACTGGTATTTCCGTATATCCTGTGCTATTATTAAGCACATAAAATTACGAGAGGACGCGAATAATGAGAAGCACAGTCACGATTGAAAAAGACATGCTTGACGAACTCCTGGCTGAAACCCATGCTAAAAACAAGGCAACCGCGGTGAAAGAGGCCATTGCCGAGTATCTTAAGCGTCGCCGCGTGGAGAAAATAAAGTCTATGAAAGGCAAGCTGGAGTTCGACCTCACGGCAGAGGAGTTACGCCACTATGACCGGTGACCGTGTACTGATAGATACGTCGGTCTGGATTGCGTACTTCAGGAACACCTCTGCCGAACTCTGTGAGCGTGTCGAGGCCATGATGACCGATGCTGAAATATGTGTTCCGAAAATTGTTCTCGCTGAGTTATTGCAGGGATCGAAGTCAGAGCGCGAGATTGGGACAATAGAAAGTTTTTTTGGGACCTTCACCATCGTGGATCAGGGAAGAGATTCATGGGTGACCGCGGGGAAACTGGCCTACCAGCTTAGAAAAAAAGGGAAGACCGTCAACCTTGCAGATTGCTACATCGCCGTTATCGCCCACGAGCAGGGATGCGCACTGTTTACCCTGGATGAACACTTCAAAGACATAGGCACCGGTATCGCCATTACCCTCCTGTAGAAGCCCGATCTAAAGACTTCGAGGGCGGTGTCTAAATGTTCAATAACTATAGATTTTGACAAACAAATAAACACCGCCCCCATGGTACTCCCTAAAGATGGGCAGGCACGGGGGCCTGCCCCTGCATAATCAACTCTGCATCCTTCTCCTTAGCCCCACGAGCCCCATAAGACCCGAGCCCAGCAACCACGCCGCCGCAGGAATCGGTACCGGAGCGTTGCCGGTTACCGCATAGCCGCTGAGTCCGGTAGCGGTAAAGCTGGCTAAGTTGTTGTCATACGCCAGGTCGGAAGCATCGACCTTGCTCCAGGCCGAGCCGTCATAGTGCCATACGATAAGGTCGGACAGCCCGGTATTGTTGCCGGCCCAGAGAGAGAGATAGACCGGGTTGCCCGCGACATACCCCTCGGCCGAGACATCCCAGCCGCTCAGCACCGACTTACCGGTGTCGAGCAGGTTTTCAGTAAAATAAGCTCGCTACCACTGAGGCTGCTTGCGGTCAAAGGCGGAAGAAACAGCATACGCATTCACCACTCCGCAAACCCTTCTGGAAGACTTCTGGAGGGACGCGTAAAACTGGAGGCCATGACATGCGCACCGTAACACTGGAAATTTCATCACGCGATAAAATCAGTCAAAGGTTCCTCCGCGCGTTTGAGGGAGAACCGCAAGGGTCGTTCATAAGCTTCGAATCACCGGAACAGCTATTCAGGGTATTGTCGGGCAAACGATGGGAACTGCTCAAGGTCATGATCGGCGCAGGCCCGATGACCATCCGCGAGGCGGCCCGACGGCTGGAAAGAGATGTGAAAGCGGTGCATGGGGATGTCCAGGTGTTGTTGAAAGCCGGCATTCTGCGGAAAACCGAACAGGGCCGGATTATTTTCCCCTATGATGCCGTCCACGTGGACTTCATGCTTCAGGCGGCATGAGTGCGCGGAAGACCGAAGAGGAATGCTTAAGGGACGGGTCTCAACATTTGACAAACTGCAATCTGTTGATTGTTGAGACCCTTCAGAAGCGTTTTATTCCTTGACATAAGGATCAAATATGTTATTTACGTCCTTATCATAAGGACAAAATATGCAACTCTCAACCCTCAAAGAGATTATCGCCGGTAACCGCCAGTTCATCCTGAACCGGGCTCCGGCCATAATCCCGCGCAGCGGATTCGTGGTCCCCACGGGGCTGAACAAGGTGGTGGTGTTGTATGGTGTCCGCCGCAGCGGCAAGACCTTCATCCTGTTCGACCAGTGCATCCGCCACGGCGATGCCGCACTCTACCTCGATTTCGAGGATGACCGTCTGCTGGGCTTTAACCTTTCGAACTTCGACCTGCTCAAAACCGCCTTCCTCGAGCTGTACCCCGGCCTGATCGGTACCCCCCCGGCCCTGTTCCTGGATGAGGTCCAGAACGTGGAGGGGTGGGAGCGTTTCTGCCGGCGCGCCGTGGAAAGGGAGGGAATGGCGGTCTTCGTCTCCGGCTCGTCGTCCCGCATGATGCCGGCGGAGATCCACACGGAGCTCCGCGGCCGGGCCTGGAGCCTCGAGGTCATGCCGTATTCCTTCGCCGAGTACGTCAGGTCCCGGGGACTGGATCCGACCGATCCGACGCTGGTTTTCGGAAAGGACCGAGACCGGGTCAGGCAGCTCTTCGGGCAGTACCTGAGGCGGGGGGGCTACCCCGAGGTCTGTGCCGTGGAAAGCGACTTCGACCGGATGAAGCTCCTGAAGGATTATTATGGAGCACTCTATTTCCGGGACCTGGTGGAACGTTATCAGATCACCAATATCCCGCTGCTGGATGCCCTGAGCGACCGCCTCTTCTCTTCGTTCGCCACCCGTTTCACCCTGTCCGCCTTCTACAAGCAGTACAACGGCCGTTTCCCGCTCTCCAAAGATCTTCTGTTCCGTTATTACCGTCACTTCCTGGAAAGCATGCTCCTGTATGAGGTGCGCCTGTATGCCGAATCCTCGTATGCACGGATGCGCAACCCGGCAAAGCTCTACCCGGTGGACACCGGCCTGTGCCGCCGGGTCACCTCCGCCGATGACGGCCGTCTCCTGGAGACGGTGGTTTTTCTCGAATTGAAAAGGCGTGGCCTGGAGCTGTTCTATTTCCACGACAAGAGAGAGTGCGACTTCATAACCCGCGATGCCGCCGGCGCCCTGCAGGCCATTCAGGTATGCCATGAGCTCACGGAGGAGAACAGGGAGCGGGAGGTGGGGGGGCTGCTGGACGCCTGCAGACGGATCGGCGCGGATGGCGGTCTGCTGCTGACGTGGGGAGAGGAATGGTTGGTGGAAGAAGCCGGTGTTACGATCTCGTGCCTGCCGGTCTGGAAGTGGTGCCTGGAAACCGCCGGCGGCATTTGAACGTACCCCCCCAGCAGGGACAATCAAGGAAGGCTAAAGTGACGGGTCTCAACATTTGACAAACTGCATTCTGTTGATAGCTGAGACCTTCAGAAGTTGTACGGGAAATGGAAAGGGTGGCGGCATTCGCCGTCACCCTTTCCAAAAACCGCAACCATGTGGGGAGTGTCAGGCTCTGAAGAACCTTCTCTTCATGCCGACCAGGCCCATGAGGCCGCTCCCCAGGAGCCATGCCGCCGCAGGGATGGGAACCGGCGCAGCGCTTCCGGTATAGAAATGATATGCTGCCGGATAAGTCGTTCCGCTGGAAACGCCGACCGTAAGTGAGGTTATCGGTGTCGTGGACACAAAACCGACAAAACTGGAACCCGTAAAACTGTAGCCTGTGTTGTCGTTCAGCAATACTCCAATATTCTCGTCTCTCGTGCTGCCAATATCGGAAGTCGCGGCAAATACGGCACCAACGGCCGTTACAGGATTTCCGGTGAAGTTGATGATAAGCGGGTCACCACCGTACCAAGTTGATATTCCGTTATCTAACGAGTACAAGCCACTTGGTGCCGACGCCTGCCAGCTGTAACCATTGACGGTGCTTGAATTATAAGTAAGAGGTGCGCTGTCAAGCGGCGCTCCAAATACCCATCCGGGAAAATTCTCGAGATAATAGTCGGAATTGATTGCGCTAAGAAAACTTGACTCGTTGGTGTAGATGGTGGTGGATGCATATGACAGGTTTGAAAACCCCATCACAAACAACATTGATGCCAGTAATAATGACAAGTATGACGTAATTCCTGCCTTGGTTCTTTCCATCCCGATTCCCCCTATGACCTTATTGGCCAGACACAGACGCTATATGTTTTTGGACTTTCTTCGCATTCCAAACAAACCCAGCATGCCGCTTCCCAGGAGCCACGCCGCGGCAGGGACCGGGGTGGGAGTCGGATTGACGTTCATGTTATCAATAAGAGCGGCATAAATACCACCACTGGCCGATATATCGATGCTGTTCACATTGGAAAACCCATTCAGCGAGAAAGTAGTCCACGTGTTGCCGATAGAAAGCGTGTCAGTGAGTGTGCCACCTCCCTGCAAGTGTCCGATCAGAGTCAGTTGGCCATTATTGTTTTCGGTAAGCAGGTTTGCTGCATCCAGAGCGGTCAAAGAGAATGCCCCACCGCCGGTTTTTGTAAGAGTCATTGTAATGGGTGTAGGTGAACATGGCTGGCCGTAAGCATTGGTGCCGTCGGCAGTACACATCCCAAAGGATTGGGACGATGAATTACCCGGAATGCTATAATCATTAACTGTTAATATCAAAGCAGTATAACTCCCGGGTGCATAATTGTTATTAGTCAGAGTAAAGCCATTTTCAGTATATGTTTGAATATCAATGTTAGTTTGTGACGGATCTTCGAATCCTATGACTACGTTGTCCGCTGCCATCGCGGCACCAGCTGACAAAACCGCAATTGACAGAACCATGGCAGCAATCGGAATCATGATATCTTTGACACATTTCATCACGTTAAATTTTTTCATTGATTTCTCCTCTCCAGGCGATTTATGGGCTCCAGGGGAGCGGTGTTAAAATGTTCAATGACTATAGATTTTGACAAACAAATAAACACCGCCCCCATGGTACTCCCTGAAGATGGGCAGGCACGGGGGCCTGCCCCTGCATAATCAACTCCGCGTCCTTCTCCTCAGCCCCACGAGCCCCATAAGACCCGAGCCCAGGAGCCACGCCGCCGCAGGAATCGGTACCGGTGCCGCCGTCCCAAAGACGACGTATCCATTATCAGCAGAGGTGACACCAACCGGGTTGGTCCAGTCAATGCTTGGGACCCCCGGGTATACGTTTCCACCCGTAGGGGAATAACCGTACATGTTGAATGCGACCGCATTGTTGTTATAAAGGCCGGTAAGGGTGAACGTAACGGGTACATAGCCGGTGCTGCACACGCCTGCCTGCAAGTCGATGAACATCAGCTTTGCCGCGGTACTTTTGTCACTCATATCCTGAGTGGGATACAAATTCATATCAGTGGTCGGACCTGGTCTCCATTCCTGCGCGCCGTAGATGAAATCCGAAATGTTGTAAGTGTGGTTTTGAGTTGTATCGCTATGGTCAACCCACTGGAGATTGATGCCGAAATTGCTCGCGGTCTGTCCCGATACGGATACCAGAAGGATAAAGTCATTCACGGAGCTGCCGCCGCCGCCGGTGTCATATAAACCGACAGAGTCGGTATAGGTAGAGGCGCTGGCGGTTCTTGAGGTTAGAGTTGTTTTGCTGCTTGCTGAGATGGGTAAGCCAGTGGGGCCAACCCATTCGGCGTTCATTCCTTTGGTGTTGGGGAATTCGCTCCCAAGCCCGCTGAAATACATGGTAGGGGTAAATGAATCATTGGCGCAAGTGATCTCGTACCCGTTGATGTCGGGCAATACGCCCGGCGGCGCTAGTGCGGCCCACGCCCTCGATCCAACAGCTAAAAGGAAAAACAAACTTAGGAATAGTAATTTTTTCATGGTGACTCCTCCTTGAAGGCCCAAGGGGCGGTGTTTAAATGTTCGATAACTATAGATTCTGAAACAGATAAACACCGCCCCCATGGTACTCCCTGAAGATGGGCAGGCACGGGGCCTGCCCCTGCATAATCAACCCCGCGTCCTTCTCCTCAGCCCCACGAGCCCCATAAGACCCGAGCCCAGGAGCCACGCCGCCGCCGGTATGGGAACCGGTGCAGTACCGCTTACCGCATAGCCGCTGAGACCGGTAGCGGTAAAGCTGGCTAAGTTGTTGTCATACGCCAGGTCGGAAGCATCGACCTTGCTCCAGGCCGAGCCGTCATAGTGCCAGATATTGAGGTCATACAGGCTGTGGCCCGAACCGGCGAAGAGCGAAAGGTAAACCGGGTCGCCTGCCGTGTAGCCCTCCGTGACGTTGAAGTCCCAGCCGCTCAGGACCGCCTGCCCGGCGCCGAGAAGGCCCTGGAGCGAGGCAAGTACGCCGCCGCTGAGGCTGCCGGCGTTGAGAGTGAGGTTGGTGGGACTGGTTGCAGCCTGGAAACTCGCGCCGGCCTGCCTGCCCGTCCCGTCGGTGAACAGGAACCGCTGGGTGGTGGCGAGGTCTGCGGTCAGAGCGCTGCCCGCCGCGCCGGCAGCCGCGCTGGTTACGGTGACGGTGTGGTTGGTTGCATCCCAGATGCCGCCGAGGGCCTGGACGGTGCCGGTGCCTGACCATGTGCCAGCGGAGATGGGAGTATAGGTTCCATTGTCTGCTGCTGCGCCTGCAACCAGGCGGATGGTGCCATTGTTGTCGAGGATGCCAGTACCGCCGCCCACAGTGAGAGAGCTGCCTCTGCCGATGTCGGTGGTGAGGATCACGGAACCACTATTGTACATATTGAAGGAAGCTGCTGTTACAGCAGCCCCGTCACTGATGGAAAGCCTATCGGTGAAGCGCTGGCTGTAACTGGCACTACCCATGTTGATGTATGAGCTGGCTGACAGCTTTGAACCGACGCCATCGATAACCGCATAGTTCTTGCTGTCCATATTTATGCCCATTTGCAGATTGCCAACACTGGCCGAGGCGCCGTTTGTGACGTATAGCGTACCGGTGCCGTTGGAAGTCCGAAAGTAGTTGTCAACAGTAAGAGTGGAGCCCTTGCCATCGACCTTGACAAGACCGGTGTCCGTGCCATCGACAGCGACAGAAACATATTTGCCGGAATAGGCGCCACCGTTGGTGATGGAGAGCGTGCCCTTGTCACTATAACCAGCGGCGTTAGTACAGATGGTGAGCTTGTAATCAGACAATGTTGACCCCGGTCCGTCTATGATTACCGTGCCGGTGCCCCCCTTGTAACCAATATTATCCCCATTGCTGTCCGTTGAGGAAACCTTTCCGCCATTGGTGATTGAAACTATACCTGTTCCACCATTGTAGCCGACTAATAATCTCGTGCTCCATGCCGTACCGGTACCGTCGACGGTGACTTTTCCGTTTCCGGTTAATGAGTTTGCCACAATAACAATTCTTGTGGTCGAGTTGCTTCCATTGTTTAAAGTTACGGTACCTGTAGACGTATTACCAACATAGGCCGTGGTCGTGCTGATCCACGTGGCGGGATCAGGAGTGACATCCCCACTGTAGACGAACGCCGCCTGCGCCCCCGACACAGAAAACAACCCTGCCGCAAGGACGGCCAGCATGACGCTACCGGCACGCTTCAGGGCCTTTCCTTTTACCTGTGTTGAACTACTGAGACTTCTGAATCTGTTTCTTTCCATAGAACCTCCCTCCTTTTACTTTATCCCAAACAAGAACAGCCGACGCAGGTATAGATAAACATCCGTCGGCCATAAGACCGCAGTGTTTACTCCTTTTCAAACACGGAAGGCAACACCGTTTCCAGCGCCACCCACAGCCTGCATCCCATAGCTCATGCCTTAGAGAAGACAGGTCGGAGCAATAAAATCATATGTTCAATCGCAAAACAAAAAGCCCAAGCCTAAGACATACAGATGCGCTGTCTTCAAGCTTGGGCTTCCTGGGGCCGCATAACCGGTCAGCAAAGGACCCTTGCTATATAACATTTTATATAACTGTCTACAAAAGTTAACTATCTAATCAATATACGTGCCAGACTTGCACCTTCATTAAAACCGCGCACTTACAGCATAAAACCAACACAGGCCACACAAAACTGTAATCATATCCGACAACCGACAACGGCAATATGTAAAGTTATCCGTCAGCCAGGCATGAAAAAAGCCGCCAAGATGACTCCATGTGAAGTCCACTTCGGCGGCTCGGCTGTCTTACCGTAAGACCCGTGGCTTTCCGTACCTGTCTCACGGCAGGGTTGGCTTTATCAGAGCATACATACTAATTAGATGGAAATTTTTGTCAATATAATTTTTTTTATAACGCTCGGATATACAGTAGAAGTCGCCCTTGTCCGCAAACCCTATTTTGAGATTCGATTTGAATTATCCTGGATAGGCCGATTCTATCCAGCAGGAACCTCACGATTGACACCACGATACATTTCTACTATCCTTGGCACTCAAAGACCGCATACTGGTCCACATTTCCGGCATTACAAAAATAGAGCAGGCAATCCAGAGACAGCCAGTATGTCTCATAAGTTGGGCACCATTCCGGAGTTTGGAGCCGGGTTGTTCATGTTTATCTGCCAATCCAGTCCTCTACACCATAAAATCAAGGGGTTCCGCGGTTGCGTGACCCCTTTTTAGTGCCGATTTTTGTCCTGCTGTCCAGGTTGAAGAAAATCCAGGTTATCTGTTGCGAAAGGGGGTCATGAAACTATGGCGAAAAGCAGTTTCGGCGGTAAAATGATCATTGCGTCCTGCGGCATGGCAGTGGCGTCCATGTTCATGGACTGGGCGCATTTTCTGTTCGTCAGGAAGTCGGGCACAACACTGGGGCTGGCGTTCCTGCTTGTCTTGTGGCTGTATCCGATGCTGGCGGTTTTGAGAAAGAAGCCGCTCAAAGGGAGCTGGGGCAAAGGATTTGGGATCGCCAGCATAGCCGTGGCAGTTGCTTTCCTGGTATATGCATCCAACAAGCAGATCGTTTTTTTCCATGCAAATGTCATCGGCAACGGAGCATGGCTGTTTTTAGGTGCAGCAATAATTTATTTCCTGGGTATCATTCTTTACAGGCCCTCCACCGCGAACTGACGCACTCGGCCGCTGTTCGGCCGCTGATCACGGATGTGGTCTGCAGAAGGGAGGCTGGAATCTATGCGAACACTTCATTTGACATTCGCTGTGCTTGTGATTCTTTCCTGTGCGGGTACAGCGGTTGCTGCGGATGTGATTGTATTTCCTGCCGAAAACGGGAAGGTCATTTTCTCACACAAGAAGCATCAGGAAACCATCAAGGATTGTTCGGTCTGCCACACGTCAACGCCCGGCAAAATGAGGGATCCCGGGCAGTTCCGTCCACATCAGCTCTGTATTGGTTGCCACGAGAAGAAGAAGTCCGGCCCGGTCAACTGTGTGGACTGCCACAAGCCGTCATGAGGCGCTTTCCCCGTTCATTGCCTGACCGCCCCGCGAGTCGATGGACATGCCTCCGGTGAGGATAAAGCCCATGGCGCTATGGGTTGACATCTCCACCCTCTTGACAGCCGAACGCGGGACGATGACCGTGAAGCCGCCGATCTGGTAGCTCATCGGGAGATAGACTGCAATCTCCCCCTCGTCCCCGATCCCCGGCGGCAGATCACTGAAATCACTTCGCGTGACAAGGCCAAGCATGCGCATCGGCTTTCCGCCGATCTCCAGATCGATCGTCACAACCTGGTTGAACCTTGAATCCCTCTTGGCGGCAAAAAATCCGACGAAATCCTTAAGCGAGCCGTACAGGATCTTCACCAGGGGAATGCGGTTCATCAGCCTTTCGCTCAGGCCGAACAGACTCCTTACCAGGATGGCATTGAGCGCCAGGCCGACCAGGAAGATGATCGCCAGGCCGCCCAGAAGACCCATGCCCGGAATGTACCAGCCTTCCGGCAGGAGCAGCCTGAACGCGCCTCCGAGTATGCTCTCCGCTGTGCGGACAAGCCAGAAGAGTATGTAGATTGTGAGGATGGCCGGCAGAATCGCCACCAGCCCCTGGAACATGATCTTGCCGAGTCGCTTCATCTTTGAGCTTTCAATCGCTATATCTTCATGTTCATGACTTCTATGACTTCCTCGAGCGTTGCCCCAGCTATTTTTCTCGCTTCGAGAACCCCATTCTTCAACACCTGTCTTATATAATCCATGTTTGCTTCAAGATCGCCGCGTCTTTTTCGCAAAGGTCTGAGATATTCATTAAGAGTTTCCGTCAGCATCTTTTTCAGCTGGCCGGCGCCTCCATTGCCGATCTCCTCCGCAACCTTTTCAGGAGGCTGGCCGGTGCAAAGAGAAATCAGAAGAAGCAGATTCGCCACTTCCGGCCTTTTTTCCGGATCGTAGGTAATGAAGCGGTCGGCATCAGTCTTGGCTTTCTTTATCAAAGCCGCTGTTTCATCTTCCGTAGCGCGCAGCATGATGGCATTGTTTCTGCTCTTGCTCATTTTCTGCGATCCGTCCAGGCCGAGGATCACGGGGGCCTGGCTCAGGAGCGGCTGGGGTTCGGGGAACACCGGCCTCTTGGCCGCGAACTTGTCGTTGAACCGCCGCGCGATTACACGGGTAAGTTCGAGATGAGGCAGCTGGTCTTTTCCAACCGGCACGACATTACCCTTGCAGAACAGTATGTCAGCAGCCTGATGGACAGGATAGGTGTACATGCCTGCATTGATTCTCTTTTGACCTGATGCTTGAATTTCTTCTCTCACTGTTGGATTTCTATCAAGTTCAGCGTTGGTAACCAATGTCAAGAAGGGTAACAGCAACTGGTTCAGTTCCGGGACATGGCTATGGGGAAATATGCAAGTCTTGCCGTCTGTAGGGTCGATTCCCGCTGCCATGTAATCAAGCGTAAGCTGCTTGACGTTTTCGGATATCATTTCGAACGAATCCCTGTCTGTCAGGACCTGGTAATCGGCTATTACGATAAAGGTACGAACCCCCAGGTTATGAAGCCTGACGCGATTCTGGACCGAGCCGAAAAGATGCCCGATATGGAGGCTCCCTGTTGGGCGGTCGCCGGTGAGGACCCGGTATTTTTCCGGATGGATCGGCAGATCTTCTTCCAGTTTTCTGCTTCTTTCCAGGGTGGCTTCAAACGTTCCATACTCGATTTTTTCAGTTTTGCTCATCGTTTTTCCTTTTGGCTGGTCTTTTATCCGTGATTGCTTATATCAATATAACCATTGAATATGATGTATCGTTCCGGAAACTGGGCGTTTGGCGATCAACAGCCCCATGGGCGCATTTCCCGTGAAATGCGCCCAGCAGAATATACCCCCGCCATTCATCGGAGTCAAAGGGGATTTCTCTTCCCCCGGCTGAAAAGGTACCGATACAGGCCCGGCAAGATCAATCTGTCGCGCGCCGGCAATACCCTGCTTCAATGATTTCTACAGTGGAAATTACTTTGGCATATGGAGCAGACAAGGCTGCCATGAAGGATGCGTGGACAGCTGACGCCTTTATGGTCATGTTCCTGAAATCCAGGTCTCTTGCGGCACAGGCATCTTCCGCAACAATACAGTTGAAACCAAGGTCGAAAGCGGCACGGGTCGTCGCGTCTATACACATGTGACTCATTGCTCCGCATATGACCAGGCTGTCTGTTCTTTCTTGTTTCAGTATTTCCAACAATGAGGTGCCGCGAAAACTGTTCGGGAAGTGTTTTACGACAACTGTTTCATCATCCTGGGGAGTCACCAGATGATTTATTTCCGCTCCACGAGTTTCAGGGATGAAAAAGGTCGCGCCTGGACGTGTGGAAATATGCTGGACATGTATGACAAGTGATCTTGACGTTCTGAATGCGTTCAAGAGCAACCTTGCATTTGCCGCGGCTTCCTCTATGCCGACAAGTTCCATGGCGCCGCCGGGAAAGTAATCATTCTGCAGATCAATTATCAACAGGCAGTTGTTCATGTCAGTTCCTCATCATTCTATGTCGAATCCAGGGAGAACAAAGGACAGCGCAACAAACGGCAGTCATGTAATACCACAATTTCCACTGACATAAAATGCCCATATTCATCCACCCTGGCGATACGGAAAAGCCCCGGCCATCCTCATGGGACGCCGGGGCGCTGTTGCACCCATAGTCGCTTCTCCATCCATCCCCTCAGGAATGAATGCTTTCGACATGCCGTCTTGCGCGATTCAACATTTCTATTCAATTCTAACCAGGGGAGATTTTCGCGGGAGCTTTTCACGCCGTCCCCGGTCTATTTCCGCTTGTCCCCCCTAGCGACAAACGAATCCATCAGAAACGAATACCCGCATTTCCTTTCTATGACAGACCGACACCGTGCTCCAGCCAGACCGACACAGTCCCTCCCTCTGCGACGAAATCAGCACAACCAACGGAGTCGGTCCACAGTCCGCCGGACTTCGTCCCGTACAACTGGTAATCGCCCCTGGCGACCACGAATCCGCCTGGCGTGCTCTTGATGGTCGCTAAGTGATAGAAACACTTGCCGGACCTCCCCGTGTCCATCCTGATCCCCTGCACGCCTCCCGGGGAATTGTTGATCACCACTGCCATTGCCCCTTTGGCCCCGGGGACAAACCCCATTCTCACCCATCCTGCTATATTGCGTTCCGCATAATATCTCTCATCTCCGAGCGCAAACTGCTTGCGGAGTTTCAGCAGGAGATCCAGGTACTCTTTCCCTTCCATCTGCCAAGGCCTCCAGCTGCGGTCTCCGGAACCGAAGTAATCCGGAAAGAAGATGCACGGGTATCCGCCCTGGCGGAGAAGAATGAAGGCATATGCGAGGGGCTTGAACCATTCTTGGACGTGCGACTCGTAATCCCGGCCGTACTCGTAATCATGGTTCTCGACAAACGTTACCGCCAGCGGAGGCTGTTCGCTCACGAGCGTTCCGGACGACAGCCACCGCAGGTCGTAGCTGTCGCCTTTCCGGGATGCCTCCCCCAGCTTGAAGCGCAGAGGAAAGTCAAAGAGAGTGATGCGCTGCGGGTATTCCCCGTACGCGGAAACCCGTGCAATGTAGTCATGCAGTGGCCCGGTGTCCCCGGCGATGTATTCGCCTACAGCGAAGAGGTCGGCCCCGCGCTGCGCCCGCACGTGCCCGAGCCACTCTCTCAGGAAATCCGCCGTGAAATGTTTCACCGCGTCGAGGCGGAATCCGTCCAGGCCCAGTTCGACCGCGAACCACGCCCCCCAGTACTTCATTTCCTCCCGGACGTCATACCTGCCGTAGTCCAGGTCGGCCCCGGTGAGGTAGTCGTAGTTGCCCTTTTCCAGAGACACCCAGTGTTCGAATTCTTTGTCCGCAGGCAGAAAGTTCGGCTCGTTGTGGAGATACCGGTAGATATACTTGTCCTGTGGATCATTGAATTCACATCCGTTCTGCCGGATCTT
This sequence comes from Geobacteraceae bacterium, assembly GCA_034933285.1. Lineage (GTDB taxonomy): Bacteria > Desulfobacterota > Desulfuromonadia > Geobacterales > Geobacteraceae > RPRC01. Next base: position 186,262 of record JAYFNT010000031.1, on the reverse strand, counting down.
TTCCACCGCATCGACGCTGTCGAAATGCTTCGACTCCCACTTGAACGATGAGTACGCATTGGCCCGTTCGGCATGCTCGAACTTGGTCCATCCCTTTATCTCTATTTCGCCGGACTCGTATCCCGGGTCCCGGCGTTCGATGTTCCTGTGCTCCTTGTCAACCCTTACAGCCTGCCACCAGCCGTCCGGAGCGCCCCCCATCTTGTGGTTGAGGACCACGTCCGCATACACCGAAATCCTTTTCCGGCCGCTCCGGCCGTGGAGCGCCGCGATCGCATCCAGAAGCTCGGCCTTTGTTCCGTACTTAGTCCGAACCCTTCCTTCCGCATCGAATTCCCCGAGATCAAAGTGATCGTAGACGTCATAGCCGACGCTGCTTTCCCTGTTTCCGGCAGGCTTGTATGCCGGCGGGATCCAGACGGCATCGAAACCGGCTGCCCTGAGGTTGTCCGCTTCATCACTGAAGAACTTCCAGAGATTCCTGCCGTCGGGAAACTGTGACTTGAGAAACCAGTGAAACCCCTGGAGCATCACTCCGTTGACATCGGCAGTCATGTTGCATCTCCTTTCCCGGCGCCATCGTCTTACCATAGCTCATGGTTCAAGTCGCTGGGTTCAACGCCTCAAGTGTGAGCAGCACGGCCTTTCCGCGGCGGTTCCACCCTTTCGCCGGAATTGACTGCCCCACTTTTCTCGTCAGTTTTTTTAGAAAACCTGGCAACTTCAAATTTCCCAAGCAGTTTTTCGAGCAGATTTATCGACAAAGTATCGCTGAAGCTGCCAACGAAGGCGATGACCCATAGGAGTTCCGGTGTTTGCGGCTTTGCGTTGCCCGCAAACACTATCAAACCCGCGACTACCATCAAATAGGTAAGAACGCCCATGACAAGACCGACGATCGGCCTGAAAAACAGCCAACGCAGCGCCTCGGTTCTGTCAGCAAAAGGGAAGTTGCCGGCTCGAATAAGCATGGAAGTTATACTGCCAATAATACTCCATATTATTATGGGAAGCGGAATCCCCATGACCAGACTGGAATTCAACGTCTTGCCATCTATATTGACGGAGAATATTCCCATCTGAAATCCGATGAAAATCAAGGCCGCAAACAAATACACAATGGAAACCACTATTCCAAAAGAGCTTTTCGCACTTTTGGAGCGGCGGATTTCTATGTCTATCCTTGCCAATGCCAATCTCGCATTAATTATGTCTGACCGATAAATTGGCGGGGTCAAATATTGTTCCGCAGCGGAAAGAAGTTCAAGACATCTCTCTTGAGCGCCAGGAAGATCACGCAGCTGATCCGGGATCTGAACATAATAATCGTCCAGCATCGTTCTTAACCCCTGGATTCGCTGATTTTCCGACTCATTCAGTTCCTCAGGCTTGAAGTCTATGTTGAGTTCGACAGATTTCCCGGAATCAATTGCCATATCCTTTTCAATGCTCTCTTCAGACATAGAATCTCTCCATTATCGCCCAAAGGACTTCGACAGCCCGGCCAGGATTCAGCTTGGCAAGCTGCCTTGCGGCAGATTTCCTTTGGGGCGGGCAAGCACCGCCATTCAATATGGCAGGAAACGAGGGGTGTGGGACAAATGCACAGCCACCATTAGATTTTATTTTACAAATATATCACATTTTGTCAAAGTGGTTGGCGGATACGCACCATCAAAGAATGGGGAAACGAATCGGAGCGCGACTAATCACACCCCTATTCGAATTTTTTCAGGATCTCGAGCGTTGCAGAATCCCGCTCACCCTGGAAATACTTGTCGAGCACCTGAGCAAACACTGAGTGCGGATCTTCCGCCACGGCAGCAAACAGCGTCATTGATGATTTCAGCTTCATATCGTCAGGGTAGCCGAAGATCGCTGATGCCGGGCGTCCTTCGACTGCCAGGATAGCTTTCGAGCATTCGACAAGCCTTCCCCCGAGCACGGGATGGTCGAGGTATGCCCGGGCTTCTCCGGCACTCTTGATGGAATAGTGTACCGAAGTCGCACTGTGCCCCAAACCGACGATCTGCGGGAATATGAACCACATCCAGTGGGACCGTTTCTGCCCGCTTTTCAACTCCGAAATCACCGTGTCATAAACCCTTTCCTGCGCCTCAGTGAAGCGGTTCAACCCGAAAGGGTCGTTTCGGCCGGTCTTATTGTTCATTTCCATCACACATTGCTCCTTTCCGTGACCATTCAATAGTTGCAGTTTTTAATTATACGTCACATTCACCCGCATGCACCAGTGTCCCGGACCAATCTTTATATTGTCGTTATTTAATTGATAAATATTATGTTATCTGGTATTTTTCACATTCAGTACCGCGCCAATCCATCAGACGAAGGCTGGAAAGCACTGCGAGGAGTCTGCCTTATGAAGAAAGCCGGCATCACAACCCATTGCCGAATCAAGATTCTCAGCCTGTTGCTGCTTACCTGCCTTCTACCGGCAGGGTGCGCAGACCTGCAGGCTGTCCGCGAGTTCGCGAAAACATCGGCCGCCACAGCGGACTACCGCCAGATCATAACAGACTACATCGAATCGCCGGTTCGCCAGAAACGCTACCAACCGGAAAATCGTGCCGCCCAACTCGACAGCATCGCAAAAAAACGGGCCGGACAAAAAAAACTGCTTGAAGGCTCGCAGACTCTGCTCGTGGAATACATGAGCGCACTTGGAGATTTGGCTGCCGATGAACTGCCGAACGTGGACAGCGAAATCGAAGGGCTGGGAAAAGCTCTGGAGAAAGCCGGGATTGCCGGTGACGGTGACGAAGTTGTCAGCAAAAAGACTGCAACGGCAGCGGGCAATATAGCCAGGGTACTGACAAGGGCGGCACTCGATCACTGGCGCCAGGACCGGGTCAAGACGATCATAAGAGACAGTGACGACAATGTTCAGACGGTTGTGGCAGGCTTACGGGAAATCGTGCTCAAGGATTTCAATGCATCGCTCGACATTGAGGCAGAGGCCGTAAAAATGTACTTCGAGGCGCCGATTGCGTCCGCCGAGAGCCGAAACGATATGGACGCTGTGCCGCCGCTAGCGCGCATCCTGAAGCTGGAGCATCTGGACCGCATCAAGGAGCGGCGCGACAGGCTCACATCATATGCCCAAGTGCTGGACAAGATCGGCAAGGGCCATGCCGAGCTCCTCAGTAACGTCGACAGGCTGGAAGACAAGGCTTTGAAGGAGCGCCTCAAGAAGTACGCCAAAGACCTCCAGACGCTGTACAAGGCCATTAATGAAATCAACTCATGAGCGAAAGGAGCGTACCCATGCCCATATCAGCAGATCAGGCCCGGGAGATTGCCAGGGAATTCCTGGAAATGTCACATGATCTCAACTCGTACCGGCTCGCCAACTGGAAAAAGCTCACGAAATCCCAGAGACAGGACATGGAAAATGCCGCATGGGACCTGCTCAACTACTCGAGCAGCTTCGTCACCGATTCCGTGGGAATCACCCTGGCTGATATGGAGGGCGACCTCAGGGCGATCGCCAGTGCGACTGCCGAAGCAAAAAGCGCAGTGGCAACCATCGAAGAAGCAAAAGACATCATAAAAGTGGCCGCCGCTCTCGTCCAGCTTGGAGGCGCACTGGCATCGAGGCAGCCGTCGGCCATCAGCCGAGCTGCAGCAGATGCGTTCAAGGCAGCAAAATCAGCACTCAAAAAGCACACGTCATGACCAGGAGATCCGACTTGTTCATGAAACCATTTGAGTCACGCCTCAACCGCAGGCAGATCTTGCCCTCATGAATCGGGACTGTTCCACACAGGCTTCTGCTGCTCCGCGCGAGACACAACTGCCGGGAAGCATATCAAGTCCGGCAGTCAGACCGTCTGTGCCTGAGCCCGTATTGCCTCTGATTTTCCACGGATGCCGCAAGTAGAAATCTGCGCTGCAAATTCCAACCTGCTTGAAATAATTACTCCAAAATGCTAAGTTCGATTCTGTAAACACTATCGGCCCGGATATACGTTGCCTCTTGCAAGTGAAACCGCAACAGTTCCAGGCCGGCTTAATGCCATTACTCAAGCTCGGAGACCGGGAAATGAAATACTGCGAACAAAAACGTGAGGAAATGCCCGCGGAGCGCATGTCACAGTTGCACTGCTCCCTGGAGAGCGCCATCGGCAACACCCCTATTGTTGAAATAAGAAGCCTCAATAAAAACCCCGGAGTGCGCATACTGGCCAAACTGGAAGGCAACAATCCGGGCGGGTCGGTGAAGGACCGTCCGGCCTACTACATGATCGCCAAAGCGGAGGAGTCCGGCGAACTCACCCGGGGCAAGGTCATACTCGAAGCCACTTCCGGCAACACCGGCATAGCTCTTGCCATGATCGGGGCTGCGAGAAAGTACCGTGTAAAGTTGGCCATGCCTGCATGCGTCAGCCTGGAAAGACGCAGCATCCTGGAAGCTTACGGCGCCGAAGTTGTCTTGTCCCCGGCCCATGAAGCGACCGACGGCGCCATCAGGCTCGCCCACCGCATCCTCGAGGAAAATCCTGACACCTACTACATGCCGAACCAGTACGCCAACGAGAACAATTGCCTAGCCCACTACGAAACAACCGGGCCGGAGATCTACGCCCAGTCCGACGGTGAAATCGACATGTTCATCGCGGGAATGGGAACGGGCGGAACTCTCATGGGCACGGGGCGTTTCCTGAAGGAAAAAGACCGCCGGATACGGATTGTCGGGGTAGAACCGCGCATCGGCCACAAGATACAGGGCCTCAAAAACATGCAAGAAGCTATCGTTCCCAAGATATACCGTGCCGAGCGCCTGGATGAAAAATTGACCATTGAGGATGAGGAAGCATTTGAAACGGCTCGAATGCTGGCCGTCCGTGAAGGCCTGTTCGTCGGCATGTCCGGTGGGGCGGCCATAGCCGCAGCATTGCGAAAAGCCGCCGAAATGCGCTCCGGCACCATAGTCACTATCCTGCCCGACAGGGGAGACCGCTACCTGAGCACTACCCTGTTCCGGTCGGTATGCGCCTGCTGCCCGCCCTAACCATCACTCCCGACACTGGAAAAGGACTCACATGAAGGCATTGGTCAACGGCATATCCCTGTCCTATGAGGACGTGGGGAGTGGTCCGGCTGTCGTTCTGCTCCACGGTTTTCCGTTGAACAGAAGGATGTGGGGCCCACAGCAGGAAGCATTGATTTGCGCGGGTTTCCGTCTCATCGCACCTGACCTCCGCGGTTTCGGCGAAAGTGATGCTCCGGACGGCTCTTACACGATGTCACTTCTGGCTGACGATATCGTCTCGCTCATGGATCATCTCGGCATCCGGCAGGCCGTCCTCGGTGGAATGTCCATGGGAGGGTACGTGCTCTTCAACCTCCTGGAACGCTACCCTGACCGGGCCTCGGCAGCCTGCTTCATCACGACCCGGAGCACTGCCGACGACGAAGGGGTCAAATCGGGCAGGCTCGCACTTCTTGACTCGGCAGGCAAATACGGAGCTGCAGCGGTTGCCGAACTGTTTGCCCCATCACTCTTCGCCGATGTAACTGCCAGAGAAAAACCGGGACTGATCCGGGAACTGTGCGATATGATGATTTCTGTTGACATGCACGGCGTAAAAGGCGCCCTGATGGCAATGCTTGGAAGAAAAGACTACACATCGCTGCTGGACGGATTCACTCTGCCCAGCCTGGTCATCGGCGCCGAACAGGACAGCGCCGTGCGGCGCGAGGATATCAGGCTCCTGGCCGACAGGCTGCCCCACTGCGAACTGTGCATGATTCCCGAAGCCGGCCACATGGCAAATCTGGAGCAACCCTCGGCTTTCAACGAATGCCTGTTGAACTTTCTCGGGAAAATCCCCGAATGCTGATGCCGTTTTTATGTTTTGCCCGGACCTTTAACTGGAGGGCCAACTCCTGATGGCAGATGAAAACAAACCTAACCGGGAAAAACCTCATCGTCCTTCCTCGATGAGGTTGCTTGATATCCTGTTCAGAACTGCGCACATCAGCTTTGCAGGCCTGCTGTTCGGCGGTTTTTTCTTCCATGTACCGTTCCAGCAACTCCATTACGTTCATGGGCTCACGGCCGTAACCGGGTTCGGGCTGCTGACCCTGGAACTGTGTCACAGCCTCAACTGGCCCCACCAGGGGAGGGGGGTGCTGGGACTCATCCACATCCTTCCTCTTGCCTATATCCATATCCGGCCGGACCTTGCCGTTCCGATCCTTTGGGTGGTGATCGTCGCCGGGTGCGTGGGAAGCCACTTGCCGAAACGCTTCCGCCACTGGTCGCTCCTGTACGGCAGGGAAGTGGATTGACCGGACTATGCCAAAGCACGAATCAAGCGCCAAGGCCGGACCTGTTTCAAAAGGCATTCATTCCCGGCATTTCCACCGGACCATCTTTTCAATTCCTTTAACCATCATCCTTTTGGCACTCTTGACCAGTAACGGTATTGCCGCTTCAGGCTCAGACGGATTCGCGGTCGCCACATCTTTCGTCCCCGTGTTCAACACTGCAGATTTTCAAGGAATTTTCGGTGGAAGGGATGGGAAATCTCTCGACCTCGATCGCTGCGCCCAGATCCGTTCACTGGAGTTCATCGCCATGCCCGGCACGGCATTCCGTATCGAAGCCGTGCTGGAAAACCGCGCTTATCCTGTCTACAGGGTAAATACCGAAGACTATCCCTACCGGTCGCCCAAGGGGCTCTACATAGACGGCAGACTCGTAAAAAAGACATATTCGCTGCCGCAACGCAGATTTCCAAAGCTGCCGCCCCGGGAAACCGTGCTCCGCAACCTCATCTCCGCCCAAGGAAGCGCCTATGTCTGGGGAGGAAATCGCCGTACCGGGATTCCTGAAATGCTCGAACTCTACCCCGTCCCGCCCGGATTCGTGCCCAACCGGACAGCGATGGACCGTTGGACCCTGACGGGCCTGGACTGCTCCGGGCTCCTCTACGAGGCCACCGACGGCTTTACCCCGAGAAACACCTCTTCCCTCGTCCGATACGGTGATCCGGTTCCCATTGCAGGAATGGATGCCGAAGAAATCACAACAAGGATCAAGCCCCTGGACCTGATCGTCTGGAACGGGCACGTAATGATCGCGCTTGGCGGAGACAGAGTGATCGAAAGCCGGCTCGACTGCAAAGGAAAGAATGGTGGAGTGATTATCCGCGGTTTACGGGAGGCGCTCCGGGAGCTGTGCGGCCGAAGGGTTCCCATGAATGAATATGCTGAAAACGGGAGAAACAGCGAAAAGTGCTTTGTCGTACGCAGGTGGTACCCGGAGCAAACCAGCCGTTGACGGTCTGATAATACCTGGGCTACGTCCGGAAACCTGCCAGAAAAAATTAATTGTTTCCGGATTTCATGCCTTGGCGGACTTGAATATCCGCGTCACGTGCTCTTTCTGCAGATAGTCGTGTATCGCCTGTTTCCCCTCGGCGCAGAGGCCAACGAACTCAACCCCCATGCCTGGCGGAAAGGCAGTCTTGTTTGGAGCCTCTGGCTTGTTAAGCCATGCGACACGCCCCCTGCAGCAAATTTCGACATTTACTACCGGCAGAACGAAATCCATTTGAACTACCGTGTCAACAGGCAGGAGTGGACTTGCCTGGAGAAAAAGCCCGCCGGTGCTGATATCGAACACATTGCAGTCCGATCCGTTATCCTTGTCCCTGACGCAGTGGATGCTGAAACGGGACTTGAAACGCGGCGCATTTCTTTTTTCCAGGTTGACGAACTTCTTTAACGTGGAAAAAAATGTCTTGCGGTCGATCGGTTTGAGCAGGACATCATCGCAGCCCGCCCTTGCACAGCTTTCAACATTCTCACCCTTCCCCGACACCAGCGTAAGCACAACCGGTATGGCATGCAATGCAGCGTCCGCCTTGACGAGCCTGCAGCATTCAATTCCGTCGAGGCCGGGCATTGTCGCCGACATCAACACCAGATCCGGTCTTTCCCTGCAGATAATTTCCCATGCCATCTCACCGTCATGACAAGTGAACAGCCTCGCCCCGGTTTTTCTCAGATAGGTTTTCCCCAGTTCCACTGCTATTTGATCAGAATCCGCCAGCAGGATGCTTGTGTCGGGTCCCATTTAAATCACCCTCCATGTGAGTTCGCTGAACCGCCTTGGCCGCCATGAATCGGGGAGCGCCGATTCCCCGGAGTTGACGGAGAATAAACGTCAGACCGTTATTGCCATTCTATACAACGCCTCGTTCTTTTGCAATATAATTGAAGATTTTTCTTCCTGATGATGCCTGAGCCGGAAGCAGCGGCCGGCATGTCACCTTTTCACACCGATCCCGTAGGATTTCAGTTTACGGTAGAGGTTGCTTCTCTCCAGTTCGATAACCTCGGCGGTTTTGCTGATGTTCCAGTTATTTTCCTCAAGTTTCTGCAAAATGAATTCCTTTTCGAACTCTTCACGGGCCTCCCTGAGAGTGCTCAGTTCGAGAACCCCGTCCAGTCGTCCGGCGCCCGCCTCGCTCTGGAGTTCTCCGGAAATGATCGATTCGGGAAGATGATTTATGTCCACGGTCGTCCCGGGAGTCATGATAACCAACCGCTCCACTACATTCTTCAACTCCCTGACATTTCCGGGCCACGCATACCCTTTCAGAGCTTCCATTGCCTGGTGCGTTATCACTTTGTGACCGATGCCCTCCCGCCTGGAGAACGTGTCGAGAAAATGCTCCGCAAGGAGCGGGATATCCTCCTGCCTCTCCCGCAGTGGGGGCACGGTAAACGGGACGACGTTCAGGCGATAGAAAAGATCCTCGCGAAAGGCGCCGGCACGGATTTCCTCTTCCAGAACCTTGTTCGTAGCAGCGATTATGCGGACATCGACCTCGATGGTGCGGTTGCCCCCCACCCGTTCGAACTTCCGTTCCTGAAGTATGCGAAGGACTTTGGCCTGGGTCTTGAGCGACATGTCCCCGATCTCGTCGAGAAACAGTGTCCCTCCGTCAGCCAGATCGAACTTGCCTTTCTTCTGCGAAACGGCGCCGGTGAAAGCTCCCTTCTCGTGGCCGAACAGTTCGCTCTCTATCAGTTCTTCCGGGATGGCTGCGCAGTTAATCTCCACAAACGGTTTTTCCTTGCGCTGGCTGTGAAAATGTATTGAACGCGCGACCAGTTCCTTGCCGGTCCCGTTTTCACCGGTAATGAGCACCGATGCGTTGGATGGCGCAACCAGCAGAATCTGTTCCTTGAGCTTCACCATGACCGGAGACGAGCCGGTCATCTGCCGCTCCCCGAAGGCCAGTACTCTCAGGGAATCGTTTTCATCCTTCAGCCGCATCATCCCCAGCGCATTACGCACGCAGACCAGCAGCTTCTCCAGCGAGAGAGGTTTTTCGATAAAGTCATACGCTCCCATTTTTGTAGACTTCACCGCTGTCTCGATTGTACCGTGGCCGGACATCATGATCACTGCGAGCGAAGGGTAGAGTTCTTTGATCTTGCGCAACGTCTCGATCCCGTCGATCCGCGGCATCCAGATATCAAGCAGCACAAGGTCGGGAAGATCCTTGCGCAGCACGTCAAGGGCGGTGATCCCGTCATTGGCGTGCATGACCCTGAAACCCTCGTCTTCCAGAATCCCGGCCAGCGAAGTCCTGATGCTGTCCTCGTCGTCCACTACCAGTATTTTCTCATGCATGATTGAATTTCCGTCGAATCAATTCCGTCGGGCTCCTTTTCAGGTCCTCAAACCAGCGAAGTGGTTGCAGGAAGCTCGACAATGAACTTCGACCCCTTCGGCTCATTGTCCTGAACCCTTATAAAGCCGTGGTGGTCGGCAATAATGGTGTTCACAATCGCCAGGCCGAGACCGGTGCCCGCCTTCCTGGTGGAAAAGTACGGCTCGAACAGCCGGGGTTTGTCTTCGGCGGAAATGCCGTGCCCGGTGTCCGCTAAAGAAAAGGTCACCATCCGCAACTCCGCATTGTACCTTGTCTCTATGTCTATGTTCCCTTCACCGTCAAGGGCGGCAACAGCGTTGTCCAGCAGGTTTATCAGCACACGCTTGATCTGGTCCCTGTCAAGGAGGATGAGGGGAATCGCCTCATCCGCCGCAAGACTGAACCGCACCCCCCGGTGAGCTTCCTGGTACAGGGTCAGGGCCTCCCTGATTATTTCATTGAGATTGTTGGGGGTTGGCTGTGCCGACGGCATCCTGGCAAAGTTGGAAAACTCGTCCACCAACGTCTTCAGCTCGTCCACCGACTTTATAATCATTTCAGTACATTCGTCAAAAACTTTCTCTTCACCGGAGAAACGGTCCAGGTACTTCTTGCGGAGCCTTTGTGCACAGAGCTTGATCGGGGTAAGCGGGTTCTTGATCTCATGGGCTATCCTCCTGGCCACCTCCCGCCAGGCAGCCATTCGCTGGGCTTTGATGATATGGGTAAGATCGTCGAAAACCACAACCGTCCCCAGGAATTCGCCATTCTCATCCCTCATGAAAGAGATGTTGACCAGCAGAGTCAGTTTCCTGTCGCGCAGCCTGATATCGACCTGCCTGCTGATGGAATCCTTCCTGGAATTGACCAGGTCGCGCAACAGGCCCTTGACGATATCCAACTGGTCGGGCCGGAGCACATCCCGGAAGTGCCTGCCCTTCACGCCATCCGGAGAAATGTTCAACAAACGTTCGGCAGAGCTGTTGACCGTACTCAGAACACCGGACCTGTCCACGGAAATGACGCCGGCCGTCACGTTTCCCAGCACGATTTCCATGTAACGGCGCCTCTCTTCCAGCTCCAGGTTGCTCCGGGTCAAACCTTCGTTGGCTTCCCTGAGCGCCTGCTGGTTGTTCCTCAAGTCTTCCGTCATCTTGTTGAACGATGCTACCAGCATCCCTATCTCGTCGGGCCCTTCCCCTTCCAGGTAGACGTCCATGTTTCCCCCGGCCACTTTGTGGGTCGCTTCGGCCAGTTCCCGGATAGGGGTCGAGAGACTGTTGGCAAGATATATTCCGAACCAGATGGCAAGAAAGATAATCACCATGGTAAACAGAAACAGAGTGAGAATATAACCGCTCCTGATGGGTGACTTGAGAAGCTTGAGCTTGCGGTATTTTTCATAAGCCCCCGAAATAAGGCGCATTTTACCTACGAGAGTATCGGGCACATAGTACGTGACCGCAACCGCGCCGATAACTCTCCCCGCTCCCTGCCCTGAATAGAGCGGCACAATTCCACGGATGAGGTCGGCCTTCCCGACGCTGCTCACCAATGAGCGTTCCTTTCCTTCAAGTGCGGCACGTATGTCGGCCTGGGAAGGCCTGACATACTGGCTCGGAAGCACGTCCGAATGGGCTGTCAACTCGGGGCCGTCACGACCGGTCAGGAAAACCTCAATAGCTCCAACGTTGTATTCCTTGCGTTTCTCTGCGATGAACCCTCCCAGCCTGTGCCGGTTCTCGCCTTCCAGATAACTCCGGTCCTTGAGGTCGCTGCTTATCCTGCGGCCGAAATGGAGCGCATAGCCGCCGGTATCGCGGTAGGTTGACTGGGCGACCTCCAGTGATTCGTTCAGTGACCATTCGATCTGTCGATTAAACCAGTTTTTTATGGTCATATTGAAAAAACTGGCGGAAACGAAGAAGAGCGTCAGGGTAGGCACGAGGGAAAGTCCGACGAATGCGACGACCAGCTTCCCACGGAGCCTGGAACCGAAAGGGTTCCTCTTTCTCTCCAGCAGGATGCGGGCAATGTTGCGGCAAACCAGGTAGACAAGCAGGACGATCAGCAGAAGGACGATGTTGATAAGTATGAAGATCAGCACGTTCCCCACATCCGAAACAGGAGGGCCGATGTCGGACAAATGGATCTCAGCCATAGTGAGGCCTAGAAGCAGCAGGACCGAAAAGGCTATTATGATAATCTCTTTCCTGCTTTTCTTTGCCTCCAAAGGGCTGAAGCGGTTTTTGCCGTAGCGGTTTTTCACAGTCTTCATACCGTATCCGAAATGTTTTCACTGAGATTACTTGCTCCGAGACTTTATCACTCTATCTGAAGTGCTCATGCTTTTCAAGAAATCTGACTGTTTGAATCGGCAGAGAAAGTGAACGCAAGGCCATCTTGAAGGTCGGCATTTCAGGACAAAAAAAAGCAGCCTGTTCAGGCTGCTTTCAATGAGGGATTCTTAGAGTGACGTTATGCCTTCGACCAAGCGAGCTCCGGCGATGGGAGGGGGAGAATCGCAGGCGCGCCGCAGGTATCGGCTGCTTCCTCGAGTTTCCAGCAGTCGGTCCGGGCCAAGATCTCGGTTACCAGCTTGTGGTTCAGGTCATGGCCTGATTTGTATGCTTTTACATGGCCGATGAGAGAATGCCCGGCCAGCGAGAGGTCGCCCACGGAATCCATGATCTTGTGGCGAACGAATTCATCCTGGTAACGAAGCCCTCCTTCGTTCAGGATACCCTCGTCGCCGATGACCACGGCGTTATCCAGCGAACCGCCCCTGGCAAGACCGTTCGCCTTCAGTGTCTCGACTTCGATGAGGAAACCGAATGTTCTTGCCGCGGCATAATCCTTCTCGAACCCCTCCTCACTGAACTTCATGCTTTTGAACTGGTTGTTGACCACCGGGTGATTGAAACGCATGTCGAAGGATATACGGAAATACCTCGATGGGATTATGGAAATCTTCTTGTCTCCGTCAATGACCGTTATCGGTTTCTTGATCACCAGATACTTTTTCGGGAGGTTCAGGACGCGAGTACCGACTTCCTTGAAAACGCGAACGAACGGCACAGCGCTTCCATCCATGATGGGAACCTCGGGGCCGTCAATGTCAATGTGGACATTGTCGATGCCGCAACCGGTCAGGGCGGCCATCAGATGTTCGATGGTTGAAACCGTCGCGCCACTCTTCCCGATCGTGGTCGAAAGGCGGGTATTCACCACGTTGCAGGCTTTTGCATCGATGGAAACAGACGGGGTAAGATCGATTCTATGGAACACGACCCCGGTGCCTGCATCAGCCGGGCGCAGGGTCATGCTGACTTCCTTGCCGGAATGAAGACCGATACCGGATAAAATCACTTTGTCTTTCAACGTTTTCTGAAAGGCCATGAAAAGCTCCTTTGTAAGCGGGAATCAGTACTATGCCCTTTATTTAGCAACAACCGGGCCAAAGGAGTTTTTCAATCCGGCAAGTCTATCATATTGATATTTTGGAATAAAATATCCTGCCAAGCAACAGCTGATACAGTTGGCGTCGATCACTGTGGCATAAACGCAACACAAACTGTTGCGCTTATGCCACAGTTCCGCTCTCACAACTCCAGGTTCATTCCGGCATGATACAGCTTGCCGCCGTGATCGGCAAAAGGAATCGTCACAAGCCTGCCCTTGCCCAACCTGCTGGAAAAACCCTCAAGAAAAAGACGGTTCCTTTTTCGTTCCACTGTTACGGTCGCAAGCAGGATCGACTCCCCCATGACTCGCGCATCAGACTCGCGAAAGACGATCGGCTCTATCCGGACCGCTTTGGATCTGTCAACGGCAAGGGCCGGCTGCTGCAGAGTCAGGAGGCGGCCGGCCCGCACATGCAACGGAGTCGTCGGAAAAGAACAAGCCGGCACGAACAAGAGCGGAGGACCGCTCCTATCGGAATCGCTGCCTGTGGCCACTACACCGGCAAGAAGCCGGTATTCCGGGACGGTGCGCACGCTCCCTTCACCGGAATCCACCCGGAAAGGGAATATCCAGAAAGGCAGACGGACTTCACCCTGGCCGGCGAGGTGCCGGAGTTCACGCCGCGCAAGCCTTCCGCCTTCGATCTCCATTGCCAGGGCGCAGGGCGTGCAGTGGAAAATCACGTCATGTTCTCCTGCAGGCAGAGACCGCCCGCACTCCGGGCAAAGGAGAGGAACAACCTTTATATTCGAATCCTCAACCATGCTCGACATCTTCCTTTCTTTCAACCAGGCGCCCAAAAAAAGCCGCCAGCGCCGTCAGGGAAGTTCCGTGCGCGGACCAGAACCAGCCCAGAAAGAGCGCAGCAGATGCAATCCCTGCAGCAGGGCGCAGGGAAAACGCGGATACCAGCAGAAGGATCGCAGCCATGGGTTGCCAGAGCCGGATGACGAAGCCTCCCGGAAACCGGGCTTTGAGGATCCTGCCGTTGACCGCGTCCACCACGACCGGGTAGATCCTGTCACCGGCTGCAAACGTCAGCCTCCATACAGGGTAGTAGATGAGAGCCAGCCGTTCTCCGCAAAGGTCTATCCGTTCCATGCAGCGCAGGGTCCCGGCCGGCCGCAGCCTCTTCCAGGCGGCAAGGGCTTCCTGCCTCGCCTGTGCAGCGCTTTTCACCGGATCGAAGACCTTGGCGCGCCGCGAAAGAGCCTCGTGATCCATCAGCTTGAGCGACAGCACCGCTCCGGCCAGGGCGATTCCCCGCAGGCCGTAGGCAGAGGGGTCGAAGGCCGGCGAGCTGTGATCGATCGGAGCTGCAATGGTTTCAAACTGCTGTTCGTTGGGTCCGCGCCTTTCGACAGTGCTCTTGCAGCCGTTGTCATCAACGACTTCCTCGCGTACCAGGGTTTCCTTTTCCAGCCACCGCCATCCGGTTGCCAGCGCCCTGATGCTCCAATAGGGAAGAAAGCAGAGCTCACCCCCCTCGAAGCGCAGCTTTTCCGCCACCCGCGGGTCGACCCCGGTAGTTGCAAGGAATTTTCTCGCCTCCACCCTGGCCCTGGCCAGGTCGATCCGTTCCTCCAGGCAGAACCTGGAAACCCCGGCCTCTCCGCACACAGCGAGGGAAGTCTTGCAGGACTGGCAAAGACCGTTACGCGAACCCTCGCGAAAATCAAAAGGGCTGCCACACTGGGGACAGCTTATGACAGCGCTCAATCCGCTGCTCACGACGCCGACTCCTTTTTCAGCATGGATAGAAAGACCGGATAAAGTACGCCTGCTGTGATGAGGAAGGCAATTGTTCTGAAAAGGGCCTGACGGATCATCAAGCCTTCCACGACCAGCAGCAGTGTAAAGCCGGCCATCATGGGCAGATGCCGAGTTGCGATGGAAACAGCGGACGGTGCAGGGCTTTCGGAAGTGAAGACCCGTCCGTCTGTGCCTGATACAATGGCGGTACAGGCAACTCCACCAACCTTGTAGCGCAAAAAGTACAGGGGAAGGTAAAGCAGGCTCCATGCCGCTTCGCCGGAACCGGCTGTAATCCCGGAAACTGCCTTGGCCAGGGGCACTTGGGGCTCCGGATAATCGCCCTTCTCCTCAAGATAAACCAGGTCGCCGGCTGGAAGGGTTATGCAGGAAATCTGGCTGAAAGGATGTTCCAGTGCCGGGATAAGGGCAACTTCACTCGCTCCGGAAGAGTCATACCAGAAGGGAAACTGAATGAAATCCGTGCCATCCCTGCTTACCGGGTCGGTTACGCGCCTGATCTCCAGCCAGGTTTCCAGCGCGCTCCAGGCATGCCGGTCATCCCTTTCGTGAAGGATGACATACTCGGGCACCCCCCTCCCCTCGTGAACGATAAAGGATGATGTACAGTAGGGGCAACGGTAGAAGCGGCTTTCAGTCAGGGCCTCGATCGGAGCACCACATTGAGGGCAGACAACCTGCAACGGTCACTCCTCCAGTCCGGCGCCGCATTTCCTGCAGAACCGGGCGCCGGTCTCTTCCTCATTACCGCACTTGGCGCACCTGACCGTCCCGGCCAGCTTCATGCCGCAACCCGGGCAGAAAAGCGCCCCATCCGGCAATTCCCTTGAACACGCGGGGCAACGGGGACCTGCCGACATCGAGGCCCCGCATCCGGGACAGAACCGGGCGCCGGTGGGTACACGCACATGGCACGCAGGACACTCCAGGCCGGCAGTCGATCCTCCGCCCGGCTGCCCGGCAACGGTATTCATCACCATTCCCGGTATCATCATCCCCAGCCCGGCGCCGACTCCGACCCCCATTCCCTGGGCCGCACCACCGTCTCCGGAAGCCGAAGCCGCCTTTTCCAGGCTGACCGCCGCCTTGTATCTCAGGTAGCTGTCCATGTCACCATTGAGAATTCCCATGGAGCTCCGCTCGTCAATGGTCTTCTGGACTTCAGCGGGAGGCGTTATGGAATTTATGTAGAAATCCGCAAGGCCGATTCCGTACTTGCCGAAGTCGTCAACCAGCCTGGACTTGAGGGCCAGGGCCAGTTCATCGTACTGGCGGGGAAGGTCGAGGAGCGATTTCAGCGTTTCCCCGAGAAGATCGTTCAGGCGGGAAACCGTAACATCCCGCAGGAAATCCTCGATCTGCGGGACGGCGAAGACTGCCTGCGTGCCGGCGAGACCGTTCACCAGCCGCAGCGGGTCGGTCACTCGGAAGGTATACGCCCCGAACGCCCTCAGCCGCACCATGCCGAACTCCGCGTCCTTGAAGGCCACCGGTTCCTTGGTCCCCCAGCGCATGTCGGTGAAGGTCTTCATGTTGACGAAACAGACCTCGCAACGGAACGGGGAGGTAAATCCCCAGGGGAGTGACAGTATCTTGGTCAGGATCGGCAGGTTGTCGCTGGAAAGGGTATGGCGCCCCGGTCCGAAGACATCGGCCGCCTTGCCGTCACGAAAGAAAACCGCCTGCTGGCTTTCCCTCACCACAAGCTGGGAACCGAACTTGATTTCAGCCGAACCCTGCTGTGGTATCCGGTGGACCAGCTCCATTCCGGTCTCATCGAACCACTCGATCACCTCGAGGAAAACCTTGTTCATGCTGTTTACTGCCATTTCACCCTCCTGGATGGTAGTAAGAACCCCTCACCAGAGGTGGGGGCTTCAGATTTCCGGCCCCTCTACGGGGCCTTAACGCAATGGGAACCAAGCTCAGCAAAAGACCGTCATACCCGCTCAAGCGGGTATCCAGGGTTAAGGCAACGGATGATATTCCGGGATTCCCGTTTCCACGGGAATGACGACCCATTCCAGGGAATGTACAGCCCTATTTCCTGAACAGCCAGAAAAGCAGCGACAGAAACAAAGATATCAGGATGCAGGTAGCCAGTGGAAAGTAGAAGGAGAAGCTGCCTTTCCTGAGGTAAATGTCGCCCGGCAGGCGGCCGAGCCATGGGATTCTCCCGGAGAAAACCAGCAGCAACCCGGCCAGCACCATCAGCAGGCCCAGCGCAATAAGCGCCTTTCCCATTCCGGTCATGGCGCATCACCCGGTTTTCCGGTTGTTGCCGGAGCATAGCGGTCCTTCTCGCTGTAAATGCAACCGCAATACTGCTGCCGGTAAAGTCCCAACTGCCGGGAAACGTCGATTCCATGTCTCCATCCAGTCCTGAAATCGACATACAAGAATCGTACCCCATGCTTCGCGGCAGCTCTCTCTCCCTCTTCACGGATGGCCTCATGCCGCTGGTAGCGGCTGTAGAGCAGAGATGACGAAAACGCCTCGAATCCGGACTCTTCCGCCTCCCGGGCCGCCCTCTCAAGCCGTGAAGCATAACAGTACCTGCACCGTTCATCGGGCGCGGAAGCAGTGGCGGCGAGGAACTCCTCGAGCAGATATTCATCACGCCAGATCACCGCGAGGTCCGCAATTTCTGCATAGCGCTCCAAGGCTTCGAGCCTTCTGCGATACTCCTGATAGGGGTGGATATTATGGTTGAAGAAAAAACCGGTGACCAGGTGCCCGGAAGCCCTGAGAGCCTCAAGAGGAAAGATGGCGCAGGGTGCGCAGCATATATGGAGCAGAACGTTCATGATTCGTATCATAAAACATTAGCAACGGTAAAAGCAATGCAGGAAAAGAAACCTTTGCCCCCTCCTGCTCAAGGAGGGGTTGGGGCTGGTATCGGTCTCAAAACTCTGCAGGAAAACCTGTCAACGTCTTGACCTTTCACAATGTTTCGATAGAATTAATGAATTAATTTACTATTCAAAGGAGGCATTATGAAATTCACTGCTGCGCTGATCGGAATCGCCCTGCTGGCCGCATCCACTTCCATGGCTGCCGGGACCAAAACCTACCAGGTCACGGGTCCGGTCCTGGAAGTAAGGCCTGATGCCGTAGTTGTCCAGAAGGGAAAGGAAAAGTGGGAGATCGCCAAGGACAAGGACACAAAGGTAACCGGCGATCTGAAAGTGGGAAGTAAAGTTACGATAATGTACACCATGAAGGCCGCAACCATAGAAGCAAAAACCGAAGCCAAGAAGAAAAAGTGATTGCTCCAAGGAATGCCGCACATTCATCGTGGCTAGCTGCCAGATCAATTCATTAATTCAGGAGGAATTTGATGAAACTGTACAGGGTGGTTGCAGCTGCTATCATGCTCACTTTCGTGGGTACGGTATGCAATGGGGAAACAAAGCCGGCGCCCAAGGCACCGAAGGCCGTGACGCAACAGGCAAAACCGGCTTCCAAGGTTGACTTGAATACCGCATCCCAGTCGGAACTGGAAAAGCTTCCGGGAGTAGGCCCGGCCATCGCCAAGAAGATCGTTGCCGGCCGGCCATACACGTCTACAGCCGACTTGGCCAAGGCTGGCGTACCGGCTAAAACCGTCAAGAACATAACACCGCTCGTAACGGTCGCGAAAACAGCGCCAGCCGCGGCGACACCGGCAAAGCCGCCCAAGACCCCCGCTCCCGTAGCAGTTCCGGCAAAGCCGCCCAAGGCCCCGTCGGCGGTTTCACCGGCCAAGGCCGCCAAACCAGCGACACCACCGCCGGCTGGCAAAGACATGGTCTGGGTAAACACGGAAACCAAGATCTATCACAAAGCGGGCAGTCAATGGTATGGCAAGACCAAAAAGGGAAGCTACATGACCGAGTCCGAAGCCATAAAAGCGGGATTCCGTGAAACAAGGTCGAAAACCAAATAGCCTCTTCACAGCAACGCTGTCATTGGCATGGAAGTGAAGCCCGCATGGCAACGGACACAAGGAGGTTCACATGGGAATTCTGGATGAGATCGTCGGCAAGGTATCGGGAATGCTCGGTGGTGGAGACGAACAGCAGTCCGGCCTCCTGGGAGGCATCATGGAAATGCTCTCCGGCAGCCAGTCCGGCGGCCTGAGCGGTCTGATGCAGACGTTCCGGGAAAAAGGGCTCGGCGACGTCATCTCCTCGTGGGTCGGAACTGGCGAGAACCAGGCCATTTCCGCGGATCAGATCCAAGAGGTGCTGGGAAGCGACATGGTACAGAACCTGGCCGCCAAGGCCGGCATCCCGCAGGAGGAAATCAGCGGAAAGCTCGCCGAGCTCCTCCCGGGCGTGATCGACAAGTTGACCCCGGATGGCAAGCTTCCCGAGGGGGGGCTGCTGGAAAAGGGGCTTGAGATGCTCAAGGGATAAACGACCCGACAGAGAGGAGAAATCATCCCAAACCCCGTTTAA
The DNA here is from genome assembly GCA_034933285.1 of Geobacteraceae bacterium. Lineage (GTDB taxonomy): Bacteria > Desulfobacterota > Desulfuromonadia > Geobacterales > Geobacteraceae > RPRC01. Next base: position 166,884 of record JAYFNT010000031.1, on the reverse strand, counting down.
GGAGAAGCCGTGGCGGATTTGTCAACATCCCGTCACGGCTTTTACAGCGTACGTATACCTTCCCGCAAATGGGCTGTGGCGCGATGCTTTGCCGTGAAATCCCTGTATGCCCTTTTGACCGCGTCTTCGGAAATATCAAGAACCCGGGCAGCCTCACCTGCAGGCACCTCATGCTCCCATGCATAGAGGAGATGATCCAGCTTGTCGAAAGGAATCCTGAAGAAGAATTCCTGGTCGCTCACCGGCAGGCTGAATGTGTCGGGGCTGGGTTGGCGGTCGATGATTTCCGGGATCACGTTGAGATACCTTGCAATCTGGTATATCTGATCCTTGTATAGATGCGTAATCGGCTCTATGTCCGTTCCCCCGTCACCGTACTTGCAGAAATCCCCCAACAAAAACTCGGTACGGTTGGTAGTTCCCGCGACAAGCAGGTTTCGCCGGTCCGCTTCAGCATACAGATGCACCATCCTTGATCTGATTTTTATATTCGCGAATGCGGTGATTGAGCGGAATTCCTCAGGATTCAGCCGTTTTTTGACAATTTCCCCACCGGGCAACTGAACCTGCAGGCAATAAAAACTGAACGAGTCCCGATCCAGAAGGTCGGTAGGCAGAGTTATGTTGTATTTGAAACCCGGCTTGTATTCAGGAACAAGCTTCCGAACAAACTCGTCCCTCCATTTATAACTCAAAACGCTGTCCACGGTTGGGGTAATATCGACCATGCGGTATTCCACACCCAATGTTTCAGCATGTTTTATCGCATATTCGCTGCTTATCGGATTGGACTCCATTTCAGGGAGAACAAGCCCGACCACTTTTTCCTTTCCGACGGCATGAACCGCAACAGCTGCAATGCAGGCGGAATCGACACCACCGCTCAATCCGACCACGACCCCTTTTCTGCGGAAAACAGTGCTCAGCTGCTCAACGATAAAGCTTGAAAGCTTCTCCAGTTGCCCGGCCGGATCAATTTTTAATACATCACGGTTGAAAACCATCGGCAGCCTCCTGTCATCATCATAAAATTTCCTAATCGCATTCATACTGGCATCTGCATTGATGTTTGTCTACACGTATTCAGGCCACAGTATAACGCAGACATACGGCAACTCAATACCGCAAACCGGATTGGCCGCACGCAAGTAAGGTGAATTGAGATTGTTCATAAAGGAGATATAATTTTTCTCGGGCAGACACTCGAACACATCAGGGCAAAACCAGGGACATGAACCATTTCGTCAGGACACTGCTGCTTCCGGCAGCCATAGCCGTAACGTGCTGGACACTTCTCCCGGCTTCTCTGTGCCGGAGCCAGACGGGCGGTTTTACCGGCGATTTCGAAGAGGGAAATCTGCGGGGTTGGGAAGCTGCGGGGACGGCCTTCAATTTCCAGCCCACGCTCGACGACAACCCAACTGCGCGTCATCGGCAGCAGCCGTCAAATCACCAGGGGCGCTACTGGATCGGCACTTTCGAAAAATATCAGGGGCACACCAGACAAAAACCCGGAGAAGTCCAGGGGGACGAACCGGTGGGTACCCTGACCTCGATGCCGTTCACCATTCCGCGCGGCACTCTCGACTTCCTCGTGGGCGGGGGAATGGGTTTCGACACCAGGGTGGAACTGCTCATCTAGGACCCCATCGAAGGCTTGATCAGGGGGCCATACGCATCCGGTGGAAACAGTGAAACCATGCGCAGGGTCAGCTGGGACCTCAACCCCTATGCAGGCAAAACGGGCAGAATCAGAATCGTCGACGATTCTTCCGGCCCCTGGGGCCACATAAACGCGGACGATTTCAGGATCATCCCTGAAGCAACCGGGCCGCCGACTGCTGCGGTCCGGGTTCCCGACCTGACCGGCCTGACGGTGGAACAGTCAGCCGAGGTGCTGGCAAACTCCAGGCTGCGCATCGGGCGGGTGGCACGACATACGTCCGACCGCCGACCCGATACGGTCATCGAACAGGATCCTCCACCGGAAACCGAGGCAAGGCCGGGCAGCAGGGTCGCCCTGATTGTCGCCGAGGCGGGTCCCCCCCCGATTGATGACCATCCGCGGGACGGGACGCCCCCGCCACCCGGAAAAATCCGCAAATGGCTCTGGTTCGTCCCCGGGCTGCTGGTGGTCTGGGGCGCGTTCCGGCTGATAAAGAGGCCGAAGAAAACAGGCAAAACCCCACTACGTGCAACTATCCGCATGAGGGCAGTCAGGGACGGTGGCACTCAGGCCATACAGCCGGACATCCCACGGCTGTCGGGACCCGAAATCCGCCTGAGGCCGGTCCGCGATCGCGGCCGGCAGGATGCCGCTGGAAAAGGGTCCGGACCGGACTGACACGCTGTTGATGGAGGAACCATGGATAACCAGTTGCCGACCCTGAACGATTTCTTTGCCTTCAACGGGGCTTCACTGCCACGTCGTCGTCTCGAAGCCCTGGAAACGGGTGAAAAGATGTCGGCGCTCAAAGAGAAGATCGCCCGCAACGTCGGCGGTGTGACCTGGCCGGTGGCCTTCAGCGAACTGCTCAACAAAATCGGCGATGTTCTCGACATCCGGCTGACTGACATCCTGGTCGCAGCCTGGCAGAAATACCGGCAAATCCGCAAATATTCCGACAGCGCGGCATATCCTCCCGGTGAGACTTTCCTCGTGCCCCTGGCGGAACATACTGTGAGATCGACTCATCACCCCAGAATAGAAATCCTGGTCGATGACCACCCTGTTGCGACGGTCGATCTGGAAATAGAGATAGCACTTACCCTGGAGGAGGCAATACTCAAAATCAGCGACGGAAAGATCAAGGGAGTCACAACCGGCGCCTGCACCGGCAAAGGCATCATCAAGTGTGAAGGCTTCACTGTCCTGGAAAAGGAGACGGAGCCTTTCCGCCTGCCCGGCGCCATCGACCTGGGCGAGGGAATTCCAATCGGGCCCTGAACAGCGGACAAGTGCGTTGACAAACCGGGCTCCGATCTCTACCATGGTTCAGGGAGACAAGAACTGCATGGAGAATGAGTGGGCCGCCGGAGCCGTCAAACTCGCCGCCCTGGTTATCGGGGCCATGGCCCTCAACCTGCCCCTGGGCTACCTGAGACGCAAGTGCGAGCGGTTCAGCTTCGGCTGGTACTTCTACGTACACATCTCCATCCCGGTCATCATATATATGAGGGTCAGGGCGTCATTCAGCTGGAAGGTCGTCCCCCTGACACTTGGTGGAGCCATAGCCGGCCAGGTTGTGGGCGGCCTGCTTCGCAGGAGGAGAAACCAACATGGCTGACAGGAGGAGAAAATCCAGGAAGCCGCAGGCAATCGCAACCCTGCTGGCCGGGGCGTTTCAGGGCAAACCACTGGAACGTCGCCTGGAGGAAGCGAAGATATGGCAGATCTGGGACCGGGCCGTTGGCAGCCAGCTGGCGGCGAAGGCGAAACCGATAAGATTCAATAACGGCCTGCTCACGGTTGCCGTATCCAGCGCGCCATGGATGCAGCAGCTCAATTTCATGAAAAGGGATATAGCGCAGCGGCTGAACCAGATGATTGGAAAGGAACTTGTCCGCGAGATATATCTCAGGCCGGGAAGACCTGCAAAAACCGAAACCGAACAGGTTGAACGCCCGCCCGGGCTCGCGCGCAGGGAACTCACCGGGGAAGAGCGGGAAAAGATTGCCCGGGCCTCGCAGGAGATCGGGGATGAAGATTTGCGCCGGGCATTCGTCCGGCTGATGGAGATCCATTACTCAAGCGAGCGCACGGAAACGTAACACTTCATGAATCCGTGGCGTCTGAACCCCTTCGACTGCGCAGACGCCTCTGTTTTTGCATTCCAGCAAGATTAAGCAACACGACGAAGTTTGCCCCGCGTACCAGGCATGATGCGACATCAGCCACGTTGAACCCCGGCATTCTGCTTGCGAAGGCGTTCAGGCGCCACGTATCCGGGCTAAACTACCCGCTGACTTTCCGCTCCCCGTTGTTCACGAACAGCGGCGGCAGCACCCTCAGGTCGCCTTTCCTCCCTTTCACCAGTTCAAGGAGAAACATCCTCCCTTCGGCTTCCGGATTGTCATGGACCATGCGCAGGCGAACGGGGGCCAGCTTCAGGCCTGCCGCTTCCACCAGCAGCTCGAGCAGCCTGGTGGGATGGCTGATGAAGCAGATGCGCCCCGACACCTTGACCAGGTATCTGGCGACTGCCAGGAAATCCGCGAGGGAAGCAGTCGATTCATGCCTGGCATTGTCCCTTCCGGGAATGGGGCTGACCCTGCCCGTTCCACGCTTCCGGTACGGCGGGTTGGAAACCACCAGGTCGAAGGATGAGGGAGCAAGCCAACCTTTTACCTCCATTATGTCCCTGTTCACAATCGAGATCCTGTCGGAGAGGCTGTTCAGGACAACATTGCGCCCGGCAAGCTCAGCCAGAGCCTGCTGGTGTTCGACACCGACAAAACGCGTTCCCTCTGCCATGCGCGCCAGTATCAGGGGGATGACTCCGCAACCGGTTCCGAGATCGGCCACCGCCTCGCCTTCCCGTATGCCGACGAAATCGCAGAGCAGCAACGGATCCACGGAAAAGCGGTAACCGCTCCGCATCTGTATCACCCGAAGGCCGAAATCCCGGAGTTCATCTATGGTTTCTTCGCTCCTCATGTCCCTTCCCCCGCAGCAGCTCTCCGCCTGAGCAGGAACTCCCGTACCAGCATGAGCGCGAAGATTCCGAAAGAGATCAGGGTCAGCCATTTGCCGAGCTTGAACGGCAGCGGGTCATAGGCAAGCTCAATGGCATGTTTGCCCTTTGCCAGATACACACCGCTCAGCACATGATTTACCGGATATATTTCCGCTCCTCTGCCGTCCACCGTTGCCCGCCATCCACGGAAGTACTTCTCTCCCAGCACCAGGAGGGCATTGCGGGAAGCATCGGCCTCAATCCTGATATCCCCTCCCTTGTACCGGGTCACTGCAACAGCACCTGTCCCTGTTACGGGTGGTTCATTGGGATCTGCAAGGGGAATGGGCGGCGGAGTTTCGACCACTGCAAACCGCCGTGGATCGAAGGCAGGGCTCTGAAGCAGCTCCATCACCCTGCCCGGCTCCTTGAGCACCCCGGCTGAAGGGACAAGCCATCCCTTGGGCAATACTTTGCGGTTTTGCAGTACGGTTTCCCGCCCGTCGGGAGATGTGAATACCGGCACGAATCTATCGCCCAGGTGGACTTTTTCCTGTTCGTAGCGGGCTGTGTCGTAAACCAGGTACTTCAGGTTTATCATGTCGGACATGGATGAATTGAAGGAAAATGCCTCGAGGAAATCCTGCCAGCGCTGCTGCTGCACCGGGTTGGAAGTGAACATGACCGGAATGCCGTTGGCAGCGTACTGCATGGGGTCGGTTCCGTTCATGGGCAGGACGCGGTAGACCGGCAAGTCTCTAGCCAGGAATTCCATTGCCGGCGTTTTCCCTGACTTGACCTTTTGCGGCATGTCCTGGAGCAGCATGAACTTGGCGTTCACCCGGCCGGTATCCGCGACGTACAGGGCAACCAGGATCAGGGGCAACCAGCGCAGCATTCGCATGCCGCGATAAAACGCAAAGATGATGCCTGCATGGATACCGGCTAGGGCCAGGGCAATCCCCGTTTCCGCCACCAGGTTGTTCCAGCGCGGAGCGACAAGCGCGGCGCCGGGGGAAAAGCGGTCCGGCAGGGCCAGCAGGCCGTTGAACCTGGCCAGCCAGTATTCCCTGTCGGCAATCTCGAGCACCAGCAAAAGAACCAGCGCCACAGGCAAGGCAATGATGCCGGCAAGGTAGCGTCCGAAAGCGGCGCTTTTTCTCACCTCGGCGTCCCTGAGCAGGTCCAGCCCCCTGGCAGCCAGTACCGCCAGCCCCAGAACCGGGAGAAACATCATCATCTTCGGCACGCGGAAATGGTTTACGCCTGGAAAATGTTCATAAAGGAACCAGTAGAACGGCGTGAACTTGCCCATGGAAAAGAGAACACCGCCGGCAACGGCTGCCAGCGCGATCCAGGTGAAGGCATCCCTGCGGAATATGAGCGGGAGCGGCAACAGCAGCCAGGGAAGGAGCCCCATGTAGTCGGAAGTCTGGGTGAACACCATCCTTCCCCAATAGTAGGCCTTTATATTGTCGGAGTCGTAAGCCCCTTCCTGGCGCGAAAAACCGAAGAAACCCGGGACAATGAACGTTATCGCCTCTTCCGGGGGCAGCGACCAGGACATGGCCTGATCGGCGACCAATCCTCCCTTGCCCTGGTTGGCGCCGCTCTGCACACCCCTGGTCGTATCCCTGGACCAGTCGGCCAGGGGCACAAGGGAAATGGCAACTGTGCTCAGGAAAAAGAGTACCGTGGCAATATTCATGGCCAGCAGCCTTACCGGCCACGGCTTTCTTTCCCGGCGGTCCCTGATCATGATGCCTGCCGTTCTCATCACTCCGTAAGCGCCGATGCCCAGGCAGGTGTAGTAGGCGATCTGCCAGTGCATGTTGAAGAACTGGAAGGCGAGGACGACCCCGGTGGCCAGGAAAAAGATCAGCCGTCGCGTCTTGAAGCCTTTTTCGAAGAAATAAAAGGCCCAGGGGGCGAAACTTATGGTGGCGATCTTCTGCACATGCCCGGCATTTATCAGTGATGCGTTTTCCGGCGCAAGCGCAAAGACGAGCCCTCCCAGGAACGATGCAAGACGGCCCGCCCCTACGATCCGGCAGAGACAATAGGTTCCGGCTGCTCCGAAAAACAGGTGCAGGACCATGAACCAGGCGATGCTGGACGGCAGGGGAAGCAGCCAGAACAGCAGGCTCCGGTAAAGGAGGAACTGCATGGACAGGGTACCGCCGCCATCACTTGTGCCGCTGTTGATGTAAAGGTCCCAGGCGGGCCGCAGGCTGATCCTTAACAGGTCGGCAAAGCCCATTTCCTTGAAGCCCTTGACCGTCCAGAGGAATTCGTTGGTGATGTCCGGCGCACGGACAATCATGCCGGTGAAGAGGATCTTGGAGAAACAGATTACCAGCAGTGCAAGGAGTGCTGCCAGGAACAGCAGGTCTTTTCTTCTGCCGGCCGGTTTCTCCACCAGCGCCGGAGATGCAGGCAAAACTGCTCCCATTAGCGCATTCCCAACCCTGTCAAGGATCTTTTTCACGACAATCGTGCCCTTTCAGCGTAGAAATCATTCAATTTCGCGGCAAAAACGTCCCAGCTGAAATTCTCCAGCAGATAGCGCCTGCCCGCTTCCCCCAGCAGACACCTCTTGTCACGTTCTGCCAGAAGCTCAACCGTGCGCTGCGCCATATCCCGCCAGTTGCCGGAATCGCACAGTATGCCGGATGAACCGGCTTCAACATACTCCGCGATCTGTCCCACCCTGTCAGCGACCACCGGTATCCCTGCACGCAGCAGTTCGGTCAACTTGGCCGGGCACTTGGCGCGGTTGACCAGGTTGTCGTCGAAGGGATAAATAGCCACATCCCCCGCTGCCAGGTAATCCGGTATATCACCGGGCAAAACCCAGCCGGCCATGAGCAGGGCCGGGGCAAAACCCAAGTTTTCCGCCGCCCGGACCAGCTGCTCCTCTTCGCCGCGACGCCCCTTGCCCACCACGAGAAAGCGGACACCGGGAACCCGGCGGCAAATTTCGGCGAGGACCAGGTGCAGCCGCTGCTGATCGAATTCGAAAAAGCGGGTGTAGAGAAGGACTACCGGCGCATCAGCCGGAATGCAAAGCTCTTCCCGAATCCTCGAGCCGGTCACGGGGGGAATGTCATCCACACAGTTGGGCAGATAGAGAACTTTTCCCGGGGGAATGCCCATTTCGAGAGTTCTGGCCTGCAGTGTGCGGCTGGCTGCCGTCACCCCGACCGCACATTTCAGCAGCCAGCGTTCCTGGAAGCTGAACACGGCCTTCTCAGCCCAGCCGTAGGCATGCAGTTCGTTCATGCCGCCTGCCCCTTCCCAGTCGTCCGTATCGACAAACAGCGGCGGCAGCCGGCGGCCCAGGCGGCCGGAGAGGATCAGCGCGAACGCCGCAATCCCCCCGTATCCCTTGGGCTTGAAAAGGTGCACCAGGTCCGGCTTTTCCGCCATGGCTGCCCGGTACATCCGCCAAGCCAGCACCAGTGCGGCAATCACCTTGTTTGAAGGGCCGAGAGAGATATTCCTTACCTGAACGCCCCCGACCGTTTCCGTCTTGCCCGAGTCTTCAGGATTGGTATAGGGCGGCGCGATGATCGTAACCCGGTGTCCCATGGCTTGCAGCCCGGCCGCCAGGGGGATCATGCGGGCGATAACCGTCCCCTTCGGACGGATGCCGAACGGCGCAAGGAAGACAATATTCACGCGAACGTACCTCCGTCTTCAGCCTGGAAACGGCCCATCCTGCCCCTGCGGTAGTCTGCATACCCTTTGCGGATCATGGCCAGCTTTTCCTTTTTGTCGTCCTCGAAGAACAGCAGTCGCAGCAGCTCGAGCAGGAACCTTACCCGGTCCGCGCGGCGAAACGCGGGAAAGCTGTGCCGGTAACGGTCGGTAACGAAGAACCTGTTCCTGGTCTTGTAGTATTTCCTCAGGGGACTGTGGCTCGTCAGGTACAGGTCGCGGAAAAGCAGGCGGAACTTCAAGAGCCGGCCCACGTGGTGCTCAAGAAGCGCCCGGTTTGCCCGCACAATCCGGAATCCCCTCTCGCGGAGCCTGAGGCAGTATTCGATATCGACGAAATCCACGAACAGTTCTTCCATGAATGGGCCGATACTTCTGAAGGCTGCCATGCTCAGCAGGTTGCCCGAAGTCATTGCCATGGGCACCTCCTCGCAGCAAAGCGCACGTGATTGATCCTGTCCGGGCTTCGTGACCAGGTACGGAGCAGCGATACCGATATCGGCAGCAGCTGACCCGTCAAAGCAGGCCAGCAGCTCGGCTACCATGCCGGGAGCGGCGCTGCTGTCCTGGTCCATGGTCAGAAGGTAATCGCAATGGTTTTCCAAAGCCATCCCGGCGCCCATGTTGAGTGCCCTGGCAACGCCGAGATTCCGCCCGTTGGTAACATAGACCACGATGCCCGACTCCTGCAGGCGTGTCGCCAAGGCATCGGTCCCGCGCTCCGAATTGTCGATCGCGAACAGGACATCCACCTGTCCGGCATAGGAGGCGATATTCTCCAACAGCTCTTCACCGGGATGGTACAGGACCACTACCCCGGCTATACGGCACTTCCTGCCGCATGCATCGGCAAGGTCCGGATGTTCAGGCCGCGGCGTCATGACCGTTTCCTTCAGGAATGATTTCAGCCACCAGGCGATCCATCATTTCGTCGGCAGAGTCTCTCATGCTTTGCAGGAGGAGGTAATTCCCGGCGCGCATGGCCGCCAGTTCTTCCCGCGGGGGAAGATCGCCGTTCGTGAATTGCTGGAGATCGATGCACGCGTAGCCACGGCGGGCGAAATCGCCGATCTCCGGCTGCAGAACTATGGGAATCACGCCGCAGGCCAGATATTCCACCAGCTTGGTCGGGCATGCGGCCCGGTTGACGATCGAAGCGTCCCGCAGCACGAACCCCAGGTCTGCCCCATGGTAATAACCGTAGACGTCTCCTTTGGGCACCGAGAGCACCTTCACCCTGCCGGACAGGCCGTATTCAGCCAGTTTCCCCTCGAAGAACCGGATATCCGGTGTCAGGATTACATGGGAATACTCATGTCGTGTCTTTGCCATGGCTTCCATCATCAGGTCGATGTTCTGCCATTTCTGCGACCCTCCCGAGTAGATGGCAACCAGGGGGCCCGCATGATCCCTGTCCATACTGCCGACGGGTGAGTCGTCGAAAATCGGGATCGTGTACAATCTTGCCGGGAAATCGCCATACTTGCCGCGCAGATGTTCCGCCATGGCATCGGAAACTACCACCAGTGCCCGGCTGCGCCGGACGGCTATCTTTTCGACTACGCCGTAGAGCAGGGACCCTGCACGCTTTCCATAGTAGCGGAGTTCTTCCGGGAAGACGCCATGCAGGTCGGTTACCACGGTCCGGAAGAGGTAGAGCGGCAATGCCCGGAAACCGTTATGAACCGAATGGACGTAAATTCCGCAAGCCTTGAAACCCAGCCCCATGATCATGGGGAAATGGAGAAAAAAATTGACCTTGAGAACAGTCAACCTGTCGGATATTTCCACTTTGCGCCGCCGCAGGTTGCCGAAAAAGCTGACACCAAGGTAGACCCTGACCATGCCTGAGAAGTGCCTGTCAACGGCAAGGACGCGTTGCATCATGCCATCTTTTTCCCCTTCCTGGTCCGGGTATCTGGAGACAAAAAGTATCATGGAGTGTCCGAATGCTCTTTCAGCTTCTGCTGCAAATCAGCACCGTATCGAAGCGCGCGATGCACCTGCCGCGGAAACGGAGGGCATGAAGCAATCCCATCACCAGCGGGTTCCGTTCCAGGTACGCCATCAGCCGAGCGTTGAACCTGACGAAGGGGAGCCGGTTGCGCAGCTTCATCAACGGAAAGATGGTACGGAAACGGGAAAAACCGTGTAGTTTCAGCTGCTCCATCAGTTCTCCGTGGGTCGGTTCGTGCAGATGGGTCCCCTGGGCCACAGTCCTCCCCCGGTGGGAGCGGTCGATGATCCGGGTGACATCGCTGGGGCCGAATCTGTTATTGGGCGCGCAAACGATAAGGACGCCGTCTTCAGCCAGGGCATTGGTTATCGAATCGAGGTGCGCGGGCAGGTCAGCGGGAGCGATATGCTCGATCACATGCTCGGAAAACACCACGTCGAATTTCCGCGGCATAGTGAAATCGATAACATCCGCCTGAAGGAAACTGACGCTTTCCCTTGCGGCTGGCAGCACGGGAGCGGACGTATCCAGCCCGACAAGCTCCTTGTGTGGCAGCAGCCTGGCAACGCCCTGGAGAAAAAGCCCTGTGCCGCACCCCACCTCCAGTATGGATTTCCCCGCCAGTTCCTTACTGAACATGCGCACAACGGAATCCTTAGGGTTCTCCGCCCCGGGATCCGAAGGTTTCGTGCCATATATCGGGTGTACGGTCTCATAGACTTCCCGGTACATGATCTTTCTTTTACCTGGATCAACTTCGGCCAGGACCCTCTCGTGGAACTCCCGTTCCACCTCAAAAGCCCGCGCCAGGCTTTCCGCCGGGATTCCCAGGTCCAGCGCAACTCTGGACAGATAGGGATACCGGTCATCATTAGTCAGCATACAAGAATCTCCCCACCAAAGCCGCACGACAACTCTCAGGAACCATGGTTCCCGTTCCGCCGCGCATTCAGTCCCGTCTCTATGCCGGACATGATCTGTTCCGCCCGGGCGGCCCAGGAATTCACCGCGGCAATCCCGAGGCGCTCATCGATCTTTCCGGGATCGCCGGCCGCTGCGAGCGCTTCGCTGATCCTCTCGCTGAAAGTTTCAGGATTATCCGCGATGTATACCACACCATCAGCTTCGTATGCGACAACTTCCTGCATGCCGGTCGAGACGACCGGCAAACCTGCGCCCAGGTATTCATAGAGCTTGATGGGGTTTGTACTCTCATTGAGCAGGTTCAGTTTGAACGGGATAATGCCGACCGTAAAGTAAGCCATATAGCTGATCAGTTCGGAATAGGGTTTTGGCCCCAGGGAAAGCAGGTTGGGGATTCCCTCAAGCTTGGGCTTGAGGCTTTTCAGTGTGGGCCCGATGAGCACGAAGACAACTTCAGGCAAACGCCTTGCCGTTTCCGCTATCAGGTCCACATCGACCCAGTCATGGATGCCTCCGACATAGCCGACAACCGGTCTGTCACGGTATTCATTCAATATGTCGCTTTCCTGTTTCGCATATGTCAGAGCAGTACGGAAAAATGTATCGTCGACGCCATTGGGTACGAGAAGAGTGTTTTTATTCAGCCGGCTGTGCCTGTCATACAGCTTGCGGCTGACGGCCAGCACCAGGTCCGCCCTGGCCACCACTTCATTCTCGTTATCTATCAGGCGCTGTTCAATGGTTTCGGAAAAAGCCGCCCAGTCGTCCATGGCGTCATACACGAGAAATTTGTCCCGGCAGCGTTCCAGATAGCTTGTGTCCTCGATGTGCCAGGTATAGACGATTTCCGATTCCCCGAGTTCGCGGGAGCGGAAGACGAAATGATTCTGGCACCTGGCCAAAACCCTGTTGATGCCCTTCAGAAAAGGGAATCTCTCGTCTTCCTTCAACAGGTAAATGTTCAGGAGCCCGTCAACCAGATCCGCCTGTTCCGCCATGTAGCCGTAGCCGCGAAATGGCAGGCGGATGGTGTTGTTGATCACGCAGGTTTCATACTGCTTCCCCAGGTACCTGGCGAGATGATGGGGTCTCTGGAAGGTGTTGAACCAGCCGCCGTAGGTTATTATTGCAAGTTTACGTTTGTCCATGGTGTCGATGAGCGTCCTCATAATTCAAAGATGCGACAACAAAAAGCCGTCATACCCGCGAAAGCGGGTATCCAGGGTTTGTGTATGGTGAAATTCCCGGATTCCCGTTTTCACGGGAATGACGAACCATTGCATCAGATGATTTCAGCGAGTGAATCATATATTCAAGCGTGCCATCTTCTCCTGCATCCGCGCCAGATCAGCCAGGAAACCGGCAGCGAGATGAACAGGTGAATGACGAAGAAACCGGCGGTAACACCCATGGTCGAATACTTCATGCCCAGGAACCAGGTGGCCAATCCCTGAACCACTCCCAGGGTCAGCGACAGGGGCAGGAAGGGCTCCTGTTTATGGGCGCGCAGGTAAGCCCCGAATGCCGCGATGACCACGTTGATGCAGATCGTGGCAAACAGCAACGCAGCTTGGGAAGCGGGAATGAACCGCTGTCCGATGACGAGATATTCCTGCAGCAGGCGAATCATTGCCCAGCCGCCAAACGCCCCGGCGAGGGAAACGGCTGTCGCCTGAAGGAGAACACGTCGGAACAGAGCGTCCATGTCGGCCCAGTTCCGCGTGGCGACATATTTCCCAAACTCCGGGCTGCGGGTGTTTATCCAGGAAAGGGAGACTCCCAGAAGGGCGTTGGCCGCGCTCAGGGTCATACCCATCTGCCCCGCAGCGGTGGCGCCCTGGTAACGAAACAACACCGGGGTGAACAGCTGGAAGACGAAGTATCCGGAAATCCAGGTCAGGGCGATTTTCCACTGCATGGGCCAGACCTCGCCCCACCAGGAAATTGCGGCGCTCCGACCCCTTTCTTCACTGCCATGGAACATCCTTTTCCACGTCATTGCCAAAAGCGCCGGCTTTTGCCGCAGCAGATAGGACCAGGAGATGAAAACGCTGCCGCAGGTAACGGCAAATACCGAGAACAGGCCGCCGTGAAGTCCGAGGACCGTCCAGCACAGCACCGATGAAACAACCGCTCCCACCATCTCCCGGTGGTTCACCGTAACCACGTCGCCACTGCCCATGATTACCGAGAAGAAGGGTACCGTAAAAAGATTTGCCGCCGTACCGATGACAGCAAGCACCCAGGGCAGCCGCCAGCTGAAATCCGCCGCCTGACGCCCATTGTCCAGGAAAATAAGCCCTGCCGGAACCAGGGCCACGACGAGCAGCAGTGCAGCAACGGCAAACCAGCGGGCAGCTTTGCACAACAGGTCGCAGAATCTTTCCCTGGCGACGGGATCGCCTTCGATGGAACCGCGTTCTCCCCAGCGGAGATTGACGAACTCGTGGCTGGCGAATTGGGTCAGCACCGTCATCAGGCCGAGCTCGAAGAAAAGCTGCAATGCGAGGAGGCTGCCTATGGTGTAATAATACCCCTGCTGATCCTTGCTCAGGCGGGAGGCAATCATCAGCATGGTCACCGGTCCGGCGAACAGGCTCCATACTCGGGTGAAGACTCCGTAGCTTATGGCCCGGTTGAGACCGACCCCGCGCAGTATTTTCGTCAGTATTTCAGTCAAGGCTGTTCAAGGTCCCATGCTGTGAGGCTATTCATAAGGCTCGTACCATGGCCTCCGGAATGGCGTTCGCAAACTTTCGACAGGCATCAGGCGCAACGCAGCACCCCACTTTTTCCGCAGGAAACCTTTCAGATATCCCTTGTAGCGGGTGAACGCAGCCGGGGCCTCTCCCTGATCGGAAGGCCGGCTTGCTGGCTGCCCGCTGATCCACACAGGAATGTAGTCACTCTGCTGTGGAATGATGTCTGACGGGACATCCCCGCCGGTGCGCCGTGCCTGTACAAGCAGATAGGTCATGGCGGTATTGGTCAGTTCAACCCTGCCGCCGACTTCCCGTGGCGCAGCCACCCGGTACCACCTGGCATCCGGCCTGGATTCGAAAATGAACATGCGCTCCACTGCAAAGCCGTTTTTTTCCGACAGGACGCCGTGGAACAGCTCCGGCGAAAACTGGTAGAAACCGTGTCCCATGAAATTGTTGCAGGGGGTTATGGACAGGAAATGGCCACCCGGCTCAACCATCCTCATGCAGTTTCTGATTGCCGTGGGGAAATCGAACACATGTTCCAGCGTTCCGCTGTCAATTACGCAACTGAACCTGCCTTCGAATTCAGCTGGCAAAGGAACGTTGAAATCATGAATCAACGTCGCGCCCTCGTAGGCTGAATTGTCGAACGAAGTTATCCGCTTCGCTCCGCAGCGTGAAAGGAAATTTTCGCAGTAGCCGCGGCAGCCGTTGTTGTCGAGGATGCTTTCCGCTTCGCCTTCTTCCAGGACAACGGAAAACCTGCGGAAAACCCTGTCCAGCCGGCGCGGCGACAGGTGCATCTCCTGCCTGCCCAGGACAGCGCAGCGCTCCAGATTGACCCCGTTGCGCGATGCGTCCAGGACGAACCTGGCGCCGTTCACGTCAAATCCCACTTCCGTCCCCTTCCCGCTCCATCCTGCCGCAGCTGGCCAGGCGCCGCAGGTTCCTCATCCCGTCATGGAGGAACAATGGAAATTGCGACCGCTTCCCCAGCAGGGGCAGATCGAGCCTCCCGGTTCTTCTGCCGGCCGTTCCGTCCCGGCGTTGTTTCGAACATTTTTCAATGAGAGCGACATACTGCCTGGTCATGGTGTCTATGCCGAAACGTTCCCGGGCCGATCGCCATGCC
Source organism: Geobacteraceae bacterium (assembly GCA_034933285.1). Lineage (GTDB taxonomy): Bacteria > Desulfobacterota > Desulfuromonadia > Geobacterales > Geobacteraceae > RPRC01. The sequence continues at coordinate 151,770 of JAYFNT010000031.1, read as the reverse complement.
GCCCGGGACATTGTCCCGACCAGCTCCCGGTCCGCTGCAAGCAGAGCCAATCTGTCGGTGAAGGCAGCTTCGTCACCAACCCGCACCAGAAAGCCGTCCTGTCCTTCCGCTATCACCGAATCGGTTATGCCCGGCAATTTTGAAACCAAAGGGACCACCCCCCTGGCCATTGCCTCGAAAAGTGTGATGGGCTGTCCCTCGTAATGCGAAGGCATAATGAGCACATCGGCTTCTCCCAGCATGCGCATGGTCTCAGCGTGGGTAAGCGCTCCATGAAAAGTTACGACTGTTGACAGGTTCAGCTGTTCAATCTGAGCCCGGAGTGCCCTGGAGTCAGTACCGTCACCTATCACATCAAAGGTCGCATTGACACCACTGTCCCGAATCCCGGCGACAATGCCCGGCAGGTAAAACACTCCCTTTTGTTCGTGTTCTATCCTGCCTACATAGATCACTCGCAGGGGTGCATCCGAGCCCGGCATTCCTTCATTCTTCGGGTATTCGTGAAAAACCTCGACACCGTTCCTGATGCACGAAACCCTTTGCGGCGGGGCGCCGCGCTTCAGCGCCTCCTCCAGCACCTGCTCCCCCACTGCTACAAACCAGTCGACATTTGCCTGGTTGGCAAGTCCTACCCGGTATACTTCCTCCATGTTATTGTGCAGTACCGCAATGACCGCTGCCGATTCCGGGAGAAGGCCCGCAGCACTCTGGGCCGCGCTGCTGTGATTCATAATCACCACATCAAAACCGCGCAACGCTGCCGCCACCCTTCTGGCGTGACAGCGGCTGCTCTGCCATGTTCGCGGCAGCACCGAAACAACGACAAACCCCTCGTCCAAAGGGTTGGCATGCCAATCTCCGGAAGATTCGGTAACCACGAAGGTCGATTCCATCCCAATGTTTCTCAGGCTTCGGGCAAGGCCGAACAGGAAAGATTCCATCCCGCCAACGTTCAGGGCATAGGTTACCAGGGCTATTTTCATCGTCTTATCACCGGTTGCTGCAACCATGGCTCACAGCGGGAGCTTGTCCAGCATCATGAGTTGCCTTGCTATTCTCTCCGCTGCCATGCCGTCTCCATAGGGATTATGGGCCATGCTCATGCTTTCATAGGCGGTTGGGCTGTCAAGGAGAAGAGCAGCCTCTTCAACAATCTTTTTCCGATCCGTACCGACAAGCTTTACCGTCCCCGCTGCCACGGCCTCGGGCCGCTCGGTCGTCTCACGCATGACCAGCACCGGCTTCCCCAGCGACGGCGCCTCTTCCTGGACACCACCGGAATCGGTGATGATAAGGTATGCGCGGCTCATGAGGAAGACGAACGGCAGGTAGTCCACCGGTTCGATCAAATGGATGTTTGCATGGTCCCCGTTGCCCAGGATCCTCCGTACCGGCTCCTGCACATTGGGATTCAGGTGAACCGGGTACAGAATGTCGGCGTCAGGATGGGCCCGGGCAATATCGGCCAGCGCATGGCAGATGTTTTCGAACCCTGAGCCGAAGTTTTCCCGGCGATGGCCCGTGACCAGTATGAGCCTGCGATGGGGATCGAGGAACGGAAACTCGTCGGCAAACCGCTGCTGCAAGCCGGTATCGCGGCTCACCAGGTCGGCCACATCCATAAGCGCATCGATTACCGTATTGCCGGTTACGATGATACTTTCTTCGGCAACGCCTTCTCGCAGGAGATTGTCCCGGGCAGCGCCGGTGGGTGCGAAGTGGAGATCGGCAACCGCTCCGGTGACGCGGCGGTTCATTTCCTCCGGAAAGGGGGCATGCTTGTTGTGGGTGCGAAGCCCCGCCTCGACATGTCCGACCCTGGCGCCGCAATAGAACGCGGCCACTGAAGCGGCCATGGTGGTGGTGGTGTCGCCGTGAACCAGGACAATATCGGGCTTTTCCCCCGCAATGACACCCTTCAGGCCCTGCAGGACGTTACAGGTTATGTCGAAAAGATCCTGTCCGGGTTTCATGATGTCCAGATCGTAATCGGGCCTGATTTCGAACAGGTGGAGCACCTGGTCCAGCATCTGCCGGTGCTGTGCGGTTACACAGACTGTGCTCCGGAAGCGGTCCGGATGCTTTTTCAGTTCATTTATCACCGGGGCCATCTTTATGGCCTCGGGTCGTGTGCCGAACACGGAAAGTACTTTTATCATGTATTGCTGTTCCCCGCGGAAAGTCCATGCAGCCGCTACTCGCCGTTCGCCCGTTTTTCCCGCTCCGCCAGCGACATGTCCGAATCCACCATCATGGCCACCAGACCGTCAAGATCGGTCCTCGGCTCCCATCCCAGGTTGCGGCGCGCCTTGGCCGGGTCGCCCAGCAGCAGGTCCACCTCGGCGGGGCGGAAATACTTGGGATCAACTTCGACGACTATCTTCCCCGTCCTGCTGTCGATACCCTTTTCGCGCATCCCCTTCCCCTGCCATTCCAGCGGCATGTCGAGGCGCGCGAACACTTTTTCCGCAAATTCCCGCACCGAACGGGTCTCCCCGGTCGCAACGACATAGTCGCCCGGCTCTTCCTGCTGGAGCATGAGCCACATGGCTTCGACGTAATCGCCGGCAAATCCCCAGTCTCGCTTGGCATCCAGGTTGCCGAGAAAAAGGCATGTCTGGGAACCCAACTTGATGCGCGCGGCCGCCCGGGTGATCTTCCTCGTGACGAAGGTTTCACCCCTGCGCGGAGACTCATGGTTGAAGAGAATTCCGTTGCAGGCGAAAATGCCGTAACTCTCCCGGTAGTTGACGGTAATGTAGTAGGCATAGGCCTTGGCGCACGCATAGGGAGAACGGGGATAAAAAGGGGTCATTTCATTCTGCGGGGTTTCCACTACCTTGCCGTAGAGCTCGGAAGAAGACGCCTGGTAGAATTTCGAATTGAGACCGGTCTCCCTTATCCCCTCCAGTATCCTGACAGCACCAAGCGCATCCACCTCTCCGGTGTATTCCGGCACGTCAAAAGAGACTTTTACGTGGCTCTGGGCGCCGAGATTGTAAATTTCGTCGGGCCGTACGTCCCTCAAGATCTTGTTCAGGGAACTTGCATCGTTCAGGTCGCCGTAGTGGAGAAACATTCTGACGCCAGTTTCATGCGGGTCCTGGTACATGTGATCTATCCTGCCGGTATTGAAAGAAGACGATCGGCGGATGATCCCATGGACCTCATAACCTTTTCGAAGCAGGAGTTCGGCGAGATAGGAACCGTCCTGGCCGGTTATACCCGTAATGAGTGCTCTTTTCATTGTTCCTCCCTGGTGTGCGATAAGTTCGGCAACTCCGTGCCGGCATTGAAAATCCTGTTACGGTCGATCCCCCTGCTGAGCAGTTCCGCACCAATCTCTTCCTGCCGTTTTAGGGAAGTGATGACGATGCAGCCCGCGGTTTTGCCAAGCCCCTCGTTGAGCGTGGAAACCGTCCTTCCGAAAAAAGCCTGCCCCGCATGGCTGTCGTCCATGACATCCGCCAGCACGACAGTGGTTTCGCCGAGGGACAGGTAGGCTATCTCCGCTGTTTCATCGATGCCGCAGAAGGAAACCGACCGGACGCCGGAGGATTCCAGTGTCCGGAAAAGCCCCAGGTAATCCTGCCGGGCAAGCCGGTAGAGATTGGTGAAATAGCTCAGGTGCTCGTAGGCAAGGCGGCTCTTCTCCGCAATGCCTTTGGGTGTGAGCAGATAGCCGTAGCGGTTCCGGGGAAATGCCTTGATGCGCACATAACCCTTGGTCACCAAGTTCTTCAGGTAGGAATTGACCAGGCCGAGCGCTATCCCCATGCGCCTGGAGAGTTCCCGCTGAGACAGGGGTTGATCTGTGGCGATTTCGTTGAGGAGCTGGAAAGCGCGGTAGGAATCCCTCGACTTTTCCCGGGTATCGTTCATTCTGTGAACAATACACCAAGCCAGGGGTCCCGGGCAAATGAAATCATTGCAAGACAGAAAAAAGGCCGACATTTCGTCGGCCTTTCCATATGGCTTGTTAAAAGTGGCGGGCGAATGTTCGATGGAAGTCGATTTCGCGTGACTCCTGTGTTTCATCAAGCAAGACCCGGCTCCCGGGTTGCAGAAATTATTTCAGCTGCTTACACATGCATCTTTTCAAAAATGTCTCATGTCAAGGGCCGACCCCTCAAGTACTGGTTCGGCCAAGGCACGTCCACGTGCAAAGTCTTGGCGGCATGGAGCGGCCAGTAGGGATCACGCAGCATCTGCCGCGCCAGCGAGACTGCGTCAGCCTGGTTGGTGGCTATTATCTGCCCAGCCTGGGCAGGCTCGGTGATGTAGCCGACTGCACCACTGGCAATCCCGGCCTCAGTCCGGACCCGGGCCGCAAAGGGAACCTGGAATCCGGGACCAAAGGGAATGCGCTCATCCGGCACCGCAAAACCTGAAGAACAGTCGATCAGATCAACCCCGAGATCCTTCAGCTGCCGGGCCAAAACCACAGACTGATCAATGTCCCATCCGCCCTCCACCCAGTCGGTTGCCGAAATCCGGACAAACAGCGGCAGTTCCTGCGGCCACTCTTCTCGAACCGCCCGGGCCACCCGCAGTGGGTAACGGAGCCGGTTTTCCAGACTGCCGCCGTAATTATCGTTCCGGTGATTCACCAGCGGAGAAAGGAACTCATGGAGCAGGTAGCCGTGTGCCATATGCAGCTCAACAACCTGGAACCCGGCGGCATGCGCCCGATGTGCCGCGGCGCGAAACTGGGCTTCCACCTGGTCCAGTTCTGTCAATGTCAGGGATCGGGGCATGTTATGACCGGTATCGAAGGGGACGGCACTTGGTGAAAGCGGCTGCCAGCCGGATTCCTCCATCCCCAGGGGGCCACCCCCGAGCCACGGTGGTGTACATGACCCCTTACGACCGGCGTGGGCAAGTTGAATACCCGGCACGGCGCCTTGCTCGCTTATGAAGCGGGCTATGGGAGCGTAAGCATCAGCATGGATATCGCTCCAGATGCCGCTGTCGCCCGGACTGATGCGCCCCTCGGGACTTACCGCGGTTGCCTCAACCATGACCAGTCCCGCACCTCCCACGGCGCGGCTGCCGAGATGAACCAGATGCCAGTCGGTGGGCAAACCGTCGTGACTGGAATACTGGCACATGGGGGATACAAATATACGGTTGCGAAAAGTGATGGACCGCAGTTTAAGGGGTGAAAAAAGTCTGCTCATCGTTGCCCCTCCATTTTAGCTATCAAGTATACCTGCTATTAATCTTGTTACAAATGAGGGAGCTTTGGGGGGACGTAGGTTATGTAGTGTTCATCCGGAAAGTCCAGATGGACACATGTGAAGTTTCCAGACCTGAAAGAGGGGATTTTTGACTCGGCCATAGGCCGATCCCCTGTGGGGACGCCTTCGCGGTCCAACCAGCAGCGCTGGTTGTCGTCCTGGCAAGAAACTTTTGCCCGCAAAAGTTGACAGCGAAGGCTGACAAAATCAAAGGGTTGCGCGGAGGCGACTCTTGTACGCCGCACAAGCAAGCCCGCAGATTGACACACCCAGGGCGGAGAATCCGGCCTCATCGGATTGGACAGCAGGGGCTGCCTTTAAGGGTCGTCCAGGGGTCGGGCTTCCATTTCTGAAATGCAATAAAGCCTTGAACTGAAATTTGTAACAAATTTTCACTTTGCGAGATAAAGCTGTAAACTGGAACATAATGAAACCTGTCCGGCCAAATTCATTTCAGGACAGCGGCGCCCCTGTCGGGCCATTCTTCAACGCCGCTGTGGAGAGCTGTTCAAGGGTAAGAGGAGGACATGGAAATGACACGTGCTGAAGAATTGGCGGATTTTGTCGGGCGTGTATCGTACGCCGACATGTCTGACAAGGCGCGGGAACAGTTGAAGATCCGGGTCCTGGATTCACTGGGATGCGCCATCGGCGCGCTCGGCGGCGAGCCGGTCCGTCATATCCGGGAGCAGATTCGGGATTTCGGCGGCAACGGCAGCTGCAGCATCATAGGCGGCGTACGCGCCGCACCCGATCGCGCAGCCTTTTACAACAGCGCCCTGGTCCGGTACCTGGATTTCAACGACAGCTACCTGGCGAAGGGCGAAACCTGCCATCCGAGCGACAATCTCGGTGCTGTCCTGGCCGCGGCCGAATATGCCGGACGGAACGGCCGCGACTTTTTAGCCGCCCTGGCAACGGCGTACCAGGTGCAGTGCCGACTGAGCGATGTCGCTCCGGTGCGCGCCAGGGGCTTCGACCACACCACGCAGGGGGCCTTTGCGTTGGCGGCGGGTATCTCCAAGGCCTTAGGCCTCGATCGGGAACGGACCGTCAACGCAATCGCCATCTGCGGTACGGCCTTCAACGCACTCAGGGTCACGCGGACGGGCGCGCTGTCCCACTGGAAAGGACTCGCCTATCCGAATACCGCCTTCTGCTGTACCCACGGCGCCTTTCTGGCCATGCGCGGGGTAACCGGCCCGCGGGAGGTGTTCGAGGGCAACAAGGGATTCATGGACACCATATCCGGCAGATTTGTCATCGACTGGTCCCGGGAGGACCTGGAGCGGGTGACGAAAACCATCATCAAGAAATACAACGCGGAGATCCATTCCCAGGCCGCCATCGAAGGGCTGCTGGAACTGCAGCGGGAGCACGGTTTCAGCGCCGGCGAGATCGACGGGATAGAAATCGACATCTTTGACGTTGCCTACAACATCATCGGCGGCGGGGAGGAAGGAGACAAGACCAGGGTCGGCAGCAAGGAGGAGGCGGACCACAGTCTCCACTACATGGTGGCCGTGGCGCTGCTGGACGGGCAGGTGCTGCCCGATCAGTACCGGCCGGAGAGAATCCTGAGGGATGACGTGCAGACACTGCTGCGGAAGGTGAAGGTGCGCAGTGATGAGGAATGCAGCCGCCTTTTCCCTGAGCGGCATGCCTGCCGGCTGCGGGTCACGCTTCATGACGGCCGGGTATTTTCCGGGCAAAAGCTCGACTATGAAGGGTTTCACACCAGGCCGGCGGACTGGGAGGCGGTGAAGAAGAAATTTGAGTTGCTGACAGGGGAGTTCCTGGACGGGCGTCTGAGCACTGCAATTATCGATGCCGTTGCCAATCTCGAGGACATTAACGTTGCAGACCTGGCCCTTCTACTGTCACGGGTGAAGCCGCCGGTTCCATAGCACTATCTGCCAGGTGCGCCACAGGTAGCGGAACGGAAACGTGAAAATATGCGCCAGCCGGGTAAAGGGGAAAAGCAGGATAATGACGAAACCGATGGCCACGTGGGCCCGGACTGCTGCCGGCAGGTGGACAATCGGGGAGGCGTCGGGAATGAGTGCAGCCAGTGAACGCAGCCACGGGACGGCGGTATGGAGATACCACAGGGAGCCCCAGCGGTAAGTGAACGCTATGTGCACCCCCAGCGACACCTGCAGGAGAAGGAGCGCCGTCAGAAACCAGTCCATGACCGAGGTTACCGCGCGGGCTTGGGGTTGAAGCAGCCGCCGGGCCATGAGGATGACGATTCCTGCCAGGGCCGCCAAACCCAGCGCCAAGCCCGCAAGTTCAAGGACCACGAGGCGTATCGGATCACCGAGGAGCAGCCCCCACCAGCCGGGCACGACCGGGGCGGCGAGATGGGCGAGAAGAATGGGCACGATCCCATAGTGCCAGGGGATGATGCCCCGGAAAAGCGCCCGCTTCTCCAGCAACTGGGAAGAGAGGCTGGAGTAGGAGAAGCGATCCACGTAATACCGATAGATCCCGCCGATGACAGCCAGAATTACCGCACAATAGGGGAACACTATAAACAGGATACTGTCGTCCATGGTTATCTCTCTTCCGTTGATTCCCCATTTCCTGCCATTCCTGCCAGAAACCGGAGCAGGGCCTGGAGCGGATGTCGATACGGATTGTCCGCGGTGGAGAATCCCGTGAGCATCTTTTCCAGCGAGGGAATGAGGCAATCGGAGACCAGCTCCACCTCCACCGCCTCAGGTTTCCGGCCGGCGAGAAAGCGGAGGATGACGCAGAGCTGATCGGGCAGCTCGTCCCCGGCCTCGAAGCCGCAGGCCCGGTAGTGCTCCCGGAGCCCGGCCATGAACAGGCCCCGCCGGTACTCCTCGCCGAACAGCTGGTATCCCACGTACCGGTAACAGAGCGGTTGCAGGTCGAACGTGGCGGTATAAAGCTCTTCGAGCATCGCAGGGGAGTTCGTTACGACGAACTCGCGAAACTGCCCCAGGCACTCCCCCGCCTTCCCGTCGCGGCAGGAGACGAGCTGGCGAAGCTCCTCTATCCGCGAGGCCAAGAGCGGCGTCGGATAGTCGATGATCTCGGCAAAGAGGCCGTATTCTTTCATTGTCCTTACTCCATGCGGGCGCAGCGAAGCACCTTCACCAGCCCCGTTTCGGCGGCCGGGTGAAACCGGTGCCCGTTTCCTCCTTGCGTTGCAGCGGATCGGCCGTCGCTTCGATGGCCATTTCGCGCAGGAACGGCGGCACGACGTGCCGCTCGTCGAAACCTGCCAAAGCGGACAGACGGTAGATAGCCTCCGCCTCCCCCGCGCAGGAGCCAGCCGTTGCCAGCGCCTTCGCCAGAACCTCCGGCGCCACGTCGCCCACTGTCTCGCTCCGCCGGTGAAGGCGGACAGCGAGCAGCTTCCGGTACGCGGCCTTCACCGGTTCCTCGTTGCCGGCAGCCAGGAGGGCGGCGAAATAGCGGATGGGGAGCCGCCCGGTGGCCGGATCACCGAACAAATCTCCGCCGAGGTCGTACCGGTCCCCCTCCACGGCGGCAGCCACGGGCAGCAGCGGCGGGACATAGAACAGCATGGGCAGAGTCCGGAACCCGGGGTGGAGCGGGAGCGCCAGCCGCCACTCCTTGACGAACCGGTATACCGGAGATCTTCGGGCTGCCTCGAGGAGAGACTCGTGGACGCCGTCCTCCCGGGCCTGTGCGAGGACTTCCCGGTCGGACGGATCGAGAATCAGCCCCAATTGGGCTTCGACCAGATCATGGTCGGGCCGGGCCGCCATCTCCCGGATCCGGTCCGCGTCGTACAGGAGGACCCCGAGGTAGCGTATCCGGCCGACGCAGGAGTGGAAGCAGGCCGGCGCCTGGCCCGTTTCCTGGCGGGGATAACAGAGGATACACTTTTCGGATTTTCCCGTGCCCCAGTTGTAGTAGACCTTCTTGTACGGGCAGCCGGAAACGCACATCCGCCAGGCCCGGCATTTCTCCTGGTTTACGAGCACTATCCCGTCCTCGCCCCTCTTGTAGATCGCGCCGGTCGGGCAGGCGGCGACGCATCCCGGGTTGAGACAGTGGTTGCAGATGCGCGGCAGGTGGAAAAAGACCAGCCGCTCCAGGGAAAAGAGCTGCCGTCTCTCCCCCGCCGTCAGTGCTGCCAGATTGATGTCGCCGGCGGCGTAAATGCCGGAGCCGCCCAGGTCGTCGTCCCAGTTGGGTCCCGCTTCGATCTTCGCTTCCCGTCCGGTGATCATGGAGACCGGCCGCGCCACCGGCTGGTCTTTTCCCGAAGGAGCGTCGGCCAGGTCGCCGTACCGGTAGCTCCACGGTTCGTAGTAGTCGTCCAGGGAAGGAAGGAACGGGTTGTAGAAGATGTTGGCCAGCCCCTCCGCGCGGCCGTGCAGACGCAAGCGGACCCGTTTTCCCCGCAGCTCCCACCCTCCCCGGTATTTTTCCTGGTCTTCCCAGAGGGTCGGATAGCCGGTTCCGGGCTTGGTCTCCACGTTGTTCCACCACATGTACTCACAGCCCGGCCGGTCGGTCCAGATATTCTTGCAGGCGATGCTGCAGGTGTGACAGCCGATGCATTTGTCCAGATGAAAGACCATGGAGGTCTGGGCGCGTACCTTCATCTTCCGGCTCCTCTCCTCAGTAGCGGGGTTGCCCCTCCAGTTTGCGGACCTGGATGTACGTGTCCCGGTCGCCTCCGGTTGGCCCCCAGGCGTTGAACGCGAAACAGATCTGGGCATAGCCGCCGGCCATGAGGAGCGGTTTCAGCCGGGCGCGGGTCAGGCTGTTGTGGCCTCCGGCCCGCCGGTTGCCGCGTTGCGGCGACCGGGGAACGCCGATGGTCCGCTCCGGGGCGTGGTAATAGATGCCGATGCCGCGCGGTATCCGGGCGCTGACCGCGGCCCGGGTCACCACCACCCCGTGATCGTTGTAGACCTCGACCCAGTCGTTGTCCATAACCCCGATGCCGGCCGCATCCCGGTCATTCAGCCAGAACGGCTCGATCCCCCGCGACAGGGTCAGCATCCGGTGGTTGTCGTAATAGGTGGTGTGCATGTGCCATTTGCCGTGGGGGGTAAGGCAGTTGAGCGTCAGTGCCTCACCGGCCGAACCGCTCCTTGCCAGGCCGCCGAAGTCGCCGGGCCCGATCTTCCCCTTGAAGGTGGGCAGCTGCTCGCCGAATGCCCGGTACCACTGGTGGTCTATGTAGAAGTGCTGCCGCCCGGTCAGGGTGCGCCAGGGGATGAGCCGTTCGATGTTCTGGGTAAAGGCGGCGTAGGGTCGTCCGTCGTTGGTGATGCCGGACCAGAAGGGCGAGGTGAGGACCCGGCGCGGTTGCGCCACCAGGTCGCCGAAGTCGTGACGCGCAGCGCGGGTGCCGGAGGAAAGGTCGGAGAGCGGCAGGCCGACCTTTCTTTCCAGTGCCTCGAATGCGAGGTAAGCGGCCTCGCCGTTGGTCTCGGGAGCGAAATGGAGAATCATGTTGGCAGCGTCAACCGCATTTTCCAGTGAAGGGAAGGTTTCGCCGTTCCATTCCCGCAACGGTGCGCGGTCGCAAAATTCATCGTAGAGTCCGGCGGTCGGCCAGCGGATCCCCTTCTCCGCCATTTCCCCACGCAGTTCGGAACCGAGTGAGACGAAACGCTCATGAAGGTTCGCGTAATCGCGCTCCACGACCTTGAGCTTCGGCATGGTGCGGCCGGGTAGCGCCGCGCATTCCCGCTCGAACCAGGCTTTGACCTCGCCCTGGGCGATCTCGTCGGGCGTGTCGTGCTGCAGCGGCGCGGCGACTACCTCGCGAAACGGAGCGGGAAAATGGGCACGGGCCAGGGCAGATGTCTTTTCGGCGATGGCCTTGAATATTTCCCAGTCGCTCCGGGATTCCCAGCACGGGGGGACGGCGGCCGAAAGGGGATGTATGAACGAGTGGAGGTCGGTGGTGTTCAGGTCATCCTTCTCGTACCAGGTGGCCGCCGGGAGGATCAGGTCTGAGTACAGGGCGGAGGTGTCCATGCGGAAGTTGACGTCCACCACCAGGTCAAGTTTTCCCGTCGGCGCCGGATTCCGGTCAACTCCTTCCGGAATACCGCCACGGGTTTCTTCGGCAATCGAGCAGTGGTGCGTTCCCAGATAATGCTTGAGGAAATATTCGTGCCCCTTGGCGCTGGAAAGGAGGGCATTTCCCCGCCAGATGAGCCAGACGCGGGGCCAGTTTTCCGGCGCGTCCGGGTCCTCGACCGCGAAGCGGAGGCGCTTTTCCTCCAGTTCCCCGGTTACCCAGCGGATTATTTCCTCGTCGCTCTTCGCTCCCGCCTGCTCGGCCCGACGGACCAGGTCAGCCGGGCTGCAGTCGAACTGCGGATAGAACGGGAGCCATCCCATCCGGACCGAGGCGGACTGAAGCTCCATGGGATGCTTCCCTGCCGGGCCGTCTTTTCCTCCACCCATGGTTTCCCTTATTCCCTCGTCATAGCGCCACTGGTCCGAATGGACATAGTGGAATGAAGGTGCATTCTGCAGCCGGGGTTCGGCTTGCCAGTCATGGGCAAAGGCGAGAGTTGCCCAGGACGACTCGGGGTGAACCTTTTCCTGCCCGGTATAATGGTTGAGCCCTCCGCCGTTCACGCCGACACAGCCGCACAGGATCAGGGCCGTGATCCCGGCGCGATAGGTCAGGTTGCCGTGATACCAGTGATTCGTGCCCGAACCGACGATGATGGTGCATTTCCCGCCGGTCCGCTCGGCGGTTGCCGCCCATTCGCGGGCGAAGCGGATCACCGTCTCCCGCCCGATTCCGGTGTAACGTTCCTGCCAGGCAGGGGTGAAAGGGGTCTCAGTGTCGTCGTAGCCGGCCGGATAGTCCCCGTCGAGTCCACGGCCGACGCCGCAGTGCGCCATCAGGAGGTCGAACACCGTGGTTACCGGGACTTTTCCCCGTTCCGTTTCAATGTACCTGGCCGGTACCCCGCGCCGGACGGTCCTGTCACCGGTGTAGTCGTGGAACAAGACCTGCAGCACTTCATCCCTGTGCTCCATCAGAGAGAGGAGTGGAGTAATATCCGTACCGTCCAGGCCGTCCTTCAGTTCCAGGTTCCATTCCCCTTCCCGCTCCTGCCAGCGAAAGCCGACGCTGCCCCGCGGCATCCGGACCTCCCCGTTCTTCTCATCGATAACGAGGAATTTCCAATCTCCGTTTTCCACATGGCGGTAACGGGAGAAACGGGCCGCGCGAAGAAACCTTCCGGGCACAAACCCCTCCGGGCCTTTTTCCAGTTCGACCAGGAAGGGCGCATCCGCGTAACGGCGGAGATAGCCTGTGAAATATGGAACCTGTCTATCGGCGTGGAATTCCTTCAGAATAACATGGTCTACCGCCATCCAGAAAGCGCCGTCGTGCCCGGCGGCAACCGGCAGCCACCAGTCCGCGAGGCGGGAAACCTGGCTGAAGTCGGGGGAGAGCACGACCAGGCGGCTCCCGTTCATGCGCGCCTCAGCGGCAAAGTGGGCATCGGGGGTGCGGGTCATGTTCAGGTTGGTGCCCATCACCACCATCAGCCTGCTGTTGTACCAGTCCGCGCTTTCCGCCACATCGCTCTTTTCGCCCCAGGTTTCCGGCGATGCGGGCGGGAAATCGGCATACCAGTCGTAGAAGCTGAGTATCACTCCCCCCAGCAGGGACAGGTACCGGGTGCCCGCGGCATAGCTGCACATGGACATGGCGGGAATGGGCGAAAAGCCCACCACCCGGTCGGACCCATAACGCTTGACCGTGGAGAGGTTGGCAGCAGCGACGATCTCCAGGGCCTCGTCCCAGCCGATGCGCCGGAAGCCCCCCTTGCCCCGCGCCTCCTGGTAGCCGCGCCGCCCCGCCTCGTCCGCCACGACGGCCTGCCAGGCAGCGAGCGGATCGGCGTGGTGCTGCCTCGCCTGCCTCCAGAGATCGAGAAGCGCGCCACGGATGTAGGGATACTTGATCCGCAGAGGGCTGTAGATGTACCAGGAAAAGGAGATTCCCCGCTGGCAGCCGCGCGGCTCATACCGGGGGAGGCTCGGGTCGAGCAGGGGGTAATCGGTCGCCTGCATCTCCCAGACGATGATCCCCTCCTTGACATGGACCATCCAGGAGCAGCCACCGGTGCAGTTGACGCCGTGGGTGCTCCGGACCACCCGGTCATACTGCCATCGGTTGCGGTAGAATTCCTCCCAGAGGCGCGCCTTCGGTTTGACAAGGTCCCTGATCCAGCTCATTCTCCGGCACCCCCCTTTCGCAACATCTCTTCGACCAGTGCCCGGCGGACGCTCCCGAGGCGCCTGCGCCATATCACACCGGGCATCACGAACAGCAGCAGGAACCCTGCAGCCGCAAGCCCGATTATGCGCGGTGCGGAATTGCGCGGCGTACGGCCCGCCGTGGCACTGAAGAAGGCGGCCAGGTCCCCCTGCTCCTGGGGGGCAAGAGGGCGTGTCCGGTAAATCGGCTGCATGGTGGGAAACGGGAGTGTGGCCAGAACCGACGGCAGTCCGGCGGCGCCGAGTCGAGCATAGATTCCGGTAAGATCCGGACCAAGTGAGCCTCCGCCGAGCGGGGCAACTCCGCTGACCGTGTGGCAGGCAGAGCAGGGCGCTCCGCCCCGCTGAAATGAAACGGCCCCGGTGAAAAGCCTTGCGCCCCGGTGCGAATCTCCCGGAGCAACCACCGGAGCGGTGGCTGGCGCTGCCGCTTTGCCGGGCGTGCTTTGCGCAAGAAAAGCGAGCACCGCTTCAACCTGGGAACTGCTGAGCCCCAGGTTCGGCATTGCCACCCCGCCGTATTCCTTCAAAAGGCTTTTGGCGACCGGATCGCCGCCCTCGATCATTTTGTCAGGAGTGGCGATGAATTTTTCCAGCCAGTCGCGATCCCTGGTGGCCGTTACTCCCTTGAGGTCCGGCCCCACCAGCCTGCCGCCGCCGACGGTGTGGCAGGAGGCGCATTTCGCCCGGAAGATGGTTTGCCCCTCGTCCGTTGATGCGGCCTCGCCAAGGGCGCTCAGGGAGCATATCACGGCGCAGAGGACGACAACCTCCATGGCAATCGCAAAAAAAAGGGCATGTCCGGCTCTATCCATGTGACAATCCTTGGCATCGGAAAGTGATCCGTTTCCTGCTGATACTGAACCCGCAGGGTCATACCAGTTTTGCCGCCTCGCGGGCGGCGATGACGACAGGGTCCCAGACCGGCGAGAAAGGAGGAGCGTATCCCAGGTCGAGATTGATCATCTCCTCAACGGTAAACCCCGCATGAAGAGCTGTGGCCAGTGTATCTATCCTCTTGGCGGAACCTTCCATCCCGACAATCTGGCCTCCCAGCAGCCGGCCGGTCCCTTTTTCGGCAAGCACCTTGACGGTAATCTCGCCGGATCCGGGAAAGTATCCAGCCTTGGTCCGGCTCCTGATCACGGCGCTTGACCACTCGACCCCCAACTTCCTGAGCTCCTTTTCCTGGAGGCCGGTTCGGGCCACCTCAACCTGACAGATTTTTGTAACTGCAGTTCCCACCACCCCGGGAAACGTGGCGTAGCCTCCTCCAAGGTTGATGCCCGCTACCCGACCCTGGCGGTTGGCAACTGTGCCGAGGGCGATATAAAAGGGCCTGCGGCTGACCAGATGAAACGACTCAGCGCAGTCTCCCGCCGCCCAGATGCCGGCAATTCCGGTTTGCATCCGCTCGTTCACGCGGATCGCCCCCTTCTCCCCGAGAGGGATGCCGGCCGAGGCGGCAAGTTTCGTGTTGGGGCGCACACCGAGACCGAGGATTACGATGTCGACCGGCAGGCTCCGCTTGTCGGTCACTACCCCGGTAATTTTTCCTTCTTTTGTATCGAACCCGATGAGAGTTTCCTCCAGGTAGAGGGTAACACCGAAATCCCGCAGCGCCTGCGAGACCAGGTGCCCCATGTCTTGATCGAGAGTTCCCATCACCTCGGGGGATCGGTTTACCAGCGACACGGCAATGCCCCGCCTGACCAGGGCTTCAGCCATCTCCAGGCCGATGTAGCCGCCGCCGACAACCACTCCGCTCACCGGATTCTTTTCATCGAGGAGCCGACGCAACTCGATGCCGCTCTGCAGGGTGTTTACTCCGCATATTTCGACGGCATCGGCCCCGGGGACGTCCGGACAGACCGGAACTGCGCCGGTAGCAATGAGGAGGTTGTCATAGGGTTCCCAATCGACCCGGTTGTTCCGCAGGTCCCGGACCCGGACTTTCCCACCTGTCGCATCGATTTCTTCCACCTCGTGGCGGATGCGGACGTCGATCCCCTCCCGCTGGAACCTCTCGGGAGTGCGGCTGACCAGCGTGTCTTCACTGTCGACAACACGGCCGACATAATAAGGTATTCCTCAGGCCGAGTAGGATGTGTGCGGCCCCTTCTCGAAGACGACGACTTCCAGTGCGGGATTGCGGCGTTTCGCCTGGGCAGCGGCGCTCATTCCAGCCGCATCTCCGCCGACGACAACAAGCCTTTCCTTTGTCATACTGTTGCTCCTTAAGTCAATTACAGCGTCAGCCGGTGTCCTAGCCAATAGACTTCAAGTATTCATCATCCGACCGCCAGCTTATGCACGATACTGGGTATCGGCCAATGAAAACTCAAATTCCTATCCGGTGACTACCCTGTAAAAGGCCGGTGAGGGTTTCCCGTCAAAGAGTGGGGCAACCTTTTCTCCGAACAGGTCGTGAAGGGGACTGCCGTGCATCGCCTCGAACGCGGCCTGAGTTTCGAACTCCACGATGGCCGCATAGGTTCCTCCCTTCAATGGCTCCAGGAGCCTCCTGCGAATAAAGCCGTCGAAACCGGAAAACGCCTGGTTCGACGACTCGAACCATTCCAGGAAAGCAGATTCTTTTCCTGCCCTGATCGGAGGGAAGGAAACTATGACTATAAACATGGGAAGCCTCCATGCTCAATACCGTCCGCCTGCTGCCGGCGGTTGTCTTTGCCGTTGAGGGTTTCAAACCCGCTGCGCTCAGATGCCGGCACCTTTATTTGAAAGTATCCAGTGCATACTCGGCAATAGCCTTCGCATCTTTCTCAGGGAGGGTATTCTCATCGAAATTGGGCATGCCCGGTCCCGGATTGCGCATTTTCCCTATGACGTCGTCTACAGTCCTGACACCGTTCGCCTCACGGTCTTTTCTGTGCAGAGTCTTTGTGGGATTGACTGTATTGCCGCCTTCGGCGTGGCATGAAGCACAGTATTGATTGAACAGCGCCTCGCCGGCTTTCGCGTCACCCGCTGACGCCGCGGTCGATGCAGGCGCGGGCGCCGGCTGAACCATCGCTTTCTCCGCCGTCTCTTTCTTGCATCCTGCGAAAACCATAACACTGACTGCCAGAACCGTCAGTCCCGCAGTGAATCGTTTTTGCATGAAATTCCTCCTTGTCTTTCGTGCCGGCAATGTTGTCGTCTGATTGAACTTAAGTAGTGTCCATCCGGGAAGCCTCAATGGGGCCTGGTCAGGTTTTCCCAGGAGTTTTCGGATGTACACTAAGCAACGCCTTCAGGAATTCCCTGTTCAGCTGAGCAATGAACCTGACACTGATCCCTTTGGGACAGACGGCCTCGCATTCATAGTGATTGCTGCAGTTGCCGAAACCCTCGCCAATCATCGCCCTTGTCATGGCACGGACCCGCCGTGCCGCCTCCGGCCTCCCCTGGGGCATGATCGCCAGGTGGGATACCTTGGCGCCGGCGAACAGCATGGCGGCGCCGTTGGGGCAACCGGCCACGCACGCGCCGCAGCCGATGCACTCGGCGGCATCCATTGCCAGGTGGGCGTCATCCTTGGGTACCGCTACGACGTTCCCGTCCGGGGCGCCACCAGTATGCGCCGAGATATACCCGCCCGCGCGGATAACCGCATCCAGGGCCGAACGGTCGACCACCAGGTCCTTGACGATCGGGAAGGCCCTCGAACGCCACGGCTCGACGAAGATGTGATCGCCGTCCCTGAAGTTCCGCATGTGCAGCTGGCAGACGGTCGTGTGGCGCAACGGGCCGTGAGGTACGCCGTTGATGACCTGGGAACACATGCCGCAGATCCCTTCGCGGCAGTCGTGGTCGAAGGCGATGGGTTCCCTGCCGTTCCGCACCAGCTGCTCGTTCACGTCGTCGAGCATTTCCAGAAAGGACTGGTCCGGACTGACGTCCCTGGCTTCATAGATCTCCAGCCGGCCCGGCTGGTCGGGACCTTTCTGGCGCCAGACGTGCAGGACAAGGTTCATGGTTTTTCCCGTACCGGTCATTTGTAGCTCCTCACCGCCAGGTGGACGTTGTCGAAACGCAGAGGCTCCTTGTGCAGCTCAGGTTCTCTCCCCTCCCCCGTATGTTCCCAGGCAGCCACGTAGCAGAAATTCCCGTCATCGCGCCGCGCCTCGCCGTCCGCCATCTGGTGCTCGACCCGGAAGTGGCAGCCGCACGACTCGTTGCGGTGGAGGGCGTCCAGTGCCATGAGCTCGGCAAACTCCAGGAAGTCCGCCGTGCGGCCGGCAGTCTCCAGTTGCTGGTTCAGTTCTTCCCCGGTCCCGCCCACCATGACGTTGTTCCAGAACTCTTTCCGGAGCCCCCTGATCTCGGTAAGCGCCTCGTGGAGGCCGGTCGCGCTCCGCGCCAGTCCCACCTTCCCCCACATGATCTCCCCGAGGGCGCGCTGGAATTCGCCCACCGTCCCGGTCCCCCGGGCGGAGAGGAGTGCGGCGGTGCGGGCGGCAACGTCCTCGACCGACCGGCTGAAGGCGGGATGGTCGGCTTGCGCCGTGCCGGGCACGATTCCGGCCAGATAATCGGCGATAGTATAGGGAATGATGAAATAGCCGTCCGCCAGGCCCTGCATGAGGGCGCTGGCGCCGAGCCGGTTGGCGCCGTGGACCGAGAAGTTGGCCTCGCCCAGCACGAACAGGCCGGGTATGGTGCTCATCAGGTTGTAGTCCACCCAGAGCCCGCCCATGGCATAATGGGGGGCCGGGTAGATGCGCATCGGCGCCCGGTAGGCATTCTCCGCCGTGATCTTTTCGTACATCTCGAACAGGTTGCCGTATTTTTCCCGGATGGTTTCCTCGCCGACCCGACGGATGGCGGACGCAAAGTCGAGATACACGCCCCGGCCGCCCGGCCCCACGCCCCGCCCCTCGTCGCACACCTCCTTGACCGAACGGGACGCGATGTCGCGCGGCGACAGGTTGCCGAAGGCGGGATATTTGCGTTCCAGGAAGTAATCCCGCTCATCCTCCGGGATGCCCTCCGGGCGGCGGCTGTCTCCCTTCCTCTTCGGGACCCAGCAACGGCCGTCGTTCCGCAGCGACTCGGACATGAGGGTGAGCTTGGATTGGCGCTCAGCGTGCCGCGGGATGCAGGTCGGATGGATCTGGGTGAAACAGGGATTGGCGAAGAAGGCGCCCCGCTGGTACGCCTTCCAGATGGCGGTGACGCTGGATCCCATGGCGTTGGTGGAGAGGTGGTACACGTTGGAGTAGCCGCCGCTGGCGAGAATCACCGCATCCCCGGGGTGGCAGCGGATCTCTCCGGTGATGAGGTCGCGGACCGTTATTCCCCCGGCTTTTCCGTCCGTTACCACCAGGTCGAGCATCTCGCTGCGGGGAAAGACCCTGACGCTCCCCGCGGCCGCCTGCCTGCAGAGCGCGGAATAGGCGCCGAGAAGGAGCTGCTGCCCGGTCTGCCCCCGGGCGTAAAAGGTGCGGGAGACCTGGACGCCGCCGAAGGAACGGTTGTCCAGGTAACCGGCGTAATCGCGGGCAAAGGGAACGCCCTGGGCCACGCACTGGTCGATGATCTGGCCGGACACCTGGGCGAGCCGCCAGACATCCGCCTCGCGGGAGCGGAAATCCCCCCCCTTGACGGTATCGTAGAAGAGCCGGTAGATGCTGTCACCGTCGTTCGGATAATTCCTGGCAGCGTTTATTCCCCCCTGGGCCGCGATCGAATGGGCACGGCGGGGACTGTCCTGGCAGCAGAAAACGGAAACGTTGTAGCCGAGCTCGCCCAGGGTCGCCGCTGCGGAAGCGCCGGCCAGGCCGGAGCCGACCACGAGCACGTGGTACTTCCGCTTGTTCAACGGGCTTACCAGCTTCAGCACGCGCCTGTGCCGATCCCATGACGTCTCAATCGAACCCTGCGGAACCTTCCCGTCAAGCACCATCAGAACCTCCTTCAGCCCCCCAGCATTCCAACGACTACGGTTATCGGGATGGCGGCAAAACCGATCAGAAGCATGGCGGGTAGCACGAGACCTGCCGTGCGCACCGCCGGCAGGGTCCGGTCGTTGTTCCCCCCCAGTGTCTGGACGAAGCTCTGGATCCCATGGCTGAGATGGAGGAAGAGGACGACCATGGAGGCCGCGTAAATCGCGGCGATGATGCCGTGCCGGAAACTGAGGACCACCATCCGGTATACGTCGGGCCGCCCGAGCGCATCGACGAAATGGGATATGGCGGGATTGGTGATACGGACCGTGAAGTGCAGCAGGTGGTAGGTGATGAACGCCATGAGCAGCAGCCCGGTCCAGATCATGGTCTCACCGGCGAACGTGACGCTGCGGTACCGGGTCATGGTGTTTCCCTGCGGCTTCGCGGCCCGGTTCTCGAGGGTGAGCTGCACGCCGAAGAAAATGTGCGCGAGGACCGCCGCCCCCAACACGACGCGGTAACCCCAGATGAGCAGGAACAGGGCATGCAGCTTCGCGGCGTAGGCATTGATGTGGCTCGCGAAAATGGTCAGGTTGCCCAGCATGTGCACGATGACGAACAGGACCATCATTAGGCCTGTCACCGCCATGATGATCTTTTTACCGACGGAGGTCGAAAAAATCGGCATGATCTAAGTCCCACCCCTTGGAATGGAATCCGTTGCAAAAGGCCGCCAGCAGACGCGCCCGGCCCGGATCATGGATCCTCCTTGCCGAGGAGGATAACCACGCATATAGTGAATTCAATTGTATCGTTTATAGAATCATCCGCAACGATTGGGCGTTCCGAGGACCTGCCTCTCCCCCGATCCGGATCAGAGACGTGTGAACGCCGGCGAGCCACGCCATCGCACGGGAATGAGGAAACAGAGGCTCGCCAAACAGGCAAAGGCGTCAAGTCGTCACGGACTCAGGGATGGTACAAGCGGGAGAATCCAACCTCTTTGGAGGGAAGATCCAGGGGCTGCGCGCGCAGTCGAAAGCTTGAAGGGGTCACGGATTCCGGGCCGCCACAAATTGCCGACAAGGTCCTCGCATTTGGCGAAAACCTCATTAACATGCCCATGACACGCGAACACAAGGCAGGCAAACGTGCAGGAATTTGTGAGCAAAGAGGAACTGGTGCCGCAGGATCACCTCCTGCGTAAGATGGGCGAGGCATTTTCACGAAAAAGGCCGACATTTCGTCGGCCTTTCCATATGGCTTGAATAAAGTTGGCGGGCGCCCGGGCAGACGCCCGCCGGTGGAAACGCATCACACTAAGAATGGGAATGGAGGCGCTTCCGGGAGAAAACTTCCCAACTATCAGAAATTCCAGAATTCGTCGATCTCGGCGTCGCTGAAATCCCATACTGCGTTGTGCGGCGGCACGGCTTCCTCGAAGAATTCGGGGAGACGGTCATCCTTGTTGGTGAAACCGGCTGCAAGGTTGAAATTGTGCTCGGTCTTCAGTACATACTTGCCGAACTCGACAACGCCGTTTGCATCCAGGTTCGTGCCGTAGCGGGCATTGATCATCTCGTAAACGGCCGTGAAGGCCTCGGGGATGTCAAGTACCGGGAAGGCGACGAAGATGCACAGGCCTGCGCTGTCAACAGCCGCGGTCGCGATCTGCAGGTTGCGGGAAAGCTCGACCTGGCCGACCTTTGACAGAGGATCGACGAAGCCGCCGACTTTCAGGATGTTGGTGGCGATCGTGTAGCCCGAGGTATGGTCGGCGCCCATGGTGGTAGTGGCATAAGTGATGCCGATACCCTTGACGGAACGCGGGTCGTACGCAGGAATGGCCTGGTTCTTGACCACCGGGATCCTGGTTATGCCGTAGGTCCGGCCGACGGAGCCGGCGCCGTTGCCGAGAATGCGGCCGAGCGGCGTTCCCATGCGAATTTCTTCGTCGTACAGGCGATAGGCTTCCTTTCCGTCGCCCCAGGGGAGGATCCCCGCTTCCATGGCGACGTTTATCAGGACTGCGCCTTCAATGGAATCGATTCCGATGTCGTCCATGACCTGGTCACACTTGGCGATTATGTCGAGGTCCTGGATCAGGCCGTTGGCGCCCAGGCCCCAGACGGTTTCATACTCGAAACCGGAGGTGACATATTTGCCGTCAGAGTCGACGTAGTGCTGGGAACACTTGATGATACAGCCGGCATGGCAACCGTGGGTCGGGTTGCCGCCCCTGGCCACGATCATGTCGTGCATGGTCTCACCGCAGATCTTGTTGGCGTGCTCGCAGGTGCCGTAGCGGAAGTTCTTGGTCGGAAGGCCGCCGGCCTCGTTCAGGATGTTGACCAGTACGTTGGTGCCGTAAGTGGGCAGGCCCTGGCCGCTGACCGGGTGGTCAAGCATCGCCTTGGCGAAGATGCGCGCCTGGGTCTTGAATTTCTCCGGATCGGCGAGTTTCACGCCGGGGCCGCCTGTATCGTCGACGGTGATGTACTTGACCTTCTTCGAGCCCATGACCGCGCCGCCGCCGCCTCGGCCGTGGCTGCGGATGTTGCCTTCGGGGTCCTTCACCGAGATGTTCGCGGAAGCCATTCTGTATTCGCCCGCAGGACCGCAGACGAGAACGCCGACCTTCTTGCCGAGCCGCTCGCCGACGATCCTGATCAGCTCATAGTTGCCCATGCCCTTGCCGACGAATTCCATGTCTTCCTTGATGGTGGCGCCATCCTTGTTGATGTGGATGCTGTACCATTTGTCTTCCGTGGGCATGCCTTCGATGATGACTGCCTTGATGCCGAGCCTTTCCAGGTTCTGGCCGGCAGTGCCGCCGGCGTTGCTCTCTTTGATGCCGCCGGTAAGGGGGCTTTTGAAACCGGCGGAGAGACGGCCGGAGTTGCAGCACGCGGTGGCGGTCAACAGGCCCGGAGCGAAAACCAGCTTGTTGTACTTGCCCAGCGCTTCACAGGTCGGGGGCACTTCTTTCGCCACGACAGTGGAAGTAAGCGCGCGACCTGCAAGGGGCGCCCACTCAGCCGGCACGGCTTCAACGGCAGTCGTGAGGTTCGTCATGTTGATACGGATAATCTTTTCTCCCATTCCATCCTCCTTATCCTTGTTGTGCGGCTTCGGCGGCAACTCCGCATCAAGGGGAATCACCGGATTCATGGTGACGTGCGACGGGTCTGCCCAGGCCGTCGCTTCCCCGCGGAAATATCTCCGCACTTCCGCTGTTTAGGTTGTTTACAAGGTACGTGAAAACTGGTAAGAATAACAGATGCAGAAAATACGTTTTGTGGCAAGTACAGTTTAAAGGTATTCGAAAGTGTACTTGTTCAATAAAGTAAAACTGTATACACTAAAATAGAAATCCGCATAACACTCTTCAGGAGGATTCATGGGAACTAACCGGCGCAAATCGGTCGCTCCGGACGATTCGTTCATGTATGAAAGAATTGCCGAGCGCATCGCAAAACTTATTCGCAAAGGAACTTACAGGACAGGTGAAAGGATTCCATCCGTCAGAAACCTCAGTTCCCAGATGAAGGTCAGCATCTCCACCGTGGTAAAGGCCTATTTCCATCTGGAAAACCGGGGCCTGATAGAGGCTCGCCCACAGTCCGGCTACTATGTCCGTCACCAGCCGGTTCAGGCGGCCGCTGAACAGGAACATGCCCTGGCTCCCGCGATCCCGACCCTGGTAAGCGTCAACGAGCTGGTCATGATGGTGATGCGGGATGCCCGCAACCCCGACCTGGCGCCGCTCGGGCTGGCTGCTCCCAACCCGGAGAACCTGCCGGTGGACAAACTGAACCGGATCCTGTCCAATGTCGCGCGCCGCAACAGGAACCAGGGAATCTCCTATGATTTCCCTCCGGGGTGCGAACGCCTCCGAGTTCAGCTGGCGCAACGTGCCCTGAGGGCCGGCTGTTCCCTGACGCCGGACCAGATCGTCACAACCAGCGGTTGCCTCGAGGCAGTGCTGCTTTCCCTGAAGGTCGTCTGCCGCCCAGGAGACACAGTGGCAATCGAAACGCCCATTTTCTACAACCTGCTGCAGGTCATCGAATCGCTGAATCTGAAAGCGCTGGAAATACCGACGCACCCGGTAACGGGCATGAGTTTGTCCGCCCTGCGCTATGCGATTGATCAGACAACCGTGCATGCCTGTCTCGCCATTCCCAATTACAACAACCCCCTGGGCAGCTGCATGCCGGATGAGAAAAAAATGGAGCTGGTGAAGCTTCTGGCAAAGCACAACATCCCATTGATCGAAAACGATGTTTACGGCGACCTGGGATTTTCATCCATTCGCCCCCGGATCGCGAAAAGCTACGACAAGAAAGGTCTGGTAATCCACTGTTCGTCCTTTTCCAAGACTCTTGCCCCTGGCTACCGGATCGGCTGGGTCGTTGGAGGCAGGTTCCAGGAAAAAATCGAACGCATGAAAGCGGTCAGCAACATCGCCACGGCAACCCTGCCTCAACTGGCCATTGCCGAGTTTCTCGCCACCGGCGGATATGATCAGTACCTGAGAAAGATCCGGGGGATCTACAGCCGCCAGACGGCGCTGATGGCTCAGGCTGTGACAAGGTCGTTTCCGCGTGGAACAAAAGTCAGCTCTCCGCAGGGCGGGTTTGTCCTCTGGGTGGAGATGCCGGAGAAAGTGGACTCAATAAAGCTCTACGAGCAGACGCTGCGGGCCGGGATCACAATTGCGCCCGGCCAGATATTTTCCGCTTCCATGAAATACCCGAATTTCATCCGGCTCAATTCTGCCTACTGGTCCAAGGAAATCGAGGAAGCCATAGCCGTTATCGGTACCCTGGCAAAGGGCATGATATAGAGGCAGGACGAAAGAACCACGAGATATCCCCGGCCAGCAAAGATCTCCCACTCCCCTCATCCGGAAATCGCAAAGGATGAGGAGAGTACCATGACAACATCCTTTTGCCTGATACCGGGTGGACTGCGGGTAAAAGCCCCCTCTCCCAACAAAGGATTTAATTGGAAGAGGGGTAATGCATTCTATGGAGGAACAGAAATAACCCATCAATTCGAAGCTGCATCGCCGGCCAGGGCAGCGGACGCAGCGGGCTGTCTTTTCCTGAAACACGAGATCAGGAGGATGCCTGCAATTGCAGCCCCGGAAATCAGGGCGAGGGCAGTGAAGAAACTGCCCGTCACGGCTATCGACTTGCCGCCGAGATAGAGGCCGAGGGCTCCGCCGAAGGTGCCGACACCGAAGCAGAATCCCATCATCCTGCCGATTATGCTGAGCGGGTAGTTGACTGCAATCGTCGCGCTGAGCGAGGCGTTCATGAAGGGAATTCCCCAACCAGCCAGCATGAGGCACAATGCAAGGGTGGAAATATTGCCGAATACCGAGGGCTTGAGAATAAGATAGGTAAACAGTCCGGAAAGCAGGAAACCCAGGATGACGGCAGGCTTGGGATTTCCCTTTGCAATCTTGTCGAAGAACAAACCGCCTACGAAGGGAGCGAAGATCCCCACCGAAGTGAGCGCCAGGGAAAGATTGCCTGCTGAAACCGGCTGCAGGCCGACACCCATGGGCGCTGGGGCGCCCAGGTACGCAGGTACCAGGTTGTACAGGCAGTAGAGGCCCCAAGAGTTGCAGATGATCACCGCGGTGATGAGCCATGTTCTTGGAAGCGTGAGGGCCTTGCCGAACGTGATTTCTCCGCAACCGGTTGACATGGCGGCCTGAAGGGCTTTGATGACTTCCGTCGAGGGGGCCTGCCTGGTGAAGAGAAACGCCAGCAGGATCGCAGCCCATCCCGGAATCGACATTACCGCCGACATTTTCTGCCAGCTTCCCAATGCGGCAAAAAGAGAAGGCGAAGCGATTACCCCAATGGTCGAGCCGATGGATATGGCCCCGAACAGAACGCCTGAAGCCAGCCCCTGTTCCCTGGGGGGAAACCAGAGCGCCAGGATGGGACCGATGGTTGCAAAAACGAAACCGACCGAAGCCCCCTGGACCAGCCGCCCGACAAACACCGCGTTATAGCTGTGTCCGATCATCGGCATGAGCGCGGCCGGCAGTGAAGTGCAGAGCAGGCCGAGAACGAGGGCCGTGGTGATCCCGAACCTGTCGCAGACGATACCTCCAAAACTCAGCACGACTGCCACGGAAAGTACAAAACCCATCATGAGGTTCGTGGCTGTCCCCATATCCACTTTCAGAGTTGCTGCAATATCACCCAGAATAGGGGCAAAGACGATCATGTTCACATAGAGCGACATGATTGCCACGCTGCCTGCCAGTAAAACAAGCCATCTATGACTGGAATACATCGATTTTTCCTGCATTGCACACCTCCGCATGATTATTGCAAGTCTTTGTCTGTTTGCCTTGATAGCTGCTGCGCGGTGTCACTGGAAAAGAAGCTTCCGGAAAAGCTCCCTCTTCCGCAACAGGTACTACGGAAGAGGGGAATTACATGGGTCGGAGGATGACCACTTCTTTTCTTCCATGAGGGCAGTCATGGAAGAGATACGTTTCAAGGATAGGAAGATGACCTCGATTGACGTTTTCGCGTCACTCGAAGAGGAAAAAGTTTCTCTGCCAAACAATCGGCAAAAGAGCATCTTTCAATGTCCCGACTGGTCGGCCACGCATCACGCGCACGCCACGGCTTCTTTCGGGATTGTTTTACGGCCTGCCACTCCAAGCAAAACTCCCAGCACAATGCCGAGCGCAGCGGCAAACAGAATCTGAAAGTTCGGCGGCAGGAGGAACGTAACGGTATGGGCCGGAATCCAGAAAAACGGCAGGGTTTTCTTGAAGACGAATCCCCACATAACGGTCCAGTCTATCTCCTTAAGGATGCGTGCGATGTCGATGGACCTGAGAAAACCCTTCATGGTGCCGCCGGTTTCCAGGATATGCATGTCGGTGATTTTATGGAATGTCATGAAAACCGGGGCGAACATCAGGTTCATCGTCACGCTTATGGAAAAGGCCGCAATCAGCTTGGGTGTTGAAAAGGGGCCGGCCATGACCTTTTCCGGGAGAACATATACATAATGCCCCACAAATTCAGGCGCACCGACGGCAAAGATGGTAAATGCCGTCTTTATAACCACGCCCAACACCCCCCAAACCAGCGCCCGCGGCAGCAGCCCGAAACCTGGGCGGTTGTATACTCCCCGCGTTATGCGAAGAGCAATGGATTCTCCCAAGGTGGCCAACAGGGCAAACTGGATAAAACTCATGGCAATCTTGTGGGAATGCAGCGCTTCAACGTAAAACCGCATTACGTTCTCGAACAACAGGAATGGCGACAATGCCGCGGTTACACAACAGATAAAAAGCAAATCACTCTTTTTCACGTAACTCTCCGATATGGTAGTAACTTTCATTAAAACTCAATGAAATCCTTGTTCTTCAGGCCATCTGAGTTATCCGGCATCTTGCGTTCAGGAGAACACCTGCGACGTGCAGATCATACCTGAACCAGTGTATTGCTTCAGAAAGCCTTGGTAATGTTAAAGCTGGTCATTATTCCTTCTGTACGGTCCACAGCGCCGAATTCAAAGTTCGTCCTCAACTCCACAAGAGTTTTCCACTTGGGTATCGCAAACCTGATTTCCGGGCCGACGGCAAATACCCGGTCATGCACTTTATCCCAGGTAACGTCACTGCCGCTGTCATCAGAGACCTGGAACTGGGCATAACCCACCACGCCCACTTCAAAAGCCTTGAGAGGTCCGAGTTCCACGGAAGACGCAAGAGCCTTTCCTATGCCCCACTCAAAATGGAAATCGTCTCCCAACTGCACTTCATGGCCGCGCTGTTTGCCGTGGATTTCATAGCGGCCGAGCCAGGAAAGGCTCCACGTCTTGGCCTTGTCGGGATAATAGGTGCCGCCGGCGTCAAACTGTCCGGTCCAGTAGCCCTTCCCCGCCCCACCCGGATGATTGGGGTCATAATGTCCGAGCGGCACCCAGGCCATCAAGCCGATTACCGCGTCCCATTGATCTCCGTGCCAGGCAATTGCCACAGGTTCTACGACACAATCACCCAAAGAGACACGGCTATCTGACGTGCCGCCTGCCTTGAAATCGGTGTACACGAAGGGAATGACCACATTCGGCATCCAGTCCCCGCCAAAGATCTTGATATTGGTCACCCATATCGGCCTATGGACCTGCGCATAGACAAAAACGTCCAGGTCTGCCGGGAGCTTCTTCCCGTCACGACCCGTCAGGGTGTCCGCATGATAAAAGAAATTGTATAACCGGTAATAAAATCCCGGGGGGCCGACTGTAGCCACCTTTATTCCTTCCCCCCCGTTCGTGAAATGGTTGCCGGTCGGGCCCGCCACGGCCATATTCGCGCATATGACCAGGCACGCCAGGACCAGACAAATAATCTGTATCCGTGATTTCATGGAATCTCCCCCTTCTTTCCTTATGTTGTTTTAACATCTGCCCAAGAAGCATGACCAAATGCGACAGGGAGGATAGTCCTCCCCATCGTTTACATTGAATACCGGCAGGGGACTGTCAGAAAGGCAATACCTGGTCCAGTTCCTGGTCCTCAAGATCAAAGATGTGGCCGGAATTGGGCAGCGCCTCTTTATAGAAGAATTCAGGCAGCCGGTCGTCCTTTGGCAGGAAACCGGCAGCCCTGTTGAACTGCTTCTCCAGGGTGAGCGTTTCCACCGCAAGACCCATCAGCCTCGGGATGTCCCACTCGCCGCCGAACTTCGCGCCTACCATATCCGCCATGCACTGGATATTGTCGGGATTCTCGAAGACCACGCCGACAAAGATGCACAGTCCCAGATCATCCAGCAGCGTGAATCCGATCTGGCAATTGCGGGAAGCCTCTACCTTGCCTTCCTTGTCAGCCGGATTGCCCGGCATGGAGATGGTATTGCCTGCTGTATGATCCGCACCCATTGTCGAGGTGGCATAGGTAATGCCGGTTCCCTTGAGTCCACGAGGATCATAGGCAGCCATGGCCTGACCTTTCACTGCGGGAATCCTCTTGACACCCAGGGCATTGCCGGCCCTTGCGGTACCGTCACCCAGGAGCCTGCCGAAATCGGTCCCGTCCTTCATTTCCCGCAGCAGCATGAGAGCCCCGGCGCCGTCGCCGAACGGGATTTTCCCGGCCTCCATGGCCACGGCAATGGTGCAGCCCGTATCCATGGTATCCACTCCGATATCGTCACAAATCCTGTCAATCTGAGCGATTACGTCAATATCACGAATGCCGCAGTTTGAACCCACGAGCCCGATAGTCTCGTATTCGAACCCGGAAGTGAGATAATTGCCATTCGCGTCATTATAAATCTGTGAACACTGAACAATGCAGCCCTTGTGGCAGAGATGCTTCATGACCCCGCCGCGCGTGGCCTGCAGTTCGGCGATTCGTTCGCCGCTTATTTCCTCGGCATGCTCGAACTGGCCGGTACTGAAGTTCCTGGTGGGAAGAATCCCCAGGCCGTTCATCGGGTTGACAAGCATGGCAGTCCCAAGAGCCGGCAAACCTTGCCCGGTAAAGGGATGATTGATAACCTCCTTTACATAGTGCCTGTTCCTCTCGATGAATTTTTCCTTGTCATGATACTTTGCGGTATATTTGCCGGATTCTTTGATAATGACGGCTTTTACCTTTTTCGAGCCCATCACCGACCCGAGACCGCCACGCGCCGCCGCCCTGCTTGGATGCCCCTCTAGGTCGGTGATCTGAACGGTCGAGTTCCGGTAGCCCCGCTCGCCGGCGCATCCGATCGACGCAACGCTGATGCCATCTCCGAAATCTTTACGCAAGACCTCAGTAAGTTCGTAATTGTTCATTCCCAGGTATTTGCCCGCGGGCAGCACCTCGACTGAATTCTCCCCCAGCACCACGATGGACCACTCGTCAACCGCCGGCCGGCCTTCGATAACGAGGGCCTTCAGACCGAGGCTGACCAGCTTCTGGGAAAAAGTCCCGCCCGCGTTGGCTTCCTTGATGGTGCCGGTGAGCGGGCTCTTGCCCCCGATGGAAAGCCTACCGGAACAGGGCGCCGGGGTGTCGCCAAGGAGTCCCGGGCAGAAAATCAGTTTATTCTCCGCTCCCAAGGCGTCGCACGTGGGATTGACCTCTTCGCAGAGAATCTTTGCGATCAGCCCCCTGCCGCCATACAAGGTATACTTCTCACCAGCGGGCTCTTGAGAAATGCTCTTGCCCGTCATATTGATTCGTAGAATTTTGTCCATACATTCCCATCCTCTCCGGTATCATTGCTTGTTTCAAGGGGCAAGCCGGCTGCGCCCGCCCCCGATTTCGCCGAGAAATAAGTACGTTACCATTAATCGATCGCAAGACAAACCTATCCTTTAGAGCCGGCTTTCAAGCTTTCCCTTCTTTGCAGGCCCTCAAACCCGGGCGCCGGAGTTTGCCGGCGCCCGGAATCAAGGGCAGCCCCTGCAGGATTCATGACATTTATTACCGTGATTCTTGAGCAGCAGGTTGTTGAAAAACGTACGGCTCTCCGCAGCAGTTTTCCAACAGCCTGTCAGTAGGCCTTCTCCAGGATCGCCAGTACATCCTGCTTGGAAGGATCCCGCGGGTTGAAGAAGGTAGAGCCTTCGACCAAGGCATCTTCCGCAAGGCGATCGAACAGGTCCTTGCTGACGCCGCACTCTTTCAGGGTCGGGATCTCAAGCTCTTTATTGAGATTCTTGACCAGTTCAACGGCAGCCTGCGCGGCAGCCGCATCAGTCATGCCGGTGACGTCGATGCCCATGGCCGCGGCGATGTCCTTGAACCTGGCCGGAACCGTCAGTGCGTTATACTCCATTACATAGGGAAGCCCGATGGCATTGGCCACACCGTGCGGCAGGCCGCAATGGGCGCTCAGGGGATGGGCTATGGAATGAACCAGCCCGAGAACCGCGTTGGTAAAGGCAAATCCGGCCATCATGCTGCCGAGCAGCATGGCGGAACGGGCTTCGACGTTCGAGCCGTTCTTTGTCGCTGTAACGATATTTTTGCAGATAAGATCAATGGCCTTCAGTGCAATAACATCCGTGGGAATCATGGCCGCTTTGGAAACATAGGCTTCTATTGCGTGGGTCAACGCGTCCATGCCGGTGGAAGAGGTAATCTTCGGCGGCATTCCGACGGTCAGGAGGGGATCGGCCAGAGCTATGGTCGGACCGACGAACTGCCCGCCGATTATCATTTTTTTGGTCCTGGCAGTGTCTGTAATGATGCTGAATGCCGTTACTTCACTTGCAGTACCCGCTGTGGTAGGAATGGCAATCAGAGGCTTGCCGGGAACTTTCACCGTATTGACGCCTTCGTACTGGTTGATGGGGGACGGGTTGGCGAGGAGAATGTTTATGGCTTTCGCGGAGTCAATGGAGCTGCCGCCACCGATTGCCACGATGATGTCCACATTGGCTGAACGGGCCAGAGCCGCGGCTTGTTCGACCATGGTATCGGGAGGATTGGGCAGTACGCCGTCAAATTCGATCGCTTCGATGCCGGCAGCTTTCAATGAAGCAATCAACCCATCCACGATGCCCGCTGCCTTCACTCCTTTGTCATACATTACGAAAGCCTTTTTCGCGCCCATTCCCGCTGCCATTTCGCCCAGTTTTTTCGAAGCTCCTTCGCCAAAGTGGACAAAACTCGGGATTCCGAACATGAATTCCATAACATTCTCCTTTTTTCAAATAGTTTGAAGTATTAACCTCTGATTCTTCCCTTTTCCCTGCCAGTAAAATATGATTTCTCTGCTTCCCCCTTTCAATTGAATTCGTCGCCTGCGTATTACAATTTTTTTACTGGCAATAAATTCCAAAGCAAGGGTAATACCATCAGGCCAAAGGATATGAGATTTTCGGGATATTTTTAACGATCGACAGTGGATGACCTTGCTTATACATCAATATATTTAAGGAAATTTGGGGAAATGCACTACTGGGGGTGATATCCGTCGGGATGTGCAATAAGGCGGGGAGGTCGTATTCGGGATGTTTTGCAGTTAAATAACTTAACTATTGATAAAATTTCCTTATGACCAGTTAAAAAATTTAACTGGTCGAAAGTTGGATTTGCCAGCAGCTTCACATTTTGAGGTTCTCATTCTGCTTGATTTTCGAATACAGGGTCGGCTTGCTGATTCCAAGGCGTTTTGCGGCCTTTGCCACATTTCCGGAATCCATGTCCAGTGCCAGCCTGATCGCGATTTCCTCGGAAACTTTGAGCATGTCGCCGCATTCACCACGGGAGAATTCATTTTTCAGGTGCGTTTCCAGCTTCGTCACCAGGGCCAGTCCGCCATTTTGCTGTCCACTGCCGTCATTTTCGGGAAGAAGGCCGGTCTTCAGAATGTGATCATTGTCGGACAAGGCTATCGCTCTTTCGAGCACATTGCTCAGTTCCCGTACATTGCCGCGCCATGGGAGCATGGCCAGGGTCTTTATGAATTCTGGGCACACCTGGTAATTTTCGAGGGAGGATTCTTTCGTGTGCAGTTTCACCAGATGGGCCGTCAACAGGGGGATGTCGTCCACCCTTTCCCGTAAGGAAGGCAGTTTTATTACAATGGTGCTTATACGATAGTAGAGATCCTCGCGGAAATTGCCTTCGTCGGCTTCCTTCAGAAGATCCGTTTTAGTCGCCGAGACAATTCTTACATCAATGGGAATTTCTTCTATGCTGCCGATCCGCGAGATCTTATGCGTGGAAAGCGCACGCAACAGCTTTATCTGGGCGTTCAACGGCATGCTTTCTATTTCATCCAGAAACAGGGTCCCGCCGGAAGCCAGTTCAAGCTTTCCCGGTTTCCCCCCTTTCAAGGCGCCGGTAAAAGCGCCGGCCTCGTACCCGAACAATTCGCTCTCGATCAGTTCGGGCGGAATCGCGCCGCAGTTTATGGAGACAAAGGGGCAGGGTTTCCGGGTGCTCGAATTATGGATGGCCTGAGCAAACAATTCCTTTCCCGTGCCGCTTTCACCGTGGATAAGGACAGCTGCGCGCGTCCCGGCCACTTTCCTGGCCAAGTCCTTCGCAGCTGCCAGTTCTCTGTTCTCCCCTATTATGTCTTCAAAAGTATAATGGGCTTTGTTGCCGCGAATCCTTTGAAATGACTTGTAGACAGCGTCGGTATCCTCCACGAACACCATTTTCCCTTTCGGCTCGTTTTTCGCGTTGACCAGGTTCTGGGTCGTTACAAGCAGAGATTTCTTCCTGCCGTTCGTGGAAATGATGACTTCCTTGTTTTCAAGCTGTTCATCGGAAGCAAGGCACCTTGACACTGACAGAAAGGCATCGAGCGCTTCCTTGTCCTTCTGCCCGGGCGGAATGTTCAACAGGTTGACCAGGGCGGTGTTGTAATATTTTATCTGACGTTCCCTGCTTATGTACATGACGCCCTTTGCTGATTTTTCCATGATGTTGTTGGCTGCCAACTCATAGATGTCCAGTTCCTCCAGGGCGGTCTGAATCAGTGCCCTGTTGTCGAATATGCTTGCCAGGCATGAGACCAGGCCGAAGATGCCCTCGAAGTAATTGCCTAGATTGGAAAAGATATTCAACGCTCCGACTGTTTTTCCCTTGGTGTCATGAATCGGCGCTGAACAGCAGAAGTAGTCGTGAAGATAGTAGTTGTAATGCTCCGCGCCGATGATCTGTACAGGCTTGTTTTCACTGAGAGCCAGACAGGGGGCATTGGTGCCGATCACCTTTTCCGACAGGTTGCCGAGCATTTTCGACTCCACTTCCTCGTATGACTTGCCTGAATTGAATTCCTGAAACATGGCAAGATGAATGCTCTGTGCATTACTGTCGAACAACTGAAGATTGAGCTGATTTTTTATGATGATTTCTTCTATTATGGGAATGACGCTCCCAAAAGCCTTCAGGAGCTCGTCACGAGTGAGTTTCTGCTTTTCAGTATCTTCCCTGGATATGATTTTGATCCCGAATGTGTGAAACGGATCTACGCCCGTAATTCTGCTTCTTTTCCATGACGACAGCACAATGGGACGGATAATGTCATGGTCGACAGGTTCGCCTTTGACAAATCTTTCCCATTGGGCCTTGATTGCTCCAACATCACAAGGGAGGATTCGGTTACCTGAAGTATAGCTCGTCATAACAGCTCTCCGTCAACCTTTGAAAAGCAATTTATGCAAGATCTCGCTTACCATATCAGACAAGAGCCTGCTCCCGCAACTATTGAATCAATGATCTGTATAAAATTCCAAACAATAAGATTGAGTTATTCATTTATGAAGCTGGTTGTAGAACAGTAAATGATTTTTATGGTTATATATAATGTTATATAACGATAACATCAGTTCTTATTTATATGTATATCATATATATCCATACGATTTTGAAGTTTAGATAAAGTTGTGAGATGGAGATTCCGGACCTGTTGCTGTAAGCAACTTTTTTTTCACACTGAAGAGAGCAGATTATTGGTAATAATTATACCTCTCTACATCTGCGACAGTGAGATGAATCGAAATGCAAAAGCCGTTATCGGCAAATTGGCAAAGAGGATGATGTAGAGGCAGGAGGTTAAAATCACAAACCATCAGGCTGAGTTTTGCATGGGAAGCCGGCTAACGCAAGGCCGGCGTGCCAGAAGCCGCCGGCCTTCAGGAGTTCCCGTCTCTTGAGTCCGGTTATTTCACCTTTGCCAACTCGGGTTTGACGTGCCAGATCGTTACATGATAATGGGGAACTTCAACGCCCGGGTGCCCCGGGTTGAAAACTATGTCGACCTTTTCAACCTTGTTGTCGCCAACTGCCAGACCAGTAAAGTTGGCATGTTTGTCGAAATCCTCGATTGGCACCATGTAGATGGTGGAAACAAGTTTCCCCGCGCGGTCATACGCCAGAAAAGGCCCGATCGGCAGAGTCGAAGGCTTCACGTAGAGCGTGCCGATTCCCGGAATGAAATCGGGCAGTTTTACGAGAGAGCTGACTTTTTTGTATGACGCATCAGGCAAATGATAAGGGCCTGCCGCAAATGCCGGCAGGGCACATGCCAGCAGGACCGAGCTAATGGCAAGAAGCTTTTTCATAATGTCTCTCCTTTATTTAGTTTCCATCCGGAAAGTCTCTCTGTGGCCGGAGCGGATCTTCGTCACACGACCATTTCCGGTTACGGCACTGTCACCCACCATGCATTGATCATTGCGTTGCCAGGTGATTTCATTTTACCATATATAATAATTTTTACATATCCAATCCGTACTGATTGAAACCATGCATTGACAAGCAAATGATATGGGATATTCTAACAATATTAAGATGTTATAACCTTCAAACATCATGTTTCGGCAAAGGCGCCCCGGATACCCGAACAAGAGGAAAAATATGAACACAAGCGCCAGGCATGCTGGAAAACGGCCTGGAAGGAACGCAATCAATGGTCAGCGATAAAGATGATGCCACGACTGCCCGGAGCGACAACGGAGAAAAGGGACCGGGCTCCGGACTGAGCCGGCTTGGACGGCTTTTTTCTCGGGAAAACATCCGGCAGAGAAAAAAATCCATCCTTGTTGCTGTTGCAGCAGTACTCCTCATCGGGGCGCTGCTGCTCTGGTGGCGCTCCACTTACACCGAAAGCACCGACGACGCCCAGATCGACGGCCATATCAACCCCATCAGCGCCCGGGTGGGGGGACATGTATTGCGGCTCGGTTTCAGGGACTACCAGTACGTGCAGGCAGGGACCGTGCTCGTGGTAATCGACCCGACCGATTACCGGGTGGCCCTGGAGCGCGCCGAAGCTGAATATGCCGATGCCCTTGCCGGCGCAAAGGCGGCCAGGACAAATGTGCCCATTTCCTCCGTATCCACCCGGAGCGGGATCGAGTCGGCCGCCGCGAACGCGGCCAACGCGCGCGCCGGCGTCGTGGCTGCGGAGAAGCAACTGGAAGCAGCCAGGGCCGGGCTCAGGCAAAAGGAAGCGGAGAATGTCAGGACACAGAAAGACCTGGCCAGGTATCGGAACCTGGTCCAACGGGACGTCATACCCAGGCAGCAGTATGACCAGGCGGTTGCCGCGGCAACCGTTTCTTCGGCTGCCGTGGATGCGGCACAAGCGCAGGCAACCGCTGCCATGGAACAGGTGGCCCAGGCCCGCGGCCGCCTGCGCCAGGCAGAGGCCGAGCTGGCCTCGGCCCGGACCGGGCCGCAGCAGGTTTCCGTGGTCCAATCGAAGGCCGAAAGCGCCGATGCCGCTGTCAAGAGGTACAAGGCTGCCCTGGACCAGGCGAGGCTGAACCTGGGTTACACCAGGGTCACGGCTCCGGTCAGCGGCGTGGTCGGCAAAAGGACCGTTGAGGTAGGACAGAACGTGGAACCGGGCCAGGTGCTCCTTTCCATCGTTCCCCTGGACGACATCTGGGTGACGGCGAATTTCAAGGAGACCCAGCTCAGGAAAATGCGGCCGGGACAGAAGGTGAAGATAAGCGTGGACACCTATGGCAGAACCTATGACGGACACGTGGAGAGCATTGCCGGGGCAAGTGGAGCGAGATTCAGCCTCTTCCCGCCGGAAAACGCTACGGGAAACTACGTGAAGGTGGTGCAGCGCATCCCGGTGAAAATCGTATTCGAAAAAGGCCAGGACAGGGAAAACCTGCTGCGCCCGGGAATGTCCGTCATACCCGTGGTCAGGGTAAAGTGATGCCAGCCGGCAACGCAAAGGGAGATGCAGCGGCAACCGGCATGGAGTGGCGGCCTGCCGTAAACCCGTGGATCATCACCGCGGCCGTCATGCTCCCCACCTTCATGGAAATACTGGACACCACCATTGTCTCCGTTGCCCTGCCCCACGTAGCGGGCAGCCTGTCCGCGAGCACCGACGAAGCCACCTGGACCCTGACCAGCTACCTGGTGGCCAATGCGATCATCCTGCCGGCCACCGGCTGGCTTGCCAGGTATTTCGGCCGCTCCCGCTTCCTCGTCTACTGCATCGCCATCTTCACCCTTTCCTCCTTCGCCTGCGGCATGGCGGAGAGCCTGGGCATGCTGATTGCCGCCCGGGTGATCCAGGGAGCCGGCGGAGGCGCCCTCCAGCCCATTTCCCAGGCCATCCTCCTGGAAAGCTTCCCGCCCGAGAAAAGGGGCATGGCCATGGCAGCCTTTGGCATCGGGGTGGTGGTGGCGCCGATCATCGGGCCGACCCTGGGCGGCTGGCTGACCGATAATTACACCTGGCGCTGGGCATTCTACATGAACATCCCGGTCGGCATCCTGGCAATCTTCATGACGCGGGCATTCGTGGAAGACCCTCCCTACATCAGGTCTTCCAAGCCCGGAAAGGTCGACAATATCGGCTTCGGCCTGATGGCCGTGTCCCTGGCCACCCTGCAGATAATCCTGGACAAGGGCCAGCAGGACGACTGGTTTTCCGCCCCCTGGGTGCGCTGGTTCGCCGTCATCTGCATTGTTACCATGGTGCTTTTCATTGTCCGGGAGTTGAAGACAAAGGAGCCGGTGGTCAACCTCAGGGTCCTCAAGGACCGGAATTTTTCCGTGGGAACGCTGCTTATAACCCTTCTCGGTGTGTGCCTGTACAGCGCGGTCACCCTGATTCCCATCTACCTCCAGACTCTCATGGGATATACGGCCATGCTGAGCGGCCTGACACTCAGCCCGCGGGGGCTGGGCGCCCTGGCAGCCATGCCGGTCGTCGGTTTCCTGACCGGAACCGTGGATTTCCGCAAGGTGATCGGGACAGGCTTCATACTGGTAGCCGTTTCACTCTGGCAGTTCGGGGAGATCACTCTCGAGATCTCCATGTGGAACATAATCTGGCCGAACATACTCATGGGAATAGGCCTGAGCATGATTTTCGTTCCGCTGTCGGCCGTCGCCATGGGGATGCTGCCCCGGGAACAGATGGGCAACGCCAGCGGCATTTTCAATCTCATGCGCAATATCGGGGGGAGCGTCGGCATTGCCGCGGTGACGACGATCCTGGAGCGACGGGCACAGGTCCACCAGTCGGACCTGGTCTCCCACCTGGCGCCCGGCGACCCGGCTTATCAGATCCATTCCCGTGCCCTGCAGCAGGCATTCCGGCACCATTTCCCGGCAACCGAATCAATGCGCAAAGCCGGCGGCACGCTCTACGATGAACTCATCAGGCAATCGACCCTCTGGGCTTTCATCGACAACTTCCGCCTGCTGGCCATTGTGAGCCTGATCTGCGTCGGCGCGGTCATGCTGCTGAAGCGGGTCAGGTCAAAGACACCCGCTGCTCCCCACTGAAGCAAGCCTTCAGCGGATAGCCGCATGAATACTCCTGTGCATTTTCACACTTCCTGTCGATCATGCATACCTGGACCCGCGATTGCCAACCGTCAATTCCGACCCGATGAATCCCGGTCTCAGGTATCAAGAAGACATTGCGACGGTTCGCTGTCCACCTCATAATAGCGAAACTCGATCAGGTTCAGCTCGGGGTCCCGGAAATAGACCGACACACCCGTTCCATGCGCCCCCCATCGCTCTACCGGACCCTGCTCGATTGCCACGCCGAGCTGGCCGAGCCGGTGAAGGAGCCTCTCGAAATCCTCCCTGCTCACCGAGACGCAAAAGTGGTTGAGGTTTGTCCGGCCCCCTTCCCCTTCAGCCCCCTGCTGCCACATCTTGGCGGGGAACAGGTCGATAATGGTGTCAGGATTGATGCGGACCGAGGGAAAGGGCACCTTCCCTTCACGGTAAAGTTCCAGTCGCTCGGGGGGGAACCCCAGGACATTGATGTAGAATTCCGCTTCTTTTTCAACATCGATGACATTGAGCACAATATGGTCCAGCAGAACTTTCATGGTCGACCTCGATCATCATGAGTTTCAAGAGGATAGGTAACGGTCATGCCGGTAACCCTGGCGAACGGCGTGAGCTCATGGGCAACCAGGCTGTTCCTGCCCATTATGTGAAACACCTCCACCCCCCTCACCAGCAGAGCGTCTGCGATCAGTGAACGATGACAACGCCAGGGAACAGCTTCGGCGCACATGACGGCAACGCGCTCCTGCCTGCCAAGGTCGACCAGGCTCTCGATGTTGACCCTGAAATCAAGCGTGAGCATGTAATCCGCAAAGCCGCGGAAAGAGTCGTTGCGCCAGCCGGTATTGAGCGAATCGGCCCGGGGATGGCGCAAGCCGCCAAGGCCGGGCATGTGGGTGTATTCGATGCCTTCCGCAGCAAGCGCAACCGGCAGTGCATCGCGGTTGAACTGCGGGTTGTGCCGTGACCTGGGCACGGTTCGCACATCGACGAGCTTTCTTACACCATGGGCCAGGAGAAGCCTTATGAACTCATCGACAGTTCGAGTTGAGTGGCCTATGGTCAGGATACTCACTCCCGTTCCCGTGGATCCGGCCCCTTCGTCCATGGATTGTACTCGTAACATTGTCCTTGCCGCTCCACTACATACCGGTTGCTGCCCACACTGCTCGAAAGCATTTTTGGCTGGAAACCCTACAACGCCGCCGCTTTCGGGAACAGGATGTTGTTCTCCAGGTGAACATGCAAGTGCAGATCATCCTCGAACTCCTTCAGTTTCCGATAGGTGACCATGTAGGTATTGCAGGCATCATCCGGCACTGTGTAGTCTTTCGAAAGCGCGCGTATCGCATGCACGGCATCGCCGATCTCGGTGTGCTCCACATCGAATTTCTCCAGGCTTTCCCTGACAGCGGCCAGGTCTTCAATCTCCGGGTCGACTCCGGCCTTCCTTGCAGCTTCGATCCGTTTGAGAGCCGGAAAGAATTTCTCCTCTTCCTCTCTGAGATGGGCAGCCATGTCAGCGGCAATTTTATCGAAGATATTCGCTATCTCTATCACTTCGGGATGGTTTTTGCCGTGAACCTGGGCTACCTTGCGGGCATAGACAGCGATCTCTTCCAGGTTCTCATGCAGATAGGCGTGATGGGTATTGACAATGTAGTCCGCGAGGAACGAAAGGTCCCACGCTGCGTAATTATGTCCCCTGTCCAGCGGTTCGCTCTTCAGCGCCTCCAGTTCGTTTGCTATCGCAGCTGGATCGACGCCCTTCTGCCGGCAGGCTTCCGAGAGGGCAACCTTGCCGCCGCAACAGAAATCGATGCCATGTTTTTCGAAGACCCTGGCGGTCCGGTAATCTTCCGCAACGAGCTCGCCTATGGTCGTTGTCTCATCGAGTGGCTTCCCTGCCTGATCCTTTCTCATGGTTTATCTCCTTGTGATGACAATTACGGCACCAGATTCGTTTCCTCTGCGTCCATTCAACACCATCTGGAAACATCTCCCGCCCTATTTCACGGTTTTCCACCCCAGAAGCCCCGGCCTGGTTATATCGAAAACCTTGTAGGCTGCCAGTTTCACCCGGTCGTTAATAAAGAACCACGCCAGCGCATATCCCCATACGAAACCCGCCCATGGCCAGCCTATGGGAGCGACGAATATCCCGTAAACCGCCACCAGGGTGGCAATGAACTGTGCGGCTAACGTAGCCGACAGGAGAATCGGCGAAGGCGGAATGGACCAGAACGGGCCGCGCGTGCGGGTAACGTAGATGGTCAATTGTCCCGCCACGGACAGCTTCAGATAGATCAGCGACTGAATGACGTTTCTGTCCAGCACGAAGACCCGCTCGGCCAGGTAGAAAAGCCCGAAAGAAGCAACGACACCCGCTAACCCCACAAGTGATGCAACTCCCAGGACAGTCCGCATGTCCCAGGCCGAAGGCTGATCGGAAAAGCGCGCATTGTCGTAGGCAATGGTGAGGACTGCCCCGTCGTTGAGCAGCGCAAGCAAAACTATCATGACGGCAGTCACCGGGTAGAAATTGAAAACCAGGATCGATAGGGTCATGAACAGGAGGACACGGATTGTTTCGGATATGCGGTAGATCGCATAACTGTTCATGCGCTGAAAAATGGTGCGGCTTTCCTTTATGGCATCGATGATCACCGACAGGCCCGGTGTGAGCAGCACAATTGCCGCCGCGGCCCTGGCGGCATCCGTTGCCCCGGACACGGCAATGCCGGCATCGGCCTTCTTGAGGGCGGGTGCATCGTTCACCCCGTCGCCGGTCATGCCCACGATATGCCCATGATGCTGCAGCACATCGACTATGTGATACTTGTGTTCCGGAAAAACCTGGGCAAACCCGTCCGACTTCTCAATGGCTTCCGCAACAAGACCGGCCTGGTGGTGCTCCGGATGGCTGAACAGCTCTGCATCGAGGATGTTGGTCCCGAGCCCCAGCTGCCCGCCAATTTCGCGGGCGATGGCCATCTGGTCGCCGGTTACCATCTTGACCTTCACCCCCATGCGAGCCGCAGCCTCGATGGTCTCGCGCGAATCCGCGCGCGGCGGATCGAAAAGCGGGATGACTCCCATGAAACGCCAATCCCCCGCCTCATCGCACCTGGCCACTCCCAGCGAGCGGAACCCCCTCGAGGCAAATTCCTCCACGGCCTCTTCAACCCGGCCGGACACCTCGACGGCATTAGCCGCCAATTCCAGTATGACTTGGGGCGCTCCCTTGGCGACACGGAAGAGTCGGCCGCTGCTGTCGGCAATTTCCGCTTCGGTCCTTTTCCGCACCGGATCGAATGGATGGAAGCGCCTCACCTGCACTCCCTGCAGATCCCGCGGGCTCTTCAACCCATCCAGAACGGCGAGATCGATCGGGTCCCGGTCTTCGGCCCTGGACGCAAGGGCGGCGCACAGCAGAAGCTCCTCAACACCATATCCTGCCACGGTGAACGGCTCACCCATGCTCAGGAGATTCCGGGTCAGGGTGCCGGTTTTGTCCGAACAGAGCACGTCCATCCCGGCCAGTTCCTCGATGGCGGACAGCTTGCGGACGATTGCCTGGCGGTGGGCCAGCACCCGCGAGCCGACGGCCATGGTTACCGAGAGGACCGTGGGCATGGCCACCGGGATGGCAGCCACAGTGAGAACCAGGGCAAACTGCAGCGAAGTGAACATGTTGTCGCCGCGGAACAGGGCAACTGCGAGAATCAGGATTACCAGCGCCAGTGCGATAACGATCAGGTAGTCGCCGATCTTCAGCACCGCCTGCTGGAAATGGCTCTCCGTGTGGGCTTCCTCGACAAGCCGTGCGGTCTTGCCGAAATAGGTGCTCCGGCCGGTGGCGATGACCACGGCATCGCTCTCCCCTCTCTTCACAACGGAACCGGAGTACAGCGCATCACCGGCTGCGCGGGTGACCGGCAGGGATTCCCCGGTCAGGGCCGACTGGTCGATTTCCAGGCGCTCATCAGAGATGATGCGGGCGTCGGCAGGGACAATATCGCCGATTCGGACCCTGATCACATCGCCGGGCACCAGTTCGCGGGACGCCAAAGCTGTCCATTCACCGTCCCGGCGCACCTTGGCCACCAGCGCCAGTTTCGCCTTGAGAGAAGCGATTGCGTTGCCGGCCTGGTATTCCTCCCAAAAACCGACCAAGGCGTTCATTACCAGCAGCACCACGATGATGGTGAAGTCGGTCCAGTGGTGCACCACGCCTGAAATGACCGCCGCGACCTCGATCATCCAGGGTATGGGACCCCAGAAGTAGGCAACGAATTTCAGCAGGGGATTGGCCCTTTTTTCCGCAAGCTCGTTCGGGCCATATTCGGCGAGACGACGCTGCGCCTCGCTCCCGCTGAGCCCTTCAGGGGAAGTACCGAGCCGCTCAAGCAGGCCGGGCAGCGGCAGCGACTCCAAACCTTTGGCATTCGTCTGTTGATCCATTGCGCGGACCTCACCTCCCTATGCCGTTGCATCCTGGTCAACCGTCTGAGTCTCGAATCAAATCGCCTGATGTACTACCAGTCAGATTTGAACTCCTGTTTGACCAGCAATATCTGGCACGGCATTTTCCGTATGAGGTCTTCGTTGCTCCTGCCGAAAATGAGTTTCTCCAGGCGCGCTTCCATGTGTTCCAGCCGTGTTTCCTCATGGGCCAGCAGAACGAGAAGATCGACATGATGTTCATGGATTGCCTTGAGAATTTCCTTGACGGGATTGCCATTTCTGATCAGCTTCTGGACTCTGAGCCCGTTTGCCTGCTCCCTGGCAATGATACTGTCCAGTTCTTTCTCCGTTTCCTGCAGGATGTTCCGGTAACTTTCATCCAGCGAGACCATCGGCAGGTTGAACCCTTCATAACCGAAAGGATTGTAGACAGCATGAAAGATGAAAAGCTCGGCCTGGTATTTGCGGGCCAGCGAAATCCCGTAGTGAACACCCTGCCGGCAGTATTTGGTGACGCCGCTTGCAACCAGAATACGATTGATATCTTCCATTGCATTCACCTCCTGAACGGTTCGAGAACCATTCCGTCCCTGACAGGAATTGCACAAGACTATTTTTAACAGCGAACATATCCCTTATTTACAAATTACCTTTCAAACTGAAAAATGCAAGAAATCCGAGCCTTGCCGATCAACCGGCATGAGCAAGTCCCTGAACCGGAATCCGATACTATTTCGCTGACTGTCATTTATAAATATGCAAAAAGCCGGTCCTTTACTGCAAGGACCGGCTTCTCTTTTTGTACCGCGCAGGATGTTCCGCCCGCAACCGGGCTTATCAACGTCTTTCATAACTTGAACATGTAGAACACAGGATTATCGGTTTTTCATTTGCCCCGGCAACGCCCGTCCTATAAACATCCACCACTCCGGCTCTGGAAGTGAACTCAACGCCGCAGGTAGAACATTTGACCAAATTGCCCTCATTTCCCGTTCCCATCATCATATGGCCCGGGTGCGACCTGGCATGATCTACAATTCCAGCGGACGAAGTAAACTCCGCACCGCAGGTCGAGCATTTGATCACCGGTTTTACCACTCCGCTATCTTTTGCCACAGGTTCCGCCGCAACATACCCGACTAGTGAAAGTGTTACCGCGAAAGCCATTAGTGCCAACAATCTTCGCATTTTCTCGTCCTCCTATTTAACAGACTGTATGTTCTTAATTGAATCTCCATTTTCATTTATCTTTAGGAAAGGTCATTCAACTCCTTCTATGGTCTTATTTTAGGTTTTCCTACAAATTTTGTCAAGTAATTTATTTCATATACCATATATTTTGAAATTATGATTATTATGGGTGGAATTGCACGCACAGGCATGCAGGAATGGCACATCAGGAGAGCTTGCCTCCCTCTAAACCGACCTCTGCGATCAACAAAACAGAGCCGCAGCCGGATCTCAGAACTGGTACCGCAGGTTGCCTATCACACCGTGGGACGAGCTTCTTTCACGAAATTCCCCGCTGTATTTGATTGATGTCGAAACCCCGCTGTCGTGAATGAATGTCAGGCCCGCATTTACCACCGCACCATACTTTTCGACTTGCTGGCCCTTGATCGAGAACGCGGCCCCGGGAGACCCGGCGAACGAGCTTGTGATGACCCGGTCATCTATGTCGAAATCATAGCTGAAGGCGGCGCTGAACTCCGGGATCAGGCTCCCGCTGTTCAGCTTGTACGCACGGGCTGCGCGGACGCCCAGTTCCGATACCAGAGAATCGGTCCTGCGGCGGTCCAAGGTGAGATCCAGGCTGCCGGCCCCGGACTCGCTGAAACCCTCTTCATCCAGGTGGGCATAACGAATTGCGACAAACGGTATAATGGCCGAATTGCCCACTTTATAGTCGTAGCCCGCTCCAAGGTAAACCGAGTACGCGTCTCCGCTATGGCTGCTCAGCGCGTCACGCTGCATTGAGCCGATGCTCAGACGCCGGTGATTCTGGAACCGCTCTCTTCCGTAGGAGAGGACGCCTTCTATATACGCATCCCCCAACAGGTA
This sequence comes from Geobacteraceae bacterium, assembly GCA_034933285.1. Classification (GTDB taxonomy): domain Bacteria; phylum Desulfobacterota; class Desulfuromonadia; order Geobacterales; family Geobacteraceae; genus RPRC01. The sequence goes on along the minus strand of JAYFNT010000031.1, from coordinate 107,533 downwards.
GCTTCCGTAAAGCGACCCGGTCACGTCCTTGACCGAGCCGTCTCCCATGTTTTCGTCAAAGTCGATGGCCGCTCTCGACGTTCCCATACTGATACCGAGCATCAGGTTGTTCGGGAAGGTGGAGTCATAGCCGATCGTGCCGCCATACAGGTCGTAATCATAGCCGGTCACTCCCTGGGCTCCCCTCTGGTCGCCCCATTGACCGTAACTGTCGATCCAGAGCCCGATTCCGGCTTGGGATCGCGATCCCTGACCGCCTGCCAGGAACCTCCCCAGGTTCGCATCGGAGCCGTTGTAAGCAAGGAGCACCCTTTGCGGTTCACTGCCGTATCCAGCCGCGACATTGTAAGCACGGACATTGCTCATCCTCTGACTCAGGCTGTTCTGGTACTGCTTGAGTCCGGCAAGACCCGCCTTTGACAGTCCGTCGTAGGTGGCGGGGCTCAGGCTCGAAAAAGCCGTGTGGAACTGGGGCTGGGCCAGGGACTGGAACTCGCCCAGGACGTCCGACAAGTCGCCCGTGGCGGTCGGCATGATCCGGTCCAGGTACCCGGCCACGGCCCATTCAACCGGATTGGTTGCCACAGTGGTGAAGCTGCGGGTCTCCACCTCCACCTGCACGGCATCTTGCAGCTGGCGGACGTTGAAACCGACGAGTGGTTTCGCTTCGGGAAGGGTAATGGCACTGAAGGCGCCACTTACGCCCGCAGCATTCGCAGACTCGATGATCCGGTAGGTCGTGCCGTTCAGATAAGGCCCCGGTCCCTTGAGAACGCTCAGGTCGCCGGCAAGCAAGGCGTTTCCGTTGACCCTGAACTGGCCGAAGCTGCCGTCGCCGTTCACGACGGTCCGGATCAGTCCGCCGGCTGAGAACTGGTAGTTGCTGTTGGTTTCGAGAACTCCCTGGCTGACCTCGATCCGCTGCATGGTGGGCAATGCGGGAACGGTGAACGTGCCGGCCCCCTGCTTGATTGCCTGTTCGAAGGCTTCGGGCGTGAAGGCGATGCTTCCGCTGCCGTCGAACACCAGCGTGTCGGTTCCGGCCGCACCGGTCAGGGTTCCGGTCAACTGTGGCGTGCCCCGGAAAATCAGCAGGTCGTCCCCGTCCCCCAGATCGATCCGCCCCGTGGTCCGGGAGCCGTTGCCGAGGAGGACCTGGTCGTTGCCGGCGCCGGTGTAGATGGCCGTCCCGGGCGAGCTGAAGAAGGGCAAGGGCAGAAGACCGTTTGCCGTAGTGATGCTGCCGTTGTTGACGACAACGTCGTTGCCAGCGCCGGTCTGGATGCCGACTGCACTGCTCGACATACTGTAAGCCGACACGCTGATCGTGCCCAGATTGGTGATGGTGTTGTTGCCGCCTCCCGTGCGGATTCCGGTTGCCCCGGCCGATGCGCTGGCATAGTGATCTTGAGTATCGTCACCTGCGGCCTCAGCAGAGCCGGTCGCCACTGCGCCGACCTGAAGGCTGCCGTAGTTCTTGATCGTATTGGCCCCATTGCCCGCAGAAATGCCTACCGCCCTGGCGATGATGCCCGGCGAGCTTGCGGAACCGACATATGCATAGCCATATTCTTCGGCACTTCCCAAAGCATAGGCATCCGCCGTAGCAGTTACCGTTAAGGAGCCATGATTGTCGATCGTGTTTTGCCCATTGCCAACCGCGATCCCGGTCGCTCCGGCGTTGCCTCCCGCATATGCCTTGGAAAAGGTGTCGGTAGTAGCCGTATTGCTGTAACCCAGTGCGTCGGCGTCGACAGAGGATGAAACAGTGATGCTGTTATAGTTATCAATACTGTTCACGCCATTCCCAGCCACGATCCCGAACGCTTCGGCGGTCAGAGACAGTCCTTCAGCCCCGGCATAGGCGTTTGCACAATCAAGGTGGGCCGAAGGGTAGTCAGACAAGGCAGTCCCTATAGTTGTTGCCGTTACGGTGAGGCCACCACCGTTTCTTACCGTATTGTTTCCATCTCCGGCACTGATACCGGTGGCACTCGCAGCGCCACCCGTCTTTGTAGTTGCCACTGCAATGAGGTCTGTTTCTAGCGAAGAGGCGGTGGCATGGGTTTTCGAATTGACCGCCGCAGTCACCGTCACCTGGCCGTCATTGTAAATGGAATCGTTCCCGCTTCCGGCCTGGATGCCGATGGCGCTTCCCGTCAGCCCGGCGGTCACGGTCGCATTCTCGTCCGAATTGGACCGGGCCATGTTGTTGAGGGCGTCATAACTGTTGGCTGTGGCAATTACCGTAATCCCGCCAGTGGCGGTGTTGTTCACGGTAGCGCCTTCGTCTCCCGTTGCAATGCCGAGCGCGGTCGAGTAAGCGTTTGCTGTCGTGGTGGCGAAAGTTTCATCAACATCCGAATCGGCATTCGAGGAGGGGCTCGTCTCGGCAAGTGCATTGACTTTAAGTATGCCGCTGTTGGTGACTATGTCCGTACCTTCACCGGGATCTATGCCGGCGGCAGTTGCCGTGGCCGTTGCCGAAGCTTCGGCCGTGGGGTTGCCCCAGCCGATTCTCGAATTCGCAAATGAAGTGGCCCACGTGTGCGCGAGAATATCTATCGTACCCCTGTTTTCAACAGTATCATTATCCTTGCCGCCGTTGATTCCGGTTGCGGACGCGGTCGAAGCTGCACTCGAAAACGCCCCGATCACCCCGGCCACGGTTCTTGCCGCGCCAGTGGTGTCGGCATGGGACGATGCTTTTACGGTCAGGAGGCCGGCGGTATCGTTGATCAGGGTATTGGCGCCGTCCCCCCCGGCGATTCCCAGGGAAACGGTGTCGGCGCTTGCCCCAACGCTCGTCATGCCGAGGAAGCTCCCGGTGAATCCATAGGCGCGCCCCTTGCTCATCCAGTAATCGCTGCCCACGGTCAGGGTCCCTTCATTGCGGATCGTGTCGTTTCCGGCCCCACCGAGGATTCCGCTCGCCCCGGACTTGGCCCCCAGCCCGGCGCTTGTGATACTTCCGAAACCGATGGTTACGGACTCCACGTTGGAATAGGACATGGGATGATTGTTGTCCTGGACGCTGCCCACTGTGAGGGAGCCGGCATTCCGGACGGAATCGTCTCCGCCGCCGGCATCGATACCATCCGCTACCGCGGTTGAGAGACCGTCTCCGAAAGAAAGTCCGAAGAGGCTGAAAGTGCCGCTCCCGGCAGCCGTACTCGAAGTCGCCTTCACATTCAGGACACCGAAATTATTGATGGTGTCTTGGCCTCCGCCACTCCTGAACCCGATGGATTGTGCCTTTGAAGTCGTGTTGGCGGTTGCCCCGGCAATTCCGATAGCCACCGCAGTAACACCGCCTGCGTCTGCGCCGGCATTGGAACTCACTGTAATTGTGCCGGTCGAGGTATTGGTAATGGTGTTGCTTCCCCCGGCGCCGTCGACTCCCGTGGCACAGGCCAACGCCTTGCTGCTGGCATCGGCCAGACCGACGCCTATGATCTTGTAAGACCTGCTGGTCGCAGTAAGGGTCGTTTGTGACGTGAGATTTATGGTTCCCTCGTTGCGGAGGGTATCCGTGTCTGTACCACCGGAAATTCCCATGGCCGTGGCGGTCGCCTCTGTTCCGGCCGTGGCCTGCGCGCCCCCGGCAAGCTGGATGTCATAACTTTTCGCATCGGCGGTCACGGTGGCGGTTCCGACGATCGAGCCGAGGTTGGTGATCGTGTTGACGCCGTCACCGCCGTCGATTCCAGTGGCTGTTGCGGTACCGGTGGATTTCCCGTCGGCGGTCGAGTATCCGATCAGGTTAATGTCCACCGCAGTCGCATCGGCGTTGACCGTGGCAGTGGCCTGGATCGAACCCGCATCTGCATTCGTAATGGTTTCAGTGCCGCTCCCGCCAGTAATTCCCGTAGCAGTGGCGATGGCGTTGGTGGTGATATCCATATCCGAATAACCTGCAATCTGCACAGCGACCCCAGTGGCTACCGTCGTGGCGTTTGAACCCACTTTCACGATCCGTTGGTTCTCAATCCGGTCATTTCCCGACCCACCGTCAATCCCGACGGCGCTGGCCGTCGAGGATGTCCAGCCGCTCACCGGGGTCGCACCGATGAGGTTTACACTGACATTCGCCACATCGGCAGTGGAATTGCTGTCCGCATCGATCTCCCCCAGGTTGGTAATGTTGTCGTTGCCATCGTTCCCGGAGATGCCGGTTGCCCGGGTCGAGGTCGTGGCCGAGGTGTCCGTCCAGGCGGCGCCGATCACGTTTGCTGAAATCGAAACGGCAGTCGATGTGGAACGGGCAATTGAATCCACATCAATCAAGCCGTAACCGGCGTTGGAAATGGTGTCGTTCCCCGTACCGCCGTCGATCCCTTTTGCTATGCCGGTCGCATTCGCGGCGGCCCTGGACAGGGCGGCGCCCACGCTCACCCCGATGGGAACCCCGCCGAAATCGACGGAGACGCTCGCCGCGCGGAGCGTAGAATCTGTCTTTGACACGATCGATCGATAATTGGAGATGGTATCGTTGTCGTCACCGCCATCGATACCGGTTGCGGTGGCGTTTGCGGTCGTCGACGTATCGGTCAGCGAAGCCCCGACGCTGATGCCTTCGATGACGCCGACAGCCCGGGCCGCAACTGCTACGCTCGTACTGTCCGTGGTCGCCTGAACGTCCATGAAGCCATCGTTGGTTAGTGTGTCGGCGCCCGCTCCTCCGGAAATGCCCGTGGCCGTTGCGGTGGGCGTTGTCTCCCCCCTGGCCAGCGAGCCGGACAACGTAACGCCCGTAGCCTCACCCTGGACGTTTGCCGTAATACTTTCGGCGTAGGCATTGGCCGCGGCGTGTGAGTTCAAGATGGCGCGAGCGCCGTTCGTGATCGTATCCTGATCTGCCCCTCCGGAAATACCCATTACCGTGGCAGTGGAAAATGTCGAGGTGTCGGTCAGGGCCGCCTGGCCGCCGAAACCCTCCACGGCGCCCTGGACCGCGACCGTGAAGGCAAGGCTGTTTGCCGTAGAAGATGCGTTGACGTCAACCGTGCCGTATGCTTGGTTGGTAATGGTGTTTTTCCCGGTTCCGCCGTTGATCCCCACTGCGGTGGTGGTCGCGGTACTGTCTGCAAGGGCCACGGCGCCCCCGACAACGATGCCGGTGGAATTACCCTGGACATTGACGGTCAACAGGTCCGAGTAAGCATTCGCGTCGGCATAAGCCTTGATTGTGCTGTCCGCAGAGTTGGAAATAGTGTCATCGCCAGTGCCGCCGCTGACCCCGGTCGCCTGGGCCGTGGCCGTGCTGGAAGCGTCCGTGAAGGCGAATCCTGCACCAACTCCGTTCACGGTACCCTGAACATCCACCCCAACCGCTAAATTATTGGTCGTCGAAGTTGCATTGGCATCCACCATTCCCAGGTTGCGAATCTCATCTTTGTCCTCCCCCCCGTCAATCCCGACAGCCATGCTGTCGGCAGTGGTCGATCCGATGACCAGGGACCCTCCCAGCACGAGACCGGTGGATTCGCCCTGGACCGAAACGGAAAATGATTCTGCATAGGCATTTGACACGGCATACGACTTCAAAGTGCTCAGCGCGTTGTTGACAACGTAATCCTCTCCTGTCCCGCCGGAGATTCCGACAGCGTTGGCCGTTGTCGCAGTGGTTGTGTCGATCAGGGCCACACCGACGCCCACCCCCTTAACACCTGCCTGGACATCCACCGTAGCGGTCAGATTGTTGACGGTTGCTTCCGCCTTGACGTCCGTGAGGCCGAAAGTTTCATTCCCGAGGACATCGTTCCCCGCCCCGCCGTCGATCCCGGCCGCGATAGCCGTCGCCGTGAGCGAGCCCTTGGCCAGGGCGCCCCCGATTTCCACACCTTTTGACTCTTTCTGAACTGTGACGGTAAAGGTCTCCGCATAGGCCTCGGCATCGGCATGGGAATGGAGACTGCCAGGTCCACCGATGCCCACGCCGCTGAAAATGCGGTCTGCGCCATCACTTCCGGATATGCCGACTGTGGTTGCCGTGCTGGTGGTCGAGGTGTCGGCAAAGGTTACCCCCCCGCCGAGACCTTTTATTTCCCCCTGGACTGAGACATCTGCGGAGAAGCTGTTGGCCACAGCCTTGGCGTCAACGTCTGTCTGCCCGAAATTGTAGATGCTGTCATCGCCGCCCCCACCGGCAATACCTGTGGCCGTGGCTGTCGCCTCCGTCGCCACGTTGGTCAGGGCTGCGGACGCAGCAAGGCCCCACCCCTTCACCTTGTCCATGCCCTTCAGGAGCACGGCATCCACCGAGACGGCCGTGCCGATGGCAGTGGCATCGGCATCCACATCCACCAGGCCCTTATTCTCGATGATATCGTCCCCGGCGGCGCCATCGAGGCCCGTTGCCGTCGCAGTGGCTTGTGTCGTCGCCTTTGCCAGTGCCAGGTCCAGATTCGCGGACCAGCCCGTCCCGCCTTCCGAGGACACATTCTGCATTGTCAGGCTCCCCTGGTCGGTGGAAGCGAACGACATGGCAGATACAGTGACGGAGGAACCGGGATTTTCGTCATTCGTGATATGATCATTGCCCTCGCCCGCATTGATACCTGTAGCCGCTGTCTCCGCCAAGGTACCGGCGCCGGCAACGGCTATCGCAGGAGGGAAATCCACAAGGTTGTTCCACTTGCCGAGCCAGTCGGATAAGCCGGTAAGCTCCAGAAGCGGGAAACTGATACTTCCTCCCAGCGCTGCCACATTCGGCATTGGCGGCAGGGAATCGCTCGGTCCGGCATACGCAGTTATTTTCCCCGTATTGACAATGGTATCGTTCCCGTCGCCGCTCTGGATTCCCGTGGCATCGGCTGTCGCCGTAATGTCGGCAGTGGCCGGGGTAAAGAGTGGCTTGTAAAAATCGGCGCTCGGAGCGGAAAACCCTGAAGGGACTCCTTCGGCGCCCACGCCCAATCCAAGGGAAAGCACATTGGTCATTGCCAGGGCGTTGATTTCCCCGTTGTTCGTGATCCGGTCGTCCCCACTCCCCCCTTTGATTCCGGTTGCTGTCGCATCCACATTGGTGGCAATACTGCCGCCGTTTTTCTTCATATCCGACGTGATGGTGAAATCATAAAGGGTCAGGACGACATTCTCCAGGTTGGCGCTGGATTCGGCGCGCGCCGTGATACCGCCGGTAACCGAATTGACTATCTCGCTGCCGCCGTTACCGGTATCGATCCCCGTGGCGCCGGCCGACATCGGCTTGTCAGCCGTGCCGATGCCGGCCCCGGCCACTGCCGCATCAATTGCATTCACCTCCACAATGGGAAGGGTCGCATCAGCCTTTGCCAAGACAGAAATCGACCCGGCATTGGTGATCGTATCAAAACCGGCGCCCCCCAGGATACCGGTTGCCGTGGAGAGCGGCGTTACGTATGTGTTTGCCGTGGCCAGGTCCAGGATGTTCACTTTACCGGTCCAGCCGACCACCGAAGCCGTCGACGTAACCGAAACCGTGCCGTTGTTGATAATCAGACCGCTTTCCGTTACGCGTATGCCCGCTGCAGCCGCATCCGCCGTCAGAGTGGCATCCGTTTTTTTCACATCGGAAAGGCCGAGCTGGATCTTGCCGCCCGAGGTGGAGGCGGCTGCGGTGACGCCGAGAGTACCGGAGTTGGTAACCGTATCCATGCCGGCGCCGCCCTCGATACCCGTCGCATTTGCCCTGGCGCCGGGAGGCGCGAGCGCGCTGCTGTCCAGCGGCGGGAAGGAAATATCAGCCAAAACCGAGCTTGCCGTCGCAGAGACCGTAACCGTGCCGGTGCTCTCGATCCGGTCGTCCCCGTTACCGCCATCGATCCCAGTTGCCGTGGCCCCGGATGTCGCACTGCTGAACAGGCCCGAAAGATCAAAAAGCTTGGAAGCAGCGGCGGTGGCGGTCGACTCGATGGTCGAGGAATTCACGATCACATCGGCCCCCTCCCCCGTTTTTACTGCACCGGCAACAGCAGTGGCACTGGAGGGCATCAACAGTACCGGAATAGCAATGGCCTCCGCCGTTGCGGAAACCTTGCCGCCGTTGGCAAGCTGATTGTTTCCACCGCCGGCGTCGATTGTTGCGACGTCGGCCGTTGCCGGCGTATCCACCGAGTGCTGGACAGTCTTGCCGACCTCCGCACCCGGCGCCACCGTGATGTTGTCGCTCCCGGTGCCCCCGACTACACCGACCGCATCCGCATCAGTGCACACATAGATCGCTCCGCCGTCGGGAGTAGTGCCGGTAACCAGGCACGCGCCGTATGGCTGGATGGGTTTGATCACGACTAAAGCGAGAACCAGCCAAAAGACGGCAGACCATGTGAACACTTTCATTGCGGCCTCCACGCTCCATTGTAGAATGAGTGCAGACATGAATAGCTATCAATATACGTGCCACAATTATAATTTCATCAAATTCAATTGGTTAGCGCATCTCTCCTTCTTCAACCGCAAAATATCGTAAATATTTCCGACAATCGAAACCCTTGATAGTAAATTTTCCCGTCATTCGCCAGACAAATAAACTCAGGCAACGAAAAAAAACCGCCCGTTCAACAAAAAGTTGACGCAGACGGCTTTAATGCCCAACAAACCCGCATCCCCTTGACAAACGCCACAAACCCCCCCGGGAAAACGAAATTTAGCATGTTTTTACACCCGCTGCCGTCTTGTCGTCAATATTCCGCATAATTATTTTATTTACATGAGAACCTGAAACGAGAGGTGCCGGTTCGACTCATGGTCGCCACTAACGCTAATGCCCTTGTCCTCTGAACCTGCGCTGCCAGAAAAAGTACCAGGAACCAGTCCTCCAGCACGTGCTTTTTCAACTCGTACTGGGGAATTCCAATATGCAACGCTTCTTTCCAATAGTGCTCAAAAATATTCCACTATTGGGTGTTATTTTCCAATAATCGGATAAAATTGCATACACTATTAGTGCGTAAAAGTGAATTGGCTGCCTTTAGAAGGGAGCAAACGCATTCTCATGATGCTGGACATAAGGACAAAGAGGTGACGCCATGACGTACGGCAAAAAGACACGTAACGAGCTTCTGGCAGATAACGAGGAGCTGAGGCGGCGCCTCGAAGAGGCCGAATTGCGGCTACAGGCGGCGGAAGAACGGGAACGCGCCCCTGAGTCGCTCTGGAAAAGTGAGGCAATGTTGCGGATGGCCCAGGAAACGGGCCGTATCGGCATCTGGCAATGGCATCCGGCAACAGGGGAAATACAATGGACTCCCGAGTTGGCAGCTATCTATGGTCTTGAGCCGGGCAGCATTCATACCTACAATGATTTCACGGATCGTGTCCATCCGGATGACATCGAGAAGGTTGAGGAGCAGCGTGATCAGGCGACAAAAGAGCGGAAAACGTTCAGGTTGGAGTACCGTATTCAACAGACTGATGGAGAAACACGCTGGGTGTTTTGCCAGGGCGCCGCACATTACGATTCAACGGGAAAACCCTCCCGAATATTCGGCGTCAACATCGACATCACCGAGCGCAAACAGGCCGAGGCGGCGCTGGAGCGGATCAACACTGACCTGGAGAGGCGGGTCGCCGAGCAGACCGCCGAAATCCGCCGCGGCTACGAAGCCGTTCGGGCGGAAAGGCAGCGGTTGTATGACGTATTGGAGACACTGCCGGTTTATGTGATCCTTCTGACGCCGGATTATCACGTGCCCTTTGCCAACCGGTTCTTCCGGGACCGCTTCGGAGAGGACCACGGCAAGCGCTGCTTCGAGTATCTTTTCGGACGCGGCGAGCCCTGCGAAAACTGTGAGTCCTACACGGTTCTGAAGACCAATGCCCCCCATCGTTGGGAGTGGACCTGTCCGCACGGGCGCAATTATGACATTTACGATTTCCCGTTCATCGATTCGGACGGGTCTCCGCTCGTCATGGAGATGGGTATCGATATTACGGAGATTAAGAGGGCTGACGCTGCCGTGAAGGCGGAGCGGCAGCGACTCTACGATGTACTGGAGGCATTGCCGGTAATGATAGGCCTCCTGACGCCGGATTATCACGTTTCTTTTTCAAACAAAAGCTTCCGCGACAAGTTCGGAGAATCTCATGGCCGACGCTGCTATGAGTACTGTTTCGGAAAGCCCGAGCCATGCGATTTTTGCGAATCCTTCACCGTCCTGAAGACGGGAATACCGCATCAGTGGGAACTCACCGCCCCGGACGGGAGCGTCATTGCCGCTCATGACTACCCATTCACCGACTGTGACGGCTCGCCCCTCATCCTGGAGATGGACATCGATATCACCGATCACCGAAGGGCCGAAGCAGCGCTCAGGGAGCTGAACGCGACGCTGGAACAGCGCGTGATTCAGCGTACCGCGGAGCTTCGCCAGAGCGAGGAACGGTTCCGCGCGATTGCCTCCAGCACCCCGGATCATATTGCTGTGATGGATCGAGAGCTGCGTTACACGTATGTCGTGAATCCCCAGTTGGGTCTGGCGGAAGAGGATGTGGTCGGAAAGACCGATTTCGACATTCTCTCAAAAGAGGACGCTGAAAAGCTTGCCGCGATCAAGCGCCGGATTATCGATACTGGTGAACCTATGGAGATGGAAGCTTCTCTCAACGATGCCGAGGGGAAGCTTCAGTGCTTTGAAGGCTCCTTCATACCGTCCTTTGATGAGGACAACCGAACTACCGGCCTGATAGGCTACTTCAAGAATATCACGGAACGCAAGCTGGCGCAGACGGAGTTGGAGAGAATGCGGATCATCCTCTCCGAAGGTCAACGTATCGCCCATGTGGGGAGCTTCGAGTACCTTGCCGAGACGCGGACTACGGTCTGGTCTGAGGAGGAATACCGCATCTACGGACTCGATCCGGCGGGGCCGTCGCCCGCCTACGACGAACTGCTCGCAAAGATTATCCATCCGGACGATGCGGACCTGCTTCACCGGACATTCACGGCTGCCATGCAAAGCGGTTCGATCTATGAGCTTGAGCACAGAATCGTGCATCCGGACGGGAAGATGCGCTGGGTGCACGAACGGGCGAAGCCTTATTTCGACGAACAGGGAAAACTGGTCAACTGTATCGGCGCAACGCTGGACATCACGGAGCGCAAACAGGCCGAGGAGGCCCTCGGAAAAGCCCACGAGGAGCTGGAAAGAAAGGTCGAAGAGCGGACGCAGGAGTTGGCGAAGGCCGTAACGGCTTTGCGGAATGAAATAAGCGAGCGCGGCAAGATCGAACAGCAGCTTCTTCAGGCGCAGAAGATGGAATCCATCGGACTCCTCGCCGGAGGAGTGGCCCATGACTTCAACAACCTTCTCACCGGCATATCAGGCTATGCGCAGTTCCTTCAGGATAGTATCCCCGAGGACGAAGAACTCCGGGAAAGCGTCGAGCAGATACTGGCCGCAGCCGATCGGGCCGCCGAACTTACCGGGAGCCTGCTCGCCTTCAGCCGCAAGCAGGCCATGAAACAGAAACCGGCGCTTATCGACGGCATTATCTACAATGCAGGCAAGTTCATTCAAAGGGTTATCGGTGAGGATATCGAGTTCTGTATCTCCCATGCCGGCAGAGAACTGCTCGTCATGGTCGATTCCGGCCAGATCGAACAGGTCCTGATGAACCTGGCGATCAATGCGCGTGACGCCATGCCCAAAGGCGGTTCGCTGACAATAACGACAAGGATGGTGGCGGTCAAGGAGGGATCGGAATCATTGTACGATCTTCCCCGGCCTGGCGAGTATGCCCACATATCCTTTGCCGATACCGGCACGGGGATCGACGAGACTGCAATCGAAAGGATCTTTGAGCCGTTTTATTCGACGAAAGAGGTCGGCAAGGGGACCGGCCTGGGACTATCCATAGTGCATGGAATCATCAAACAGCACGACGGTTCGATCCTGGTCAGCAGCACACCCGGCAAGGGAACGACTTTTGATTTCTATCTGCCGCTTATAGAGAACTGCGTCGTGACGGAGGATGTAAAGCCGTCCGGTGCCGTCAGGGGAGGAACGGAAACCCTGCTGGTTGCCGAAGATGAAGAGCTTGTGGCGACATACCTGAAGAAAACCCTTGAAAAAGCCGGCTACAGGGTGATCATGGCGCGCGACGGCATTGAGGCCGTGGCGAGACTCAGGGAGCGCGAAGGCATCTCGCTCGTCCTTTCCGACCTGGTCATGCCCGGGAAGAACGGCATGGAAGTCAGCAGCGAGATACGGGACGGCTGGCCCGGCACAAGGATCATCCTTATCAGCGGGTACGCCCCTGAAATCATGTGCGGAAAGGGTTTGGTTGCTGAAGGGGTGGATGTTCTCTCGAAACCGTTCTCGAACAGGGAGTTGTTGCTCAAGGTTCGGCAAATGCTGGACAGAAGCTGAAAACGGGAGGTCTAGGGGTCAGGTTAGACTTTTGGAGATTTGTTGACAATCGGAAGGTGAATATCCGAAACTCTAACCTGACCCCATGAATCCATTACTGAGATTCAGGTTGGGTTCCAGGATAAACTTGCCGGGGAATTCGGCGGACCCCCTGCATCATTACAAGAAGGAATATAATGAGATGTCTCCCCATTCCGCAGGGTATTCATTGTGGACACCCCTCACACAGCTTGCGAACCGCGCGTTCTGGTGACCCATGAAAAGCAAGCTGGCTTGGAACGGTATTGTGTCGCCCTAAATCTACAGCGTAATTTGACCATCGGGAGAGGGAATGCTGGTCGACGCGCACGCGCATATTGATTGGTACACGGATGCTTTGAATGAAGCACTCGGCCAGATAGAGGAGCACCGTATTCTTACCATGGCGGTAGCCATGGATGTGCCGGCATATTTGAAAACGGTGGAGATCGCGCGGTCCAGTCCATACATTATTCCCACGTTTGGCATCCATCCGTGGGAGGCAGCGCGTTACGTGGACAAGCTGCATGAGCTTGACGACTACCTGGAGGAGACGCCGGTTATCGGTGAAGCGGGACTGGATTTCCATTATGTAAAGGACACCGGGCTCTATCCAGGACAGATCACGGTCTTCGAGTATCAATGCTCGTGGGCCCGGCGTCTGTCGAAGCCCATGAACCTGCACACGAGAGGCGCTGAGCGCGAGGTCCTGGAGATGCTGAACAGGTTCGGGATCGGCAGGTCGATTATCCACTGGTATGCAGGCCCGCTCAGTCTGATCGAATCCTACCTGGCTGCCGGGTGCTACTTTACGCTGGGTGTCGATGTCCTGAATCCGAGGAAAAAGCCCGGTATTGCCCAGGTCCTGCCAATCGACCGCATCCTGCTGGAGACGGACAACCCGGACGGATACCGATGGCTTGCCAATGAAATCGGGATGCCGGATCTCCTCCTCAAAATAATGGAGAGAGTAGCCGAGTCAAAAGGGATGGCTCCTGCAGAGCTGGAAAACAGGCTGTGGCAGAATTGGCAGGATTTTGCCGGCGAAAGTCTTGCCACTACGTTGACTCACGTATGATTCCGACTCCATATCCCGCCATTGCCTCCCTCAGGAAACGTTTTGCCGCTGACGGTCTTTCTCCCGCCGTCGCCGCGCTCCTGCGCGAGATCGTCTGCGACCACTACCGCTGCCACCGCCGCACGCTTCCCTGGCGTGAATCGCGGGACCCTTACGCCATCCTGGTTTCGGAGGTCATGCTGCAACAAACCCAGGTGGAGCGGGTAACCGGGAAGTACCGGGAGTTCATCGCGGCGTTTCCCGATTTCGCCACCCTGGCCTCGGCGCCGCTGCAGCAGGTGCTGGCCTGCTGGCAGGGGCTCGGCTACAACCGGCGCGCCGTCAGCCTGAAGCGCTGCGCGGAGGCGGTCATGGAACGCTGGAGCGGGGAGCTGCCGGCTTCGGCGGATGATCTCCAGACCCTGCCCGGGGTCGGCCCCTACACGGCGCGGGCCGTGGCCGCCTTTGCCTTTGATCTGCCCACCGTGTTCATCGAAACCAATATCCGGTCAGTCTTCATCCACCTCCTGTTCCCCGGCGCCGAAAAGGTTCACGACCGGGAACTCCTGCCGCTCGTCGAAGCGTCCCTGGACCGGGAACAGCCCCGGGAGTGGTACTCCGCCCTCATGGACTATGGCGCCTTCCTCAAGCGGGAGCATCCCAACCCGTCCCGGCGCAGCGCCCACCACGTCCGCCAGTCTCCCTTCAGGGGGTCGAACCGGGAGGTGCGGGGGATGCTCCTGAAGACTGTGCTTGACTGCCCGGGGTTGACAGTCGCCGAACTGGCGGACCGTCTCGGCACGGATTCCGACCGGGTCAAGCGGAACCTGCGGCAGCTGTGCGACGAGGGGCTTCTCGCAGTGCGGAACGGGCGCTTTTTCGTCGCCTGACCTTTGAAGAATTTTTCCGCTATGGAACTTCATCTCCCCTGCTTCATGCTTCTTCCTTCCGCAGTCCTCCTCTCTTAATTGAAAAATATTAAATGGCATTCAGTGAGTGGTTTTGATAAGACTATTGTGCACAAAATTGCGTGCGCCTGGTTTCCGGTGCATCGTGCCGACTGATTTTCCTGGAGACTTTCAAGGCGCCGGATGTTGGTCTCTGTCTGCTGCCGTTCGGGGTTTTTCCGATGGAAAAACGTAACGCAAAACTGAAAGTCTGATGAGACGACTGAAGCCGCCATTGCCGGATTATACCGGGTGGCGGCTTTTTTGTGGCTCGACAGACGAGGGAGGCTCTTCCTGCAGCGGTAGGTAGGCCGCTGATAGAGTTGGGGCAATACCAGTGGAAAGTGCAAAAGAAATGAGCTTGAAAAGTATCCAATATTGGATGCTGAGAAGGAGAAAGGCGGCATGATAAGCATATAACAATAGATGCAGGAATATAACATTATATGCCTGCGCTTTCAGAGAAAGCATACAATGCTATATGCTTGTCGGTATCTAATCTTAGATGCCCGCATCTAATAATAATGTGTCAGTATACAATATTAGATGCTTGTGCGGCCGGTAAATAGGTAGTTGAGCAAGAATAAATAAGGCTTTTTGGAGGGTTATTTAATTGAAGATAACAAGTATTGGTGTACGGAATTTCAGACTCCTGAAGGAGTTCAAGATTATCCTCGAAGATGACCTCTCGGTTGTGATCGGTAAGAACAACACAGGGAAGACATCTCTCCTGACAGCCTTGAGCAAGTTTCTCGCTTCGGGCGAGAACAAGCGTCTCTCTTTTGACGACATCAGCACGGATGAACTCGGACGTATTCGCACTCTTTTTACGGAGACTGACGATATAGAGGACAAAGATATCGTGTTTTCTGTAGGTATTGAGCTAACAATTACTTATAGCAACGATGACGATTTGTCGACCGTAGCGAAGTTGATCACGAACTTAGATCCAGACGATACACGAATAGTTCTGGAGTTCTGCTATGAGTTGACAGGTAAGCAACTACATGAACTACGCAGTAAATGGAAAGTAAATGCCGAGGCTAGCAATATCACAGCAGACGTTTTTCTCAGACAGAATTTGGTCGAAGCACTCGGCAAACTGAGGAGACGCAGCAAGGGCACTGTCGACGGCAGTAAAGATATTGATTTGGATAATGAAAAAATCTCTCTAGAAGATGTTATCGCGGTTAAGTTTGTAAATGCACGTCGAGATGTCACTAACAAAGACAATGATCAGACTCTGTCTACCCAGACGGCAAGGCTTTACAAATCTCTTTCTGGAGACGCGCAAAGCGAGCCATCAGTTGAAGCATTCAAATCTGCGCTTAGAACGGCCGATGACTCTTTCAGCGTTGCTTACGCTGACATATTCAGCGAATTGATAGAAAAGGTTCGCAAATTCGGCGGCGTACGTCCCGGTGAATCTGCCATAAAGATTGCCTCGACATTGGAACACCGTGACATTCTTGCTGGCAATACAACAGTAATGTATGAGCAGAATTCTCACGAATTGCCGGAGCATTACAACGGTCTCGGTTATATGAACCTTATCAGTATGATTTTCGAGATCGACCTACTCATGAAGGAGTTCCAGAAAATACGCTCTGATACTGGAGCTGCATTAAATCTTCTCTTCATCGAGGAACCGGAAGCTCATACCCATCCTCAGATGCAGTACGTATTCATCAAGAACATCCGTCAATTGCTCGCAACAGCCGGAACGTCACTATCGTCTTTACAGACGGTACTCAGTACACATTCTGCGCATATCGTGGCTGAGGCAGAATTCGACAGCATCAAGTACCTGCTGCGTTCAGATAACCAAGTACAAGCAAAAAATCTTCGTGACCTTGAGACTTTTTTCTCAGGAGGTGATGAAGATAAGCGCAGATTCCGCTTCCTAAAGCAGTACCTGACGCTTCATCGTGCGGAGCTGTTCTTCGCGGACCGGATAGTACTGATTGAAGGGGACACAGAGCGGATACTTCTGCCCGCTATGATGCGGAAGCTTGACCAAGCAGGTGTGCCCGACAATGTGGCACCACTCCTTTCTCAAAACGTTTCTATTGTGGAAGTGGGGGCACACTCGCAGATATACGAGAAGTTTATAGATTTCCTCGGGCTAAGAACCCTTATCATTACTGATATTGATAGCGGGTACGAAACCACCGATGAAGGCATAACGACACGTTCTTGCTGCCCTGATGATGGTAGAGCCGAGTTCACTTCGAATTCAGCGCTCTGCTACTACCATGGGAAATCTAGAACAGACCTCAACTACTTCATTGGACTGGAACACAAAGACAAAATACTCATCAAGAATCAAGGTGGGGATTGGAAATCAGCGGCCAATGGGCATGTCTTCACCGCCTACCAGATAGAAGATAACGGCTATCACGGACGAAGCTTTGAAGATGCCTTTTTCTCCTTGAACAAGGATTTCCTCAATCTTGGGCATGACCGATTTTCGTCTTTGACCAAGAAATGGTATGACAAATATATGGCGGGTGAAGTTGATCCTCTGGAGTTCGCAGAAAAAGCTGTCAACAGCAAACCATCACTTGCGATCGAGATCCTTTTGAACAGCGAGGACGATGGCAATGGGCACTCTTACAGCAACTGGAAGACACCGGCCTATATCGAGGAAGGCCTGAAGTGGCTGCGGGGGGATTTCGATGAATGAGCTGAGTACAGAGACACAACGTATCCTCGACTTGGCGAGTAGAAAGCACTGTTTTTTGCTCAGTGGCGGAGCGGGGAGCGGAAAAACCTATACGCTCGTAGAGACAATCCGAGCTTTGATGCAACTTGAACCCTCAAGTAGAATTGCGTGCATCACCTACACAAATGCGGCCGCCGACGAAATCCGAGATCGTGCAGACTGTCGTAGTCTCTGGGTGTCTACTATCCATGATTTCATGTGGGAGCAAATCAAAAGACACCAAAATGAACTGAAGCAGATTCTGCGAGAACTCATCAGAAGCGAAGATCCAGAACACAATCGTTTTACTCTCTCTAGCGGAGACTCGGTGGTCGAGGAAGGTCTATTTAATGACCTAGCAGAGGGCATTCAGTATCGAGAGTATCTGAGAATAAAGGATGGCATCATTTCCCATGACGAAGTACTCGTTCTCGCTTCCAGAATGTTCGAACGCTATCCGAAGCTCTGTCGCATTGTGGGGGATCGTCACACACACATATTTGTAGACGAGTATCAGGATACATCCCCACTAGTGGTCACAATTCTCCTTGATTACATCAGAGCTGTAGCGAGCAATTGCGTTGTAGGGTTCTTTGGCGATGTTATGCAGGCAATTTATCCAGGAACCGTCGGAAGTCTGCACGACCGCGTTGAAGTGGAACAACTAACTGAGGTAAAGAAGGAGCAGAACCGCCGGAATCCACGACTTGTTATCGCTTTAGCAAATCAACTTCGCAATGATGGACTTGTACAACACCCCTCTGACGATCCAAAGGCACCTAACATGGTTGGCGGCATTGTCCGCGAAGGTGTAATTCGCTTTATGTATTCGTCTACAGCATCGCTGGAGGCCATCCGCGAACAACTCGGCTGGGAAGTTGATGGCAGCAAGGAGCTTAATCTTACTCACAACCTCATTGCCTCGCAGGCAGGTTTTGCAAAACTGATGGAAATCTACGACGGAGACAGAATTCTTGAGTTCGTAAAGCGCATCAAGGACTATCTGAAAAATAATGCTGAGGAAATAAGTTGCGAGGGAATGACTTTTGGAGAGGTGGTAGATGCCCTACAGTCAGGAAAGACAGGTAGTGAGCTAAATCGTGTACGCCCGACAGCGGCAATGCAGACCTATATTGATGAACATCTTACCGAACTGCAGATGGCACGCGCGACACCCTACGAGCAGATTAGCTGTCTCTACGTCAGCAAGGATCAGCTGTTAGATGATACGAAGGATGCACCTGATGCCACATCAAGGCCTGGATCACAGATCGACGACTTTATCCGTCATCTCATTCGAATCCAGAACTGCATACATGCATACCAGACCAAGCAGTATGCTGAATTCATCAGATTGACTGATTTCAGACTGCGACTAATTGGCGACAAGGCATCTCTCAGAAATGCAATTGAAGCGCTTACTAGTAATGGCAATATTTTGATCGGTGACGCAATCGAACAGGCCGCTACGGCTGGTTTGGTACAGAAAGATGATCGCCTGATTCGCTTCCAAGAGCAGAAAGCGTATGTCTACAATCGCGTCTCCCGCCTTCCTTTTTCAGAATTTCAAAACCTGTATGCCTATCGCGAAGGGCACACACCTTTCTCGACTCAGCACAAGACCAAGGGGCGCGAGTACCAACGAGTTCTCGTTATTCTTGATAACGGCGGTTGGAATAACTACAACTTCAAATACCTTTTCGAAGGGAGCGGAAGTGAATCCGTACGCGAACGAACATCTAAAATTTTCTATGTTTGCTGCACTCGTGCAATGGAGGAACTAGTGGTCTTCTATCAAAATCCAACCGAGTCGGTTATAGCCAAAGCAAAGGAGTGGTTTGGAGAAGATAATGTGCTGAATTTTGATACATTCGCCCAACCACGGCCATAGACGCCGACCGCCCTAAATACTTGGGCGGGCGGGTCATGGCCGGCTCCGTTATGTCAGGAAAGATGATGGGAGAGATGGAAATTATGCATTTCTCAGCCTCTATGGATCATATAGCCACGGCACGAAGTTTAATGACAGCTGGAGATGAAGCAAGTCTTAGATATGCTGCACTTGAAATTCGAATGGCTATCGAGTTGATGTTCTACAAATTGCTACCATCATACAAAGAGGAATTGCCGGATGATCTTCTGAAACACTGGCAGCCAAAGAAAATTATTGATGCACTTATAGAATGCGATCCTTATATCGAGCATGATTATACAATGACAATGGCGGCGGAAAGGCCGGATGGCAGCCATGGACCGGCGTTACATGTCGGGCGCTACAAAGCTGTAAATAGGAAATTGTTGAGGCAGTATTATCACAAAATAGGATCGTATCTACACGCACCAATGACCGAAACACGCCCAGATTTGTCGAAAATGCACTCATTTTTAAATTCGGCTGCAACAAGAGTTGAGGAATACTGCCGGGAGACAACTCTCATCAGCAACTTTGGAAAATTTCACATCGTCAGTTGCGTATGTGGCCGTCAAATTAAAAGAAACGCGCATGCTTTGAAAACAAATGTTACATTGTCTGCCCTAATGAGTCATGCGGTGCAGTTTTTGATTTAATTGAAGATAGTGAGAATGGTGCAATATGGAAAATAAGAGAGACAGAATATATCTGCCCAAACTGCAACACTTCGAATTTTTTAGGCTCGCACTTGATTAAGTCCGAGGTTGCCTTCACTTGTGTCGAGTGTGGTAAAAAATATATTATCCACTCCGGTTATTTTGCCAGTCCCGCATAAATAGAGGGGCCATGATGACATAACCATCAGCAAGACCCGCCGAAGGCGGGTCAGCCTCAGCCCCGTTAGGTATTTATATGATTGACAATCCTCTACCAGAAGATTGGCGTGCACTGCAAAATGGCGTATGCCGGCTTTTCAATGAAATTGGGCTGAATGCGAACACCGAGGTAGAATTGTCGACGCCTAGAGGAACTGTAGTTGTAGATGTCTATGCTGTAGACGAGGGCAGCGTTGACAAGATCAAGTATATAGTGGAGTGCAAAAACTGGAACGCACCAATTCCTCAAACGGTGGTACATGCCTTCACGACTGTCATGCATGAGACTGGCGCAAATATCGGATATATAGTATCAAAAGCTGGCCTGCAATCTGGTGCGTTGAGGTACACCGAAAACACCACTATAACCGGTTTAACTTACCAAGCTCTTCAAGAGAGGTACTTCAACGTTTGGTGGCACAAGTATTTTTGTATTAATGCTGGAGCTGCTGCCGAGTATGTCAACCAATACGTAGAGCCTATAAATACTCACCGCAGTCGGTTTCTAGAAAAACTAACAGAGGACAAATTAGCAAGATATATCTATCTGCATGACCGGTATGCCGCGTTTGGAATGCTGATGTGGCTTATTGACATAGGGAGCATTGTTCCCGAGTACGCTGTTGATGCACCACCAAGCTTGGAAGAGTACAAAGCAAAATTAAATAACGTTTTGGGTGATGAGTTCACTTTTCGCGCTTCGACTTATAGAGATCTTTTGGCAGAAATATGCGCAAAACTTGTACACATAGAGGAGCAGTTCAATGAAGTTTTTGGACGCAACATATTCGAAGGAGAAGGCGGAGGGGTTAACCCTTGACATGGGGCATTTTTAAAAAAACAAGCCGACAGTGTCGGGTCTCCACTTGTGACATTGTCATAGGTGGAGACCTGACACTCTGGCTCCTTAGGTGGAGACCTGACACTCTGGCTCCTCATCTGGCTCCTCTGGCTCTTTGACACTCTGGCTCTTTTATCGATACCCAAGGCAGGTTGAGGAGGCGTTTTCAAACGCACAATAGAGGGGCCACGCAGTATGCCTGACGCTCGATGTAATAGCGGCCTACGATGACCTGATCATCAAACTTGATGAGTGGCTCCGTGAAAACTTTCCGGAAGAAGGCACCAGTTTAGGGCTTCTGGCGGCCCACTTTGTTAATCGAGTCACTGGCAGGGCCGTGTTTCACTGTAACTCTGATGCTCTTGCATGCAGTGAGCAATACAAAGCATTATTGTTGGAGGAGTATGAGGGTGCAGAGGCTAACATTGCTAAGCAAGGGCTGACACCGGAAACCATTCAGTACAATTTGGCACTGCATAAGGACCGCTTGGCTGTTTGGTCCGGCGCACCAAATGGGTTGTGGGGCGCAAGCCACCTCACCACAAGGTTTGGTTCTGCGTTTTATGAAACACCGAGTGCGTTGCGTGCAGGCTCATTTGTATATCCAGGTCGCTATGTCGTTGGTCTCAACGGCGGATAATGAGGGGGGCAAGGGGGACGCCCATGAAATTATGCGATTTACACCTTTGAGTATTAGAACTGCATGTAATCATGGGCGTCCCCCTCTCTTTTGTCCGACTGGGTCTTTCAGTTCTTGGCTGCGAAATAGAGGAGAAAGATTAATCATGGAGGGAGGAAATGGCCGATACCTTTAAAGAAGTTGGAGCTTTTCCCAATTCGCCAAAGTGGGAGAATTGCATCAGCAGGAACAAGCCTCTTTACTCACGCCCCGACGAAATAAGAAGTGAATTCTCAAGGGATTACAATAGGCTGTTACATTGCACAGCGTATCGAAGACTAAAACACAAGACCCAAGTTTTTTTCGCAACCGAAAATGACCACGTTTGTACGAGGATAGAGCACGTCAGTCATGTGGCTGCGGTAAGCTATACCATAGCCAGGGAGTTAGGACTAAACACTGAACTTTGTTCAGCAATAGCAATTGGTCACGATGTCGGTCACGCACCTTTCGGTCATGAAGGGGAAGCAATACTAAAGCGGTTGGGAAAGAATTACATAAAGGATGTCTTCTGGCATGAGCGGAACTCCCTGTGGTTCGTAGACAACGTTGAAACCCTCCCAAATCCGAAGGGTTACGAGACCAACCTCGATCTTACTTATGCTGTAAGAGACGGCATTGTGTGTCACTGCGGAGAAGTCAATGAAAATGCTATCTTCCCGCGTAATAAGTTTACGGACTTGACCGAAATAGATCAGCCTAACAAGTTTTCGCCGTATACCTGGGAAGGGTGTGTCGTCAAAATTGCAGATAAGATCTCATACCTTGGCCGTGATATAGAGGATGCAATCCGCCTTAAAGTATTGGATAGATCTCAGCTAAGAGAATTATCTTCTGTTATTAAAACGCTTACGGAGATCGAAGTCCGGGAAGTAAATAACACAGTATTGATGCACAACTTTATCTTAAACCTTTGCCGTAGAAGTAATCCTAGTGAAGGAATCTGTTTCTCGAAACAGTATCTAGAATTTATAAATTTGATAAAACAATTTAATAACAAAAATATATACAATCATAAACGGCTTACATATTATAAAAAATACGCTAATGTGGTCCTGGAATCCATATTTGACTTCTTAATGTCAATATACCCTGATAAGAACCTATTCAAAGCTCTCCGCATGAAGTCAAGTTATTACTATGTGATGATTCCAACATTCACAGATTGGCTGTTAAAATACTCTGACGTTAACATGGACCTCAGGGACAAGAGAAAATTCAATAACAAGATCATATATCATATAGACAATGAAACCGAATATGTACGTGGGATTCTGGATTTTATCTCAGGTATGAGTGACCACTACGCTGTGAAGTGCTTTAATGACGTGATGAAATTTTAGGTAATACATTGCACAGAATACCACTCTATCACTTCTAAGGCATTTAGGTTCTTGGAAAGTGATGCCGGATGGCCAGTGAAAGTCCAACACGCGAAACGACCTGCTTCGCTTTGCTCCCAGGTCATCCGCGAGCCGTTGCAAAGAAAGGCAATTATGGCTTCACCATTTAATTCAGTAAAACAAAAAAAGATTTTTCTTTCCCTGTCGTTGGGTTTTGGCGCTCTGATTCTAGCTGGTTGCATTTCCTTCTATGCTCCGCGTTCAGGGACTGTTCTTGAAAAAGAGAGTGGTCTGCCAGTAGAGGGTGCTATTCTGGTGCGTTCGTGGGAAAAGGTCGAAGCGTCCGTTGGAGGCCCAGTGCATTCAAGGCTTGTGAATTGCGAGACAGTTACCGACGCGGAAGGAAAGTTTTCGTTTGGACCACATGCATTTTTTCATGGTGTTCCAATCTTTACTGGGACTGAGGAGAATCTCCTTATTGTTTACCGTCCAGGTTACGGCTTTATCGAGACTTCCTCTGATCAAGGCGTTATCGAGATTACAAGGGTTCCATTCAACTGTTACGCACGCAGCGCTGAAGCTAATAAGGCGCAATCATCATACGCCACCGATTTCCATGAAACCAAACTACTCAAGGCTGCCGTTGAGCAGGAAAAAAGCCTCCTTAAAGAGCTTCCCGAACTGACTAAGGGAGTCCTTTATAAAATGCAATTGTTGAACGACGTAGCTATTGACAGTCGCGGAAATCTGTATCTGGCGAACAACAGGGATATTGTTAAACTACCTAGAAAAGGCGATGGATACGATACGGTAAACGTCGGCGAGACCACAATTCAAAACAGTAGCGGGAGGATCGATTTGGAAATCGATCATGACAAGCTTTACGCTCTCCAAGAAAAACGCTTTTTAAGAATAAATGTTTCCGCATCAGCCGAAGAAGATTCCCCACTGGCGACCAAGGAATATATTCCAGGTAAGGGACTTGTTAAGTACAGGACAATAACCGGCATTTCTGCAGCAGTATCCCCCGGTTCATCGAAACCACCACAAATCATATCAACGCAAGTGACCGAGCCTGAAATACTTGCTGAAAGTAATCAAAACAATTTTTTTCCATATCATGAATATCGTTTCTCAATCGGGTCAGATGGGATGATCCACCTAGGGGATTCATTGTTTCAAACCAACGGGAGTCTGATAGGAAAGCTGCCGTTGGATACAAGTTCCATGAAACGTCAGACACCACCAAAAATAGTTGATACCATCACGGACGACGAGGGGAACACGCTGGTTGCTTTTTATTTCCCATCCGAGAGCGGCCCTTACAGAAGTGGAGTTGCAATTTATGATCGCAATAACAGGTTTGTCGGCGTGAAGCCATTGTCGCTGAAATTCGATGTGGCCGGGATCGCCGCCGCGAATGGGCGATATTATGCCTGCGACAGGGAGAGTTTCTATCTTCTGGATAAGGAATTTGCAATTGTCTCCAGGCAGACTCTCGCCTTGGAGCTATTTGGAGAATATACCCTGAATCGCATCAAGGTCGACCCGGCTGGAGAGCATCTGTTCTTGGTCGATGGGCGCTATGATCGCCTTCTCTGGTATGATCTGAAAACCGATTCGTGGAGATGAAGATGAGAAAAGTCTTTCAGACAATTACAGCAGGTTTGTTCTCAGGGGTTATTCTATCCATTTTTCTGTCAGGTACAGTCACTGCTGACAATAACGCGGAAATTCACCGTCTGATCAACAGTTTTACCACAGCGGTAACGAAAAACGATGTGGCGATTGCAGCAAAGAAGGTTTCCGCCTTCGGTCCCGAAGCGGTCCCCCTGCTGATCGAAGCGCTGTCGCCCATGGAATACAGAAGCAGATACGGGGCTGTTCAGTCTCTGGGACTGATCAATGATGAGCGGGTTATTGACGCGTTGGGGGAAATGCTTGCTCAGATGCCTGAACAATATCCGGCAGGCTATGGACACATTCCAGAAGATATGGCAATTGAGATATTGGAACAACGAGGTCCGGATGGTATCAGGGGACTGGTACGCGCTCTCCAAACACGAGACGATTTTGTGAAGATGAAAGTCGTGGAAGCGCTCGGCAGGTCCAACAATCCAAATGCAGTCCCCGTTCTTATTTCAGTTTTGCCTCATCGTAACGCAGTTGTTGCTCTTGGAAAACTTAAAGACCCAAGAGCGGTTGAAGCTCTTGTATCATTACTACCGTTGTATGAAGCAATTATTTCCCTAGGAGAAATTAAAGATCCTCGTGCGATAGTTCCTTTATTACGCGAAATTTATAAAAAACCAAACGAAGTTAATGCAGAATATCTCTTGGCAGGTAACTTCCCAAGTAATATTTCAATTGAAAAAAAACGTAATTTAATCAATAACATTCCTTTAATTACTGAGTTAAAAAAGTCAAGAAACAAAGTTATTGAAGATGCCTTGTCAGAATTGGGATTCCCTTTGCACCCGAAATTGTATGAGATCGCTGCTGGCATACCGACGAATATTGATTTAGCACAGCAGCAGGCTTTATTTGCAGATCACCTGATTTCTTTATTAGTTTCACAGAAATTGGAGGAGAGATATCTTGCAGAATTTGTCATTGCAAGAATCGATCGACTGATGGAACCATCTCTTATAAAGGCTCTCAATAACAGCAATAATATGCACTTGCGTAAAGCGGTTGCTGAGCAGATGGGAAAGATGCAAGGGCCAAATATCGAGAATGCACTGGTCAATGCGCTTACAGACCAAAATCCGTTGGTGGTGGCGTACGCTGCACGCGCACTTGGTGAGCTGAGAAGCCAGTCAGCATTAGAGCCTCTAAAAAAAATTGCAATTGGCGGATCTCTCTTTGAGCGCCGCGGAGCTGTTTGGGCGATTACCAAGATCGGGTATCCAGCGGGAAAGGCTTTTCTTAAAGAGCTATGCAATGATAAAGATGAGTATGTTCGAAGAATTGCAACCAGTAATTGACCGATAGAGAATTATTCCAACAAGACAGTTGAACGCCATGACCTCAAGGGACTGGAAAAAAGTCAAATTTTCAGGTTCGCCGCTATTGGGTCTGGAAACCCAAAGGCATACTCCGAATGCAAGTCGCACCGTCGGGATGCCTTTGTGCTGGAGCTTTTCAGGCAGATCGAAAGAAAGCTGGAGGGATCGGCAACATGCCCCAAGCTCGTTGTGTCGCCGGACCCGGTTACCGATCCACGGTTGCTCGGGTTGACAGCAATGGCATATCGAAGGAGCGGCACTCCAAAATATTTCCTGGACTCGCAAACGCTGTCAAAAATGCAGAAGGCTGGACTGTACGACAAAGTGGTGCTTTCAGAACGCGGTAAGCCCGCGAAAAACAATCCATATAAATAGTCCATGGAGATATAAGGAGAAGCTTATGCAACGCGCTTTCACGCAGATCCTTTTCTGCGCTCTTCTGATCTGCGGCTTCATGACTCCCGATATTCAAGCCGCCACCGACGCCGGCTTCCAGAAGCGGCTCGCCGCCGACAGCCGCGCCTGCATTATCGCCCGCGACGGCCTCAAAAGGGCCGTCGACTTCGCCGGCTCCCGGCAGGACCTCTTCGCCCCGGACAGGGAGAAGAAGAAAGGGCTTATGACGCGGCGGGAGAAGCTCATCATCTGGAGCGCCTGGAGCTCGGTGCTTGACTGCCAGGCGGCCCTGGACGCCATCCGCGGGAGATGGAAAGACTTCAGTCTCTTTCAGGAGAAGGAGCGGCGCAACGCCTCCTTTGCCCTGAACAACGCCTGCTTCCTGGCCGGATACAGACATGCGCTGGAATTCATCGCCCTGTCAGACAAAAACCCCGCCCTCGATACGATCCTCGACGAAGCGGTCCCTGAACTGGGGCTCCCGGCGGGGACTTACGGCCGCTTCAAGTTCCGTTTCCTCAATGTGGCCGCGGCAACGGAATTCTCTGCGCTCCAGGCGATCGACAAGAGCTACGCCGACGGCACGAATAAGGAACTGCGCCGGGCTATCGAGGATGACGGCAGGGTCATCTGGCAGATGGGAAAAGGGAAAGGGCATGCCCTGACCGTCAAGAACGCCCTGGCTGTGGTGAAGAAGGGTGCATTCACTGCCTGGTTCCCGCTGCAGAAGAACGTTTCCGAATGGATGGGGGACACCAAGGTAAGGCGAAAAGGCTCCCACCTTATCTCCGGCGAACAGATCGCCTCAATGGGGAAACGGCTCCAGCCGGGCGATATCCTCTTCGAGCGGCACGAATGGTACCTGTCAAACATGGGCCTTCCCGGCTTCTGGACCCACGCCGCCATGTATGTGGGGACGCCTGCGGAGAGGCGGGCCTTTTTCTCGGACCCGGAGACGACGGCATGGGTGAAGCGGGAGGGAGTTGCGGACGGCGACCTGGAAAAGCTCCTGAGGAAACGCTTCCCGAATGCCTATGCCGCTGGAATGACACCGCTGGAGGACGGCCATCCCCCACGCGTCCTGGAGGCGATCTCCGAAGGGGTCTCCTTCACCTCCCTTGAGTTTTCCGGCGCCGCCGACTCCATCGGGGTGTTGAGGCCGAGGCTTTCAAAGAGGGATAAGGCAGAGGCCGTGATGCGCGCCTTCCGCTACAGCGGCCGCCCCTACGATTTCAACTTCGATTTCCAGACAGACTCCTCCCTGGTCTGCTCGGAGCTGGTCTACAAGGCCTACGAACCAGCGCCAGGGATGAGGGGGCTCAGGTTCCCCCTATCCGAGATAATGGGGAGGAGGGTGAGCACACCGAACAACATGGTGCGCCAGTTCGACGAACAAAACAGAAGCAGGGAAGCGCAGACCGACTTCGTGCTCTTTCTCGACGGCTTCGAGAAGGAGAAAAGGGCGGTGGAATCCACCCCGGTGGAGTTCCGAAAAAGCTGGACGCGCCCCAACTGGCATATCCTCATCCAGGATGCCCCCCGGGAGATCAAGACGGGAAAACAGCCTGAAAGGGACGCAAATGGGCCATGAACCCGGTGTGAAACAAAAGATCCTCGTAATCAGCGTCTCCGCGGGCGCCGGCCACGTGCGGGCCGCCCAGGCCCTTGAGGCCGCCGCGCAGAGGTGGTATCCCGATGTGGAGGTGACCCACATCGACTTGATGGAGCTTGTGCCGAGGCTCTTCCGCAAGGTCTACAGCGAGACATACATCGATGTAGTGGAGAAACATCCCGCCTTCTGGGGTTATCTCTACTCAAGGACCGACCGGGAGGAGGTGGACTCCGCCCTCTCGCGGCTGAGAAGGGCCGTAGAGCGGCTCAACACCGGCAAGCTCAAGGAGAGGCTCCGGGAGATCGCCCCCGACCATGTCGTCTGCACCCATTTCCTCCCGGCACAGCTCCTCTCCCGCTGGGTGCGCAGGGGGTTTTTCAGGAAACCGGTCTGGGTTCAGGTGACCGACTTCGATGTTCATGCGCTCTGGATCCACGATCACATGAACGGCTACTTCGCCGCCAACGAGGAGGTGGCCTGGCGCATGGCGGAGAGGGGGATACCCGCGGACACCATCCATGTCACCGGCATACCGATCATGCCGGTCTTCAGCGATCCCCTGTCGCGAATCAGGTGCGCCGCCGAATTCAACCTCGATCCGACCAGGAAGACCCTTCTCCTCATGGCCGGCGGCGCCGGGATCGGCGGTATCGAGAAGCTGGCGGAGCGCCTCCTCAGGCTGGATCTGGACTTCCAGCTGGTGGCCCTGGCGGGGCGCAACCTGGCGCTCCTGGAGGCGCTCAGGGACCTTGCCGCCGCGCATCCGCGGAGGCTCTTCCCCTTAGGCTTCACCAGGGTGATCGAGCGGGTTATGGCTGCCGGCGACCTTGCCATTACCAAGCCGGGAGGGCTTACCACCTCCGAATGCCTGGCCATGGGGCTCCCGATGATAGTGGTCGCCCCGATCCCGGGCCAGGAGGAGAGAAACGCCGACTTTCTCCTGGAGAATGGGGCTGCCCTCAAGGCGTGCGACACCGGCGCCCTCGTCTACCGGGTGACAAGGCTCCTCGATGAGCCGGGGAGGCTGGAGACCCTGCGCAGAAACGCGGACAGGCTCGGCAGGCCCGATGCGGCGCGCTCCGTGCTGGATATCGTCCTGGGAGAAAAGGCGAAGGTGCCAGGTCTCCACATATGACATTGTCACAGAGGGTCATGGGGTCAGGTTAGACTTTTGGAGATTTGATGACAACGGGAATGAATATCTGAAACTCTAACCTGACCCCATGAACTGCTTTCATGGAACGGAAGTGAACTCATCTTATTGCATCCAGATCATGGAGTGCTCTTTGAAGAGCAAAGGGCTTTTGAAAGAACGGGTGATGTGAGAAAAAATCAATCAACTTTGGACTTATGTCTTTCCTGGTCTTCAGTGCGGCCGCAAACAGCGCTTCGCGCGATCCATCGCTCGATAGTGTTGCATGTAGGGGGTAGATAAAATTATCGAGGTATTCCGTGCTTGCAACTATTTTTTTCTTGATTTTCATTTTGTCTGTACCAGGTAATGTGTCGGAGAATTCCTTGAATTCGCTGACATAGTCTTTTGCAGTATCTAAATAGAGATACTCGCTATACAGTGCTTCCTTGAGTTCGTTTTTGCATGATTGAAAACCGTTTGACGGGAGAGCCAGCAGAATGAATTTTATTGAATCCATATTCTTGAAAATGAATTCACTTCCAAATTGATTTTGCAAATCTGTAAGCCATGAGGTTGTATAATTGTTGCGTTCCTTGTCATTACCTGCAACGCACTGCTCAAATTTGGAAAACGATTGAGCAAAACAATCTCGAAAATTGCGGATGGCCATCAGGTATTCATTGTTGTTGAAACGAGTTCGATTTGTTAAAAAATCGTTCCATTTATTAGCTATTTCCTGCTCTTCATCGCTGTATACGAGGGTGTTGAGTATCCTTTCTGTCTCATCGTCCTTGAATGTTGTTTCGGAAGCTGTGCATGATAATGTTGAAATGACTGAAGTTATTGAAAAAACGAGCAATAAAAATGATAAGCGTTGAGCGGGAATCAAGCGTTGCATGTGCGTCTCCATGGCGTTTGCGTTGAGTAAATATACGGCAAAATTGAAACTGCCCGCATGGACACTGGCTAGTGTCCGCCGAAATAAGAGTATACGCCCTGCCAGAATTCTCCTAATTGTCCCGAGATGTGATCAACGGTTTCCGGAGCTACGTCATTCAACACTGCTCGTTTTGTTATGATGTCGATGCTGATGACAACTTCCGCCAATAGTCTCCAGTCCATGGAAGAAATGGCGTACATCGATGCGATTTCAGATTTTGGGGGACCAATGAACATTTGTGCAAAAATGCCGGCGGGCGCCCAATAACTTAGGGCCTTGGACAATTTCTCTTTTTGCTGAATTTTGCTGATAGTGCGCAGGCAGCATGGCTGAAACTGCACGCAATGTAATGCCTTGGGTGAATTCATGTGTTTTCCTTTCATGATGGCAGGCAGGCTTTTATCTGGCAGGTTGTTGAAATGCATGCTGAGGGACAGGTCTGCATCAATTGATATGTGCCCCCCCTTTATTTCTTTGGCTGCAACAGAATAAATGATAAAAATATAATTTGAAAAATACAATATTATGCATTGATTGTCAAGAGGTTTGTTTATCCTGGGGGAATTCCGAGGAGTAAAGGGGTCAACCCTATCTTTCACTATCTTTCATTCTTCATTGGAAACTGGGATTACAGTCGGTTCGGGTGTAAATGCGCTTATTCAGGCGTATATACAGAATGACTGTAAATAAAAGCATGAGGTGCCAAACTTTGAGTACTCAAGATATTAAGTCGGTAATAGCCATTTCTAAACAAAGCTGGAAACTGTTTGTCAGCTTTGTTGGGGCACTGATCTGTTTTTGTATAATGGTATACGGCATAGGGCGACATCTGAACGATAAATCAGATTTAGCGCTGATGCTTGATCTTTACGGGTTAGCTGGTACGATTTGTTCGGCCATATTTGGCTGCCTATTTATTCGCTGTCCCAAATGTGGCTTGCGCTGGCTTTGGTATGCCGTCACAAAGCAAAATATAAATGGGTGGTTTCCTTGGTTGGTTACTTTGCAACAGTGTCCTAATTGTGATTTCCCTCTAAAAAAATGACCACGTAACTGCAATTGTGGTTCACGTCAACGTCCATGGCCCCTGTCCTGCCCTCTCTCTTTCTTTTTTTCCTTCTGCAACTTCTCAAACCCCTGATTTAGCCTTTTCACAATCTCGGGGTTCTTTATTACCTGGTCCGGCGGAAAGGTCAGTTTTAACTCCTGCTCGCCGTCCAGTCGTTCGAGGTTGCGGCATAGCTTTCTCCTCCAAAAGGCGGAGGTGTCAGGTCTCCACATATGACAGTGTCACAGGTGGAGACCCGACACCTATAATGTCGACACCTATAATGCCGCACTGTGCTCTCTCACGTTGGAGCAAGTATGAAGAACCTATAGGGGGCAGATCTCAACAATTGACAAGATCTGTTGAATGTTGAGACCTGCCCCCTTAAGATCTTTAACATTAAAAGCAGATGGGGAATTGTACCGGCTAGCCCAAGCTGGCCATCTCGAATGCGGTGGCATAAGGTGGCAGCTGTACCGTTTGGCACATCTGATAAATGCTTTGCTTGCTGTGCATCACTTCCCTGTAGAGGTATCCGATGACTTGCGCAGGCAGATAAGCAGCTCCGGGCATCCAGCCAGGGACTCTTGGGAGTTTATCAAGGGCACTGGAGCACCTTCTGCCCTTTTGCAGCATTTCGCTCAATATTTTGGCGGAATCCTCGTTTACATCCCACCCCCTGGCTCTTTCTCGGAAATATTGACAAGTATCACCTTCAATTCCTCTTTTTCCTTGTCTGTCATCATTTCATCGCCCCCTCTGGACCTCATCTATGGAACCTATGATGTTCTTGAATCTTAAGACATCGATTCCGACCGCCCTGATCACTGCAAATGAATCAGGACGCTTATCGTTGATCACCACGGCTACCCCCCCTGGTTTTGCTGGGTCAAATTTATCCACGCTCGTATAGTAATAGACCGTCAGATGTTTCTTTTTTGCACATGAAACCGGCACATTTTTACGAAAATATACCGACTTCGACCGCAAGCCCCATTGCCAGAGACTCTCGCAACCGGGACGCTGGTCTCTTGGCGTCTTCGTGAAAATTGCGTGCCCTATGTCTCCCATGGTCATGCATGTGTCTTTTGGCAAGTCAGGAATAGTGTCGCGCGAAATTTCCTCAAAAGACACGCTTGCGGTTTTGTTTCCATAAGAGAAGATCAGCAGATTTGCCACACGGTATATTTTTTCGAATCCCACGGGGATTCGAATGGAAAAAGACGATAATTGCTCGATTGGAACTGTGTTCGACGTTGTATGGGCAGGCCATGCCGAGGGCGGTTGCGCCACCAGGAAACGCCATTCATCGTTGCATTCCGCAAAGATTTCTTCTGTCGGGAAAGAGGCAATCAATAGCTCAAATGTAAGCAGGAAAAAGAGCAGACAGATCATTTTAGAGACTGGCTTCAGGTTCATGAACAATTCTCCGTCGTCGTCACTTTGTGTGTATATTAAAATATATTCATATAAGAAATATTTAATACCATGTGGGTTTGAAGGGAGTCAAGCATTTTTTGGAAAACGTGAGAATTCCGACTGAACATTGATGTTCCCGTAAAAAAGTAAAAATCAATGTAACCGGTTAAAATTTCGCGGTCCTCCTCTCTTAATTGAAAAAAATTAAATGGCATTCAGCGAGTGGTTTTGATAAGAATATGGTGCTCGGAGTAGCATGCACTCGGTTTTAGGTGCATCGCATCATGTGATTTTCCTGGGGCCTTTCAATGCAGCGGACGTTGGTCTCTGTGCGCTGCCGTTCGGGGTTTTTCCGATGGAAGAACGTAACGCAAGACTGAAAGCCTGATGAGATGACAAAGGCCGCCATTGCCGGATTATACCGGGTGGCGGCTTTTTTGTGGCTCGACAGACGAGGGTGGCTCTGCCCGCAGCGGCAGGAAGACCGCTGGAGGCCGGGGGCTATACCAGGGAAAAGGCCGAAGGGACTGAGTTTGGCAGAAAATGGAACAGGCAACTTTTTGAGACATTCGCGACTACCGATTAGGCAGGAAAAGTAGCCTTTACCTTTAGTTTTCCTGTCAGATGCGGGGGCTGTGGAGCGTAATGGGCAGGTGGGGCTGAAATAACGTAAAATCACTGTCCGTGGTAAATATGGGTGTCTTGTGCCGCGCTGCTATGGCACAGATGAGAAAGTCGGTATTTGATCCCTGGATTCCCTTACCGCGACAGATATTGAAAAATTCAGCGGCAGCTTCGTAATCTTGGGTTGTCACTTCAAGATCGGGAAATGCCCGGAGGTGATTGCGCAGTTTCAGGAACTGTGATCGATTCTTGACCCCGGAAAGGATTTCCTGACGTACTGGACCGATGATCTGAACACGCAACTCCCTGATCAACTCAGTTAATTCGGTTACCTCGGGGCAATCAGTTGGCAGGTTTCGGCGCAGAGCCAAAAACCATATAGATGTATCAACGAGTATCTTCATCGCTTATTTCGCTGCTTCTTGTAATCGTAGTCGGGGTCATAATCTATCACATGAAAAAGGTTGATGATTTCGGCCTGTTTTCGGCGTTGAATGTATTCCGCAAGAGCTTCGTTCACCACTGCCTTTTTGGTTTTGTGTTTGCCGACGATGCGAGCTTCCTCAAGCAGTTTGTCGTCGAGAGCCAGGTTCGTAGCCATGATGCACCTCCTTTACACAAACTATTACACGTACCATTGTGTAATGTCAAGCAGAACACCTGATTATTTCAGGAAAAGAAACGGAGCACCGGCACGGGGCAATCCCTTGAATAGTTTAGACAAGAGAAAGGAAAGATCCCAACCAAACCATAAGACCTGTCATTTCAAAACCTGGCTCTATTTATCTGTTGACAAAACCGGAGGGTACTTACCATGTCAGACAACAACAACCTGCGCAAAGATTTAATCAAAATTGTCGTCTCAGCCCTGACAGCGCTTTTTTTAGTGCCGCTGATCACATGGTCCTTCGTGCTCTACGCCCAGCCTCCCGGAGCGGCTGAGATGGTTGCTGAACCGTTTACTCCCTTATGGCAGTTTCAAGTTGCCGGCCAGGTTTCAGCGGCAACACTGATCGCTGGTGTCGTTGTGCTCCTTATTATCAGCATCCTGGGCGCCGCTGCCTTCGCCAATCGTCAAATGCAGTATTTGAGTTTCGTCACCGGCTGGCGCCTGCTAACGTTGTTTTGTGCTATTGAAGTGGTCGTGCAGGGCGCGGCGCTGGTGTGGCTTGCGTTTTGGCTGACAGCGTTCTTCTTCAAGGTCTATTTCGTGAAGCTGATCGCTATAGCCGCCATCTCCGCAGCCCTGGCGGTGTTCTACGCGGTTGCCTGCATCTTCAAGCGGGTACCGCAAACGACGAATGTTGAGGGCGAGTTGATCAGCGAAAACAGTGCCCCGGCACTCTGGGCGCATGTTCGCGAATTGGCCGTGAAGGCCGAGGCTGCGCCGCCGGATCATATCGTCGCTGGCATCGACACAAATTTCTTTGTCACCGAAGCGCCCCTGCACGTCAACGATCGGACATTGAAGGGACGCTCTCTTTTTGTCAGCCTACCCTTGCTGCGCCTGCTTGACCGCGCCGAGGCTGATGCGGTGCTTATGCACGAGTTGGCGCATTTCCGCGGAGGAGATACTGCCAGTAGCGCAGAGCTCGGCCCGAAACTCGTACAGTACGATTACTATTGCATTATGATGCAGGCAAACACCGTCACCTTATTGGTCTTCTGGGTGCTTCGCTTGTATCGTGTAATTTTCGAGTTCGCTCTCAAGCGTGATAGTCGCCAACGCGAGTTCATTGCAGACCGCATTGCCGCCATCCTGGTTTCAGCCCAAGGGCTCGTACGCGCATTGATCAAAATCAGCGCCTATGCCCGTTACCGTACCGTGATTGAAGAACGGCTATTCGCCGAACAAGGACGGCACGGCGAAAAGCTCGGAATTGCCGACCGTATAGCCACTGGTCTCGCACCGTATGCCGAATCAGCTCAGTTCCTCGATGCCATGCAAGCCGCTTGCATTCCTCACCCCTTCGACTCGCACCCAGCGCTGAGCGAACGCATGTGTAGCGTCGGTCATGAAGTGAGCGAAACTGATTATAGCGATGTCGTTACCCAGACTGCCTCTTTCACCTGGATACCTGATATTCGGAATGCCGATGCGATCGAGCAAAGCTTGTGGGCGGTTTATGAGAAACAATTCGCAGCGGCGCACGAACAGCAACTCGCCTATCGCTACCAGCCGGCTACCGAAGCCGAGCGAGAAATTGTGCTCAAATATTTTCCGCCGGTGGAATTTGCGCTGCGCGGCGGCAAGCACATAGTTGTCAGCTACGAGGGCCTGATTCTGCCAGGAGAAACCAACATCCTATCGTGGGACAACGTTACCAACATGAGATACGAAGACGCTTACGTTAGTGACATCCTTCGGATCTTTCATCCCCAGAAAGGATGGTTGGGCGCCAAGACCACCAAGGTAAAACTGCCGGGAATTAAGAAACAACGGCCACAATTCAAGGACGCTCTTGGGCACTATTGGCAGCGACATCAGATTATGCGCAAGGGCTTGAGTAGTGAGGAGGCAGGGCTGTAATCATGCAGTTCGGAGGTCATGGGGTCAGGTTAGACTTTTGGAGATTTGATGACAACCGGAATGAATATCTGGAACTCTAACCTGACCCCATGAATCCTGACCCCATGAATCCTTGCCGGAAAATCCCATCTTGTCCTGCTTTTGCATCAGGTGGTGCATTTACGAATAGAATCTGCCTACAAAACAACCCCCAGACGACCATAAAAATCTCTTTACACTAACCCCGAAATCTGGTCAAGTGGCTGATCGAAGGGTGAAAAGGCTCCGAGAACATGCAGTGACATGAAAGAGGGGTTCAGGTGAAAAAGTATCTGCTGATCGACGATGAGGGGCAGGATCCGCAGGGCGCTGTCAGGCTCCTGAGGGAACACGGCTACAGGGTCTTCGAATCTGCCGACGGTGTCATCCCTGAACGGGAATCGGAAATTGAGGCCGGGCGTTCCTGGGCCGCCGACTCCGCTCCGGGGCAGACCGCCTTACCGGATATTCACGCCTCAAGAGAGGCGGTGCTGGTCGCCGGAGCCGCCGACGGCAGGGTTCTGGACCTGAACGCCTCCTTCAGCGAGTTGACCGGCTACGGAAGGGAGGAACTGCTGGGGCAGCCCATACTGGGCCTTTCATTCTTTCTCAATCCCGAATCGTGGCGCGATGCGCTGTCGATTTTGACGGGGGGCGGGAGATCGGTAGACCTGGAGACGAGGATATTGAGAAGGGACGGACTGGTATCCTTTGTAAAGGTCTTCATTAGCAATGCCGAGATGGACGGCATGCCCGGTCATCTGTTGACCTTCCGCAGAAAGGCGCCCAATGCCTCTGTTGGAACGTTGGGCGGAATGAGCGGTTTTTCGATTGCCGATCCGGAAAGCCTGTTGTCCGGGGATAGGAACTTAAGCCGTCAGGAAATCGGCGCTATGATTGATTACCATGCTCTCCAGGATCTGATGAATTCTTTTCATAAAGCGACCAAACTCCCGATGTCTATAACCGACATAAACGGCAACGTCCTGGTCGCCATAGGGTGGCAGGAAATCTGCACCCGATTTCACCGGCTTCACCCGGAAACCCTGAAAAATTGCATGGAGAGTGACACATATGTTACCCGGAACATCGCGGAGGGGAAATATTCCCTCTACAAATGCCGGAACAACATGTGGGACATCGCTACCCCAATAATCATAGGCGGAAAGCATATCGCCAATATTTTCATGGGACAGTTCCTCTTCGATGACGAGATTCCGGATTACGAGCTTTTCAGAAAGCAGGCGCAGACCTACGGTTTCGACGAGAAAGAGTACCTGGCGGCCCTCGATAGGGTGCCGAGGTGGAGCAGGCAGACCATCGAGAGCAGCATGGAGTTCTTCACAAAACTGGCGGTGCTGATATCAAGGATCAGCATCGCCAATATCCAGCTCACCCAGTCCCTGGCGCAACAGCAGCGGATTTCCGAAGAGCTGCACCAGGCCAACCTGGTGGTGGAGAACAGCCCCGTGGTTTTATTCCGATGGCGGGCTACCGAAGGATGGCCGGTGGAACTTGTCTCTGCGAATGTCGTACAATTCGGCTACACCCGGGATGAACTCCTTTCCGGCGCCGTCACATTTGCGGCAATGTTGCATCCGGAGGACCTGGAACGGGTTGCCTCGGAGGTAGCAGAGTACTGCGCCGAAGGAGTGAAGAGCTTTCAGCAGGAATACCGGATAATCACCAAGGGTGGGGATATTCGCTGGGTATACGACAGGACGGTTGTTGAGCGGGATTCCGATGGCAAGATATCCCACTATCAGGGCATAGTGATGGACATAAGCCGGCGCAAGAAGGCCGAA
Organism: Geobacteraceae bacterium; assembly: GCA_034933285.1. Lineage (GTDB taxonomy): Bacteria > Desulfobacterota > Desulfuromonadia > Geobacterales > Geobacteraceae > RPRC01. The sequence continues at coordinate 70,272 of JAYFNT010000031.1, read as the reverse complement.
GATGCCCTGAAGATAAGCCATTTCATCATCGACAAGGCCTCCATAGAGATAATGAGGGGGGACGGTGAAGCAAGGATTCTCTCCGCCAATGAGCACGCGGCAAAGGCCCTCGGTTATTCGCGGGAAGAGATATCCTCCATGAGCTTCTTTGATATCGATCCCTCCCTTACCAGGGAATTCTGGAAGAAGCACAGAAGCAAACTGGCTGCCGCCGGAAATTATATGTTTGAATCTTTTCACCGCCGCAAGGATGGGACGATTTATCCGGTTGAGGTGATGATCGACTATCTTATGTACGGAGAACAGGAATTCAGCTGCTCTTTTACCACGGACATAACGGAACGAAAGAAGGCGGAGGATGCCTTGCGGGAGAGCGAGGAGAAGTTCCGGGTGCTGGCCGAGACAGCCCCCGCGGCCATCGTCCTCCATCAAGGGGACAGGTTCATCTACGCGAATCCAGCCACGACCAGTTTCTTCGGATACAGCGAGGGTGAGCTTCTGAAGATGAATTTCTGGGATTGGTGCGGCGATAATCATAAGGAGCTGATTCGTGAACGAAGCAGGTCCCGGCTGCGGGGAGAACCGGCGCCGAGTAAGTATGAACATAGGTTGATCGCCAAGAGCGGTGAGGAAAGATGGGTCATCGTCTCGGCCGGTGTTATCGAGTACCTTGGAAAACCGACCGTCATAGCCACGTTCCTCGACAACACCGAAGCCAGGCGGGCCGAGGAGGAACTGCGCCTCAATGCCGAGCGGGGGGAGGCGTTGCTCCAGTTGAACCAGATGTCCGGCTCGACACTGGATGAGATCATGAGCTTCGCATTTGAAGCGGCGGTAAGAGTGACCAGGAGCAGGCTGGGCTACCTGGCGTTCATGAACGAAGACGAGAGCGTCATGACCATGCAGCTCTGGTCCCACGAAGCCATGGACGAGTGCAGGGTGCCGGGCTATCCGAGGATTTATCCTGTGGCAACGACCGGATTGTGGGGCGAAGCCGTGCGGCAGCGCCGGCCCGTCATCACCAACGATTACGCCGCAGCCAATCCATGGAAAAAAGGTACGCCCGAGGGACACGTCCGGCTTGCGCGCCATATGAACCTGCCGGTAATAATCGACGGCAGGATTGTGCTGGTGGCCGGCGTCGGGAACAAAGAGGAGGATTACAACGAGGGCGACGTAAACCAGCTGACCCTGCTGATGGAAGGGATGTGGCGGTTGATCGAGCGAAAGCGGGCGGAGGAGCAGATCCGCGCATCCCTCGCTGAGAAGTCGGTCCTTTTGAAGGAGGTCCACCACCGGGTAAAGAACAATCTTCAGATAATCTGTTCCCTCCTCGATCTCCAGTCGGAGGGTATCAGGGACGGGGAGGCGCTCACGGCCTTCCGGGTGAGCCAGGACCGGATCAGGGCGATGGCTCTCATCCATGAAAGGCTGTACAAATCGGCTGATTTCACCTCTATAGATTTCGCCATGTATATTGAGGACCTGTCCGTGAACCTATTGCAGACCTACATGGCGGACCCCGACAGAGTGGCGCTCAAGATAGACTGCGAAGAGATCTCAATCGGCCTGGAGCAGGCAATCCCGTGCGGCCTGATCATCAACGAACTGATCACCAACGCCATCAAGCACGCCTTTCCCGGGAACCGACAGGGGGAGATCCTCGTGAGCTTTCTCAAGGGCGAGGATGGGCAGATTACCCTCAGGGTGGCGGACAGCGGCATCGGGCTACCGTCAGATCTGGACATTACCCGGACCGGCACACTGGGGATGCAACTGGTAACGATGCTGGCAAAGCAGTTGCGGGGGGAGTTAACCATGGAAGGGAACAAGGGCGCTGCCTTTTTGGTGCGCTTTTGTGAGCAAGCGCCCCACTGAGATTAATGCGGTAACATTCTCGTTATGCAATACGTGAATCAGCAATTACGGAGGCAAGTCGCAGGTTTCAATTGAAATTGGAGAAGTAAAAGGAGCCAGGGGAAAAGATTAAACGGGTGAAGGGGTTGCTTAAAATATGAAATGTGTAGCCCTGACCCCTTTGGGTGACTCTATCACATGATGCAGCGTCCCTGGCGTTTCCAGTCGTGCCTGCCTCGGCATTCTTTTTCCTCTCCCTCTTCGTAAAAATTCAAGTTATTTGAGATAATTCGCGTCGCTAAGTTTACTTTATCAACAACGCGCCCTAGACCACCAAATTGGAAGTGTGCATCGAACCCTGGCCGATTAAAGCCATATTGCCCAGTCGCCATAGTCAAATGTTCCGCTACCATGATGCAATTTGCCCTCACCCTGCAACTGCCGAAAAGCGTCTCGCATTCGGACCAGAATCTCAGGCTGAATATTCAACGTGTGATGTGCCGGGAATACATGTTTCACCGGCAGCGCCGACACCCGCTCTAGAGAGTTGAGGTACGCCTCTGGATCGGTGGACGGATAGTAAGCAAATAATGTGTCTTTATAAACCAGGTCACCGGTAAAAAGATAACCGCGTTCATTTTCCCAAAAACACATATGCCCCGGCGAATGCCCGGGCGTATGCACGATTTGAACAACGCGATCCCCAAGATTAACAACGTCATTATCTTTGAGTACACGTGTCGGCTTCCCCTGAAAAAATTCATATCTGTCTACATCATAACCTTCCGGCAGGTCACAGCGGTCAACGACCATGCCTTGAATCTGCTCCATCGTCAGAGGAAATTCTCCGCTCAGCCAGTTCAGTTCATCCTCATGAGCATAAAAATCTGGAAAGTATTGATGACCGCCAATATGATCCCAGTGAATGTGAGTGGCTACTGCGGTAACCGGCTTGTCAGTCAGCGTAATGATGTTGTCATAGATATTACAGATTCCAAGCCCGGTATCAATCAGCAGACTGTGTTCAGAGCCATTCAGGAGAAAACAATGCGTTTCCTCCCAGTGGCGGTATTCGCTGATGATATAAGTGTCCTTGTCAATTTGATCTATTGTAAACCAATTGTTCATATGGTTTCCTCTTTAATTTTTCTTTAAACTAATTCCTGATTGTCTATTTTTAGCGCCGATATGCAGTGCCCACCTAACGAGCAGGGGATTGACCCGCCTCATTTCAGGCGGGTCGTCACCCTGGTTGGCATTATCACCTCTGTCAATATTATGATTCAGCAAAGATAATTTGGATAAATAGCGACACTTCCCCATTTTTCCACATATTCCTTTCTTCTGCTTACTTAAATTCCGACCTGATAGCGTTTCCCATGTTCCGCGCCCACTCCTGCCAGCGCTCATGGCGGGGGAAGTGGATCACGAAGGCAAGGAGCGACAGGCAGAGGAACAGGTAGAATTCCTGCCGGGCGGCGTTCAAGAGGAACAGGACAAGCCCATAGATGGCAATGGATTCGCAGAAGGCGAAGGTGATGACAGAGGCGCTCAGCAGCCTGGCGACTGGCGCCGGCAGATTGCCGACCGACGGTCTTCCCGGTTGATTCCGTGCCAACAGGACCCGGTTGCGCAGGAAAGGGATGATCGCGTAATCGATCAGGCAGACCCCGAGCAGCACGAGGCGGAGCGTGTTGAATACATCGGCCGGAAGCGGGGAATAACCTGCAAAGGGGGCGTTGCTTCGCGAGAGGAATTCGACTACCCCGGCATACGCCAGGACGCTCAAGATCATAGCCCAGCCGATGAGGACGGCCAGCCTGTGCCCCCTGCGCAGTGAATCTTCAGAGAAAGTTTCCATGTGCACACCTTTCGACAGGCATGGCGATTCGGTATTTGCCATGCTCATTTTTGTTGAGGAACCGTTAGGGGTCACAGAACCCTTAACGGCCAGATCTACAGATCACATAAGCTGAATTCTGTAGATCTGACCCTCCAGCAACTCGCAGACAGCCCGACGCTTACTTCCAGCCAGGATTGCTCAACAGGAGGAGGCAGACTGCAAATCAGAAAGCCGCCCGACCAGCTTGCAGCTGGCACGGACGGCCCTGTTTGTCCCACACGAAACCCGCATCCCCATATCAATCAGCATGAAAGACTCCCGGGAAAACGAAAATTAGCATATTTTTACACCCGTCGCCGCTTTTTCGTCAACATTCCGCGTAATTATTTTATTTACATTAGAAACCGGTCCGAGAAATGCCAGGCCGGGGAAAGGAGGAAGCGTCCCAAGTAAACTGCCTGCGACTGACGCTTCCTTTTACCGTTGGCAATGATGTTTCCGCAGATGACAAACCTCTGGCAAGTGCCCAGGAATGGGCATAAGTGGTGGATTGGATAGAGAGGATTATTTCAATTCACCCTACCTCAGCATGAAGGTCTCGTACTCCAAAATACCCAGGTCCCGGTCCAGGAGCAGCATGCCGGCAAAGATGGCAACGACCAGCGACAGGGCGAACCCGTACCCGTAGAAGAATGGCCCGGCCATGATGGAAAGGATGCTGAAGACGATATTCAGCCCGGCGAACAGCATGACCAGGGAAAGCACCCTCTTGCGCCGGTCAAGGTAGAAATAGATGTTAAGGATGGCGAGAAACACCACCTGAAAACTGGCTCCTGCCACATCCACGTAGAGCAGCGGGAAGATGAGCTCGTCAATTCCCGCCAGCCGCAGCAGCGGACGGCCCAGGAGGAAGATGCCGATGGCGGCGATAGCCTGGATCTTCATGATGTCGTAGATCCCCTCGCGGGCCATCCGCACCATCTCGTCCTTCATTTCATAAATGTGGTTGAGCGTGCCGCCCTCCCTGACCGCATCGTAATACTTGTCGTAGAACTCCACGAAGTCGGTCTCCATCCTGGCCAGGAACACCGCCATGCCCGGCAGGATGGCCAGGTAGGCGAGGAATATGGGCAGGTCGTACACCTCGGAGGCCCGCAAGGGGCCGATGACCGGATTACCGGTATAGGGGTGGAACCAGAACACTATCTTGTCGGCCCAGATGCCCAGGTTGTAGAAAAAACCGGTCAGCACCAGGGCAGTGCGCACCCTGCCCTTGCGCAGAAAGTCGAACTCCAGGAACTTGCGGGAGGGGTAATTGCGGTAAACCACCAGCAGCATGCCCATGAGCAGGACGAACTGGCCGACCAGGAACCCCAGCATCAGGCCTTCCAAGTTCAGGAAGCGCAGGGATACCGCCAGGACCACGGTGACTCCGTACCCTATGGCGAAATTTGCCAGGATGGACTTGTAGGCCTTCAATCCCGAAAGGAGGATGGCCGCGATCCAGACATTGCACAGCACCACGAAGGTCGTGGCAAACAGGATCCTGAACAACAGGGACTGGGCGTCGAACAGCAGGAGTGCGAAGGGGAAGACCAGACAACCCGCCACGGTGGTCACCATGAGGATGACGCCATTCATGTTGGGTATGAGGCGGTAGTGTTCCTTTTCGAAGATCCGGTCGGCGCTATAACGGGTGAAAGCAAGCTGGAAAAACCCGGTAAGTATGAGGCTGGCGGCCATCAGGTAGGTCACCGCGGTCTGGAACTGGCTGATGAGCGAAGGCGGGATGACCACCTTGAGGGAAATGATGCCGATGAAGAGCACCGCGATTATGGAGAGAATCCAGGGGCCGCTGCTGATGATCCCGGCATAGGCATAGGCCTGGAGCAGGGAGAAATAGGAATCCCTCTTCATCAGTTTGCGCAGTTCGAATCCTATGCCTGCCATTGCTGCAACCCCTTTTCGTAGAGTTTACGGTACTCGGAAACCATCCTTCCGGTGGTGTAATAGCGCCGGACCCTGCGCAGGGCAGCGTCACTGGCCGCCTTCCACTGTTCCGGCGATTGCAGGAACTCGCAGGACGCTTCCGCCAGCGCCTTGGGATCGTTGATGCCCACGATCGCACCGGCCGCACCGAGTTCGCGGTCCTCGGGGCCGACACCGTAAACGAGCTGGCTGCAGGCGCCCACATCGGTGGCAACAACAGGTACACCGGCAGCAAAGGACTCGATGACCACCAGAGGCAGACCCTCGCTGATCGAGCTGAGCAAAACGACGCCGGACCGGGGGTATATTTCTTCGACGTTCCTCATGCCCATGAAACGCACCCGCTCACTCACCTGCAGGCTCTCCGCCAATGCCCGGCATTCATCGGCGTAGTCCACATCCTCGTCGAACGGGCCCACTATCCAGCCCTCTATTTCCGGAATCCTGTCGGCCAGTATCCTTATGGCGCGGATGAAGGTCTTGATGTCCTTTATGGGCACCACCCTTCCCACCAGGCTCAGCACCGGAGGCGGAGTCCGCCGTTCGGCACTTTCAACCGGCGCGAACCTCTCCAGGTCGATACCGTTGGGAATGACCCGCGTACGTTCGGCAGGGGCGCCGTCCTCGATCTGCCTGAGCCTTGCGCCTTCGTAAAGGGATACGATATCGCCGGAAACCGAGTAGCAGATCCTTCCCAGCGTCTCGAAAAAGCGCATCCACAGGGTCCGGTAATAGCTGATTTCAGCCGGGTCCTTCTGCAGCGCTTCCCGGTTGTCCCTGATCCAGTCGCTCTGCAAAAGGTCGATCCTGCGTTCCTTGGTATAGATGCCGTGCTCGCTCAACAGGAGCGGCCTTTGCCGGCTGCTGCCCAGCATTGCGCCCATGAAACCGGCATAACCGGTGGAAACGGCATGATAGAGCCCCGCGGGAATCAATCCTTCCGCGATTGATGCCAGCCTCCAGAGAGGCCCGTGCATGCTCCTGACCGTCCAGAAGTAATCGAGAAACGACGGGTCGGTACAGCGGGACTGGTACATTTCGGTGATGAACTCCCACGCATACTCTGAATAGAGAAACTGGGAGTAGTCCACTCCGTCCGCGGAGGAGCAGTAGAACCGGGGATCGACAATCCTCTTTTCCGAGTCCGTAGCACTGCGGGACAGAAACGACGAATGCCAGTTTCTCATGGCCTCCAGCTTTTCCGGGTTGCCCGGGCGGCGCCTGATCATGGGCGCCTCTCCCTGTTCTCCAAGGTAGTGCGCTTCCAGGTGGACCAGGTTGGGCGGCAGCTCGTAACGCTGCTCCCCGTAATCCTCCGGCCGGCTGCCGATGAACACCGCTCCGAAGCGGTATTCGGGAAAGGATTGTATCATTTGGTCCACCCAGCCGGATACCCCGCCGCTGACGTAGGGAAACGTACCTTCCAGGAGCAGCATGATATCGACACGGTCGGCCCTCGGAAAACGATCCATCTATGCCCCTCCCCAAAAGGAAACGACCGCCCCGATGCCCGGCTTGTGGCGCAAGGTCGGGCAGCCGGAAAGAAGGCGCTTCAGCGCCGCGAAATCCCGCTTCCGGAACAGGAGCTCCGCCTGGAACGGCACGCCCTTGCCCGGCGCGGCGCCCAGGGCAAGCGCCCTTTCAAAGGCCCGCTCCGCGCCGTCCGTGTCCCCGCGCAGAAGCAGGACCCGGCCCATGAGCATGGAAATGGGGTGACTCGGCCCCTTGAGCTCTTCATTCATCCGCGCATAATGCAGCGTCTGGTCCAGGCAGAACTCCTTCAGCTCGTCCCTGACCAGTTCATTGTAGATGAACTCCCAGTAGGAAAAAGCGAGCCTCCCGCAGATCACCCCTTTTTCACCCTCGTCTTCCGTGGCTTTCAGATCCTGGAGCATGCGGCTGATTGCGGCGCTGATGTTTTTCTCCCTCTTGTCGAAAATATTGAACGCCACGAGGCGGATTTCGTCATCGCTGTCCCCGGTCGCCATCTGCAGCAGCCGGCTTCCCTGCTGCCCGGGAACGGCGCCAGCCGCCATGAGCGCCTCTATCTTGATCTGCCGGGAGATGGACTCATCCTTGAGGCGCGACCAGGCGCCCCCCTCCCCCATGGTCACCGGCTTGACCCCCTCCACTGCGGTGAAGGGAAGCCGCGGCATGATGAAGAATTCGGGCCTCACCCGTTTCTTGCCCGCCATCCTGAAGTAGAGCAGTATGAGCATCATCCCCAGGATGCCCAAAAGGGGCATGAAGAAAATAAATGAGAAGAACAGCAGCCCCTGGCTCCTTCTGTCAAGGTATCCCGGCGGAAGAGTGACGGGAAGCGTCAGTGCAAAGCACAGGCTGGCCGCGAGGTGAAGGATGAATGCCGCCGTGAACAGCGGCCAGCCCGCGCCCGGGAAGAACAGCGCGCAGATGCTGGCCAGCTCACTCAGCAGCGTGTACAGCGGGAACTTGAGATTCGCCATCTATCCCCTCCAGCTTCAAGAGCTCGCGCAGGTGACCCACGGGAGAAACGGTCGGCACTATCTGGAGCAGGCGGGACGTTATAAGTTCGTCTCCCAGCCGTATGCCGAACCTGGTGCGGACGAATTTGCTGACACGGGTCAGGTACCCTTCGCCGCCGGTAATATTGGAAAACGGCATGAGCGTTATCAGCAGGATTCCCTGTGGAGTCGGGAGCCTCCAGACATGGTCCAGGCCGCGCTGTTTCTTCTCCATGGTAAGCGCCATTTCGGCATCCCTGGGATTGGGGTTCACGCGGAGCAGGCCCAGGGTGCTTTCGATGCCCAGTTCCCAGTTGAGGCGGTGCATTTTTATGAGTTCGGAGGCAAAGATCGGCGGGCAGGCCGGGAACACCTCCAGGATTTCCGCGGCCTTGACCGTCGCGGCGGCATGCTCGACGCAATAGGAGAGCAGAACCCCCAGTATCTGCAGTGTTTCCCTCTGCAAGGCGAGGAAGGGCATCTCGGACACCAGCAGCACCGCCAGCAGTTCCCCGGAACTGCTGCGCATCGGGGAAGCGACCAGGTAGCTGCTGCGCTGCTCCGGCGACATCTTTTCCACGGACTGGTAGGCAGTGCTGTCCGATTCCATGGCAGCGCGAAGCAGGAGATCGTCAGGATCGTACGGCGCGCCCTTGCCGCATGAAGCAACGGGAGTGGAGGAAAGCCTGCCGTTCTCGACCAGGTAGATGGCGGCGCTGTCCAGGCTGCAGTAGTGGGAAAGTATGGACAAGAGCTCTCCCGCGACCTCGCTGTTGATCTCCCCGCCGTGCCGCATGAGGAACAGCCGCATGTCCACCATGGCCTGTCTGAGGGTCAGCGGCTTGCTGATAAGGTTCTGTTCAAGCCGGTCATGGGACAGCCTGACCATGAAATAGGCCCGGGAAATCTGCTGCGCCCTTTCCAGGGCATTCTCGCTGAGCATGTCGGCCCGTTTCAGCCTTTTGCGCCACACAGAGCCGAACTGCCCGCAGATCATGGTAAGGAGCAATCCCCCGAGCATGTGGTCCATGGGGAAGTGGTACGCTAACCTTCCGGTCCGGTCCGCAAGGAACATGAGCAGGGCGATGATCGACACCGAGGCAAGGCCGGGCCCCATCCCGTAGCGCAGTGCCGCCAGGATCGGCGCGAACCAGAGCCACGGAAACCGGGAGGTGACCAGGAAAGGGTCGTTCCCGTTGAAGTAATATCCCCCGGCAAGCACCAGGAAGGTAATGGCAATGGTTTCGAGCCACTGCACCACCCACGGGGGGACCTTTCGTATGGATTTCATGAGTGTGTTCATTTTACGCGCATGGTTTCCAGCAGCCGGTCGATGACCTGTTGCGCAACCGCGCTGACGGCGCCCCTGCTCCAGCCGCTTTTGGACCCGGTTCCGCTCCAGACGAGTTTGCCCTCGGGCAGCGCGTAAACCTGCAGCGTTATACCCACCACCGGCTCGCCGTCAAGCCCCACCTTGTAGCGCCATTCATTGACCGTACCCGTCACCGCGTAGCTGTACTTGTTCTTGCGCGCCCATTCAAGCGCCTCCTTCTGGCGCTCTCCCTTTCTCCCAACGGAGATCTCGTCTTCCCTGGCCTCGCGCGGAGATTCGGCAAGGTTCTTCACACCGCGCGCATACAGGAGAGAAGCAGTGATCGATTCGGCCCGTTCCGCGGCGTAGGGGGTCTCCGTGTTGTTGACGAACGGTAGCATCACCCAGCCTCCGGCGAATGAAACAGGCTCCTGTGCTCCCTGGTTGATGGTCACGCATGCAGCGAGAAGGGACAGCACCCCGCAGACCATGGCAGCTCTAAGAAATTTCATATGAATCCCCTTTCTGTTCAATTCAATCTTTTTCCCAGCCCCCCTCATTCGGCCCCATGGGCCACCTTCTCCCTCAATGGAGAAGGTCTTCTTTTCCTACCCTCGCCATCAAGGGAGAGGGTGGGCGCAGCCCGGGTGAGGGGTGAAGATTATTCACAGGACAGCGATCGCCTAGTTGAAAAAATACTTGTACCCCATCTCGACAATGGCGCTCAATTCTTCGGACGAAGCCGTCCCCCGGGAAAGGGAGAACTGGAACCAGAGCGAATCGTAACCGAACAGCGGACCGTGGGTCCCCAGGCCGAAATCGAAGCCGACCCCGGAATCGGTCCGCCAGAAGACCGAGGTGCTGCCGAACGGCTTCCAGTTCTGCGAGTAAACATCCCGGTACGCCTGGCCGAAATCGGCCCCGATGCCCAACTGGTAATAGGAGTCCGGCACGAAGAAAGAGGCGTCCCTGGCCGCTCCCGGCGGTATCAGCGCCAGTATTGCGCCCCTCGGGGCACGTTCCTTGGAATAATCGTAGTACCCCGTGAACGCCCTGACAGAGAAATCGGGATACGAGAAAGTGAGCTTGTGGGACAGTTCCAGTGTGTACGTCGAGCCGCTGCCCAGAAGATTCCGCGACTGATCACGCAGCAGCACATGGGAAAATCCGGCCTGGACAGTGTCACGCACGGTCGGGGAAAAGATCAGGCGTACGGCGCCAAAGTCCTTCACCCCACCGATGATCAGCGGCACTGACTCATCCGCCGGAGCGGAATAGCCGAACTCCCCCTCGATCTCCAGACGTGAGAACAACCGGTAGGAAGCGGTTGCGCCAAAGGTGACCACGTCATCCAGGGCGGAGCGCCACCCCACCGAGAATTCGCCTTTCCCCTTGCTATAGAGGGCGGCCACTCCGGCCTTCGCCCAGGTATCTCCGGAAGGATAGCTGGCCAGCACGCCGTTCTTCAGGGACGAATTTATCGTGTGGCTGGCCCCGGCGAACAGGCTGTAGCGCCGCGTCAGCGGCAGCGACGTTTCGAACCTGTTTTCCAGGCCGCCGATGCCGCCGCGATCCAGCAGCCTGAGCCCATAGGCCATAAACGAGGGGTGCCGGGAATATATCTCCCGGACCTGCTCGTACAGGAGGTAGTCATCGGGATTGGTCCGGCTCCGGTGCCACGCCATCTCTTCGCTCAAGGGAAGTGAGCCGGTCCGTTGCGCCGCTTCGATGGCATCCCGGTAGGGCAGGCGACCGGGCTTTTCAGCCAGCAGTGCAGCCATTTTGTCCCGGTCGTTCTCTTCCAGGGCCAGCCCCAGCTCCACCCAGGCAGGCTTCTTGCCGGTGTCCGCGTATTTCCGCACCAACCACCAGCGGGCGAAGTCGCTCCGTTCAGTGGAGAGAGCCCAGGCAGCCACAAGCTCCCTGGTTTCAGGATCGGCGCTGCCCTGCATGACCTTCTTCATCAGGGGGTCCAGCCGGTCTCCCTTCTGCAGCTGGAGCAGGACCCTGGCAAGATCCGCCCGGCTCCGCTCCCTGGCTGAAGCAGATGATTCCAGCCCCTTTTTGCCCGCCCGCAACAGGCGGAGGCCGCGCATCCTTTCGTGGAAGGCTTCCTGGGCAAGGTTGTTCTGCTCCAGGACATCACCATAGGCCAAAAGCCACAGGGGATCGCCTTTCCGCGCCTTATACCTTTCCCGGAACAGAATCAGGGCATTGCCGTAATCACCAAGGAATGCATGGGCCGCTCCAAGGGCATCTGCCATCTGCTCAGTCCCGACCATTGTTTCCGGCCATCTGCCGACCGCTTCCTTCACGTCCTTGAATCTGTCCAGGTCCATCAGCAGCCAGAGGTAGCCTGCCCGCAGGTCCCCGTCGCCGGGCTCGATGCGCAATGCTTCACGGTAGGAGGACACCGCTTCCTCCACCCTGCCCACCTGGGCATAGACCCTGGCACGCAACACCCAGTACCTGCCGGTCCTTTCCAGTTGCGCCCGCTCGCTTGCCCCGATGCCGTTGATAAACCGCTCCAGCTCCCGCCATTTGCCCAGCCGTTCCCCCAGGTCTGCGACCTCGTTGAAAAAAACCGGGCAGCCGAAGCGTCCGCACGCCTCCAGGGCCACGTCATAAGCTTTCTCGGGATTCGATTCCCGCAGGACGAAAATCATGCGCCGGTAGTCGTCTTCCCGCGCCTTTCCCTTTGCCGCCAGTCTCCCGGCAGCGGCAACCGCGCATTCCATGTCCTGCATGCTCCAGCACAGGTCTCCTGCCGCGGAAAGGTACTCCGGGTCATCGGCCGCGGGTGTGTTCATGCCTCTCTTGAGAGTCCGGTATGCGCCTTCCAGGTCACCCCTGCCATACTGGAGTGAAGCGAGCCTGCGGAGAGACTCCGCTGAAAGCTGGTGGCCGGCGCCATATTCCCTGAGAGTGCGGATGGCCTTGTCCGGCGCCCCGCCTGATTCATAGAGGCGGCCCAGCGTCTCATGCGCGTACCGGGCGTGCGGCCCGCTCCTGAGTGTTTCGAGCACCGCGATTGCCTCGCCGGTTTCACCCAGTGACTCGGCGGCATCCACAAAAGCCCGCACCGTGGCGATGTCGCTGTCCTTCCGCAGCCGTTTCTTCAGCAATTCCATCCTGGAGCGCGTATCGTTCAGGACGGTTGCCAGCTTCAATGCATGATCGTTCGCCTCAGGGTCCCCTGTCGTTAATGCCAGGTATGACCAATGCTTCAGCGCCGCTGCCGGCGAACCGGACCATTCGGCGCACTGGGCGGCCCGCTTGCGCCATACCACGTCATTGGGCCGCTGCCGCAGCGCATTTTCGGCAAGCCTCAAACCGTCGGCCACGTTCCCGTTCATGAGAAAAACCTTGTAGCCCGTCTCGTAGAGTTCCGCGTCATAGGGTATGATCCCTGCATCTTGCCTGGCCAGTAACATCGTCGGCAGCATGGCGACAAACATCGTCACTAAAAAGGCAGTAAAAACCGCGCTCTTGAATGAATACCGCCGTCTCATGCGCCACCACCCTGGCCGGGGCCGCGATGCATGCCGAGCGCCCGGGAAATGAAGCGTTGCGCGGCAGCGGGCCTGCCTGCCCCGAGAGCTATTCTGGTCATGAAAAGGAGTGTTTCCCGATCAGATTCCAGGCCGGAAATATTGGCTTCCCCTTCGGCCAGCGCTTGGACGGGAAGATTTCCCGCCTGGAGGGATCTCACACCTTTCATGAAAAGCTCCCTGCGTTTCGCCACGCTGCCAGCCCCCTTCATAGCCTCGAAATACCGCCTTGCCCTTTCCAAGTAAGATTCCGGGGCCGTAGTGCCAGCGGTCGCCAGGCTTTTCTCACGGGCCAGGAATGCGGGATTGACGGAGTCCAGTTCCCGTGCCACTCGCGAAAATTCGTCCTGCAGCTGGTTCCTCTCGCCCGGAGTCAATGCGTTGCTTTCCAGGCGTCCCTTCAGAGCGCGATAGCGCACCTTGAGATATCCTTCGCGATGCTTCAGCCAGGTGCCTTCTTGCTCGTCGAGCACCTTCAGCGCCCTCTTGAACTGCCCGGACTCCGTCAGCCCTTCGGCAAGCTTGACGCGCAGGCCGCTGTCATACGGCATGGTGCGCAGGAAGGCTTCACGGTAGCTGAGGACGAGCCGGCTTTTGGCAGGCGATCTCGCCATGGTCTCCATGATCCGCTTTTCCGGGAAAAGCGCAAACAGCAGCAGCAGGAAAAGCAGCACGATGCCGAAGGAAAGCAGCGGATCGGAGAACCGTTCCCTGGTTTTAGCCCTATTTTCCGCACTCGGCTTTGAGAGCATGTTCCCCTTCCTTCAAGCGATAGGTCTTCCTGCCGTTCTTTGCCGAAGCGGGCACAAGCGCCCTGTTACCCGAAAAGACAGTGCACTGCCCGGCATTTTCAAGAACGAGTTCCATTGCCGTCATCCCGGTGAGGGTAAAGGACATGCCCCGTCCGTTGCGCACGAATTTCTTGAGAGTACCGTTCACGCGGGAAACGTACGGCTTGTCGTCCATTTTTTTCCGTAATTTGACTTGCGCAGTCCCGCTCGGGCCCAGATGGACGTACCGTTCACCATTATGTTCATTAAAACCTGCAATATTCACACCGGTTCCAAGGCTCGGAAAGCCGAGGCCGGAAGGTATGCGCATCTCCCGGAGCGATCCCCCGTTTCTGACCAGCCAGCCATCTGAAGTGCGCGCCACCACGGTCCGGTTGAAATCCAGGACTCTTTCCGCGTAACCTGAGGCGAAAATGCTGTTGAGATGCTGACCGGCGGCCCAGGAATGGACCTTGTCCAGGGCTGCGAGGGACGCCTGTTTCGTGGCTGAATAGAAATGATAATAAATGTTCACCGGCTTCAGGCGACGCGGGCCGTCCGTCAGCCTGAAGGTCTCCAGCACCCTGCCGTAGCCCGCGAACCCGCTCGTCCAGAGATTCGTGTAGACGTTCTCGTTCTCGTTGGGGGCATACACCTGGAACAGGCCGCCCCGGTCGATTCCCAGTGGAGCCACGGCGGTGATGGAGCGGTATGACTCCGTCATGAGGGTGTTGCCACCATTGATGTTGCCCACTCCGGCGCGGTAAGCCGCGGCCACAGCCTCGTCAGTCGGGTTGCAGTCACCCGTCCAGTGAAACATCCTTGCCTTTTTGCCCGTGGGGAGAAGCCGCCGGTTGATGTATTCCAGCGATCCGGCGATCTCGTCTTCCAGGTTGAAGCGGTAGTTGGGAATTTTCAGATGGTATGCCTCGGCATCGGCGGATTTGTCCGGATGCCACTTGAATGGATGGGAGAAGCTGTGGCTCGCGGGCTCGACCCAGGGGAGCGCGAATATCTTTCTGGCATATTCCTCGTACTCCCGCGACCTGTCGGGATAAAGCCCGTTCGGAGCGGTAATTCCGGTTATTACGGAAACCGTCACCGGAATGCGGTATTTTTCCAGAATCCTTACGCGCAGCTCCTGCGCGGCATACCCACCGCCGGGCCATTCGGAACGGCTTTCGTAACCGTCGCCATCCACGTGGGAAAGCAGCAGGCGCGAGCCGTTTTCGGTCGTGGTATCGGGAACGGGAAACAGGGGGAGACGGAGCGTTTCCCTGAAAAACCTGAACGGGTCCACCACCCAGGCGGTCCGTTCATCCAGGACCGGTCCTATGACAAACGGATACAGCGCATACCCTCCCCAGGAAGTGATTCCGGCGACCTCCGATACCGCGCCCTGACGGTCCGCTATTTTCAGCAGCACTTCCCCGGACTTCATGGCAACCGGCTGGAAATTGTCCGGGAGGGGAACCGGCGGTGTTTCGAAGCCCATCATGCGGCTCTTCTCCAGGATCCGGAACGGCGGATGCGGCGTATCCATGATCGGGGCGGTCATCCCCATCCCACCCGGAAAACCGGCAACCGGCATGCCGAAGGATTCGAGAAACGCCACCTTCACGCCTTCGCGGACGGTTTTCGCCAGCCATTCGCCGAATCCGGAACGCGCCGATTTTTCCGTGAACGGCCAGACCACGACACCCGCGTAGCGCCCTTCCATGATCATGTCCGGAAGAGGCCGGCCCATGTCGCGCAATTCAACGGTGTACCCCATGTGGTTCAGCGGCATGACCGCAAAGCGGTGAATCTTCAACTCGCTCGGTTCCGCCGCTTCCCTTCCATCGTAAAGGCCCAGGATCCTGCGGGGGACGACCTCCACGGAACCCACACCCAGGCTCGAAAGGTCCTTGTCGGCCACCCAGGGGATGAACCCCTGCCGCTTGATCTTTTCAGCTGTCTCACGTGCCTGCCGGCGGTTCCCCGGAGGGAGGTAATCTATGGAAATGACGGGCAGGCCCAGTTTCCGCACATGGTTCAGCCTGTCCAGCAGCCAGGCGCGCTCCTTATCGGGAACGTCGTGATAGCCGCCGATTTCAGGGCTGTACCCTTTGTAGAGGGACTCGGCCGCCACGGCGAAGACATGGGGGCGGACGCGGTCAAACACTTCGAACCCCCTGTTGAGGATCAGCCGCGCACCGGGCCACCTCTTTTTGAGTTCCTGTATGATCCTGACGATCCCCTGCTCCATTGCCGCATGGCGTTCCTTCTTCGCTGCGATCTGGTAGGAATCCAGGGTGTCGAGGAAAAAGCCGCGGTACCCGGCCTCCCAGAGGGGAGCGACGACCTCGTCCAGGAAAAAACGCTGCCAGCCCGGGTCGGAAACGTCCATGATCCTGCTTCCCCAGCCTTTGTTCGTACCGATTACCCAGCGGTCCGCGAGTTTTTTTTCATAAGAGACACCAGGGTCGGTTTCCCCCAGGCTCACATAGGCAAAGAGTTCACTTCCCCTGTTACCGTAAGACGAGGGTGAAAGTCCGCTGCCCGGATCAACCACAACGATATCGAATGCCTTCAGTTCATCGGCAGGGGGATTGTTCGCATAGAAAAACGCCACTGACGGGTCAGCGGAATATGAACATGGTGTCATCATGACGAACAGAAGGGTCAACAGCATGACGGCACCCGATGTTCTGGGAATCATATATACTCTCCTCGTAGAATGTCGCAAAGCTGGCTAAACGACACACAGAAGAAAAACTTCATGTGTATGTTTATTATAGCTACGCATTAAAATATCAAGTAAAATTTTACCAACGTTTTCCCCATTTTCAACATTTCCTAACCTTCTGGCAGCCCGCGTTTACGATACTTACACAGATGTTTACGCAATGACACAATCCGGACGGGAAATACCGCTGTCAAAACATGTTGCATTTGCCTTCAAACTTGTTTCTTGCATCGCAATGTGTTAGATAATTTCTATTCGGCATTTTTGCATGAAAACTTAATACTTCATCAAGGAGCGCCTGCCATGCCCATATCTGACAAGATAGCCGGTTTCATTGAAAAAGCTTCATGGATAAGGAAGATGTTCGAGGAAGGGGAGCGGATGCGCAAGATTCACGGTGCGGAGCATGTATTCGACTTCACCCTGGGGAACCCGGATGTGGAGCCGCCGGTCGCATTCGGAAAGGCGTTCCGCAAGCTGGCGGAGCACCCGGTCCCGGGAATGCACCGCTACATGAGCAATGCGGGGTACGATGAAACCAGGCAGGATGTGGCCGCGATCCTGGCGGAGAAATCAGGCCTGCCGGTGACCGGAGCCAACATCATCATGACCTGCGGCGCCAGCGGCGCCCTGAACGTGGTCCTCAAGACCATCCTCAACCGGGGCGATGAAGTGATCATCCTCACGCCCTTCTTCGTCGAATACAAGTTTTACATCGACAATCATGGCGGAGTGCCGGTGGAGGTCTGGACGGACAGGGAAACTTTCCAGCTCAATCTCACCGCAATCGAAAACGCCATCAACCCCAGGACGCGGGCAATCATCATCTGTTCGCCCAACAACCCGACCGGCGTCATCTATCCGGCCGAAAGCCTGCGCAAACTGGGCGAGCTCCTGCGCCGCAAGGAAAAGGAGCTGTCACGACAGATCCTGGTAATCTCCGACGAACCTTACGCACGCATCTCCTATGACGGCAAGGAAGTGCCCAACATATTTCCGCATGTAGACAATTCGGTCATAGTGACCTCCTACAGCAAGGACCTGGCCCTGCCCGGAGAGCGCATCGGCTACCTGGCGGCCAACCCGCGCATGAACGGCGTGGAAACCTTCATGTCGGGCGCGACCTTCTCCAACCGTGTGCTGGGGTTCGTCAACGCGCCGGCCCTGATGCAACGCCTTGTCACCGGCCTGCAGCGCGTCACGGTAAACATCGACGAATACAGGGAAAAAAGGGATATCCTCTACGACAACCTGACGGAAATGGGCTTCCGGATGATCAAACCGGACGGCGCATTCTACTTTTTCCCCAAATCCCCCGTTCCGGACGACATCAAGTTCGTCAGGCTCGCCCTGCAGCATCACATCCTGCTGGTACCGGGAGCCGGCTTCGGCGCGCCCGGCCATTTCCGCATCGCCTACTGTGTCGACAAGGGAATGATAGAGCGCAGCCTGCCCGCCTGGAGGAACCTGGCGAAAGAGGCGGGATTATAACGGCGGGCAATGGGCGATAGGCGATGGGCTATAGAAAAAGACTAAATACAGGGGAAGACAAAAAAGGGGGCCGTTTCCACCCCCTTTTTTTCATGACTGCTTTTCACCTGCCTGTTTATCTATCGCCCATTGCCTATCGCCTCGCGCCCGCCTTCATTGCATACAGTGGAACAGCCCCATGCACCAGAAACAATCTCCACAAGGGACTTCGTTGACAAAGCAGTCGTGAGTGAACTCTTCGTTATAGATATATTCGCACGGCACCAGGTTGCAGTTGGAGCAGAAGGGGTATTCGTGATGCAGCACCTCTTCCCTGAATGACCGGAAATCCGGGCCGTTCCATATTTCCCTGAACCCTTTCTCCGCCAGGGAGCCGAAAACACGGGTATTGACGTATTTCTTGCGGCCGGAGAAATGGCAGCTGAACTTGTGCCAGAGGAAGTAGCAGTTGTGGACCCCGCCATCCCAGGAGACGAAGGCGCTCCCTCGGTCGACGAAATCGCACCGCCGGTCGCCCTTGGGATTGATTTCCGGCAGTGTCAATGCGATGCCTGCCTCGGCAGCGACTGACCTTGCATCGGCAAATATGCCCGCCATGGTCGCCTGCCATGACTCATCCCGGTCCAGCAGGTTGCGCATGTTGATGAACAGCTCCCGGCTGCTCGCTTCCGCCTGCATGTCAGCGACGAAATCGACAATGCGCTGTTCCTCCGGTGTCCGGAGGTAATTCCACATGGTCTTGAAATAATGGCGCAGGTTGATGCCCTCCGCATCCGCCCGCTCCTTCCACGGCTTGAAAAACGCGATCGCCTCGTCCGTGTTGGAGTCGTATGCCGCCTTGGAAACATGGCCGGCATCGTAAGGAAGAAGATGGGTGACGACGGCAAACTCTACGCCACGCAAAGCGGCCCAGCGGAGGGCCAACGGAAGCTCGCTGGCATTGTCCTTCATAAGGACGAACTCCAGGCCCACCTGCGGAGTGACCGAACCTGTTTTTTCTTTAGCGGATTTCAGCGCCGACAGTGCCCGCTCCAGGTCCAGCACTTCGCCGCCTTCCCGTATCTTGCGGAAGGTGTCGGGGCACACCGAATCCAGGGACAGGCAAATCCTGTCCAGCCCCGACTCCACCAGCGAGAGGGCACGGACCTCGTCCAGCAGTTGGCCGTTGCTCTGGAAGCCGACCCAGCTGCCGGCCTGCATGAGTCCCTTGGCGCGGTGGACGAATTCCTCCAGCAGCGGATGGAGCAGGGGTTCCCCGATCCCGTTGAGCACCAGCGCTTCCGCATGGGGCAGGGCCGGTTCCAACGCCTCGAAAATTTCACGGGAAAGATCCCCGTCAACCACGCCGCTGTCACCGGTCTGCTTGACGCACATGGAGCAGCGCAGGTTGCAACGGGTGGTTGTTTCCACGAACAGCCTTGACGGCCACTCGCGAAGAGCGGGGTGCGTCTCTCCATCGGGAGCCGTGATAAGGGAAAGTTTGCGCGGCGGCTTCGGCTCGAAGACGAAAAAATCCTGGATTGGCCTTACTGCGAGGTTTCTCGAATGGTCCATACTGGTCACCTCCGGATCAAGTGGCTTCAGGATAGATCATCTGGTGAAATATGCTAATGACATAGGTCAAGGAATACGAGTTTTACGACGTGTTTCAGACATTCGCTCTAATAATTACATAGAGCGAAACCCGACGAAAAAAAGGAGGCCCTTGCCGTGAAGAACTTCACACTTGATCCGCGGCTTGCCGCAGACTGTTACATACTTGGAGAAATGGGCTGCTGCCTGGTCCTCTTGATGAACAACTCGCTGGCGCCGTGGTTCATACTGGTGCCGCAACGCAGTGAAACGGAAATCTGCGATCTCCCCCATGAAGACCAGCTCGCTGTCCTGGATTGCATCAACCGTATTTCCCGTTTCCTGAAAATCCGCTTGAGGGTCGACAAAATCAATGTGGCAGCCATCGGCAATGTGGTCAGACAGATGCACATACACATAGTGGGCCGCAATATTGAGGATTACTGCTGGCCAGGGGTCGTGTGGGGCAGGAAGGAGCGGCAACCCTATGACGACGAAACTGTAGAGAATCTGGCTTCGGAACTGGCCGCCGCAATGCCGTCCCATTTCTTCCGCCGGCCGCTCCACGGCAATCCTTGACAGCAAGAAAAGCATGCTTATATTTGCGTTAGGTTCCGTTTACATGAACACACCTGACAGGAACCTGGAAAGTTATGCAGAGGAGGTTGACGATATGGCAGACAAAGAAAACAGGGAACTGGTGAAAAGTGAAGCAAAGGGCCTGAAAAAAACCGAATCAGGATTCTTCTCCCCCTTCGAGGAAATGGAGCGGTGGTTCGAAGAGGCTTTCCGGCGTCCGTTCTTTGCCCCCTCATGGATGCCGAGGCTGAAATTCCCTGAGGTCGGCACAATGTATCCGACAGTCGACATCTTCGAAGACGGAAACAATGTAGTTGTGAAAGCTGAGCTGCCGGGGATGAGAAAAGAGGATATCGAGGTCAATATTTCGGATGACGTCATCACCATTTCGGGTGAGAAGAAATCGGAAGACAAGGTGGAAAAGAAGGATTACTACCGGCTCGAGCGCTCCTACGGCTCATTTACCCGTACTCTGCAGCTCCCGGCCGAGACCCAGACCGAAAAGGCCAAGGCAAGCTTCAATGACGGGGTCCTGGAAGTGAGAATTCCAAAGACCGAGGCAGCAGTACAGAAAGTCAAGAAAATCAACGTGGAATGATTTTTCACTCATGCACTCACGTGGGAGCCTCCGGCTGCCACGTGAGTGCATTTTCACAATACGGCGCAAAACAGCCGCGCCCCGAGCACTTTGAACAATAGCGCAAGCACCGCACCCACCAGCAGAATGGCAATGGCAGTAAGAATGTTGGGCAGAAAAAGAAGCAGATTATTGCGCAGCCTCCCTCTCGCAACACGCCCTGTCCGGTATCACAGTACCGTGCACAGCCATCAATCGTTATCCTCTTCCACAGCCTTGCCCAGCCTGTCCAGAATATCCGGAATCGCCGAGGTGACCCTGTCCCAGCTGGATATCAACGGCACCCCCAGCGGATCGTCGGTGATTTTTTCCGACGCTCTCCGGATGCCGTCGGTAAATGTCTCGACAGCCAGGCTTTCGGCATGCCGGTCGAAAAGCAGCCCGTTAACCGCCGCATCGTCCTCATAACGCTTCAGGATGTCCTGTGCGGTGCTGACATAAGTCGCCACCAGGGTCTTGAAAAAACCGTCGGAAAAAGCAATTCCCTGGGACGCCAGGGTACGGAAGATGGATTTGCAGATGTCGATGGACATCTTGTACAGCCCGCGGCAGGCGTCATCGGGCGACAGTTCCTGGTGCTTGTGCTCGTAAGTGTCTGCAATGTCTATCTGGCAAATCCGCCTCATGGCCGCATTGCGGTAGACTTCGGCCAGCATGCCCACCTCAAGACCCCAGTCCGCGGGGATCCGGTTGATCCTGGCCAGGTCGATATCCATCGAAAACTCGCCGGCAAGTGCGTAGCGGAAGCTGTCGAAGAACTCAAGCAGAGGATGGTGGCCCAGTATCTTTTGCAGCGACCGTATCAGAGGAGTGAAGAGAAGGCGGGTCACTCTGCCGTGCATCCGGTCCGTAACCCTGCTGTAATAGCCCTTGCAGAAGGCATAGTTGAGGCTGGGATTGGTTACCGGATAACAGAGCCGGGCCAGCAGTTCACGATTGTAGGTAAGCACGTCGCAATCGTGGACGACAATGGTGTGGAAATCCTGGCGGGCCAGAGCATAGCCGTAGGCGGTCCAAACTGCCCTCCCTTTGCCTGCTTCACCCACGTGCAGCCCGGAATCCTCGATGAGCGAGAACACCGAGCCCATTCCCGGTCCGTCAAGCCAGACCAGCCTGGCCGGCTGGGGCAGGCAGGAAAAGAACTCCCGTGCATGGCGGTAGTCCTCGGGAGACGCGGAACCCAGGCTGACCACGATTTCCTTCAGGTAGCGCACCTCTTTGAGCTGCCTGACGATCGACTTCAACGCATCACCCGCCAGCTCGCTGAAAAGGCAGGGCAACACCAGCGCAATGGGGCGTTCATGGCTGAACCAGGACAGCTCTTCCTCGATCCTGTCCAGATTCTGGCGACCGAACCGGTGGAAAGTGGCAACCACGCCAACCTGATAGAAATCCGTCATACGTCCTCCAGGAGCCGGAGCAGGTAGTTTAATTAATGTTAATGGTTAAAATCTTAGCAAATTATTCCTGAAACAGCAACCCAATTGACGACGGGCTCTCAGATTGGTATAGTCCTTCACGACGGCAAAGGGGCAGATTGGCATAAGGCCGGCAACCGTCCGGGACAGCTTTCGGGACAATCCCGGAAGCATTCATCCGCCAAAGCGGGCATTCGGGAAACCTCCGCCGGTAAGTCGCCGGGAAGGTGCACGGTGAATCATCATCGCATCCTTCCTGGAGCACTGGCTGAACGGGCATATATGGATAAAACCCACTTTCCATTCATGGCTCTGGTCATGGCGTTTCTGGCCTATGCGCTGCTCGCCGGCGCTGCGCCTGCCCTGGCGGCAGAGCCTGTGGAAGTGGTGGTGAACGGTCTCGGGGACGAAGCGCTGGAGAACGTCCAGGCAACGCTGGCGCTTCCTCCCGGAGTGGTTACGGACGGGAAGGTAAACCGCCCCTGGCTGGACCTGTTTGTCGCGGATGCGGAAAAGAAGGTGCGTGAGGCACTGGAACCCTTCGGCTATTATGATCCGAAAGTCACGGTATCCCTCACCACCCTGTCCGATGGGAAGTTCCGACTCACCGTGAACGTCGAACCGGGATTACCCGTCAGGATCACCAGCATATCCATCGGGGTCCGTGGGCCGGGAGCCGGAAACGAGGTCATCCGCGATGAAACGGGATACTTCACTCTCGGCGAAGGTGACGTGCTCCTCCACAAGGATTACGAAGAGGGCAAAGGGGTTATACTGGCAAAGGCGCTGGAACAGGGCTACATCGACGCCTTCTTCTCCGTCCATGAAATCCGGGTTTCCAGGGCCGAACACAGCGCGAAAATCGTGCTTGAACTGGACACCGGCCCGCTTTACCGCTTTGGCGACACCACGTTCACCGGGGCGCCCCAGTACCCGGTTCCGTTTCTCACCCGTTATCTGGATTATGAAAAAGGCGACGTATTTTCCCAGGAAAGGCTGGCCCAGACGCAGGCCAACCTCGCTGCTTCAGACCGCTTCGCCGGCATCATTGCCGCGCCGGAAAAGGAGGCTGCCGTAGATTCGGCGGTTCCGGTCAACATCCAGCTGACCCCCCTTCCCCGCCGGCGGCTCCGCCCCGGCATAGGATACGGCACGGATACCGGTATCCGGGGTTCGTTACGCTACAAGGATGTGAACATGTTCCTCCTCGGCCACGAGCTGAACGCGGAGATCAACCTTTCCCAGCGCATCCAGGGCGTTGCCTTCAGCTATACCCTGCCAAGTACCCACAACATCAACAGTTCAACTGCCTTTCAAGCCAATTTCCAGAGGGAAGACACCGATACATACACGGACCGGCTGATTTCATTCGAAGGTTCCTGGAGCAGGAGCTTCCTCCGCGGCCAGAGATTGCGGCTCTACCTCAAACCCCAGCAGGAAGATTACACAGTCGGACTGCAGGACTCCTCCTCCTTCCTGATGCTGGCCGGGTTGAGCTTTTCCCTGCGCAGCTTCGACAGCACCATCCGGCCCACCAAAGGCTACCGCATTGCCCTTGATGTCCGCGGCACCCATCAATACCTGGGGTCTTCCACCGGCCTGCTGCAGTGTATCGCCGAAGGTCACGGAATATTGCCGCTGCCGTGGAGATTCTCACTGATCGGAAGCGCAAAGGCCGGATTCACCCTGCAGAACGAGCCCCTCAAGGACCTGCCTGCTTCCCTGCGCTTCTTCGCGGGCGGTGACAGGAGCGTAAGGGGGTACGGCTACCAGAGCCTGGGACCGCGTGACTCTTCGGGAAAAGTTGTCGGCGGCAAGGATATCCTGACAATGAGCATCGAGCTGGAAAAGGCCCTGTTCAAGAACTGGGGCATTGCCGTCTTCTATGATGCGGGAAACGCCTTTGATTCCCTGACCAGCATCAGGCTGTATCAGAGTGCGGGATTGGGGGTCCGCTATTACACGCCGATCGGCGCAGTTCAGGTAGACGTCGCCAGGCAGATCGGGGAAGAAAACCCGGCTTACCGCCTGCACTTCACCGTGGGGTTCGAACTGTGAAGCGGACGGTCTTTGCCATATCCGCGGCAGCCCTCGCCCTGCTCCTGGCAGTTGCAGCCGGCCTCATCTGGTGGCTGTTTGCCACACCGCAAGGCGCTTGGCGCATCCTTTCCATGTCGGCAAACGCCGCAGGGGTGAACCTCAGGGCCGGGCAGTTGAAGGGGAGCTTTTCACACGGACTCGAATTGAGGGAAATCACTCTGCGATCTCCCCATCTCGAAGCGAAGGCGGGGTTCTTCCACCTTGATTTCAGGCCCATGCTGCTGCTCACCGGCAATATTGTCGCAGACAGCATCCGGATCAGGGGTGTGTCCATCAAAGACCGCCGGCCGGAGAAAGTCAAACCCCCTGAACTGACCTGGCCGATCCTGCCGGCCTGGACATCCCGCATACAAGGATGGGTCAATTCCATCACCATCCAGGACTTTTCCTACCAGCGGCTGGACCGGAATCCGGTGCTGATCAACCACGCCAACACCCGCCTGGACTGGCGGGAGGGGCAGGCCATACTGGGCAATCTGCTCGTGGACTCGCCGACAGGACGGGTGGTCGGCAACGGGCACATGAGTTTCCGCGAGCCGCGGATGGGACTTTCAGTGACAGCTGCCGCGGCAAAAGCGATTGCAGGATTTTCAGCCTTTGTCATCGATGTGGATCTGAAGCCTGCCCGAGGAACGGAGCAGTCGTCGGGCGTCGCCCGGATCGGCGCACTTTCCGCCAGGAAACGCTGGGCTGAGCTTTCCGCTGGGTTGGGAGTGACACGCTCTTCATTACTGCTCAGCAACGTCATGCTGTCGGAACCCGGGCGCAAAGGCAAACTGACCGGTAAAGGAAGCATTTCTTTCGAAAAGACGAATCCGGCCGTCACCATGGAACTGAAAGCGGAAAGCATCGACCTGTCCACCGAGTTGCCTGTCCTTCCGCCCGTATCGGGAACCTTCAGCCTTGCCGGGACCCTGGAAAGATACACCGGCTACTTCTCCCTCGCCACAATATCCAGAGACTGGCGTTCAGTTCGTCTCTCAGGATCAATCGCCGGGAACAGGAAAGGCGTCGACATGACGCTCAGCCGCGGTGCAGTCTTAGGCGGAACACTGAGCGGTTCCGTCACAGCCGGGTGGGAAGCCGGACTCAGTCTTTCCGCGGCCGTTCACGGCCGGGACTTCAACCCGGCGCGGATCACCCCGGACTGGAACGGGCGGGTAAACTTCGAGCTGTCCGGGCGTCTGCAAAGCAGTGCCGGCAGGTCCCCGGTCGCCGTTCTGGAAGCGACCTTTCCCCAGAGCCGCCTTCGCGGCAGGAAACTTACCGGTCAATTGTCAGCCAGCCTGCGTGACGGCAATTTAACACTCCGTCGCGCAATCCTGGACGGAAAGGGATTCCACATCCGCGCTTCCGGAGACCTGGCGCGGAAAATAGATTTTTCCGCCGATGTCTCCGACCTGTCCGGCCTCGTGCCGGGAGCCGGCGGCACGCTCCGGGCAGCGGGAAACCTCCAGCGGCGCAAAGGGCTCTTCGGATTCACCGCAACCGGCCTTGCGGAGAAACTGCGCTCCGGACCTTTCAGCGCACAAACTGCATCCTTCAATGCCGAACTTGGGACTACGCCCGAGCGGCAGCTCAACGCCCGACTGACAGCGCGCGGTTTCAGCGCGGGCAGCTTCCAGGCGACAACGGCATTGATCGAAGTCTCCGGGACAGCGCTGCGCCATGCCATTCACTTGGATTTCGGTTCCAGCGCAGCATCACTCCAGGCCCAACTGGAAGGGAGCTACAAGGCATCTGCATGGCAAGGGAGACTTTCCCGCCTTGCCGGACGGGACAGCATCGGGCCCTGGAGCCTGCAGCAACCCGCCGACATCAGGCTGTCCAAAACGGGGCTTGCGCTGAGCCCCTTCATCCTCAACGGAAATCCGGGGGAACGGATCGAAATCCGGGGGACTGCAAACCGGCAGCTCACCAGCGGTTACGTAGAAGCCGCGTGGCAGAAGCTGAACCTGGCCAGGATAGGCCAGTGGCTAAACGGCGTGAGGATCACGGGCAGCGGGTCCGGCCGGCTTTCTCTTCTTGTCCCGCAGAAAGGGGCAGGCCGTGTCTCGGGCGCCATGGAAATTTCCGGGTCGCTGTCTACGGGCAGATACCGGATCGATGTCCGTTCAGGACAGATAACCCTGGAAACCAGGGGCCGGAAACTGGAAGGGCTCATTACCCTGGACACGGCCCGGCAGGGACGCCTGAAAGCCATGATCGAATCACAGATGCCATCTGAAGGGCTGATTCCCCGCAACGGCGCCATAGATGCGCAGCTTGAAGGTCTGGACCTGAAACTGCTCAAGCCCTGGCTTCCGGAAGGTCTTGCCCTGGAGGGAACCCTGACAGCACGCACCTCGGGAGATTGGGGCCCCGGAGACGCCATCCGCCTTGCCGGACGGGCTTCGGTCGCCGGCGGGCTGGTCCGGCAACAGCGCAAGGGGGGGGAACTGACCGCGACAATGCGCACGGCAGCGCTTTCCTGGAACTGGAGCGGCAGCACCCTTTCGGGTGAAGCCTCGTTCGAACTGAGCGACACCGGCCGCCTGGCCGGCAGCTTCATGTTCCCACTCCCCACGAGAATCCCCGCGGCCATGGATCCCGGCGGGCGTGTGGCCGTGAACATTTCCGGCACAATGAGGGAAAATGGAATTATGACCGCCCTGTTCCCCGGCATGGTCCAGGAAAGCAGCGGTGAGCTGGCCATAGATCTGCGGGTCGGCGACACCTGGGAAAAGCCCGCTTTTTCGGGGCAGGCGCTTTTCAGCCGTGCCGGAATGTACCTCCCGCGCGCCGGAATACGGCTCACCGACCTGCAGGCGAGCGCCTCGCTGGAGCGGGACGGCATCAGGATCAGCTCATTCTCGGCCAGGTCGGGCGCAGGAATGATAAACGGCAGCGGATTCATCAGGATGGCTGACTGGAAACCCGCGGGTTACCAGGCCAGCCTGAAGGGAGACCGTTTTCAGCTCATGAACCTTCCCGAACTGCAGTTGGCAGGATCACCGCGACTGGACATCCGGGGTGAAGGGAAAAAGATAACAGTCCGCGGGGAACTGGCCATTCCCGACCTGCTCGTGACCGGCCGCCAGACCCAGGCTACGGTCAAACCCAGTGCCGACGTGGTAGTGATAGATGCGCCGCCGAAGGAGGTCCGCGCTTTTCCGTTTATCCTGGACATGCAAGTCCGGGTGCTGTTCGGCGATAAGGTATACGTCAAGGCAGAAGGAATCGACGCGCGCCTGTCGGGCGCAGTAGACCTCGCCATGCGAAGTCCGGACGACATACGCGGCAAGGGAGAGATCCGCGTTGCTGAAGGCACCTACCGGGCTTACGGCGTCAACCTCAAAATCGCCAAGGGACGCCTTGTGTATACCGGCGGATTAGTTGACAGACCCAATCTGGACATCCTGGCACTTCGTACCGTAGGAGAGGTGAAGGCGGGAGTGATAATCGGGGGAAACCTGAAAAGGCCGGCAATCCGGCTCTACTCCGAACCGGCGCTGTCGGACAGCGACATCATGGGATATATCGTGCTCGGACATCCGCTGAGTGGCGACAAGGGGCAGATCGGCGACGTGATGCAGGCAGCGGGCCTCCTCCTCTCCGCGGGCCAGTCCGCCATACTGGAAGAGCAGATCGGGCAGAGGTTCGGCCTGGACACCATCGGCGTGGAATCCGACAAGAAAGACGCCTCACAGTCCCTCGTCACGGTCGGCAAGTACCTGACGCCGAAACTGTTCATCAGTTACGGCAGATCTCTCTTTTCTCCAACCACCTACCTGAAGGCGCGCTACACCTTTTCCGATCGATGGGAACTTGAGACATGGGCCGGAACCGAAAGCGGAGCCGACCTGTACTACAAGATCAATTTCGATTAACCCGTTTCCTTCCTGCCCGAAGCGCTCCCTCTGCCTGCCAGACATTATTTTCAAAATGCACTCTAATTATTTAATTGAAACATAAAAAGGTTTTATGCTATCCAATTAGCATCCATCCGCAAATCTCCGGGCAACGAACATCATGTTCGTGTATCCGGTCCGGAAGATATTCACAAGGGAGACCGCCAATGCCGACCATAAGTGATTATTTCAAACAGCACGAAGAGCAGGCTTTCATTCTCAAGGCCTTTCTGACAATACTCATTATTCTTTTCGTGAAAAAGTACCTGAGCGGACTCCTGTTGCTGTTCATACTCCTGTTTCCGATCGCATTTCTGCTGTACATCCGCATGGTCGCAGCCACTGAAGGAACCAGCACCTTCGAAATCCTCAAGCAGCACATCACGCTCATACCGGTCATGCGTACCGAAAGCGACCGGAAGCGGGAAGTGGTCCCCTGGGTGACGTATGGAATCATCCTGGCAAATGTGATGATTTTCTACTTCTACCAGTCGGCGCAGGGAACCGACCTCAAATACATCAGCGACAACCTTTTGTTTCTCCCCCATGATCCGAAAGCATGGAATGTCGTGGCCAGCGCATTCACTGCCATGTTCCTGCACAACGGGGGCGGCCACTTGTGGGGCAACATGCTTTTTCTCTGGATGCTGGGAACCGCGGTGGAACGTCGCGTCGGGCATCCTCAATTCTTTCTGCTATACCTCATAACAGGTCTTTGCGGGGGAGCCGCATTCGTCCTTACCTACTTCCTGGCAACAGGCGAACCCGGACACTCCCTGGGGGCTTCGGGAGCCATAGCCGGCATCATGGGCATCTTCGCCGTACGCTGTTACTTCAAAAGCATGATTTTCCCGATCCCTATCCTGGGAATATTCTCCCTGATCCTGCCCATAAGCATCAAAATCAGGCTTAATTCACTGGTAATAATCGGCCTGTTCTTCCTTGGCGACCTTTCCGGAGGCATCGGCCAGCTCGCCAATGCCGCAAGTTCGAACGTCGGCCACTGGGCTCACCTTGGTGGTATGACTGCCGGGATGGTCCTTGCCGCTTTTCTGAAACTGGGCAAGGAAGCAATGGCGGAACGGCACCTGGAAATCGGGGTGAAGGCCGCTTCGGCAACTGTCGGATTCGGAGGTGGCGAACAGTCGTTGAGGCGGGTACTGGAACATAATCCCGATAACGCCGAGGCGCTCCTTTCCCTGGCACGCATAAGATCGAAATTTTCCGCCAGCAGCGAAGGAGCGGATCTGTACGCCAAAGCCATCGAACTGCACCTCAGGACCGATCCGGGTGAAGCAGCCCAGACTTTCCTGGAATACTGGAAAACTTACCACAAGCCCCTGGCCCCCGATGTGATGTCCTCACTGGCTGCGATCTTTCAGCGCCTGGGCGACGGGGACACAGCGACACGCTGCCTGGAGGCGGTCATAAACTCGCCGGAGACTTCCCCGCCCCAACGCCGCAAGGCATTGGCAGGCTGCGCGCTGATGCTCGACAAGTTGGGATTCGAGGAAGCCGCCAAGGGCTATTATGAAGACCTGGTGAGGGAATTTCCCCTAAGCGACGAAGCAGAGCGGGCGTATGCCCGGCTCGGCAGGAAGAGGCCGGAAACCGCAAGCGAAACCATGCCGCATCAAAATCCCACTGCGGCCACGACACCAACGAAAGCCGCTGCCACGCCCGCAGCGCCGCGGGAGGAACGCAAAACCTGCCCGGCATGCAACTCAGCAATGCAGCAGCGGCGCGCGGGGAAAGGCCCTCATGCGGGCAAGCTTTTCTGGGTCTGCTCCTCCTACCCCGACTGCCGGAAGGTCGTGCCCGTCGCGGAGTGAAGAACCGCCTCCCGTATGCCTGCCGACGCAAACCCTCCCGTCGTATCGCATTCTTGTCAACGCAACCCTGGAGCGCGCGTTTAATAAAACGTTACGGAGTTGTGCAATAGACGGTAAAATGCATCCATTGCAGCTCACTGTAAAATCCGGGTCCGGAGGCAGGTATGAGAAAGAATGTCGTGGCTTTACTTTTTGTGCTGGCAATGCTGCCGGCAGGCGCCGTTTCCAGTTACGCGGGCGGACATGGGCACCATGGCGGGCATTTCAGCGGCAGCATCTGGATCGGCCCCGGATGGGGCGTTGGATGGCCGGGTCCCTATTATCCGCTTTATTATCCCTACTACGTCCCGCGCACAGTCGTACAGCCACGTTACGGTCAAGATGTACAAGCGCCGGCTCCGGAAGAAGAGGATTACTGGTATTACTGCCGCAACCCCGAAGGATATTACCCGTATATAAAGAAATGTCCCGGCGGCTGGATGAAGGTTGTGCCGCCGCCCGAAGCTCCGGAAGGGGAGGAATGACACCATGGGAAAAAGAATGCGCTATTTCATTTCGGCAATCACGCTCCTCGCCTTGGGGGGATGCGCCACCATGCCCAGCGGGCCGAGTGTGATGGTATTGCCCGAACCGGGAAAACCTTTCGAGCAGTTCCAGGCCGAAGATGTTTCATGCAGGCAGTGGGCGGCGCAGCGCCTGGGAATGTCCCCTGAATACACGGCCAACCAGAATGCCGTCACGGGAGCAGTGGTAGGTACTTTGATCGGAGCGGGGCTGGGAGCGGCCCTCGGCGCCGCCGGCGGCGATCCGGGCCTCGGGGCTGCCATAGGGGCCGGCAGCGGGCTTTTCGTGGGCACGGCATCAGGGGCGGAAGCCGGCCAGGTTTACGGATGGGAGGCGCAGCGCCAGTATGACATCGCGTATCAGCAGTGCATGTACGCAAAGGGAAACCAGATCCCGGGAGCAGCGCGGAAGGCATATCGCAGCAGAAGGATGCCGCCCCCGCCGCCGGGATGGACCCCTCCCGCGGAATCCTATCCGGCGCCGCAGCCTGGCGAATAGCTGTTTCGAAAAAAGACCTGCCGGGTTTCAAAAACCCGGCAGGTCTCGTCATTGTGTATCGACCCTCTGGTAATCATCACTCAGCCGCACGATATCGTCCTCTCCCAAGTATTCCCCGCTTTGCACCTCGATAATGGTCAAGGGGATGATTCCCGGATTTTCCAGCCTGTGGACGGTCCCCATGGGTATGAAAGTGGACTCGTTTACATTGACGATGAATTCACGGTCGCGGCAGGTCACCCTGGCCGTCCCGGACACCACGATCCAGTGCTCGCTCCGGTGATGGTGCATCTGGAGCGACAGGCGGTGGCCCGGGCTCACCTCGATGCGCTTTATCTTGTAGTGCCTGTTTTCCTCCAGCACGGTGTAACTGCCCCAGGGGCGCTCACCCGTTTCCATGGGAACTCCTTCTCAGCAGATATTTTTTCAGGGCTTCACGCCACCCTTCCAATCGATGCCCCGTGTCCTTTTCCATCTTGGAACAATCAAGCACCGAGAAGAGAGGCCTCGGAGCAGGGCGCCCCAGTTCATCGGTCGTGATGGGCTTCACCCGCGTCTTCATGCCGGACTCGTGGAAAATCGCCTCAGCGAAACCATGCCAGGAACAGGAGCCTGAATTCGCCGCATGATACGTGCCGCTACAATCCTTTGCAATCAAAGAGTCTATCGCTAGAGCCAGATCGAATGTCCATGTAGGCGAACCGATCTGATCGTTCACCACTGAGACTTCATCCCTCTCCAGCCCTACACGGAGCATGGTCTCAACGAAATTCCCGCCGTGGAGGCCATAGAGCCACTGTGTCCTGACGATAAGGTGGTCCGGATTCATGCGGGCATATTCCTCTCCGGCAAGCTTTGAACTGCCGTAGACACTGATGGGATTTACCGGCGCGTCTTCCCGCAACGGCGCATCCCCTTTCCCGTCAAACACGTAGTCAGAGCTGACCTGCACCAGCTTCGCGCCAAGTTCGGCCGTTACTTCCGCCAGGTTCCTGACGCCGTCGCCATTCACCCGGAAAGCCAGGTCACGGTTTGCTTCGCAGCCGTCCACGTCGGTATAGGCAATCGCGTTTATGACCACTCCCGGTTTGAGGCGTTTAAGGGTTTTGCTTACCGAGGAACAACATGTGATATCCATATCGTCCCGGAAGGTGCCCTGCGCCCTTTCCCCGAAAAGTCCCAGCAGGTCGCGCCCCAGCATGCCGCGGGCGCCGGCGACGACAATCATGCCCGCCCTCCGTACATCTTCTCGTAGTAATCGCGGTAGGCGCCCGAAGTGACCTCCCGCACCCATTCCTGGTTTGCCAGGTACCAGTCGATGGTTTCGGCGATTCCCTGCTCGAATGTGTACGAGGGCTCCCATCCGAGGTCGGAGCGCATCCTGGACGCATCAATGGCGTAGCGCCGGTCATGCCCCGGCCGATCCTTCACGAACGTGACCAGGGCGCGGTTTGTTCCCGCTGCCCGGCCCAGCCTGGCGTCGAGAAGGTCGCAGACCAGGTTGACGATATCGATATTCTTCCATTCGTTATTGCCGCCCACGTTGTATACCCCGCCGGGCTGTCCGTTCCTCAGGACCGTATCAACCGCGCGGGAATGGTCCATCACGTGCAGCCAGTCCCGCACGTTGAGTCCGTCGCCGTAAACCGGCAGCGGTTTCTCCGCGATTATGTTGTGAATCATCAGCGGAATCAGTTTCTCCGGAAACTGGTAAGGACCGTAATTGTTGGAACAGCGGGTATTGAGCGTGGGAAAGCCGTATGTCTCGCGGTAGGCGCGCACCAGCAGGTCGGCGCCGGCCTTGCTGGCTGAATAAGGCGAATTGGCCGCCAGCGGTGTCGCCTCCGTGAACAACCCGCTCGGCCCCAGGCTTCCATAGACCTCGTCCGTGGACACCTGGAGAAAACGGAAATTCTCCACGGCCTTTGACGCCCAGTGCTTGCGGCTCTCCTCGAGCAGGACCTGGGTCCCCAGGACATTGGTCCGCACGAATACCTCCGGCCCCATTATGGAGCGGTCCACATGGGATTCTGCCGCGAAATGGACAACAGCGTCCACCTTTTCCCGTAACAGGATCGAAGCGACCAGATCCCCGTCGCACACATCGCCCTTCACAAAGCTGTAACGCGGGTCCGACTCGACTCCCTTCAGGTTCTCCAGGTTGCCGGCATAGGTGAGAATGTCCAGGTTGGCAAGCCTGGTCCCGGGATAGCGGTTGAGAAAATAATGGATGAAGTTCGAGCCGATGAAACCGGCGCCCCCGGTCACGAGAACGGATCGGGGAGTGAAACTGTCAGACATTGCATCTCCTTGTCATCGAACTGGTAGTATGAAATCTCATTTCCGGGCTTCCGGAGAAAACCGGGAAATCGAATTGTTAATGCTAACACAAAATCGGGTCCCATGACAATGGGCAGGAACGCTGCGAAGAGGATAATTGCAGGTTCTGATAATATCGCAGTCCCGCGCCAAGAGATGATCCCGTTGACGGCAAAATGCGAAACCGGGGGCAAATGTCCCGGGGCGGCTACGGATTCAATTGAAATGCGGGCTCGTTTTGTTATACTTTATGCACTTTTCCCGCAGGCCGGAAACCCGGGCCATCCAGGGGAAAGCACAGGAGGGCAGGACCGCCGCCATGATTTCACTCGCCAATACCAGCCCCCGATGGATTGAAGAACAATACCTGCTCTGGAAGTCTTCACCCGACAGCCTTCCCGCCGAATGGCAATCTTTTTTCAGCGGTTTCGAACTTGGCGCAACGCCAGTATCCTCGGATCAGCCACAGGAACAGGCATTGAAGCTGTCAGCCGTCCAGATGCTCATTCACCGCCACCGTGACCTTGGGCACCTGCTGGCCTGCACAGACCCCCTCTCCCCCTGCTCCCTGGAGCACCCGTTTTTGGAACTGAAAGCATTCGGACTCGGGCAAGAGGACCTGGACACTTCCTTTCCGACACCGGATCTGCCGTTTTCAAGCGGCACCCTGCGGGAGATACGGGACTTCCTGCGCGAAACATACTGTTGTTCCATCGGTGTCGAATTCATGCACATCCAGGATCAAACCGCCTGGCAATGGCTCGTGGAAAGGATGGAAGCCACACGCAACCGGACTATTTTCTCATCGGAAGACAGGGTCCGGATACTTCACCGGTTGCAGCAGGCCACGTTGTTCGAGGAATTCCTCCACAGGAAATTCCCCGGCCAGACACGTTTTTCCCTCGAAGGCGGCGAAACCCTGATCCCCATGCTGGATGCCGCACTTGCCGGCGCCGCGTCAAACGGCGCGACCGACATCATCTTCGGCATGTCCCATCGCGGCCGGCTCAATGTCCAGGCACACATATTCGGCAAACCGTACGGAAGCATTTTCGCTGAGTTCCGGGAAACCCCGGAAACCGGATTCATCGGTGACGGTGACGTCAAATACCACAGCGGATGCTCTTCCGACGTAACCCTCCCCTCAGGCGCCGGTCTCCATCTCAGCCTTGTCGCCAATCCGAGTCACCTGGAATCCATAAATCCGGTGGTCGAAGGAAAATGCCGTGCCCGTCAGGACCGTCTCGATGAAAACGGCGCTAGAAATGTGCTGCCGCTTCTCATTCACGGCGATGCAGCCTTTGCCGGACAGGGCATGGTAAGTGAAACCCTGAACATGTCCAACCTGGAAGGTTACGGAACCGGCGGGACCCTGCATATCGTCGTCAACAACCAGATCGGTTTCACCACGCTTCCGGCGGACGCCAGGTCCTCGCGCTATGCGACCGATGTGGCCAAGATGCTTGCCGCGCCCATCTTCCATGTCCATTGCGAAGACCCGGAAGCCGCGATTCATTCGGTGCGCCTGGCTGTCGACTACCGTTACAGGTTTGCTCGTGACGTTATTGTGGAGCTCATATGCTACCGGCGCTATGGGCATAATGAAGGTGACGAACCATACTTCACTCAGCCGCTGATGTACGGCAAGATCAAGAACCGCCCGCCTATTCACCAGGTTTACGCAGACCGCATGCACTATGATGGAGATGTCGCAGAACTGGCGGAGAAAATGCGGAAGGACATCTCGGCCCTTCTGGAATCGGCCCCGGACGGGGGCGCGCCAGCACCCGAACCGCTTTTTCGCGGCAGATGGAGTTCATTAAGCCGGGAATACTCCGAGTCAAAAACCGAAACCGGAGTGCCTCACCGGAACCTTGTGGCGCTGGCCCGTAAAATCTCCCGGTTCCCGGATTCCTTCATGCCCCATCCCAAGGTCGCCTCGCTGATCAAAAGAAGGCTTGACGCAGTCACGGCCGGAAAGCCCATAGACTGGGCAAATGCCGAAAACCTGGCTTTTGCCTCACTGCTCAGCGAAGGGACAACTATCCGCCTGAGCGGCCAGGACTGCCGGAGGGGAACGTTCAGCCAGCGGCACTGCGTGCTGTACGACGTGCGGACGGAAGAGGCATATGTGCCCCTTACCGAAGCCTGCTCCGGCAAAGCCCGTTTCCGCCCCTACGACAGCATGTTGTCGGAAGCCGCCGTATTGGGCTTCGAGTACGGCTATGCCATAGAAGCGCCCGAAGCCCTGACCATCTGGGAAGCCCAGTACGGTGATTTCGCCAACGGCGCCCAGGTCATCATCGATCAGTTCGTCACCAGCGGCGAGACCAAGTGGGGCCGGGCCAACGGGCTCCTCATGCTGCTGCCGCACGGATACGAAGGACAGGGGGCGGAACATTCAAGCGCCCGCATGGAGCGTTTCCTGCAGCTCTGTGCCGGCAACAACATGGTGGTGGCCTTTCCGTCCACCCCTGCCCAGTATTTCCACCTCCTGCGACGGCAGGCAAGGCAGGCTTTCCGCAGACCCCTCGTGGCGCTGACGCCCAAGAGCCTCCTGAGGAATCCTCTCTGCGTCTCGCAGATGGAAGAATTCTCCGGAGGCTGGTTCAGGGAGATCCTGCCTTCGTCTGCAGATCCTGAAGTGGTTGAAACGGTTCTAATCTGCACGGGTAAGCTTTTCTTCGAACTGTCGGAGAGAGCGGCAAGGGAAGAACGCAAGGACATTGCCATCATCCGCATCGAGCAGCTCTATCCGTTACGCTGCGACCTGCTGCGGGAAGAGCTGGGAAAATACCGGAAATCGCGAAGCTTCGCCTGGGTGCAGGAAGAACCGCGCAACATGGGAGCCTGGACGCATGTACGCCCTCACCTGGCAGACGTGATCGGTGCGGAGCCCCGCTACGTTGGAAGGGGGGAAGACGCATGCCCTGCCGTCGGTTCCAACAGACAGCACAAAATCGAACAGGAAGCGTTGCTTGAAGAGGCATTTGCCTGAAATTTCCCGGCAGCATTAAGAATGGAATGCACAAGAGGCTACGGCTGCATGAACGGAGATCGTGATGGAAATTCGCATACCAGAAGTCGGTGAATCGGTGGTCGAGGCCCTGATCGCCAAGTGGCACGTAAAGAACGGGGAGACAGTGCGCCAGGAACAACCGGTCTGCGAACTGGAAACCGACAAGGTGACACTGGAAATAAACGCCGAAGCAGATGGAATCCTTTCCATCCTGATGCCGGAAGGAAAGACGGTAAAGATCGGCTCGGTCATCGGCATCATCGAGGAGTCAGGCATCCGCGAACCGGGCCTTTCCGGAGATGAAAAGCCGGGAGCGGCGGCTCCGCCCCTTTCGCCCGCGGCGCGGAAAATGGCACGGGAAAAGGCCCTGCGGCCTGAAGAGATTAAGGGAAGTGGCCGGAAGGGGCGCGTGCTCGCCGAGGACGTGTTCAACCAGAAAGCCGTGGTGCAGCCTGCTGAAGCGGCCGTGCCGGAACCACCTGCCGCAACGGAGATCAGCAGTCGGGAACTCGCAGATGAACAGCCTGCCCCGCCCCAGGTGCGGACCGAATCCTCGCCAGTCTATGAAACGTCAAGGTTGGTCACCAGAAAGGCCATGACCCCCATCCGCAGGAAAATAGCCGAACGGCTGGTCCAGGCACGGCAGCAGACCGCCATGGTCACGACTTTCAACGAAGCGGACATGGGCAGGATCATCGCCCTGCGCCGGAAATACAAGGACCATTTTCTGCAGAAACACAACATTTCGCTCGGCTACATGTCATTTTTCGTCAAGGCGTCCATCGAGGCATTGAAGGAATTTCCCGACCTCAATGCGCAAATCGACGGCAGCGATATTGTTTACCATCACTACCACGACATTGGCATCGCGGTCTCGGGGGAAAAGGGCCTGGTGGTGCCGGTCCTGCGCAACGCTGACAAGCTCCACTTCGCGGAGATAGAAAAGACGATCGACATGTTCGTGAAAAAGATCCGCGACAACAGGCTGGAAATCGCGGACCTGGAAGGGGGGACCTTCACCATCAGCAATGGAGGCGTCTTCGGCTCGCTCCTCGGCACGCCCATGCTGAACCCGCCCCAGAGCGCCATCCTCGGCATGCATGCCATTCAGGACAGGCCGGTGGCGCTCCTCGGCAAGGTGGTGATACGGCCCATGATGTACCTTGCGCTTTCATATGATCACCGTATCGTAGACGGACGGGACGCCGTGCTCTTCCTAAAGAAAGTGAAGGAATACGTGGAAGAGCCCGAGGAGATCATGCTGGAAGGATAGTACGCCTGTTCCCCTGTTCAGCATCGAATTTGATTCATGTCTTTGTCAATTCAGCCACTATGGTAGAATTGTCATGGAGGTTACTTCTTATGCCTGACGATGTCTTCGACCTGATTGTCATTGGCGCCGGCCCCGGCGGGTACACGGCTGCCATCCGCGCCTCGCAGCTGGGCATGAAGGTGGCGGTCGTGGAGAATCGCGGCACGCTCGGCGGAGTATGCCTCAACGAGGGATGCATCCCCAGCAAGGCCCTGCTGGACTCAAGCGAACTGTTCTCCCTGGCGAGGGAAAGCTTTTCCCGCCATGGAATTCGAACCGGAGAAGTGAGCCTGGATCTTGCCGCAATGATGGCCCGCAAGGATGAGATCGTCAGGAAACTCACCGAGGGCATTGCCTTTTTGTTCAGGAAGTACCGCATCCAGCGCATGAACGGCACGGGCAAACTGGCGGGAAGCCGTAGGGACGGCCTTCAGGTGGTGGCGGTGACGACCGCCGAAGCGCCTGCAATCCCCAAGCTTATCAACGGCAAACGGGTTCTCCTGGCAACGGGGAGCAGGCCGGTGGAACTGCCGTTCCTGCCTTTCGACCGAGAAACGGTAATCAGCTCGAAGGAGGCCCTGTCCCTTTCCACAGTTCCCGGCCGCCTGGTTGTCGTGGGCGCCGGATATGTCGGGCTGGAACTGGGCTCGGCTTGGAAGCGGCTGGGAGCAGATGTCACCGTAGTGGAAGCGCTCGACACCTTCCTGCCCGAAAGCGACCGCCAGGTGGCTGATACGCTGCTGAAGGCCCTGGAAAAACAAGGGCTCCGGTTTCTGTTCAAGGCGCGGATTCACGATGGGCTGGTGAAGGAAGGAATTGCCCGGCTTACGATCGTATCAGGCGATGACACTGAGGAAATAGAATGTGACAAGGTGCTCGTGGCCGCCGGCAGGGTTCCGGAAATCTCCGGGCTCGGGCTTTCGGAAGCAGGTGTACGGCTCGAAAGCAATGGAAGAATTGCCGTTGACATGAACTACGAGACAAATGTTGCCGGCGTCTATGCAATCGGCGACCTGGTCGGGGGGCCGCTCCTGGCCCACAAAGCCATGGAAGAGGGAGCGGTTTTCGCTGAACGGCTGGCAGGTCAGGCATCCACGGTCGAGTACGAATTCATTCCGCGGGTAGCTTACACCTTTCCGGAAGTGGCGTCGGTGGGAATGACCGAACAACAGCTCGAACAGGAAAGCATTCCGTACCGTACCGGCAGGTTTCCTTTTTCGGCCAACGGCAGGGCGCGCGCCCTGGACTGCCTCGAAGGCTTTGTCAGGATCCTGGCCCATAAGGATACCGGCAGGGTGCTGGGCATACACATCATCGGCCCGCGCGCATCCGAACTCATTGCTGAAGCGGTCACAGTGATGACATATGGCGGAAGCACAGAAGACATTGCCATGACCTTCCATGCCCACCCCACTTTATCCGAAGCGATCAGGGAAGCGGCGCTGGATGTGTCAAAAAGAGCGATACACGCATGAAAAGCAGGAGTAAGTCGATAGGGCAACAGGTGATGGGTGGAAAGCAACAGGTCGGATGGGCGGAGCTGAAACTGACCCGGGAGTTTTCACATCCAACGGAGCGCTGACATGACCATGAATCTTGCGACGAAAATTCTCCAGTCACACCTGGTGGCCGGCGAGCTGGTCGCCGGCAGAGAGATCGCCATAAGGGTGGACCACACCCTGCTGCAGGATGCAACCGGCACTATGGCCATGCTCGAATTCATTGCCATGGGGATCCCAAGGATAAGAGTGGACCTGGCTGCCCAGTATATCGACCACAACCTGCTCCAGACCGACAACCGCAATGCCGATGACCACGTCTTCCTCACAACCGCGGCACAAAAATTCGGCATTCACCTGTCCAAGGCGGGTAACGGTGTGTCGCACCAGGTCCACCTCGAACGCTTCGGCGTTCCCGGCGCCGTGCTCCTGGGCGCCGACTCCCACACCCCAAGCGCGGCCGGGTTGGCAATGCTCGCTATCGGCGCCGGCGGGCTCGACGTGGCCATGGCCATGGCAGGACACCCCTTTCACTTGCCGTGCCCCAGGATCATGGGGGTCAGACTGACCGGAAAGCTTTCCGAATGGGTATCGGGAAAGGATGTGATACTGGAAATGCTGCGCCGCCACACGGTCAGGGGCGGAGTCGGCAAAATAATCGAATACTACGGACCCGGCGTAGAGACCCTGTCGGCCACCGACCGGGCCACCATCGGCAACATGGGGGCGGAACTGGGCGCCACGACCTCCATCTTCCCCTCCGACCGCCGCACTCTTGAATTCCTCCGGTCCCAGGGCCGCGGCGACTGCTGGGCGCCGCTCGCCGCGGATCCCGGGGCGGAATACGACGAATACGACGAAATCGACCTTGCATCGGTGGAACCGCTCATCGCCATGCCGACCTCCCCCGGCAACGTGACGCCGGTACGGGAGATCGAAGGCACGAAAGTCGACCAGGTCATCGTGGGAAGCTCCGTGAACTCGTCGTTCCGCGACTTGATGACGGTGTGCAGGATACTGGACGGCAGGCGGATCGTCCCCCACGTCTCCTTCAACATCAACCCCGGCAGTCGGCAGGTGCTGGAAAACGTGGCTGCCGCGGGCGGCATCCTGATGCTGCTCATGGCCGGCGCGCAGATCCACCAGCCGGGATGCCTGGGCTGTATCGGCATGGGGCAGGCGCCCGGGACCGGCCAGGTGTCGCTCCGGACCTTCCCCCGCAACTTCCCCGGCAGGAGCGGCACCAGGGACGACCGGGTCTACCTCTGCTCCCCCGAAACCGCGGCAGCAGCCGGCATTTTCGGCGTCATCACCGACCCGCGCAAACTGGGTGAACTGCTCCCCTGGCCCGAGGTTCAAAACCCGGGGAAATATCTCGTCGACGATTCCAGCATTCTGTTCCCCCTTCCACCGGAGGAAGCGGAAAAGATAGAGATAACCACCGGACCGAACATCATCCCGTTCCCCGAATTCGATGAACTGCCTGACACGCTCGGCGCCGAGGTGATCATAAAGGTTGCGGACAACATCTCGACCGACACCATCATGCCTGCCGGAAACAAGGTGCTGCCTTTCCGGAGCAACATACCGGCCATCAGCGAATTCGTCTTCGACCAGCTGGACACCGGCTTCAGCGGCAGGGCAAAGGAGAAGGGAAGCGGCGTGGTGATCGGCGGGGAAAACTACGGGCAGGGCTCCAGCCGCGAGCACGCCGCCCTGGCGCCCCGCTACCTGGGCATACGCGCCAAGATAACCAAGAGCTTCGCCCGCATCCACAAGTCAAACCTGATCAACTTCGGGATACTACCCCTCACGTTCGCCAATCCGGCTGACTACGACACAGTGAGCCAGGGCGACACGTTGCTGTTCAAGGAACTGCGGAAGCGGATAGCCGGCGGCGCAACGGAAATTCCGGTGCTTGTAAACGGCAGGGAAATCATCGCGCAGCTTGATGCCTCCGACAGGGAGCGGAGGGAATTGCTCGCGGGAGGAGCGCTCAACCTGGCGCGAAAGGGGAACGGATAGCCATGGAAAGCAGACTCAGGGCGATCCTGCCCGATCACGACCTCCTGAAGCTCCACCAGCAAATGGTCCTGTGCCGCGAGTTCGAAGAGTCCTGCGCCGAGCAGTACACCAAGGGGAACATCACCGGCTTCCTCCACTTGTACAGCGGCCAGGAAGCGGTGGCCGCGGGCGCGACCCACGCCCTGCACAAGGACGACTACGTAGTCAGCGCCTACCGGGAGCATCCCCAGGCGATCGTCAGGGGCGCCGACCCGAAACGGATCATGGCCGAGCTGTTCGGCAAGGCGACCGGCATCTGCAATGGCAAAGGCGGTTCCATGCACCTGTTCGATCCTGAGCTGGGCTTCATGGGCGGCTATGCCATCGTGGGCGGCCAATTCCCCATTGCCGTGGGGCTTGCCTTTGCCTCGAAATACCGCAAGGAGGATCGCATTACCGCATGCTTCTTCGGCGACGGCGCGACCAACCAGGGGAACTTCCACGAGGGGCTCAACTGGGCGCGGCTCTGGGAACTGCCGATCCTCTACATCTGCGAAAACAACTTCTACGGCATCGGAACGGAGGTGCAGAGGTCCTCCGCGCTGCCCAGCATCCACAAGCGTACCTGCGGCTACGACATCCCTTCGACGAAGGTCGACGGCATGGACGTGGTGTCCGTCTACGAAGCGGTCAAGTGGGGCGCGGAGTGGGTTCGCCAGCACTCCCGGCCCTACCTGATCGAGGCCATCACCTACCGCTTCCGTGGCCACTCCATGGCAGATCCCGGCAAGTACCGGCCGGCAGCGGAGGTGGAACTGTGGAAGGCGCGCGACCCCATAACCAGCTTTGAACGGCGCCTGATCGAGGAAGGGATCATGACCCGTGAAGACCTGGATGCGGTAGCGGCGAAAGCGCGGGAAACCGTTGCCGAGGCGGTGAAGTTCGCCGATGAATCACCCTGGCCGGAAGATGGGGACATATACCGGGATATCTTCGTCTAAGCCGCGATCATGAAAACGAGGTTGCGCCATGCCTGAAATGACTTATCGCGACGCGCTCAACGCCGCCCTGAAGGAAGAAATGAGGCACGATCCCTCCATCGTGATCTGGGGAGAGGACGTGGCCCTGTACGAGGGGTCGTTCAAGGTGACCCGCGGGCTTCTTGCCGAGTTCGGCGAAGAACGGGTGAAGGACACCCCGATTTCGGAAAACACCATTATCGGAGCTGCAGTCGGGGCCGCCATGGGAGGGCTGCGACCCGTCGCCGAACTGATGACCGTCAACTTCGCGCTCCTGGCAATGGACCAGCTCATCAACCACATGGCAAAGATCAGGTCCATGTTCGGAGGCCAAGTAAACCTGCCCATGGTGGTGCGCATGCCCGGCGGCGGCGGCAGCCAGCTGGGCGCGCAGCACTCCCAGAGCCTGGAATCGTACTTCATGCACTGTCCGGGGATCTACGTGGTGACGCCGGCCACCCCATCTGACGCCAAGGGTCTCTTGAAGGCCTCGATCCGCGACAACAATCCCGTGGTGTTCCTGGAACACGAACTGCTCTACAACAGCAAGGGTGAAGTGCCTTCCGAGGGGGAACACCTGGTTCCGCTGGGCAAGGCAGCCATATCGCGGTACGGTACGGATGTTACCATCATTGCCTATTCACGCATGTCGATCCTCTCGCTGCAAGCCGCGCAGGAGCTTGAAAAGGACGGGATTTCCTGCGAAGTTGTCGATCTCCGCTCCCTCGCCCCCCTCGACACTGAAACCTTCCTCGAGTCCGTCAGGAAAACTTCACGGGCCGTGGTGGTCTCGGAATGCTGGAAGACCTGCGGCGTGGGCAGCGAGATAGCATCGCTCGTCTTCGAGAACTGCTTCGACATCCTGTCAGCGCCGGTGAAAAGAATTTCCGGCCTGGATGTGCCCATGCCGTACTCGCGGAAGATCGAAAAACTCTGCATCCCGCAAGTGGAAGATATTGTGGCGGCGGCAAAGGAGCTGATGCAGCAACGGTACTGACCTGCAATGCAGTTGCCCGCGACATACCCGGCGCAACCGGACGAGGTGGAAAAAAATGGCAAGTGAAATCACCATGCCCAAGCTGTCCGACACCATGACCGAAGGGACCCTCGTCGCCTGGAGAAAAAGCCTCGGGGAGATGGTCGTGCGGGGAGACATCATAGCTGAAGTAGAAACGGACAAGGCGACCATGGAACTGGAGTCCTTCGACTCCGGCATCCTGCTGGAAACCAGGGTCTCGGTCGGAGATGTCGTTCCCGTGGGAACAGTTATCGCGGTTATCGGCCAAGCTGGCGAATCGCGCGCCATATCTCCTCCCGGGAAACCGGAGCCTCCGGGAAAAATGGAACCCGGCCCCTCGCCTGGTGAGCCTGCCATTGCGACGCAGCAGGCGGTGCGGCCCTCCGCCGCATCACCCGCCGAAGCCCCTTTGGCCCCCATGGAAAAGGCTGCTCCCATGGTACGTCGTCTCGCCAGGGAAAAGGGAATCGACCTGGGATCGGTCACGGGGACAGGCCCGGAAGGCAGGATCACTAAAGAAGACCTGGAAAATTTCCTTTCCCGTGGCGAGGGAAATAATGCCGAGGCTGCCGGCCCCACGACTGAATCGTCCTCCGGCGGCCATGACGGACCGGCTCCATCCCGGCCGGTCGCCGGCGCTGACTTCGAGATCCTGACACCGATGCGCACAGCCATTT
This sequence comes from Geobacteraceae bacterium, assembly GCA_034933285.1. Lineage (GTDB taxonomy): Bacteria > Desulfobacterota > Desulfuromonadia > Geobacterales > Geobacteraceae > RPRC01. The sequence goes on along the minus strand of JAYFNT010000031.1, from coordinate 26,291 downwards.
CCCGAACGGTCAGCGATTCATGGAAAACCATCCCTCATTTCACGGTGACGGCAGATGTGGACATGGCAGCGGCCGAATCTCTGCACCGCGGCCTCACTGAAGCTGGCCACGGGGTTACTCTCACGGATATCATAATCAAGGCAACAGCCGCTGCGCTTGAAGAATTCCCAAGACTGAACGCAAGCTTCGGAGACAACAGGATCATCCTTCATCCCGGCATCGACATAGGCGTGGCCGTGGACGTGGAAAACGGCTTGCTGGTACCGGTGCTCAGGAACTGCGAAGTCCTCTCCCTAAGGGAAATCGGGATCCAGAGCCGAGACCTCATCGGAAGGGCACGATCGGGACAGATCAAGGTCTCGGAAATTACCGGCGGAACGTTCACAATTTCCAACATGGGAATGTTCGGCATCAAAGAGTTTGCCGCCATCATTCTGCCGCCCCAGGCGGGAATTCTCGCAATCGGCGCGGTCTCTGACCGCGCGATTATAAATAATGGCGTCCCTGTCGCGGCGCGCATGATGACGATGACACTTTCGGCAGACCACCGGGTTGTCGACGGAGCCTATGCTGCCCGTTTCGTGCGGAGACTTTCCAAGGTCCTGGAAAGTCCGCTTAGCCTGCTGATCTGAGGCTGTTATTTTCAATGAAAATAAAGGAGACAACGATGGTAAAAGATGACTGCAGGGTACCGGTGGACCGCCTCAGATGGATATGCGATCCGGACCAGCTTCAGTTCGAAACGACCGACGACCTCACCGAGCTTGAAGGGACTATCGGCCAGGAAAGGGCACAGAGAGCGATAGAATTCAGCCTGGGCATGTCGGAAACCGGATTCAACCTCTATATCTCCGGAGAAGCAGGCACAGGCCGCACCTCTTCCATCATGAACCTGTTGAAGACCCGGGCCAAGGATGAGTCCACCCCCCACGACTGGTGCTACGTCTATAATTTCAAGGCGCCGGACAACCCCATGGCGCTGGCTTTGAAAGCAGGCATGGGGTGCGAGTTGGAAAAGGACATGCAGGAACTCCTCAACCTCGTGCGGGCCGATATTCCCAAAGCTCTCGAAAGCAAGGACTACGAGAGCAACAAATCTACCATAATCCAGGAGAACCAGGAAAAGAACAATGCCCTCTTTTCCGCTCTGGAAAAGGAGGCCCAGGATAAGGGCTTCTCGCTCCAGAGGACCGTTACGGGTCTGGTCATGGTTCCCCAGAAGGAAGGGCGCAATTTCACTCAGGAAGAATATGACGCACTGCCCGCCGATGAGCAGGAAAGGCTGGACGCCATCGGCACCGAGCTCAAAGGCAAACTGGCCGACGTGGTTGGCCAGATCCGCGAAAACGAGAAAGCAGTCAAGGACGCCCTGGCCCAGCTGGACAGGAATCTCGGCCTGTCGGCCGTCGGCCATTATATCGTACCGCTGAAAGAGAAATACCGTGAATTCGGACGAGTGATCGCGTATCTGGACATGGTCCAGGAAGACATCCTGCTCAACCTGGAGGATTTCAAGGGCGCCCCGCAACAGCCATCCATACCAGGGCTCAAGCTGCCGGTGCAGACTCCTTCGTTCGAACGCTATGTGGTGAACCTCCTGGTCGACAACTGCGGAAGAAAGGGAGCGCCGGTAGTCTTCGAAGCTAACCCGACCTACAACAACCTGTTCGGCCGCATCGATCACGTAATGCAGATGGGCGGCGTGGCGACAACCAATTTCACCCTTATAAAAGCTGGTTCGCTCCACAAGGCCAACGGCGGCTATCTCGTGGTAAACGCCCGGGACGTGCTGCTCAGCCCGTTTTCCTGGGATGCCCTGAAACGCTGTATCCGCAACAGCGAAATAAAGATCGAGGATGTTCTGGAACAGTATCGCATCATCACCATGATCTCGCTCAAGCCGGAACCGGTTCCGCTCCAGGCCAAGATCATCATGATCGGCTCGCCGATGATCTACTACCTGCTCTACTACATGGAACCCGATTACCGCAAGTTCTTCAAGGTGAAAGCGGATTTCGACAGCAAGGTGGCACGGACTCCCGAGGTCCTGAAGGATTACGCTCTGTTCGTCTCCACCCATTGCAGGAAAGAGCAGCTCCTGCCATTTGACAAGAGCGCCGTGGCAGGCATCCTGGAATGCTCAGCGCGCATGGTGGAGGATCAGGAAAAGTTTTCCACCCAGTTCATGGAAGTTGCCGACCTGATCCGTGAAGCGGACTTCTGGGCGCGCAAAGGGCAAAACTCCATGGTTACGGGAGCCCATGTCAGGCAGGCAATCGAGGAAAAGGTCTACCGGAGCAACCAGATCGAAGAACGGCTGCAGGAACTGTTCGAAGAAGGCACCCTGATGGTGGATACGGCAGGCAGCGTGGTCGGGCAGGTGAACGGGCTTTCGGTCATCACCCTTGCCGACTATACCTTCGGCAGGCCGTCCCGCGTGACCGCAAGGGTGTACATGGGCCGTGGCGGGATGGTCAACATCGAGCGTGAAGTGAAGCTTTCCGGGCCCATCCACGACAAGGGCGTGTTGATCCTTACCGGTTACCTGGGGGGAAAATTCGCTCATGACAAACCCCTGTCCTTTTCCGCTTCACTATGTTTCGAGCAGAACTACGAGGGAATAGAGGGAGACAGCGCATCATCGACCGAGCTGTACGCCCTGCTCTCCGCGCTTTCAGGCGTGCCGCTCAAACAGGACATTGCCGTCACCGGCAGCGTCAACCAGTTGGGCATGGTCCAGCCCATCGGCGGCGTGAATTACAAAATCGAAGGATTTTTTGCCGTGTGCAAAGCCAAGGGGCTGACCGGTGAACAGGGCGTGATGATTCCGCGCAGCAATCTGCGCAACCTGATGCTCAAGAACGAAGTGGCGGAAGCGGTGGAAGCAGGCAGGTTTCACATCTGGAGTGTGGAAACCATCGATCAGGGCATCGAGATACTTACCGGGGTTCCGGCCGGCGAACGGCGGGAAGACGGGAGCTACCCGGAGGGCAGCATCAATTGCCTGGTGGATTCGCGCCTGCGGGAAATGCTGGAAAACATGAAGAAATTCTCTGCCGGCACGGAAAGGGAAGAGAAAAAGTAATCCCGGTTCACAAATTTTTTCCTGAAGGCAGGGATTATGCGCTATCTTAATCCCTGCCTTCTTTGCGGTCTTGTGACGAAAATCACATACATCGGGCTCAATGAGGCACAATACTTTCCCGGAAAGGGTCTGATAAATGCCTGACAAGTGCACCCTGATTGTGAATCCCCTCTCAGGAGGCTATTCGACCTCGAAAGCCCGGGAAGCCCAATCTGCTCTGAAGAAACTCGGCATGTACTGCCGGCTCGTTGAAACCGGGACTCCCGGTGATACAGCCGATCTGGCAGCTGAAATCTGCCGTGAGGAAACCGACCCGCTCATAGTGATCGGCGCCGGTGACGGCACCATCAACAGTGTGGTGAACGGTCTGATCCCGGGCAGGGCAACAATCGCTGTGCTGCCTTTCGGTACCTCGAACGTTCTCAGCAGGGAACTGGGAATTTTTACTCCCGCGGACGGCATGAAAAGGATTGCGGCAGGCCGTTCAAGACCGGTTTCAGTCGGACTGATAGAAAAGGATTCGACAAAGCGGATCTTTCTGCTCATGGCAGGGATAGGTTTTGACGGTGCGGTAGTCAAAAGTGTAGGCCCCCTTGAGAAGCGCTTTCTGGGCAAGTGCGCTTATGTCCTTTCAGCCCTGCGGCATTTGCTGGCCGGCGAAACGGGATCGTTTCGGGTCGAATGGGATTCCGGCCATACCGACTGCCACAGCGTGATTATCTGCAATGCATCGAAATACGCGGGAAATTTCTCTCTAGCTCCTTCCGCGTCACTGTTCGAACCGGGGTTCCAGGTGGTCTGCCTGGAAAAGGGCAGCAGAGCTTTCATGATGCGAGCGATGTTCACCCTCCTGACCGGAAGGGGGATGAGGGGAACGCACATCCGGACCTTCCGGGCCGGGAAGCTGCGGATCAGGGGCAACATGCCTCTCCAGGCGGATGGTGACTTCTATTTCCATGCCCCAGCGGAGATCCGCTCTGTTCCGGATTTTATGAGGATCATTGCATAGCAGCCTGTTTTTAAGGGTTTCCTGGCCGAAAACCGCGCCACGCTGCAGGCACGGCGGACCAGGAAGGGTCGGCTTCCAATCAGAACACACCCGCGATTTGATGTTTTTTCATTGGACATTTAAAGCAATTTTGTTTACATGGTAGGAAGCTTATTATTCCCGGCGGAGGATGTGAAATGACCACCACGTCAAAGATCCTTCTGGTTGACGATACCAGGCTTTTTATCGAACTGGAAAAGAGTTTTCTCAAGCTGTCCCCGGTCCACGTCCTGACTGCTTCGAGCGCTGAGGAAGCTTTGGATGTCGCTGCCACCGAACGCCCCGACCTCATATTTCTTGACATCCACATGCCGGGAATAGGAGGAATCGCCTGCTGCAAACTCCTGAAAAACGATCCTTCCCTCAAATCCATACCGGTTGTAATGGTGTCCGCCTCCGGCAAGGAGGAAGACCTGGACCTCTGCAGGTCGGCGGGGTGCGACGACTACGTGACCAAGCCGGTGGAACGGAAGATATTCCTGGAAAAAGCGCGCAGATTCCTGAACACTGTTGACCGCCGCGAACCCAGGATCAACTTCAGGGCGGAAGTGTCCTGCAGGCTGAAAGACCAGTTCATGACCGTGCACAGCGTGGACCTGAGTTCAGGCGGCGTGTATCTTCAGTGCGAAATGGACGTGGTGGAAAAAGAAATGATGGCACTGTCATTCGTGCTGGCAACAAGCGATGAACCGGCCGTGGTCGCCAAAGGACAGATCGCCTGGGTCAACGGTACCGGCCTCAGGAAAAAGCCGTCCCTCCCCCCCGGATTCGGCGTGGAATTCATCGACATGGCGGAATCGAGCCGCTCAGCCATAAGGTCTTTTCTGGACTCCCGGCCATAACCTTACCTCAGCAGGGAAAACAGCATGGAACAGAACCGGGATAATAACAACCTGAAATGGGATCAGCGCTTCCGTACGGAAGAATGCGTTCTGGGGAACGATCCTTCCGCGTACCTCTCGGACAACATCGAACTGATCAAGAAACTCGCGCCGGGAAAGCGCGCACTGGACATTGCCTGCGGTGAAGGCAGAAACAGCATATTCCTGGCGAAACAAGGCTTCGAGGTTGTGGGCCTTGACATTTCAGAAGCAGGTCTGGAGAAGGCCCGTGCCTGGATGGCCAGGGAATCGGTCAGGATAGACCTGCGCGCTGTCGACCTGGAGCGTTACCACATCACCGAAAGATTCGACCTCATCATCAACTTCAATTTCCTGCTGCGAGGCCTTATCCCGGAAGCAATCGCCGCACTGACGCCGGGAGGGGTCCTGGTATTCGACACCCTGATGGATTCCCCGTATGTCCCCTGCCCCCACAAGAAAGAGTATCTGCTCGAACCGGGCGAGCTCGTAGCCATTTTCCGCGCGTTCAAAGGTGAAATTCTTCTCCCGGAGGAAAGGCCTTACGACCAGATGCCGACTGCGAAACTGATTTTCCGCAAGGGCTGATTCCACGTGACCGCAATCACTTCTTCCACCTCTTCATAGGTAGTTTCCATCCGGAAAGTCTCTCTGGGCCCGGAGCGGACGGCGATCTCCTGCACTTACATTGCCGGGCCGTTATCCGATGCCGTCATTTCATATTCCAGGCTCACTTTCAGCACACTCAGATAACTCTTGTATGACTGAAAAAAACCCTTCAGTTCGTCATAATAATCGGCCAGCTCGCGTGAACGGTCCATCTCGCGCAATGTGCCGGCTGGAGTCACCCTGGACCGCTTGCGGTAAACTTCGTCGATTTTTCTGCCGACGCGATCCGACTGGCGCTGGCACTCCCGCGCGAATCCACGATAGGCCGTTCTGACAGTCGTGCCGCCCTCTGCAGTCCCCGATCCCACGGCAAGCGCCGTTTCCCTGAAAGCCGCCGCCAGGGATTTCCGGAAAGACAGCAAGTCCATTTCGCCACGCCCGCGTTCCGCAAGCACTGCATAATGCTTCAGCAAGCCTTCATCTACGAGCGGAAGAGAGAGGAGTTCATTCTGCACTATTGTCAAATCATTCCTGGTGCGATCAGCGCGTCTGCGTTTTTCCCCCTTTGCCGGGCTTCCGTCTTTCAGTCCCTTGATGCTTTCCTCGATCTGCGCCAGTCTCTCGTCAATGGTACGCACGGAGCTTTCCAGCTCTCTCCTCCTCTCCAGGATACCGGCCAGACGCCTTTCCTCCCTGTCATATGCTGCCACGGTCCTTTCCAGGCGAGCCCCGTAATCTTCCTGAGATTTGACCAGCGCGCCGAATACCCTACGCCACCAGGATTGGTCCGGCAGGTGGCCGGCAGAAAGTTCCAGCTGACCTTCTTCCAGATCGGAACGCATTTCGCGCAGCCGGTCCATCTGATCCCGGCAGGATTCAAGCAGACCGCGAAGGTCATCCTCCCTCACCGGAAAATCCAGCAGGGGAATACGGTCAATCTCAGATTCAATGCCCGCACACTGCCGTTCTGTAACAGCGAGGGATTCACCGAGAAAGTCATCTGCCAGACGCAGCAGTCTCTGCTGCCGTTCAAGACCTCTTTTTTTCCCGGTTTTCCTGTTTTCTTCCCTGGACGCAAGGATGCTCCCGCAGGGCGTGTCTCCGGATCCCGATTTCACGTCCGTGCTGGAGGCAGGATGCGAAACCGCATCGGAAAAAGAAGTCCGCGGGACGCCAAGCCAAGCAAGGCTGAATAAAGCGGCAAGAAAGAGTGCGGGAAGAATTCGGCGCCGTGCAACATAACCGAGATGCGAAAGGCATAGTGCTTTCATAATCCTCTCCTTGTTTGGTGCAACAATAGAGAATTCAAGACGGAAGTTTACGAGGATGGCTATATTTGCGGAATAATCACCGTATCTCCATGATTTGCCTGAGTTCCGGGAGGATCGTGGCGATACCTGGAAAGCACGAGGGTCGTATATCAGGAATTATTGTTCATTCCGATCTCTTCATCCGCCAAATCGCTCTCACGCCGCAGATGCGCAAAGAATATTTTTATCGCACCTGCACAGGGAATCCCCAGCAGGATCCCCCAGAAGCCCATCAATTCTCCCATCAGCATCACCATGAGAATAGTGACCAGCGGATTCAGGTCCATGGACTTCTTGAAAACAAGGGGTTTTATGACATAACCTTCAACGAAATAAATGACAGCGAATGCAGTCATGACCTGGAGGAGCAGCATGCCGCTCTGATATTCCGCGTAGGCAAAGAAGAGCGGAGGCAAAGTGGCGAGGAGCACGCCGATAAAAGGTATTATTGAGGCAATGCCGGCAAATATGCCGCAAAAAATGGGGTGGTTTATGTTAAGGATCATCATGGCGACGGAGGAAATGACGGCAACGATGATGGACACTATAACCTGTCCTCGGATATACCCGCCGATACTGTCATTGATGTCGCGCCCGACCGCCAGGATGAAGCCGCGGTGGGAAGCCGGAAGCCATCGTTTGATACCTTCAAGGGTATCAGTTTTGTAAAAGAGCATGAAATATACCAGAATCGGAGCCAGGAGGAGGTTGAACAGGTTCAGCACAAGGCTGGAGGCAGCTGCGTAAGCTCCTGCTCCGATCTTGGCGAGAATCTTGTCCGCCCCGTTCTGGATGGAATCCACGAGCCAGTTCCACTCCTGGACCGAGCGGGCCAGACCGAAGCGTCCTTTGAGTTCCAGTGCCAACTGGCTGGCCTTGTTGTAATAGTCCGGCAGGTCGAGGACCAGGGAATTCCAGCCCGTGGTGACGAGGGGGATCAGAATGGTTACGCAGAAGTAGGAAAACACGGCCAGCAATGCATAGAGAATGAGTATCCCCTGCAACCTGCTGACCCTTCTCCGTTCGAGAAGCACTACAAAAGGATCCAGGAGATATGCCAGCACAAATGAGAACAGAAGACAGGACAGCGTATGCTCGGCCGAGTACCCCAGCAGGATGATTGCCGCAATTGCGGAAAGGGTAATCCCGACTCTGAGAATCGTTGTAAGATTCTGTTTCATGGCATTGCTTCCAGGGGCTCATTACAAGCAAACGGCACTCGGAAGACGAGGAAACCGGTTATCAGTCTCCTGTTTCCGTTTCAGGTCGTGGGATGATCCTGCGCGCGATACTCATGTTCAACGAGGGTCATCGGAAAGAAAGATGTCGTTCATCTCAAGCCAGTTGCGAATTCTCACCGTGGTCTGTTCGTCCTTCAGCGCCGCAAGACGGTCCTTTTCTTCAGGGTAGAAGGCAAGAATGTCATCCAGTCTGCCATAAGGCTGTTTCCCCATAAAGGCGCGCTGCAGTATGTTTTTCAGCGAACTGTTAGTCATCCCCTTGATGAACTCGTAGATCAGCTGGCGTTCCATGTCATAATCAAGATCGGGAATCTGCAGGTAGCGCTCTTCATTCGAATCGATCTCATCCCAGAAATCATCATCCTCATAATCGATGGGCACTGAAAACACTTCTCCGGTCTCCCTGTCGAGGTAATAGACGCTCTCAGGATCAGTGTTCTCAAACGCATCCAGCAGATCGTCCCAAACTATCTCAACATCACGCATGAATCCCATTTACAACCGCACCTCGACGCTTTCCCGTTGATCTTTACCTTTCGGCGCATTTCCGTTATAGTTAGCCCCATGCGAAGGGTTTTCATAGCAGATGCTCATCTTGTGAATCCGGAAGACCGCAATTACGGACTGCTGCTCGATTTTCTTTCCGACCTGCGGGGAAACACCAAAACCCTTTACATTCTGGGTGATCTTTTCGAGTTCTGGATCGGCTTTGACCAATCCTGTTTTCCGCACTACCGCCCTGTTCTCGAACAGTTGGAAAAACTGGCTTCAAACGGAACTGATATCGTGTATTTCGAAGGAAACCACGATTTCCATCTCGGAAACTACTTCACTGCAACCCTGGGGGCAACGGTTTATCCGGCTCCCGCAACCCTGACCATTGACGGCAGGCGGGTCCATATCTGCCACGGTGACCAGATCAACACGAGAGACATTGGAAGCCGCATCATGCGCCTGTTCCTGCACAGCAGGTTCAGCAGACTGCTGATCCCCGCTTTCCCTTCCCAGCTGGCCTTCCTGGCCGCCCGTCACCTGTCCAGCGCCAGCAAGCGGAAACATAGGGAAAGAAATACCAGGTGGGATTACAAGTCCTTGCTCGAAAGGTACGCCGACAAGCGCTTCCGGGAAGGGTGCGATGCGGTTGTCACGGCGCATTTCCATCTTCCCTTCATTTCCAGGAGGAAAAACGGCGGGGAGAAAACCCTTCTCTCCGTGGGCGACTGGATCTCGCAGTTTTCATACGGCGAGTTGAATGGCGGCTCGCTGTCTCTGCATCGCTTCCGATAAAGGCGTCACTAGTTCATCCCGGACATCTAACGTACTCCGCTCCTCGCGGGCCCCAGTGCCTGGCGTCGCCCCGCTTCTTCAGCAAAGAACAGCTCCAATGCATGCTCGCCAAGATGCGCCGCCTTTATTTTCCAGCGGTCCTGGTTGATTACCAGGGCGACGATGGCAATTTTGGGGTCTTCCACAGGGGCATAAGCTGCAAACCAGGTGTACCTCCCCTCCGGCTCCTTGCCGTCAATAGAGCCGGTTTTCGCCGCTATGCTCACCGATGCAAGCTTGGGACGGCCGCGACGGTCATGGAACGCCTTCCGGGATGTACCGCTGGTGACGGTTGTCTGCAACATCCTGGTCAGCTGGCTTGCGGTTTCCTGGGTAACAAGCCGCCGGATGCTGGTGGGCTTCTCCGCGAACAGCAGATTATTGTCCCGGTCCCTGATCTCCTGGGCGAGAATCGGAGCCATCATGGTGCCATGGTTTGCAAGGGCAGCCATCATGACAGCAGCGTGCAGGGGCGATATCTTGACTTCGCGCCCCAATCCGGCGCCCATCAGTTTCAGTTCCAAGTCATCCTGCGGCGTGGTGGCACGGCTGGGCTGCACCTGTGTACCCGGAAAGAGGGTTTGGTTGAAACCGAAGCGCTGGGCGTAGTTCATTATGTTTTCCCTGCCCACGACATCGCTGGCAAGCCTTCCGAAAACCGGATTTATTGATTTTCCCATGGCCTGGGCAAGTTGCATCTGCTGCCCGGACTGTCCGGGTTTGACGACCCACGCGCGTGGATTTTCCGAATATGAGTAGCCGCGAAAGGCAAACATTGTTTCGGGTTCGACCTGCTTTTGCTCCAATGCAGCCGAAGCGGTTATGATCTTGAACAGGGACGCCATCGGGTAGAGCCTGAAGCAGGACATGCCGTCCCAGGCGGGGTCCATGGTCGAGTATCCCGTCAAGGCCAGTACACGGCCGGTCTTTGGCTCGATAGCGACGAACGCGCCATAGGGCACCTGCATCTCGGTCATGTAGTTGAAAACATTCTCCTGCAAGGTGGGATCAATGGTGAAATAAAGCGAGATGCCCCCGGGTGGCGATGCCGCAAGCCTGTTTCCTTCTTGCTTGGTGGAACCGTGCAAATGCTCGGCTGCAAGCCTGAATGACTGGTAATTGTCATAGACATGGGCGGCATTGCCCGGCTTCACTATATAGTGCTTTTTCAATTGAAAAAGCTTCGGAGTCACCATCTTGACGAGTGAAGCCAGGGGATACGCGGCAAGGACCAGTGCTATAACAGGAAGCAGAACGCGCAGCCGCGATTTACGCTCTTTGGTTTCTTTCAATGCATTGAAAGTATTGCCGGCCGTCCGGGCCTTGAACCATGTGGAGAACGAAAACAGTTTCTTCTTTTTTACCAAATGTTTGAGATCTTGCATTGATTGGTCATATTCAGCAGAAGTTGAGGATTTCAGAATGTTTAATGGAAACAGGGCATTGAATTAATTTGAGTCACTATAAGCTACTTGCCCTTGTTTGTCAACGACGGCAGACTGTTCGTAACAATGAAGCATGGACCATCAGCAGGCCTGGATTCTTTCCCGAAAAAGCCACAGCGTCAAAAAAAAAGACAGGCAATAAAAATCACCTGTCTTCTTCCATATATGCGTCCTGGAGCAAGTGCCCTTCTTCTTGGGACTCTACTCCTTGTCGGGAGCAGCTTCTTCAGCCGCAGCGGCTTCCGCTACGGGGGGTTCCTGAGATGCTGACGCTTCGATCGGAGCTTCGGCGGCCTTGATCGTTTCCTTCTTTGCCGCACTCTTCCCGGTTTTCTTGACACTCTTGGCTTTCATTTCTTCTTCAACCAGTTCTATGAGCGACATCTGTGCAGTGTCTCCGGGACGGCTACCCAGTTTCACAATGCGGGTATAGCCGCCGGGACGCTCCTTGAAGCGCGGAGCGATAACAGAGAACAGCTTGGTTACCGTCTGTTTGTCGCGGATGTAGGAAGCCGCCTGTCTTACAGCATGCAGATCGCCCTGTTTTCCGAGAGTTATCATCTTCTCGGCTATTGGACGCAGTTCTTTGGCCTTGGCATCTGTGGTAACGATTTTTTCATGGGTCAGGAAAGATGTCACCATATTGCGAAACATCGCAATGCGGTGGCTGGTAGTCCTTCCCAGTCTTCTTCCGGATTTACTGTGGCGCATGGTACGTTTCCTTTCTATATCTCACAACGCGACAATTATTCTTCTTCCTGACGCTCGCCGCGAATTCTGCGAAGTATTTCTGGATCGGGGAAATTGTCCAGGTTCATTCCCAGGGTAAGTCCCATGTCCGCCAGAACGTCCTTGATCTCGTTAAGGGATTTGCGACCGAAATTCTGCGTCTTCAGCATTTCCGCTTCGGATCTTGAAACGAGCTCCCCTATCAACTTAATTCCGGCGTTTTTCAGACAGTTTGCGGAGCGTACCGACAACTCGAGCTCGTCAACGGCGCGATACAGATTTTCGTTGATCCTGTCGCGGTCCTCTTCCGGTTCGAGCGCTTCCACTTCCTCGGCTTCTTCGTCAAAATTGATGAATATGGTGAGTTGATCCTTTATTATTTTCGCCGCAAAGGCAAGAGCGTCTTCGGGCTTGACACTCCCATCGGTCCAAAGTTCGATTGTAAGCTTGTCATAGTCGGTCATCTGCCCGACACGGGCATTCGAAACTCCAAAATTAACCTTGTGAATAGGCGAATAAATTGAATCTATGGGAATGGTTCCAACCGGAGCCTTTTCGTCGCGGTTCCTGTCGGCAGGCACATAGCCTTTGCCGATCTTGACCACCATTTCCATCTCCAAGTTTGCATCCTTGGAGCAGGTGGCTATGTGATGGTCAGGATTCAGAATCTCCACGTTGGGATCGGTCAGAATGTCACGCGCGGAAATGACGCCTTCACCTTTGTGAACGATTCGTACAATTCGTTGCTCAGTTCCGTGCATCTTCATCCGGACACCCTTGAGATTGAGAATGATGTCGGTCACATCCTCGGTCACACCCGGAATAGCGGAGAATTCGTGCAGAACCCCCTTGATCCTTACCGAGCAGATCGCCCCCCCCTGAAGGGAAGATAGAAGCACCCGCCTCAGCGAATTGCCCAGAGTAGTTCCGAATCCACGCTCGAAAGGTTCAGCGTAGAACTTTCCATATGTACTCGAAAGCGTTTCTGCTTCAACCTGCACCTTTTTCGGTTTTATCAGGTCACGCCAATTTTTATACATCTATTTCCTCCAGGAAGCATGTTAACCAGGGGTTACTTGGAATAAAGTTCGACTATGAGCTGTTCCTGGATCGGTGTCGTTATGTCTTCCCTCGTAATGAGCGACTTCACCTTTCCGCAGAAACCATCCTTATCCAGTTCAAGCCACTGGGGAATGCCCCGCCTGACAACCGCCTCGAGAGACTCGGCGATGGCCCCGACCGCCCGGCTTTTTTCGCGCAGGGTTACAGTATCGCCAACCTTTACCTGGTAAGACGGTATATCAACTCTTCTGCCGTTCACATCGAAATGTCCCTGTCTGACCAGCATTCGCGCCTGGGTGCGCGAAGAAGCAAATCCAAGCCTGTAGACGATATTGTCCAGACGGCGTTCCAGGAGGAAAAGCAGATTTTCGCCGGTTACTCCCTTCATGCGCTCAGCCTTTTCAAAGTAGCCCCGGAACTGTTTCTCCAGAATGCCGTAAATTCTTCTGACCTTTTGTTTTTCGCGAAGCTGAATTCCGTAAGGCGAAACCTTCACGCGCGACTGGCCGTGCTGGCCCGGCGCATAATTGCGGCGTTTTATCGCGCACTTGTCGGTAAAACAGCGCTCACCTTTCAGAAACAGTTCCATATTTTCACGTCTGCAAAGCCTGCAGCAGGGACCAGTATATCTAGCCAAGGAAAACCTCCTTCATCGGTATCCGAGATTAAACTCTTCTTCTTTTGGGCGGGCGACAACCATTGTGGGGGATCGGGGTAACGTCACGAATGAAGCTGATGGCAAACCCGGCAGCCTGTAACGCCCTGAGTGCCGATTCACGGCCGGATCCCGGACCCTTAACATAGACTTCTATGTTTCTCACGCCATGCTCCTGGGCCTTTTTGGCGGCATCCTCCGCGGCTATCTGGGCCGCGAACGGCGTACTCTTTCTCGATCCCTTGAAGCCCTTGCTTCCGGAGCTGGACCATGCCAGAACGTTGCCGTTCTGGTCGGAGATCGTTATCATGGTATTATTAAACGTGGCCTGAATGTGGGCAACTCCGTTAGGAATATGCTTCTTTTCTTTTTTCTTTCGCACAACTTTTCGCGCCGGGTTAGCCATTATTCCTCCAGATACTTAAATGCTATTTCTTTTTACCTGCAACCGTTCTTGCCGGACCTTTTCTGGTCCTGGCATTCGTCTTTGTCCTCTGGCCGTTGACAGGGAGACCTTTTCTGTGCCTCAACCCGCGGTAGCAGCCAAGGTCCATGAGACGTTTGATATTCATGGATATTTCACGGCGAAGATCACCTTCCACCTTGAAATTCTTATCGATAGCCTCACGAATACCGGCAACCTCCGGTTCGGTCAGGTTATCGGTTTTAGTATTTATATCAACACCGCAATCCGCCAATATCTTCTTAGCGGAAGACCTTCCTATTCCATAAATATAGGTTAGAGCGATCTCGATTCTCTTGTTCTTTGGTAAATCAATGCCCGATATACGTGCCAAAGCCCACTCCTCCTCGTTATCCTTTTACCCCTGTCTCTGGGTGTGTTTTGGAATCTCACAGATTATTCTAACGGTGCGCTTGCGACGTATGATCTTGCATTTGTCGCACATCTTCTTCACTGAAGCCCTTACTTTCATTGGATACCCTCTCAATAATGGACTGATCTTTTATAAATAGAACCGGATAAGGACAATCACTGGAATTTTTTATCAGCAAACCATTGTCAGTATATCCGGACCGTTCTCAGTAATTGCGACAGTGTGCTCAAAATGCGCCGACAAGCCCCCATCCAGGGTTACCGCTGTCCATCCGTCGCCAAGAATCCTGACCTCAGGGCCCAGTTGATTGATCATCGGCTCAATCGCCAGCACCATGCCGGGTTTTAGCTTAATTCCTTTTCCAGGCAAACCGAAATTGGGAACCTGGGGACTCTCGTGAAGACTTCTGCCTATGCCGTGCCCGACAAATTCGCGTACAACCGAAAAGCCATGCCCCTCGGCATGCTTTTGAACCGCATGCGAAATATCGGAAAGACGGTTCCCGGGAAGCGCCTGCTCAATTCCCAGGTCAAGAGACTCCTTTGTTACCTTGATCAGCTTTTCGGCGCTTTCATTGATCCTGCCAACCGGTAGTGTCACGGCAGCATCGCCAAAATAGCCGTCATATACAACACCATAGTCGAGGCTTACAATGTCCCCCTCGAACAATTCACTATTCCTTGGCATGCCGTGAACTACTTCCTCGTTTATAGAGCAGCAAACGGAGTAGGGATAGCCGCTGTATCCTTTGAATGCGGGCCTGGCGCCCATCTTCTTTGCCTGCTTCTCTGCAAGATGGTCCAGAGACAATGTTGAAATCCCTGGTTTCACCTCTTCCTGTAGAAGCGACAGAATTTCTCTTACTATCCTGCAGGCTGCACGCATCCTCTCGATCTCTCGGGGAGACTTAAGGATTATCACACCGGCAACCTTCCATGCTTTTTATTATGTTACCGCATATATCTTCAATGGATCCAATGCCCGCCACGACGCGCAGCACGGACTTTTCCCGGTAATACTGAATCAGCGGAGCTGTCTTGGAATTGTACTCAACAAGCCTCTTGCGCATGGTCTCTTCCTTGTCGTCATCTCGCTGGAAGAGAGCGGAGCCGCAGACATCACAGAACCTGGGGTCCTTGGGCGGGTCAAAGGTCAAATGATAACCCTTGCCGCATTTTTCGCAGGTTCTTCTGCCGCTGATACGCTTGAGCAATTCCTCGTCGTCCACGGTTATGGAAACCACGTGATCGATGATTTTCCCGAACCTTTCCAGAATTTGGGAAAGTGAATCAGCCTGTCCTACAGTTCTCGGAAAACCATCGAGGATGAAACCTTTTTCGCAGTCAGGCTGCTGAAGTCTTTCCTCGACGATACCGATTACAACCTCATCCGGAACCAGTGCGCCACTGTCCATGTATTCCTTGGCGCGTATGCCCATAGGGGTGCTTTCGCGAACCGCGGACCTGAGTATATCTCCGGTCGAAACCTGAGGAATGGAATACTTCCGGCTTATGATCTTTGCCTGTGTGCCCTTCCCCGCACCGGGAGGGCCAAGAAAAATAAGATTCATGCTCTCACTGCATTTCATTTAACGGCGCCCCTTGATTCTGACGCCCTTCATGAATCCCTCATAGTTTCTCGTGATAAGGTGGGACTCAATCTGGGCAACCGTGTCCATGCCCACACCAACTGCAATCAGCAATGCCGTCCCACCGAAATAAAATGGAAGGTGCAGTTTGCCGATAAGAAGTGTGGGCAGAACGCAGACAACGGAAATATAAATAGCACCGGCAAAAGTAAGCTTCGTGAGTACCTTGTCCAGGTAATCAGAGGTTTCCTTTCCCGGCCGTATTCCGGGGACATAGCCCCCGTGCTTCTTTATGTTCTCGGCGACATCTACCGGATTAAATGTTACAGCCGTGTAGAAATAGCAGAAAAACACGATGAAAGCAATATAAAAAAGCTCGTAGGCCCAATTGCCCGGCTGAAAGTTCTGGGCAATCTGTTTCACTGAAGGCACATCAACGAAATTTGCTATCGTTGCGGGAAACATGATGATCGAGGAAGCGAATATAGGCGGTATAACACCGGCCATGTTGACCTTCAGTGGCAAATGGGATGTCTGTGCACCGTAGGTCTTCAGCCCGACGACCCGTTTCGCATAGTGAATCGGCAACCTGCGCTGTCCTCGCTCGACAAACACTATACCGGCAATTACAGCAAACATCAGCACCAGGACGAGCATCAGTATGAAAGGGGATATCTGCCCGGCTTTTATCAGTCGGAAGCTGTTCAGTATGGCCGCCGGTATGCGGTCCACAATTCCCGCGAAAATAATCAGTGAAATCCCGTTCCCCACACCCTTCTCCGACATCTGCTCACCCATCCACATTATAAAGGCAGTGCCGGCTGTAAGGGTGATGACCGTCATGGCACGGAAAGCCCATCCTGGATGAGGAACTACCAGCTCGCCTGCCGGACCGGTCATGCTTTCAAGCCCGAAGCTTATTCCGAGAGCCTGCACTACGCTGAGAACGATGGTGCCGTATCTCGTATACTGGGTGATTTTCTTACGCCCGGCCTCGCCTTCCTTTGAAAGCTTTTCTATAGCAGGTATTACAACTGTCAGAAGCTGGAAGATAATAGAGGATGAAATGTAGGGCATGATGCCCAAGGCGAAAACCGTGAGTTTCTGCAGTGCCCCACCGGAAAACATGTCGAACATTCCAAGCAGAGTACCCTTTGATTGAGCAAAAAAGTGCAGCAGCGCCTGGCTGTCTATCCCTGGGGTCGGGATATTGCAGCCGATGCGAAATACCGCAAGCATTGCAAGTGTGTAAATTACCCTCTTCTTGAGGTCAGGGATTCTGAAAATGTTCTGAAGCGCATTCAGCACTCTAGAGCTCCTGTACGGTGCCGCCGGCCGCGGCTATCTTTTCCCTGGCCGCTGCGCTGAATTTATGAGCCGCGATAGTAAGGGCCTTGGTAATCTCGCCATCAGCGAGCACTTTTACCCCGTCCTTTACTCCGGTAATAATTCCGGCGCTCACAAGCTCATCTATGGACACAGTGCTCCCGGCTTCGAAGATCTCAAGCTGTCCGATCTTCACCAGCTCATAAACCTTTCTGGTAAGCGGAGTGAATCCCCTTTTTGGCAAGCGACGCTGCATCGGCATCTGGCCGCCCTCAAAACCGGGCTTCACGCTACCGCCACTGCGCGCTTTCTGACCCTTATGCCCTTTGGTCGCGGTTTTGCCGTGGCCTGAGCCGTGGCCCCGTCCTATCCTCTTGCGTTTCTTTGTAGAACCCTCAGCAGGGCTTATCGTATTAAGCTCCATCTCGCGTCACTCCGTAGTTTTATTCTTCGATTCGAACCATGTGCTGAACTTTCCGTATCATGCCGCGAGTTTCCAGTGTATCAGGCAGGGTTACGGTCTTGCTCACCTTGTTGAGTCCCATGCCCCGAAGCACCGCGCGGTGTTTTTCAGGCCTCCCGATATGGCTTCTAATCAGGGTTATGCGCAAATTTTGTGACATTAGAAAATCTCCCCTGTCCTGATTCTATTCGACAACACCACGTCTCGCAGCTACCTCCTGGGGACTTCTGAGCTGCCTGAGTCCGTCGATTGTAGCCTTCACAACGTTGTGAGGATTATTCGATCCAAGACATTTGGACAGAATGTTATGCACACCGGCAGCTTCAAGCACCGCTCTGGCGGCGCCTCCGGCGATGACTCCGGTACCTGCTGAAGCAGGCTTTATGAGAACACGTCCGGCCCCGAAGTGACCCAGCACTTCAAAGGGAATGGTGTGACCCTCGATCGGTACACGGATTATGCTCTTCTTTGCCTGTTCCACGCCCTTGCGGATCGCTTCGGGAACCTCGTTGGCCTTGCCCAGGCCGTATCCTACATGTCCGTTGCCGTCGCCGACAACCACCAGTGCGGAGAAACTGAATCTCCGCCCGCCTTTTACAACCTTGGCAACGCGGCTTATATGAACCACTCTGTCCGTAAGGTTAAGTTCATTTGGGTTGATCTTAAGCAAGTATCGCCTCCTGATTCTGTTTTCTCAAAAAGATAGCCCGTTTTCTCTTGCTGCTTCAGCAAGAGCCTTTATCCGCCCGTGGTAGAGAAATCCGTTCCGATCGAAAACAACGGACTTGATTCCCTTTGCGGCAGCTGCCGCGGCAATAGTGGCGCCAACCTTTACGGCAGCCTCGGCATTACCAGTATATTTGAGCCCGCCGGCAACTTCCGCATCCAGTGTGGAAGCCGCAACCAGCGTCGAGCCGGTAGTATCATCTATCAATTGGGCATATATGTGTTTCGCGCTCTTGAAGACGTTCAGCCGGGGCCTTTCGCTGAAACCTCTGACTTTCTTCCGCACCCGGACTTGTCTCTTCAATCTTGCCAGCTTTTTTTGAGATAGGGTACTCACTTTTCATTTCTCCTTACAGGTGGATGCTATTTCTTTCCTGTTTTCCCGGCTTTCCGGAGTATTTTCTCACCAGAGTATCTCACACCTTTTCCCTTGTAAGGCTCAGGCTCGCGGAAAGACCGGATCTTTGCCGCAGTCTGACCCACAAGTTCCTTATCTGCGCCTCTGACGAAAATCTTCGTCATCTTTTCGACTTCGACACTGACACCGGAGGGAAGCGTGAAGTTTACAGGATGGGAATAACCGAGGCTCAGAGTGATGTCATTACCCTTTGCTTCAGCCCGGTAACCTACACCCGTGATATCAAGAGTCGTTTCGAAACCCTTGGTAACCCCGAGAACCATGTTGTTGACAAGGGTCCTGGTGAGGCCGTGCGCTGATCTGGATTTCTTGTCCTCGCCATTGCGATTCACGACCAACCTGTTTTCAACCTTTTCTACTGTCACCCCTTCCATGATCTGACGTGAAAGGGTTCCCTTCGGACCTTCGACCTTTATCGTTGCATTGTCGATGGCTATTTTCACTCCGCTGGGTATTTCTATCGGAAGTTTTCCAATCCTGGACATGGCGTGCGCTCCTCAGTTATTTCTTA
This sequence comes from Geobacteraceae bacterium, assembly GCA_034933285.1. GTDB lineage: Bacteria > Desulfobacterota > Desulfuromonadia > Geobacterales > Geobacteraceae > RPRC01. Next base: position 7,053 of record JAYFNT010000031.1, on the reverse strand, counting down.
CCAGACAGTACAGAGTACTTCTCCGCCGATTCCTGCCTCGCGGGCAGTCTTATCGGTCACTACACCTTTTGACGTGGACAGAATCGCAACGCCCGTACCGTTCTTCACCTTAGGAATCCCGTCCCCTCTGACATATACCCGGCTTCCAGGCTTGCTGATCCGCTTTATCTCGGTGATAATGCCATCTTTCTCATCGATATACTTGAGATATATGCGCAGAATTCCCTGCTTTTCGTCAGCAATGACCTTATAGTTCTTGATAAAACCCTCGCTTCTCAGAACAGTCGCGATATTGACCTTCAGGTTGGACGACGGAATGTCGACCTTCTGCAATTTTGCCATATTCGCATTCCTGAGTCGGGTAAGCATGTCAGCTATAGGATCAGTCATCGACATTGATTGTACTCCTCTTGCGCTTTCTTAAATTGATTACCAGCTGGATTTGATTACCCCGGGGATTCTCCCGATCGAGGCCAGTTTCCTGAGACAAATCCTGCACATGTTGAACTTGCGGTAATATGCTCTCGGACGTCCGCACAGCGGACACCTGTTATATTCCCGTACCTTGAATTTTGCTGCCCTCTGCGATTTAAGAATCATGGATGTCTTAGCCACTGGTATTCCTCCGAACTGATTAATTCCTGAACGGCATTCCGAGTCCCTTCAAGAGGGCCCTGCCTTCTTCGTCAGTCTTTGCTGTTGTAACGATTGATATGTTCAGGCCTTTAATCTTGTCCACCTTGTCATAATTGATCTCTGGAAAAATTAACTGCTCCTTGATGCCGAGAGAATAATTACCCCTGCCGTCGAATCCCTTGGGGGAAATCCCCTTGAAATCCCTTACGCGCGGCAAAGATATGTTCATCAGACGATCGAGGAACTCGAACATTCTTTCCTTGCGGAGGGTTACCATGCAGCCGATGGGCATACCCTGGCGAAGCTTGAAAGAAGCAATGGACTTCTTCGCCTTTGTGATGACAGCCTTTTGACCGCTGATAGCGGCAAGTTCCTCAGCGGCTGAATCCAGAATCTTGATATTCTGAATGGCTTCACCAAGACCCATGTTGATTACCACTTTCTCAAGCTTGGGCACCTGCATGATGCTCTTGTAGCCGAATTCCTTCATCAGCTGCGGGATGATCTCTTTACTGTAAAGCTCCTTAAGCCTCGCCATTTACTCCTCCGTGCTATTTATCAAAGGCCTCGCCGCACTTGACGCAAACGCGCACTTTTTCCCCGTTTTCCAGGAGATTTCTCTTTATTCTCACAGGTTTGCCGCACTTCTGACAGTACAGCATTACATTGGAGATATGCAGCGGTGCTTCCTTTTCCTCAATACCCCCCGGCTGGTTGCCTCGTGCACGGGTATGTTTCTTTACTATGTTCAAACCTTCCACCACGACCCTTTCCTTCTTGGAAAAAATGCGCAGTATTTTGCCGGTTTTCCTGCTATCCTTGCCGGTAATAACCATTACCGTGTCGCCCTTTTTGACTCGCAGCTTATTTCCTTGCATCTGTTTGATCTCCTGAAGATGATTAAAGTACTTCCGGCGCGAGCGAAATAATCTTCATGAATTTCTTTGCCCTCAGTTCCCTGGCGACGGGACCGAATATTCGCGTTCCAACCGGTTCTTTCTGGTTATTTATGACTACGCCGGAGTTATCGTCAAAACGGATATAGGAGCCGTCGGGGCGACCTATCTCCTTGGCGGTCCGGACAACCACCGCCTTGACGACATCCCCTTTCTTCACCTTCGAATTGGGCAATGCCTCCTTCACGGAAGCAACGATGATGTCGCCGATACTTGCGTATTTCCTCTTTGACCCTCCAAGAACTTTGATGCAGAAGAGCTTCTTGGCTCCGGAGTTGTCAGCCACATCTAGGATGGTTTGCATCTGTATCATCGGAATACTCCTACCTTATGAAGTCCTCTGCAGAATCTGGTTGATCCGCCAGCGTTTGTCCTTGCTCAGAGGTCTGGTTTCGATTATCTGCACACGATCGCCAATCTTGCAGCTGTTGGTTTCATCGTGAGCCTTGTACTTGACGCTGCGCTTGATGTATTTATTGTATTCCGTGTGCTTGACAAGGTGAGACACCTTCACCACAACGGTTTTTTCCATTTTGTCGCTGACTACGATACCCTCTTGGGTCTTTCTGGTGCCGCGCTCGCTCATGGTTTCCTCGCCTTACCCTCTCTTTTCCCTGAGTATGGTCTTAAGCCTTGCAATATCTTTTTTAAGCAGGCCGAGCTTAGCTGTGTTTTCAAGCCTGCCGGTGTGAAGCTGAAACTTGATATTGAAGAGCTCTTTCTGCAGTTCCTGGCCCTTGGCATTCAATTCATCTACGGACATGTCTTTCAGTGCACTATTCTTCATTTGCTTCCCCCCTGCTGACAAACTTCGTCCGTATGGGCAGTTTAAACGCGGCAAGCCTGAATGCTTCGCGGGCGACTTCCTCGGTTACCCCTTCCATCTCGTACAGGATGCGGCCCGGTTTAATGACGCAAACCCAGGAATCAGGCGCTCCCTTGCCTTTTCCCATCCTCGTTTCCGCGGGCTTTGCGGTCAGGGGCTTGTCCGGGAAAATACGGATCCATGTCTTGCCGCCCCTCTTGATGTAGCGCGTCAGGGCGATACGTGCTGCTTCTATCTGCTTCGAGTCTAGCCAGCCGCATTCGGTTGCCTGTAACCCATATTCGCCAAAGGCAAGGTTGACACCACGCTGGGGCGACCCTTTCATCTTGCCTTTCATCTGCTTTCTATGTTTGACTCTCTTGGGCATTAACATCGGAAAATACTCCTATACTATTTTTTCCCAGGAAGAACTTCCCCTTTGAAGATGAGGACTTTGACACCAATTATCCCGTAGGTAGTCTTTGCCTCGGCAAAGCCGTAATCTATATCCGCGCGAAGGGTGTGCAGCGGCACCCTGCCTTCGCGATACCATTCGGTTCTTGACATCTCGGCGCCGCCGAGCCTTCCGGAGCAGGTGATCCGGATTCCCTTTGCGCCGAACTTCAGAGCAGTCGTGACGCTCTTTTTCATTGCACGCCTGAAGGCAACCCGACGCTCAAGCTGCAATGCGACGTTTTCGGCCACGAGCTGGGCATCGAGCTCCGGCTTGCGGATTTCCTGTATGTTAAGAAATACCTCTTTATCGGTAAGCTTCGCCAGTTCCTTCTTGAGTGTTTCAACCTCGGAACCCTTCTTGCCGATGATAAGGCCGGGCCGGGCTGTGTATATGTTTATCTTCGCCTTGTTCGCGGCTCTTTCGATCTCTATCTTGGAAACCCCGGAGTGATACAGGCGTTTCTTCAAAAAATCCCTGAGCTTGAGATCCTCATGGAGCAGGCTCGCAAAATCAGCCTTCGCATACCATCTGGACTCCCATGTCTTAATGACACCAAGCCTGAAACCTATTGGATTTACTTTCTGGCCCAAACCTCACCTCCAACGCAAATTCTTTATTTCTTCTCCGCCAGTACCACGTGAATGTGGCTGGTCGGCTTTCTTATCCTGCTGGCCCTTCCCATGGCCCGTGGCAGAAATCTCTTCAGCACGGTCCCGGCGTTAACATATATCGTCTTGACCATGAGCCGGTCCACGTCAGACACACCCTTCTGCTCTGCATTAGCGACCGCCGAACGCAGAAGGTTTGCGACGAGCTTGGCTGACGGTTGCGGGGAGAACTTCAAAATGTTCAGTGCATTCTGTATATCCTTGCCCCTTACCATGTCAACCACCAGTCTGGTTTTTCTAGGTGAAATCCGGGCAAAGGTGAGCTTGGCACTCGCTTCCATGTATCACTCCTTAAGTCGATTACTTCTTCTTCAGCTTGCTCTTCTTGTCGGCGGCATGACCGTGGAAAGTCCGTGTCGGCGCGAATTCGCCGAGCTTGTGACCGACCATGTTCTCGGTTACGAACACGGGGATGAACTTTCTGCCGTTATGTACGGCAAAAGTAAGACCTATGAAGTCCGGTATGATCGTGGAGCGCCGCGACCAGGTCTTGATGATTTTTTTCGAGCCCGCCCCTTCCGCCTGTGCCTTTTCCGCCAGATGGCCATCTACGAAAGGCCCTTTTTTTATTGATCTCGCCATTGACTGATCCCTTTAGTGCAATTTATTTGGTACGCTTTTTCACAATGAACCGGGAAGATGTCTTGTTGGTGCGGGTCTTGTAACCCTTGGTCGGGATACCCCAAGGTGTGACAGGGTGACGCCCGCCTGAAGTACGACCTTCGCCACCGCCATGCGGGTGGTCGACCGGGTTCATCGCAACACCCCTGACTTTCGGCCTTTTGCCGAGCCAGCGTGTTCTTCCTGCCTTGCCGAGCGAAATATTCTCATGATCCAGGTTGCCCACCTGGCCGATTGTCGCATAGCATTCCTGCAGAACCATGCGCACTTCGCCGGAGGGGAGTTTTACCTGGGCATACTTGCCCTCTTTGGACATCAGCTGGGCAAAAGTTCCGGCGCTGCGTGCAAGCTGGCCGCCCTTGCCGATCTTCAGCTCGATATTGTGCACTATGGTACCGAGGGGTATGGCCTTCAGCGGCAGAGCATTGCCCGGGCGGATATCGGCTTTTTCGCTGGCAAGAATGCCGTCACCCAGCTTCAGTCCGTCCGGAGCGAGAATATAGCGCTTTTCACCATCTGCATAGACGAGCAGGGCAATCCTGGCGCTTCTGTTGGGGTCGTATTCGACCGAGGCGACCCTGGCGGGAATATCCCTCTTGCTCCTGAGGAAATCCACTATGCGGTACTTCTGCTTGTGACCACCGCCTATATGCCTGGAAGTAATCCTTCCCAAACTGTTCCTCCCGCCACTCTTCTTCAGGGTCACGAGCAGGGACTTTTCCGGTTTGCAGGTTGTGATCTCGTCAAACGCGGCGCAGGTCTGATGCCTTTTACCAGCAGATGTCGGTTTATAACTCTTGATAGCCATTTATTTGAACCCCATCGTGTAATTTACACTTCAAAGAAATCTACGCTGCTGCCCTCTTTCAGGGTAACATAAGCCTTCTTCCAGTTTGACCGCTTGCCAAAGTTCTTTCCGACGCGCTTAACCTTGCCGGCGACATTGACGGTCCTGACATCAACGACTTCAACCTTGAAAAGCTTTTCAGCAGCTTCCTTTATCTCCAGCTTGTTGGCATCCCTGTGCACCTGAAATGCCACGATTCCCTTGCTGTCCTTCTCTATCGTGGTCTTTTCGGTTATCAGGGGCTTCTGAATGACATCGTAGATATTCATGACTGCAACGCTCCTTCGACCTTCTTCACCGCCGCCTCGGTGAAGATTACGTTTTTGAAGTTCATCATATCGTACACATTAAGGCCTTCTGCCTTCAACACCTTGACATCCTTGACATTTCTGGCAGACAGTTCGAGATTGAGGTTGCTGTCTTCGACAACTACAAGGGTCTTTTTCAGTGAGAACGCGTTGAGCACGGACACGAAATCCTTTGTAGATATCGCCTCAAGCTGCAACGAGTTGAGAACAGTCATCTTCGCTTCTTTGCACAGATAACTGAGAGCGGATTTCATGGCAGCCTTATGAGCCTTGCGGTTCATGCTGAGATTGTACACCTTTGGTTGCGGACCGAATGCTACACCGCCCCCGGGGTATTGGGGAGCTCTTCTGCAACCCTGACGCGCGCCGCCGGTACCCTTCTGGCGAAAAGGCTTCTTTCCGCTTCCCGCAACAGCTGCCCGATTCTTTACACCTACAGTGCCTGCCCTGCGGTTGGTCAGCTGGACACGAATCGCTTCGTGGATCAGATGCTCCCTGACTTCCGCGTTGAAGATACTGTCGTCAAGATCCAATGTTCCGGTCTTGTTATTTTTAATATCAAAAACATCAATTGTGGCCATGTCTATCTCCGGTTATCCCAGTAATGCTATGCTTTCACGCTATCTTTGATGAGCAGCAGCCCGTTGTTGGCGCCCGGTACCGCACCCTTTATCAACAGCAGGTTGTCGGCCGCATCCACGCGCACTACCTGCAGCCTCTGAACAGTAACATTGGTATTACCCATTTGACCGGGCATCTTCTTGTTCTTCATGACGCGTGCAGGAGTCGCGGAGCAGCCAATGGATCCGGGCGCCCTGTGAAAACGCGAGCCGTGCGTAGTCCGTCCGCCCTGGAAGCCCCATCTCTTGATGACACCCTGGTAACCCTTACCGATGCTCGTGCCTGAAACATCGACGAAATCGCCTGCCTCGAAAATGCCGGCATCAAGGACATCTCCTACGTTATAGGCATCGGTGTCTTCAAGTCGGAACTCGCGGATGTGGCTGACGACACCCTTTCCAGCGGCTTTGCAATGCCCAATCAGCGCCCTGCTTGCCCGGGTTGCATCAGCCTCGCCAAAACCGACTTGTATCGCCTGGTAACCGTCTTTCTCCAAGGTAAGTTTCTTGAGAACGACACAGGGACCGACTTCCACGACTGTAACCGATATCTTCCGGCCGTCTTCACTAAATATCTGGGTCATACCCAGTTTCTTTCCTAGCAAGCCCTTCTTCATGACTGATATTCCTGTTCGATTTAGTCTGTTGTAGTCACTATCCTGCTTTACAGCTTGATCTCGACATCGACACCCGCGGAAAGATCCAGCTTCATGAGCGCGTCTACGGTCTGCTGCGTCGGATCCAGGATATCGATCAGCCGCTTGTGCGAACGGATTTCAAACTGGTCCCGGGATTTTTTGTCAACATGCGGTCCCCGCAGTACGCAGTATTTGTTAATTACCGTCGGCAGAGGGATCGGTCCCGCCACGCGAGCCCCGGTCCTCTTGGCTGTGTCGACAATCTCGCCTACCGACTGGTCGAGAAGCTTGTGATCATATCCTCTTAAGCGAATTCTTATTTTCTGACTTGACATCTCGCCCTCGTACTTATCCTGTTACTCGATTATGGAACTCACGACACCGGCGCCGACAGTGCGGCCGCCTTCACGTATCGCGAAACGAAGCCCTTCGTCCATGGCGATCGGGGTGATCAGGTTGATCGTCATCGCCACGTTGTCGCCGGGCATTACCATCTC
>JAYFNT010000030.1:0-64986 GCA_034933285.1 Geobacteraceae bacterium | reverse complement strand
CATGACCGTCCATGAATACGACGAACTGGAGCGCAGGACCGCCACCACCGATGCCCTGGGGAGGACAACACGCTTCGACTATGACGCCTTCGGCCTCCTGCTTTCCGCAACCGACCACGCCGGCAGGGTCACGGGCTACCGGTACGACAACAAGGGACTCCTCAACCGGGTGGAACATGCCGACGGCAGGAAATCCACCTGGGAATTCGACCAGCGGAACAATCTCGTCTCCACCACCGATCCGGACGGGAGCACATACCGTTACAGCTACGACGATCGCGGCAATCCCGTCGCCGAAACCGGCCCGGATGGGGCCGTCACCCGATGGGAGTACGACCACGGCATCCGCCTTTCAGCGCAGATCGACCCCCTGGGCAACCGCACCACTATGGAAGAGGACGCGTGGGGGCGACTCCGCTCAATCACCAATGCCGCAGGCAACACCACCCGTTTCGAGTACGACCCTTCCCCCGAAAATCCGCGCGCAGACATGAGCCGCATCATCCATCCCGACGGCGGGGAGGAATGTTTCACCTACGACCGGGAAGGGCTTCCCGCGACCCATGTCGCCCAGGAAGGCCAGGAAACAAGATACAGCCACGGTGCATTTGATCTGTTGCGTAGCATCACCGATGCCAGGGGATACACCACGAAACTCGACTACGACGGCGCTGCGCGCCTGAAAGGAATCACCAACGCGCAAGGACAGAAATGGAGCTTAAGCTATGACCCGGCCGGCAACCTGGCCGTGGAAACCGACTGGGCCGGCAGGCAGACACGTTATGTCCGGGACGCGATAGGCCGCGTCATCTCCAAGCGGCTGCCCGACGGCGTCGAGCAGCGCCTCACCTGGGACGAACAGGACCGGATTGCTGCAGTCGATACCGAAAAACAGCGCATCAGCTATGAATACGACAATTCCGACCGTCTCGTCAGGGCATCGACCTTCGGCAAGGAAAACGAGGAGCGGGAAAGCGACCTGCAGTTCGTTTACGACGACAAGGGATGGCTGGCAAAAGAGATCCAGAACGGCATTGACTTCGAATACGCGTACGATGCCTCGGGCCGCTGCATCAGCCGCACCAGCCCAACAGGCGCGACGCGCTACGGCTTCGACAAGGCAGGTCAGCTGAAAGGGCTGGAAAGCAACGGCCACAGCCTGGATTTCACCAGGGACGAGCGGGGGCTGGAAACCCAGAGGCAGTACCGGGCAGAAGACAAAAAGCCGCTCGACGCTTTCACCCTGAAGCAGAGCTACGACCCGTGCGGACGGCTGAAGCGCCAGCTGGCCGGGCGGGAGCGGCAGCTCTCGACCCATGAGCGGCTGGCCGAGGTGTCGCGCCGCTACCGCCTGGACAAGTCCGGGAGGCTGATCGGGATAAGCGACAACAAGCGTGGTTCAAGCAGCTATCATTACGATCCGCGCGACCAGGTCACCGGCATCATCCGCCAGACCGGCCTGAACAAGCACGTCGAAGAGCGGTTCAGCTACGACGAGCTCCTCAACCTGGCCGAGAGCTCCGGCCAGAGTCACCGCTACCGGGACGGGACCGTCCGGGCCATCGGACCGACCAGCTACCGCTATGACGTCCGCGGCCGGGTGACGGAAAAAAGAATCGAGCGCAACGGCTTCCGACCCAAGACCTGGAGATACCTCTGGGATGATTTTGACCGGCTCGTCGAAACCAGAACGCCGGACGGCGCCGTCTGGCGCTACACCTACGACGCCTTCGGCAGGCGCATCAGGAAAGAATGCCTCAAGGCGGGAGAGTCCGGCAAACAACTATCGACATATTATTTCTGGCAGGGCGCCACGCTTATCGAAGAATGGGAAACCGATCCCCGTGAAGACGACTCGCTGCTTGCCACCACCCGCTGGCACTTCGAGCCGGGAACGTTCAACCCGGTCGCCAAGGAAACGCGCACCGTTTCAGGCAAGGAAGACACGGAGGCGAACTTCCACCTCATCGTCACCGATCACCTGGGTACGCCGAAGGAGATGTTCGACGCCGACGGCGAATGTCTGTGGCAGGCAGATCAGGAGCTGTGGGGAAGAACAACCGTCAAGCCGCTGAAGACGAGGCCAGACAGCCATCTGCCCCTTGTCGGCTGCAGCCTCAGGTTCCAGAACCAGTGGGAGGATGCGGAAACAGGTCTTTTCTACAACCTGAATCGGTATTATGATCCAGACAGCGGGCAGTATTTGAGCCCCGACCCCATCGGGCTGGAAGGAGGGCTCAGGACCCATGGTTATGTGCATGACCCCATGCAGTGGGTCGATCCGTTGGGGTTGTGCAAGAATTCTATTTTTAAAACCGGAGCAAATATAACACCACGAAGCGTGGCTGTGAAATATCGAATAATTGGTAGAGGCGGGCGAACATTCGTGACGACACCCGAGGCAATAACCAAAATAATTGGGAAACTTCCAAAAGGAAATCGAATACGAATTACAAACGCACAAGCTCGCCAACTTGAAAATGAGTTGGGGTTAATTCCAAAATCGTTAGAATCAAGAAATATTTTGTCTATTGTTCGTGACATTCCAAAGCGTACGCCCGCTTCACCTATATCAGGAAATGTTATATTTAAAGGTGGAGGAAATGGCCTTCCTGGAGGTGGACCTGAGATAACCATACAAGGGATTCCAAGTGCTGGAGGGCCGGGTATTCGGCAGATTATTGTGGAGGTTGAACCATGAACGAACCGGAACAAATAATACGTGATGGATGGACATTGGAATGTCCATTCTGCAGCAAAACAATTCTATACACCTATTTTGTCAATTGGTTTGTACCAACTCCATTTTTTTATTCAGATTCAAGCAATGATGTCTTGCTTAGAAAAAGCGATGGAGAAAAAGTACACGAAATATTAGAGAATAAAAAACTATTACTAGCTGAGCTTGAAATCATCTGGAAAGAATGTCTAAAAGATGCTCCACCAGCTTTAGATGGTGGGCAATTTACCCTTTGGGCAAACGTAAAGTGCCCTCATTGCAAAAAGGAGCTACCTTATAATGACGGAGTTAAGGATTTGAAAGTTCGTATTTATGATTCTAGAATAATACTAATTGATGGAGCTGTGGTTGTTGGTGATAGTGTGAAAGAAACTTGGCAGATTAAAGTGCGAGTAAAATAAAAAGGAATAAGGGGACGTAGGTAGGTTAGGAAACCCGAGAGGTCACCTCCATCCAATACTGCACAGATTTTAGAAACAATATTCTTAACACGAGATCAATTGTTACTCGTAGGACGTGTTGCTCCTCAACCGACATGGGGCACAGAGAGGACAGGTGGCGATTGGCAAGTGTAACTAAAGCTGGCAGATATGACGGCGCAGTTGCGCTATAATGAGGATAATTTTGAACACAGAAGCTATTGCCAGAATATTAGAGATACTGACAGAAAATAATTTATCAGAAGAAGCGGATACACTTGAAGACTTGGTTGTAAATTATTTTTCCTCTTCTAAGGAAGATAAAATTATCATTGCACGTAAAATAAAAGATATGTGTCACCCTAAATGGCTTGGTGACTTGTATGTAAAAAGTTTATCAATAAGTGAATGGTATAGTCTGCTTAATAAGCTAAGTAAATCAATTTGAAAATACTGTTAGCACGAAGAACTACAAGGGACACCCCCAGGGGTCAGGGCTACACATTTCAAGATAGGCTTCCTGAGTCAGCTTATAAAAATACAAGGGATTTATAAATGGCAGAAAATATTGTTTTCAAATCAAATATTCTCTTTTTAAAATCAGGAATAACCATTCCATTTCAGCATAATATTACTGAATTAATGATATTTCCAGAAGTTATAATTGTACGACTCGATATTCCATACAAAGTTTTGTTCAATGAAAACGTATATGGAATATCACATAATGGCAACCTATTATGGCAGATTCCCAAAATTGACCATGTATATCAAGACAGCCCATATACTGGCATGAAAATAATGAACAATGAGTTGATACTGTGTAACTGGGATGGTTTAGATGTAACTATCGATCCCATAACGGGCAATATTCTGAAAACATCATATGGTAAATAATTCTATTTATACAGAGATGGTAATCACCCGACAGTCCACCCGGGAACCCCAGGGGTCAGGTCTCAACAATCAACATTCAATGTCAAGTGTTGAGACCTGCCCCCTACCCTTTTCAAGCGAAAATGGAAAGGGATGAGAATCTGGGGGAAATGGTGGCCCAGATCAAGGAACTATTCAAAATATGAAAAGTGTAGCCCTGCCCCCTTGGCTGTGCTTGTTGGATTTAATGGATGAGATGATTAAATCATTGCATGAATCAGGAAAAATGTCGACAGCTGATTATTTCATATCAGTTAAGAACAAAATATTGACGACTAATAACAATGCTAGAATGAAAGTAGTATTAAAACGATTAATGAATTCTGGAGCTATGACACAATATGCAAACTTTAGTTTTAAGCAAGATCAGATATTTGATAAAATATCTGATCTTGCTGAGAATATGTACAAAAACATTCACTCTTGTAAACTGGCAGAAAAAATATACGACTTGATTGAATAAAAACCTCGTAGGACCACCAAAGGTCAGTGCAAGGAGGGGTCATGAAAAATACGGTTACTGGTGAATTCAAATTGGTATTATGTCCCCGGAAATTCCGGAAGGTCCTTAGATGTTTAAATAAATAGACAAGAATGTCCCCCGAAGGTCCTGTATTTGCCAACCGGCAGAGGTTAACCTGCCCTCGGAGGATCTTGTCGATGTATAATATTTTGCGTACAGATACAGCTTTTGAACTCACAGCGTACATCGTTGCTTCTTTTTTAGCAGGTCGCTAATAGCCTCTTTTTGTGCGCTTCAAATTCTTCCTCAGATATTATGCCTTTTTGTCTAAGGTCATCAAATTTTACTAGCTCCGCATGTACGTCCATAGAAGTGAGTGGTTGTTCTTTTGTCTGGTTCCTATTAGGTTCTCTTGTAACTATATTCTTGTAAACGCCGAGTCCTGCACCTATTGCTGCACCAGCTAAAGGCCCGATCACCGGTACTGGAATCGCAATGGCAGCACCAACAACAGCACCAGCAGCAGCATCTTTTACCATGGTTGATTCCAGGGCCTCTTTCCCAAGCTTTGCAGCTTCATCCCCAATTACTGATGCACGTTTTTTCGCCCATTCAGCAGCAATCTTGGCATCCTCATGATCAACCTTTCCATCTCCATTAAGGTCACCAACAAGGACTGCTGCTGAAGACATTGCCTCTTTAGCCTTCTCGGCTAGGTCCTTCATCTTCTCTTTCATGTAAGTCCTCCTGATTAACGGGTCAATCAGGGACGCTGCTTGCTATCTTTCTAATAGAGTTTTAGTAGTTTTGCAAGCAACGTTCCTGTTTCAGCACAGATTTTATCAGGCTTATGATTTAGGGGAATGCAAAAATGCAAGCCGGAGACAATATTTCGTAAACTTACATTGTCATTGCTTCTTCCAAATTCACCATGGGAATAACCTCGACCTGCTCAGCCAGGCGGTAACGCCTGTTCCCGGGATACAACACCTTGAGCCTGTCGAGCTCCAGGTCCTCCAGGGCGTTCCGCATGGACGGGGTGAGCTTCGGCGCATCCATCCTCTTGACCTCCACGCCGAAACGGTGGCCATCACTGATCAGAAGAAGATCCAGTTCCGCTCCGCCGTGAGTCCCCCAGAAATAGACCTCGTCCGGCGCCGACAGCTTGATGATTTCCTCGATGACATATCCCTCCCATGAAGCGCCGCTCTTCGGGTGGCGCAGAAGGTCGTCCATGGTACGGATACCGAGCAGCTGGTGGAGGAGCCCGCTGTCGCGGAAGTAGATCTTGGGAGATTTGATCTGCCGCTTTTTCAGGTTGGCATGCCAGGGCTGAAGCTGCCGTACCATGAACACACCCTCCATGAGGTCGAGATAGCGGCGGGTGGTCGATTCGTTCACCCCGAGGGAACGGGCGGGCTCGGCGGCATTCCAGATCTGGCCGTGGTAGTGGGCCAACATGGTCCAGAATCTGAGGAGCGTAGGTGCGGGAGTAGTGATGCCGAATTGCGGCATGTCACGCTCCAGGAATGTCTGGATGAAATTCCTGCGCCAGGCCAGGCTGTCTGAATCAGCGGCCCCCAGGAAAGAAAGGGGGAACCCGCCACGCAGCCAGTGTCGTTCACATGCCGCCGTCCCCACCTCACCGAGGCTGAATCCACCGATGGTAACGGTTTCCAGCCTGCCGGCGAGAGATTCGGACGATTGCCGCAATAGAGACGGTGATGCGCTCCCCAGGATCAGGAACCGCGCCGGAAGCGGGTCCCGGTCGGCCAGTACGCGCAATACCGTAAACAGCTCGGGCCGCCGTTGCACTTCATCGATCACCACGAGCCCGTTCAGCGCTCCGAGTGCCGTCATCGGCTCATCGAGCCGGGCAAGACTCAGCGGATCTTCCAGGTCGAAATAATTGAGTGAATCCGGGTTGACGAACTGGCGCGCCAGGGTTGTTTTCCCGCACTGACGCGGCCCTAGAAGCGCCACGATGCGGCTTCGGTCGAGAGCCGTGCGGATAGCGGAGATAAGGGTGGGTCTCTGGATCATGGCCAACATATTACCTTGAAAATCCCGCATGTCAAGCAGGATTTTCAAGGTAAAAAACGATCTGTCCAGCCGTACGGGCCCAGAACTGCAAAGGGGTCAGAAATTGCACGGAACTGCATGGTAGTGTCGGTTTTTCGGGGGACACCTTGACGATTTAATTTTGAACTGAACTTAAACTGGTGATCCCGGACGGCTGTGCCGGTCCGACAGCTTGCCCATACAAGCTATCAATACCAACCGGAGGCTTCCTCTTCAATCCCTTCTTATGCATTCAACCAGTATATTTATCTCTACCGAATTATATAAACTATCCCCGAAATTCCTGCACATTTGGTCTTTTCAGAAATGAGCGGGAAAGTGTGTTAAACTGTTGCCTGTGGCTTTGCGGGATCCAAGCAGTTTCCCTCCGGAAACCCTGGTAACGGCTATTGAAGGCAGGAGCTGGTCTTTCGAGGAGATCGTGATACGGCTTAAGTGCAAGACCTCGAAAACTGGGAAAGCGCTTGAAACCAGTGAAAGCCCCGACCAGTGAGTCATGAGTCGACAGATTATCACGAGCTCCCGTGATGTTCCGCTCCGGCTTCTGGGAGATTTTCCGGATGGGCTCAAAATTATTCATTATGATTCAGGAGGTCATCACTTATGGTCAAACGCTATTTCTTCACGGCTTGTGCCATGTTTGCGTTGGCTTCTTGCACTACGGTACCGATAACCGGCCGGTCCCAACTGAACCTGATACCCGGGGACTCCATGATATCAATGAGTTTGCAGGAGTACGACACTTTCCTCAAGGGACACAAGGTCAGCAGCGACAAGAAGCAGACCGACATGGTAAAGCGTGTCGGCGCGAGGATACAGGATGCAGTCGCACGCTATTTCGCCTCCGTCGGCATGAGCAGTCGCTTGTCGGGTTATCAATGGGAGTTCAACCTGGTGGAGGACAAGGAGGTCAACGCCTGGTGCATGCCCGGTGGCAAGGTTGTCGTTTACACCGGTATTCTGCCAGTGGCTAAAGGTGAGGCAGGCCTCGCGGTAGTGATGGGCCACGAGATCGCGCATGCAGTGGCGGAGCACGGCAACGAGCGGATGAGCCAGGGGCTTCTGGCACAATTCGGGGGCATAGCACTGGCAGAAGCGCTGTCATCTCAACCGGCCGCGGCACAGCAGCTCTGGATGGCGGCTTACGGGGTCGGTGCGCAGTATGGCGCCATCATGCCATACAACCGCCTGCAGGAGAACGAGGCCGATCACCTGGGTCTGATCTTCATGGCCATGGCTGGCTATGATCCGAACGAAGCCGTAACCTTTTGGCAGCGGATGTCAGCACAGAAAAACGGGCAGTCGCCCCCGCCGTTCCTCAGCACCCATCCCTCGGATTCGGATCGAATCGACAACATCAGGCGGTTGGTCCCAGAGGCATTGCGCTATTACAAGGGGACATGACCCCCTTCACTTCCTAATTATTTACGGTTGATTCCCAGGTCTTTTTTGACAGACTTAAGGTAACGACCAAATGCCTTATCTTTGTTCCGCTTTTCAAGATACGACAGGTCATGAAACTCCGATTCAGTCCTTAATTTGATAAAGCTCTGATAGCGTGCCCGATGGAGGGTTCCTTCCTCAACTGCGCGCAAAACAGCGCAACCTTTTTCCTTCAAGTGAGAGCAATCTCGATATTTGCATTTCGATGCCAACTTGTAGATATCAGCAAAGCTGTCGCCCATCCCTTCCTCAGCTCCCATAATGCCGAACTCACGCATTCCGGGGTTATCAATCAGCATTGCACCATTGCTCAATAGTATGAGTTCGCGTCGCACCGTCGTATGTCGTCCTTCTCCAGTACCACTCACCATTTTGGTCTCTAGCATTTGACGGCCGATCAGCTGGTTTATTAAAGTGCTTTTGCCAACCCCTGATGAACCTAAAAGACTGTAGGTTTTCCCGGATTGCAATATTTCGCGCACATTGTTCACCCCTTCTCCGGTGATATTGCTAAGCGAGATTACCTCCGTAGTTATTCCGGCATTTCTAATTTCATCAATTAGTTCTTGGAGCGCTTCGGGACTGACCAGGTCGGTTTTTGTGATCAAAATGACCGGGTCTACTTGCCCATTTCTCACCATAACCAGGTAACGCTCAAGCCTGTTAACATTGAAGTCGAACTGACAGGACTGGACAATTAACGCCACGTCAATATTCGACGCGATCATCTGGTATTCAACGGTATCTCCTGCAGCCTTGCGCCGAAGAAACGACTTTCTCGGCACGACGTCATGAATTATTCCGAAATCGTCAGAGCCTCCGTATTGAACGGATACCCAGTCTCCAACACAAGGGAAATCACTCGGTCGCTCAGTTGTATAGAGAAAACGGCCGGCAAGCTTTGCGCGATATTCACCAGCTTCATCTATTACAAGAAGTTGTTCACGATCCACTGCAACAACACGAGCAAGACGGTGTCCTGCCAAGATTATTTCCTGTGCCTTTGCATCAAACCATTCATTCCATCCAAATTGATTCAATTTTTCAGATGCAGATATCATTTGAGATTCCTCAAAATCCAATAAATCTATCTTCTCTTTTTTGCGGACAACGTTGTGAGGCGCACCGGTAACCTTCCCCCTGGCTGCATTTATCAATAACAAAATAGGGAAGTATCCCTGTTTTCCGACCGTCTTAGATGTCGGGCCTGAGCTTACTCTTGCCTGACTATATCGACCGAGATCTCCACCGCCGGAATCGTTCCTCTGTTCTCAAGCCAGTGAGTGGTGTTCCTATCCTCGGGCCAGCCCACTCCCGGCCCATAGTCCGTAGCGACTCCATTTCTATGGTCAGTGATCGTTCCTTGCAGTATGTAAACAACGCCTGGCCTGTCTTTATGGTCGTGAATCGGGCCGTAGACGCCCCCAGGCTCGATGGTCACCTTGCGCATTCGAAGTTGGCGCCCTGCCATGCCCTCGATCTCAGGGCCCAGGTCAACAGTTGCAAGTACCTTCACCGTAACACCTTTGGTCTCAGGTGCCACCAGTTCGTTGCTCATTGCTCTCTCCTCTCTGTAATTCCAGCATTTAACGCTTCCAGTCGCAGAGGCTTGCCCGTCTGTCTCCGTTGGTTGGCTGGCACCTGGCGCTTTTTCTTAATTTTGCTTTCTTCCTGTGAATTTCCGGTGACACAATACCGTTTTTTACGGTCTAATGATGTCAGGTCTCCACCTGTGACAATGTCATGGGTGGAGACCTGACACCCTCATGACATGACACCCTCATGACATAAAATATTTCACCACCAAAAACTTCATTTTGCCAAAAGTTCAAATCTTCAAAGCCTGACCCGATGGACTACCCCTTCAATGGGCCAGCAGGAGGCCAAATGCCAAAATGATGAAACCTTTGTGGCTCACTTTGTCTGATAACGCCATTTGTTCGCTATGGCTGCGAGTTGTGCCTCCGTCATGGCCGCAACCTGCCAACCTTTATCGAAGTCGATGTCGTTCGACCGAGGTAATTGCTCTGGCGTGAGGGAGCGAATGAGAATTCTCGAAGGCAGGGCTGCCGCTTGGCCAACAAAAATAGCTTCTTGCCGCCGTAAACTCGAAAGCATTTTTGTTAGACCCGACATCGAATCGGGAAGAATTGCCCGGACATGCTCACGATCTGCGTCATTTGTAATTCGGAGAATGATCCAACTATTACACTGCGATAGCACCGTCGCCTCGATCTCACTTGGTCTCTGAGAGACCAACAGAAGTCCAATACCATATTTCCGCCCTTCCTTTGCAATCCTTCGAATCGCTTCTTGAGCGGCTTCGTATTGAGCCTCACCGCGATTTGGAACATATCGGTGGGCTTCTTCACAAACGAGCAAAACCGGATCATTTTGGCGCTCGTCTGCAGTCTGCCAAACTTTCAAATTAAAGAGGGCCCTCGCGATTACCGCACTTGAAACACCTGCGACCTCGTTTGGAACTCCGGAAAGATCGACGATCCTCGGCTGAGCCCCATCACTTACAAGTTGGGACAATATTGCCGGAAACGGATCTTGAGCGACTCCGTCCCACTCCTTCATCATAAAAGCAACGCGCGCATCACGAATCAAAACATCGAGCTTCTCTAAAATTGAGTTGTGCGAGTCCTGCTTGCTGGCCTGCGGTGGTTTGTCGGCTTCAACGGCGGCGATGAACGTCGCTAACTTGTAAGGCACGGGAGAATCCACTGTAATTTTTGAAGCAGTCAGTCCGAGTATCGTTGCGCCCTCTATTCTGGCCTTAAGTAACGCTGTTTTAACAATATTGGCTTGAGATGTTGCGACGAATTCGGTCTTTCCAATTACCAATGCTATCGTTTCGGTGAAATTCAAAAGCCAATAGGGCAAGAACAACGAGCCATCGTCCGTCGAAAGTTTCTGATGGCCTGGGAATGCAGCTGAATACTCGTTATGCGGATCGAGCACGACAATGCGTGGTTTCCAATTGGCCAAACTTGCTTCAGCGCCCCTCTCGAGGAGACTGTGAAGAACAGCTGCAACAGTTCCTGACTTTCCCGCTCCAGTTGAGCCCAGAATAGCAGTGTGTTTTCCAAGCAGTTCATTCATTTCGGCATAACACTTAGTCCCTCCGGTTCCGACGTGTTCGCCGAGGTGGACGGAAGAGCCTTTCCCATGACCATAGATGTATCGAAGTTCCCGTTTGGGTGTAAGGTATACCGTTTGCTGGGGGAGGGGGTAGGTTGCAACACCACGATCGAATTTGAGATCCCAACGAACCGGGGTGCCTGATGTATCGCTGAGCCATTCACCCTCGCCAAATAGATCTGCTTCAATCACGCGCTCGTCGCTCGCTGCCTGCGGTACAATGCCGTGCTCCAATTCATATTCCGCCTTCATGCGGAGGCGTCCGACAAACGCAAAGATGATCTTCCGGCCGAAATGGATCTTTAAGATAGACCCAAACTGACCTATGGGATAAGTATCGCCACCAAAGATACGCGACAGCTCAGTGATCCCCGGCTTCAGTTCGGCCACAATGTGAGAGCCGTCAACCTCAATAATTGTCCCAATTGCTAGATTCTCGACAGGAGCATTAGGGTTGTGTTTCATCGTTCTCCTCCAAGCAATCTGGTTATATTTTCAAATTTCGACCATGGCAGGTCCTTGGCCGACTTCGCTGCAGTGCTCCCGTGGAAGAATCCTCTGCGAGCATAGATTCTCACTTGGTCTGTGATTTCCTTGTCCTCATGTAACCGCCTCAGTTCGCCAACCGGTACCTCGTCGAACGTGAACACCACAACTGTCAATTCCCCTCCAGACTCGCGCAGAGCTCTTTCAACTTCAATGTTGATGTGAGAGTCGCTGAAGCTGTATCCGCAGACGGTCAGTACAGTTTGACTGCTGGATTGTGGTCGAAGAATGCGGCGAGCAAGGCTTGATAACTGAGCATACGGGTCTCGTTGAGTTTCTCGATATTTCGTCGAGGCAGGCCAAATGAGAACCTTTCGGTCGTTCCCCGTCGGCAGCGTGAGGCTTTTCGCAATTCTCCGAGGCAATGGGTCACCCGATATTTCACTCCAATCAATCGACCCGTGTAGCTTTAGGACGCGCGCAGCAAGTCCATCCGTCTCGAATGTTGTTGTATCCCACCACGCACTATTACCACCGTTCATTCCATCGGCATAACGCAGCTTTTGAAGAGCAAGCGCGCTTTCGATCAATGTGTCGTAGTTCAGCACAAGATAATCTACTGGCCGAGTAGCAACGGATCTACCGGGCCGTGCAGGCCTATGCACCGCTTGGATGAACTTCCAATGAACTTCCAGATTAACTGCGATATCAATCACCTCTGCTATCGCCACTTTGATTTGGTCAACCGCATCTTTAAGCTGTATTGCGGAATAATCGACACCGTTGAGTGTGGCTGTGCTTGTTGTGGCGCCGCGAGCGCCACGACGTTCGGCTATTGCGACCAAATCAACCAATTCGCTCAGGTAGTCCTCTATGTTTGCAGCCTTTGCGCCTGCAAACAGCCCTTCAATTGCAGTTAAAATTGTTTTCGTTGTCGCATCCAAGTGCGCACTAGCGAGGGTTTTGACCGTGAGTTCTGCGGTCAATGGGAGGCCTGCGCATTTACTGCATCCGGCACCGAGTAGGAATGCCTTTCCGCTCTGCATCAAGAGGTCGTCTAAATCATTCAGAGCCGAAGCGAATGCAGGCTCTCTCAGTGGTGTAAGGTCGTCTGGCATATGGCATCTCCTTTGGAATCAGTTATGCGACAGTCGAAGTCCCCCGCGAGGGTACCCCTAGGGTGGACCCCTTCAAGAACATTCTTGCTTTAGTGCGTTCCCAACCTCTTGTAAGATTATTGCAATAAATCAACGACATCCCCGAAGAGCCATTTTCATCATCCAGGGGGAATCTATAAGAACGAATACCGGCAAAAGAAAAAGCCGCCTCCGGAATATTCCGGTATTGGCGGCTTCAGTTATCGTGCGCAATCAGTTATCTGTTCGTCGTACTCGTCCATCACGAGCCCTCAACAAATCACGTCAAACTGCGGCAATATGGCGTTTTGCAGGCATCCATACAACGGTCTTGCTAATAATCTTTCTTACACTAAAGGAATGTTCATTTTGTACCAGATCCAAACCCTCAATACCATTTAATTTTTTTCAATTAAGACACGGCGGAGGCGCACAACCCCGCAGGAGGCACTTCAGATCGGCCATTCGCCTGGTATACTGAGAAAATGTGATGCTATCGCAAAAAGGACATAAAACATTCTATCGTCATTCCGGCGAAAGCCGGAATCCAGTCTTTTCAATCAGATCTAAGATCACTGGACCCCGTTTTGCAACGGGGAGACGACTTTTTCGAATGCATCAAACATGCAAGTCTGATGTGCTCAACTCGGGAGGTCTCTATGACATCAATTCCCAGGCTGCCGTCCAAATGTTCCCCCGTGACCCTGCTGCTGTTCTTGCTTTTCCTGCCCGTCTGCTCAAGCGCCGGGCCACAGCTGAACCAAGTAAGGCTGCCGAAGGGATTCGCCATCGAACTCTACGAAGGAAGGCTCCCCGGTGCGCGTTCCCTGGCCCTGGGAGCGAAGGGCACCCTGTTCGTCGGCACCAGGGAAGAAGGAAAGGTATATGCCGTCACGCCCGGGGACGGCACGGGGCGGAACAGGAAGGTCTTCACCATCGCCCGGGGCCTGGAGATGCCCAACGGGGTCGCGTTCCGCAACGGCTCCCTCTACGTGGCGGAAGTGAGCAGGGTGCTCCGCTATGACGACATCGAAAACCGCCTGGCGAATCCTCCCCGGCCGGTGGTCGTGAACGACTCGTTCCCCGATAAAACCCACCATGGCTGGAAGTTCATCCGCTTCGGACCGGATGGCAAGCTCTACGTCCCGGTCGGGGCGCCATGCAACGTCTGCGATGAGCGCGACCCGAGGTTCGCCTCCATCATGCGCATGGACCCGGACGGCAGGAACCTGGAGATCTTCGCGCGGGGAGTGCGCAACACCGTCGGCTTCGACTGGCATCCCCAAACCCGCGAGCTGTGGTTCACCGACAACGGCAGGGACTGGCTGGGGGACAACCTTCCGCCCGACGAGCTCAACCGGGCCCCGTCGCCGGGCCTCCATTTCGGTTTCCCCTACTTCCACGGCAAGAATATTGCCGACCCGAAGTTCGGCAAGGGGAGGAACAAAGCGGATTTCGTGCCGACGGAACAGGAGCTGGGCCCCCACGTTGCTGCGCTCGGCATGAGGTTTTACACCGGCTCCATGTTCCCCGCGGAATACCGCAACCAAGTTTTCATCGCCGAGCACGGCTCGTGGAACCGCTCCGAGCCCATCGGCTACCGGGTCACGCTGGTCCGGCTGAAAAACAATCGAGCCGTCTCCTACGAGGTTTTCGCCGAGGGATGGCTGCGGGCGGGAACGGCATGGGGAAGGCCGGTGGACCTGGAGGTCATGCCGGACGGCAGCCTGCTGGTCTCGGATGACAAGGCGGGAGCCGTCTACCGGATTTATTACCGGAAGTGACCCGCCTTCGCGTCCAACGTCATCATCATTTCTTTTTTCAAGTCCTTTTCCCCTGGACAACCGGGATATTTGCAGGGATGGCGAAAAGGGACACTATTACCATTCTTTCTTCATTGGCATGGTGTCCCTGTATTTCCTCAAGCAGTAATTCCTTCCTGATTTACTCAATATAAGCCATAAAGAGGCCTGTTGAACACTCCTGTTTCCCTCCAATTGCTCATCAAGTCAGCCCCAAAAAACAATCCATGGCGCAATTTCCTCATTTCTTTCACATTCGGCGCACATTTGCCTGTTAATCATTCATCACGAGGCAACGGGAAAAAAATGTGGTCTTGCCGATAGCGATCATTCCGGAAAGGAGAACAACATGAAACGTAAGATCCTGCTTGAAACACTGCTGGTGGCTGCCCTGACTGCCGGCAGCCTTGGAGCCTGGGCAGCTGACGAGATCCGGCCAATGCCGGCGCCGCCAGCCGAAATGGGTCAAGGACCATGCGGCAAGGCGCCGCATGAGGGCCACCTCGCCCGCATGGCCGAGGTGTTGGGCCTGAGCGATGCCCAGCAGAAACAGATCAGGGACATTGAAAAGAGCGAACACGAGAAGAGCGGCCCGTTCATGAAAAAGATCGGCGAATACCGTAAACAGCTGCGCGACGCGGCGGAGAAAACCCCCTTCGATGAGGCGTCAGTAAGGTCCATAGCCGCCAGGCAGGCCCAGGCAGAGGTAGAATTGAGCGTTTCCCATGCCCGGATGCAGAGCCGGATCAATTCCGTGCTGACCCCCGAACAGCGAAAACTGCAGCAGAAGCTCCGCCCCCCCATGGAACCGGGACCGGGCCATCCGCCCTTCTTCCATGGCGAACAGCAACCATGAGCCTCCGGTAAATCAAAGAAACATGAACTCGTAAAATCGTCACCCCTCACCCGTCGCTGAGCGACACCCTCTCCCTTAATGGAGAGGGTAATGAATGAAAACCTTCTCCATTAAGGGAGAAGGTGGCCCGAAGGGCCCGGTCTTCGTAGCCAGGCGACTTCGGCGGAGCAGGCACGGATGAGGGGGGGCATAGAGCATGTTCATGGCCCGTGCGTTGCGGTTCGCACGGGTCGGAAACGGAAACGATTGCATGAGGAAAATCAAGCGCAAACAGGTCATCATAATTCTTATCGCGGCAGCCGTCTTGCTCGTGACCGGCATCCTGGGCAAAAAGCTCCTGTTTTCCCGGGACGCCCCCGCATTCATAACGGCGTCCGTCACTCGCATGGACATCGAGGAAAGCGTTCTCGCCAGCGGCACGATGGAGGCGCTTAAGACGGTGGATGTGGGCGCCCAGGTCTCCGGGCAGTTGAAAAAACTGTATGTAAAGCTGGGGGATGAAGTCAGGAAGGGCCAGCTCCTGGCAGTGATCGACCCGGTGCTCCAGGAGAATTCCCTGAAGGACGCGGAGGCCTCGCGGGAAAACGTGGCGGCGCAGATCAAGGCGAAAAAGGCGCTGCTGCGCCAGTACGACCTGGCCTACAAGCGACAGAAAGAGCTTGCCGCGCAGGACGCGGGGTCGCGTGCCGACCTGGAAACCGCCCAGGCCCAGTACGACACCACGCGTGCGGACCTGGCCGCACTCGAAGCACAGCACAGGAAGGCGAAAGTAGCCGTTGAAACCGCCAAGGCCAACCTGGATTACACCCGGATCGTTGCCCCCATGGATGGCGTGGTCATCGGCATTGTCACCGAGGAAGGGCAGACCGTCAATTCCGCACAGACGGCACCTACCATCCTCAAGCTTGCCAACCTCGGCACCATGACTGTCAAAGCGGAGATTTCCGAAGCCGACGTCATCAAGGTGAAACCGGGCCAGAAAGTTTATTTCACCATTCTCGGCGATCCCGACACCCGCCACTACGGCGTGTTGCGCGCCATCGAACCGGCTACCGAAGCCGCCAGCAGTACCAGCAGCACCTCTTCGAGCAGTTCCAGCAGCAGCACGGCAATCTACTACAACGGCCTGTTCGACGTGAGAAACCCTGACAGGAAGCTTCGCGTTTCCATGACAGCCCAGGTTGCCGTGGTCCTCTCCGAAGCCAGGCAGGTGCTCTCCATCCCCGTATCAGCATTGCGCGACAAGGGGAAGAACGGGCAACAGAAAGTCAAGGTGCTGGTCAACGGCAAGGCGGAAGATCGCACCGTCCGGGTCGGCATATCCAATAACGTCAACGTTCAGCTTATCAGCGGTTTGCGGGAAGGCGAAAAAGTCATAATCGGAGATGCTGCGTCCCAGGTGTCCACGTCCAGCTCCGCCGGGCAACATCCGGGGCCGCCGCCGGGGAGGCGATAGCATGGAAACGCCGATTATCGAACTTCGGGAAGTCTCGCGCAGGTTCCCTGCCGGCGACCAGGAAGTCGCGGCACTTGACCGGGTAAGCCTGTCCATCAGGCCGGGCGAGATGGTTGCCATAGTGGGAGCGTCCGGCTCCGGCAAGTCCACGCTGATGAACATTCTCGGCTGCCTGGACCGGCCGAGCAGCGGCCGGTACCTGGTCAACGGACGGGAAACGGGCGAACTGGACAACGATGCCCTGGCCAGGTTGCGCCGGGAATATTTCGGCTTCATCTTCCAGCGCTACCACCTGCTGCCCCACCTGGATGCCGTCCGCAACGTGGAAATCCCGGCTGTCTACGCAGGGGTCGAAAAAAACCGGCGGCGGGCGCGTGCACGCGAACTGCTCTGCCGCCTGGGGCTCGGCGACCGCTTCGACCATCGTCCCGGCCAGCTTTCCGGCGGCCAGCAGCAACGGGTGAGCATCGCCCGGGCGCTCATGAACGGCGGCAACGTGATCCTGGCGGACGAGCCCACCGGGGCACTGGACAAGAAGAGCGGCCTGGAAATGATGGACATCCTCCACGAGCTGCACGGCCGCGGACACACCGTCATCCTGGTAACCCACGACATGAACGTCGCGGCCCATGCCGGGCGGATCATCGAACTCAGCGACGGCGCCGTCGTTCGCGACGAAGTGAATCCAGCAAGGCCCGCGGGCGATCAGGGCCGGATGCACGAACCGGCCCGGGAAGATCGCCGGGCAAACATCCTGCGCGTGACCTGGAGCCGTTTCGGCGAAGCATTCAAGATGGCATGGATCGCCATGGTCTCCCACCGCCTCCGCACCCTGCTCACCATGCTGGGGATCATCATCGGCATAACCGCCGTGGTCTCCGTGGTGGCCATCGGACAGGGGGCCAGGCAGAAGGTTATCAACGACATCAGCTCCATGGGAACCAACGTGATCGATGTCTTACCCGGCAAGGACTGGGGGGATGAAAAGGCATCCACCATACATACGCTGGTCCCGGCCGACATGGACGCGCTGAAGAGCGAAACCTACGTGGACAGCGTCACTCCTGTTCTCAACGGCAGCGTCCTGGTGAGATACCGCAACATAACCGCAAACGCTTCCGTGAGCGGAGTGGGAGAGCAGTACTTCCGGGTCCGGGGGCTTGAAATCGACCAGGGAGCGATCTTCCTGGAAGACGACGTGAGAAGGCAGACCCAGGTAGTGGTCATAGACCAGAACACTGCGAAAAAGTTCTTTTCCGGCAGCAGTGACGCGATAGGCCGGGTGATCTTTCTCGGCGCCCTCCCCTGCCGGGTGATCGGCGTGACCAGGGAGAAGGAAAGCCCGTTCGGCAACAGCCAGAACCTGAGCGTCTGGATTCCCTATACCGCCGCCATGGGACGGCTGCTGGGGCAACAGTACCTGAGCTCCGCGACCGTCCGGGTACGGGAAGGGCTGTCGAACCAGGTCGCGGAGCAGAACATCATCACCCTTCTCACCCGTCGCCACGGAACCAAGGACTTCTACACCAGCAGCAGCGACACCATCCTGAAAACGGTCAACAAGACAACCGCCACACTGACCCTGCTTATTTCAGCCATTGCCGTGATCTCGCTGGTAGTGGGAGGCATCGGGGTGATGAACATCATGCTGGTGTCGGTCAGCGAACGGACTTTTGAAATCGGCATCCGCATGGCGGTGGGCGCCAGGCAGAGCGACATCCTGCAGCAGTTCCTCATCGAGGCAGTGCTGGTCTGCCTGATGGGGGGATTGATCGGCATACTGCTGTCTTATGGCGTGGGCCTGGTTTTCCCGCTCTTCGTCACCGCCATAACCATGAAGTTTTCGACAGTTTCCGTCGTTGCAGCCTTTTTCTGCTCATCGCTGATCGGGGTGATGTTCGGCTTCCTGCCGGCCCGCAACGCGGCCCGCCTCGATCCCATACAAGCGCTGGCCAGGGAATAGGGAATGAATCGGCTTCAATGACAGGAGACCTGCCAGGTTTCGAAAACCTGGCAGGTCTGAATTCAGAAAATAACGTACGGTGGAAATCATGTTTGGACTGTTCTCTCCAAATTGCCGAAATCTTGCAGCTGTGCTTCTTGCTGCATCCCTGTTATCCGGCTGCAGCCTGCTGCCTCGAAGCGAGTTCAGGCAGCCTCAGGTTTCTGTTCCGGAAAAATGGCAGAACCAGGCCGCAACCGGTACCGCCGTCGCCAACGGCACGCAGTGGTGGAAGAATTTCAACGATCCCGTCCTGGACCAGCTGATCGACCGCGCCCTGCGCACCAACAACGACCTGGCCGCGGCAACCGTCAAGGTCAAGCGCGCGCAACTGCAGTCGAAACTGACCGACACCAACCTGACCCCTAATGTGAATGTAACGGCAAGCAGTGTCGGGACATTGGCGCACGGTGAACTCACCCAGTCCCACAGTGTCACCGGCGCGCTCAGCTATGAGCTGGATCTGTGGGGAAAGCTGGCCAGAGCCCGCGACGCAGACCGCTGGGAGGCCGAAGCCACGGAAGCGGACCGGCAGAACACGGCCCTGTCGCTGATCGGCACCACCGCCTCGGCTTACTGGCAGGTGGCGTTTCTGAACCAGAGGATCGACACGGAAAAGGCCAGCATTGCCTATGCGGAGAAGACACTGGACCTGGTCAAAGCAAAATACCGGGCCGGAGCGGTTTCCGCCCTGGACCTGGCCCAGGCCGAGCAGACGGTCGCTACCCAGAAGGCAAACCTGACCCAGCTGGAGCAGCAGCGTACCGAAGCCCGCAATGCCCTGGCGATCCTCTTCGACCAGGCGCCCGAAAACGCTGTATCTGAGCGGGAAGCCCTTCCGGACGGCCCGCTCCCCGCAGTCAAGGCTGGCATGCCCGTCTCGCTCCTGGGCCGCCGTCCCGACCTGCGAGCCGCGGAGTTGAGGCTGCGGGAATACCTGGCAGACACGGATTATGCAAAAGCCAGCTTCTATCCCTCGTTCACCCTGACCGGCTCTGCCGGGGGCAGCAGCATCAGCCTGGAGAACGTGCTGCGAAATCCGGTCACGACGCTGGGAGTGGGACTTGCCCTCCCCTTCGTGCAGTGGAACACCGCCCGCCTTACCGTCAAAATTTCCGAGACCCACTATGAAGAGGCAGTGGTCAATTTCCGCCAGACCCTCTACAAGGCCCTGAGCGACGTGGAGAACGCCCTCTCCGCCCAGGCCCGTTACGAGGAAGAGCGGGTCCAGCTGGAACAGGCGCTTTCCTCTGCACGGAAAGCCGAACTGCTGTCTGAAATCCGCTACCGCGCCGGTGCAACCGGCGTTCAGGACTGGCTGGACGAGCAGGAGCGGCGGCGCAGCGCAGAGACCACGCTGGACGAGAACCGGCTGAACCGGCTGAAAAACATCATGAAGCTTTATCAGGCACTGGGCGGCGATATGAAAACGGCGCCTGCGACATAGCCGGAAGGCATTCCGCTTTCGTCAATCGCCAAATCCGCTCCCCCCGGGCATCCCGTGCTCCCCGATCTTCTCCGCTACCTTTCTGAAATGGAATCCGTAAATGGCATAGGTTATGGCCAGCGGGAAAAGCCGCGGCTTCCTGATGAGAGACCAGAAAAACAATTTCCAGAAGTAGAGTCTCTCTTTGCCGATCACTCCCAGGAACATGACGGATTTGAAGAGCGCCCCCAAATAACCACGCTGGAAATGGAATTTCCCCAGATGCAGCGGTCGGTACTCGCTTAGGAGCCTGATCACCCGCAGGTAATAGTTCTTCGGCGAATAGATGGTGTCCAGAATGGTCCGGTAACCGCGTATGAGCGTCTTGGGATCCATGCGCGGAATGAAGTTCAGGGCAATCTCCGTGTTGTTGCCGGAGGCGTCCCCCAGCAGTCGTCCCTCGCTGAGCAGCCGCTGATAGAGCCTGGTGCCACGCAGCGCGGTCAGCATCCCGACCATGGCGGTAACGATGCCGCTTTCCTGGATGAAGCGGATCTGCCTGTCGAAAATAGATGACGGATCGCTGTCGAAACCCACGATGAACCCCGCGTGCACCTGCAGACCGGCCTGCTGGATCAGCTTCACCGAAGCCAGCATGTCGCGGTTCCTGTTCTGCACCTTGCCGCTTTCGGCCAGGCCGCCCTCGTAGGGGGTCTCGATGCCGATGAACACCTCCTCGAACCCCGCCCTGACCATGAGCTCCATCAGTCCGGGATCGTCCGCCAGGTCGATGGACGCCTCGGTGTAAAAGTAGAACGGCCGCCCACGCTCCTCCATCCAGTCGATTATGGAGGGCAGGACTTCACGTTTCAGCTTGCCCCGGTCGCCGATGAAGTTATCGTCCACGAAAAAGACCGCTCCGCGCCATCCCCGCACATACAGGCTGTCAAGCTCGGCGAGCAGCTGTTCCCTGCTCTTGCTCCTCGGTTTTCTGCCGAACAGGGCGGTGATATCGCAGAATTCGCAGTCGAAGGGGCATCCCCGCGAATACTGGATGTTCATGGAGGCGTATTTACGGACATCGGCCAATTCCCAGAGCGGTATCGGAGTCTCTCCCAGGTCCGCCCGCCGCTCTTCAGCATACAGGTGACCGGCTTCTCCTCTGCGCAGGTCCTCCAGGAACAGGGGAAGGGTTATCTCCGCCTCGCCCAGCACCAGGTGGTCCACGTTGGGGAAATCCTCATGGCAGGCGGTGAAGAGGGGACCACCGGCGACGGTCTTGACTCCAAGCCTACGGCAGCGGGCGATCACCTCCTGCGCCGATTCCAGCTGGATGGCCATGGCGCTGATGAATACGTAATCCGCCCACGCCAGGTCGCTATCAGCGAGTGGACGGACGTTCATATCCACGAGCCTCTTTTCCCAATCGCCGGGGAGCATGGCAGCCACCGTCAAAAGCCCAAGCGGCGGGAAGCTTGCCTTCCTGCCGATGAATTTCAGTGCGTGCCGAAAGCTCCAGAAGGTATCAGGATAGTGGGGATAAACGAGCAGAATTTTCATTTGGTACACTCCCGTGACGCGTTTTACGCGATTACATGCCAGATCCAATTGTAGACCTGTTTCTTCAAGATGCTGTGTCGGCGATGTAAATTTTCCGTAAAAGATGGATGAGTGTGGGAGAGCTTTGCTGTCAGGGGTTTCACGTGACGGAAAAACTCAATAAAGGAACAGTGCATGATGTTCCGGAGAAATCGACTGAGAGGTGGAGGTAGACGGCCTGGAAAAAGCGGGAATTCGAAAAGACTTGGAGGAATGGATTCCGAATGGCAGGTCAGCAGTTACTGTACGCCGTTATCAGGACAATAGCGAGGCATATTAATCCGGTGAGTGGTTATTGCGACTTTTTTCACGATAGAATGGTTTTCGTCAATAGTGCAAATCCGTTGGAATTACCAATTTCAATGAAATCGACAGCAAAACGCTTTAACAGGCTGTCAGAACGTTATCCCGTCTTCTCCCAATGTGAAAGTGACCCTCTCCATATCATTATCCAGGAGCATCACTTTCTCCCCGATGCCGATCCTCACCCCGCAATAAACCTGGCGTTCCGCCTTGATCCAGGCGCTGCCCAGCTGTTCAAACCTTTTATTCAGCCGCTTCAGCTGTCCCTTCAGTTCCTGGATTTCCGTCTGAATCCGGCGCAAGGTTTTTTCTTTTTCTATTATCGCTTCCGGTGAGTTCCTGTCCGGGTTATTCCGGAAATACTCAAGCGCTTTTGACGCCTCTTCCAGTTCTCTTTCCTTGCAGTGCAGCATCTGTTTCGCCGACGTCAATTTATCCTTGATCGACGGGTCCGCGCCGGCTTCCAGCACGGTGCCGGTATCCGACAGCGACCCGATGGTGATCGCTTCGATGCTTCCGCCTGCACGGCATAGCGAATTGATGATGCGTCCTTTGCCCGATCCCGGCTCGCCGACCATGATACCGTTGCCCGCGTTCAGTTCGCTCTTCATGACAAACTCACGGATGATTACATCCGCGCCGGAGCAGATAATGGCGTTTTCCACGAACAGAGCCTTCACGGAGCCTTCTGCCCGTATCATGGCCGCCACCGTGTTGACTTCCCCGGCCCCGGTTCTGGGCTCGCCGTGCCCGATTACCGCGCCCCTGACTTCCACATCGCCGCCCGCCTCGACAAGCGCCGCTTCCACCATGCCTCCGATAACGATATCGGCTGAAGCTTTCACCTGCATCCCGGGTTTGACGTCGCCGGCAATATTGAGCGTTCCCTTGATGTCAAGGTTGCCTGTAGACAGGTCCACATCCTTTATGTTAATTACCGGCTCCACATTCACGCCGTTTTGCAGCAGAAACGGTTGCCCGGAAATTGCAGCCACCAGCAGATCGGGGTCGTTCACGTGAACTGACACCCCCCCCAAGAGCGGCGAAAACGGGATGTCGACCCCCATGGGCGCCGGTACCGGGGTCCCGAGAATATTGGCGCCAGGTCTCCCTTCAGTGGGCGGCACGCGCCGCATCAGCGGGTCACCGGGGTTGACCGTAATGAGGTTGCCGATATTGCGATAATCAATCGTTCCATTCTCGTCGGTATCAGGCAGGGAATTTTTGAGCTCGCGGATCAGGCTGACAAACTGGGCGTCATCCCCCTGAACCGGGGGAACCCCTTCTGCAATGACTTTGTTCCGGGCATAGCCTTTTGCAACTGCGGACTGAATAGTATCGTCGAGTATCCCGAATGCAATACCTTTTTGACGCAATGCCTCATAAATCTCATCGCCCGTAACCGGTTTCCCGCCATAAGCAGGCGTCATGGTCAGTTGCGCACACATAAGGTCGGGGGCGATGTTTATGGAAAAAGCTCCGTCGCGCCGCTCTCCAACAACAAGAGTGAACCCTGTGCCGGAATTGTATTGTTTCACCATCCTTTCAATGGCATCGGCAAAAATGAACAGGTCCGCGAAACCTTGCCTGGCAAGCATCCGGTTCGCCGTGTCCGTATCTATCGGCGACATTACTCCGGCTGCCTCGAATACGGCCACAAGCTTTTTCCCGTCTTCCCCGATCCGGAAGGATAATCCGGCGCCCGGCGCGCCTTTTTGAACCATTTCAGCATCCACTGTCATGCCCTCAACGTATGATAACTCCACCTTCTCAGCAGCCATGGCAAAGGGAGGCGAATACCATTTTTCGCATTTACGCAAAATCTCATCGGCACTTTTCATTAAAACTTGAATGCCGGCCAGTCCGAAAAAAGAAAAGGAGTTTGATTGAAGTTTTGAAACGGCAGGGACAAACAAGGAGGAACCGTGGATATATTCATGCTGGCAGCGATCGAGGAAGAGCGGCAGGGGCTTGCCGAAGGAGGGATTTCCAGCGGCCCCGAAACAGCCCTCATTACCGCAACGGGTAGTCTGACAGGCTGACGAAACGAAAGCCTTTCTTTTTCAACTGGGGTACCGCTGCCATGATCCCCTTTCCGGTCCCGCTTTCCGGGTGGTTCATATGGGCTATCACGATGGACCCTGGAACGGATTTCAGAAAGGCAGCGGTTACCTGCTCCCTGGTAAAGGTTGCGCCTGCGTCACCAAGCACGGAAAAGCCGATGACCTTGTGGCCCAGCTTTTCAGCCACCTGCACGGCGATCTCATCATAATAGGCGGTGCCCGAGCGATAGAACACGGGCCGTTTGCCGGTAAGCCTGCGGATCTTTTCCGCATTCAACTCGATCTCGTCCACCAGTTCGCCAAGGTCCTTCGTGCCGCTGATACCGTAAACCGACCTGCCGTTGACCGACGCCGGTTTGTGAAGCAGACCGTGATTGGCGATAGTGAACAGCGGGTTCCGCGCCAGTTTCAGGAACAGTTCCGGATTTGCGTCGATCCAGCGGGAGTTGATGAACAGCGTTGCAGGCACCTGTTCCCTGACCAGGAAATCGATCAACCGGGCATCAATGCCCTTGCCCGTCGGGCTTCCGCAGGCATCCAGGGTCAGGGCTATCACCCGCTCCTTCGTGGCAAGGGAAGTCTTCACCCCGGTCACCGTTTCACCCCATTCCACAGGCTTTTTGCCTGCATAGGCAGATACGACGGCATTTTTCAGGTCCGCGTAGCTCTGGCGGGTATCGGACGTCACAGGCAGGTTCCCGGCAGTATGCCCCGATACGGGTATCACCAGCCCCGCAATGATCACTGCGCTGCCCAAAATCAGTTTCCAGTTCACCATTTCCATTCCCCTGTCATTACTCAATGTCATTCTCAATCGAAAATATGTCCTGCAGACTATACGGGAAGTCGAACTTATGCGCAACTACCGATTCCCCTACCGATTCCCAAACCTGCTTCCTCCACGAACGTGGCCTCAAGAGTGCTTCTTGCCGATGCCTGTTTCAATCCGTAAACAAACAGTTTGCCATGAAGGATCTGATTTAATAAGATTGAGGGAACGCAAAGAAAGGAACACACGATGAAGACAATATCGACTCTGACCACAGCTATGGTCGCATTCTGCTTAACCCTAACCATCAGCCTTGCCGCTGATTACAAAAACGGCGTTTCCGCGACAGTGCTGAAGAAAAGCCTTGTAACCGACAATGGCCGGAAGATAGCCTACCCTGTCACTGACCGGGCAGAGGTTACGGCCGTTACGGTTGACCTCGCGGTCGGCGCCGAAACCGGCTGGCACAGCCATCCGATACCCGTCTATGCCTATGTCGTGTCGGGGGTTCTCACTGTGGAACTGGAAAATGGACGGGCCACGACCTACCAAGAAGGAGATGCCATTTTCGAAGTGGTCAATACCCTGCATAACGGCAGGAATCTTGGAAAAGTGCCGGTAAGGCTGGCGGTTTTCTACACCGGGATCGAGGGAGCGCCCAATGTGGTCAAACCGGCTTCCCCGCATCCCGCAATAACGCCTCAGGCCCAATAATTCATACAGTCGCAACAGGTTGCAAATGCTTTCCGGACTTCAATACAGTTGTCGCAGAAAAGCGACAACTGATGTGCTTGAAGGCAGGACAAACGAGCACATGCGCAACAATTCCCCCTGCCCCAAGCAACACAAATGCACAACAAACCGGCATTATTGTGCCAGTCCCCACCATTCGGCAGATTCTCCCCCACATTGGCATGCGAGTTGCTGAATTACAAATTGAGAAGTCGCCGCCTCTACAGAACTTCTCATGGCATTGCAGCCCGGCTTGATTGTTCACCATATCCAAACCGGCCTGCGGAATGGTTCCCCCACAAATTCAACAAATTGCTTCAGGAGCTCAGATGGGACGGAGAACGAATTATCGGGCAAAAATTTGCGAATTGATGAAGAAAACGGACCGACGCTTCATGAAATTGCCTACAGGAATCCATGGTTTGGACATCGAACAAGAGCAAAAAGCGCATGGTTTCGTAAAAGTTTTGCGGCTCCTGGATGCGTTGAAAAGCGTGGGCCTTGAGGAATACCCGGGAGTCTGCACCAAAATTTCCAAGGCCACCAGCTATTCGAAGAGCCGGGTTTCGGACATGCTTTCCGGCAAGGCGCCGATTAATTCTCGATTCGTGAAAGCTGTTTGCGCGGCCTTCGGCACCAATGAAGAATATATTATGCAAGGCACGGGAAAGATGAATGCCTGGGTGTCCCGCACTGGAAGTGCCCCGGCAGAAAACATCGCGATTCGGGAAGCTTTATCGGTTCTGAAAAGCATGACGGAACCTGATCGTTGCAGAGCCGTGGTAATGTTGAAAGAGATGAGAAAGGTTTTCGACAAGGAAGCAGCCCACTAACCTCCGGCCAAATTGGCGGCAAGCCAGGCCTCCAATTAATAAATTCCTCTCACATGCTTAGACTGCATAAACCGTAAAGGCAGCCTTTTCTCGAGTTGTAGCTGACAACAATTCCAACGGTTACCAAATCCTGGCGCGAAGACGACAATTCAACTCCTTCAAAACGTCTTCCTGTCCAGGCTCCGGTACTGGATGGCCTCGGCCAGGTGCTGTTCGCGCACATTTTCGCTTCCCTCCAGGTCGGCGATGGTGCGGGCCACCTTGAGGATGCGGGTATAGGCTCTGGCAGAGAAACCGAGCCGTTCGGTCACCAGCTCCAGCAGGCGATGGCCGGCAGCGTCGGGCTCGCAGAACCTGCGTATCTGGCGGGAGGCCATCTGGGAATTGGAGTGGACCCTGGTGCCGCGGAACCGCTCCAGCTGGACCTCCCGGGCTCTTTCCACCCTTTTTGCGATAGTCGCGGAAGATTCCCCTTCCGCCCGGTCGGCCAGGTCACGGTATTTGACCGCCGGAACCTCGATATGGATGTCGATACGGTCGAGAAGAGGCCCGGAGATCCGCGACCGGTATTGATGGATTTCACGGGGTGTACAGGTGCAATTGTTCGGATTTTCACCGCTCTGGCCGCACTTGCAGGGGTTCATTGCTGTGACGAGCATGATGCGCGACGGGTAGGTGATGGACATGAGCGCGCGCGAAATGGTGACCCTGCCGTCCTCCAGCGGCTGGCGCAGCACCTCCAGCACATGCTTCTTGAACTCGGGAAGTTCGTCCAGGAAAAGCAGACCGTTGTGAGAAAGAGAAACCTCTCCGGGCCGCGGTGTGTTGCCGCCCCCGATCAGCCCTATGTCGGAGATTGTATGGTGGGGCGCACGGAAAGGCCGCTGGGTAATCAGGGCCCGGTCACGCTCAAGGATGCCCATGACGCTGTAGACCTTGGTGGTTTCGATCGCCTCGTCGAAGGACATGCGCGGCAGTATGCCCGGGATCCTGCGGGCCAGCATGGTCTTACCCGAACCGGGCGGCCCGATCATTAGGAGGTTGTGAGCACCTGCGGCGGCAACTTCTATGGCCCGCTTGGCGTGCTCCTGCCCTTTCACCTCGGAGAAATCGTCACCCTGTTCCGCTGTCTCATGGAAAAGCGCCCTGACGTCCAGCGTGCACGGTTCGATGGAACGGTCTCCGTTGAGGAACTCCACGACCTCCGCCAGTTCGGATACACCGATGACATCGATCCCCTCCACAACGGCGCTTTCGCAGGCGTTTTCACGCGGCACGACGATTCCGGCAAACCCCGCCTTCCGTGCCGCCACGGCCACCGACAGGCACCCGTGCACCGGCTTCACCCCGCCGTCAAGGCTCAACTCCCCGAGGAGGAGATAATCCTTCAGCAGGCGACCTTTCACGACGCCGGTTGCAGCCAGAATGCCGACTGATATGGGCAGGTCGAAAGCCGCCCCTTCCTTCCTGATGTCGGCAGGGGCCAGGTTTACCGTGATCCTGCGGCTCGGGAACTCATAGCCGGCGTTCTTCAGAGCTGACTTCACCCGGTCCTTGGATTCCTTGACCGCACCGTCCGGAAGCCCGACCGTGGCGAACTGGGGAAGACCCTGCGAGATATCCACCTCGACATCGACGCAGATTGCATCGATGCCTATGAGCGAACTGCTGATCACCTTGGCAAGCATATTGGGACTCCGATACAGTTAGATCAGATTAATTTACCGCATAAATTAGATTTTGCCAAGGCAACTTTTCCCGCACGAACTATTTCCTGAATCGCACCTCGACCCGGTCATGCAACTCGATCGCTACGCCGGGCAAATCCTTCAGCAAATCCCTGGCCTCGGCAAAGGTCGGCGGCTGCGATCCTCCCCCTGCCCGGAGCTTGCTCAAATCTTCGAAGCTTCCGCCCATGCGGTCCAGGTCGAAATCGAACAGGGTAATACGATTGCCAGCCAGATGTGTCGCGTTGGACTTCACCACCGTGCCCTTAACCTCAACGGCAAGGGAAAAATGCATCCCTTTCATCATGTCGGCAAAAGCCTGCTTCTGCTCCGGCGTCATGGCCGGCTCTTCGCTGTCGTTGCCCTTCGGGTCCGAAGCCTGTGCCGCCTTCCCGTTCCGGGGCATGAAGATGACCAGACGTGATTCCGGACCAGTATCAAAGCGAAAAGCAACAGCATCGGCGTCGCTTCCGGCCTGTTTCTCCTCCTTGCCCGCCATGGATTCGCTCCCTCGGCTGCTCAAGCGCACCTTGTTGATGTCGGCGAAGGAATAGGTCGCCCGATATCCGGTGTATGCTTCATCTTCAATCACGCGGCTCTTGACGTAAACCACTCCCGGCCCAAAATCCGCCGCCTGCTTGCGCAGCTTTTCCTCTTCGTGCAGGGTGAAAGGTTTCGGTTTCTCGTCGGGGCCGGCAAAGGACCTGGCCATTTCGTCGAACTGGCTGATGACCTTCCTGCTGAGAAGCATCCTTTCCTCAATCGTGCCACTGCCGTCCGGATTTACCCGAACGGTGGTCTCCACCTGGAAACATCCGGAAATTGTTGCAAAGCAGGCCGCAAGAGCCAAATACCTCGAAAAGAATGCCATGTTTCCCTCCCTGCGTTCGAGTGATCATTTTCCATGTCATGAGAAATAAGTGCGCTGATAAAGTATATCATCAAGCGGATAGTAATTCCGTCCGGCCGGGCAAGAAACCGTCTTCACACAAACCTGCATTTGCGCTAGATATGATACACTGTAAATTCAGGCTCGGGAACAGACGCAGCCGACCGTCGGGAGATTTCCATGAATAAAAGATTGCTGCTTCTCATACTGCTCATTGTTTCCATTTTATCGATCGCACTATGGTTCATCTTCCATAACTTTCGCAAAGACGACGGCAGGAAAATCCGCGTCTCGGGCAATATCGAAGTCACCACCGTCGAGCTGAGCTTCAAGGTCCCCGGAAGGGTGAAAGAACGCCTCGTGGATGAGGGCGCCCTGGTCAGACAGGGGCAGTTGGTCGCGCGGTTGGATCCCGAAGACCTGCTCCACGAAGCGGAAAGCCGCCGGGCCGAGGTCCTGGCTGCCAAAGCAGCTCTTGTCGAACTGGAAACGGGCTATCGCAAGGAGGAAATAGCCCAGGCCGAGGCTGCCCTGCGCAGGATCAAAGCTGAGGAGGACCGCCTTCGTACGGATTTCGGCCGTCAGCAGCAGCTATACAGGAGGGAAGTCATATCGGCCAGGGATTTCGATTCTTCCAAGGCGGCCTTTGAAGCTTCTCAGGCAAGCGTTCGCGAAGCCAGGGAACGCTTGAACCTTCTCAGGAGCGGGCCGAGAAAGGAAACCATCGACCAGGCCCGCGCGCGCCTTGAAAGCGCCAAAGCGGTCCTTGCCCTGGCCGAGACCAGGCTGGGCTACGCCACCCTGCCATCATCCGCAGCCGGCATGGTGCTTTCGAAAAACATCGAACCGGGAGAGCAGGTGGCAGCAGGGACACCGGTTGTGACCGTCGGTTTGCTCGACGAAGTCTGGTTGCGCGCCTATATCAGCGAAACCGACCTTGGGCGCGTAAAGGTCGGCCAAAAGGCAACCGTCACCACCGATACCTGGCCGGGCAGGAAATATCAGGGGCATATTTCCTTCATCTCACCCGAGGCGGAATTCACGCCGAAGAGCGTGCAGACCGCTAAAGAGAGAGTGAAACTGGTCTACAGGATCAAAATCGTCGTCCCCAATCAGGCAGGGGAACTGAAGCCGGGCATGCCGGCAGATGCGGAAATAGATATAAAACAGGCACAAGGCACAGGGCGCAAGGCTCAAGGGTAAACAAGGATTCTCGACCTGATGCGGTACTGGTGAATTTCATAAAACATCGTCCAATGAGTTACATTGTTGCGCCTTCAACCGGTATAAAAACTTTTTTGCCCATTACCTTGTGCCTAGTGCCCAGCGCCTTGTGCCTGCTTTCACCTTTGGCCTTGTGCCCATAACATATATTCATGGAAGCCATCCGAACCGAAAACCTTACGAAAAAGTTCAACGACCTGACCGCGGTCGACGGCCTGACCCTGTCCGTGGCCGAGGGGGAGCTGTTCGGCCTTGTCGGCTCGGACGGTGCGGGCAAAACCACCACCATGCGCCTCTTGTCCGCCATCATGGAGCCGACAGCAGGGGACTCTTGGGTTATGGGTCTGCACACCGGACGTGATGCAGAGGCCGTCAAGAGTGAAATCGGCTACATGAGCCAGCGCTTCGGCCTCTATCCCGATCTCACCGTGCAGGAAAACATCCATTTCTACGCAGATATTTTCGGCCTTCCACGCAGGGGGCGTGAGAAGAAGATCGAAGAACTGCTTGCATTCAGCAACCTCGTCCCATTCAGGAAAAGGCGGGCCGGCAACCTGTCCGGCGGCATGAAACAGAAGCTGGGCCTCGCCTGCGCATTGGTCCATACTCCCAAGGTGCTTTTCCTTGATGAGCCGACCAACGGCGTGGACCCGGTTTCCCGGCGCGATTTCTGGCGCATCCTGTACCACCTGTTGAAGGAGCGGGTGACGATCTTCGTTTCAACTGCGTACCTGGACGAGGCTGACCGCTGCAACCGGGTTGGGCTGATCCACCAGGGAAAGCTTCTCGCCTGCGACACGCCGGCAGCCATGAAAGGATTGATGAGCGGCACGATCATCGAAGTCCGGACCGGAGAACCGCGCCGGGCCGCGCGCCTGCTCCGCGAACGGCTGCCGGAGACAACCGTGGGGCTGTTCGGGGACAAGATCCATGTGGTGACCGCAGATCCGGACGGCATGGGACGCGAGATTGAAACCCTCTGCACACAGGAAGGGGTCTCCGTTCTGGGGAGACGGATCATCGAGCCGTCACTGGAAGACGTGTTCGTTTCGATGCTGAGCGACAGTGCAACCGAAACAGGAAAAGAACTGAAATAACCGGATTGCCATGAATACTACCCACGACTTGGGAACGAACGACTATGCAGTAACCCTCCGGGACATTTCCCGTCGTTTCGGCGATTTCACAGCCGTGAACCGGGTCAGCCTCGATGTTAAAAGAGGCGAGATCTTCGGTTTCCTGGGTCCGAACGGCGCAGGCAAATCCACCACCATCCGCATGCTGTGCGGTATTCTGGCGCCGACGGCGGGCACCGGGACTGTCGCGGGATTCGATATCGTCCGGCAACCGGAGCAGATCAAAGCCGTCATCGGCTACATGAGCCAGAAGTTCTCCCTCTACGAAGACCTCACCGTGGAAGAGAACATCGACTTCTACAGCGGCATCTACAAAATTTCTCCGGAAAAGAAACTCGAACGCAAGGAATGGGTCATCGCCATGGCAGGGCTCCAGGCGCACCGGGCATCACGCACAGGGATCCTGTCCGTCGGTTGGAAACAAAGGCTGGCCCTGGGCTGCGCCCTTCTCCACGAACCGCCGGTCATTTTCCTCGACGAACCGACCTCGGGCGTGGACCCCATCAGCAGGAGAAATTTCTGGGCACTCATCTACCGTTTGGCGGAAAGCGGAACTACCGTTTTCGTAACAACCCATTACATGGACGAAGCGGAATACTGCGATCGCCTGGGCCTCATTTACCGGGGCGAACTGATTGCCAGCGGCGCGCCGGATGAATTGAAAACCCGCTTCATGAAGGAGGAAGTCATCGAAGTCCTCTGTGAACGGCCTCATGAGGCAATTGACGGCCTTGAAGAAATACAGGGAGTGAAACATGCGGCTTTGTTCGGCGCCGGGCTGCACGTGGTCACTGACGACTCTGTCGCAGCCATGCCGGCAATTGAGCGCACTCTGACACGGCTCAGGGTAAGCTTGCGCGGCATGGAAAAGATCCTGCCGTCACTGGAAGACGTCTTCGTTTCCCTCATCGAAGAGCGCGACCGGATGGAAGAGCGGCAGCAGGAATATGCGGGCTGACAAAGGAAGCGACAGGGAAAGAGCGATGTAGGGGCGCCCCCTGCGGGCGCCCGTTTTCGGGCAGCCAACAATGGCCTGCCACCTGGGACACGGGAAAGCGGACAATGAATCCTCGACGCGTAAAGGCAATTGCGAAAAAAGAGTTTCTCCACATCATCCGTGACCCGCGCAGCCTGGGCATGGGCATCGCCATCCCCTTGTTAATGCTGTTCCTTTTCGGTTATGCCCTGACTCTTGATGTGGACAGGGTCCCCATGATCGTCTGGGACCAGAGCGGCACCCATGCCAGCCGCGAACTGGCAAGCCGCTTCGCCGGGTCCCGTTATTTCTCTCTGCATGGCTACACCGACAACTATCGGGCCATCGAACGGGCCATCGACACCCGGGAGGCGCTCATCGCCCTCGTCATCCCCGCTGATTTCGGCCGAAGCGTCGAAGCGGGGCGGAAAACATCCGTGCAGGTGATCCTGGACGGAAGCGACCCCAATACGGCCACTTTCGCCCAAGGATACGCTGAAAGCGTAGTATCCGGCTACTCCGGGGAAATGGCAGTGAAACAGTGGCGCCGCGTATCGGGCGCCGAGCCCCGACTGTCACGCCTCGATGTGAGGCCGCGTGTCTGGTTCAATACCGACATGGTCTCGAAAAACTACATCTTCCCGGGCCTTATCGCGGTCATCATGATGATCATCGCCGCCTTGCTTACATCTCTGACCATTGCCCGCGAATGGGAAACGGGCACCATGGAGCAACTCATTTCCACCCCGCTCACCGGAGCGGAACTGATCACGGGCAAACTCATCCCCTATTTCACGATCGGCATCCTCGACCTGGTCCTGTCGGTGCTGGTGGGAGAATTCATCTTCGACATCCCGCTGCGCGGAAGCCTGCCGCTTTTGTTCGGGCTTTCCCTGGTCTTTCTAGTCGGGGCTCTATCTTTGGGAATACTGATCAGCATCGTCACCAAATCCCAGCTCGTGGCAAGCCAGCTGGCGCTGGTTGCCACTATGCTCCCGGCCTTTCTCCTCTCCGGCTTCATCTTTCCCATTGACAGCATGCCCGGCCCGATACGGGTCATCACTCACATCGTCACTGCCCGCTATTTCGTGTCCATCTTGCGGGGCATCTATCTGAAGGACGTCGGGCTGGACGTCATGGCCTGGGAAGTGGCCCTGCTTGCTGTGTTCGCTGTAGTAGTGCTGGGATTGTCCGTTATGAAATTCCGTAAAAGGATTGAATGATAAAAATTAGGGGTCAAGAGTCGGGAGTCAGAATAAAAGCAAAATAAACCAAAAACTTTATTGTTTTTCGGTTTTATTCTGACTCCTGAATTCTATCTCCTGTATCCGGAGTTTCAATTTGCTCGAACGTCTGAAGGCCATGCTCAAAAAGGAATTCATCCAGGTGCTGCGCGACCCCCGGATGCGCTTCATCATATTCATCGTGCCTGTGTTCCAGACCGTTGTGTTCGGCTACGCTGTGAACACAGATGTCAGGGACGTAAAGATGGCTGTCTACGACCTTGACAACAGCCCGGAAAGCCGGGACCTCACTGCACGCTTTTCAGGGTCGGGCTATTTTCATATCGTGGAGCATCTCTACGGAGAACAGCGACTGGTTGAACTCATGGACCAAGGCAAGACAAAAGTCGTCCTGCGCATGAACAGCGGTTTTGGCGCAGCCCTTCGCTCCGGACGGGAAGCGCCGGTGCAAATGATCCTGGATGGAACCGATTCCAACACCGCAGGAATTGCCCTGAACTACGCAGCAAGGATTGCAGGGCGTTACAGTGAACGGGTGTTGATGGAAAAGGCGGCCCGGGCCTTCGGCCCCGCTTACCGGCCGGGAGGGGTGGGGATGGAGAGCCGCGCCTGGTTCAACGAAAACCTGGAAAGCCGGAACTACTATGTCCCGGCAGTCATCGCCAACATAGTTTTGATCATCACCATACTCCTTTCCAGCATGGCGGTGGTGCGGGAAAAAGAGATCGGAACCATGGAGCAGATCATCGTCACCCCCATCCGCAGGGGCGAATTCATCCTCGGCAAGACCATCCCGTTCATACTAATCGGTTTTATCGATGTTGCGCTCATTACCCTGGTGGCCGCCTTCTGGTTCGACGTCCCCATCCGTGGAAGCCTTGTCCTTCTGTTCGGGGCGACTGCCCTCTTCCTCATGAGCAGCCTCGGCTTCGGCCTTCTCATCTCCACGGTCAGCAGGACCCAGCAGCAGGCCATGATGAGCGCCTTTTTCTTCATCTTCCCGGCCATGCTCCTCTCCGGATTCGCATTTCCCATCGAGAACATGCCGCAGACGGTCCAGTGGCTCACCTTGATCAACCCTCTCCGATATTACCTTGTCATCATCCGTGGGATCTTCCTCAAGGGTGTGGGAATCACCATCCTCTGGCAGCAGTTCCTCGCCCTGTTCCTGCTCGGGACCGTAATCCTTTCATTTGCCGTAAACCGCTTCCGGAAAACCCTCTGACCAATATCATCTTGACAAATGTATGAAAAACCGCACTGATGTCTTGACATCATTCAGTGATTCATGTTTTTCTAGTGACATCCCACAAATTGAAAATTTCTTGACAAGTCCCCCAGACGGCAGCATGGCGCACATCCAGGGAAAACGGTGAAGGAGAGCGACCGGAACACCGGTCATCTGAAGGGGTCAGCCTTGAGAAGCATCAAAAAACGAGAGAAACAGAAAGCCTCGATTCTCTACGTGGAAGATGAAGCAATCACCCGCATGACCGTCCACAAAATGCTGCAGGCCCGATATACAACGATCTACCAGGCCGGTGACGGCAGAGAAGGGCTCGAACTTTACAAAACGCACCATCCCGATGTTGTCATAACCGACACGCGCATGCCGCTCATGGACGGGATTCACATGTCAAGGGCCATCAGGGAATTGAACCCGGACATACCCATTATCTTCATCACCGCGAATGAGGATGCGGATTTCGTCGAGGAAACTAAAAAACTGAATGTAACATGCAACATCATCAAGCCGATTGTGCTCAAGGACCTGTTCGCCACACTGGAAAACATCCTGGGCAGTCCGGTACCGGCTGAAAGGACAGGAGAAAGCCAGCCCGGTTAACCCCTGAGAATCATGCCTGGAAGACCTTTCCGCCCTGCCTTTACCCCACCTTTCTTATGTAGGCGTCCACATCGAATTTCTTCTTGCATCCCTGGTAGGTCATTGAACGTATCTTGCCATAGACCAAGCGTTCCGGCCAGGGCCTGTCATGGACACCGCCCACGCTCCAGGCGATCCCGGCATAGCCGTTGGGGTCACGGCCGTCCAGTTCGTAACGGTCATTAAGGTAAACGGCCGTTTCCATCGCCTGTTCCGGCGAGGCGGTCCATTCCAGGATCTTTTTTGCCCAGTACATCCGCAGGTAGCCGTGCATCTTTCCGTACTTCACCATCTCCGCCTGGGCCGCGTTCCACAAAGGATCATGGGTTTCAGACCTCTCCAATTGCTCCCGGCCGTAAAGATATCCGCGCTGGTCATTCCTGTGAAGTTCCAGTGTTTCCCGGGCCCAGGCGGGGAAACAGCTGAACCTGTCGTAGTCGGGAGTGTGGAGGCAGAAGTTGTCCGAGAGTTCCCGCCTTATGATCAGCTCCTCCAGGAATGATTCCAGAGCCTGGAAGTTCTCGTCGAACCGTTGCGCTGCCAGGGCTGCCCGCTGGGGAGCGAGCTGTCCGAAATGGAAATAGGGAGAGAGGTTTGACTGACAATTGCGTGCAGGATCATTCCTTGTTCCATAGCAAGAGGCAAGCCGGTTTTCCAGGAAGTCCCGCAAGGCCAGGCGAGAGGCCCGTTCTCCCGGTTCAAGCCAGGATATTTCTCCGACTGAGCAATCAAGCCGCAGCCCATTTCGGAGATGCTCCCAGTCAATATGCTCCGGCTTTCCTTTCCATGGGAAGGGATGTTCCCG
This sequence comes from Geobacteraceae bacterium, assembly GCA_034933285.1. Lineage (GTDB taxonomy): Bacteria > Desulfobacterota > Desulfuromonadia > Geobacterales > Geobacteraceae > RPRC01. The sequence goes on along the minus strand of JAYFNT010000030.1, from coordinate 28,407 downwards.
GAGCGGTGGAAAATCGGTCAGGAATTCCGGAAGCGCCTTACGGATCTTCGGCCGGAACGTATGGGCGCCGAATTCCCGTTTCGAAGAGGCCACCGGGCAGGGAACTATGTTATGGGCATCGACCACCTCGAACGGGACCGTGATTCCCTCTGCCACCTTCCGGTCCCAACACTGCTTGACCCGCAGCGGATTAAAGTCCGCAACCAGGCAGGATACACCCTGCTCCCCGATGAAACGGGGAATTTCTTTTTCCGGGTCCCCCACCAGCAGGGAAAACCGGATACCCTTCCCTGCAAGACGCCCGGCCACCCCTTCCAGGCCCCGCAGCATGAAACCGTAGTGACGGATCGTCGCACCCAGGTATTGGGGAACCAGGCAGAATACGACACCGAGAGGCGCTTTGCGTTCCAGCGCCAACTCCTGGGCATGCAGCAACGCCCAGTTATCGTCAGCCCGCTGATCCCGGCTCATCCAGTAAACGACCGGACCAGGCGTTGAAGCGCCATGCCAGGCAGACACGATTCTCTTCCGATTCACCACCACGCCTCTCATACCTCCAACGGGCGGGCACATGCCCAAGCTGGCGGATGTGCAATGCCATTAGTCGACGTGAAGAGCCTGGGCAAGGAATGATGCGGGTGCAGGGGCGTGATTCATCACGCCCCTGACAGCCTGCTACAATTCGACTCCCATGTAATCGGCAACGGTATGGATGTCCTTGTCCCCACGTCCTGACAGACAGACCACTATGGTCTTGTCGGACGGCAGGGTCGGCGCAAGCTTCAGCACATGGGCAATGGCGTGGGACGATTCCAGGGCAGGGAGAATGCCCTCCTCCTGTGTCAGGGCCCGGAACCCTTCCATGGCCTCATCATCGGTGACGGAAACATACTCTGCGCGTCCCGTGTCCTTGAGCCAGGCATGTTCGGGGCCGACGCCCGGGTAATCCAGGCCCGCGGAAATTGAATGGGCAAAGGCTATCTGGCCGTTGTCGTCCTGGAGCAGGTAGGTCTTGTTGCCGTGAAGCACCCCGACGCGCCCCGCGCAGAGCGGGGCCGCGTGCTTGCCGGTGGAAATCCCGAAACCGGCCGCCTCGACGCCGATCAGGCGTACATCCGGCTCATCGATGAAGGGGTGGAAAAGTCCCAACGAATTGCTGCCGCCGCCTACCGCGGCCACCAGGTAGTCCGGCAGCCGTCCTTCCGCCCGGTCGTGCTGCAGCTTGGCTTCTCGCCCGATGACCGACTGGAAGTCGCGCACCATCATGGGATAGGGATGGGGGCCGGCGGTGGTGCCGATGACGTAGAACGTGTCCCTGACGTAGGTGACCCAGTTGCGGAGCGCCTCGTTCATGGCGTCCTTGAGGGTCGCGGTCCCGGAAGAGACCGGCGTCACCTTGGCGCCCAGCAGCTTCATGCGGAACACGTTGAGGGACTGGCGGCGGATATCCTCCTCGCCCATGAAGACCTCGCATTCCATGCCGAACAGGGCCGCTATGGTCGCCGTCGCCACACCGTGCTGACCGGCGCCGGTTTCGGCAATGACCCGCTTCTTGCCCATCCGCCTCGCCAGGAGACCCTGGCCGATGGTGTTGTTGATCTTGTGCGCACCGGTATGGTTCAGGTCCTCACGCTTCAGGTAGATCTTCGCCCCACCGAGCTTCTTCGTCAGCTTCTCGGCGAAATAGAGCGGATTGGGCCTCCCCACGTAATCCTTGAGATAATAGTTGAACTCATCCTTAAAGTCGCGGTCGTTCTTGATGCCCGCGTATGCCTTTTCCAGTTCCAGCAGGATCGGCATGAGAGTCTCGGGAACGAACCTGCCGCCGAAACTGCCAAAGTGGCCGGATTTATCGGGTAATTTCATATAACCTCCGAAGTTTCACACCAACCTGAATCCGCAACGCCTCGCGCCTTCGCGAACGGTTAATGCCTCTTGTTTTGCATTCCGGGCATTTTTGGCCCCCCATCAACGTTCACCTGACGTAACAGGCACGTAACGGAGTCAGCGGCGTTGGACCCCGCCATTCCGTTCGCAAGGCTCTCCGACGTCACGTATTCAGGACCAAGTTATCACAGACGTTTCGCACGCCTTATCAGCTCCGTCACCCTGGCGTGGTCCTTCTTTCCGGGTGAAGCCTCCACCCCGCTGGAAACGTCGATCCCGTATGGCTCCACAGTCTCCACAGCCTTGAGAACGTTGGTAGGGTTCAAACCGCCTGCCAGTATTATGGGGCCATACTGCTTGGCTAACCTGGCGGTTTCCCAGTTGAAGGTCAGGCCGGTTCCGCCGTAAGCCCCGGGCACATAGGCATCGAGAAGATAGCCGGATACGGGGTAATTCCGAATTGCGTCCAGGCTGGTGATGTCCCGGACACGAAAAGCCTTTACCACCTTGTGCCGGAGCCCCGAACAAAATGCAGGCGACTCATCGCCGTGAAGCTGGACGATTCCTATACCGCTGCGCTCTACCGCACTGGCAATGAAAGTGGCGGGATTGTTGACGAAGACCCCGACAGCCGCGACGAACGGCGGCAGTCTGCGAATAATCCTCTCCGCCGCCTCGAAGGTAATGCAGCGGGGTGACAGGTTGTAGAATACGAAACCCAGGGCATCGGCGCCCGCGTCCACCGCCTGCAGAGCATCATCCTCGTTTGTAATCCCGCAGATCTTGACTTTGACCATAACCGGCACCTTTTTTCCGTTTCAAATCCCCCCCCTACCCCCCCTTTCATAAAGGGGGGGTATCAAAGATGAGCGGTCAGTCATCCCCCTTTGAGAAAGGGGGATCGAGGGGGATTTCCGTGTTACAAGGACACTTTCGGCAGTCGGTCCAGCGCCTCCCGGATCTTTTCCTCGGGATACTCGTAGTCTTCCAGAGCCCCTGAAAGATAAGCGTCATAGGCAGCCATGTCCACCTGTCCGTGGCCGGAAAGACCGAACAGGATGGTCTTTTCCCTTCCCTCTTCCTTTGCCATCACGGCCTCGTCAATTGCAGCGCGTATGGCATGAGATGATTCGGGCGCCGGAACGATCCCTTCGCTGCGGGCAAAGAGCACGGCAGCTTCGAAACAGGCATTCTGGCTGTAGGCCTTGGCTTCGATCTCTCCCGCATGGCACAGCTGCGATACCAACGGAGATTCGCCGTGATAGCGCAGCCCACCGGCATGGATGCCCGGCGGCATGAAATCATGGCCCAGGGTATACATCATGGCAATGGGAGAAATTTTCGCGGTATCGCCGTAGTCGAAGGCATAGACACCCTTGGTCAGCGTGGGGCAGGAAGTGGGTTCCACTGCAACACACCGGACCTTTTTCCCCGTAGCGCGGTCCGCGATGAAGGGAAACGAAAGCCCGGAGAAATTGGAACCACCACCGCAACAGGCAATGACCACGTCAGGATAGTGTCCAGCGATCTCCATCTGGGCCTTGGCCTCCTGGCCGATGACAGTCTGGTGCAGGCAGACGTGGTTCAGAACGCTGCCCAGGGCATAATTGGTATCCTCATGGGTCGCGGCATCCTCCACCGCCTCTGATATCGCGATTCCCAGGCTGCCCAGGTTGTCCGGGTCATGTGCAAGTATGGAGCGGCCGGCATTGGTGAACTCGGATGGCGACGCGATCACGGTGGCTCCCCAGAGTTGCATCATGCTCTTGCGGTAAGGCTTTTGGGTGAACGAGACCTTTACCATGTAGACCGTGCACTCCATGCCGAAGAAGGTACAGGCAAGGGCCAGGGAACTGCCCCACTGGCCGGCGCCGGTCTCGGTGGCAAGCCTCCGGATGCCGGCCTGCTTGTTGTACCATGCCTGCGGTATGGCGGAATTTGGCTTGTGGGATCCCGCGGGAGACACCCCTTCGTGCTTGTAATAAATGCGTGCGGGTGTGCCCAGCGCCTTTTCCAGCCTCCGCGCCCGGTAAAGTGGGGTCGGCCTCCACAACTGGTAGATCTCGCGAATCTCGTCGGGAATATCGATCCAGCGCTCCCGCGAAACCTCCTGCTCTATCAGCGACATGGGAAATATGGGAAGCAGGTCGTCCGGTGTGACCGGCTTCAGAGTCTGAGGGTTGATGACCGGCGCCAGTGGACCCGGCATGTCGGGAATGATGTTGTACCACTGTTTCGGAATCCGGTCTTCGGGGAGCAGAATCTTGGTCGTCATGGAACCTCCTGCAAATGAATGGTATCAAACGGGCACTAGGAATGGCACAAGCGGACTACTTATTTCTCTCCAAGGATTTCCAGCACTTTCGTTCCGATGTCGGGCTCGCGCATGAGCGACTCGCCGATCAGGAAGGCCCGTGCCCCGGCAGCATGAAGCCGGAGAACATCGTCCCGGGTATGGACACCGCTCTCCGCAACCGGGAAGCGCCCTGGCGGCATGAGGGCGCAGAGCCTTTCAGTTGTCGCCAGATCGAGCTCGAATGTGCGGAGATTGCGGTTGTTGATGCCGACCAGGCGGCAATCGGTTTCCAGGGCCTTCTCCAGTTCCGCCTCGTCGTGGACTTCCAGCAGGATATCAAGAGACAGCTCGCGGGCTACGGCGATGAATTCCAGCATTTGGGGAAGACCCAGCATTGCTGCGATCAGGAGTACGGCATCCGCTCCGGCGGCACGCGCCTCCCAGATCTGGTATTCGTCGAAAATGAAATCCTTCCGCAAAAGTGGAATGTTCACGGCGGTTCGAATTCGGGTGAGATAGTCCAGGTGACCGAGGAAGAAATGCTCATCGGTGAGCACCGACAGACATGCAGCCCCGTTCCGTTCATAGATCCCGGCAATGGCAACCGGATCGAAGTCGGCGCAGATCACCCCCTTGCTGGGAGAACCCTTCTTCACTTCGGCGATCAAAGCGGTCCGCCCGGCTCCATCCACCCGCTCAAGGGATTCCCGGAATCCGCGCACCGGCGGCATATCGCCGCATCGGGCCTTCAGTTCGGCCTTAGAACTGTGCGACTTGGCGGATGCCAGTTCATGCCTCTTGTACTCAACTATTTTCCGTAATATATCCGGGGTACCGCTCATTTACCGCCTCGGTCTTTTCCTTTTCGAATATGCTCCAGAGTTCCAGCTCCAGCTCAGGCAGGACAACGAATCTCATGGTCTCATCCCAGCCGAACACGTCCGGTGGCCCATACCGGCAGTCTGTCAGGGAAAGGCGCTCCACCGTCTCGTTGAAAGGATCGAGCACTATGTATTCCCGCACGCCGAAACGTTCATAGAGCGCCTTCTTTTCGCGCCGGTCCTTCCGGCCGGTGGCGGGCGAAAGGATCTCGATTACCAGATCCGGCGCGCCCTGGATGTTGGCCTCGGTTATCTTCTCCCGGTCGCAGACCACCAGCAGGTCCGGCTGGACCACGTTATGCTCGTCGAACACCACGTCAGTGGGAGCATAGAACGGCACACACTGCTTCCCTCGAAGGAATTCGGAAATCATCAGATGAATGTTGCTCGAAATCCTCTGATGTCTGGTTGCCGGAGCCGGGGTCATGTTGTAGGGAACGCCGTCGATCAGCTCCCATCGCTGTTCGTCGTCCCATGTGCAATACTCCGCGTAGGTGAAGCGCTTCCCCATGTCTTCCGCAAGAGGTCCCATGGTCACCTCCTCGAACTACTCGTTGGTCATCGCCACCAGCTTCTCCAACTGGGCCATTGCCCGGCCCGAATCTATCGCATCAACGGCAAGGCGCAATCCTTCCGCCAGGTCTTCCGCTTTGCCGGCGGCCACCAGGCCGAAGGAGGCATTGAGCAGCACGATATCCCGTTTCGGACCGGGGACCCCGGCCAGGACGTCCCGCACGATGGCGGCGTTGGCAACGGCATCCCCGCCCCTGAGATCGGCCATGACGCTGCGCGTGAAGCCCAGTTCTTCGGGGCTGAACAGCCGGGTGCCGACCCCTTGCGGAGTCACTTCCGCAACCCTGGTCTGGGTTGTCAGGGTGATCTCGTCCATGCCATCCAGGCCGTGCACGACAAAGCCCCGCTTGCAGCCGAGTTTTCTCAGCACGTGGGCAAGCTTCTCTGCCAGGTCCTCGCGGTAAACTCCCAGCACCTGGCACTGCGCACCGGCCGGATTGGTCAGAGGGCCGAGGATGTTGAAGATGGTGCGGATACCGATCTCTTTCCTCGGCCCGATTGCATGCTTCATTGCTCCGTGCAGTGCCGGCGCGAACAGGAAGCCGATGCCAATGTCCGTCAGGCAACGCTCCACCATCAGGGGAGTGACGTCCAGATTGACCCCCAAAGCTTCCAGTACATCAGCGCTGCCGCAGGTGGACGAAACCGAACGGTTGCCGTGCTTGGCCACCATGACCCCACAGGCTGAAACCACGAAAGCCACCGTGGTGGAAACATTGAAGGTGTTGGTGCCGCTGCCGCCGGTGCCGCAGGTGTCAAGGACGGTTTCCAGGTCCAGGTTGATGTCCTCGCGGTCGATGTCCAGGACATTTCTCCCCACGTTGATGCGGGTCGCGTGGTCGCGCATAACCCTTGCCGCCCCGGTAATCTCGTCGACCGTCTCACCCTTCATCCGCAGCGCGGTGATGAAGGATGCCGTCTGGGCCGGGGTCGCCTCGCCGGACATGATCTGATCCATGACCTCTATCATCTCGGCTTCAGTGAGGTCCTGACGTTCCACTACCTTTGCGATGGCTTTTTTGATCATAAAAACACCAAAAGAACGTTTTAAGTTATAACTTATAAGTTTTAAGTTTTAAGTTTTAGGTGTTAAGTTTTATGTTTTAGGACTAAGGGTTTTTACTTAACACTTAAAACCTAAAACTATCCCCTACTCATCTCCAGAAAGTTCCTCAGGATATCCATGCCCCGCTCGGTCAGGATCGATTCCGGATGGAACTGTACCCCCCAAATGGGGAGTTCCCTGTGGGCCAGTCCCATGATCTCGCCGCTCTCGATCCAGGCGGTCACTTCGAGACAATCGGGAAATGTTTCGCGCTCAACGATCAGTGAATGATAGCGGGTCGCCTCGAAAGGGTTGGGAAGGCCTCTGAAAAGGCCCTTGCCGTTATGGTGAATGGGAGATGTCTTGCCGTGCATCAGGTATTCGCTGCGGGTCACCCGGCCACCGAACGCAGCTCCGATCGCCTGGTGACCCAGGCAGACGCCCAAGAGCGGCACCTTCCCCGCAAAACGCAGAATGGCAGACACCGATATGCCGGCTTCGGCCGGGGTGCACGGCCCCGGCGAGATCACGATCCGCTCCGGGGAAAGCCTCTCGATTTCATCGAGGGTGATCCGGTCGTTGCGGTGGACCACCACCTCTTCTCCGAGCTGGCCGAAATACTGGACCAGGTTGTACGTGAAAGAGTCATAGTTATCAATCATCAACAGCATGTGCGCCCCATTACCCTGTTTAATCCAGGCCCTGTTCCGCCATCTCAATCGCCTTGACCACGGCCCTGGCCTTGTTGACGGTCTCCTGGTATTCGGCAGCCGGATCCGAATCGGCGACGATTCCGGCTCCGGCCTGGAGGAAGACCCTGCCGTCCTTTACCACCAGGGTGCGGATGGCGATGGCCATGTCCATGTTGCCGGAAAAAGAGAAATACCCCACCGCGCCGCCGTAGATCTCCCTGCGCACCGGCTCCAGCTCCTCGATGATCTCCATGGCCCGCACCTTTGGCGCTCCGGACAACGTCCCGGCTGGGAAAGTGGCCCGGAGAACGTCAAACGCATCCTTGCCCGCCAGAAGTTTTCCCTGGACATTCGAGACGATGTGCATGACGTGTGAATAGCGCTCCACCACCATCAGCTCGGTAACCCGAACGGTGCCGATGTCGCAGACCCTTCCCAGGTCGTTGCGCCCCAGGTCGACGAGCATGACGTGTTCAGCACGCTCCTTGGGATCTGCCAGCAAATCTGTTTCCAGCCGTTCGTCGTCTTCCCGCGACATGCCGCGCGGCCTGGTGCCGGCGATGGGGCGGAGCTCCACCTGCTCCCCCTCCTTGCGGACCATGACCTCGGGCGAAGCCCCCACCACCAGCGTATCGTCCAGCCGCAGGAAAAACATGTAGGGAGAGGGGTTCAACGTGCGGAGAGAGCGGTAGATGTCAAAGGGATCAACGGTTAGATCAGCCGAAAAGCGCTGCGACAAGACAATCTGTATCACGTCGCCGGATCTCACGTACTCCTTGGCGGATTTAACCGCGGCCTCGAAGTCCTGCCGAAGGACATTGGATACGAAGTCGGCCTTGACTTCCGGACGGGCGGGCGCGGGCAGGGAAAGGGGCGCCCGCAGTTTTCCTATTATGGCGTCGATCTTGGACTTTGCCTCTTCGTAAGCCTCCTCGGGAGCCTTCCCCTCATCCAGGTGGGCGTTGGAAACGACCTTTATCTTCTGCCTGATGGTGTCGAAAACCAGGATGGTATCCGTTATGACCAGATAGCTGTCGAAGGCTTCCAGTTCTACCGGCTTTGCCAGTGAAATCCGCTCGAAATAGCGCACCATGTCGTAGCCGACGTATCCTACCGCCCCGCCGAAAAAACGTGGCAGGCCTTCCACTTCCACTGGTACGTATCGGGCAAGGTAATCCTTGACGAAAGCGAGCGGATCGTCCACCTCCCGGGATTGGGACACTCCGTCCGCCGAAAGCACTTCCACCCTGTTGCCCCTGGAACGGATGATAACCTCCGGATTGGAGCCGAGGAAACTGTATCTCGCCCATTTTTCCCCGCCCTCGATACTCTCCAGCAGAAAGGAGTACCTGCCGTCATCGATCTTCTTGAAAGCGCTGACCGGTGTGTCCATGTCCGCCATGATTTCCCGGTAGACAGGTATCAGGTTGCCCCTGCCGGCAAGTTGGCTGAAAGTTGGAAAATCGGGTTGATACATAACGTCTCCGGAGTGTTGAAAGGCGCTGGGTAGGGGCATCCCCATCTGTGCGGTCGGGCAAATATTTAAATTTTCACCCTATCATAGCGGTTATCCGGTGTCAACTTGATGCGGCAGTAGAGCATCTTTGGAAACCCGGCTTTCAAATCTGCGAGACAAAGCTCGAACCGGAGCAGAAAGAAAAATCATCAGCGCCCCTTGCAAATGGGCAGCCAAATGATTATTTTAATTCACGATGAAAACATCTGCGCAAAATTGAACATCTGAACGAGGAGAACTACCACAAATGACCAAGACCACTAAGCATTTCCGGACCGAGGTCCAGCAGCTCCTGGATCTGGTGATCCACTCCCTCTATTCCAACAAGGAGATATTCCTCCGCGAGCTGATCTCCAACGCATCGGATGCCGTTGACAAGGCACGCTTCGAGTCGCACATCGACAAGGCGATCCTTGAAAACGATCCCGACTGGAAGATCAAGCTGATCCCGGACAAGGAGGCAGGTACCCTGACCATCCGTGACAACGGTATCGGCATGACCATGGAAGAAGTGGAAAACAATATCGGCACCATCGCACAGTCCGGAACCAAGGCGTTTCTCCAGAATCTCAAGGAGCAGAGCGCCAAGGACCACCCGGAACTGATCGGGCAGTTCGGGGTCGGCTTCTATGCCTCTTTCATGGCTGCCGACAAGGTTATCCTCGTCACCCGCCGTGCAGGCGACAAAGCCTTGGCTACGCGATGGGAATCCGTGGGCGACGGCACATACAGCATAGAAGAATGCGAGAAGGAAACCAGGGGCACCGATGTCATCCTGCACCTCAAGGACGAAATGAAGGAATTCCTCGACGAGTGGCACATCCGCTCCATCGTGAAAAAATATTCGGATTACGTCCAGTACCCCGTGACCATGGACATTACCCGGGAGGAATATCCCCGCGGCATAGACGGCAAGCCCATCGAAGGGGCGGAGAAGATCAGCAAGACCGAGGAAGAGACCCTCAACTCCATGAAAGCCATCTGGGCGCGGCCGAAGAGCGAGATTACCGAAGAAGAGTACCACGAATTCTACAATCACATTTCCCATGACTACGGCAAACCGCTCCGCACGATTCATTACTCAGCCGAGGGAACCAGCGAATTCAAGGCGCTTCTCTACATCCCCGAGCACAAGCCTTTCGACCTGTTCATGCCCGAGCACCGCAAGAGCGTCCACCTTTACGTGAAGCGGGTCTTCATCACCGACAAGTGCGAGCACCTCCTCCCGGACTACCTCCGCTTCGTCAAGGGTGTGGTCGACTCCAGCGACCTGCCCCTGAACGTTTCCCGCGAAATCCTCCAGGAAGACGTCCAGATCCGCAGGATCCAGAAGAACCTGGTGGGCAAGATCCTCGGCACGCTGGCCGAAATGAAGGACAAAGAGCCGGAGGATTATCTGAAATTCTACAAGGAGTTCGGGCCGGTGCTGAAGGAAGGCATCCACTTCGACCATGCCAACCGTGAAAAACTGCAGGAGCTGGTCCTGTTCGAGAGCACCAGGACCGACCCGGGCGCATACGTCTCATTGAAGGAGTATTTGGAGCGTATGCCCGAGGGACAGAAGGAAATCTATTACATAACCGGCAACAGCCGGGCAGTGGTGGAAAACTCGCCCCATCTGGAGATTTGCCGGAAGAAAGAGTACGAAGTCCTGTACCTCACCGATCCCATCGATGAATGGCTGGTCCAGAGCCTGACGGAATATGACGGGAAAAAACTGAAATCGGTGCTCCAGGGGGAACTGGAGATCGAGACCGAAGAGGAAAAAAAACAGCACGAGGAAGAGAAGAAGGAAGCGGAAAAGCAGTTTGGCGATCTCCTGGGCTTTATCAAGGAAAAACTGGATGACCGCGTCAAGGAAGTGCGTCTTTCCGGCCGCCTCACCGACAGCGCCTGCTGCCTGGTGGCCGACGAATACGGCATGAACGCGAACATGGAGCGGATCCTCAAGGCGATGAACCAGGACGTTCCGGAATCCAAGCGCATCCTGGAGTTGAACCCGGGGCACCCCATCACCCTGATCATGCAGAAACTGTTCGACAAGGACAAAGGGAACAAAAAGCTGGACGACTACTGCGAACTCCTCTACGACCAGGCACTGCTCACGGAAGGGACGCCGGTAAGAGACCCCCTGCGTTTCACCCGGCTCATCAGCGAACTTATGGTGGCTGAAGGGGAAAACCTGGTGGGCAGGGAGTGAATACCGGCAAAATCTATTCCAATATATTGACATAACATACCCATATTGGTACTGTGTGATATCATTTGTTTGCTTATGGCAATAAATTTCTCGGGAAGAAAGGGGATGCAATGAACGCAGAAGATTACAAAAAAGTTATATCAATGGCAGTCGGAAATGAAATCGAAGCTTACAACTTCTACAAGGCCGCAGGCGAAAAGCTGGAAAACGCCAATCTGAAGTCCATTTTCAAGGATCTGGCTGACGAGGAAAAGAAGCACCAGGATTTCCTGCAGGGTCTTCTCACCCAGGCAAAACCCATGAAATTCGATGAGAATGCGGACTACAAGATTGCCGAAACCGTAGGCAAGCCTGCGCTCAGCATAGCCATGAAACCGGCTGACGCCATGGCGCTGGCCATGAAGAACGAAGAAGAGGCAATGGTAATGTACGCAGAACTGGCCAAGGCCAGTGCCGACAAGGAACAGAAGGAAATGTTCGGGCAGCTTTCCCGCATGGAGCAGGGCCACAAAGTCAGGCTTGAGGGAATTTACAGCGATATGGCATATGTTGAAGTCTGGTAGTTCACAGCCACATTGGCAGATCTTGCGATCTGTCCCAACAGCCGAATGAAATGGCAATGAACAAAGGGGATGGTTCTTCAATGGACCATCCCCTTTTTGCTTTTATGTCATGCGGGGAAAATGTAGCTCTTGGGCACGACGGTGATCCCGTCGGAAACCCTGAATCCCCGCGCCTCGTCTTCTTCCTTGGAAAATCCGATGCGGGTATTGGGGGGAACGAGAACGTTCTTGTCGATTATGGCTTTGCGCACCTGGGCTCCCTCACTGATGGTAACGCCTGCGAAAATGATGCTCTCACTGACCAGCGATTTTTTTTCAACGCGCACACTCTGGCTGAGCACCGAGTTGCTGATCTCTGCCTGGGTGATTATGCACCCGCCACTGATTATGGCATTGTCTATGAGCGATTGCCTCATCACCAGTTTCGCCGGGGGGGCGAAGTCGGGCGACGTCTTGACCGGCCACAAATGGTTGTAAAGGTTCAGCTCCGGCTTGATGCTCACCAGGTCCATGTTGGCTTCCCAGTAGGACTTGATGGTGCCCACATCGCGCCAGTAGATGTGATCCTCGCCGGGAACATAGTTTTCGCTGAAATCATAGGCAAACACCTTGAGTCCCTTTTTCAGCATTAACGGTATGATATCCTTGCCGAAATCGTGGGACGATTTCTCCACGCCGGCATCCTCGCTCACCATCTCGATCAGCGAAGGAATATTGGCAATGTAATTCCCCATGGAAGTCAGACAGAACCCTGGCATGTCAGGCATCTCCCTGGGATTCTCCGGTTTTTCCTCGAACCCGATCACCCTGCCGTGCTGATCCACCTCGATGATACCGAAACGGCTGGCATCTTCCTTTTTTATCACCATGGCGGAGATGGTGAAATCGGCCCCCTTTGCCCTGTGGAAGCTGTCGATCTGGCTTGCGTCCACCTTGAAGATGTGATCGCCGGAAAAGATCGCCGCCCTCTTGAAGCATGGGTTGTCCATGAAGATGTTCAGATTCTGATAGACAGCGTCAGCAGTGCTCTTGTACCACTGTTCACCCATCCGCTTCTGCGCGGGTATGCATTGGACAAAGTAATTGTAAACCGGCGCCGACGGCCACATGGTGCTCACGTGAACGATGAGCGGCTGCGACAGTGTCTGCACCAGAAGCTTTATGTTCCTGATGCCGGAGTTGATCATGCTGTTCAGGACAAAATCGATGATCCGGTATTTGCCGCCAAAAGGAACCGCCGGCTTGGCACGAACCGCGGTGAGGGGCTTCAGACGTTCTCCGGCGCCACCCGCCAGGACAATCCCCAGTAAATCATTCATTGCACTCCCTCCTTTGTCGACTGCACACTGGACAAGCCTTGGAATTGAACACGAAACGGTATTGACTACATTCTATCACGCAAGCGATAACCCGTCAGGATTCCAACTAAAAAGAAACGACCACCAATGCGGGAATCACTTTCCCGTAAATTTGTGTGCAAAATTCCTTCAAAGTTGGTAGAGAACTTGCTATTAAGATGCCATAGAGGACATGAATCGACCCGGAAGCGTAGCCCGAAAGAAAGAAGCCGAATGGAAACACTCCAGATCTCAATAAGTTGAAAAGCAGTCAGACATATTGAAAGACCGGGCCGATAAACGATCGTTGCGGTCGGTAAAGTTCAACTTTTGCACAGCTGCTCAAACAAAGTTAGTCCGAAGAATGATCCAGATACTGCGGAAATAAACGCGCAATTGATGCAAAGAGGAAACAACTATGGAAACCATATCAGCAGTGAATCAATCCATTGGCAATCCGGTCGGTCTTTCAATCGGGAAGCCCCAGCTGAACATCACCCGCGCTGCCGCAGCAGATCCCGGTCTCTCGCTTGCGGCAAAGGATCCCGTTGAACTGGGCAGAGCCATCGAAAACCTGCCCGAAATTGAGCGTCTCGTGCTTTCGCTGCATTTTTACGAAGAACTTGATTTCAACGAAATAGGCATGGTGTTGAACCTGAAGCAGTCAAAGATTTCCAGGCTCATCAATCACGCCATTTACAGCCTGACAACAAGTTGTCCCCATTCCTGACCAGCTGCTTTCCCATGCCGGATATGGCCGTTGCGGTATGATGGATAAGCTGTCAGTCTGCCCGAGCTTGACGAAAAAAGCCGAGTCCCATTATGGGAACCGGCTTTCTCGTCATGGCTGTATGGTTGACGCAGTGTCCGCTATCCGTTAATGTGCTGACAATCTCTGCCTCACAATCTCGAACAGCGCCACTCCTCCCGCAACCGAGGCATTCAGCGAACTCACTCCGCCATGCATGGGGATGGAAAACAGGGCGTCGCATTTCTTCCGCACCAGCGGCCGCATGCCTTCACCCTCGCTGCCGATGACCAGGGCGACCGAACCGGAAAATCTCTGTCCGTAGAGAATGGACGAAGCATTGTCCGTGGCCCCGTATATCCAGAATCCTTCTTTCTTGAGCTCCTCCAGCGCCTGGGCGATGTTCACCACCTGGGCAACAGGGATCGTTTCCACTGCGCCGGCCGATGCCTTTTCCACCGTGGGAGTCACCCCGACGGCCCTGTCCTTGGGAATGATCACCCCGTGAGCTCCTGCGCAGGCAGCGCTGCGGATCAGCGCGCCCAGGTTGTGAGGATCCTGAACGCCGTCCAGCACCAGCAGCAGTCCGTCCCCCGGAAATGCCCGGCATCGTACCAGGATGTCTTCCAGATCAGCGTAAGCAAATGCTTCGGCCCGGAGCGCCACGCCCTGATGGTGGTCGCTGCCGCAGAGCCGGGCAATGTCCGACCGTTCCCGGTTCCTTACCGGCACTCCCTTGTCTCCGGCCAGCTTCAGAAGCTTTTCCAGCCTCTTGTCAGTGCCGGTCCCGGCAATGAACAGCTCGAAAACCTTTCGCGTTCCCCGAAGGGCTTCCAGCACTGGGTTGAGCCCGTAGATGATCTCCTCTTTCATTGTTTCCTTTCAGGAACCGGAGTCCGCTATGTCCCGTACATCCCTTTGAATACAGTTTTCAGGATTTTGTGGCAGTTATCTCGTCCACGATCATCTCGACCGCAACCATCGGGTCAGGCGCCGCGCTGATGGGACGGCCGATAACCAGGAAATCCGAGCCCGAAGCCACTGCCTCGGCCGGGGTCATGATCCGTTTCTGGTCGTCGGCAGAGGCAAAGGAAGGCCGGACACCAGGGGTGACGATGAGGAAATTCTTCCCGCACGCCGCGCGGATCAGCGGCACTTCGCGGGGGGAAGCCACAACACCGTCGACGCCCGCCTTTTTCGCCAGAAGAGCAAGACGCACCACCATTTCCTCGACAGAGCGCTCGATTCCTACCCCGCGCAGGGTCTCTTCGGTGGAAGAGGTCAGGATGGTAACCGCCAGCACCCTGGGACGGTCAGCTTCGGGGAATTCCTCGTGGATTGCCTCCATGGTCCGGGCCATCATGTCGTAGCCGCCCAGGGCATGGAGGTTGAAAAGCTTTACCCGCAACCGTGCAGCTTCACGTGAAGCCATTGCAACCGTGTTGGGGATGTCGTGGTACTTCAGGTCCAAAAACACCCCGGCGCCGAAGTTCTCGATCATACGGACGATGTCGGGACCGTAGGCGGTAAAGAGCTGCTTGCCGACCTTGAACATACCCACCTTGCCGGAAAGCCGGGAAACCCAGTGCTTGGCGGCATTGAAGGAATCCACGTCAAGAGCGAATATTATTTTGGAACGTGCTTCATCTCGGGTCATATAAAATCCTGGCACAAGGCGGTGGGTATAGGTTTTAAGTTTTAAGTTTTAGGTTATGACCTATCGCCCATCGCCTATCGCCTATTGCCTGCCTTCCAAGGCTTTTGCTACCAGCTTTTTCACCTTCTCCACCGCTTCCGCTATGGGCAGCAGCTCCACCTCGCCGCTCTTCCGGTCCTTCAGCTCCACGTTGCCGTTGGCCAGGTTCTTGCTCCCAACCACGATCCGCAGCGGGATGCCGATCAGGTCCGCGTCTTTGAACTTGAAGCCGGGACGCTCGTCCCGGTCGTCCAGCAGGGCTTCGACACCGCCCTCGGAAAGCTCACGGTAAATCCGCTCAGATGCCTCACGCACCGGCTCCTCCTTGATGTTAAGGGCCGAGATGATGCAGTGGAACGGGGCTATGGGAATGGGGAAGATGATGCCGTTCTCGTCGTGGTTCTGCTCGATGCAGGCAGCCACGGTACGGCCGATGCCGATGCCGTAGCACCCCATGAAAATGATCTGCTCTTGACCCGCGGCATCCAGGTAGGTGGCCTTCAGTGCCTTGGAATACTTGGTCCCCAGCTTGAAGACATGGCCGACCTCGATGCCGCGCCACATTTCCAGGACTCCAGACTCGCAACGGGGGCAGGCGTCGCCGTGGACCACGTTGCGGATATCCACGAACCTGGCAACCTGGAAATCACGCTCCAGGTTGACGTTCTTCAGGTGCATGTCCTGCTCGTTGGCGCCGGTGACGGAGTTCTTCATGCCCCTGACTGCAAGGTCGGCAACGATCTTCACCTCCAGACCAACAGGCCCGGCAAACCCGACCGGTGCGCCGGTGACCTTCGTTACCGTCTCGTCACCAGCCATCTCCAGCTCGGTGCAGTCGAGGGCATTTTTAAGCTTGATCTCGTTCAGTTCATGGTCGCCGCGAACCAGCGCCACCACCGGTTCGCCATCGGCCAGCAGCACCAGGGTCTTTATCATTGTCGCGGCATGCACTCCCAGGAATTCCGAGACCTCTTCAATGGTCCGCTTTCCCGGCGTCGCCACACGATCCAGGGGGCGGGGGTCAGCATGCTCGGTCACTTCAAGGGGACGGGACTCCGCCTTTTCCACGTTGGCGGCATACTCGCAGGCCGTGCAGGAAACGATGGCGTCCTCGCCCGAGTCGGCCAGCACCATGAATTCGTGGGAGGAGGAACCGCCGATTGAGCCTGTGTCAGCCTCAACCGCTCGGAACATGAGTCCGCACCGCTCGAAAATGCGGCGGTATGCCTGGTACATCTTCTCGTAGGAAAGGTCCGCCGCATCGCCGTCCACGTCGAAGGAGTAGGCGTCCTTCATGATGAACTCGCGGCCGCGCATCAGGCCGAAGCGGGGACGGATTTCATCGCGGAACTTGGACTGGATCTGGTAGAGGTTGACCGGCATCTGGCGGTAGCTCTTGATCTCGCGCCGCACCAGGTCGGTCACCACCTCCTCGTGGGTGGGTCCGAGGCAGAATTCGGCGTCTTTGCGGTCCTTGATGCGCAGAAGCTCCTTGCCGTATTGTTCCCAGCGCTCCGACTCCTGCCAGAGTTCGGCAGGGATGACGCTGGGCATGAGGATCTCGATGGCGCCGGCCCTGTTCATCTCCTCCCTCACGATGTTCTCCACCTTGCGGATCGAGCGGAGTCCCAGCGGGAGGTAATTATAGATGCCGGCAGCCAGCTTGCGGATCATGCCGGCCCTCAGCATGAGCTGATGGGAAACGACCTCTGCGTCGGCAGGAGTTTCCTTCACCGTGGGAATGAAATATTGTGAATAGCGCATGGTGTATGCTTCCTTTGCAATAATTGTAGGGGCAGGCCCCTGTGCCTGCCCAATGAAAGGGCAACCACGGGGGGTTGCCCCTACGTTTCTTGAAATATCATGATGTGGGCAAAACACACCGAGGGCGGGTTGGAGACCCGCCCCTACAGCGGTTCCTCCGCCATTTTTTCCACTTCTTCCACCAGGGCGTCGGCCAGCTCCCTTTCCGGAACCTTGCGGATTACCTCTCCGTGACGGAACAGCAACCCTTCGCCCTTGCCGCCGGCTATTCCCACATCAGCCTCCCGGGCCTCGCCGGGGCCGTTCACCACGCACCCCATGACCGCGACCTTGATGGGCTTGACGATCCTCTGCAGGCGCCGCTCCACCTCTTCGGCCACAGGTATCAGGTCGATCTGGCAGCGGCCGCAGGTGGGGCAGGAAACCAGGTTGATGCCGCGCTGCCGAAGGCCGAGAGCCTTGAGGATGCCGAAACCGACCCGGATTTCGTCCACCGGATCTCCGGTCAGGGACACCCGCAGGGTGTCTCCGATTCCGTCTGCCAGGAGAATGCCGAGTCCGACCGAGGACTTTATGGTGCCGGAAAACGTGGTGCCCGCCTCGGTAATGCCTATGTGAAGCGGATAATCCACCCGTTGCGACAGCAACCGATAGGCCTCCACTGTCTTCATGACATCCGATGCCTTCAGGGAAATCTTGATCTGGTCGTAGCCCAGTTCTTCAAGGATCGCCACATGCCCAAGAGCAGACTCCACCATGGCCTCGGCTGTGGGGTGGCCGTACCTTTCAAGGAGTTCCTTTTCCAGGGAACCGGCGTTGACCCCGATGCGGATCGGGACCCGGCGCTCAGATGCGGCAGATACCACCTCGGCCACCTTCCAGCGCTCGCCGATGTTGCCCGGATTGATGCGCAAGCCGTCAACTCCAATTTCCAGGGCCTTCAGGGCAAGCTTGTAATCGAAATGGATGTCGGCGATAAGCGGGATCGGGCAGTTCGCCTTGATGGCGCCGAGAGCCTCCGCGGCCTGCATGTCCAGAACCGCGCAGCGCACCAGTTCGCAACCTGCCTCGGAAAGGCGCGCGATCTGGGCCGTGGTGGCGGCCACGTCACGGGTGTCGGTGCTGCACATGGACTGGACCGAGCAGGGCGCCCCGCCGCCGACGGCTACGCTACCGATCCGGATCTGTTTGGTCGTTTTTTTCATAACGAAGTATAATAACGAAAGTATGCGGAAAAATCAAGGAAGACGGTCCGTAATTTCCCCACTGTCACCGTTTCTTAAAGGGGAAAGTATTATAGGTTAAGCTTCTGAGACCTGCCAGGTTTTGAAAACCTGGCAGGTCTTCGTAAATCAAGATTCTCCCCACTTTGCCAAAGGGGGGCGGGGGGGATTTTGAATTTGACAAAAACCTCCTTTTCCTTTCTAGTAGTACACATGAAAGAAAAAAAGATACCAAAACGAAATGACACTGAGCGGAAAAAATCCGGAACCGCATCTTTGTCGAAACTGAAGCCGAAAGTCGGCCAGGTTCTCGACCTCGCAATAACCACCCTTGACGAAGAGGGCTACGGCCTTTCGGTGCATGAGACGTCAAGGGTCAGGGTCGCCGGTGTGCTGCCGGGCGAAACTGTGCGGACCAGAGTCACCTTTTCCGGCCAGCGGGACACTTTTGCCGAAACCCTGAAGATCCTCCGGCACTCGCCTGACCGCCTGGCGCAGATTCCCTGCGGACTGGGAAACGCCTGCGAGGGATGTCCTCTCATCCACATGAAGTACCGTGCCCAGCTGGACTGGAAAAGACAACAGGTGGAAAGCGCCATCAAACGCTTCCCTTCTCTTCGCGGTGTTGAAGTCGGGCCGGTTGCACCTTCGGCAAAGCCCCTCGGCTACCGCAACACAGCCAAGCTGGTAATATCGGGCAGGTTCGCATCCCCGGTCATCGGCATCTACCGCCGCAACAGCCACCAGGTCATGGACATCGCCGACTGCCCCCTCCATCATCCCCTGATCAACCGCATTGCCTTGGCTGTCCGCGAAGGGATCATCAAGGGAAAAGTGCCCATATACAACCCGAAAACCCGCAACGGCCTGCTCCGTTACCTGGCGGTAAGGGTCTCGGAGCTTGAAAACCGCGCTATGGTGGTTTTCGTCACCAGCGAGCGGAGCTACAACGAGATCCACCACCTGGCCAAGCACCTGCAGGCACAAGCTCCGGAAGTGGCGGTGGTCTGCCAGAACGTCAACAGCTCGGCCGGCAACATCATCATGGGAGACCGCGACTACTTCGTCACGAAACAGCAGACCCTTGCCGAAGCCGTGGGCGATGTTCGCTTCTCCATCTCGCCCAGGTCGTTCTTCCAGGTGAACAATGACGGCGCGCGGACTATTTACGGGCAAGTGAGGGAGTGGGCGGAACTGACGGGCAGTGAAACTGTCGTGGATGTTTACTGCGGGGTTGGTGGCATTTCATTGTATCTCGCTTCCGGCGCGCGGGAGGTCATCGGCTTCGAATCGGTGGACGCCGCCGTGGCCGATGCGGAAAAAAACGCCCGGCTGAACGGGCTCAGGAACTGTCGTTTCGAGGCGGGCGATGCGGCGGAACTTCTCTCGGAACTGCATGAAGAATGCGTAAAAGTGGACTTGGTGGTCCTGAACCCGCCGCGCAAGGGATGCGACGAGGAAGTGCTGAAAAGCGCCGCAGGCCTCGATCCGAAACGGATCATCTACGTATCCTGCTCGCCTCAAACACTTGTCAGGGACCTGAACATCCTTTCGGGACTCGGCTACGTTACCCACGCGGTTCAGCCGGTGGACATGTTTCCCCAGACGATCCATGTGGAAAATGTGGCGCTGGTGGAAAAGGGACGATAACTGCCTGCCCCCCAGCACCCGAGACATATCAACTGGGCAGGCAAATGTGTGAGCACCGCGAGGGGAACTAGAAGAAAGCCCGCACGAGGCGGGCTCTCTTTCCCAGGTTTTTATCCATAAAAATGAACGCTAGTGATTGCCGATATACTTCATCAGGTCGCTGGCCACTTCCTGGGCTGCATTCTCGATCTGCGCGCCTTCACGGGCTGAATGCCGGAATTTTCCTACTACCCTGTTTTTCGCGTCGCGCAAGACCATTTCCACCCCTACACCAGCCTGCATCTCATGCGAGCCGACGAAAGGTATCCATGCTTTCCCCCCGCTGAAATTCTGCGCTTCGTAGATACAGATGTCGGCGGTAAGAATGCCGCTTGCCCCTTTTCCTTCCATGTCTTCAAATGTGTCCTTGAAGACTTTCTTGACTGTCTCCTGCATGGATTTACTGCGCAAATCGGACTTGTTTTCCACCTTCCCTTCCTTGAGCCTGTATCCGGAAAGCTTGACTGACGGGTTGGTCCAGACCCATTTAATGTCGTCACCGTCCACCATATCCGAGTAATCCTTTATGATGCATTTGCGGAAATCCTTGTCCGAGTATTCGCTGTCGTTGACGAGCTTTTTCGGAGAGGCGAATGCCACAGTGGGGATGAGAGCTAGAGAGGTGAATAAGATGATTCTGGCAGAAAACGACATGGAACTTTCTCCTTTCATTAATACCTGCTTGCAGGTTGCACTTTTATTTGCGTTTCAGCAATTGAAACGGCTCCGGCAGCGCTGTTGAAAAACGTCGTGAGGAAGTCCGGATGCAAGGTGCACGGAGCGCAGCACCCGGGGCATTTTACTTGGACAGGCGAGGGTGAGGACACCGCCAACGCCGCAGGTGGGTTCCGCAACAGTTTTTCAACTGCCGGACAGGTTATGTCCATAACGCCCGCTTGTCAAGCTGCTGAACGATACTTGTGATGACGGGGACATTATGATCCGCCACATTATAATTCTGTAATTCTGGGTAGAGTATATTTATCTCCGCTGAATCAAATAAACTGTCCCCAAAATCCGACCCTCAGCAAATTAAAGTCTTGACAGAATCGGTTGCCGGCGGTATCGATGAGAGATATATATCCTCTATGACAAGAGCAAACCCGGGGAAACCTGGGGACGCAAAACCACGGATCCACTACAGGGATAGCCGGGTTACCGAAAAGAGGGCGAATATGGATGTCACGCCCTTCATGATGTTACGAAAGAAGGGCGTTTTTTTGTTTCAACGCTGTGAGTCAGCTTCAACAGCATACAAGCTGTTTTCATTTGAATTTGCTTCACATTAGTCAGAATGCCCACGGCGGCGGATGTAATTCCAATTCCAAATCAAAGCGCTATCTTCGTTGGCTCGTCGAAGGCTCATCAACGTACTATCCGTACGCCTCCGTCGCCTTCTTCCTTGCCGCCTTGATATCATCTCTGATTTGGAACCGGAATAACGCCATGGCGCGGAGAAATGAGGAATCTCTTGAAAAAAAACAGCAGCGTAGTATTCCTGAATTTGTTTCTGATGCTGTTTGTCGCTTCGCCGGCTTTTGCCGCAGACTACTATCTTCGTATTTCAGGCGGCGTTGATTGGCTTAATGACACCAATTTCAGGGATGACGGCGGCAACGGCGCGGCATTGTTTGGCGCGGGTAATGGCAGTGACGGCAGACCTCTCGGCGCTTATGGCGATTTCGATACCTACGGTTTCGTGGAGGGGGCCGCGGGTATGCGACTTTTGCCGTGGCTACGGTTGGAGGTGGCTCTGGCCTATCGTCCCAGCATGCATTACTCGGGGCAGGCAAACTTCAACGGCGTCCCCGGTTCCCAGCCTGTTTCAGGAAGCGCCGACTCCCTGAGCAGTCTGTTGAACGTATATTTTGACGCCAATGCCTTGCCCGGCGTCAGTTTCGGCCGCTTTCAACCGTACGTGGGAGGTGGCATTGGTGTTGCCGTTAACTGGATCGGAGAGATGACCTACCGTTTTCCGCAACTTGCCTATCACAACTACAGCATAATTCCGGGGGGAGCAAGGACTGATCTGGCTTTCATGGCAACCGCCGGAACGGGTTTCGAATTGACGAAACACCTGCTGCTCGATGTCTCCTACCGTTATACCGATCTGGGAAGGGTGCAGACCAATCCCGGAATAATGCGGATGGATAGGCGTTCGCAGGCCATAGGCAGAACCTCCGCTCCCCTGCGCGCACATGGAATGTTGATTGGTCTGCGATACCATTTTTAAACAGGGGTATTCCGATGCAGTGCAATTTTCTTGTCACATATCGCCGTGTTCCACGCATTTTTGTCATGGCCGCGCTTACTCTGCTGGTTGTGTGGTTGCTGCCTGGGTGCGCCGGGACGCAAAGCGTTGTTCCGAGTCAGTCAAGCAAGCTGCCCGATTGGCGCGCCTGGCCGTTGGAGCGCAAAATCGCCCAGATGCTCATGCTCGGTTTTCCGGGTGAGACGATTACCCCGGACAGCCAGATTTCCGTGGCCATACGCGACTACAAGATCGGCGGGGTGGTGCTTTTCGACAACAATGTCGATCTGGATGTTCATGACCGCAATATTACCGGACCCGCCCAGTTGAAAACCCTGACTGACTCACTGTGGTCATACGCGGATACCCCGATTTTCGTCGCGGTGGATGAGGAGGGGGGAATCATTTCCCGCCTCAAGGATCGCTACGGTTTTCCATCCTCGGTTTCCGCGGCATATCTGGGAGAGAAAAATGACCTGAACCTTACCAGGACGGCTTCCGGCAAACTGGTGGATAACCTGGTGCATTACCGGATCAACCTCAACCTGGCCCCGGTGGTCGACCTGAATCTCAATCCCGCCAACCCGGTCATCGCAGTCAAGCAACGCAGCTACTCCGCCGACTCCGCAGTCGTAACCGCCCATGCCGCCGAAGTCATAAAGAGCCACCACCGCCGGAATGTCGTTACCTGTCTGAAGCATTTTCCGGGTCACGGCAGTTCCCGTGATGATTCTCACATGGGGCTCGTGGATGTGACCTCGACCTGGAGCGAAAAAGAACTGGCGCCCTACAAAAACCTGATCGACCTAGGGGTTGTGGACATGGTTATGACGGCACATACGTTCAATACAGCCATTGACCCGGACTATCCCGCGACCCTGTCGAAAAATACCATTGATGGCATTCTGCGCAAACGTCTCGGTTATGATGGCGTTGTGGCCAGCGACGATCTCTACATGGGGGCGATTGCCCAGCACTACAGCTATGAAACCGTGCTGGAAAAGGCGATCAATGCCGGGGTTGACCTGCTGCTTCTTGCCAACGACAAGCAGAACAGCCCGGACATCGCTCCGAGGACCATCGAAACCCTGCGGAAAATGGTGGAGAGCGGAAGGATCAGTCGAGAGCGCATCGACCAGGCGTGCGGCAGGATCATGGCGCTGAAGGCGAAATATCTTTACAATTTCATATCCCGGCAGGAGCAATAGCCAAATTGCCGATCGTCAGCTTTCCGTTCAACGTGGTAAATCCGGTAACGCTGCTGTAGGCACCGTTGTATCACCCGGTAATGACAATCTGTTTTGAACCGTTCCCGGTCTTCTTTCCAAAAGAATTCAAATCCCAAGAAGGTGAACCGGCGTCTCATGGTGGGATGGAACCGGCTGAAGCGAAGCGTACGGGTCTTCTCCGGTGCCATCAGGACCCCTCGGGGTCAGGTTAGAGATTCAGATATTTCCACTTTCAGTTTTGACAAATATCCAGAATTCTAACCTGACCCCAAAGACCCCTTTAAAATATCTCATGTCAAGGGCCAACCCCTTCGTCTTGTTTTCTCCTTGACGATACTTGTCATGGATGTCCCCGGAACTATCTTCACCTGCATACGCCTGATGAGCTGCATTGAGTTCCATCATCATTTGTCGTTGCGGTAAACCATGCCGTCCTTCATCACAAACCTGACTTGTTCGGTCAGGGAGATATCATCAAACGGGTTGCCGGGCATGGCAATGATATCCGCACATTTTCCGGGAGCAATGGCCCCTGTATTCAGTTCAAGCATTTCCGCTGCTACAGACGTTGCCGCCTTCAGCGCGCGCAAAGGCGCAATCCCGTTTCGAACCATTTCGGAAAATTCCACCGCACCGTTTGTCGAATAATCAAATGTCCCCAAATCCGTGCCGAAGGCTATTTTGACTTTGCTCTTTGAAACATTCTTTGCAGATTCCAGAAATTGACCGCAGTACTTCATTGCCTTTGCCCGTCCCCATTCCGGGGTGGCCGGGTTGATTCTGCCGCTGCAAGTTATCCGGGCATTGCTGACAACCGCGCTCTGGGTCGGAACCAGGTAGATGCCCTTTCGCTCCAGCATTTTCAGTGTTTCAACCGATGAAAGGCTGCCGTGTTCAACGGAACGCACTCCCGCAATCGCCGCCATGCGCACCGCCTTATCCCCGTATGCATGAACAAACGCGTATTTCCCCACCCCCCGGGACGCGCTGACAATCGCATTCATTTCTTCCTGTGAAAAGGAAACGTCCTCGGGCGTGTCGGCAGGCGACAGTAAACCACCGCTTCCGGCAAACTTTATCCAGTCCGCCCCGTGCTGCGACTCATTGTGAACCGCGCGCCTGACGCCGTCGACACCTTCGACAACCGCGAGTTGTTCCATGGATATGCCGTTCCTTATTGGACCGCTGAAGTCGAAGTGCCCCCCGATGGCGGACAGCATGTGTCCGCCACAGATAATCCGCGGTCCGCGGATGTCTCCCGAAATGACAGCCGCTTTAAGGACCGGGACAACCCAGGAAACGATGCTGAAATCGCCGGCATCCCGCACGGTGGTGAACCCGTTATGAAGCAGCGTCCCGCAGGCGCCCGCGCCGGCAATGGCCAGCGCGGCATCGTTCATCGCTGCAAAGTTGGCAATCACCTTGCTGCTGCCGGTTAGATGAAGGTGACAGTCAATGAATCCGGGCATGACGAATTGCCTGGACAGGTCAATGATTTTTGCATCTTTCGGCCTGACGACTTTTTTCGCGACCCCGGTTATTTTGCCGTTGACGACGACAATTTCAGCATAACCGAGCGGTTTGTCCGACAGCCCATCCCAATAATTGCCTGCCAGGATGACGGTGGGAGGATTCGTCGCCGCCATCAGTCCGGCCCCAGGGAGCAGCACAAAAATAGTGAACAATAAACCCGACAATATCTTTTTCATTTTGTCTCCCTTCTTTGCACCCAACGCCATATGGCTGAACGGCCTGTTTTTCGGCAGGGCGTGTCGATTGCAGGATACCCTGTTTGCTGCTTGAAATGTGACCCCTCTTTGCCCCTCAAACAAACAAGTACTCTTTTCCTTCCAGGGGGGGGAATTTTCGATTGCATTCAATCAAAACAAAATATAAATTATTTCATTGAAATCCATTGAACCAGGCTGCCGGGCACACTTGGAGCAGGAATTGTGAAAGCGTCTTCGTCAATCATAATCTGGATTTTCATATTCGTAATTTTCTTGCTCTTTGGTTTGCAGGATGAGTTAGTCACGTTCACATCTGCGGAATCCGGATCATACAGGGCCGACGAATTTCTGGGAGCAATCATAATTTGGGGTGGCCTAGGCTTCGGCACAGCAAATTGCGTAGGAGTCGCCTGGCTTCTTTTGGCACTGATAGCTGCACAAAAACTGCATATTACGCCAGCCGTAATATTGAACACTGCAATTTGCACTTTCAGCTTCACAATACCTCCTTACCTGATGTGGTCAATTCCGGACCGCTTACAATCAACCGGGTTGCATCCATTTCATGGCGAAACTGGATTGACCTGTTTAATCGGAACAACATCCATTATGTTTTTTGTTGCCGTCACTGCGGTTGTGATTTTTATCCCTTTTGCAATCATCATCAACAGAAAAAGCAAAAAACAAATAAAAACAGGGGCACCCCTATACAGGCCTCTAAGCTGGGACACAACAGGTTCCAGCAAATCCACGGCGAATCAGTTGCAAGAACGTATAAGGGCCTACCATCGGCTTTATACAGATGACAGAACCAAGAAGAACGTATAAGGGTCAGGTCTACAGAACACAGAAAACAGTTGAATTTCAATTAGCCAGTGTCAGTCATCCTCATGTTAGCTCCAAATTATCTGTTATCTGTAGACCTGACCCTTTTATGCTCTGACTCTTTTATGCTCTTTCGCATTCACCGCGGCATCAGCGCGAACACGCCCCAGCCCAGGTATTCACGCGTGTAAGCAGCGTAGCGCTCGGGTTCCGAGGTCAGTTTGGCTCGAACATCTTTGGCTAACTCGTCGCCGGGATTGGCTTCAAGCCATCGGCGCATGGTGAGCCATTTGGCCGCCTCATACCTGTCCCAGCCGTCTTGGTCAGCCAGAACCATTTCAACGACGTCGTAGCCAAGGTGGTCGAAAGACGCGAGAAGTTCTGGAAGCATGAGAAAGTCGGAGATTGAGTTGACAAGACACCCCTTGGCAACATCTTCCGTCGGCGGTAATTGCCGCCAGAAGGGCTCGCCGATGAGGATGATCCCTCCGCTGCCCAGACTGCGTGACAGAAGCTCGATAGTGCCGGCAACTCCCCCGGCGATCCAAGTGGCACCGACACAGGCTGCCACACCGGCCTTCTCGGCAGAGACGAAGCCGGCGGCATCGCCATGGATGAACTTGACTTGATCGGCGACGCCGAGTTCTTCAGCGCGGAGTATCGCCTGCTCGGTGAACAACCGGCTCATGTCGATACCGGTGCCGATGACGCCGTGATCGCGTGCCCAGGTGCACAGCATCTCCCCCGAACCGCTGCCGAGGTCGAGCACTCGGGTCCCCGTTTCCAGACGCAGCGCCGCGCCGAGAGTGGCGAGCTTTTCGGGTGTGAACGGGTTATGGATGCGGTGAGCACTTTCGGTGATGTTGAAGATCCGTGGAATGTCCATTTCGGGAATTCTCCTTATGGGTGTGAATAGATTCGGTCACGGCGGTAACGTGGCCGAGGCGCACCGGCGGAGGGAGGTCTAATAGATGTCTAATGGTGTCAGGTCTCCACCTGACACCCTCATGACACATTGCAATCCTGACCCCACTTGTTCTCCCAGCCGCGAGTTGGAGCCTCAATGTTGTGAAATGTGGTAGCCCCCTCTATCCTTCCTCTGCCCCCTCTATCCTTCCCGCGCCTGATTTCGGAAGCTTATTCGCCAGCAGAGCGTATACGGAAAGGATGAGCAGTGCAATACCAATCAACAACATGCCCGCCGCTTCGATCGGTCCAGGCCTTTCCCCGAGTTGGAGCCGTGCGGAGATGACCCCCACCAGCGGTATGGCCATTGAACCCATTCCGGCGGCCCCGGCCGGCAGTTTTTCCAGAATATAGAGCCAAAGGAGCCATGCGATGGCGTTGCCCGGAATCACGTTGTACAGGAGCGACGCGATAAACGAGGGTGACCAGTTAATTGGTACCTCGGGGACAATGAGGGCGACAATCACCAGGGGAATTGCGCCGAACAGCATTTGCCAGGCGGTCAGCTGAAGAAGAGGGATTTCATCTTTCTTCAACAGCCGTTTTGCTATGACGACGGCGGCGGCCCAGAATATTCCCGCCATTACTGCCAGCACCTCTGGAAATAAGCTGCCCCGAGCATGCCAGGGCTCGAAGATCATCGACAGCCCTGCAAACGACAGAAGGATCGCCGGCCATTGCAGCGGCCGTATGCGCTCGCCGAGAAACAGTCGGGCCAGGATCAGTACCCAGAACGGCATGGTGTAGACAAGCACCGCGGTTTTACCCGCCCCGCCTTCAACAAGCGCCCAGAAAGTGAAGCCGAGAAAACCCGCGGTCTGAAACAACCCGAGGAGGATAATCGCCGGTATTGCTTTCGGGGGGGCTGCAATACCGCCTTTAAAAGGAAGCAGGGGGAACAACGCGAGTGCCCCCAGCATACTCCTCAGCGCGGAGAAGGTGAAGGGGCCGCAATCCCTAAGGGCGATCTTCATGATCACCCAGTTGTAGCCCCAGATTAGCGCAAGGAGGATGAGCCCAGCCACCGCCCCATAAACCGGATTGAAAGTACGGAGTCGTTTCATTGTGTTTCCTGTTCACCACAAGTTCGAGCGGAAGGATATCCCAATAATCAAGTATTCTTGGAGGGACGAGTATTCTTGGGGGGACGTTGGTTCTTGGGGGGACGTTGGTAGGTTATGAAGCTTATTGGGTTTCATTCCCCCATTCAAATTCACTCTCGCCTGCTCGATCGTCAATTCCACCAAAAGATGGTTCCTGTTGGTCATATTTTTATTATTAACCTACATAACCTAC
>JAYFNT010000029.1:0-14514 GCA_034933285.1 Geobacteraceae bacterium | reverse complement strand
CATGACCGTCCATGAATACGACGAACTGGAGCGCAGGACCGCCACCACCGATGCCCTGGGGAGGACAACACGCTTCGACTATGACGCCTTCGGCCTCCTGCTTTCCGCAACCGACCACGCCGGCAGGGTCACGGGCTACCGTTACGACAACAAGGGACTCCTCACCCAGATAGAACATCCCGACGGCAGGAAATCCACCTGGGAATTCGACCAGCGGAACAATCTCGTCTCCACCACCGATCCGGACGGGAGCACATACCGTTACAGCTACGACGATCGCGGCAATCCCGTCGCCGAAACCGGCCCGGATGGGGCCATCACCCGATGGGAGTATGACCATGGCATCCGCTTTTCAGCGCAGATCGACCCACTGGGCAACCGCACCACTATGGAAGAGGACGCGTGGGGGCGACTCCGTTCAGTTACCGATGCCGCGGGCAACACCACCCGATACGAATACGACCATTCCCCCGAAAATCCGCGCGCAGACATGAGCCGCATCATCCATCCCGACGGCGGGGAGGAATGTTTCACCTACGACCGGGAAGGGCTTCCCGTGACCCATGTCGCCCAAGATGGCCAGGAAACCCGCTACTCCCACAGCGCATTTGATCTGTTGCGTAGCATCACCGACCCCGGGGGGCAGGTCACATCGCTCCAGTACGACGGGGCGGCTCAGCTCACGCAAATCACCAATGCCCTCGGCCAAAAATGGAGATATGGTTACGATACCACCGGCAGGCTGATCATGGAACGAGATTGGGCCGGGAGGGAAACGTACTATGCACGGGACGCCATCGGCAGGGTCACGAGCAAACGGCTTCCCGACGGGGTGGAACAGGATATCGCCTGGGATGAACGCGACCGGATCACGTCCGTTCAGACATCCCGCAACCGCATTGATTTTGAATACGATAATGCCGACCAGCTGATACGGGCGACAACGCGCGCTCTCATGCTTGGCAAGGGCGAAGAGCCTGAGACCGAAATCCTTCTCAGCTACGATGAGCGCGGGCGACTGGCCGGGGAAATCCAGAACGGCGTTGCCATCGAGTACCGCTACGACGCAGCGGGACGCTGCATCAACCGCACGAGCCCCAGCGGGCAGACCGCCCTCTCCTTCGATCCACGGGGGCTCTTGGCAAAATACCGGAGCAACGGTCACGAATTGGCGTTGCAGAGAAACGTTCTCGGGCTGGAAACGGAGCGGCGCTCTACGGGTGGCAACGCATTCGCCCTGTTGCAGGGATACGATCCGTGCGGGCGGCTGAAATCCCAGTTCGCCGGCCGACGTCGTGAAACGCCGCTCGCAGAACGCCTGCCCGGGCATCTGTCGCCGGCCCTGGATCTTGCCGAACAGGTCTCGCGCCGCTACCAGCGCGACAGGTCAGGTCGCATCATCACGGTCAAAGACAGCATGCGCGGGCTCAAGGGCTTCAGGTACGACCCGCGCGACCAAGTGACGGCCATTCGGCGACCGGTCGACCTGAAGGGGAACGAATCCGTAGAGCGGTACGAATACGATGCCCTGATGAACCTGTCCCACAGCAACGGCGGCAGCCACGAATATCAAACCGGCGTGGTCACGAAAGCGGGGACCAATCGCTACAGCTATGACGCCAGGGGCCGGACCAGGACCAGGACGGAACTGCGCAACGGTTTCCGTCCCAGGACCTGGCACTACTTTTGGGACGACTTCGACCGACTGACCGACGTTCACACCCCCGAAGGCGCCACCTGGCGCTATACGTACGACGCCTTCGGCAGGCGGGTGAAGAAGGAGTGCGTGCAGCCCGACAAATCGGGCAGGAAAAGCAGCTTTACCTATCTCTGGCAGGGCGCCACCCTTGCCGAGGAGTGGACGACACTCGCCGACTCGGCCGAAGTGGTGCAGGTCAGCCGCTGGCACTTAGAACCAGGGACGTTCAACCCCCTTGCCAAGGAGACCCTGGCCATGGGCAGCGGGGCCGAAAAAGCGGGAGATACCCGCTTCTATCCCATTGTCACAGACCACCTCGGCACGCCGAAAGAGCTGTTCGACGAAAGCGGCGCATGCCTCTGGCAGGCGGAGCACGTTCTCTGGGGCAGGGTTTCCGCAAAAAGGCTCAAAACGCGGGAAAACAGTCATCTGCCGATCGTAGATTGCACATTGAGGTTCCAGAACCAGTGGGAGGATGAGGAAAGCGGGCTTTACTACAACCTGCACAGGTATTATGATCCGGATACGGGGCAGTACCTCTCCCCTGATCCCATCGGGCTCGAAGGGGGGCTGAGGAGCCATGGGTATGTGCACGACCCCATGCAGTGGGTAGATCCTTTGGGGTTGTGCAAGGATGAAATTGCTGGTTTAGCACCAGCAAAAAGAAATACAGGAAAAACAGTCCTGGGCCATTATCCTGATTATGTAAAACTTTCTGACAAACTCAATGCGCGTCGTTTCCAAATCCCAACAACTATATGGGAAAAGATGTCAGACGCGGAAAGATGGACTGCGAACAAAAAGTTCTTGGACCGCACTATTGCTCGCAATGATGATATTATTTTAGCAACCCCTCTAGAAAAAGTTAAGCCTGGGAGTTGGTATGAAAAAGAGCTCCAATATTTAAGAAGCAATGGCTACAGTATTAGTAATAATGGCAAACGTTTAGTACGAAAATAAGAGAGACGACAATGGCAAATCAATTACCGCCTATGATATCCAGATTTATTGACACCCTTGAATCATCTTACACTATCTGTGATTATATGTTTGATTCTGGGTCCTTTGGCAATATGGTGCTCCTATTGCGATCTGAACATGTTTGCTTTAGATTAGTCAGTGATAGAGATCAATGGTCTATAGAAATTGCCGATCCCTTAAAACCTGATGAATGGTACGATATGGCATTGATCATTTCCTTTATGACTGAAAGTGAGACAGACATTACATCTATTGATGAACAAGTTGTCTTTGCTTTAGCGGAGTTGCCCAGAATAGAAAAACTATTCGAGATACAAACACGATTGCATACACATTCTAATCTTGTAAGACTGAGAAAACAGAGGGTTAGACGCAGGCTCCCAGATTTTTTTAAATAACTCACCTCCATACAAGAAGCGGAACATTTACTATCGTAATATATTATCCCCCCGAGGGACGTTCCTTTCAACAGAGCCAGAGTGTCAGCTTCTAATATTGTTATTTAAACATCCTTTATGCTCTGCAAACAAACATGATTAATAGTTATTATATCTCGTCTTTACAATATTATTTTTGAAATTCTGGAGGAGCCCAATGAAAGATACCGATATTGTTAATTTTTTAAAATCAAACATCATCCCTCTAGATGATGTAATTTTTGGCAAGCGATATAGGGCTTCAGCTTTTCTTAAAGACGGCTCATATCTGCCGTGTGTAGTTTTTCAAAGCAAAAACAGACTGATTGATCTAGCAATGAAACGTTTAGAAGAAACAAAAAATGATAAAAGACAATACCGAATGGTTGTCGAAGCTTTTATTTCAAATGGTTCTTTCGTCTCTTCATACGACATAACACGAGTAGAGGCTTCAATGTTTGCTCTACCCACAAACCTTATCAATAAGATTATAGGAGAAACGGTAATGGGTTGGACCGAGTTTATCGTGGAAATGCATGATGGGAAGAAGTTCCCATATGGCACATCATTCTCGATTGATTTTTTTGAGCTTCCTGATGACTACGAGATCAAAGATATCAAAGAAATCCACAAGAAAAACTTGCTTACACAACAGCAGCCTGAAAATAATGCTAAATATTATCGTGAAAAACCATTTTTTACCTGCCTATTAGACGGATTATGAATCTTAACTGGAACCAATCCTCAATATCAGTGTTTAAATATCAGATTACAGAAGCATAAATGAGGACAACTTATCAATAATAACTTTGACTCCTTGAGAATAGACATTACATTCCATGACACTACTACAATTGATAACTATGCTCTTCCATAGCTTTAATGGTATGTCTGGTACAAGCTGATACCTAACCTATGAGTATCGTTTTTAAAGTCATAGGATTATGACAAATAAGCATCCAATTTACAACCTTTCTATATTAGTAATTTTCCTTTTTATGTTCCGTCATTTTTCATAAGGAGGCTTTATGATCGCCCCTGTTAGTCTTCCGCTCACCATCAAATATAGCAATAATATTCTATTAATGTCGTCGCCAGTTATTTTGTCTTTTACACTTATTTCAGTATTACTTACTATATTAGGTACACAGTATGACTCAGCTTTTGCTTTCATTCCCGGATGCGTCACATTTGGAATGTTATATTTATTCATGAATTGCATCAGAACAGTTCTGACATTGCATGATCACGGGTTCGTCATAAAAAACAAGGTGAAGACCATTGAAGTCAAGTGGGCCGACATCAACATGGTAGCGCCCTTCACTTTTGCCGGAATGAAATGCACTATCGCCTGGTTTTACACTGAGGAATACAAAAGCAAAAAAATGGGGAAAATATCTCGTGCGCTTTCTGCCGAGAGCATACCTGACAGGAGAATGCACGGCGTCTACCGTGGCTATTCAACCGCGCAACTCGCGGACCTGATGAACAGAATAAGAATGGCGGCTCAACCGGCGCCACCAATCTCGCCCGAGCAGAAATTCGCTCTTGCCACGAGTGCAATTCTGACCGAAGTAAACTGCCTGCGCCACGACATGCTCCACGGAGACATCCCTAGCTACTCGCTGTCGGCACTATCGAAAGATATTCTGTCTTCATTTTGGGGTGTTTGCAGCGAAATCGAGTTGAACGAAAGCCTGTCATGGTTGAAAAAGCATGGAGATCGGAAAAACTATGAAGAACTGGCTGCCCATCTGAAAGACATGGGGTCGCTTTCGGACCCTCTTCAGCTCCTGACGCCAGAAGCCGTCGCAGGAATGAGCAAAAAAGAAAAAGAAGATTTCAAACGTGAAGCCTTTTGCGTGCAAAATCACATGCAGCGCCACAAATCCATCCTGGCATGGGATTATTGCCGCCTGGTATCGGTTGCGAGGTTTGGAGCTGCTGCCAAATTCCAGGCCGACGATGAAGCATGGCAATGGATCATGGATGCGGCAGCAACCTTGAAATATGCCTTTTCCTCCTGGCAGGAGATGGCGGACAATTACCTGGTAGGTCGCGAGTTTGCAGCGATCGATCACGGAAGTTCAGAAGTAAACATTTCCGTCAAGAAACTCCTCGACAGAAACAATCCCTCCAGCCCATGGAACACTATTCCATGGGATAGCACTCCGAAGGTGTACGGCATCGAATGTGATTTATCAACCTTATCTCACCATGAAGGGCTAACCAATTTTTGGGAAACGCGACCAGCAGGTGACAGACCTTGAAACAAGGCATCAACGAACCCGCAGGGGTCGGGGCTACACATTTCAGGAAATGCGAACGACACTTTGTTGAAAAGGCAATGGCGAGCCCGTTACGCATATCATACCCAGGCGCGTACTACCATTTGACAACCCGTGGGAACGAGCGGACTGATACAAGAGCCAGAGAGACAGGGGAAAATTTCTCACATTCCTTGAATCGTCAACTGAACGATACGGCGCGGTTATCCATGCCTACCGCCTGATGAGGAACCACTATCATCTGCCGTTGGAGACGGCACATGGAAACATGCCACAGATAAAGTCGCACATAAGTGGTGTCAGACTTCCAAGTTATCAAGAAGGTAACGTGCTCAAGTCAATGGACTATTCAAAACATGAAATGTGTAGCCCTGCCCTCTGCTCCTCCTGACCCTCTGCCCCTCTCTGCCCATCCATGATTGATGAGAAAATGGAACAGCTACGACGCAATCTGTCTGAATCAAGCTCCTAATGCCCTTTGGCCCCTTAGGCCCGTATTTGTCCCTGGATTTCTTTTATTGCACAATTTGCAATCATTGATTACACTGCAATCAGTGATTGCATTCCGGGAGGATACCATGGCATCTCTGACGATCAGAAACCTTGACAACAACCTGAAAGCACAACTGCGCCAGCGTGCAGCCAGGCATGGCCGTTCCATGGAAGCAGAGGCACGGATTATCCTGGCGCAAACACTGAACGCACCGATGGGCACTGAAAACCTGTCGACGACCATCCACCGCCGGTTTGAGTCGCTGGGCCTGGAGTCCCTTCCGATCCCGCCGAGGCAGGCTGTGCGCAATCCGCCCGAGTTTGGCGAATAGGCTATGGAATCAATCCTTCTTGACACCAATGTGCTGTCCGAGCTTATGCGCTCCCAGCCTGAACAGGCGCTCATGGACTGGTTCGAGGTACATACCGGCGATGTTTTCTACGTCAGCGTGATCACCCAGGCGGAGATTCTTCTTGGCATCTCGCTTCTGCCCGCCGGAAAACGTCGTGATGCCCTGTCTGCCGCGGCTGATGGAATGTTCTCAGAAGATTTTGCCGGGAGATGCATACCTTTTGATGCGGAATGCGCGGCCAGATATGCCGCCATTGTTGCCGGGCGGCGCAGTACAGGTCAGGCCATCTCAACTGAAGATGCCATGATTGCCGCCATTGCCCTGACGCACGGATATCCTCTTGCCACTCGCAATACCAAAGACTTTCTGCACATAGATGGGTTGAAGCTGTACAATCCCTGGCAGGACTGATCGGTAACGCCAGGAGCATTGAGGAAGGACAGGGGTTTAGGGAAAATCATCTCCAGAAGGGAACTCTTACCGTTTCTTGATTCACAAAAAAACTGAAATTTGTATTATGTCCCGGAATTTCACCGGCAGACCCAGTAATAAATCATCGACCCGTAGGTGAATCATTCGTGTGGGACATTTCCGA
Organism: Geobacteraceae bacterium; assembly: GCA_034933285.1. Taxonomy (GTDB): domain Bacteria; phylum Desulfobacterota; class Desulfuromonadia; order Geobacterales; family Geobacteraceae; genus RPRC01. Next base: position 7,690 of record JAYFNT010000029.1, on the reverse strand, counting down.
GACACTCTTTTTTGCCTATAAATTGCAGTCCTAAGAGGGAAATCCGGCCTTTTTCTGCCAAATAAGACCCTTCTAAAACACTTTATCTTGGTCCGCCCCCGAATTCGTCCCAACACCCAATAGAAGCTCTTAAAGAATTGAAAAACAGAGGGTGGTCTTTGAAAAAGTAAAATTCATAATAAAGGATAGTTATGAAACGCCACGTTCAAATAATAGCTTTATCTGTCACAGTAGCATGTGTTTTTATTGCAGGGGTTTGGGTCGGAGATTATAGAACGAACAAAAGAGTAGATACGTATTTTAATAAAATTTTTATTTCACAAAATACGGCGGATGTTAGACACCAAATACAACTTTTAGAGCTGGCCCAAGCTGGCGATTATATTAAATTAAAAAAAATGCTCGAAAGTTTTTTAGATATACGACTTGCAAGTCTGGCTCCATACGTAATTAAACTACCGATAAATTCAGACGACAACTATAATGACGTAATAGAGACAATAAAAATTGCTAAAACGTATAGGGAAAAATACCCAGAACATCAGTTAATTCCAAACATTGAAAATTCAGTTAGGAAAACTCTAGATTTTGTAAAAGACAGGTAGACCCGATACGATATGGATACTTTTCCGCGTAAAACCGGACACCCGAGGGACGGAACACTCGAGCGGGGACACGAATTCCGGGACAACAATTCTGGGAACAATTCCGACAATTCCGGGAACCGCAATTCCGCGCAATTCCGGCAATTTGAATGCCTCCGCGGTAGGAATGCCGGTTACCCGTCACCCCCCCGTACAGTCCCGGACGCGCGGTTTTCCCGCATCCGTTTCCTCGGTTGTACTCGCTTCCGCGTGAAGCGCGTGCTTTCAAGCATATCTTCGGCGGCTGACTTCGGTTATGCGCGGCCACGCTATCTTTACCCGGTCGAGAATCTGCTCGAATTGCGGCCGATTGAAACTCTTCCGCTTTCCTCCCCTGCGGTTGAGCTATTTGAACACCGACCCAAGCGCAACTTTCAGGAAGATTTTCAGCGATATGAAGTTTCCTCACACCCCATAGTAATTGAGGAGAAAATAGATCTGTCCCGAATAGCACGTTTGTATTGCTTTCCGGTACGATTTGGCATGACTGCTCCTATTTGCTATATTTTTCATACTGCTAACAACTGCCGAATTGCACAAATCATGGATTCAGCAATTTGCTCACAGTTATCAGTTGATCGCCCTAACCCCAATCGGATAGTCTGGTAACATTCATCATCGCTCAACCCAATAACCTTGAGCACATGGGACGGCACAACTTTTGTTGTTGAACAGGCTGAACCGGTTGATAAGCGTATCCCAGGGACGCGCTTGATTTAGTGCTTTAGCGAATTTTTTATATTTAATGCACTAAAGCAAGAACGTCCCTGCGAGCCCTTATGCCTTCATTATTTCTTGGCAAAATTGGAAATGCGAAAAAAGTCTACGAGATACACGCCCTGACAAAGGACTTGCCGTTCAGGGAATTTCCCACTGCTCGAATAGCTGATGCGGAAATGTTCAAGAAGGTTGTCGAGGGCAGGTTTTCAGTGCTCGAACAGTTACGGCCAATCTATTGTACCGCTGTAAATCCAGATTGCGCCGAAAAAGTGGAGATAAATCCTCACGATTTGCGGCCAGGAACCGTACATGTGGTAGCGCTCGACGAAAATAAAGAAATCGACTGTTCCCTCAGTATAGCCGTTGACCTGTGCGAAACAGACAACGGTGCGCCTGTCGGAATACCCCTTGAGAACAGATGGCGACCCGCGGGATTTCCCGAAGGAGCCAACCTCGATGCCTTCAGAAGCAGATACATCCGAGCAGTACACAAGAAGGACAGGGACATCCTCCCGTGGGAAATGGCGGAGTGTTACCGGCACTTAAGGCTGAAAACCCCAGGAAGTACTTTGGCAGGCCGATTTGGAATATATGTCGGCTGCTACCATCTCCTGGTTCGGGAGGCTATCAATGTGGGCAGGACCCCAACGTCAATCTGGGCATTTGATGCCATACCCAACTACTTCGGCCTCTACAAGGTTGCCGGTGGTGCAGTATTGCGCGACCCTCTCATAGTCGACAAACCCCGGTTCATTTCTCCCCGCATCGACAAAATTGAAGAAAGGCTTGCGGGCGATGCAGTCGATTTGCTCTATAAAGGGGAGAAAATATCGCGCCCTGTGACAACGACCATTCCCTTAAGGGACGCGGTGGGAAGGCTGCACTTCGAAAGAAAAGCGGTACCGTTTCTGGACGGAGTTGTTGACATCACGATGCTTGAAGAAAACGTAATGAATTCATCTTCCCCTTTCCATGCATCGAACATCGAAGAATTCACCCTGAAGGAGCGAATGAAACTGAGACTCGCGTTCGGCGTGATCAACAAGAGATATTACGATGTAGACATGGCATCCGGCGGTTTTGCCACCCGTCTGATCAACAGGCTGGCGCGAACGCTCATGTCTTCGGACCGATGGGAATTTAATGATATCGGCAAATAGTGGATTCAGATATTGGTCCTTCAGAGTGCTTGGGGGCACATAGGGTCAGGCCTTGACAGTTTGAAAACTCTAAATTATTTTGCTAACGCACTGTGACTTGATTACAAAACTCAAGTTACCAAGGCCTGACCCCAATGACCTGACCCCTTGACACTTCTGTTGTTAATTGATTTGTCAAAAGTGTACGTTTGACACTATGAGCTATGTGTTTTCATGCGCCGGCTAAAATTTATCTTTTATTTGCCGCCGCGATGCCGCATAATTCTCCCTGCCTGGATCAGCCACCTGACGGAAAGACTGAACAGCAAGATTACATGAAGGATTGCCAGGCCCAGCGGGGTCCGGCTGTACTTCGGACAGCCAGACCGAAGGTGGGTCGGTTCTTCCTGCGGGGATTGTCGAGACAAGCGGCCGTGACCCGGGAGGGTTCCCTCCAGCAGGAGCGACTCCGCCCCTTGAACTCCCTCATACCTATTCAAGATCATATCGGATTCACAGAACACAAGGAGACGTAAAATGCGATCACAGCTGATAGCACTCATTTCTTTGGTTTTTGTTTCCACTTTCGGCACATTAACCTGTCAGGCCTCAGAGGGGCTTCCATTCTGGACAACGCCTGTGAAGCTGGAAGGGATGTCGGCGCCCAAGGTATCAGCAGCCTGGTACAAGGGCGAACTCCACATCGTCCACGGGGGCAAGGACAGCAATGCCATCTGGCATGCCTGGTGGGACGGACAGCAATGGTCGATCAATCGAGTGTCAAATCTGCCGGGCGAGGGCAGAGGGACACCTGCCCTCGCCGTTTTTCAGGACACCCTGCATATGGTGTACAAGGGTGACCATAACACGCTGTGGCATGCCACCAGTAAAGGCAGAAACTGGACTTCCAGAGGACGGCTCACCGGCCAGAAAAGCCAATATAGCCCATCGATGGTCCTATACCCATACGAACCAAGCACCGGCCAGGTCGCCGAGAGGTTGTGGCTGTTTCACGGCGGCGGTTCAGTAGACACAAAATGGCAGTTATGGGACTCCTTTTTCGACGGCACCTCCTGGAGCGACGATCGAAAGAACGTAGGTGCCAGCGACAACACAACAAGCTCCTGCATGCATGCCGGTCTACTCTATCATTCTTGGGTTTATGAAACCGGAATAGGCATCAATACTTTTGTGAAAAATGTCGGTTGGCGCCAAGCGTCGGATGTTCCCCAACTCCAGGGAGCACGATCAACGACCACTGTCACCCTTGTTTCCGATGGGCATAACCTCTATGCTTTTTACCGCAACAGCCGGTCGCAACCAGGCAAAGAAGAACCCATATATGCAAGTGCCTTAATCGGCCCGAAATGGGAAACGCCTTTCCCTGTGAAGGATTTCGTCTCCTCCGAAAGCCCTGCGGTGGTTGCCGTGCCTGGTCGGAAAGGACATTTTTTTCTCCTTTTCACCCGCAACAAGGATATATATTTTACGACCAACCAACTTCAGCCAAAACTCTTGAAACCCCTCATACAGAAGAGGAACTGAGTAAAAAGAGACTGAGACAGACTGGAAAAACAGGTGACCTCCTCCCGGAAAGTGGCAATCCGCGATGCGGCGTATTTCAAACAGAGCCAGAGTGTCACAGAGCCAGAGTGTCAGGTCTCCACCTATGACAATGTCACAAGTGGAGACCTGACACTGTCATAGGAATACATTTGCGAGAGGAGGGATAAGGGGACGTAGGCAACTTCGTCAACTTATGTGTAATAACATACCGAAATAACATGCGTCGCACAGTGAGAATCGACAATGGGGCTCGGCTGCCACGCGGAGAGGCATCTTGGTATGTAGCGTTGTGGTGGTTGTCACCGGAAGTGTTAGGGAGCGTCTAGGAAACATTACACAACGGTAAATCAGGTAGTTAGGTATAATTAGTTGACAAAGTCACCTACGTCCCCTTTGCTCCTCCGGACCATTTTTCAGGGAGGAGGTCAATCGAATTAAAAAACTGTCCCCGGAATTCTCCTGCATAAATCCTATGGTAGACCCTCTTGTTTCTCGTTTTTTACACTATCAATCGACTATTCCTTGCTCTAGCAGTTTTATCCTGAGGAAATCAGTGATTCCGCCAGCTTCTGTGATAGCAGACCAAAAAACAATTTCCCAATTATTGGGGCCTTCACCACGCCTTCTCAAATCGCGGATGTACTCCTCAATTATGCTCGTAATCTGTCTGGCGCTTGGACATAAACGATCGGTTCTTGCTAACCCTGTTACTGTTACCAGAAGAGCTCCAAGCTTTTCACACGCCTCTGCTTCAAATTTCCGAGCTAGCCCAAATGTCTTAAAATGTTTTCCTACAACAGCAGCAACGTAAGTGCTGTAATTAGGAGATTGGTTATCAGTTGAAATATTAAATTTTATGTTGATGCGATTATCTATTATTCGAACGGTACACTTCAGGTATTGGTGATTGCTCAACGGGTCGAAATATGGGTGAACAGTCTTTCTAGTAGGTGCCACATGCTGATCTTTTTTTATGTCGTCGTTGCAAACAGAACATGATCTTACGAGGTTTGGGGGGTAGACAAAAAAATCGGGATATTTTTTTGAAGGTAGGAAGTGATCCCATCTAGTGGCAGGATGAAGTTGACAGTACGGACATCTTGGCAATCTAACATCACTGCCTGGGTGTAAGGTCGCTAGCAGTTCGGCTTTGAATTTACGGCTGTTGACATAACAGCTTTTAAGTGCTTCGTATTGAGCAGTTGTCCGATTGGGACTAGAGATTTGTTCAGGTCGAGTTCGATGGTCATGGTATTCTGAATATCGTTGTTGTATTGTTGCAGACATCCCCTCAAGTAAAGTTCTGACAGTTCCAGTGCCTTTTCTACTTACTAGATCTCGAAACAGTTGCATAAAATCTCCGGTGGGAGGGGTTACATTTTTCATTGTTTACCACCAATAGAGGAGGATAGGTAAAGCTTTGCATTAATCCCAAGACCTTGCGGGAACAAGGCTTCCACTTTTGTGGCATCGTTACTGAATTTTTCGACTAGCCCGTCTAGAGTTTTTGTGTAGTCTCGTTCGTACTCCCTGCTGGTCAAGAGAGAGTTGGTAATTTCAGAAATATTGGCTCCAAAGCATTCGATGTCTGGAGCGTATATCTCAACGTAGCCATCATTTCTGTTAATAACTTTTATATACTCACTTGGAATTTGCTGGGCTATTAATGGAGAATGCGTTGCAACTATAGCATAAGATCTGTATGTTTTTAACAAATCTCCTAGTTCATTTACAAGCATTGTCATTAGACTTGGGTGAAGATGCGTTTCAGGTTCATCTATCAATACTAGTGAGTTTGGAAGTAAATGCACTAGCAAATGTGTTATTATATTTAACACTATTTTTTGACCAGAGCTCAGATATTCATATTTTATAGCGTTATCGTTATGAAGAGGTATGTTTGATTGCCCAGTAGCTTTGTGCCAAAGGTCTGTAAGTGTTTCAAGCTTATCTTCGGTAAGTTTAGAAATAGATTCTGCAATTCTTTCAGCGAGGTCTTTCTCAGAGCATAGAGTTCCGTTTTCATTTCTTATCCCGCAGTAGGTGTACCTTATCGTATTTTCATTGTTTGATCCTGGAGGTGCGTTGGTTTCACCATCCTTTTCTACGACTGGTATCTCGAACTTATCAAATGCGTTAAAAGATATTGCTATGACTTGGTAAAAAGAAGGTATGGGAGACACTCTTCCTGATCCAAGACGTTTTTCACGAGCAGCGTCCCATTGAGCTGAGGTTTCTTCTTGCGTAACACCCGAGAGTGCTATCGCGAGTTTCGATAAAAGTTGAGTCTTCCCAGAACCATTTGGTCCAACCAAGAGGTTTATGCGAAAAGGAACATCAGATTTTTTAAAATTGAAAGATATGTTGTGTTCGTTTTCTGCCCCAGGCAGCTGCACGCTATAAGTAAACTGCCTGACCTTCTTTCTTTCCCTACCAAAAAGGGATGGTAATGTATCTCTTATCTCAATTGCAGAACTGGAGTTTCTGAGGAGAGATGTCTGAAAACAAGGGTCCTCTTGAAATGCTTTCCATATTTTAGGAAAAAATGCAGCATCTCTAATTGCAGTCATGAAAGCTATAGCAAAGTCATATCCTATGCTCTTTAATCCTTTATAAAAATCAATATTGGTAGAAAGAGAGCAATATGTTTCGTCAAGCATATCAAATTGAGTCGGCCCATCTTGAAAAACCCATTGCTTTTCTTTCTGCCCCTTGTACATGATTTTTACGTACCCTAATTCCTCAGCGTCTTCATTGCCCGGCAGGAATACAAATACATGGTTTAGTGTCATGTAACTATAATCATTCCAATTGTCCTTTCTAAGAATGACAATGGGATCATTAGATATATACTGGGGTCGCTGAATATAGCTCTGAACAAAAAATTTCATGATAGTCACCTTTTTTGGAAGTAAATATCCGCACCCATAGGGCGCTGCTTAGAAATTCGCCCTCCATAGGAGAGCAAGGCCAGCCCCCTTGGGGGCAGGCCAAGGAGTTGTGCCGCGATATGAGACTCAATCGCTCAACTGGACTGCTCCAATTGTTTTTCCTTCTTTTCTTGATAGAAGACTATAGGTGTCGCGTCTACACATTGCACATCTTTCGCAGAATTTAAAGCACTTTATCCACCCAGTTCATAATCGACGCCCCCCTACCCACCCCTTCGATTATCCTCAAACATCTCCACCGGCATCGGATGCCGTAATCACAACACCATCTTGATTGGCCGCTCACTTTCGCAACTTACCCGTTCAGCCGGTCCAAAATAGGTGAACGGGGCAGTCACGCCGTTACGCTTCTTCTGCCCCCGGGCAAACACCAGGATGGTATACCCACGAATTCCGGGGACACAATACCTATGTATTCCGAATTAAGTATGCTGTCCCCGGAACTCTTGAAAGAGTTGTCTGCCTATAACGGGTTTGTTTTCTACCGTAGGTACCACTCTAGCCATTTCCTTACCTCTGGGGAATTCCGGGTAGAGTAGAGAGCAGGATTTCTCCTGCCCTCCCTCATCAAACCGTGCATGCGGTTTTCCCGCACACGGCTTTCCGATGTTCTTCACTACAAGGCATGCGCCTTCGTCCAGCCAGCTGATGTCGGCACTTTATACAGTCC
>JAYFNT010000028.1:0-43900 GCA_034933285.1 Geobacteraceae bacterium | reverse complement strand
CAGCGGTATACGTTCGCCGTTCTCATGGATCCGCAGCATCAGAAACTGCCCCGCACGGCATTTCCCCGCCACCAGCGGCGCACTCACCCGCATCTGCCACGTCCGCTCCGTTACTATCTCTTTCTTCAGTATGGTATGCATCATAACCTCATCACAATTATTTCGATCTTTTTATCGCAGGCAGGCTTGCTAGTCAAACAGCAGCATTTCCAGGCGTTCCCAGAGCTGGTCTTTCCCATCCCTGGTGAGAGCTGAGAAAAATACGAACTCATCCGGCGGAATTTCAAGAGTGCGGGAGATTGCGGCCGCCTGGCGGGCCCGCTCATTCCTCGACATCTTGTCGCACTTGTTGATCACCACCAGGGTGGGGACGGAATAGGTCCTCAGCCATTGGAGCATGAGCCGGTCTTCCTGGCTCGGTATCCGGCGCACATCCAGGATCAGCACGACACCCCGCAGGTTTTCGCGGCGACTCAGATAGGTCTCGATCATCGGTCCCCATTCCAGTCGCACCGCAAGTGGGACGCATGCAAAACCGTATCCCGGGAGGTCCGCCAGCATGAACTGGCCGTTGACCGCAAAGAAGTTGATGAGGCGCGTTCTCCCGGGAGTCCTGCTGGTTCGCACCAGGCTCTTTCTGTTCACCAGAGTGTTGATGAGTGAGGATTTGCCCACATTGGAACGGCCCGCGAACGCCACTTCCGGCAGGTCGCTCACGGGATACTGGTCGGGTGTAACCGCGCTTTTTATGAATTCCGTGCTTTTAACGTCCAATCAGTACCACCGGAGAAGATTTTTGATGGTATTATAAACAGCACTCACGCCACTTTCAATCAGTTTCCGTCCGGAAACAGTCTTTTTCTGTCACTCCCGCTTCAATCCGCAAACAACAAATATCGTGACTAAGCCCGGAAAATGCGGTAAAACTAAAAAGAAAATACAACATTGAGGGAGCATGGATGTCCGGAAAATATCGCACCAATTTTTTGAAAAGCGTGACGGTTCGCCTCGACTTCACCAAGAACCTGTACCAGATTTCATCGGCTTTGCCCGCGTCGCTGCAGGCAAAGGCCCTGGAGCTGTTGCCCCACATGCAGCGCAAGGGCGCACTTGCAGAGGAAATGATGGTGAAGTGTGAAGGGGAGGTGCAGCGGAGACATGTGAAAGAGAACCACTGGTTTTTTACCAGCGGTAGAGGGGACAAGACACTGTGCATAGCCCCCAATTTCATGTGGCTGGACTGCAAGACCTACTTGGGCTACCAGGATCTGCGGGATACCGTTGTCCCGTTGGTTGATGCGCTGTTCGAAGCATTCCCCGATGTTCCCGAACTGGCGGTCAACCGCTTCGGGCTGAGGTATTTCAACAGCATCGAATTTACCGACCCGGCTCTCACCGACTGGACCGGCTACCTGGATCCGGCTCTCCTGCCCATCTTTACGGTGGCCGACGACAGGGCTGCCATTGCCAGGGCTTTTCATAATCTGGAACTGAATTATGGTGACATGTACCTGACGTTTCTCTATGGCATGTACAATTTCGACTATCCCGCGCCGATCCGCCAGAAGACCTTTACCCTGGATTTTGACGGCTATATCGCCAAGATCCAGCAGAGAGGCGAAATGTCGGCATCGCTCGATGCCCTCCATGAAAAGATTGCCAGTTATTTCGAGAAAAGCATCACCGACAAGCTCAGGGATTTGATGGGCCGCTGACCGGACTTAGACCGGGTTGCGCCGTAAACCGGCTGCAACCCGTGTTTCCTCGGGACGTTCCGCCTACACCACTCCCAGAAGCTTGAAATACTCTTTCCTGGTTTTATCGAAACCGTTTTCCAGATCATCAGCTGCCAGTTCCACAGCCTTTTCCTGGTATACATCCGGTATGTTGTAAAGAATCACGGTGTGGAGCGCCTTCACCAGCTGAGCGATGATCAGGGGCCAGTCGTGCATGCCGACACCGTGCTTCATCATTGCGGCGACTATGTCGTTCACCATTTCCCGTGACAGCGAAGGCTCTTCAAGGGTTCCCCGGGTGGAGATGATTTCCGTAAGATAGAGGATGAAGCTAACATCGACGTTCTCATTGCCCTTTTCTCCCCCCTTCAGTGCGCTGAGGATCTCCCAGGCCTTGTCGGATGCTTCCTTCTGCGTGATTTTTCCTCCCATTGCGTTCTCCCATAGTATCCAGGTTGTGATTGAAAAGAGATGGCCGCCTTTCCATGCCGGAGAAGAGTAGCTAATGATAATTCTCAAGTCAATCCCTTCCTTGCAGCCGGAACCGCGCAGGAGCGGGATGAGGCGGCCTACCGGCTATGGACCCTTTTGCGTACGTTTCTCCCGGCAAGGGACATGATATCTGCCATACAGACCTTCCAGACTCCCTCTTCCCTTTTCAACCGGAAAGAGCGTGTGCAGTATTCCGTTTCTCCGGACAAATCTTCAATGCCGACACGTGCAGAGATGTTCGCATTGTTTCCATGTATCCCAAGAATCTTCAGATCCTGGAGCTTTTGCCAGCAGCAGGCCGGTTTGCGGCTCTTTGCGGACATTCTCCGCATGAAGGCTTCCCTTGATCCTGCTCCGGGGGCATATGTCCGGTCATACAGTTCACCATATCGGCCGTCGCGCCACAGGTCCAGGGCTGCTTCAAAGTCTCCTGCTATTCCGGAGGCTTCTGCTGCCGGGCTGGCGGTATTTGCTTCCCCGTTTACGCACATGGCTGAAAATGCGAAAACAGTCAACAGCAACATTTGATGAATAGATCGCATACCTTCCTCCTTGAAATATGGAATACTGCCAATGATAGTTCATTCATTTTCAGGATGCAAGAGTATGCAAACGTATTATTTTGTGTTTCGGGGTGCTTGTTAAAGACTCCTTTCGGCGGCTTCCGCAAACACCTTCAGTTTCTTCATCAGCTGCTCGAATTTCAGAGGTTTAAGGGATTGGGGACCATCGGATGAAGCATGTTCCGGGTCTGAATGGACCTCGATCATGAGTCCGTCGGCGCCTGCGGCAACGGCTGCGCAAGCCATTGAGGAGACGTAATGGTAGTCTCCGGTGCCGTGCGACGGGTCAGCGATCACCGGAAGATGGGTCTTCCCCTTGAGCACGGGAATGGCCGAGAGGTCCAGGGTGTTGCGTGTGGCGGTTTCGAAAGTCCTGATGCCGCGTTCGCAGAGAACGACCGCCTGGTTGCCCTCGCTCATGACATACTCAGCGCTCATGAGAAACTCCTGGATGGTCATGCACATACCGCGCTTCAAAAGGACCGGTTTGCCAGCCTGGCCCACCTTTTTCAGCAGGGCGAAGTTCTGGGCGTTTCGTGCGCCGATCTGCAGCATGTCCGCATATCCGGCAACCAGGTCCACCGTTTCGGGATTCACTACTTCCGTGACGAACGGCAGGCCGCTGATTTCCCGTGCCTTGGCCAGGAGTTGAAGGCCCTCTTCTTCCAGGCCCTGGAATGAGTAGGGGGATGTGCGCGGTTTGTAGGCTCCGCCCCGCAGTATCCGGGCGCCGGCGTCGCGCACTGCGATTGCGGTTTCGATGATCTGTTCTTCGCTCTCGACGGAACATGGCCCGGCCATCACCACGATATCCCTGTCTCCAATGGTTACGGTGTCGCTGATCCGGATAATGCTGGCTTCCCTTTTCAGTTCCTTAGACGCAAGCTTGTAGGGTTGCAGTATGGGCACCACGCTTTCCACTCCGTGCATGGATTCCAGTGACTGGAGGACGAGCTTGCCGCGCTCGTCGCCGACCGCTCCGATGACGTCCCTGGTGGTGCCGTGGATTACATGCGGCTTGTAGCCCAGCTCCCGGATGCGCTTCAAAACCTCATCCTTGTCTTTCTTGGCTGCCCCCGATTTCATGACGATTATCATCACCTTCTCCTTGTCTCCGGAAACGCGAAAGGGCCGGTGAAATCCCCCGGCCCTTTTGCGCTAACGTATTTATGTATTATAAACAGCAAAGCCGAGGAATGGTTTCATGTCCACCCTCGGCTTCCGGAATTGATTGTTTCCTGCTACACCTTAATCAAACCTTTACCCGGGTGGACGGTCGAAAAAAGAAACCGTACCAAAAGGAAAAGGTATTAAAAGTGATATAAGCGCAGGTTGTCATGTCAGACATTGTTGCCGATGGGATGCCCCGATGTCAAGAGAAAAGTGGCCGACTGTTTTCGCTTTGCCGTTTCATTGCGTACGGTTCCAGGTTGCGGAGCGCCCGTTCGACGGCGTCGCGGCTGTGGGCTTCGATTGTCCAGGCTGCTTCGGGAGCGTAGCGCTCCATGAGGCGGAAAAAAAGGGGAAAGTCAATGCCTGCTTCTCCGATGGGAAGGTGGTCGTCCGCAGTGCCGCTGTTGTCATGAATGTGGGTTTCGGCAATATGGGAACCAAGTTCGCCGAACCATTCTTCCATGCCTATCCGGGAGAACAGGTTCCAGTGTCCCACATCAAAGCAATGACGGAAAAACGGTGAAGGGATGCTGTCAAGCAGAGCCCTCAAAGTCGAGGGATCTTCCTCGAAGATATTCTCGACCGCGGCAATACAGCCGATTTGGTCGGCGCTTTCGACGATCGGCCTGAAGGTGTCTACTGCGTGACGCAGCCAACGGTCCCTGTTTCCGCCGTAGCGCCAACGATCATATCCGGGGTGGAACACCACCACGGACGGCCTGAATATTTCAGCCATTTCCATGATCTGGCGGAAGCGGAGCCGAGTGGCTTCCAGCACCAGGCGGTCAAGTGCCCCGGGGTTCAGGTCCATGAATGGCGCATGAATGGTGGTCATGATGCTGTTTTCGCTGAATAGGGACGATATTTCCTTGAGCATTCCAATGTCCGGCATGTCGAGGGAATCAGCGGAGAAAGCGATCTCCGGGTTGATCTTTCGCTCGAGGATGAAACCGAGATGCTCCCGGAGAAGGGCGAATGGGACATGGACATGGATCCGATCAGTTTTCATGTTCGTTCTTTTTCCCTTGGCGCCGGATCATGTCATGGGCGCAACTTTTGCATTTTACCAGTTCTTCCAGCTTCAGGATGGCGCTGGATTCACCCAGTACTATCAGGGTGTCATGCGCTTCGATCCTGGTATGTGATTCGGGATTGAAAACCATTTTTCCGCTGGCTTTCTTGATGCCGACAATCATCACCCCGGTTTCCTTCCTGAAACCCGAACTCACCAGATTTTCACCGATGAACCCCGAATCATGGGGAATCATGATTTCCTCCATTTGCAGGTCCAGGTGCTCCCTGCCGGTGGCGATCTCGATGAAGTCGACCACATTGGGCCGTAGAATAGCCTGCGCCATGCGGCTCCCACCGATCAGGTAAGGAGAAATGACTTTGCTGGCGCCCGCGCGTTTCAGCTTGATGTCCGATCCTTCGTCGCCGGAGCGGGCCAGGATGAACAGATCCGGGTTGAGTTCGCGGGCGGTGAGCGTGATGTAGACGTTTTCGGTGTCCGAGGCAACTACCGAGATCAGTCCTTTTGCTCTCTTGATGCCTGCTTTCAGCAGCGTATCGTCGTCTGTCGCGTCGCCGCGGAGGAAGAGGTAGCCTTCCGCTTCCAGCTTTTCTATGACTTGGGGTATTTTCTCAACCACCACGAAGGCGAGCGGCTTGGCTGCGAATTCCCGGCAGATGAGGGCGCCCATTCTGCCGAATCCGCAGACGATGTAATGGTCACTCAGGGCATCAATCTGTTTTTCCACCTTTTTCCTCCCCATAATGCGCTGGAACTGCCCTTCGAACATTATCTGGGCCAAACTTCCCACGATATAGCCGAGCACGCTGACACCGAATACGATGAGCAGCATGGTGAAGATTTTTCCGATATGGCTCAGCGGATGGACTTCCTGGAAACCTACGGTTGCAAGGGTGATTACCGTCATGTAGAGGGAATCGAGGAAGCTCCATCCCTCGATTCCCATGAAGCCGAGGCTGCCGAGGGTTACAAGGAGGGCAAGAACGATAATGGAAACCTTGAGATGTCGGACAGGGTCCATCGGAAACTCCTTTGGCGAAAAGATTATCCGCGCAAAGTGGAAAATGCAAGCTGATTCGGATGGTGCCTGCCATGAACACTCCTCCCGGCAGCATTGAGGGTGAAGATTTTCATTGACCGGCTAAAGTACGTGCATTTATAGTATATGATTCGCTGTGGATGAAACATCTGCCTGTTGATCGATCAGGCACCGATCGGGCTGTCGGCCGGGCAAAGGAGGGTAGCGAGCAGATGGCTGTGACGGCACTGATCCCTGCCGCGGGCATGGGAAAGAGGATGAGGGCGGGCATCAACAAGCAGTACCTGCTGCTGGCCGGCAAGCCGATCCTGGCCCATACCCTGGAAGTCTTCGAGGGGTCGCCTTTCGTTGATGAGGTCTGTCTTATCGTTCCCGAAGACGAGATCCCCTATTGCCGTGAAAACGTCGTGGCGAGGTTCGGGTTCTCCAAGGTTTCCAGAATCGTTTCCGGAGGCAGTGAGAGGCAGCATTCGGTTTTGAACGGGTTGCGGGCAATCCAATCTCCCGGTGCGCAGGATACAGTGGTTGTCATTCATGACGGGGTGCGGCCTTTTCTCTCCAGGTCAGTTCTCAGGGACGCCATTGAGACGGCTCGCCTCCATGATGGGGCTCTCGTCGCTGTTCCGGTAAAAGACACGGTAAAAGTCGTCAGGGAATGCGTGGTCCTGGAAACCCCGCCCCGCAACAGCCTATGGCTTGCCCAGACACCCCAGGCTTTCCGCTACTGCATCATCCGGGACGCACATGAGCGGGCGGCCATGGAGGGCTGGCTGGGCACCGACGACTCCTCCCTGGTGGAGCGGCTGGGGAAATCCGTCCGTATAGTGGCAGGTGAATACGGCAATTTCAAGATAACGACGCCTGAGGATCTCATCCTGGCCGAGGCGTTCCTGAAAGAAAAAAGGCAGAGAACTGAAGGTTGAGTGAAGGCTTGAGCAAGGAATGGAGGAACCGCGGACATGCGTATCGGACATGGCTATGATGTTCACCAGCTGGTGACCGGAAGAAGACTCATTCTGGGGGGGGTGGAGATACCGTATGCGAAGGGGCTGCTTGGCCATTCGGATGCGGATGTCCTGCTCCATGCCATATGCGATGCCATTCTCGGAGCGATCGGCGAGGGTGACATCGGCAAGCACTTTCCCGATTCGGACCCGGCCTACAAGGGAATCTCCAGCCTGAAACTGCTCAGGCAGGTGATGACGCTGGCGGAATCCCGGGGGTATGCGATCGGCAATATCGATGCCACGGTCGTTGCCCAGCGGCCCAAGCTGGCGCCACACATACCTGCCATGAGATCGATGATCGCCGATACCATGGACTGCGATCCCGGCAGGATCAACATCAAGGCTACCACAACCGAGGAACTTGGTTTTGCCGGCCGCGGAGAGGGAATCGCGACCTATGCGGTCGCTCTCATGGAAAACAAAGAGATATGAGCATCGGCGTGAATTCTTCCGGGTGCTGATTTTATTTACGGGGAGAGGGAATGGCAAATCCGAACAACATTAAAGACAATGGGCAGGCGCGCGCCGCAACCGAGCCGTCCCAGCCGACCAATTTCATCCGCAACATAATCGAAGAGGACCTGAAAACCGGCAAGCACCAGACCATAGTCACCCGTTTCCCGCCTGAGCCGAACGGCTATCTCCACATCGGCCATGCCAAGTCGATCTGTCTCAATTTCGGACTGGCCAGGGATTACGGCGGACGCTGCCATCTCCGTTTTGACGACACCAACCCGGCGAAAGAGGACATGGAGTACATTGACACCATAAAGGACAGTGTCCGCTGGCTCGGCTTCGATTGGGGGGACCACCTCCGCAATGCCTCGGACTATTTCGGGCAATTGTATGAATGGGCGGAGGAGCTGATCATAAAAGGCAAGGCTTATGTGGACGACCTTACCTCGGATCAGATCCGCGAACACCGGGGGACCCTTACCGAGCCGGGCAAGGAGAGCCCCTTCCGCGACCGGTCGCCCGAGGAAAACCTGGACCTGTTCAGACGCATGCGGGCCGGTGAGTTTCCCGACGGCTCCCGCGTCCTCAGGGCCAAGATCGACATGTCGTCACCCAACATGAACCTGCGCGACCCGGTCATGTACCGCATCCTCCACGCGAACCATCCCCATACCGGAGATGATTGGTGCATCTACCCCATGTACGACTATGCCCACGGCCAGTCGGATTCCATCGAGGGGATAACCCACTCCATCTGCACACTGGAGTTCGAGGATCACCGCCCCCTGTACGAATGGTTCCTGGATGCCCTCGACATTTATGCTCCCCGACAGATCGAATTTGCCCGCCTGAACCTGACTTACACGGTTATGAGCAAGCGGAAGCTCCTGGAACTGGTCCGCGCGGGGTACGTGAACGGCTGGGACGATCCCAGAATGCCCACCATTGTCGGTATGCGGCGCCGCGGCTACACTGCTGGGGCGATCCGGACTTTCTGCGAACGGATCGGGGTCGGGAAGAACGACAGCTGGATCGAAATGGGGGTCCTTGAGGACTGCGTGCGCGAAGACTTGAACCAACGGGCTCCCCGGGCCATGGCGGTGCTCAACCCCCTGCGCGTGGTGATTGAAAATTACCCTGAAGACCTGACCGAAGAGTTCGATGCATTGAACCACCCCAACGACCCTTCCATGGGCACGAGGAAGGTCCCCTTTTCGCGGGAGATCTACATCGAGGTGGAAGATTTTCTCGAAGAGCCGCCCAAGGGATTCTTCCGTCTCGCACCCGGGAGGGAGGTGCGTCTCCGCTACGCTTATATAGTCAAGTGTACCGGCGTGGTAAAGGATGAAAGAACCGGTGAGATAGCGGAGATTCGCTGCACCTATGATCCTGATTCAAGGGGCGGATCTGCCGCGGACGGCCGGAAAATCAAGGGAACCATCCACTGGGTTTCAGCTGCCCACGGGATCAACGCGCGGGTCAGGCTCTATGACCGCCTGTTCTCCGTACCGCAGCCGGGCAGCGACAAGGGTGGAGTTGACTGGAAGTCAGCTCTGAACCCGGAATCCCTGAAGTCGCTGGACCATTGCCGGATGGAGCCGAGTCTTGCCCTTGCTTCTCCGGGCAGCTGCTTCCAACTGGAACGTCAGGGATATTTCTCCGTTGACGTCAAGGAGTCACAACCCGGTTCGCCGGTCTTCAACCGGATCGTCACGCTGCGGGATTCCTGGGCCAAAGCCGGCGCCTAGCCCTGCCGGTTTATAACATCTGCCTTTTTTGAGGATTTGACCATGCCATTACGCATCTACAACACCCTGACCGGAAAGAAAGAGGAATTCGTCCCCCAGGTTCCCGGAAAGGTTTCCATGTATGTCTGCGGTGTAACCGTATATGACCATTGCCATATCGGCCATGCCCGCGCCAATGTGGTATTCGACGTGGTCTATCGTTATCTTCGTCATCTCGGGTATGACGTGACCTACGTGCGCAATTATACCGACGTGGATGACAAGATCATAAACCGGGCCAACAGGGAAGGGGTCGACTTCCGTGAGATAACGGAACGTTTCATACGGGAATTCGACCGCGACATGAAGGCGCTGGGGATCGAGGTCCCTACTTTTCAGCCGAGGGCCACTGAGCATATAAGCGACATAGTCGGTATCGTATCAGCTCTTGTCGAAAAGGGCTTTGCCTATCAGGCAGGCGGGGATGTCTATTTCAACGTGGAAAAGTATGACGAGTACCTGAAGCTTTCCAAGCGCAACCTGGATGACATGAAGGCCGGCGCCAGGATCGAGGTGGACGAGCGCAAGGAGCATCCCATGGATTTTGTCCTCTGGAAGGAGGCCAAGCCTGGCGAACCTTCCTGGGATTCGCCCTGGGGCAAGGGGCGGCCCGGATGGCATATCGAATGTTCGGCCATGAGCATGCGGTTTCTCGGCGAGACCATCGACATCCACGGCGGCGGCAAGGACCTGGTGTTTCCCCACCACGAGAACGAGATCGCCCAGTCCGAGGCGGCAACCGGCAAGCCGTTCGTCAGGTACTGGCTCCATAACGGGTTCGTCAACATCAACTCGGAGAAAATGAGCAAGTCCCTGGGCAATTTTTTCACCATCAAGGAGGTCCTGGAGCGCTACGAAGCAGAGGTGCTCCGTTTTTTCCTCCTGACCGCCCACTACCGCTCGCCTCTGGATTTCTCCGATCAGAACATGAACGAGGCTGAAGCGGGCCTGGATCGCATCTACACTGCGCTGGCAAAAATGGAGGAATTTGCCGAAGGGTTGACCGGTGACGGCCTGGACGGTATTCCGAAAAAACTGAACGAGGCCCATTCCGAGTTGCTGGAAAAGGTGGAATCATTCCCGGTACGGTTCAGGGAAGCGATGGATGACGATTTCAACACCGCCCAGGCCCTGGGAGCCATTTTCGACCTGGTGCGATGTGTCAACCGGGTGGTGGCGGAGGCGCCGAAGCCCCTTGACGTGGTGCGGAGATTGCTGTGCCGTTCGCGTAAGGTGCTGGAAGAGGCGGGAATGGTCATGGGAATATTCCGCACCGAGCCAAGGGCATATCTGGACGGGGCACGGGAGAGAAAGCTCAAAGAGCTTGGAATAACGCGGGAGGAAATCGAGAAGCTGATAGAAGAAAGGACTGCCGCGCGGAAGGCGCGCGATTTCGCGAAAAGTGACGAAATCCGCGATGCGCTCCTTGCCCGGAACATCGTCCTTCTGGATTCCCCGCAGGGGACGGATTGGAAAATCAGGCAACTCTGATCGTGAACCGTCTGAATTTCCGGTTCACCTGGCAGGAAACACGGGGGCGTGATGGTTCCGCCCCCGTGGGTATACCATTCATGGAACTCTTCAGGCGGCTTTGTTTTCCAGTTGGGGCTTGGCCCACTTGTTCTTGAAGAGTTCCATCGCCTCTCTCATTATGTCCGACATGCTTTTCTGGGTTGTCTGCATGATTTCCTGAAGAGTCTCCCGCTCTTCATCGCTTATCCTCATGGAAATGACATTATATCGAGGATGTTCCCTCATTCTACCCATTTCTCTGTCCTCCTCCGGGTCCGGACCGTACTGGTTGCATGCGTGTTGCGATTGTTTAATGCTATATCCATGCCAATATCCGGAGGGCGGTGAATTGCCACATGGGAAACGCAACATGTACGCAATTCAAAGGCATATGCAACAGGTTTCTAATTAGTGGAAGCGGTACTCTGTACCATCTCTGGCACGGGTATGTGCGAAAATGCAAAAAAAGCATTTCCCCCGTACCATTTTCGTTCAAAAAAACACCCTAGCGACTAGGAGGGTCAGTCGGCTAGGGCATAATGAGAGTCATTCGACTCTCGCAACTATCTTTTCTATATATATTATATTTACCATATAAGTGATTGGCAAGGTTTATTTTGATTATCGCGGGCACTGTTTTAGCTGATTAGAGGGATGGACATATGGACGGACACAAACTCGCAAAAGGCTACATACAGGTATACACGGGAAACGGCAAGGGCAAGACTACCGCTGCGCTTGGTCTTGCGCTCAGGGCGGTCGGTCGCGAACTGCGCGTCTGCATGATCCAGTTTGTGAAGGGATGCGAGCCGTGTGGAGAGCATATCGCCGCAAAAAGACTGGCGCCCTGCTTCACGCTGGTGCAGATGGGGCATAAGGGGTGGCTGGCCGGCGGTGAGCCTGATGCCGAGGCGGTGGGGATGGCGCGAAAGGCGTTCAGGATGGCCAGGGAGGCAGTCAGGGGTTCTGTCTATGACCTGGTCATACTGGATGAAATCAACACCGCTGTATCCCATGGCCTTGTCTCAGTGGTGGAACTGCTTGAATTGATGAGAGAAAAGGCGCACTGCGTCGAACTGGTGCTGACCGGCCGGAACGCTGCGCCCGAAGTAATTGAGGCTGCGGACCTGGTGACGGAGATGAGGGAAGTCAAGCATTATTACCGGGCCGGGGTGGCGGCACGAATAGGAATAGAAAAATAACAGCTACCTTTCGACAGGCTGAGCCTACCCATCTGCCCTCAGCCTGAGCACCTAAAGAAAAAGGGAGCGGAAACCGCTCCCTTTTTCGATTGCGAAACAGCCGGCCGGATATCAGTAATCCATGCCGCCCATGCCGCCCATACCGCCCATGCCGCCGGGAGGCATCATGGGGCCGCTGTCTTTCTTCGGTTTTTCAGCGATCATCGCCTCGGTGGTCAACATCAGGCCTGCGACGGATGCCGCATTCTGCAACGCAGTGCGGGAGACTTTGGTCGGGTCGATGATGCCGAACTGAACCATGTCGCCGTACTGGTCTTCGGAAGCGTCGTAGCCGAATGCGCCTTCGCCGCTTTTCACTTTGTCAACCACGATGGAGCCTTCTACGCCTGCATTGGCGGAGATCTGGCGGATCGGCTCCTCCAGTGCGCGCTTGATGACATTGACGCCGAACTGCTGGTCATGGGAAAGCTTGAGCTTGTCGAGAGATGCGATCGTTCTCAGGTAGGCGACGCCGCCTCCGGGGACGATGCCTTCTTCCACTGCCGCGCGGGTTGCGTGGAGGGCGTCTTCGACGCGGGCTTTCTTTTCCTTCATTTCGGTTTCGGTGGCTGCGCCGACCCTGATTACCGCCACACCGCCGACCAGCTTGGCAAGACGCTCCTGGAGCTTCTCGCGGTCATAATCGCTGGTTGTTTCCTCGATCTGGGCGCGGATCTGCTTGACGCGGCCCTGGATGTCTGCTTCGGCGCCGGCGCCGTCGATGATGGTAGTGTTGTCCTTGTCCACTGTGATCTTCTTGGCGCTGCCGAGCATGTCCATGGATGCGTTCTCGAGCTTGAAACCGAGTTCTTCGGAGATGACCTTGCCGCCAGTGAGGATGGCGATGTCTTCCAGCATGGCTTTGCGGCGGTCGCCGAAGCCGGGGGCCTTGACCGCGCAGACGTTCAGCACGCCGCGCAGCTTGTTGACCACGAGAGTGGCGAGGGCTTCGCCTTCGATGTCTTCGGCAATGATCAGGAGCGGCCTGCCGGACTTGGCGGTCTGCTCGAGGATCGGGAGGAGGTCCTTCATGTTGCTGATCTTCTTGTCATGGATGAGGATGCTGACATTCTCGATGGATGCTTCCATGCGCTCGGGATCGGTTACGAAGTAGGGGGAGAGGTAGCCGCGGTCGAACTGCATGCCTTCCACGGTTTCCAGGGTGGTTTCCATGGCTTTGGCTTCCTCCACGGTGATAACGCCTTCCTTGCCGACTTTTTCCATTGCCTGGGCGATGATGTCGCCGATGGTCTTGTCGTTGTTGGCGGAGATGGTTCCGACCTGGGCGATTTCCTTGTGGTCCTTGATGGGCTTGGAAATTTTCTTGAGTTCCGCAACGACAGTTTCGACTGCCTGGTCGATGCCGCGCTTGATATCCATGGGGTTGTTGCCGGCAGCAACCAGCTTGGCGCCCTGGCCGAAAATGGCCTGGGCAAGAACCGTAGCCGTAGTTGTCCCGTCACCGGCGACATCGGAGGTCTTGGAAGCGACTTCCTTCACCAGCTGTGCGCCCATGTTTTCAAACTTGTCTTCCAGTTCCACTTCCTTGGCAACGGTCACACCGTCCTTGGTGATGACTGGGGAACCGAAGGATTTCTCGATCACAACGTTGCGGCCTTTGGGGCCGAGGGTAACCTTGACGGCATCCGAAAGGGTGTTGACACCCTTCAGGATGGAGTTTCTGCCTTCCTGGTCGAACTTGATGGTCTTTGCTGCCATAATGGTAATCTCCTTCTTCGATATTGATAATGGTTTTTATGAAGTGTCTGAAAGCTGTGGTTATTCGATCACGCCGAGGATGTCGTCTTCGCGCATGATGAGATAATCGATACCGTCGATCTTGATTTCCGTGCCTGCATATTTACCAAAAAGAACCTTGTCGCCTACTTTGACGTCTACCGGCATGAGCTTGCCGTCTTCAGTCGTTTTTCCCTTTCCTACGGCGATGATTTCGCCCTTCTGCGGTTTTTCCTTGGCTGTATCGGGGATATAGATGCCGCCGGAGGTTTTGTTCTCTTCCTCGAGTCTTTTCACGATGATACGGTCCTGCAGGGGTCTTAGATTCATACCTTCATTCTCCTTTCATGCTTGGATAAGTATTTTTTGGAAAAATATTAGCACTCAAACCTTCTGAGTGCTAATCACGACGTAAAATATAAACAGGGCTCGGGGAAAAATCAAGTCATTATTTCAAAAATATCCGTGATGTTTGCAGAAGGAAAGGTCCCTGCAACACATTTCTACGCTTGCGGCTTGAGTTTCGGCGATATGGAGTTCCATGAAGAAGAAGGCGGAGCGTTCCGCGATATGCAAAAACATGCTACCACCGCGGGCTGATTCGTGATACTTATCTCATCTGTTGACCCTACTGTTTCACCCGGGCTTCAGGGTTTGCCGGTTCCGGGAACGTCTTTTCAGTCAGGCCTCTTGCCGGGGCCGTACAACGTCAAGCCTCCGTCTTCAGGGGGCGAGGGATATCGGAGGCTTTCGTGCTCATCGTAATGAATCACAAAGCAGGGAAAAAACAGATCGATGCGGTGATAAAGGCTATCGACAGGCTTGGGTTCAGAGCGGCGCCCATCCCGGGAAGCGAGAGAACAGCCATCGGGGTGCTCGGCAACAAGGGCTACGTTGACGATTCGACTGTGCGGGACCTCCCCGGCGTACAGGAAGTCATCCATGTGTCCAAGCCGTACAAACTCGTATCACGCGACTTTCACCCCAGGAACACTATCGTGAAGGTAGCCGGCCTCGAAATCGGCGCGGGAAAACGACCCGTGATCATAGCCGGACCGTGCGCAGTCGAGAGCGAAGAGCAGATATGCGAAACCGCCAGGGCCGTCAAGGCTGCCGGGGCTGACATGCTGCGCGGCGGGGCTTTCAAGCCCCGAACCGGACCCCATACGTTCCAGGGCTTGAAAGAGGAGGGCCTGAGGCTGCTGGCGCTGGCTTCCCGCCAGACCGGGCTTCCCTTCGTGACCGAAGTGATGAGCCCCGAAACGGTTGATCTGGTTGCCGGTTATGCGGACATGCTCCAGGTAGGGGCGCGCAACATGCAGAATTTCGAGCTGCTGCGCGAATTGGGCAAGATCAGGAAACCGG
Source organism: Geobacteraceae bacterium (assembly GCA_034933285.1). GTDB lineage: Bacteria > Desulfobacterota > Desulfuromonadia > Geobacterales > Geobacteraceae > RPRC01. The sequence goes on along the minus strand of JAYFNT010000028.1, from coordinate 28,759 downwards.
TGCTTCTCAAGCGGGGAATGAGTGCGACAATCGAGGAATTCCTGGCGGCGGCGGAATATATCCTCGCCGAAGGCAATTCCGCTGTTATTCTTTGTGAACGGGGCATACGCACTTTCGAGACCGCTACCCGCAACACACTGGACCTGGCTGTCGTGCCTTTGATACGGGAGCTGACCCATCTGCCCATAGTCGTGGATCCTTCCCATGCCACCGGGAGGAGAATGCTGGTTCCTCCCATGGCAAAGGCCGCTCTGGTGGCGGGGGCCGACGGAATTCTCCTGGAGGTGCACCCCAATCCGGAAAAGGCGCTGTCGGACGGTCCCCAGTCGTTGACGCCCCAGGGATTCGCACGCCTGATGGAGGAGATCGGAAGACTGATCGCCTTTCTCGGCAGTAGCGGAAATGATATTCGGGAGCCGAAATCCGCTTGATTTTTTCCCTGCTCTGGGGTACGCTCTAAGCGTAGTCTCTCTGCCATGTTCGTGAGGTTATCAAGCCCCTGCGGAACATTCACAGAACGGGTGTTATTCAGGTCGTGGTGTGCTGCCCCTTGCGGGTTTTGCCTGAAGCGATACAATAATGCCCCCTTATAGGGAACTCGCTGTGAGGCCCTAAACCCACGGCAGAGTGGAGAGACTCTGATAAGGACCCGTTATCCGGGTCCATTTTTTTTGGTCTATCCTCTTGAAAAAGTGCGGCGCAACATTGTTCCCGTAGGGGCAGGCCCCCGCCTGCCCACTAGAAGGGCACCCACAGGGGGGTGCCCCTGCATTTTCACCCCTCACCCGGGCTTTGCCCGCCCTCTCCCTCGATGGCGAGGGCAATCAATCAAGCCCTTCTCCATTGAGGGAGAAGGTGGCCCGTTAGTGCGCCTCGCTCCAGTTTTTGCCGCAATTCACATCCACCTTGAGCGGGACTTTTAGCGGCACGGCCTGCTCCATCTCGCGGCTTACCAGAATCTCCATCTGCACTCGCTCTTCTTCCGGGACCTCGAATACAAGTTCGTCGTGAACCTGCATGATGAGCCGGCTTTTCATTCCTTCGCGCCGGAGGCGGTTCCAGATGCGGACCATGGCCTGTTTGATAATATCAGCAGCCGAGCCCTGGATAGGGTAGTTTATTGCGTTCCTTTGCGCGAAGGCCCGGATGTTTGCATTGCTGCTCCTGATATCGGGAATGGGCAGGCGCCGACCCATGATCGTGGTAACGTATCCTTCCCGTTCGGCAATTCGGACGCATGCGTCGAGGAATTCCCGGGCTCCGCTGTGGCGGGCGAAATAGTTGTCGATGAATTCCTTGGCGATCCTGGTGGAAACCCCCAGCTCACGTGCCAGGCTGAAAGCTCCCTGTCCGTAAATGACCCCGAAGTTTATGGTCTTCGCCTGGCGGCGCATTTCCGGCGTCACCAGTCCCGGCATGATGTCGAAGACTTCGCTGGCAGTGCGGGTATGAATGTCTTCGTCCCTGGCAAAGGCGTCGCAGAAGACTCGGTCGCCGGAAAGGTGGGCCAGAACGCGCAGCTCGATCTGCGAATAGTCCGCGGAGAGCAGCAGAGAGCCCGTTTCTGCAATGAACGCATGGCGGATCTTTCTGCCTTCCTCGGTGCGGATAGGGATGTTCTGCAGGTTCGGCTCCGAAGAGGAGAGTCTTCCCGTATTGGTCACCGCCTGGTTATAGGAAGTATGAATCCTCCCGGTAGCCGGATCCACGAGCCTTGGAAGCGAATCGGTATAGGTGGATTTCAGCTTCGATATGCTCCGGTACTGCAGCACCAGGGCCGGAAGCTCATGTTCCTGGGCAAGACGGTTCAGCACGTCCATGTCGGTGGACCAGCCGGTCTTGGTCTTTTTCCCGGCAGTGAGCCGCAGCCGCTCGAACAGCACTTCACCCAGCTGCTTCGGCGAATTTATGTTGAACCGGATGCCGGCAAGATCGAAGATCCGGTTTTCCAGTTCGGCCAGTTGCGCGGCAAAGCCTTCCGAAAGTTCCGCAAGCCGTGCCAGGTCCAGTTTCACCCCCTCCAGCTCCATTTCGGCCAGTATTTTCACCAGCGGCATTTCCAGGTCGAAAAACAGCTTTTCCAGCCCCGACTCCCCCAGCCTGGGAAGAAACAGTCCGTGAAGCAGGAATGTGGCGTCAGAGTCTTCGCAGGAGTAGAGCGAGGCCCGTTCGACCGGAACCATGGAGAAACATACCTGTTCCTTTCCCTTGCCGGCCACCTCTTCATAGGAAATCATCTTGTGATCGAGGTATTCCACCGCCAGGGAGTCCAGTCCGTGACCTGATCGAACAGGGTTCAACAGGTAGGAAGCAACCATTGTGTCGAACCAGATCCCATCCATTTTAATCCCTGAGCGGCGCAGGACCTGGTAGTCATACTTGATGTTCTGGCCGATTTTCGGGCGGGACGGATCGGTTAAAAGCGGTGCGAGTTTTTCCAGGACCTGATCCCGCTGGAGCTGGCACGGGGCGCCGTCGCACCGGTGGCCTACCGGCAGGTAGCATGCTTCGTGCTCGCGAAAAGAAAAGGATATTCCGACGATTTCAGCTTCCAGGGGATTGAGGCTGGTTGTCTCCAGGTCTATGGCAAATGCCGGTGCCTTGCCGAGGTCCGAGAGCAGGGAGTCGAAGTCCCGCGCGGTAAGTATGGTACGGTAGTTGGCTGTTGGAAGGCTGGCTTCGCTGGTCAGTTCCTTCATCAGGGTGGTGAAGCCGTATTCCCTGAAGAGTTCGGCCAGGCGGCGGTTGTCGGGGGGTGTGAGAGCAAGATCCTCATAGCGATACTCTATGGGGGTGCTCCGGTCAATGGTGGCAAGACGACGGGAAAGCCGGGCCTGGTCGGCGAATTCGCGGATCCGCTCGCCGGTTTTTCCCTTGATTTCGCCCGATCTCCCGATAAGCGCGTCGAGAGACCCGTATTCCAGGATGAGTTTGGTCGCGGTCTTTTCGCCGATGCCCGGCACTCCGGGAATGTTGTCCGAACTGTCGCCCGCAAGTCCCAGAACATCCACGACAAGATCGGGCCCCACGCCGAAGCGCTCAATAACGTCGGCAATGCCCGATGATTTGTCCTTCATGGTGTCCAGCAGGGTGACCGACCCGGTTACTATCTGCATGAGGTCCTTGTCACCCGTCACCACCACCACGTCCATGCCCTTTGACTCGCATTGCCGCGCCATGGTTCCGATGATGTCGTCTGCTTCGAAGTTCTCCAGCTCCAGCACCGGGATGTTGAAAGCACGCACAATTTCCTTGATCGGACCGATCTGGGGGACCAGGTCATCGGGCATGGCCGACCTGTTGGCCTTGTATTCCGGGTAGATCTCGGTGCGGAAAGTACGGCGGCCCGCATCAAACACGACCGCCACATGATCAGGGTTCCTGTCCTTCAGCACCTTGAGCAGCATCTGGGTGAAGCCGTAGAGCGCGTTGGTGGGAAAGCCTTTCGGCGAGGAAAGGTGACGTATTGCGTAATAGGCGCGGTAGATATAGGAGGAGCCGTCTATCAGGTAGAGGCTCGGTCTGCTGGTCATCTATTCATCTCCCTTGTTATCGGCATCCCTGGTAAAAAGCACAAATGCCATGCTCGGCCGCCTGCTGGATTCCCGCATGGCGAACTGCATGCCGTCGTAACGCCAGCCCTTGGCGGTCCATTCGTTCAGTACTTCTTCCAGGATATCCTCAGACACTGTGCTCACTTCTACGACCTTGTATTCAAGCATGACGATCTCCTCCGGCCTGTCCTGTCTCTGGAAAAAACGGTCTCTGGCGCAGAGCATAGTAATCCAGAACAGCACCACATACAAGGGGGGATAACCCGGCGGCATGTTCCTCCTTCAATGAAGCCGCCCGGGTTGCACCCTCTTCCAAAGTCTGCTACCATTCCAATAGAAAAAGAAAGAAGGGGGTGAGAAAAGGCGGCTTTTTCTTTTCCATGGGTTGTCATCGAATCGGATGCTCTTAAAAAAGGGGTATGCTTTATGACGAACAAAGAACAGGAATCGATTGAGAAGCTTGCTGACGAGGTTGAAGTGCTGCTGGAGGATAGTTACGGGAAAAGAGATTTGAAAGAAAAAAGGGGCGTGACGAAAAATTCCCTCTACGACGGTTCGAAAAAACTCAAGCACAGCATCCCGAAGGGGAAGCATCTGAAGTAAAATCCAGGAAAACCGGGAATTCTGAAATAAAGAGGAGCGGAAGCGGATGGCGATCGTGAAGTACAATCCCCTGCGCGAACTGCGCAGCATGCAGGAACAGATGGGCAGGTTGCTTGATCTGGCATGGAGCCGGGAGACGGGCGAAGATCTCGGGGATGGGGTCTGGCAGCCACTGGTTGATATTTTCGAAAGCGGTGAATCAGTGGTGATTCGGGCGGAACTCCCGGGAGTGGAACAGCGGGATATCGAGGTGAAGATCGAGGATACCACCCTGACAATCCGGGGAGAACGCAAGCAGGATTCGGATGTGGGCAATGAAAGCTATCACCGTATCGAACGTTGCTATGGTCCGTTCCAGCGAATCTTCTCACTTCCCCACACCATAGAGCCGGAGAGAGCCTCCGCTGTCTGCGACAAGGGGGTGTTAACGATTACTCTGCCGAAGAAAAGTGAAGCGATTCCCCGGCCTATAACCGTCAGGGTAGAGTGATCCTGAATTATTGGACGAAGCGGGGCTGAATGATCAAGGCCCCGTTTTTTTATGATGCCATGCCATGTATCAAACTGAATCAGCTCAGCGCGGTTTTCCCGATTATCCTTTCCGTTGGGTGATCCCTCTAGGAAATAGCTGTTGCGAATCATGCCATGGCCCAGGTAATGTTGGGTCGCGGGCGAAGACCCTTGCGACTGTTCCGGAGGGATATGGTGAAGCAAAAACTCAATCTTTTGCGGGAGTTTTCCGTCCCGCTCATCCTTGGCGTGCTCACGGCGGTTGTCTGGGCCAACCTGGACCCGGCCGGCTATGAAGCCTTTGACTACGGCCACATTTTTGGACCTTTCAATTTCCATTTCATTACCAATGAGCTGTTCATGGTGTTCTTCTTCGGAATAGCCGCAGTGGAGATCACCCAGAGCTTCCTCCCCGGTGGTGACCTGAACCCTGTCCGCAAGGCTGTCAACCCCCTGCTGTCGACCTTCGGCGGAGTGCTCGGCCCGGTAGCGGTGTACTTCCTGCTGAATCACTTTATCGGTTCTCCTGCATTTGCCAATGGTTGGGGTATTCCCACGGCAACCGACATTGCGCTTGCCTGGCTGGTGGCCAGGATCATATTCGGCAACAATCACCCGGTAATAGCATTCCTCCTCCTTCTGGCCATAGCTGACGACGGCATCGGACTGGCAATCATAGCGATCTTTTATCCTGATCCGACCGTACCCGTTGCCCCGCAGTGGATGTTTTTGACACTCATCGGCATGCTGGCAGCTTTCCTGTTGAGAAAAATGAAGTTCAAAAGCTACTGGCCCTATCTGGCCCTGGGAGGATCTGCGAGCTGGTTCGGCCTGCATCAGGCCCATTTGCACCCGGCCCTGGCCCTGGTGTTCATTGTCCCATTCCTGCCCCACCCGTGGCGGGAGACCCGGCACCTGTTCGAGGCAGATCCCCGGGACCGGTCGACACTGGCGCGATTCGAGCACGACTGGAAGGTCATCGTGGATTTCGGCCTGTTCATGTTCGGACTGGCAAACGCGGGTGTAGCCTTTTCCGAGGTCGGCACGGCCACCTGGCTTGTGCTGGTGTCGCTGGTCCTCGGCAAGACGCTGGGCATTTTTGCATTTGGATCGATCGGCAGGATACTGGGTTTTCCCCTTCCGGACGGCATGGGAACCAGGGAGTTGCTGGTGGCTGGAATAACCGCGGGGATCGGTTTTACCGTGGCTCTTTTCGTCGCGGGAGAGGCATTCACCGATCCGGTTGTCCAGGGAGCGGCCAAGATGGGGGCAATGCTCAGCATAATAGCGGCATTCGTGGCATGGGTTATGGCAAAAGTTCTAAGAATCAAGAGGATTCCCTGATCTCCGCTGTTGCATGCCGCACACGGATAATTCCAGGAGAGGATACCTACAGATAGGGTGACAACAGTTTCGCTGATCCGTCCCGGATCTTTTGCGCCAGCGGCCGCCCGTCCATTTCCTCCAGGGTAACCTCCCGGGAACGTGCGAGCGCTCCCTGGAAGTGTTTTTGCAATATCCTGCCGAATTGATCGTCGTATACCCCCAGGTTCAACTCGAAGTTGAGCCTGAGGCTCCTGGGGTCAAGGTTTGCGGATCCGATCAGGCTCCAGAGATCGTCCATCAGAAAAAGCTTGGTGTGGACAAAGGGGGGCGGTTGGTAGAAGACCCGGATGCCGCACTGGAGAAGCTCCCACAGATAGGATCTGGCTGCCCAGTGGAGCAGGGGAAGGTTGTTGCGTCCGGGCAGAATCAGGGTCACTTCGATGCCGCGCATTGCTGTGGTCGCCAATGCCGAAATCAGCGCCCGGTCGGGAATGAAGTAGGGTGTCATGATGCGGACATGCCGGGACGCACAGGAGAGAGCCCCCATGACGATCCAGTGAAGTTTGCGGAAGTCCTTGTCAGGTCCGTCTCCGATGGCCCTGATGATGGAGTTTCCTGCAGCGGCCAGGGGAGGGAAATACCGTGGGTCGTCCAGGTGCTGCCCTGATACGAAGTACCAGTCCTCCAGGAAAATCCTCTGCAGATCCTCCACTGCCGGTCCTTCAATACGAAAATGCATATCCATCACGGGGGACCGCGTTTCCGGATGCTCAACCATATGTCTGCCGCCGATGTTCATGCCTCCCGTGAAACCCACGGCTCCGTCGATTACCAGGATTTTCCGGTGGTTCCGCAGGTTGAGGTTTCCCCCCTGATGCAGGGGGAGAAAACGTTGGATCATCACCCCGGACCCTTTCAGCAGGCTGCGGGCTGTGGGGAGGGAATACTTTTCGCCGAGACCGTCGACTATGATGCGTACTTCCACGCCCCTGTCGGAGGAAGCTTTCAAAGCCTCAATAAAGCGGCGCCCGGTCCGGTCCGCGTCGAAAATATAGGTGCTCAAATGTATGGAAGTGGCAGCTCGATCAATTGCGGCGAGCATGGATGGGTAAGCTGTGTCGCCGTTAGGGAGTGGGGTTATCAGATTGCCTGCGGTCAGGGGTGACGCCACCACCTTGTCGACCAGCCTGGTCAATTCGTTCAGATGCGAGGCCCCGGCAGGGAGAAGCGGGACAACTTCCGATTGTCTCAGTGCGTGAAAGGCTTCCCGGCCCGGCAGGCGCCGGCCCGTTTCCTGCCAGCGGCGCGCTTTGCGGATGATGCGGTTGATTCCCAGCATCCAGTAAAGGAACGGGCCGATGAACGGGAAGTAGAGACTCACCACGATCCAGCCGAGGGCGGAGCGCGGGTCCCTTTTCCACAACAGGGCATGCCCGGCTGCCAGCAGAGAAATAACTGCTGCGGCGCCGGTTGCCGCGATCAAGAACAAGCTATCCATATTTGGTCCTTATTGCTTCTAGTATTCATGATTACCAAATACTTGATACTTATACCAGAAAAAGTGGGTTCGGGAGGTAATTCCGCGATTCGCAAAAGTTTCTTGCCGGAATGAAAAAATCCTCGCTTCTGAATTGGAAACTGCATTAGTGTATATCCGGAGTTTCCGGATGGACACGACGCTGTCACAGAATGAAGGTGGCATGGGGGGATGTAAATGCATAATTCCAATCATTTTATTAAAATGAACGATCAAGAGATTCTTGATTTCGATAAGGCACACATATGGCACCCATATACTTCGGCCACAAAAGCTCTGAAGTGCTATCCGGTGGCAAAAGCTGAGGGCGTTTACATTGAGTTGATGAATGGACGGCGTCTTATTGACGGAATGTCGAGTTGGTGGTCTGCCATTCACGGGTACAACAACCCCAGGATTAATGCAGCCATGACAGCCCAAATCGGGCGCATGTCGCACGTTATGTTTGGTGGGCTGACCCACCAGCCTGCGATAGAACTGGCGCAATTGCTGCTCAAAATCGTGCCGGATGGCCTTGAACATGTTTTTTTTAGCGATTCGGGTTCGGTGGCTGTTGAAGTCGCCATGAAGATGGCGCTTCAATACTGGCATTCCCGTTCGTGCAGCACAAAGCACGCATTTGTTACCGTTCGCAAAGGTTATCATGGCGACACCTGGCATGCCATGTCCGTTTCCGATCCCGACACTGGAATGCACTCCATTTTTAATAAAAACCTGGCAAAGCAGTATTTTTTGCCTGCGCCTCGTTCAGGCTTTTACGATGTTTTTGATGAAACGGAAACCAACCAAGTAAAGGTTTTTCTGCAACAAAACCATGAAAATATAGCCGCTTTTATTCTCGAACCAATTGTGCAGGGCGCTGGAGGAATGCGCTTTTATCATCCGGAGTATCTAAAACGGATACGTGAGATTTGCACAAACTTCAACATTTTGCTTATTGCCGATGAAATCGCAACGGGCTTTGGCCGTACCGGAAAGCTGTTTGCTTGTGAACATGCCGCCGTTTCGCCAGATATTATGTGCGTGGGCAAAGCTTTAACGGGCGGTTATCTCACGCTTGCCGCCACGTTGTGCACTCAAAATGTGGCTTATACCATTTCGAATGGCTCACCCGGCGTGTTTATGCACGGCCCAACATTTATGGCCAATCCCTTGGCCTGCGCTACAGCTTTGGCCAGCACGGAGCTTCTTCTGCAAAGCAATTGGCAGGAAAAAGTTTTGCTCATCGAAAAAGTCTTGAAAGAAAAACTGCTGCCATTACAACAAGCTGATTCGGTAGCCGGGGTCCGTGTTTTAGGTGCAATTGGCGTGGTGGAAATGAAAGAACCCGTGAACATGGAACAGATTCAGCAATGCTTTGTGGATGAAGGAATCTGGTTGCGACCGTTCGGAAATTTAGTTTATACCATGCCGCCATTTATCATTTCCGAAAATGAATTAAATACACTTTGCAATGGGATAAACAACGTAATTAAACACAAAGCTGAACGGCCGTGATCAGGAGATTTTCAAAGAGCGTGACAGAAAGCTCGAAGCAGCACGTGAACTCAGGAAGCAAAAACGACAGCAAGCCCGCCCCGGCTTCAATATCGCCAGCGAGGCTCATTTACCCTTAACTCAAGCGGTCTGAAAGTCTATTTCCGACTGAGGCGGGACACTTGTGTAAACAGGTGATACAGAAAATTCCGCTCGTAGTCAGCCCGGTTTCCACATGGAGGCCGGACTTTTTCATGTCTGGATCTTGGAATCCTTGCCACTGTAATGGCCGCTACAGGGCCTTAGGGAAATTTTCGGAGGAGTGGAAGCAGGGGCGGGTGACATGCGTCCTGATAACGCGTATCGGAAGATATGGTGAAACGGAACTGATGGTAGAGGGGATATAACAGGAGAGGCCGAGAAGTTAATGTGTTACCCATATGTTACCCAGAAGAAAAAGGGGCTAGGCCATTTGACCTAACCCCTTCATTTTATTGGCGCGCTTGGAGGGATTCGAACCCCCGACCTACGGATTCGTAGTCCGTTGCTCTATCCAGCTGAGCTACAAGCGCGTACTTTTTGTTTTCCCGCAGGATTGACCCGCCGAAAAGTTTCACTGACTTTATCTGCATCATGCAAAGGAAAGAGTAATTATCGGTAAAATCGCAAAAATATTCAAGCTTTTTTTCACCCTGCCTTCAGTGGGCGGAATACATTCCTTTGCCTTTGTGCAGATTTTAGTGGCGGAGAGAGAGGGATTCGAACCCTCGATACCGGTTTCCCAGTATACTCGCTTAGCAGGCGAGCGCCTTCGACCTACTCGGCCATCTCTCCAGAAAACAGGTTTTAAGTGTTAAGTTTTAAGTGTTAAGAATAGCGCAAATTGCGAAAATCAAAACTTCAATCTCTTAACCTAAAACCTAAAACTTAAAACTTAAAACGTCTTTTTTTGGCGGAGGGAGTAGGATTCGAACCCACGGAACTTTCGTTCAACGGTTTTCAAGACCGCCGCCTTAAACCACTCGGCCATCCCTCCGAAATCCTAGCTGATCTTTTCCATCCCGCCCATGTAGGGGCGCAACGCTTCCGGTATCAGCACCGTTCCGTCTGCCTGCTGGAAGTTTTCCAGGATGGCAACGACGGTTCTGCCGACCGCAAGTCCTGAGCCGTTCAGTGTATGAACGAACTCAGGTTTGGCCTTGTCGTTTTCCCGGAACCGGATGGACGCCCTGCGAGCCTGGAAATCCTCGAAATTGCTGCAAGAGGAAATCTCACGGTACGTCTTCTGCGACGGCAGCCAAACTTCGATGTCATAGGTCTTTGCCGCTGAAAAACCCAGGTCGGCTGTGCATAGCTCCACAACCCTGTAAGGCAATTCCAGCAGTTGCAGAACCTTTTCCGCGTCATTCAGAAGCTGTTCCAGTTCCCGGTAGGAATCATCGGGCCGGCAGAATTTGACCAGCTCGACCTTGTTGAACTGGTGCTGCCGGATATAGCCCCTGGTATCTTTCCCATATGACCCGGCTTCTTTCCTGAAGCAGGGAGTGTAAGCCGTATATCGCAGCGGAAGGTCCGCTCCCCGGAGAATTTCGCCGCGATGGATGTTGGTTACCGGTACCTCGGCTGTCGGGATGAGGTAGTAATCAAGTCCGTCTAGGCGGAAAAGATCTTCCTCGAACTTCGGCAACTGGCCGGTGCCTGTCATACTGTCCCTGTTTACCATAAAGGGCGGAAGCATTTCAACATAATTGTGCCGACCGGTGTGGAGGTCGAGCATGAAGTTTACAAGCGCCCTTTCCAGTCTGGCGCCGGCGTTCTTGCACAGTGTGAAGCGTGCGCCGGTCAGCTTCGCGCCACGCTCGAAGTCGAGGATGTCAAGCGACTCGCCGATTTCCCAGTGAGGTTTGGGCTCGAACGTGAAAGCCGGAACGACACCCCACTTTCTGACTTCCACATTGTCCGATTCGGAGGCGCCGACAGGCGTGGTCGCATGCGGAATATTGGGAATGGTCAGCAGATAGCCCTGCAGTTCTTCTTCAAGGCCGCGCAACTGGTCGTCGAGGCTTTTTACCCGCTGGGAGACCTCGCGCATCTCCGCTATCCGGTCCTGGGCCTGGCTCTTGTCCTTGATGCGGCTGATTTCCTCGGAAACCCTGTTACGGACGGCTTTCAAAGATTCGCTTTCCTGCAGCAGCGCGCGACGCCTGGCGTCGCACTCCTTGAACCCCGCGAGATTGACGGCACTGCCGCGTGTCGCAAGGCGGGCCTCAACGGTATCGAGATTTTCCCTGAGATATCTGGCGTCAAGCATGAGAAAGGCCTTTACATTTATTCAAAGAAAGCTATATTTTTTAGCATTTAACGGAGCGTTAGTCAAACTTTTTCCTGGAACAGGCTCGATTTTTCCTCTGCGAGAAGCCCTCGTGAGCTTTGCAGGGTCACTATCAACGGTTACCGCCGGCAACGGATCGGCTTTCGGTCCGCTGGAGTCCGCGGAAACATGGAGGCCAAGCGTCATGTATCGGCTGTTTATTGCCATAGACCTGACAGGGTCTGCGAAAGAAGCTGTTTCAGGCATCTGCGTCGGCATTCCCGGGGTGAAATGGGTCGACCCCGCCCAAATGCATCTCACGCTCAGGTTCATCGGAGATGCGGACGAAACCCTTTTTCTGCGCATCAGGACGGAACTGGCCACGATTTCAGCGCCTTCCTTCCAGATGCGCCTTCGGGGAGTGGGAACGTTTCCACCGAAAAGAAACCCACATGTTCTGTGGGTCGGCGTAGACAGGTGCGAACCGGTCAATCAGTTGCAGGACCAGGTTGAACGGGCGCTGGTGAGGACAGGCCTGGAGCCGGAAGGAAGAGCCTTTTCTCCTCACATCACTCTCGCACGATTGAGGGATATGCCCATTGTCCGGGTTGCTCCCTACCTGGAACAGCATCGCCAGTTTGAAACACCGCCATTTCCCGTAACCGAGTTTCATCTCTATTCGAGCACACTGACGGCCAAAGGCGCCGTCCATAAGCGCGAGGCGTCCTATTTCCTGGTTTGATGGATAGCGGAGGGGGCTTCCGGCTGCTGTTTCCCGGGCTTTAGACCGGCTGCGCGGCATGCCTCGGCCCGGCAAGGAAACGCTTGATTTTTTCATGCCGTTGTTTATAGTCTAGGATAGCAATAGCAACACTCATTGAACATTTGAGAAGAGGAGACTACACAATGGCCAGCGAAAAGGTTCTTGATTTCGGCGACAGCAATTTCGATACTGAGGTTCTGCAATCCCCAATTCCCGTCCTCGTGGATTTCTGGGCTTCCTGGTGTGCTCCCTGCAGGTCTGTTGCGCCGATCGTGGATGCCCTGGCCGAAGCCTATGAAGGGAAAGTGAAGGTGGGCAAGGTGAATGTGGACGAGAATCCCGCAATTCCCGCGAAGTATGGCATCAGGGGTATCCCGACGGTAATGCTCTTCAAGGAGGGCAAGCTGATCGATCAGGTTGTGGGCGCCGTGCCGAAAACCCAGCTTGAAGCGTTAATCAACAAGGCTCTTTAAGCCGGCGGCAATGATGGGAGGCGGATTTGCCAAGAATTGCTAAAAGTATAGTATCAGTTGTTCTGGCCTTGGGCATTCTCGTATCTGAGCAGGCTTTGGCCGTGCCCCAGAAGGGCAAACCGGCGCCGTCCGTCCGCGTTGTCACGACGAACGGGCAGAAAGTGTCTCTGACCGGCTATCAGGGGCAGGTCGTGGTGCTGGAATTTTTCGCCACCTGGTGCGAGGGGTGCAAGCTGTCCCTTCCACACCTCATTTCGCTGAACGCCAAATACGGCAAAAAGGGGCTTCGGGTCCTGGGGCTAAATCCGGGCGTTCGCGGCGACACTCTCAATGTGGTCAGGAGCTTCATCAGGGAGAACAGGATAAATTTCCCCGTGGCCCTGGTCGATGATGATCTCCTCATTGATTATGGGGTCCAGCCCATACCCGCCATCTTCATCATCGACAAGAAGGGAATCCTGGTTCAGAAATTCATCGGCTACAATTCACAGATCCAGACTGCGATGGAAACCACCATCAGGACTTTGCTTACCCAATAATGGGCTGATAAGGCAAGGAAATATTTAAAAGGGCTGCGCCGTTGGTGCCGCCTTTTTTTCATTTCCGGCGGAAATGATCCAGGATGGCGCTTGCCAAGTTTCCGCTGATGCCCGGGACGGCGGTCAGCTCTTCCAGGGTTGCCGCGCGCAGGGCTTTCAGACTGCCGAAGTGCCTCAGCAGCACCTTCCAGCGTTTTTCACCTACTCCGGGAATCCTGGCGGAGGGTTGCAGGGCTTCACGCGAACGGATGTCCGTATGGTACGAGACGGCAAAACGGTGAGCTTCGTCCCTGACCCTGGCAAGGAGCAGAAGCGGCGCTGAATTCTGTCGCAGCACCACCGGGTTCTTTCTTCCCGGAAGAAAAACGCGTTCATCGCTCCTTTTCAGGTCATCCTCTTCGGCCCCGCTTTCCACCCGGCTCTTGGCCAGTGCCGCAATGGCGATTCCTCCCACTTTCAGGTCCGACAGGACCTGCCTGAGGATGTTCAGCTGCCCCGGGCCTCCGTCGACAATGACAAGATCCGGAACTGGGTCGGTGCTGCCGCTGCCGCTGAAGCGGCGGGAAAGCACTTCCTGCATCATGCCGTAATCGTCTGCCTGGTCCACGGTCCTGATCCGGTAGCGCCGGTAGCTTTTCCTGTCCGGCTTGCCGTCCTGGAAAACCACCCTGCTTCCCACTGCCTGACGCCCCTGGATATTGGATATGTCGTAGCACTCGATACGGCCGGGGACCGAGGGCAGGTGCAGGCGGTCCCTGAGTTCGGCGAGGGTCATTTCAGCTGTTTCCCTTGACCGTTGTTTTTCTTCGGCCGCGGTTTCGGCGTTTCTGCAGGCCAGCCTGACCAGGTCGGCCTTGGTTCCCCTGCGAGGAAAGGTCACGGCAACGCGCTTTCCCTTCCTTTCGGAAAGGAATTCGCCCAGCGAATCCATTCCCGGAATCCTGGCAGAAAGCAGTACTTCTTCAGGGATATACACGTCTTTGCCGTAATACTCACTCAGAAACGAAGATATTCCCTCTTCATCTTCCATTTCCCAAGAAAAAGAGTAATTTCTGCTCCCTATCAGGCTCCCTCCCCTGATGAACAGCAGTGCTGCCTCAATATGGCCGGCGTGCCTGAATATTCCCAGTGCATCCATGTCGCCGCCCTGGGTGACCATCTTCTGCTTTTCCACGGTTATCTCAACCGCGTGCGCGAGATCCCGGAATCTGGCAGCTTCCTCATAGTTTTGCGCCCCGGCCGCATCAGCCATCTTTTTCCTGAATATTTTCAGCAGGTAACGGTTTTTCCCCTCGAGAAAGAGGGCTGCGCCTTCCGCCAGGGCGGCATAATCCTGCCGCGAAATCATCCCGTGGCATGGCGCAGAGCATTGGCGGAGCTGGTGATAAAGGCACGGCCTGCCGCGACGCCTGCAGGTTTCAATGGGGTAGTGGCGCAAAGGGAAGATCCGGTAGAGCTGCTTGAGCACTTCCCGTGCCGCTGCTGCCGAACTGTACGGCCCGAAATAGCGGGCGCCGTCTCTGCGTACCTTGCGGATGATCGACAGGCGCGGGAACTCTTCCGCAGGGTCCATGCGCAGCGAAAAATAGGTCTTGTCGTCGCGCAGGTTGATGTTGTATCTGGGCCTGTGCTGTTTGATGAGGGTGTTTTCGAGTATCAGGGCTTCTTTTTCAGTATCGGTGACGATGTAGTCGATATCCGCTACCCGGGCCATGAGGAACCGGATGTGGTACCTGCTGTCGCGGGCCTTGGTGAAATAGGATCGGACCCGGCTGCGCAGGTTTTTCGCCTTGCCCACATAGAGAACGGCCCCCGAGGCGTTCCGCATGATGTAGACGCCAGGGGTCTGGGGAAGAGTGTCAGTGCTTTCGGGTTTCATGGGATCTCATTATACGCCCGGTCCGTTTCCCTGCCAAGCCTGGACGGAGTTCGTACGGATATTTATGCCTCCCGGCAACTCGGATTTTGCATTGATGCGGGGATTATGCTACTATTACTAATATTTTCATGAGAGGAGCGAAGATGGAGCACGTACATGTGGAAGAAATCTTCGACAAGGGAGTTCATGCCCTCGAAAACGGCCACATATACCTGGCCCTCGCCTGCTTCGAGGAGGCGGCTTCTCTCGACAGGTCACCCCTCCATTGCTCCTATCTGGCTTTGTGTCTGGCAAAGGTCCGTTCCCAGTTTGCCGAAGCCGTAGCCCTCTGCCGGGAAGCAGTTAAAAAAGATCCGGGCAATGCCGTGCACTATCTCCACCTGGGCAGGGTCTACATAATGGCTGAACAGAAGAAAAGGGCGCTTATGGTCCTGCGTCGCGGCCTGCGCTGCGAAAACAGGGAAATGATCCTGCATGAGCTTGTCCTGATAGGCGACCGTAAGAAGCCGGTGCTCCCGAAGCTGGACAGGGGACATCCCCTCAACAGATACCTGGGCATTATCCTTGGCCGTTTGGGATTGCGCTGATAAGACCTCGTTCCTTCCCTGCGGCATTTTTCTCGGCATCCTGGCCGTTCCGCGTTGACCGTGCCGCAGGCGCCATGCTAGAATCCCTGAATGCAGGCAACAGACTCTGAAGCCATCGTTCTTGCCGCCATGGATTACGGTGAAAGCGACCGGATCGTGACCCTCCTGGGCCGAGAGTGCGGCAAGGTCCGTGTGATTGCCAGGCACGGGAAGACCAGCAGGAAGCGGTTCAGCGGCGCCCTGGAAGTCTTTGCGCGCCTGCAGGTGCGCCTGGTGCTCAAGGAGGGGCTGTCGAGCCTGCGCGGCGCCGATATAATAACCGTCTTCCCGGGGATACGGCGCGATCTCGCGAGAATAGCCCATGCCGGCTATGCCTGCGAGGTGATCGACCGTCTGCTTCCGGATGCCCTGGCAAATCCCAGGCTCTACCGCCTCTTACAGTCCTATCTGGAACATCTGGACAGCTCTCCCGCAATTTCAGACGATCTTCGCTTCTTCCAGGTAAACCTGCTCAACATTCTCGGATACCGGCCCTCATTGAACAACTGTTCCCATTGCGGGGCGACATCGGACGGAGATGCATTTTTTTCGACTTCCGGAGAACTGCTCTGCGCTGCTTGCCGGGGTGGCGGAAAAGGCATAGGAGCCGAAACGCTTGCTATTCTGGGCCGGGCGCTCACGACCGGACGTTTCGGAGTGATTCGGTTTCCGAATGCTTCCCTCATGCAGGCAGGCGGGTTGCTCGATGCGGCAATAGCTTCACACCTGAACAGGCCCCTGCACTCGCTCACTTTCATTAACAGCATTCTGGATGTTCAATAAGAGTAAAAAAATCCAATAATTCTTGACAGGAAAGGGAGTTACAGGTAATCTAAGCACTCCCAAGTTTTAGTCTGACTGAACTTCGGCCGGGCAATCAAATGCCCGGCTGTCCTTTGTCTGTGACTGTTTCGGAGCACCGGAGGAAACGATTTGACCTTTCAAGACCTGATTCTTTCCCTGCAGGGATACTGGGCTCGCCAGGGGTGCGTCATTCAGCAGCCCTATGATGTTGAAAAGGGCGCCGGCACATTCAATCCCGCGACATTCCTGCGCGTTCTTGGTCCCGAGCCTTGGAAAGTAGCCTATGTGGAACCTTCCCGCCGACCGACCGACGGCCGTTACGGTGAAAACCCCAACCGTCTCCAGCACTACTACCAGTTCCAGGTGATCATGAAGCCTTCGCCGCTGAATATCCTGGATCTCTACATAGACTCCCTCAAGGCATTCGGAATCAATCCCAACCAGCACGACATCCGCTTTGTCGAGGACGACTGGGAATCGCCGACCCTCGGCGCGTGGGGGCTGGGCTGGGAGGTCTGGCTTGACGGGATGGAGATAACCCAGTTCACCTATTTCCAGCAGGCCGGCGGCATCGACCTGAAGCCCGTTTCCTCCGAGATCACCTATGGTTGCGAACGGATCGCCATGTACCTCCAGGGAGTGGACAACGTCTATGACCTGGAATGGGTCAAGGGAGTCAAGTACGGCGACATCCACCACCAGAGCGAGGTGGAATTCTCCCGCTACAACTTCGAAGAGGCTGATATCGACATGCTGCTCCGGTTGTTTTCCATGTACGAACAGGAATGCATCCGCCTTGCTGAAGGCGGACTGGTCCTTCCCGCATATGACTACGTCATGAAGTGTTCCCATACCTTCAACCTCCTGGATGCCCGGGGCGCCATCTCAGTGACGGAGCGCGCGTCTTACATCGGCCGGGTGAGAAACGTTGCCAGGCTGTGCGCAGAAGGCTATCTGGCCCTTCGGGAGCGGCTGGGCTTCCCGCTGCTGAAAGGGGGGTGCTGATATGGCCCGGGAGCTTTTCCTTGAAATAGGTACCGAAGAAATTCCGGCGGCATTCCTGCCCAAGGCAATGGCTGACCTTGAAAATCTCATCAAAAGGGAACTGGAGACAGCCAGGATTTCCCACGGCCAGGTCCGCACCCTTGCCACCCCGCGCAGGCTGTCCCTGCATGTGAATGACGTGGACGTCCGGCAGCCTGATGCCGATGTCACTGCCATGGGTCCGGCGAAAAAGGTCGCTTTTGATGCCGAGGGCAAACCGACCAGGGCCGCGGAGGGCTTTGCCAAGGGCCAGGGCGTTGATGTGAAAGACCTGACCGTCGTCGCAACGGAAAAGGGCGAGTACGTGTCAGTGACCAAGCGGCTGGTAGGCCGGCCGACTGCGGAGATCCTGACCGAAATCCTTCCACGGGTTGTGGGCGCCATTCCGTTCCGAAAATCCATGCGCTGGGGCGACCTGGACGTACGCTTCGCCCGCCCGGTACACTGGATCGTGGCCCTGTTCGACGGAGTAGTGGTCCCATTCACCTTCGGTTCCGTCAAAAGCGGCAGCATGTCCCGCGGCCACCGTTTCATGGCCAATGCAGCCTTCCCGGTCAGGGACTTCAGCCATTACCTGGATGAATGCGAGCGCCATTTCGTCATTCCCGATCCGGAAAAAAGGAAAGAGATCATCAGGCGCGAGGTGGAACAGGCTGCACGCGCCACTGGCGGACGGGTCCTTCCGGATGAGGAACTACTGGAGCAGGTCACTTTCCTGGTGGAGTATCCGAGCGTGGTCTGCGGAAGCTTTCCCACGGATTTTCTCCAGGTTCCCCGGGAGGTCCTGATAACCTCCATGCGCGAGCACCAGCGCTATTTCTCCATCGTGGACGGGGAAGGGAAGCTGCTGCCCCATTTCATAACCGTCAACAATACCTTGGCCGAAGACCCGGCCGTGGTCGTCAAAGGCAACGAGAGGGTCCTGCGGGCGCGCCTTTCCGATGCCAGGTTTTTCTTCGACGAAGACCGGAAGACGCCGCTGGAAGATCGCGTCGAGGATCTGAAAGGGGTTGTCTACCAGGCCAGACTGGGCACTTCCTTCGAAAAGATGGAGCGTTTCCGGGAACTGGCCGGCAGGCTGGCGGAACAGCTGTGCCCGGATATGAAGGAAAAGGCGCTGCGGGCAGCCTACCTGTGCAAGGCCGACCTGGTGACCGGCATGGTGGGCGAATTCCCCGAACTGCAGGGGGTGATGGGCCGTGAATACGCGCTGTTTGCAGGCGAAGACCCGGAAGTGGCCAAGGCGGTCCACGAACACTACCTGCCGATCCAGGCGGGCGGCGAGCTCCCCTCGTCCCCGGTCGGCGCCATGGTCTCCATCGCCGACAAACTGGACACCATCTGCGGCTGCTTCGGCGTGGGGCTGATTCCCACCGGCACCGCTGATCCCTATGCATTGCGCCGCTCTGCCCTGGGCATCATTGCGATCATCATGGACAGGGGATATGACGTTTCTCTTTCGACCCTCATTGATTATTCCCTCGAGCTGCTGCGGGACAAACTGTCACGCGACCAGGCGGAGGTGAGGAGCGACGTGCTTGAATTCTTCCGCGGCCGCTATGTCAACCTGATGGCAGGGCGGTTCCCCGCGGATGCCGTTGAAGCAGCGGTTGCGGTCACCTTCGATTACATGAACGACGCTTCTGCACGGATTGCCGCGCTGGCTGAGTTCAAGGTAAGGGCAGATTACGAACCGCTTGCGGTCGCATTCAAACGGGTCTGCAATATCGTCAAGGGCGGGCAGGACTTCCCGGTGGATGAATCACTCTTCCAGGAAGATGCTGAAAGGGAATTGTTCAGCTCTTTTGCAGGTGTCGGCACGATCGCCCGCGGGATGATAGCCAAAAAGGATTACCTCGCAGCCCTGGTCGAGATCGCCGGTCTGCGCGGGCCGGTCGATGCATTCTTCGATCGGGTCATGGTCATGGCCGAAGACGAGCGGGTGCGGAACAACCGGCTGGCGCTTCTGACCGGGATTTCACGGCTGTTCGGCGCCATAGCGGACTTTTCCAGGCTTTCGGCTTAAGGAGGTGGAACGTCCCCATTGTTGACGCACAACCATCCGCTATGGGGACCTGGCCACCATTACAAATCTACCAGGTAGAAAACAGAACTAATTCTAGGAGGATTGGTATGTCGGCAAAATTTGTCTACTTCTTCGGCAATGGCTCAGCGGAAGGGACGGCTGAAATGAAGAACCTGCTTGGCGGCAAGGGGGCCAACCTGGCCGAAATGACCAGCATCGGGTTGCCGGTGCCGCCCGGTTTCACCCTTACGACGGAAGTATGTACAGAGTTTTACAAGAACGACCGGAACTACCCTTCTTCCCTGAAAGACGAAGTCAACGCGAACTTAGCCAGGGTCGAGCAGCTGCTGGGCAAGAAGTTCGGCGATTCCGACCAGCCCCTGCTTTTCTCTGTCCGCTCCGGCGCCCGCGCTTCCATGCCGGGCATGATGGATACTGTCCTGAACCTGGGCCTGAACGAGACCACCATCAAGGGCATAATCAAGCAGAGCGGCGACGAACGTTTCGCCTATGACGCCTACCGCCGTTTCATCCAGATGTATGCCAACGTGGTCATGGGCATGGACGGCTCGCTCCTGGAGGAACTGCTGGAGCAAAAGAAAGAGGAAAATAACGTTCACCTCGACACGGAGCTGACGGCAGAGGACTGGAAGGACCTGGTGGGCAAGTACAAGGCAAAGATCCAGGAGACCCTGGACCAGGAATTCCCGGACGACCCGCAGGAACAGCTCTGGGGCGCTATCGGCGCTGTGTTCGGCTCTTGGATGAACCAGCGGGCCATAACCTACCGCAGGCTGCACAACATACCGTCCGACTGGGGCACGGCGGTCAATGTCCAGGCCATGGTGTTCGGCAACATGGGTGACGACTGCGCCACCGGCGTCGCATTTACCCGCGACCCCTCAACCGGCGAGAACTATTTCTATGGCGAATACCTGGTCAATGCCCAGGGAGAAGACGTGGTCGCCGGCATCCGCACACCCCAGCCCATCAACCGCGCCAAGCACAAGGATGGCGACCTGCCGGCAATGGAAGACGTAATGCCCGAGTGCTACCAGCAGCTGGCGAAGATCCGTGATATCCTGGAGAAGCATTACAAGGACATGCAGGACATCGAATTCACCATCGAGAAGGGCAAGCTCTTCATGCTGCAGACCAGGAACGGCAAGCGCACCTCGCGAGCCTCGATCAAGATTGCGGTCGACATGGTGAAAGAGGGGCTGATCGATGAGAAAACAGCGGTCCTCAGGGTCTCTCCCGACCAGCTGGACCAGCTCCTCCATCCTTCGCTCGATCCCAAGGCGCCTCGAAAAGTCATTGCCAAGGGTCTTCCGGCATCGCCGGGAGCTGCCGCCGGCAGCGTGGTGTTCAGCGCGGACGAGGCAGAGGCCGCGGCCAAGCTGGGCCTCAAGGTGATACTGGTCAGGGTTGAAACCAGCCCTGAAGACATCCACGGCATGAATGCCGCGCAAGGCATCCTCACGGCCAGGGGCGGCATGACCTCCCACGCGGCAGTTGTCGCGCGCGGCATGGGCAAATGCTGCGTAGCCGGCTGCGGAGCGATCAAGGTCGATTATGCGGCCAACGAATTTTCGGTCAATGGCGTAAACGTGAAGAAGGGCGACACCATTACACTGGACGGTGGAACCGGAGAGGTCATCCTGGGCCAGGTGCCTACGGTGCCGCCCCAGCTCACCGGCGACTTCAAGACCATCATGGACTGGGTTGACAATTATCGGAAGCTGGGAGTCCGGGCCAACGCCGATACCCCGAAAGATGCCCGTATTGCTCGCGAGTTCGGCGCCGAAGGTATCGGTCTCACCCGAACCGAGCACATGTTCTTCGAGGCGGACCGCATCGCCGCTGTCAGGGAGATGATCCTGTCCGAGGAGGTGGAAGGAAGGAAAAAGGCTCTGGCCAAGATCCTGCCCATGCAGAAGGGAGATTTCATCGGCATCTTCCGGGAAATGAAGGGCCTTCCGGTTACTATCCGGCTGCTCGATCCGCCGCTGCACGAGTTCCTTCCCCAGGAGGACAAGGATATCGAGGCGCTTTCCAAGACCATGGGAGTCAGCGTGGAGAAACTCAAGCACAAAGTCGAATATCTCCATGAATTCAATCCCATGCTGGGCCATCGCGGCTGCCGTCTCGGCGTGACCTTCCCCGAGATCTATGACATGCAGGTCCAGGCAATCATGGAAGCTGCATGCGAGCTGAACAAGAACGAGGGCTTCAGCATCGTCCCTGAGATCATGATCCCGCTGGTTGCGGTGGTGGAGGAGCTGAGCAGCATCAAGGCCAATGCGGTAAAGATATGTCAGGAAGTCATGGAGAAATACGGCGTGAAGGTTAAATACCTGATCGGCACGATGATCGAACTGCCGCGGGCCGCCCTGTGCGCCGACGAAATAGCACGGGAAGCGGAATTCTTTTCATTCGGCACCAACGACCTTACCCAGACGACCTTTGGCCTCTCGCGTGATGATGCCGGCAAGTTCCTGCCCTTCTATGTGGAAAAGGGCATCCTGCAGGAAGACCCTTTCGTGTCCATCGACCAGTCGGGTGTGGGGCAACTGGTGGAGATCGGTTGCGAAAAGGGCCGGTCTGCACGGAAAAAACTCAAGATCGGCATCTGCGGCGAACATGGGGGCGACCCTGCTTCGGTCATCTTCTGCCACAAGGCCGGGCTCGATTATGTTTCCTGCTCCCCGTTCCGCGTACCCATCGCGCGTCTGGCCGCGGCCCACGCTGCTCTGCAGGAACAGCTCGGATCCGATCAGGCCAGCCGTACAGTCTGACAGGGATGAAGAAGGGTTCGGGACCATGCCCGGCCGATGGGACGGTCGGGCAACCCCGTGGAAAAGGCAAGTGGAACAATCAACAGGAGGAAGCGGGAATGGTGAGAGGCGTGGTTAAATGGTTCAATGACAGCAAGGGTTTCGGGTTCATCGAACAAGAAGGCGGAGAGGACGTATTCGTGCACTTTTCTTCGATTCAGGGGGACGGTTTCAAGTCCCTGGCCGAAGGACAGGAGGTCAGCTTCGACGTGGTCCAGGGAGCCAAGGGACCGCAGGCGGCAAACGTGGTCAAGCTGTAAATTCAACTGCGTGTGAACGAACAGAGCCCTGGAGAAATCCGGGGCTTTTTCATTGACCTGGATACGGATTCAGGGTTGAATCTTTCATGAGGACTGCCATGTCAAAGGACAAATTCCCGGTAACCCCTGCCATACGGGTTTTGCGCGCCGAAAAAGCAAACTTCACCCCCTATCTGTACGATTACGAGGAAAAAGGCGGTACGGCCGTAAGCGCGAGGGAACTTGACGTTTCAGAACATTCTGTAGTAAAGACTCTTATAATGGAGGATGATGGGGGCAATGCCCTGATCGTTCTCATGCACGGCGACCTCCAGGTGTCCACCAGGGAACTGGCCAGGTTTCTCGGCGTCAAGAGCGTAGCGCCATGCACCCCTGACAAGGCCAACCGGTTGACCGGCTACCTGGTGGGTGGGACGTCTCCCTTCGGCGTCCGGCGACCCATGCCGGTCTACATGGAAGAGACCATCCTGGGTCTGCCCGAGATCTACATCAACGGCGGCAAACGCGGGTTTCTGGTCGGCATATCGCCGCAGGACGTTGAGCGCATCCTGTCAGCCACGAGGGTCAGGGTCGGCATCAAACAATAGTGTCGCAGAATATTGAAACAGGCAGGAGGAGATCATGATCATAGAAACCATCCCGGTCGGGCCTCTGCAGGTCAACTGCTACATACTCGGATGCGAGGAGAGCGGTGAGGGGGTTGTGATAGACGCCGGCGGCAGTGTAGACCGTATTCTCTCAAAGGTGAAGGCCAACGGCCTGAAGATCAAGTATCTTCTCAGCACCCACGGCCACTTCGACCACGTGGGCGGCAATCGCGCCTTTCTGGAGGCCACCGGCGCCAGGTACATGATTCACGAAAGGGATGCATTTCTCCTTTCCATGGCTTCATCTTCAGCCAGAAGCTTCGGGGTCGAAGTGGAGAATTCGCCGGAGCCGGATGACTTCCTGGAAGACGGCATGACCATCGAGTTCGGCAAACAGCAGCTGCAGGTCATCTTCACGCCCGGGCACTCCCCGGGTGGATGCAGCCTCTTCTGCGCGAATGAAGGGGTTGTCTTCACCGGCGACACCCTGTTCAATGGCTCAGTCGGTAGAACGGACCTGCCTGGCGGCTCGATGGAAATGCTCATCCGTGCCATAAAGCAGCGTCTTTTCACCCTGCCGGAAACGACCCGGGTCTACCCGGGGCATGGACCCTCCTCCACCATAGCAATCGAGCGGGTCTCCAATCCCTATGTACCAAAGGGGTGAATAGCGTACAGCTCAAATTCATCGCCTTTGGAACTCCCCATCAACCATAAGTTGACGCGGCTTTCCCCGACAGGCTCCTACTGCTCGCCCGCCACGCGATTCCCGGTTGGAGCCTGTTTTGCACATTTCATCCTTCCCTTCCAGCATGTCGCGCAAATTCCCGGATTTTTACGACTTGAACAGAATTGTTCCAGTTCCCCTGTTCGCCATTTCCTTCCTTAACCATTCTGGAAACGGCTAATAAGATTAGCCGGGATTTATCATTTGACATGCAATACTAATTCGTGTTAATAAATAATCATTACTTTATTTTTGTGTCGCCTTGCGCCTGCCTGCACCTCTGGAATGCAACCGCTTCGATCCCGGCGTTACCTATGCCAAGCGGCTTATTGTCCAGCCGGGCACGGATACCAAAGAGGCCCTGGACCGCACGGAAGGGACGCGCTACGTCGGGCTGGTCGCAGGCTATTATTCTCTGCACAAGGCCAATACCGTCCGGGTCTATCAGATTCCAACGTCAATGTTCAATAACCCAAAAAAACTTGACGTAAAGCTTCACATGGGGCCGGAAGGCATACAGGAGGTGAAAGAAAGCAAATGAATATCGCGAAACCGTTGTTCTGGCACCAGGGGATCTATCTGCAGCCGCAGCATTTTCAGCTACTCGACCGGGCCTGCCAGGGACTGTTCGAGCCGTATCGGAACTACCTGGTTCCGGAATTCTGGGGGGTGGGCAGCATGGAAATCCTGGAGGGCGCGCTGGCAGCAGGTTCTTTTGATCTGAAGAAGGGAGATTTCCTGTTCGGGGACGGGACACACGTATCCGTTCCGGGGAACGCCCTGGTCGATGCCCGCGCATTCGACCAGTCCTGGGTGAAAGATGGAAAGCCCTTTACCGTATACCTTGGCCTCAAGAACTGGAACGACTCGGGGGAGAACGTCACGGTGCTGCCGACGCTGAAAAGCGTGGAAGCGGCGCAAACGCGGTTTGTCGCATCAGCGGACAGCGAGGCGACCGGAGACCTGCACGAGGGGGGGCCGGAAGCGCAAGTCAAACGTCTTTCCTTTGCGCTGAAGATATTCTGGGAGACGGAAACCGACAAGCTGGGCGACTATCAGCTGGTTCCCCTGGCCCAACTGGAAAAATTCGGTGCAGAAGTCAGGCTGTCCGGCGATTTCATTCCCCCCTGCATCGCCCTTTCCGCATCGACATCCCTGCGGAAACTCGGCGAGGAAATCCGCGACCAGGTCACGGCCAGGGCCTATCAGCTTGAAGAGCACAAGAGCAGGCGGGGCGTGCAGACTGCTGAATTCGGCTCCAGGGACATGGTGTACTTCCTGGCGTTGAGGTCCATCAACCGGTATGTCCCGCTGCTTTTCCACTGCACCACGGCAGAACGCACCCACCCGTGGCACCTGTACGGCATACTGCGGCAGCTGGTCGGCGAGCTCACCACGTTTTCAGAGCAGGTGAGCGTCTTGGGAGAAATGCCGAACGGCGATATGAAAATCCCGGATTACAATCACCGAAAGCTGTGGGAGTGCTTTTCCGCGGCACAGGACCTGATCACGCACCTCCTGGATGAAATAACCGCCGGCCCCGAATACGTCATACGGCTCGTAAGCGACGGCACCTACTTCGCCGCCGAGCTGAAGCCGTCCATTTTCGAGGGGCGCAACCGCTACTATCTGGCGGTCAGGACCGACACCGATCCGAAGAGCGTGCTGCAGGCCCTGGAAGACCTGGCCAAGCTGAGTTCCAGGGACTTCATTCACACACTCGTCACCCAGGCCTTGCCGGGGATCACCCTGGAGCACCTTCAGGTCCCGCCGCAGGAGTTGCCGCGCCGCGCCCATACGGTCTATTTCAGGATAGACCACCACGACGACCAGTGGGCATCGGTCGAAAAAAACCGTGCAATCGCACTTTACTGGAGCAGCGCTCCGGAGGATGTGGAAATCGAGCTCATGGTCGTTGGAAAATAGAAGCAGCCCTATGAACAGGCTCTGTATCAGCAATGAACTGTTTCGCTTTAAGGAGCTAGCGAACGAATTCGCGGAAGCCGTTCCCGCTTTAGCGCCGTTTCTGGGCGGATCCGGGAAAGACCCTGACGTGGAACGCCTGCTGGACACCGGGGCGTTCAGCAACGGTTTGCTGGGAAGCAGGCTGAAGAGTGACTTCCCCGAACATGTACAAAACCTTACCGACCTCGTTCTTCCCCATTATTTGCGCCCTTTTCCAGCCTCGACCATTGTCGGGTTCAGCCCGGGGCCCGGCATGAAAGGGACCGTGACCATTCCCTCCGGAACCCCTCTTGCTTCCACTCCGGTCGATGGGACAACGTGCTGGTTCACCACAACAAGCGACCTGGAAATCCATTCCCTGGAGATAAAGGATTGTCAAGTCGGCAAGGGATCGGCGAATGCCGTTCAGATACGGTTGCCGGTAGAGCTGAAAGGTGTTTCCCTTTCCGAATGGCGGCCCGGATGCCTGCATGTTTTCCTCGCCGGCGACCGTGCATCGGCCACAGAATTGTACAAGCTCCTCAACACGGGCCTGAAACGCATAGAGATCGTTCCCTGCGACGGCGGTTCGTGCGTTACCCTTCCTCCCCAATCCCTGAAGGCGCTCGGCTATCAAGAGCGGGAAAGGCTGCTCCCCTATCCGCCCCACGCCTTTCCCGGCTACCGCCTGCTCCAGGAGTATTTCAACGCGCCGGAGAAGTTCCTTTTCTTCGAACTGGGCGGATGGGAAAGATGGGAAAACCGGGGCGCCGGCAGGCAATTCACCATCATCATAGACCTTGAAGGACATGCAGACGAAGAACAATGGATAGGGCATGTTGCGTTCGTGCCGAATGCAGTTCCTGCAGTCAACCTGTTTTCCCGCAATGCCGATCCGGTCTACTTAAACCATCGCGACAGGCGTTATCTTATCCGACCCAGCGGTCCCACTCCGCACTGTCACCGTGTCTTTACCATCGACCGGGTAACAGGCTTGTCGCGCCGGACCGGGCGGCAAAGAAGCTACTCGCCACTCGAACTGTTCGGTTCCGAAGTCTCATCTGAGCCGGTATACCAGGTGAGTTTCGAAAAATCGCCGTCGGGTCATGGCCATGATGCCTATCTCAGGGCAGCTTTTCCCGATGGGGTAGATTTCATTGGCGGAGAAACCCTGTCCATGGACCTGACCTGCACCAACGGGACTCTTCCGGAAAGCCTGCGGGTGGGCGATATCCGCATTCCGGGACCCGGCATGCCGCCGGACGTCGCCTTCAGCAACATTACCCCGGTCAATCCCGGAGTGTCGCTGCCCCTCGGGCCGGAGCTCCTGCGGCAGCTCACCACCCACCTCTGCCTGAACCTGGTGACGCTTGGCAAAACCGAGCACCTGCACTCCCTGTTGCGACTCTACCTTCACCATGATGGTAAGCCGGACAGTCCCCGGGCTGCCAACAAAAAACGGATCGAGGGGATCCGGGGTGTAAAGATAGCGCAGAGCGAATCCATGGTGGAGGGTGTACCCGTAAGGGGCAGCGACATCAGGCTGAAAGTCCGGGAGGACCATTTCGCCGGACCGGGGGATTTGTACCTGTTCGGCTGTGTCCTCAACCGTTTTTTCGCCGAATACGCCGCCATTAACTGCTACACCAGGTTGACGGTAGAAGGACTTCTGAGGGGGGAGAATTGTCAGTGGTCCATCCGTCGGAAATGACAACGCTGATCGGCGAACTGCTGGAGAAGGGCCACGAGTTCTCCTTCGTCCAGGTCATGCGGCTGGCGCGCCGGTACCTGGACCCGGAAGGCGAAGCCGGCATACCCGGCATCCCCTGGCAGGAGCGGGTGACCATCCGCCCTGAATTGTCCCTGGCATTCCCGGCGTCCGATGTGGCAAAAGTGGAGCGCAACGGCGACAACCTGAGAATAACCGCCACCTTCCTCGGCCTCTACGGTCCCTCGTCACCCCTGCCCGCCTTCTACACCGAAGACCTCATGGACGAGGCTTCCAACGACGAAAGCGTCTTCCGCGACTTCCTCGACATCATCCACCAGCGGCTCTACCACCTGTACTTCGCGTGCTGGAGCAAATACCGGCTTTTGATCCGCATCGTAGAAGAAAACAACCCCATCGACCGGGAGCGGCTCCTGTGCCTGATCGGCCTTGGCGAAAAAGAGCTGTCCGAAAGCATTCCCGACTCGTACAACCTGCTGCGCTACACCGGCATCCTGACCCAACACCCCCGTTCCGCCACCGGTCTTGCGGCCATGCTGCGGGACATGCTGGGCATGAAAGACCTCCGCATCATGCAGAACGTGAAGCGCATGGTGCCAATTCCCGCCGACCAGCGCATGAGGCTGGGCCTGGGGAACTGCCGTCTCGGCATCGACACGGTACTGGGGAGCCAAATCGCCGACCGGATGGGGAAATTCCGCATCCGGATCGGCCCGCTTACCTGGCGGGAATTCAACGACCACCTGCCGGGCACGGCCCGGCATGAAAAGCTTACCCGGTATACCCGGTTCTACCTCACCGACCCCCTGGAAGTCGAAGTGGAGCTGGTCCTTGCTGCGGGAGAAGCCAGACCGATCGTACTCGGCGACCCCGAGGCCCGTCTCGGGCTCAACACCTGGTGCTTCTCCGGCGACAGCCTGGGCGAAGTGAGCGCCGTGTTCCGCATGGCGGCCATGCCGGGAATCCGCACCCCCCGCAAGTCAGGCCGGGCTCCGCGGCAGAGCCGCACCTTCATCGACCATTACCGGGAGGAGCGGGCCGCCCTGGACAAACTGGCGGCCCAGTACGTCGAAGAGCACCCCAACCTTGCACCGATGATGAGCGGCCCCCTGGCCGACCAGGGAGTGGAGAGGCTCTTCGAAGGGACCGCCTTCCTCAACGCCCTCCTCAGGCAGAAGCTGGAAGACGACATCCCCGAGTTCAT
>JAYFNT010000027.1:0-83376 GCA_034933285.1 Geobacteraceae bacterium | reverse complement strand
GCGTAGGCGGCCATCCCTTTCAGGCCATAGGTCAAAATCTCTATTGCGGAACGGATGTCTTCGTTCTCGTGCAGCGCCAGGATGCCGTACTGCTCACCCTGCTTCACCAGGTCCGCCGCAGGCGCCCAGGCTGCCGGACCGTCCGGAAACTGGCGGGCCTTGATGCCGTTTGCTTTCGTGAAGGCTTCTTCGTAGAGTGCTTTGGCTTTTTCCTTCATTTCGAAGCATTTATTGATGGTCGCTTCCAGTCGCGCCGGGTCGAAATCCACGTTGGTGACGGTGGCGAACAGCCCTTCCAGCATGAAGACGTCGATTGCCTGTTCTTTCGCACCCAGCTTGCGCGCTTTGTCTGCGAAGAAAGCAAGCCCCTTCAGGCCATAGAGCAGGTTGTCCTGCAGGGCCGCAACCTCAGGCTTCTTGCCGCATACTCCCATTACGTCGCATCCGATCCCTTTCGCCGCCTGCTCGCACTGATGACAGAACATGTTTATCCTCCGTTTCGTGTTTTCCCCCACCTATCGCTGGGTGTCTGGTCACTTGATGGTTTTTTCACATCGATGGGATGACTATATCGAAAATCTTGAGGCTGGCATTGATTTGCATCAATTTTTTTCAAATAAGGAGGGAAGGTCTGACAGGCCGACAGGCTGTTTGAAGTTTTCCTGCTCAGGATGCGTCTTCCTTGATCACTGCATACTTGGTATGGTTCTTACCTTCTGTTTTAGATGAGTACATGATCGAATCAGCTATACCGATCATTTCGTCAACCGACGAGGGAGGCCTTAAGAAGGTTGCCACCCCGATGCTGAAGGTCACCGACGTCCGATGAATCAGCATTGCATGGGACAGTTTTTCCAAGACCTTGTCTATCGCGGTTTTCGCCTGTTCTGAAGTTGTCTCGGGAAGAAGGACCGCAAATTCATCCCCTCCTATACGGGCAACGATATCGTTTTTCCGCAGATTCCCCTTTATGGTCCTTGCCACGAGACACAGCAGCTCATCCCCTGCTTTGTGTCCAAATTCATCGTTTATCAGTTTGAAATCATCCAGATCCAAATAGGCGATGGTGAGCTGGCGGCCGAATCTGCGCGATCTGTTTATTTCACTGTCGGCATACTCACCAAAAGCCCTGCTGTTGAATGCCTCTGTCAGGTAGTCAGTTCGCGCGTAGAGCTTTTCCCGTTCCAGCGTGGATTTCATTTTGTGCAGACCGTACATGAAAATCAGGAAATATCCCAGAATGATAGCTGAGTTCCAGTACACAAGGGAAGTGCCCGCGGAAAAATTCTGGTCAGTGTAGGAGTCGAAAAAATATATCAATGCGCAGGCTATGGATGTGAGAATTCCGGTCGGTATTCCTGTCTGCCAGGTTATGATACCTATCGGGATCAGGTAGAATATTGAAAGGGGAAAACTCCCGGTCAGATAATCCAGGAATCCAATGATGAGTATGGTCAAAATCCCAAGAATGATGAAGAGGAAATTGGATCTGGATTGGGCGAAACCTGCAAACACCACAGCTCACTCCCTTTAATAGTTTGAGCCCAGTAACAGGCAAGCGAAAACAGGCGCCACTTATCGGTTAACTTCACTCGGCAAGCGCAATGAAGCACGATCAGGACTGAACAGTTGCCGTCAGCTTCGGGCTTCCCGCTTTCGCGCAGTTTTCAGGTATTTTTGTTTTATCGATTC
Organism: Geobacteraceae bacterium; assembly: GCA_034933285.1. GTDB lineage: Bacteria > Desulfobacterota > Desulfuromonadia > Geobacterales > Geobacteraceae > RPRC01. The sequence continues at coordinate 81,684 of JAYFNT010000027.1, read as the reverse complement.
ATCAGTCAATGCGTTTACAATTGATTATAAACAGTCGGTAGGATTTGTCGAATAACTGCCGACAGGGCTGTGGGAGCAAGAGCCCAGATGTCGAAGGGCAGGCAAAGCGGTTTTCCGAAAGTCTGAACTGCCAGAAGACAGCGGGTGACATCATCTCAGACTTCCTTGTCCTCGAGATGGAAGCGGTGCAAAAATCTGTGGATAGTGGGGGCGGTTATGATGCCCACAGCAACCAACACTGCAAGGCCGGAATACAGGGCATAGCATCCGGCGAATATTTTCCCCGACACAGTCTGCAGCGGTGAAACCGGTCCCATGCCCCCCAGGATCATGGATGCATTGAGGAACGAGTCTATCCATGTGAGTCTCTCAAGGAAATGATACCCGCAGATGCCGGCTAACAACGATCCGGCGATAAAGGATACTGCAAAGCCTAGGTAACGGATTTGCCGGATGATAAACTGTGAGCGAGACAGGAGCGGATCCCTCATATGCTCGAATCTGCGGGGACGGGCTTTTCTGCTTTTCATGTCGATGCTCATGGTAGCGGTTCCTTTTTCTGATGGAGTAATGACAAAAGCCGGTCACGGTGTCTCGGTAACTTGATTCTGACGCCTTTTCAGTGCCTGGTTTGTATTCCCCGGGGCAATTCCGGCTATCGTTGCGGAAACATTGTACGTAAGGAAAACTGCGGTCAATCCGAATTTCCCCGCAATCTATAGACTGACTTTTAAAGAAAGACCCTTTTTTTGTCAATGCAATGTTAGTGAACAGGTTTTTCCTGCACATGAACATTTATCGTATAAATATTTACTTCTCGCGTTTGGCCCGCCTATTTCACAGCCACCGAAAAAATTTGCACAAACAAATTAAATATATTTAAAAAACATTGACCAAAGTCTTATTCTTGAGTATATTCTAAACCGATTGGAGGGGCATCAATGAAGATATCAAAGGAGAATGCGCATGGCAGCCTTACATTTTACCCCTGCCTTGGGGAGGTTGACTGTTACCGATTCAAAGGGAACCTATGTTGTACGAGCGACAAGCGGCAGAGGAAAATGTACCAACAATCCGAAGTGTGAAGGTTTGAATAATATTGGCCCCATTCCAAGAGGGAAGTACGTTACCTATCGAAAAGACATAAATAATCCTGGCATGTTGCATGATATCGCGCGGAATTACCTTTACGGAGACTGGGGGGATTGGCGGGTTGCCATCCGTTCTCCATCTGGATCACCGGTACCCATTGGCCGGGGTGGTTTCTATATCCATGGCGGTCGTTATCCCGGGTCGGCAGGGTGCATAGATGTCGGTGGTGGTGTTTTGGGGAATTCACTGACGGACAGAGTTCTGAAATCCTTGCAAGAGACTGAGGTGAGCGAGTTATGGGTCGATTAAAAGGCTTGGCAAGCGGCGTCATAATGGTTTTACTGGTTGTGATTATCGAATTTCTGGGATATCGGATCGACACCGTTTGCTCCGACTCGACTCCAGAGATCATTGGATTCGTTACATTTGCCACGTTGTTGGCAGCGTCCTTCTTTCTGAAGGCAAACCGAATCGCCGTGCTTACCGTACTCATGGCGAGCGCCGTTTACGGCATCATTGCCTATATGAGCAGGTTGGGGTTTTATTACCATGACTATCCTGAAAGCCTGTCGATCTTTACGCCGACAATTGTAAGCAGGTCTATTTTGTATGCGCTTCCTGTCTTCATCGGATATGTGATCGTGGCAATCAGAACGAAACGGCGAGTGCGATCACGGAAAAGTCAGCAGTGAGGGAAAATACGGGATAGTGCGTGTTGAGTCGGGTTTGAGTTCTCAAGATGCGGCACCTTTGCTCCTGCTATTACTTACTTTTGAATTCCCTGATTCCGGTGGACTCGATGAGCCGATCGAGAGTTGAGGCGGTAAAGACCTTGCCGTTGAGTCGCAGCAGCAGATCACGCATGTCGGCACGTCTTTCACGGAACCCCCGACCGTGATGCATGCTACTACCTCATAATGCGGTCTCCCCTCCTGAATATGTTTGTTTCTCTGGGTTTCCAGTTCCTTGATCCTTGTCACCTTGTCCCTTGCCGTTCCATCATCGCTTGTGACCTTGGCTTCGATTATCACGCTGGGGTTGAGTTCATCCGGTATGCAGAAATCAGGCGCCTGCCAGAATCCAGGGATTCTTTCCGCTCGACCTGTCTTGCGGTAGGAAACACCATCTTTACGAAGTCTCTGTTCAATGGCGTTTTCCATGACTTCTCCGACCAACTCCGAAACCGCATCCCGGTGCGTGGCAAAAGGCCGTCCAAGGTAGCGTTCATAGAGAAGCACCGCATAGGGTACATTCTCCCGCGCCGCGTGAGTCAAAGACTCTCTGCCGTACTTGGTGTCGAATTTTGAAAGCCGGTGGAGAAATCCGTCCTGTTCGGCGGGTGCGCCTTTTTCGATATACTGAATGGCGACTGTAACCAGGGCGTCAATCCTTTTCAGGGTCTTGGTCGAGGATTTTCGTGCTGCAAGTTTGCGGTAATAGTCGGGGGTCTTACAGCTCTTATCAATTGTCCGGGCCGCACCCTGCGTAATGTCACTGCCAAGTTCGATCCGTGCCAGTTCCGCCCATTCCGGGGCAGGCATTCCAAGGACCGAGCGCAGAACGCCGAAGACGAGGCTGTTTTCAAATAGCGCGGATTTTATCTACTCGACGTTAAAATTCTTCAGACCTCCAGTTTCCTTCTTGAGTAATCTAAGGACAGAGTCGCGTGCCTCAGGAAAGTCTACAGCATCCCCTGTGACGTGAAACTTATGAAAGTGCCGTCCCCGATGATGATATGGTCAAGCACCTTCACTCCCATCAATTCTCCCGCGTCCTTCAGCCTGCGGGTGATCTCCCGGTCTTCACGGCTGGGCGTCGGATCGCCGGATGGATGGTTGTGAACGAGGATGATGGCTGCGGCGGATTCCCGGACGGCGGGGCTGAACACTTCCCTTGGATGAACGATGCTCTGGTTCAGCGAGCCTTCGGAAATGCGCACTTCCCGCAGGATGCGGTTCTTGCCGTCCAGCAGCAGTGCCATGAAGTATTCCTTGCGCCGGTCCCGCAGGCGGTGGTGGTAGTGCCGGTAGACCTGTTCGGGCGAGGTGAATCGTTCTCCGTTTATCAGTCGGTCGGTGTTGAGGCGGGAGGCAATTTCCAGGGAGGCTTTTATAGCGGCGGTCTTTGCCGGCCCGGTTCCTTTCAGGCGGCCTATTTCGGCAGCCGTTGCCGTTGCCAGGTTACGTAAACTGCCGAATTCCAGCATGAGCTGGCGGCCCAGGTCAACGGCGCTCTGGCCGGTTGAGGGTGTGCCTGTGCCGATGATCAGCGCCAGCAGTTCCGCCTCGCTCAGGGATTCAGCGCCTTTCCTGAAGAGTTTTTCCCGGGGCCGCTCGTCTTCCGGCCAGTGTTTGATTCCGCCACCCATAATCCATGCTCCCACTGTTAGTACAGTACGATGAGAAACACAGCCTGACAATTAGAATCAATTCATCATGGGATGTTTAGCACGGAAAGGCTTCCGTGGAAAGGAAATTTTGCTTTAAAGGCTGTTTCTCCGGTTCAGGAAAGAGCGATGAAGGAGAGGGCGGCCACTCCCGTCAGCAGACGGTACCACACAAAGGGATAAACAGTGTGGTTCTGGACGAACCTGAGGAGGAACGCGACTCCAAGGTAGCCGAAGAATGCCGAGGTGGCCACTCCGACGAGAAGCGCCGGTGTTTCACCCTGCGGAATGCCGTGGATGGCAAGATGAGCCAGCTTCAGAACGGCTGCGCCCGCAACGATCGGCAGTGACAGCAAAAAGGAGAACCGTGCGGCGGTTTCCCGGGTGAACCCCAGGAACAGTGCCGCCGTGATGGTGATTCCGGAACGTGAAACGCCCGGCACGAGGGCTAGGCACTGGGCGAGACCGATAATCATCGCTGCTTTCAGGTCGACCCGGTTCATCAGCCATTTTTTGGCTCCCAGGCGATCGGAAAGGGCGAGAATCAGGCCGAACAGAATGAGAAAGACGGCTATTATGGCAGGGTTAGAGCGAAAAACGGCTTCTATGGGTTCTTCGAAGAACTTTCCTACAATTGCGGCGGGAATTGTACCGGCAATGATGTAAAATGGTAGCAGCTCCCGGCGGGCGGCCTGTTTCCCCGAACGAATGCCCTGGCAGAAATCTTTCGCAAGCTCCATGATGTCCTGGCGGAAATAGGCGCACAGGGAGATCAGGGTGCCGAGATGGAGGGCCACATCAAAGGTGAGCCCTGATTCAGGCCATTTGAATGCCCAAGGGATCAGGATCAGGTGGGCGGAACTGCTGATGGGAAGAATTTCCGTCAGCCCCTGGAGGGTTCCCAGTATGGCAGCGTGTAGTGTATTCACTTGATATTGCTCCATTTCTAAAGGACAAGGTTATTCAATAAACACAATAATGGATTTCGTTTGAAAAAAACAAGCAAAAGGTGGCTGGCGCTGTTCCGTATCCTGGTTTTTACATTTTTGTAGGATGATTGTAAAAAATATGCTATCAGTAGGAGATTTTGCAAATTGCCGGCCCGTTGCGCCGGGCAGCGGAGGTGCCAATGTTCGGACTTATTCCCAAGGAAGAGAAATTCTTCATTTTATTCAAGGATCTGGCGCGCAATATCGTTGTTGGAGCGGAGCTTTTCAAGGAGCTGCTGGATGACTTCAGCGACCCGGTTGCCAGCCAGAAACGTATCAAGCAGGTGGAACACAACGGCGACATCCTGACCCACGACATTGTCAAGAAGCTGAACAAGAGCTTCGTAACTCCCTTTGATCGTGAAGACATCTACGCGCTCTCAGGGGCCTTGGACGATATCCTCGACCTTATCGACGCCTGCTCCCAGCGTTTTGTAATGTACAACATCGAACAGCCCACTTCAACGGCCAAGGAGATGGCGTTCCTGATCCTCAAATCCTGCCATGCGCTGGAGGGTGCGATTTCGCTCCTGGGAGGCAATCTTGAGCAGATAAACCGCTACTGCGTCGAGGTGAATTCCCTGGAAAACGAAGCTGACCGGGTTTGTCGCGAGGCCATCAGCCGCCTGTTCGACGAGGAGAAGGACCCGATTCAGCTCATAAAGTGGAAGGAAATCTACGAGACCCTGGAACGGGCCTGCGACAAGTGCGAGGACGCCGTGAACATTCTCGAAAGCGTGGTCCTGAAAAATGCTTGATTCGGCCCTTGTGCTCCTGTTGCTCGTTATCGCCGCGGCGCTGATCTTCGACTTTATCAACGGCTTCCACGACACCGCAAACGCCATCGCCACCTGCATCTCCACCCGCGCCCTCTCCGTCAGGTCGGCCATATTGATGGCAGCGGTTCTCAACTTCGTCGGCGCGATGATTTCAACCAAGGTGGCCGCAACCATCGGCAAGGGGATCGTGGACCCGTCAAACGTCACCCAGATGGTAGTTCTGGCGGGGATCTTCGGTGCGATTATCTGGGACCTGATCACTTGGTACTACGGTCTCCCATCCTCCTCCTCCCACGCCATCATCGGCGGCATAATGGGGGCGGTAATCGCGCATACCGGTGTGTCCGCCCTCCACTGGGCGGGTTTAGAGAAGATCATTCTCGCCCTGGTGCTCTCTCCCATCATCGGCATCGCTACAGGGTTCACCTTGATGGTGATCATGATGCGGTGTTTCAGGAACCAATCGCCGTACGGGCTGAACAAGGTTTTCAAAAAGCTTCAGATTCTATCCGCCGCTGTCATGGCCTTTTCCCACGGTACCGCGGATGCCCAGAAGTCCATGGGGGTAATCACCCTGGCGCTGGTGAGTTTCGGCTATCTATCCAGCTTCCATGTCCCACCCTGGGTCATGATTACCTGTGCTGTTGCCATGGCGCTGGGCACTGCAATCGGCGGTTGGCGTATCATAAAGACCGTTGGGCATGATTTCGTGAAACTCCAGCCGATACACGGATTCTGCGTAGAGACTGCCTCTGCCGGGGTCATCCTGGGGGCTTCGGCATTCGGCATGCCCACCAGCACCACCCACGTCATCACCTCTTCCATCCTTGGAGTCGGCCTGTCGAAGCGTATTTCGGCCGTGAACTGGCAGATCGCCTACCGTATTGTCTGGGCGTGGGTGCTGACAATACCCGCTTCAGCTGCTGTTTCCTACGTCACTTACCAATCGCTGAGTCCGCTCCTGGGCAAATAACCGGCGAAAATTCAATCTGAAGGATCAATGGCTTCCGTCAAAAGCACCCGGTTTGCCGGGCTGCCCGGGGTATGCTTCGGCGGGATATTTATTCCAGTTCTTCTCCCGTCACTTCCATTTCTTCCGTAAGCTCGTTCAACATATCGTCTTTGCGCCGGAAGCGCACGATCAGGAAGTAGAGCAGGGCATAGGATACCAGGGCGGCCATGAAACCGATGAGGGATGTTCCGATGAGGAGGGGCATTCCGTGGGAATTGAGAAGTTCCATGGCGAAGTCCAGGTTCAGATCCTTGAGGACCAGGTGCTGGGGGGGGCGGCCGAGGATTGCTTCACCCAGCTCGTAGCTGGCCACGAGCACGGGGAATACGGTCAGCGGATTGTTTACCCACGAGCCGGTAATGCAGGTCACCTTGTTGACCCGCAGCAGAAATGACGCAACAATGGCCATGAGGGTGTGCAGTCCGAAAAACGGAGTGAAGCTGATGAAGACCCCGACTGCGAACCCGGCTGAGATGTGGCCGGGATGACTGTCCAGGGAAAGGATCACCCGCAGCCGTTTTTTCCATTTTTCCCTGTCGATCAATGAGTCCTACCTCCCGAAACGGCACCAAGTCTAAAGCCCGTTCTCCGGGTTTGTCAACCGTTTTCGCCAATCCCCCTTTCCGGTCGAACTCCCTGCATTCGTCAGTTTGCAGGAAATCCGGGCTCTACGCCACTCTCAACGTCCTTGACAACTCACCGCAGTGCTTTACTTAAAATAGATCATGTGATCGATTCCAAAAGGAGTCCGCTACCTCGCCGGATCGGGGATAATCGAAACCCCCCGAAATACGGGGGAATGCCCATACTCCTTTCAGAATATGCGTAGAGGAGGAAGAGTGAAGACATTACGCCTGATTATCGCTGTATCGCTGGTGTTCCCATCCTTGATTTACGCCCGGGAAGGGACAGTTACCGTCAAGGAAGCGATCACCCTTGCCCTTGGGCGGAACAATCTCCTCAAAGCGGCGGAACAACAGAAATATGCTGCTGAACACGGTGCCGCTTCCAGCCGGAGCCGATATTTCCCGCGAATTTTCCTCGATGAAAACTTCTCTGCCTCCAATGCGCCGACCCGTGTCTTCATGATGAAACTGGACCAGGGGCGTTTCTCCCAGAATGATTTTGTCATCAGCAACCTGAACAATCCCTCTGCAGATACGGACTTCAGGACCGCATTCACCCTTGAGCAGCCTGTTTTCGACCTGTCGATCTTCTACGGAACTGAAGCAGCTCAGAAGGAAGCTGAAGAAAAGGGCTTCGCTCTGGAGATGCGCCGGGAAGAGGTCGGATTCCGGGTTTTTGCGGCCTACCTGGAGGTCCAGAAGGCGCGGGCGATGCTTGCTGCAGCGGAAAGGGCGGTATCGGACGCCAGGGAACACCTGAGGCTGGCGCGGGTGAGGGGCAAAGCCGGAACGGGGTTGAAGTCGGACGAACTGCGTGCTGGGGCGTTCCTTGCCGAGACTGAGCAACAGGAAATTACCGCCAAAAACGATCTCATCCTTGCCGGGATGAGGCTGGCCCTGGCAACCGGCGCAAAGGAGGGCGAGTCCCTCGATATCAGCGAGACGGTATCCGGTTTGACCCTTGACGGGGAGAACCTTGATTTCATGACTGTTGCACTGCAGAACCGCAAGGACTTGCGGGAAATGGAGAAAACGGTGGAAAAGGCCGGGGTGGGGGTGAAAATGGCGGCGAGCGCCTTTTTCCCCACACTTTATGCCACGGCCACCTACCAGATGAATGACCGGGATGTCCCGTTCGGCAGGAGCAACGACGCCTGGATAGCCGGTGTGAACCTGCGCTGGGAACTGTTCGACGGCATGCGCCGCTTCGAAGAACGCGCGCGGTCCCGGGCGCTGGAAAGCTCTGGTCGGGAGTATCTGGAGCAGCAGGCCAAGGAGGTGACCTTTCAGGTCCGGGAGAGCCTTCTTCGCCGTGAAGAAGCCGGGAAAAGGCTCGCAGTGGCCAAGGCCGCCTGCCTGGATGCTGAGGAGGGGGTGCGTCTGATCTCGAAACGCTTTGCCAACTCGCTTGCCATTCTCGTGGAGGTGCTGGACGCCCAGACATCGCTCAACCGGGCCAGGGCTTCAGTCGTGGAGCATGAGACCGGGTACGCTCTGGCGACAGCCCGGGTCTGGTTCAGCGCGGGGATTTTTCTCAGGGAGGCCATGAAATGAAAAGACTTTGGAGGGGAATTGCCTGCCTGGTTGCCGTGGCCCTGCTGACCGGCACCTGGGGATGCGATAAGGAAAAGGCGGTCTTGCCGGAAACGCATCCGGCCATAAAAGGGATCATGGTTGAAAAGGTTGTGTCGACAAATATCCCTGCCCGGTTTGAAGTAACCGGCACGGTCAGGGCGAGAAGTTCGGCCACCCTTTCCGCCCGGATACCCGGGGCGGTCAGCAAAATCCTCGTGAAAGAAGGGGACCGTGTGCAGCGCGGCAGATTGCTGGCGACACTGGATGCCATGGAAAGCACCGCGGGAGCGGCAGGCGCTGTTTATGCCGTGGATGAGGCGCTTGCTCGCAAGAAACTGGCTGACGTGACATACGAGCGGTTTTCTCGCCTTTACGACGAACAGGCCGTCACCCGGCAGGAATTGGACACCCGCAGAGCTGAAAGGGACATGGCCGACCGGGCCCTGGCCCGGGCCAGGGAGACAGCGCGGGCCAGCGGCGCGGTTGCCGGGTACACGAAAATTGTCGCACCATTGAGCGGGATAGTATCGGGTAAATCGGTTGATGTCGGGGCGACGGTATTCCCCGGCATGCCGCTCATTACAATAGAGGAAGAAGGTCATTACCGGCTCGAGGCAGGCGCGCCCGAATCGCTGCTGGGCAAGGTCGGGATCGGCCAGGAAGTGCCGGTTTCCCTGGGCGGAATAGACGGGCAGATCATCGGCAGGGTTGCTGAGATCGTGCCGAAAGTGGACCCGGTGAGCAGAACCTTTCTCGTCAAGCTGGACATCCTGCCGAAAGGGGTCCGCTCCGGTCAGTTCGGCCGGGCATATTTCACGGTGGGTGAGAAGAAAGGCCTCACGGTACCGGTATCGGCCATCGTGGAGCGGGGCCAGCTCACCTCTGCCTGGGTGGTGGATTCGCGGAACATTGCCAGGATGCGGCTTGTCAAGCCGGGCGGGACGTACGGCAAACGGATCGAGATCCTTGCCGGGCTTTCCGGGGGGGACAGGATCATCACCGGGGGACAGGAGAAAGTGACCGAGGGCGCACGCATTGAATGAACAAAAAGACAAATCGGTTACCATCCGGAAGAGGTCTTTTTACGCCTTGGCGGTATCAGCTGAAGTATTTTGATTTCGTCCTGATTATCCTGAGTATCCCTGTTCAATAAAGTTGTTGGAGCATTTAATGAAGAACTTGGGTTTCGCCGGAAAGATAGCCCACGCATTTATCAATTCTAAACTGACCCCGCTCCTGGTCGGCGCTGCGCTGCTGCTCGGCCTGTATGCAGTGCTGGTCACCCCCCGCGAGGAAGAGCCGCAGATCATCGTGCCGATGGTGGATATCTTCCTTCCCCTGCCCGGCGCCACCCCCAAGGAAGTGGAAGAGCGCGTGGTGAAGCCCATAGAGGGGAAAATGTGGGAGCTCAGGGGAGTGGAATACGTTTATTCCATGAGCAGGCCGGGCATAGGCATAGTCACGGTCCGTTTCCTGGTCGGCGAGGACCTGGAAAAGTCCCTGGTCGATCTGTACAACAAGCTGATGAGTAACCGCAACAGCCTCCCGCCGGGGGCCGGGGAACCGCTGGTAGTGCCGAAATCCATCGACGACGTACCCATAGTGACCCTGACACTCTGGTCGGACCGCTACGATCACTATACGTTGCGACGGGTAGCACGGGAATTGTGCGACAACCTGAAAAAGAGCACCGAAGTCGCCGAGACCGGGATCAGGGGGGGACTGCGCCGAGAGTTGAAAGTTCGTCCCGATTCGGGAAAGCTGGCTGCTTACGGACTTTCACCGATGCAGGTCATCGGCGCGCTGCGCAAAGGCAATGTCTCTGTCCGGTCCGGCGGGTTTGCCGGCAACAACCGCGAATACCTGGTTGACGCTGGAGAATTCCTGGGCGCCGCCGATGCGGTGGGGAGGCTGGTGGTAAACGTCCATGAAGGCAGGCCGGTCTTTCTTTCCGATGTAGCAGAAATACGGGACGGCCCCGAAGATGCGAACCAGTACGTTTTCTTCGGATTGGGGCCGGCGGCCGGGAAGAAAGGAATCAAGGGGAACCGCCTGGAAAACTATCCGGCCGTAACTGTTTCGGTGGCGAAGCGCAAAGGGGCGAACGCCACCTGGGTTGCGGAAGATCTGCTGCGACGGGTGGAATCGCTGAAGGGCAAGGTCATCCCTTCCGACATCCAGGTAACCGTTACCCGCAACTACGGCGAGACAGCAAAGGAAAAAAACAACGAGCTCCTGTTCCACATGTTCCTGGCGGCCATCTCGGTAACCATCCTGATCGCACTCTTCATGGGATGGCGCGCCGGGGTCGTGGCAGCAGTCGCCATCCCCGTCACCCTGGCCCTGACCCTGTTCGTCTTTTCCCTGGCCGGTTATACACTCAACAGGATAACCTTGTTCGCCCTGATCTTTTCCATCGGCATCCTGGTTGACGACGCCATCGTGGTCATCGAGAACATCCATCGCTATTTGACCACCACATCCTTGAGACCCATCGATGCTGCGGTGCAGGCGGTTGACGAGATAGGCAATCCGACCATGCTGGCCACGGTAACGGTCATCGCTTCGGTGCTGCCCATGGCCTTCGTTTCCGGGCTGATGGGGCCCTACATGCGGCCGATTCCGGTCGGGTCGAGCATGGCGATGCTGTTCTCCCTGCTGGTCGCTTTCATCGTGACCCCGTACTTTTCGCTCCGCCTGCTCAGGGGAACCCATGCCGGCGCCGGCGAAGAGGCACGGCTGATGGCTTTTTACCGGAAGATCATGGGGCCGCTCATTCACAACCGCACATTGCGATACGGTTTTCTAGTCACGGTTGCGGTACTGCTTATCGTCTCCTGCTCGCTGCTCTATTTCCGCCTGGTAACGGTAAAGATGCTTCCCTTCGACAACAAGAGCGAGTTGCAGGTGATGGTCGACACCCCGAACGGGACGGCGCTTGAAGGGACGGCCCGACTGGTGTCCGACCTGGGGGACGCCTTGCGCATGGTTCCGGAGGTGACCGATTTCCAAAGCTATATCGGGATCAGCGCGCCGTTCAATTTCAACGGTCTGGTGCGCCATTACTACCTGCGAGAAGGGGCGAATCTGGCCGACATCCAGGTCAACTTCACTGCAAAGTCGGAGCGCTCGGCCCAGTCACACGATATCGCGTTGCGCATCAGGCCGATGCTGAAGGTCATTGCGGACCGTTACGGGGCGCGCATCAAGGTGGCCGAGATACCTCCCGGCCCGCCGGTTCTTTCAACCCTGGTGGCGGAGGTCTATGGCCCCGACATGGCCACGAGAATCGACATTGCCCGCCGGATCAAGGAGATTTTCGCCAAAACCGACGGAGTTGTGGATGTGGACTGGTACCTGGAAGACGACCAGGCGAGGTACGGCTTTGTCGTGGACAGGGAAAAGGCCGCCCTTTCCGGCGTATCCACCGAAGATGTGGCCGGAACGCTGCGTTCGGCGCTGGGGGGAATGGACGCCGGCCTGCTGCACATGCCGCAGGAGAAGGAGCCGGTCCTGCTGAACGTGCGCCTGCCGCTCGCCCAGAGAAGCTCAATAGAAGCCCTTTCTTCGATTTATGTTTCATCTCCGCGGGGAATCATCCCCCTCTCCCAGCTGGTGCGGGTGAGCCGGGGAATCGAGAACAAGAGCATTTACCGCAAGAACCTGAAAAACGTAGTTTATGTTACGGGCGATGTGGCCGGGAAAATCGAGTCTCCGATATACGCAATCCTGCAGATGGGCAAGGAGCTTGATAAAATCAGCCTTCCAGGTGGGAACAGGGTCGGGCAGACCTATGCCAGGCAACCATGGAGTGAAGAGCAGCCGGCCATCAAGTGGGACGGCGAATGGCATATCACCTACGAGGTATTCCGCGACCTTGGAATAGCCTTCGCAGCGGTGATGGTCCTTATCTATGTGCTGGTGGTGGCCTGGTTCAGGGACTTCGTCACCCCCCTGGTGATCATGGCGCCCATACCCCTCACCTTGGTGGGCATCCTGCCGGGGCACGCCCTGTTCGGCGCTTTCTTCACCGCAACCAGCATGATCGGCTTCATCGCCCTGGCCGGAATCATAGTTCGCAACTCCATAATCCTCATAGATTTCGTCGAATTGCGCCGCAGGGAGGGGGCGCCGCTGGACGAGGCGGTGATAGACGCCGGAGCGGTACGCTTCCGCCCCATCCTGCTGACTGCGGCAGCAGTGGTGGTTGGCAGCTTCGTCATTGTCTTCGACCCGATCTTCCAGGGGCTTGCGATCGCCCTCATGTGCGGCGAGATTGCATCCACCAGCCTGTCCATGCTTACCATTCCGGTGCTGTACTATCTGTACCAGTCATGGAACGAACGGCGGGGCGAAAGTCGTGAGCAGTAGCCGCCGGGTCATGAAAAAAGAGCGGCCGCGTGCGGCCGCTCAAGGAGGGGAAAAAGGGAAGACGTCCCACAGTTTATCTGTCGGTCGGCTTCTTTCTTTCTCTCTGAAAGGTTTTCATTCATAAATTGTGCCGAAGGATTTGCCAGCCGGCTATCCGGAGCATCAGGCGTGAGTGCTTGTGAAGAGAGCTGGAAAAGCGGGCATTGTTGAAAGACGGCCGACCTGTGGAAAACTGGAGACGCCCGCTCCGGCAAGAAAATACGGCGGTAAACGGCCTGAACTGTCTATTTTGCGGGCAGCGCCGGCCGTTTTTTTGTGCACGGTGCGGCAAGGAGCATTCAGATCAGATCGATTATGGCCTTTACAGCCTTTTCGATACCGTCCGCGGTTTCGCTTATGCTCTTTGCCAGCATGTAAGCGGGAGTCGAAACGATCTTGTTCTTCTTGTCCACCACAAACTCCCTGACGGGGCATTCCACGTGTTTGCTGCCTGTCTGGATGATTGCCGCTGCTGTTCCCGCATCGTTACCGATGGTGACTTCCGGGGCGTATTCCCTGCCGAGTGTCGCAGCAATCAGGGCCGGGGCGATGCAGATGGCGCCGATGGGCTTTTTTGCCTTGGCCATGTCCCTCACAAGTTTGGCCACATCGGGCTGAATCGCAGCGTCAGCCCCTTTAGCTGCGAAGTTGCACAGGTTCTTGGCTGCTCCGAAGCCTCCGGGAAAGATTACTGCATCCAGATCGGATGCTTTCACATCCTGGATGTTCTTGATATTCCCGCGGGCGATCCGTGCCGATTCCATCAACACATTCCGCTTTGCCCCGGTCTCCTGCATGGTCAGGTGGTTCACCTCCGGGGCCTCGATATCCGGGGCCATGCATATCGCCTCCGCTCCGTTCCTGTCTATGGCCAGCAGGGTCAGGACCGCCTCGTGTATCTCGCTTCCGTCCCGTACCCCGCAACCTGAAAGGACCACGCCTATCTTCTTTTTCATGGAGATCTCCTTTGCTGATGCCGGTTTGATTTTTCAATTTTAGGCCGAATCTGCACCGCGCGCAACACCGTCTGAATCCAATAACCGATGCCGCGGAAATTTTCTCCCGGGAAGCGCGTTGAACGTTACTGAAATAACATGGCTGTACTGAAAACAACCATGGAAATGATTGTGCCCACGCTGATGCACGCCACGGCAAGATCATTGTCCAGACGGTATTGAAGCGCCAGGATGCTGGTGGTCAGAGCCGGCGGCATGGCCGTTTGCATAACGGTGACCTGGTATGGAGGGCCACTCTTTCCCAGCAAATGGAAAAGGGCGAAAAGAATCACCGGCAAAATCAGCATGCGCAATAAGAGGCAAAATGCCAGTGGTTTATAATCACGCAGAGCGGTGAGCCGAACCCTGAAACCTATGATGAAGATGGTAAGCGGAAGGGTCGTCCAGCCTACTGCCTTCAGAAGTTGTGCAGCCGGACCTGCTATCGTATAGCCTGCTCCGTTCATTGCCAATGCCGCCAAGAGGGCAATGAGAGGAGGGAACTTCACTGCATGGCGCAAGCTTTCTCTCCCGCCTGCGATCAGGAAACCGAGAGAGACAAATATGGGGAACATGCCCATCTGGTCATAAATAACGGCATATGATAGGCCGGTTGTGCCATATAGAGCAAAGACAAAAGGATATCCGAGGAATGCCGTGTTCGGGAACATCGTGACCAGCATGAAAACGCGGAGTCTCGCCCCTTCGAGGGAAATCGCCTTCCCGACCAGGTATGCCGCGGCCGCACCCGCCAGCATCACTGCCCAGGCAATGACGGCGATATCGAAATGGGCGTTTTCCAGGTCGAGGCTGCCGATGGTCATGAGCGTGAGGCAGGGGAGGGAAACCGTCACCACATAACTCACCAGCATTCCCACTTGTTTTTCACGGATCGAGCCGATCCGGCGCAGGATGATAGCCGAACAAAAGATGCCGGTGATCAGAAAAATCTTGTCCATTGGTGTGTCACGGTTCCTTCCGGGTTGGGAGTTCAACTCCTGAGTAGTGGAGGGCTGCGCCAAGATTGGCAAATTGCTGCAAGCCTGCTTATCAGAAAAAATGGAGTATGAAAAGACAAAAAAAGCATGTATCGGACAGCCGGCGGAATTGTTCCGTTGTCCTGCTCGATTTGCCCGGCTGCCGAGTGGCTTCCAGTCATTGATTTTACTGGTAATACTGTTTGTGCCCAGGGGAAATTGCATTGACATCCCGGCAGTTTTTGGCTAACCTACACCCGATTGTCTGTGAGTGAATTATTAATTCTGAGAGGTTTTGATGTCAGTGTTTCGTTCCTTAGTGGCCCTGATCCTTGTGGCCGGGATCGTCTTTTTGCAGGGGTGCGAAAAAAAAGACCGGAATCTCTATTATGAATCAAGCCGCAAAGGGTCGGCAGAGGCGCCGGTAAAGGAAGTGCCCAAAGACATTCTCGCGGCCCAGCAGGCGTTTACCACGCTTGCGCAGAAGGCAACCCCGGTGGTTGTCAACATCTCAACTGTAAGCAAAAAGAAAGTCGAACAACCGTTCTTCCAGTTCTCTCCGTTCTTCGACGATTTCTTCGGTGAGCGTTCACGTCCCCAATATCGCCGGGAGACAAGCCTTGGTTCCGGTTTTCTGATCAACAAGGATGGCTACATACTGACCAACGACCATGTGGTCCGTGATGCGGAAACCATAAAGGTCAAGCTGTCCAATGAAAAGGTCTACGATGGAAAAATCGTGGGCGAGGATCCGAAGACCGATCTGGCTGTTATAAAGATCAACGCTAGGGAAGCATTCCCGTTTGCGGTCCTGGGCGACTCGGACAAGCTACGGGTCGGGCAGTGGGCTGTGGCAATAGGCAACCCGTTCGGACTCGACCGGACCTTCACCGTTGGCGTGATCTCCGCTACCGGGCGCTCCAACATGGGGATTGAAACCTACGAAGATTTCATACAGACCGACGCTTCGATCAACCCGGGAAACTCGGGCGGTCCCCTCCTCAACATCTACGGCGAGGTAATAGGTATCAACACCGCCATCGTTGCCGCGGGCCAGGGGATCGGATTCGCCATTCCCATAAACATGGCCAAACATGTCGTGGAGCAGTTGGTCAGCAAGGGGAGTGTCAGCCGTGGGTGGCTGGGTGTTTCGATCCAGCCGGTAACGGATGAGATTGCTTCAAGTTTCGGGATGAAGAAGGCTGCAGGGGCCTTGGTAAACGGTGTTGTGGAAGGCGGCCCCGCAGCCAAGGCGGGAATTCGGCAGGGCGATATAATAACCGGCATCGATGGCCGGGAAGTCAAGGATGTTCAACAGCTCCAGCGGGTGGTGGCTGATACTCCCATCGGCAAGAAAGTGGAATTGACCGTTTTCCGGGAGGGGAAGCCGCTCAAGCTCCAGCTTGTACTCGGGAACGCGGATAGCGCCGGTGCCCGCCAGGCAAGGCCTGAGGAGCAGCCTTCCGTGTGGCTCGGCATGACGGTTGATGACCTCCCCCGGGAACTGCGGATGCGCGGCATGAGCGGAGTATTTATCTCCGGTATCGATCCCGAAGGCGCAGCTGCCGAGGCCGGACTTCAGAGGGGGGATATCATCCTCTCGGTCAATGGCCGGAAGATCGCAACCATTGCCGATTATAACAAGGTGGTCAGCGAGAGCATAAAAAAGAGAAGCGCCGTATTCCTTATACGGAGAGGCAACGCCAGTATCTATTTCGTACTGAAGACAAGATAGTTCGGAAGGGACTGACCATGAGCTTGATAGACAATCCGGAGCACGCCAGGAGATTAGCAAGGGCCATCATATCCGATGTTGCGATCTACAATCGGGAAAAGGTTGAGCAGGGGATTAAGAACGACAGCATCTTTGATCTGCTGGAGGTCGAGCTTGATGAGGGCCGGCAGCATTTCATATCGCGGGTTTCCCCTGATATGGCGGCCTCCAATATTTTCGATCTTGCAATAGTTGATGTGCTGATCAAAAGGGCCGGGAAAATAGATTCGACGATATGGTAAGTCTTTTCCTGCTGTAAGTGAGTTGAAGAAAATGTAGGCGCGGTTTTATGGCCGCGCCTACATCTGTTTTGCGGGGCCGAGTGCGGATAATCCGCTTCAGAAAGGAAGGATCCTGCATCAATGGGCAAGGAAATCTCCCATATAATTTGCGCGGAGCAAGCAGTTCATGCGGGCGGGAATTCGCTTGGCGCCCGGTTCCGCTCACTCCTGAACGACGCCCGGTATTCCTTTCATCTGGGCTCCATTGCCGCCGATACTTTTTTCTACGCCGTTCACCTGCCCTTTGAGAAAAAGAGGACTTTCTGCTATGGAGATGTAATCCACGGATCGGACGGCAACGATACAAGCCTGCCGGCCATAGAGATGCTCAGGCTGCTGCGGGATACGCCGGACGACCCCTTGTTCGCGGAAAAACTGGCATTTGCCAGCGGGTTCCTTACCCACATTTCCCTGGATTCGATCATCCACCCTTTTGTCTACCATGTCAGCGGAAATTACTACGCTGACTCTCCTGCCGAACGGAACGACGCCCGCGCACGGCATCGCCTGGTTGAGTCGTGGCTCGACCTCCAGGTCCTGCGGCAGGCTTCACTTGGACTGGATGGCTGCTCCTTTATTTCGGATATCCGCAGTAACCACGCTGTGAACGAGGAGTTGCTCAGATTTTTCTTTTCAGCCTGTACGGGAAACAAGCAGTCAGACCCGGTATATTGGGAGGGGCTGAAGCGTGGATATCATGTCCAAATGTGTTTGAATTCACTGTTTGGGAACCGCAGGGCCGCACTGCTGGTCAAGCGTGCCAACCGCATGTTTTCGGGCAGACTTGGATCATTCCTGGCGTTGTTTTATCCCTGGGGGTATCGCGACATACCGGCTGAAATTCTTTATTTCGATAAATATATCCATCCGGTAACCGGTGAAATCCGGACTGGTGGGTTCTCGTGCCTTTGGGCGGAGGCAGTGCTGCGAGGTAAAGATTTCCTCTCTGCAGTGGACGAGTTTCTGTTCGGAAGGGGAGATGACGCTGCACTTGAAGGCATCGTTCAGGGGTACAGTCTCAATACCGGCCTGATCGGGGTACCAATCAGGGATGCGGTGCATTTCGACTGTATTCCCCTGGAACGCCTCTGGTCCCATGGAACGCCTCGCTGATCCGTACCCCGCCCGCACTTTCCTTCCGGCAGCAATTGCTAAGCTTCTTCGGACATGCTTTTCGCTATTTCCTTTGCTTCCCAGGCGATTTTCTTGAAATTTTCCAGTATGTTGAGAAACAGCGGCGACGCCTCGGTATGGCAAAGCCCTTCTATAAGCCGCTCTTCATGGTGAGTGGCGTAATCGATGGTCATTTTCGCCACCATTGTTTCCGACTCCTTTACATAGCGGATCAGGATCGGGTTCTTGACCAGGATCAGGTCTGCGGTTGCCTTGAGAAGTTCCGCAAGGTTCTGGGAGAGGAAGCTTATCTCCGTGACTGCCCGGTCACTGAACAGGATTTTCCCCTTGATCTTTTTTTCGAGGGGCTCCGTGAGTTCCGCCAGAACGCCGCAGATCCTGATGAGATGCTGAAAGGTGACGCCATATTCTTTCTTCGTCTCGTCCTTCCGCGTCAATTCTTTCAACTTTTTCGCCAGTTCCGCTTCCCCGTTCCTGATGGCAGTTAGTTTCTCCCGGCAGACATTCAAAGGGTCAAGGGAATTCTTTATAAAGGCCCTCTGGAACAGAACCATGCACTGTTCCGTGCCTGTGCCTATTTCGTGCATTTCGTTCCGCACTTCTCCATAGAGTTTTTTCATCATCGTCATCTCCTTCCATGACTTCTTTTCATTGCCTGCAAGAGGCGGAAATTCAAAAAGCCTAATTATATTTTTACTCAAACTAAATATCAATGCTTTTCTCCCGGGATTCATTGACAAGCGGAAAGCAGCTATTAAAATATTATATATTTCATAGTTTCCCGCCACTGCTTCTTTTCCGGAAACCGGCTTTAATTCTAATTTTACTACACATTCCAGCATTATCCAGAAGCCGGTGTCATGGCCCGCGGTGCGGCGGGAAGGGATTTATGCACCGGACTTTAGCCTAGTGTTCATCCGGAAACTCCGGAGCGACACGACTGCAGTTTCCAATTGTCGTGCGGCAAGATGAACTGCTGCCGGCACTACTCCCGGGAGGAAAGCTTATGAGTGCAACTGACGTCGATGACAAAGGCTTGCATTACATCAAACAGGGAACCGGAACGGCAGATCCGAAAGCAAGCGGAGCTGCCCTGAAGCGGCAGGCGGAAGAGCTCGCCAAGATGGGCGCGGAAAGAAAGGCGGCTCCAGGGAAAAGCAAGGTTGCTGCCGATTCGCCCTTCGTCCAGGTTGACCGTGCCCTGAAGCGGTGCCAGTACAGTCAGGACGCCCTCATCGAGGTACTGCATGCCGCCCAGGAGACCTTCGGCTTTCTGAGCGACGAGACCATGCATTACATTGCCAAAGAGCTGAAACTGCCGCCGAGCTGGGTTTACGGTGTCGCCACCTTCTACCACTTCTTCAACCTGAAGCCCCAGGGCGAGCACAGGTGCACCATCTGCATGGGCACTGCCTGCTTCGTGAAACGGGCCGGGGATATCGTGGAGACCCTGGAACGGGAATTCGACGTCAAGGGTGGTGAGACAACCGCGGATGGCAAGCTGAGCATCAACATCGCCCGGTGTCTGGGCAACTGCGGCCTGGCCCCGATGATCATCCTGGATGGTGAAGTGCACGCCCGCCAGACGCCGGAATCCATTCTGGAGGAATGCAGAAAGCTGGTCAAAAAGTGATACGCTCGAGCGCAAGGGGGAGGGTACGCAATGACTCGTGAAGAACTGCAGAATATGGCTCAAAGGGAACAGGAAAAGCGCCGGGCTTTTCGCTGCCGGCTGCTTGTGTGTTACAGCACGCCCTGTATCTCATCCGGTGCCGAAGGGGTGCGCAAGGCGCTGGTGGATGCGGTAAAAGAACGCAACCTGAACGCGGAAATAGATGTAACCTGCACGGGTTGCGTGGGGCCGTGCAGTCGCGGTCCTCTCGTTACGGTCCGGATGAAGGACCGGGAAGACATTATCTATCAGCATGTTACCCCCGAATTTGCCGTGCAGATACTGGAGAAGCACGCCATCGGCAACGAGGTGCTTTCAGGGGAGAACGTGCTGTCGAAAGATCACCCGTTTTTTGCAAAGCAGCTCAAGGTTGTTCTTGCCAACAGCCCGTTCATTGACCCGGAGAGCCTCGAGTCATATGTCGGCGCGGGGGGCTTTACCGCGCTGCAGAAGGTCCTGGAGGAAATGACCCCCGAGCAGGTTGTCGAGGAGATCAAGAAAAGCGGCCTGCGGGGGCGAGGGGGAGGCGGTTTCCCCACCGGCCTCAAGTGGGACCTGGTAAGGAAGGCCAAGGGTGAGAAAAAATATCTCGTTGCCAACGGCGACGAGGGTGATCCCGGCGCCTATATGGACCGTACCACCATGGAATCGGACCCTTTCCTGGTTCTGGAGGGGATGGCGATTGCCGCCTATGCGGTCGGCGCCGATCAGGGTTACATTTACGTGCGTGCCGAATATCCCCTGGCAGCCGCGCGGCTCGGCAAGGCAATCAAGCTTGCCGAGAAAGCGGAAATACTGGGCAATCGGATCTTCGGCAGCAACTTCAATTTCCGCGTCGATATCCGCCTGGGCGCCGGCGCCTTTGTCTGCGGCGAGGAAACCGGGCTCCTGACCTCCGTCATGGGCCGGCGCGGGCAGCCTTACCCGCGGCCGCCGTTCCCGGCCAACAGCGGGCTCTGGGGATGCCCGACCCTGATCAACAACGTCGAGACCTACGGCAACATCGCCCCGATCATAAACCGTGGCGGTGACTGGTATGCCAGCATCGGCACCGAAAAGAGCAAGGGCACGAAGATCTTCGCCCTTGCCGGCGAAATCAACAATACTGGCCTCATCGAAGTCCCCATGGGCATAACGCTTCGCGAAGTCGTCTATGACATAGGTGGCGGCATACCCAAAGGCCGCGAGTTCAAGGCTGCCCAGACCGGAGGACCCAGCGGCGGCTGCATCCCCGCCGACTACCTCGACACGCCCATCGATTACGAAAACCTGGCGGCGCTGGGCTCCATCATGGGCTCCGGCGGACTGGTCATCATGAACGACAGAAGCTGCATGGTCGATGTTGCCAGGTTCTTCATGGACTTCTGCCGCGACGAAAGCTGCGGCAAATGCATCCCCTGCCGCGTCGGCACTTCCCAGATGCTGCGCATCCTGGAAAGGATATGCAACGGCAGCGCCGTCATGGAAGACCTGGACAAGCTCCAGGAACTCGGCAAAATGGTCCAGGACACCAGCCTCTGCGGCCTGGGCTTCACGTCGCCCAATCCTACGCTGAGCACCCTCAGATACTTCCGGGATGAATACGAGGCCCACATCAGGGAGAGGAAATGCCCCACCGGCGTCTGCCCGGTGAACGAGGTGCCGCTGAGGGAACTCGTCCATGAACTGCCGCGACGGATAAAAGAGGCGGCAAAACTGTAACCGGAGGTATGCAGATGTTAGTTATCACGTTAACACTAAACGGCCAGGAAGTAAGCGCCCCTGCCGGGGCGACCCTTTTGGAGGCATGTCGTCAGAACGGTGTGGAACTTCCCACCCTGTGCCATCTGGAAGGCTTGACGCCGGTCGGGGCCTGCAGGCTCTGCCTGGTCAAGGTGGAAGGTCAGAGAAGGCTCGTGCCGGCATGCACCACCGAAGCCCAGGACGGGATGAAGGTCGAGACTCATACCGAACAGCTCAAGGAATACCGGAAAATGATCCTTGAGCTCCTTCTGTCCGAACGCAACCACATCTGCTCCGTCTGCGTCGCCAACGGTTGTTGCGAACTCCGGTCCCGGTGCGCCGAGCTGGGGGTGGATCATACGCGATTCGAATACCGCTGCCCGACCGATCTCCCCACCATTGATCTGACCCATGAGAGAAACGGACTCGACCACAACCGGTGCATCAGCTGCACCCGCTGCATACGCGCCTGCGACCAGATCGAGGGTGCCCACACCCTTGACATGGAAGGACGGGGAGCCGCCAACAGGATAATCGTCGACATGCACCAGAATTGGGGAAAAAGCAGCACCTGCACGAAATGCGGCAAGTGTGTCAACGTATGCCCCACCGGCACCCTGTTCTGGAGGGGCTCCACCGTGGCCGAGATGCAGAAGGACGTGGGTTTCGTCCACTGGATCAAGGAAGGACGGGAAAAGAAACAGTGGAGCGTCATATAAGCTGGTTGTTCTGATTAACCGTAAACTACGAGCTAACACTATGCAGTTTCCAGATCGGAAAGAGGGGATTTTTCGTCCTGGCAAGGAAATCAAGGGGTTGCGCGGAGGCATACTGCAGTATGTCGCACAAGCAAGCCTGCAGATTGACACAGCCAGGGCGAAAAAGCACCCTTTCCGGATGGAAACTAACAAAGCTGCGAAGGGGCACTGCGATGGCAAACAAAGTTAGACTTGCAACCGTTTGGTTGGGCGGCTGTTCCGGCTGCCACATGAGTTTTCTCGATCTTGACGAGAAATTGATCGATCTGGCGGACAAGATCGAGCTGGTCTACAGCCCGATAGCCGATGTGAAGGAGTACCCTCAAGATGTGGATGTGGTGCTCATCGAGGGAGCGTTGTGCAATACCGAAAACCTGGAACTGCTCATGCAGATACGGGAGCGCACCAGAATACTCATCAGTTTCGGTGACTGCGCCGTAACCGGCAACACACCGCAGTTGCGCAACAAGCTGAACATAGACGACGTGCTGACGAAAGTCTACCAGGCCGGACCCGGCAGCATTCCCAAGGGTCCGGAGGCGGTGGACATATTGCCGGTGCTTCTGCCCAAGGTATACCCGCTGCATGCCGCCGTGCCCATCGATGTCTATCTGCCCGGTTGTCCCCCGGACCCGGACCGGATCTACACGGCAATTGCCGCCCTCCTTGCCGGCGAGAAACCGCAGCTTCAGGCTGAAGCGATCACCTTCGGCTGACAGCTTGCCCGTAGGTAAGCATGCCGGGCCTGACTCCCGTCTTTGCCCGGTCCTCTATCGTCTGAGAGTGGAAGGAGCAAGAACGCTATGGCAAAGAAAATACATATCGAACCCGTCACCCGGATCGAGGGGCATGGAAAGGTAACCATCCATCTGGACGATGCCGGTGCCGTGACCGAGGCCCGTTTGCACGTGGTCGAATTCCGCGCCTTTGAAAAATTCTGCATCGGGCGGCCCTTTTACGAGATGCCCGGCATAACCAACCGCATCTGCGGCATCTGCCCCACAAGCCATGCTCTTGCATCGGTAAAGGCGGGAGACGCCATCATGGGGGTGGCAGTGCCGGAAACCGCCGTGAAGCTGCGCAAGGTCATGAACTGGGGCCAGTTCGTGCAAAGCCATGCCCTCAGCTTCTTCCATCTCAGCGCTCCGGACCTGCTGCTCGGTTTCGACAGCGACCCGGCGACGCGCAACGTGATGGGGCTGATCCGGAAGTATCCCGACGTGGCGCGAAAAGGTGTGCGGCTCCGGGGAATAGGGCAGGAAATCATCCGCGTCATCGCCGACAAGAGCATCCATCAGGCATGGGCGGTACCGGGCGGGGTACGCGAGCCGCTCACAGAGGAAAAGAGGGACTACATAAAATCGCTCCTGCCGGAGGCCTTTGAGACCACGGACCTGGCGCTGAACCTCCTCAAGAGCAATCTCGACAAGTTCAAAGAGGACGTGAAGATCTACGATTTCCCGTCCATGTTCGCTGGGCTCGTCACCTCCGACGGTGGGCTCGAACTCCATGACGGACTGTTCCGGTTCGTGGACACGGACCGGAGGATAATCGAGTCGGGGATCCGGAACGATAAGTACCGCGATTACATCGACGAAGCGTCGGAATACTGGAGTTATCTCAAGTTTCCCTATTTCAAGGCGCGGGGACCATACAATTTCAAGGAATCCGCCGGCATGTACCGGGTCGGGCCGCTGGCAAGGCTGAACATCTGCGACTATGCAGGAACGCCGAAGACAGACCGGGAGCTGGAGAATTTCCGCCGTCTGGGAAGCGGCGGGGCGGTGACCAGCAGCTTTCATTACCACTATGCCCGGCTCATCGAGATCCTCTTTTCCCTGGAGAAGATCGAGGAAACCCTGAACGACCCGGAGATCACCGACGACTGGGTACGGGCGGAGGCGGGGGTGAACAGGTTGCACGGCGTCGGCATGACCGAGGCCCCGCGCGGCACCCTGATCCACGATTACAAGGTCGACCGCAACGGCCTGATCACCGACGTCAATCTCGTGGTCTCCACCGGCCACAACAATATGGCAATGAACAGGACCATAACGAACATCGCCAAAAAGTACGTTAAGGGTGAGAACGTAAGTGAGGGGATGCTGAATCGGGTGGAACACGGTATCAGGGTGTATGATCCCTGTCTCAGCTGTTCCACTCACGCCGTGGGCAAAATGCCGCTCTTGATACAGGTTGTCTCTCCTGACGGCAGCATACTCAAAGAACTGCGGCGAGGGTAGAAGCGGCTCAGCATGATCCTGTTGATCGGATACGGGAAAGTCATGTTCTCCCGTTCTCGGCCACCATTTCTCTCCAGCGGTACTTCTGGCTTATACGAAGATTCTGTACGGCGCTGATATGCCGGCCTGGCTGGTCACCATCCCCGGCGCCGACTTCGGGGTTGGGGATGGACTGAGCGATCAGACAGCGGGACTTATGCCCGTATTAACGGAAAAAGCGCTGAATCTGCTCTGCCAGCTTCAGGGCGAAGCGATTGTCTGAGAGGAGGACCTTTGTTTATGGCTCTTTGCTTCCGAAAAAGAACGTACTGAATAATATCAAGAACAATATCACGACGACATAATTTAAGTGAAATTGTATTTTTTTATTCATAATAAATGAAACTGCATTGTGAGCCATGCTTAAAATCATCTCTCAAATATGCTCAATACAGTTGACAGTACCTTTGTCAGATACCTTCCACGCATTTTCTGCCAGCTTCAAGCATGTTTTTCCACAAAAACTGTTGAATTCAGACCCGCTCTATTGTATAAAAAGTCGGTTATTGTGTTTATTGTCTCTTCAATGCGCCGACGTGTCGCGATAAAAACGTCCGATCGCATGTACCTCCGCAATTCCCAAATAACTAAAGACAAACCAGCATAGGGGGAAATTTTAGAATGGATATACTCGCCATTAACTGTGGCAGTTCGTCTGTCAAGTATCAGCTGTTCGACTGGAAAAACAAGGAAGTCATAGCCAAGGGTGTAGTCGAGAGGGTTGTCGTGGGCGGTTCCTTCATCCAGCATGAAGTGCCCGGACGGCAGAAGTACAAGAAAGAATCGGAATGCCCCAATCACAATGTGGCCATGGACCTTATCGTAAAGACTCTGACCGACCCCGAGCAGGGCGTCCTTACCGATATCAGCCAGATATCGGCGGTCGGGCACCGTGTCGTGCATGGTGGCGAGGCGTTCACAAAGTCCGTGCTCATTGACGAAAAGGTTCTCGATGCGGTCAAAGCGGTTCAACACCTGGCGCCGCTGCATAATCCGCCCAACATCGCCGGCATCGAGGCAATGCGTGCCGAACTGCCGGACGTGCCTAACGTGGCCATCTTCGATACTGCGTTCCATCAGACCATGCCGGATTATGCATTCATCTACCCGCTTCCGTATGACTGGTACGTGCGGTACGGAGTCCGTCGCTACGGCTTCCACGGCACTTCCCACCTTTACGTTTCCAAAAGAGCGGCAGTGATGCTCGGCAAAAAGCCTTCCCAGACGAATATAATCACCATGCACATCGGCAACGGTGTTTCCCACTGCGCCATCAAGAACGGTATATCGGTCGATACAAGCATGGGCCTGACCCCGTTGGAAGGTGCGGTTATGGGTACGCGGTGCGGCGACATCGATCCCGCGATCCCGGGATTCATGATGCAGATCGAAGGCCTGTCCGCTCCCGAAATCGACAGCATCCTCAACAAGAAGAGCGGCATTTTGGGGATAACCGGCAAGTATACCGACCGCAGGGATGTGGTCGCCCATGCTGATATGGGCGACAAGACCTGCAAGCTCGCCATGGAGATAGAAGCTTATCGCCTGCGTAAATACATCGGCGGCTACATGTCTGTTCTCGGCAGGCTCGATGCCGTTGTATTCACCGCCGGCGTCGGCGAAAAGGGCTGGCAGATCCGCGAAATGGCCTGTGAAGGCCTTGAACACATGGGCATCCACTTTGACAAGGCAAAAAACCGCGAAGCGGTCAAGGGCAATGAGTGCGAGATTACCACGGATGATTCGCCAATCAAGGTGTTCGTGATTCCCACGGACGAGGAACTCGTGTTCACCGAGGACGTCGCCGCGATTCTCGAAGGGACCTATACTGATCACATGAACTTTGAGTACTCCTTTGCCAGGGATGATTACAAAAGATAGGGACGGGCATTGACTTTTACCCACAGACAGAAAAAGGCCGGCATGCAATGCCGGCCTTTTTAGTAGCAGTTCCGTCAGCTTCCCGATCAGGCCTGGGCTTGCGCCTGGACTGCGGTTATGGCCGCGACACTTACTATGTCGTCGACAGAACAGCCGCGGGAAAGGTCATTGACCGGTTTTGCGAGACCCTGGATGATGGGGCCGATTGCTTCGGCGCCCGCAACCCTTTCAACCAGCTTGTAGCCTATGTTCCCGGCGTCAAGGTCCGGGAAGATGAGTACATTGGCCTTGCCAGCCACCGGGCTTCCGGGTGCCTTGCGCTCGCCGATGCTGGGGATCAGTGCGGCGTCCGCCTGGAGTTCGCCGTCCAGGTGAATGTCGGGATCGATCTGCCTGGCGATTTCCATGGCCTTGGTGACCTTGTCGATATCGGTGTGGGAAGCGCTTCCCTTGGTTGAAAAGGAGAGCATGGCAACACGGGCATCCACATCGAGGAATGATTTGCAGTTGCGGGCTGTGGCAACTGCGATTTCGGCCAGCGCCTGCGCATCGGGATTGGGATTGACGGCGCAGTCCGCAAAAAGAAGCACTCCGTTTTCACCGAATTTAACATCCTTGGTAATCATCAGGAAGAAGGATGATACCGTCTTGATGCCGCAACATGTTCCGATAGTGTGAAAAGCGGAGCGAAGGACATCTCCCGTAGTGCTTGTGGCGCCTGCAACGCATCCTCCCGCATCGCCCATTCTCACCATCATCCCCGCATAATAAAGGTTGTCCTGACCGGTGAGCAGTTTATGGGCATCGTCACGCGACAGGCATTTGCTCTTGCGGATTTCCACCAGTTTTTCCACATATGCATCGAGCTTGGGTGAAGTCGCAGGCTGAAGAATCTCCACTCCAGTGAGGTCCACGCCTTTTGCGTCCGCGGCTGCCTTTACCTTTTCCGGGCTTCCGAGCAGCACGACTTTGGCCAGACCCTGCTCCACGATCTTCTCAGCTGCGAACAGCATACGCTCATCGTAACTTTCCGGAAGTACCACTGTCTGAAGGTTGGATTTCGCCTTGGCCTTGATTTGATCGATGAGATGCATGTCTTCCTCCTTTGGGTATGATATTCAAAGCCGATTCTTTACTGAATACAAAGTAGGATAAATCTCGCGATTTATATCACAAGGGGGATTTTCGGTCAACAAAAAAGCCTGTCTAACTTATTAATTGAACAGGAAAAAACTTTACTGTGGATTTGCCTGATAATGAATCCCGTGTTTGAACAGGCTGGTACGATTTACTGTAAGTTTCATTAAGAAAACGCTTGCGTATATATTTAAGCGGTGCAAAAAAAATTATTCAAAGTATAATTATTTACTGTCACAAAAATCGTAAAGCCGCGCATACTGAGAAACATAATGCTACTTGTGCGTAAAAAAAAGGAATTATACCTTTGGCGATGGGACGGTATGGTAAACAACAGTTTACTCTGGCTAAAAATTTAGTTATATCAAATATTTACGGTATTTTACAGCCGAAAATTTATTTGACAACACCAGACTTGTTGTGTATTATTTCCTTTGCGTTTACCGGGGGTTGTCCGGTTGCGTCTCACGGCAGAAATTGTATCTTCTACCCCGTTTTCACATCTTCTGGCTTTTGAATATGCAGCGCCGGCATCGCTGTCTTCATGCAGGCTATCCTAGGTGATGAATTGTTATGCGATGAACAATTCACCTAAAAAACTAAATTATGGAGGTATGTCATGGCAGACGTAGTTCAGAAGATTGACACATTGGTAGCAAACGCACGCAAAGCAGCCGACATCATGAAAGAATTCAGCCAGGAACAGGTCGACAAGATTTGCGCTGCAATGGATGCTGCCAGCGTTGCCAACGAAGTAAAGCTTGCCGAGATGGCAGTTGAGGAAACCGGCATCGGCCGGGCAGACCACAAGGCAATAAAGAATCACCTTGGCGCTCACGTTGTCTATGAGTACTTCAAAGACAAGAAATCCGTTGGCGTGATCAAGGAAGAAGAAGGTGTTAGCTACATTGCCGAGCCCTTCGGCGTCATTGCTGCCGCTACCCCGACAACCAACCCGCCCTCCACTGTTATGTTCAAATCACTGATCTCCCTGAAGTCGCGCAACGCCATCATCTTTGCCGCTCATCCGCGGGCACAGAAGTGTAGCGTCGAAGCGGCCAGGATCATGCACGATGCGGCAGTGAGCGCAGGCGCACCGGTAAACTGCATCCAGTGGATCGACGAGCCTTCCATCGAGGCGACCAACCTGCTGTTCAAACACCCGGGTATCAATCTGATCCTCGCCACCGGCGGCGGCGCCATGGTCAAGTCCGCATACAGCTCCGGCCACCCCGCCATCGGCGTCGGCCCCGGCAACACCCCTGTCTTCATTTCCAAGTCCGCCAAGCTGAGCGTAGCGGTGAACAACGTCATCGCTTCCAAGACCTTCGACAACGGCACCATCTGCTCCTCCGACCAGTCCATGATCTTCGACGACAAGGAAATCTGCGACAAGGCCGTGAAGATGATGATCGAAAGAGGCGCCTATCTCGTCAACGCCGAAGAGAAAGCCAAGCTCGAAAAAGTCATGTTCGATAAGGAAAGAGGCGTTCCTGCAGTAGCCATCGTTGGCAAGTCCCCGCAGTATATAGCCAAGCTTGCCGGTTTCGAGATTCCTGAGGACGCGAAACTGCTTCTCGTCCCCCTGACCACCATCGGTCCGGAAGACTGGTTCAGCCATGAAAAACTCTCTCCGGTTCTCGGATACATCTGCTTCGAGGGCACGGACGCAGCTATCGCCGCGGCCAAGAGCCAGCTCCGCTGGGGTGGCGCAGGCCACACCGCTGTTATCCATGCCCAGGACCAGAAAGTCATCGACAAGTTTGCCATGGAAATTCCTGCCAACAGGCTGCTCTTGAATCAGCCCGCGGTACACGGCAGCGTCGGACTCATCTACAACAAACTGCCGCCTTCACTTACCCTTGGCTGTGGCACGGATGGTGGCAACTACCTGGGTAACAACATCAACTATTCGGACCTTCTGAGCATCAAGACGGTTGCCAAGCGTATTGTTGATTACGAAAGGGATGAATAGTTCGGTTTGAGTTTCGGAAGATACATTTGAAATGATTAATTGTTGTTTAGACAAGAAGTAAGGACCCATTTCAAGCCCCCGGCTCCTTCAAGGACTGCCGGGGGCTTTTTTTGATTTGTCCGGCTTTGCGTGAATCTCGTCTGAAATATCTTTGCTGCTCATTCAACTATTCCAAATTCCCTGTATCCTGATTCCGTGACGTCTTCACGCCTTCGGCTGCGCAGAACGCCTTTGTTTCTGCATTCCGGCGAGATGAGGCAGCCCGACGGAGTTCACCTGTCGCGCCGGGCATGATGCAATGTAAGTGACGTTGAACCCCGGCATTTGCTTGCTCGGTTCTCAGGCGTCACGGATTCAGGTGTATACTTTCATTCTTTGGCAATCTGCTGCTTGCAGTCAACAACATGGAAGTTCGAAACCGGATTTGACGGAGGCGGGCAAAAATATTTAAATCATAGTAAACTGTTTTATTATTGATAAACAATGTCCTTGACATCTGACAAAAATACAGTATAAATAAAACGGATATAGTTTGGCGAAAAGCAAACGAAACGGGGGGGGAGCCCACCGTTTGCGGGCAGGGTATACCTCACTGGAGTGGTGGTGAAGGTAAACTTGTCGGAAATCAACCAGCTAACCTAAGGAGGCAGACATGAAAGACGAGAAAAGATTTATGCAGGATGTGGGCATGACTGATTTACCTTTTCCCATGAAGGTCTTGTCGAGAGAACATAAGGATGGCCAGTTCACCATTGCCAAGATCTCCATTGCTGCCCGCATCATGCACGAATTCGAAGCGAGCTGGATCGACAAGTTCATCCAGATCGTGCACCAGCACCGCGAGAAAATAGGCACTGAATCACTCAAGTCTAATATTCTCGATTACATGCGTGAGCTGAATGCCACCAAGGTGAAGGTTGATTTCGAGTATCCATTTTTCGTCGAAAAGAGTACGCCGGTTTCAAATGAAAAATGCCTGGTCCGTTACAATTGCATGTATTCGGCAAAAGTTGCCAAGAGCGACCTCAAACCGCAGGTTTCCTTGAAAATTGCCGCCCCCTGCATAACGACCTATCCCGGATCTTCAGCTGACAAACCTGGTGGTCTCTTCGGCCAGATGAGCCGGGTTGATCTGGAAGTTCAGTCCCATAAAGATATATATCCTGAAGACCTCATTGACATAATTGACAACCATGCACTTGTGCAGGTTTATTCCTTCCTTACCGAAGAAGACCAGGCGTTCATTATCAAGAAGGTGCACAGCGAACAGAAGACAAGTGTGGTCATGGTTGACGAGATCAAGGAAGACCTGGCCAATATCCGTGATATCGAAGGGTATTCGGTCAGTTGTGCAAACTTCGGCATGCTCCATTCCTACAGTACTTTTATCGGGACTGCGAAAAGCATGTGGATACCGTTAAGTTGATTCAGCACTGATTTTTCCGAGAACAGTTCAACTCGGGATGTGCATGCTGTCGGCTATATGCCGTGCACAAGGAAATCGAACGAATAAGAGATGTCACAAAATCGGTGACCCATCTCCCGCTTCTATCTCCCCCACTTATTTTTATTGAAACGGCCGGTGTCACCAGGGTCTCTGGTTTCACCGGCCGTTTTATTCGCAGACGATGGTTATCAGCAACAAATCGGCCATGAATTATCGAGATTAAAACATGCGTGGGTTTGAATTCAAGCCGAAATAAAATAATTTGATTCTAACTAAATTATGCTTGACACAAAATGAGAGAAAAGCATACCATTGGCTGATTTGCGGTTTGCCTGCCTTTGGCGGCCATTGCACGGCAATGTTGGCAGTTTTTACTAATACTGAAAGATACAACAGCGGGAATGTTTCCCTCACGGGTTCCGTTCATCGTGCAGAGATTATGGGAAAGGAGTTGTCATGGCACGAAGAAATAAGGTTGGGCTGTTCTTTCCGCCGAAGGGAGGTACAAGATGGTAGACGTATTGATTGGTGTCAGCATTTTGCTGCCATTTATTGCCGGTGCGCTGTGCTTCATGATTGGCAACGCAAAGGCGCGGGCTGCGGTTATCGTAACAACCGGTGTCGTACTGGCCGTGAGTGCCCTGATGCTCTTCCAGAATGGACCATGTACGTATACGCCGGAAACCCTGCTTGGCGTCAGCGTCAATTCAATCATCACTTTTTTTGATTTCGCATTGCTCTTCATCATTCTCGGGATTGCCTTCAAGCTCGGCAATCCACTGGTCATACTACTCACACTGCTACAGATCGTTCCCCTCGCCTATTTCGAACTGAAGATGGCGCCCCATGTGGAGGTTGGCCCGGCATTCTATATCGACAATCTGGCGCTGATCATGAACCTGATCATATCCATTGTCGGGTCGCTCGTCTGCATCTTCGGTATTCGATATATGGCAGATCACGAGCATCACCTTCACCTGAAGAAAAGCCGCCAGCCCCGATTCTTCTTTTTTCTCGTGCTGTTCCTCGGTGCAATGAACGGGCTGGTTTTCTCGAACAATCTGCTTTGGCTTTACTTCTTCTGGGAAGTGACCACGTTCTGCTCCTTCATGCTGATCGGGCATGACCGGACGGAGATCGCTATCAAAAACGCTACCAGAGCTCTGTGGATGAACATGACTGGTGGCGTTGCTTTTGTCGGGGCAATAATCGGGATATTCTACAAAACCCAGTCTGTCGAATATTTTTCGCTGCAAAATCTGATTAATCATTCGCCAGAGTTGACCGGGTTTCTCCTTCTCCCCTTTGCGCTCCTGTGCTTCGCAGGGTTTACCAAGGCTGCCCAGGTGCCTTTCCAGAGCTGGCTGTGCGGCGCAATGGTCGCACCCACGCCTGTTTCCGCCCTGCTTCACTCAAGCACCATGGTAAAGGCCGGCGTCTATCTCGTTGTCCGTCTTGCACCAGGATTTCAGGGCACCTATCTGAGCACGATAGTGGCGACTTTTGGCGCCTTTACGTTCGTTACCGCGTCAGCCCTTGCCGTGAACATGAGTAACGGCAAGAAGATCCTTGCCTACTCGACCATAGCAAACCTTGGCCTCATAATCGCTTGCGCAGGGATCAACACGCCGGCTGCCATTATCGCGGCGATTCTGCTGATTATCTTCCATGCTGTTTCCAAGGGTCTGCTCTTCCTGTGCGTAGGCACCATTGAACATGCCATCGGCAGCCGGGACATCGAAGACATGCGCGGCCTCTACAACAGCATGCCGGCAGTATCTCGCATAACCATCATCGGCATCTTGACCATGATGCTTCCGCCGTTCGGCATGCTCATGAGCAAATGGATGGCCATGGAAGCCGCGGCCAATATACCCTGGGTTGTGGTTATGGTTGCCCTGGGCAGCGGTCTGACCGTACTGTTCTGGGCAAGATGGGCCGGACTGTTCGTGAGCGGCCCCCAGCTCAAGGAGCAGGAAGTCAAAAAGGAGTCAGCTATCAAGGCGACTTTACTCACCATGATCAGGGGCTTCTATCCCAACGCTAAATGGAATGATTCGCCTTCGATCAAACTTCCTCTGGTACTGCTTGCAATGGGCGCGATCGTTCTGAGCATGGCAGTGCCCTGGATATACACCATACTTGTTGATCCGGTCGTTGCATCATACCGGCCCGGCCTGTTTGTCGAACCGTTCAAGATGGGTCCCTTCGGACTGACCAGCGGTGTCGGGGCGTTCTATATACTGCCGGTTTTCCTCCTCTCCATCGTTGCATATCTGTTCGCGGTAATCGCTTCCAAAAAAAGCGGGCACAGGGTCGTGAGCGCGCCATACATGTGTGGAGAGCAGTACCCGGATCCAAGCCAGCCGAAATTCAGGAGCCATATGAACACATGGAGAGACTACCTTGCCGGTAACGTGTATCTCCAGGATTTCATCGGTGAAGACAAGATTTCATACTGGATCAACATACTGTCACTTATTATCTTGATCGTCATGTTCGGGGAGGTCGTACGATGAGCACATTTGACGTGATTGCCGTCATAGCAGCAGTATTTTTATCACCGCTGGTGGGCGGTCTGGTCGCAGGGATAGACAGAAAGGTCACTGCACGGCTTCAGGGACGTTACGGCCCCCCGATTCTCCAGCCTTTCTACGATGTCTTCAAGCTTTTCGGCAAGGAGAAGATGGTTTGCAATTACTGGCAGATTTTCTGTGCCTACATGTACCTTGCCGCCAATATACTTACTGTTGTGCTTCTTGCTCTCCAGTCCGACCTGCTGCTGATCTTCTTCGTTCTGGCGGTTGGCGGGGTGTTTCTGGTCATCGGAGCCCTGGCTGCCGAATCGCCGTACAGTCAGGTTGGCGCACAGCGTGAACTGATTCAGATGCTGACCTACGAACCGCTTATCATCCTTGTGTTTGTGGGCATCTATCTTGAAACGGGAAGCTTCAAGATTTCCCAGATCGTTGCGAATTATCACGAACCGCTTCTCATTTCCCTGCCGCTTCTCTTTGTGGTGCTGGGTTATGCGATTGTCATCAAGCTGAGAAAATCGCCGTTCGACATCTCGACCTCACATCATGCCCACCAGGAGTTGGTGAAGGGCGTAATGACCGAGTACTCGGGACCTTATCTCGGGGTAATCGAAATATCGCACTGGTTTGAGACCGTTTTCATCCTTGGGCTGTGCGCGCTCTTCTGGCATACGAATTTCATATGGATGACGGTTCTGATCGTAGCCACCTATTTTGGAGAAATACTTGTCGACAATATCACTGCGCGCCTTACCTGGAGATGGATGCTTCCACATGCCTGGACCGGAGGGCTGCTCATGTCGTTTGCCAATTATTTCTGGATTTATGCGAAGATAAAATAGAATTCCGTTTAACGGCATACAGCGTTTCGAGATGACTTTCCCATCTTGATTGAAAAGAGGTTAGCGATTATGAGTCTTATATCAACATCACGAGTTAAATCCCCCTGGCTGATCCATTTCGATTGTGGAAGCTGCAATGGATGCGATATTGAAGTACTGGCATGTCTGACCCCTGTTTATGATATCGAAAGGTTCGGAATCATCAATGTGGGGAATCCCAAGCATGCCGACATTCTGGTTGTGACCGGAACAGTGAATCATCGAAACAAGAAAGCTCTGAAGAATATCTACGACCAGATGCCCGAACCGAAAGTCGTCGTTGCGATAGGCGCTTGCGGAACCTCCGGTGGCGTATTCCGGGAAGCCTACAACGTGGTTGGCGGAGTGGACAAGGTGATCCCGGTTGATGCATACGTTTCGGGTTGCGCGCCCAAGCCGGAGTCCATAATTGACGGCGTGGTCATTGCGCTGGGGAAACTGGCGGAAAAGGGCAAAAAAGTCGACCAGGGTATTTTCGAGCGGCTTGAAAAAACCCAGGCGGCCATAAAGGCAAGATAGCACGAAACAAGGAGGCTTGTTCCATGATAGCTAGTGCAGTGGTCTTAACTGAAGAGAATACGGCTGAAGTCCGGCCGGACGAGGTCATTACCTTGTCCAGAGAGCTGAAGGACGAAGGGTTCAGATTCGTTACCATGTCTTCTGCTGAGCTGGAAGAGAGTATCTGTGTGCTGTATCATTTCGACAAGGACGCGGAACTCAGGAATCTCAGGGTTGACGTCCCGAAAGGAAGCAAAATTGGGAGTATAGCCTCGGTATATTCCTGCGCTTTTCTGGTAGAAAATGAAATTAAAGAGCATTTCGGCGTTGAATTCGACGGTATCCCCCTGGATTTCCAGGGCATGTTGTACAACGATGAAGAGGTTCAAAAGACACCCTTCTGTAACATCGGTATAAAGAGAGTTTAAGAGCAGGATGTCGTCAACAAGCGCCGGAAATGTTCGAAAAGTGAAACATATGCGCGCTGACCAGAAATAGGAGGCATACGTACATGGCAAAGACAGTACTACCTTTCGGGCCGCAGCATCCGGTTCTGCCGGAGCCGCTGCATCTGACCCTTACGATTGAGGATGAAATTGTAAAAGAAGCGATTCCAAAACTCGGCTACGTTCACCGCGGGCTCGAAAAGCTTGCGGAGATTCGCGACCATAATCAGATGATATACATTGTCGAGCGTGTGTGCGGGATCTGCAGTTGCATGCACGCCCTCTGCTACTGCCAGGGGATCGAGGCGCTGATGGGCCTGGAAGTTCCTTCCAGGGCGAAATATCTGCGGACCATCTGGGCTGAAATGCACAGGATTCACAGCCATCTTCTCTGGCTCGGACTGTTCGCGGATGCGTTCGGGTTCGAAAGCCTTTTCATGCAGTTCTGGAGAATCCGGGAACGTGTAATGGATCTCCAGGAAGCGACAGCGGGAAATCGAGTCATTCTTTCGGTGAATAATGTAGGCGGTGTCAGAAGAGATATCACTGCCGAATCGGCACAATGGATCCTTGACACGTTGAAGATCGTGGAAAAAGAAACCCTGCAACTCAAGTCCACCATTCTGGATGACTACACGGTGAAACTCAGGACTGTCGGCAAAGGTGTCCTGACGAAGGAAAAAGCATACGAGTTGGGGGCTGCCGGCCCAACCCTCCGTGCGAGCGGTATTGCTCAGGACATGAGGCAGACCGGGTATGCAGCGTATTCCGAGCTTGATTTCGCACCGGTTGTCGAAACCGACGGAGATTGCTATGCTCGTACGGCTGTCCGTTTCAACGAAATCTTCCAGGCAATCGACCTCGTTCGCCAGGCTTTTTCCAAGCTCCCGGAAGGTGAACTGGGAGTGAAACCCAAAGGCCTTCCCACTGGTGAAGTGACATCTCGCGTCGAGCAACCCCGTGGAGAGTGTTTCTATTATATCAAGGGAGCAGGCAAGAAGTTCCTGGAAAGGGTCAGGATCCGCACACCGACGTTTGCGAACATTCCGCCTCTCCTGGACATGCTGCCGGGTTGCGAACTTGCCGACGTCCCGGTCCTGATTCTAACCATTGACCCCTGCATAAGCTGTACGGAACGCTAATCAACGGGAGAGCGCACCATGTTCATGACCAAAAACGTTTTAAAAAATCTGCTTACGAAATATGCCACTCGCCTCTATCCGTTTCATAAAAGGGAAGCATTCAAGCATACAAAAGGCGAGCTGAAGATCGATATAGAAAAATGCATCTTGTGCGGAGTGTGCCAGATGAGGTGTCCGTCGCAGTGCATTAAAGTTGACAAGCAGGCAAAGACCTGGGAAGTTGATCCGTTCGCATGTGTCTATTGCGGCGTCTGTGTCGAGGTTTGTCCGGTCAAGTGCCTGTATCAAGAGAAGCTCTACAGGGCTGCAGTTGCCGAGAAGGACATGGTAATGCATGTGCAGCAGCCTAAGGAAACAGCGGAACCGGCTGCAACCTGACGGGATCAGAACCGGAAAATAATTCGCTCAATAACGCGGAGCAAGTGAAAAGATGCATGAATTGTCAGTAACTGAAGGCCTGATACAGGTCGTCTCCGATGAAGTCAAAAAAAAAACCTTCCAAAGGTGACGGCCATAACAATTGTGATCGGCGATTTAACAAGTATCGTTGATGAGTCGATACAGTTTTATTTTAATATCATGACCAAGGGTACAGTCCTTGAGGATGCGGTGCTGCAGTTCAAAAGGATCGCGCCAGAGTTCGTCTGTACGGCTTGCGGACATCTCTTTACAGGGCGTTCCATCGGCATAAGTTGTCCCGATTGCGGCGGAAAAAGCATAGTAGCCGACAAGGGACAGGAATTCTACATAGAGAGTTTAGAGGTTGATGATGGGGCGGATTGAGATACGAAGAAATATCCTTGAGGCCAACGAGAATCTTGCCCGCCAGAATCGGGAATTTTTCAGCAGGAACGGCGTTCTTGTCGTGAATATCATGGCAGCGCCGGGTGCCGGAAAGACCAGTACGATACTGAAGACGATTGAAGCTTTGCATGACCGGTTTGCCTTTGCGGTTATTGAAGGCGACATGGCTTCCAGGATCGATGCAGACGTGATGGCAGAAAGAGGGATTCCAGTCGAGCAGATAAACACTGGAAACATGTGCCACCTGGATGCAAACATGATCAGACAGGCAGCGGTTAAATTTACTTATGATCGGCCGACTATACTGTTCATAGAGAACGTCGGCAACTTGGTGTGCCCTTCCGAATTTTCGCTTGGTGAAGATCTGAACATAGTTATAGCCAGCACGACAGAAGGCCATGACAAGCCGTACAAGTACCCATCCATCTATCTTCGTGCCGATGTGGTTCTTATCAATAAGATAGACCTTCTGGAGGCAATGGAGTTCGACAGGAAGATGTTTTGTGACGGTGTTGCCGCTGTCAAGCCTATGCCGCCTCTCTTCGAAATTTCCTGCAGAAACGGCAGTGGCCTGGATGATTGGGCATGCTGGCTGGCAGGCGAGTGCGAGCGCAAATTCGGCCGGACTCGCGGAAAATTGGCCGAGGGGTAATCAAAAGCCTTGACACGGCACTGAGCATTTCCTATCATGTAAGTTCACTTTGCGGGCCTATAGCTCAGCTGGCTAGAGCTACCGGCTCATAACCGGTAGGTCCCAGGTTCGAATCCTGGTGGGCCCACCAACCTGATCCACAGGATGATTGGGGATGCCTGTACGGTGCCTTTGTAGAAGAAATAGCGACTCGAAAGATAAGAAGAGAGTGCAATCCACCAAGGTTGCACTCTTTTCTTTTGGCTGGGAACATGAACCCCAGAGTATCTGACATTATCGAAATTATTGACGGAATTGCACCATTCAGGTCAGCCGAAGAGTGGGACAATGTGGGTCTGCAAGTGGGTGATCCTACCGTGACGGCTGCGCGAATCATGATATCGCTGGATCCTTGCCGGCAAGCGGTCGAGGAAGCCGTTGCTTCAGGTTGCCAGCTTTTGATCACGCACCATCCCCTCATTTTCAAACCGATTCGAACACTGAATCTTCAGGAACAGCCGGGAGAGATCCTGGCGAAAGCTCTCCGAAATAATCTCAACATCATTTCCATGCATACAAATTACGACGCCGCAGATGGCGGCATCAATGATCTCCTTGCCAAGAGGATCGGTCTGTGCCAGGCCAAACCTCTCACTGTCCAGGGGACGGGCGAACTGGTCAAACTTGCGGTTTTCGTTCCCAAAGGCCATGAAGAGAAGGTTATGGAGACGCTCTTCAGGTTCTGTGGGCATATAGGCAATTACATTGATTGTTCTTTTCAGACCGATGGGACAGGCACTTTCAAGCCTTTGCCCGGAGCTGACCCTTATATGGGTACCATCGGCCAGCGTGAATATGCTGACGAAACGCGTATCGAAGTGCTCCTTCGCGCAGAAGATGTGCCTGCTGCCTGCAAGGCGCTCATAGAGGCTCATCCCTACGAGGAACCCGCATATGATCTCTATCCTTTGCTGAATAAAGGGACACGCCGCGGGTTGGGAAGGATAGGGAGACTGTCATGTCCCGTGACTCTGGAACAGCTTGCCAGTCGTCTCAAAGACGATATGGGGCTGGCCGTTGCCAGGTATGTTGGAGACGGGAACCGTTTGATGGAGAAAGTCGCTCTCTGCGGCGGAAGTGGAGCTTCTCTGCTGCGGCAGGCCCACAGCCAGGGCGCACAGGTGCTGGTAACCGGAGATGTCAAGTACCATGATGCGCGCGAAGCTGAAATCCTGGGGATGTGCCTCATCGATATCGGGCATTTTGCCTCGGAAATTCCCATGGTTAACGGTTTCTGTGCCGTGCTCCGCGAGGAAGTGGGCAGGAAAGGGTTCGAAGCGGAAATCATTGCTTGTGGAAACGAGCGGGACCCGTTCGTATATTGCTGAATAAGAAGATATGTGAAGAACTGTGCACGTATCGTAAAAGAAGACAGGAGGTAGGTTTTGGGCAAGAATGTCATGATTCTGGCGCAACTTCAGGAGATCGATTTGAAGATCGACTCGTCGCGTGGAGAGAAACAGTCGTTGATGGAAGAAATCGCTTTTCTGCAAGAGAAGGTGGGAGAGCTCAAGCGCTCGGTAGCCGGTTATGGAGCTGATCTGGACTTGGTGGAAGAGGAGAAACGGGCCTTGGAGGAAAATCTTGCAGCGGAGACGGATGCCATCAGCCGTTCGGAAGGGCGGCTCCGTGAAATCAAGACCCAGAAGGAGTACCAGGCTGTTTCGAAGGAAATTGCCGCGGCCAAGAAGGTAAAAACAGAGCTGGAAGACCAGATCCTGGTGAAAATAAGCAGGATAGAGGAGCTGAAATCGGCGATTGTCGACCAGTCAAAGGCTCTGGATGAGTTCGAGGCCAGCGCTTCAAGCCAGGAGAACGAACTCAAGGAGAAGGTTGCCAGGCTTGAAACCGCGATCGGCTCAGAACTTGAGTCGCGCGAGGCAACTGCAAAGCAGGTTTCTCCCTCAATGATGAAACGTTATGACAAGCTACGTGAGAGACGCCAGGGAGTGGCTGTTGCTGAAGCAAGGAGCGGTTCGTGTTTGGGGTGCAACATGAATCTTCCTCCGCAGGTATTCAACAGTCTTTTCAAAGCCGACAATATGGTGCCTTGCCCACATTGTCAGAGGCTGCTTTTCCTGCGCCAGGAAGGGCAAGACACCCAGGACCAGTCCTGAAATACGGAGTTACGCCCCGTAATTTTTTCGCAATGCTGCCCCGCCTGGTTGCCCGGCGCGGGCTGCATTACCAAAAATGAGTGAGAGCATATCGATATAATCATAGTGCTTGGTCGAAGCAGACCAGATGACCGCTGCCCGCCGAAGCCTTGGCGAAGGAGGGGAGAGGAAAGTCCGGGCTCCGCAGGGCATGGTGCTGGATAACGTCCAGCGGGGGCGACCCCAGGGAAAGTGCCACAGAGAGTAGACCGCCCGCCGAAGCTTTAGCGTAGGCAGGCAAGGGTGAAACGGTGAGGTAAGAGCTCACCAGGTTCGGCGGTGACGTCGGATGCTTGGCAAACCCCACCAGGAGCAAGGCCTAATAGGGAGGCGCCAAGGACTGCCCGTCCGTGCCTCCGGGTTGGCCGCTTGACACCATCGGTAACGGTGGTGCTAGATGAATGGTCATCGCCCTCCGGCGGGTAACCGGCAGAGGGAACAGAACCCGGCTTAAGGGCTGCTTCGGCCAAGATGTTTCCATCCGGAAGCCAAGAACCTTTTTCCAGGTTTCCTGAAGGGGACAGGATTTTGCTGCAATCCAAAAATATGATCAAGCATGGAGCTGTATTTTGACGGACCAGGAAAAATGGACTGATGCGGTAATGGTCGTCCGCAGGGAGTATAGTGAGCTGAGCGAAAAGGCGCGGACCGACTTGGCAGGAATGGCTCACGCGCTCGGGCTGGAGAAGCTGCAGCTCCATTCGCTGACCGCGGAGATGGGGGCAGAAAGACTTTGCGCGGATTGCATGGGCGCCTGCTGCAGGAGCGGCAAGTATCATTTTTCCGTGGTGGACCTGCTGGTGTTCCTTTCAAGTGGCAAAGAGGTTGTCATACCATCGTTTCGGGCGGACTGTTGCCCATATATGGGAAAGGACGGTTGTCAGATGAAGCCATCCTTCCGCCCTTTTCCCTGCATAACGTTCTGTTGTGAAGAGCTCCATGCCCTCATGGCGCCGGAAGCTGCTGAACGGCTTTCTGCTTTCGAGAAGAGGGTGCGGACCTGCTACAGACAAATAGAAAGCTATTTCGACAAACCCCTCATGAAAAGCCTGCTCATCTCTTATGAGGGATATCTCAGCGACCCGGCTCGCGGAATGATTCGATAATTACCTGAAGTATGGGTTAGGGGAGTAAGCATGCCTAATTCGATTCAAGATCTGGTCTGTGTTCATATTGAAAACAATCCTGCCTTTTATGCCAGGATAGAAGATATTTCGCCCGATGTTAAACCGGGCTGGTGGCAGGTCAAATTGCTGGTCCTGACCCATCCTCTCCAGGTCTTTACATGGATCCTCGATGAGAGCCAGATAAATGGCGCCTCTTTTACAATGGGAGGCACGCCGGTAATGCTTGAAAGGGTTGTTCCGCCCGAAAACCATGATGGGCATGCCCATCAAGAGTCCGTGGAAGGGGCGAATGAATGTGGTGAAAAAAAGAAAGAGCGAGGAAAAGTTGTCTCAATTGTTGATCGCAAGAAGAATTTATAGGAAACATGGATTATTCCTTTCCAATATATCCTCTATGCTGCTTGAACTGCTTTTCATTTTTCCGTTCCATGTCTCACATCTACTCCCAAAATCGCCCGTAACGGGCCAACGCCGGTTCATGAATGTGTAACATGCTGAATTAGTTGAATTATATGTGTAGTTGCGCGCCGCTCCCGCAAGACCTGCCTACAGGTGCTTAACTCCTTAAAAAATCGTGGAAAATTTCTCTTTTTTCAAACTACTTTTGCCTTGACAACCTACCGGTCGATTAGTATAGTTTGACACCGAAGTGGAATAAAGTGGTAAATTGTGGAAAAATTGGGGAGCAAGTATGTTCAGGGGGGTTTTCGATACCACCATAGATGCCAAGGGCCGCACCAGCCTGCCGGCGAAATTCCGTGAAGTCCTGACGGAATCCTTTGGTGACGAACGCTTCTTCATCACCAACTCCAATCCGGTGCGGCTCGCCGATGGGGTATCCTGTTCCGGACTTGCCATATATCCATACCATGAATGGCTCGCCCTTGAAGAAAAACTCGCCATCGGCTCTGGTCTCGGGCTTTCATCGGCTGAGCTTGCTGCGGTCAAGAGAAGGATTGTCGCTCCATCCGTAGAGTGTGCTGCCGATAAGCTCGGGAGGATACTTATCCCTCCCCATTTGCGGAAAAATGCGTCAATGGAGAGGGAGATTGTCTTTGCCGGCATGTTGAACAAGGCTGAAATATGGAGCCTTGCCGAGTGGGAGAAGGTCCGCCGCCAGGACGACCAGAACTTCCCCGTTGACTCACCGGCGCTGGCCGAACTGGGCCTGTAGTGGGGACTTTTCACCATATATCGGTGCTGCCCGCCGAAGTTGCCGCCTGTCTGCAGGCAAGGGCGGGAGGAATATACGTCGACGGCACAATTGGCGGTGCCGGGCATGCCCGTGACATCCTGGAAGCCTCATCCCCGGACGGTTTTCTGATCGGTCTGGACAGGGATCCGGAGGCGCTGGAAGCCGCTGAAGAGGCACTTGCCGCCTATGAAGGTCGGGTGAAACTGTTCCATGGGAATTTTACCAGGCTCCCGGAAATCCTTCACTCTGTGGGAGTGGACGAGGTCGATGGCATGCTGCTCGATCTTGGAGTATCGTCGCACCAGTTGGACAAAGGGGAGCGGGGGTTCAGCTTCCAGCAGGATGCCCCCCTGGATATGCGGATGGACACCTCGTCCAGCATGAGCGCGGCGGATCTGGTGAATTCCCTGCCTGAGAGCGAGCTTGCAAACATCATCTGGAGGTTCGGCGAAGAGCGCTGGTCGAGAAGAATCGCTGCTGCCATGGTCACAGCGAGAAAGACTTCTCCCATTTTAACCACCAGGCAGCTTGCGGAACTTGTCGCAGGCGCCATACCGCGGGCACGATGGGAGGCAAGGATCCATCCGGCCACGAGGACCTTCCAGGCCATCCGTATTGCGGTCAATGATGAACTTGCCGCTCTGGAACTGGTGCTGCCGGCTGCAGTGGCAGTGCTTCGAAGCGGTGGAAGGCTGGTCGTTATTTCATTCCATTCTCTGGAGGACCGGATAGTTAAAACGGTATTCAACGACCTGTCCCGGGGATGTATATGCCCCAAAAGCGCTCCTCTCTGTGTGTGCGGAAGGACCCCCGTGGTCCGGAAAGTAACAGGGAAGCCGCTGACCGCAGGCCCTGAAGAAATCGCAAAAAACCCGAGATCGCGCAGTGCCAAGTTGCGGGCCATCCAAAAAATCTAAGGGGAAAGGAGTATTTCCCATGCCGGCAGTCAAGACAGCGTTCAGCAAGCTCGTTGCACCTGGAAAGGCCGAGGCGGCGGTTTCGCAGCGTTGGGACCTGTTCCCCTATCTGATAACGGTCCTTGCGCTTCTCACGCTCCTGTCCCTGTTCCATGTCTGGTCAAGGGTCAAGGTCGTCGACCTGAATCTCCAGCTGTCCGAGGCGAACAGGCTGTTGCGGGACATGCAGCAGGAGCAGAAAATGCTCAGGCTGGAAGTTGCCACCCTTAAGAACCCGGCCCGCATCGAGACTGTCGCCAAGGGCGAATTGGGGATGGCGTTGCCGACCGAGCAACAGGTGATAATTGTAAAATGAAAGACACCAAGGAAAAGTGGTCCCGAATACGTATCCGCATTGTCGGGGGCGCTTTTGCCCTTTTTTTCGTCATTACTTCCGCCCG
The DNA here is from genome assembly GCA_034933285.1 of Geobacteraceae bacterium. GTDB lineage: Bacteria > Desulfobacterota > Desulfuromonadia > Geobacterales > Geobacteraceae > RPRC01. The sequence continues at coordinate 37,946 of JAYFNT010000027.1, read as the reverse complement.
TGCCTTTTATCTCCAGATAATCAAACAGGATGAATGGGTCAAGCTGGCTGACCGCCAGCACCAGAAGATAGTCCCGCTGACGCCTGCCAGGGGAACAATTTATGATCGTAACGGCTCAGCGCTCGCCGTTTCCATCGAGGTCGATTCGTGTTTTGGCGAGCCGGCGGTCATAGATGATGCGGAGGGAACGGCATCCAAACTGGCGCCGCTTCTCGGCATGCAGCGCGAAATACTGGCGAAAAAGCTTGCCGGCAAGAAGAGTTTTGTCTGGCTGCAACGTCAGGTGTCCCCCGAAGTCGCCGCTAAAGTCAAAGCGCTGGATCTTGACGGAATCGGATTTGTCAAGGAATCGAGGCGATACTATCCGAATTCCGAGGTCGCGGCCCATGTGGTCGGGTTTACCGGTCTCGATCCCCAGGGACTGGAGGGTATCGAGCTGAAGTACAACTCCCAGATCCTCGGCAATACCGGCTACCTGGTCACTGAGCGTGATGCACTGGGTCGGGATATCGCTCTCAAGGGCGCCGTGATAAAGAAGGCGTCCAAGGGTTATAACATTACTCTCACCCTGGACAAGAACATCCAGTACCTTGCTGAAAAAGAGCTTGCCAAGGCAGTGTCGCAAAGCCGGGGTGTGGGCGGGATAGCTCTGGTAATGGAGCCCCGCACCGGCAAGATTCTGGCGATGGCTTCCTACCCCGCTTTCAACCCCAACGCATACCACCGGTATTCCCACGACACGTTGCGGAACAGGGCCGTGGCGGACAGCTTCGAGCCGGGCTCGACGATGAAGGTTTTTCTCATTGCTTCGGCCCTTGAAGCAAAGGCAGTAGGTCCGAACGACAGCTTCAACTGCGAAAACGGCAGTTTTTCCATCGGCGGCCGCGTCATACACGATACTCACAGGTACGGGTCATTGTCGGTCGGAGAGATCCTGAAATTTTCCAGCAATATCGGAGCTGCCAAAATCGGCAGCAGGCTGGGTCCTGAGAGGCTTTCCGGATATCTGAAAAACTTCGGTTTCGGTGAAAGATCCGATGTGGATGTCCCGGGTGAGGTCGCAGGCTATATGAGGGACCAAGGCCGCTGGTTCGGCGTCGACCTGGCAACCATATCCTTCGGGCAGGGGATTTCGGTTTCCGCAGTTCAGTTGCTTACGGCGGTTTCCGCGGTCGCGAACGGAGGGTTGCTGATGAAGCCGTACCTGGTGGACAGGATCTTTGACGATTCGGGGAGAGTCGTGCAGCAGAACTCTCCCCAGGTCCGGCGAAGAGTCATTTCATCCCAAACGTCTCTGCAAATGACTAAGATGATGGAGTCCGTCACGACTGAAGGGGGCACGGGGCTGAACGCCTCGGTCGACGGATACAAGGTGGCCGGAAAAACGGGTACGGCTCAGAAGGTCGATCCTGTCACCAAGTGTTATTCGGCGAACAAAAGAACGGCTTCATTTTTTGGCTTTGTCCCGGCGGAAGACCCGCGGCTGGCCATATTGGTAATTGTTGACGAACCTAAAACCAGTGTTTACGGGGGAGTCGTAGCTGCTCCGGCTTTTCGCGAAATAGCACTCCAGTCGCTTTGTTACCTTAAAGTTCCACCCACCGGACCGATGAAAGCCAAGAAGGATAACGACAAGGAAACCGTAAAGAAGAAACAGGAACAGCCGGATATCGTTGCCGAAGGGGCCATCGACGAAGCAAGTGCCGGAGCTTCCATGCCCAATTTCCACGGTAAGAGCATCAGGTCTGTTCTCAAGTATATGGAGAAGAATTCGCTTAATGTGAAGATCATAGGAAGCGGCCGCGCAGTTGAACAGAACCCGGCTCCGGGAAGCAGGATAGGGGCGGGTGACCAGGTTTGGGTGAAATTCGTTCCATCTGCCTGAGCCATCGAGAAGTTTTGAATCAACCGTTTTTTTTGAGTGGTGAGTGAAATCATGTTGTTATCCGAACTCGTTAAATCGATCCCCGTGCCGGTGCTGGCGAGCGGTGGGACAGACCCGGAAATCCGGGAACTCTGCTATGATTCCCGTTCCGTACGTCCGGGATCGTTGTTCTTCGCATTGCGGGGAGCCGCTGTTGACGGTCATTCTTTCATAGCCCGCGCCATAGAGGCGGGCGCAGCCGGCCTGGTCATCGAAGACGATATCGGCATCGAGTCAGATATTCCATATGTGAAAGTACATGATACGCGCCTGGCTATGTCGTTGATGGCCGCGGCTTTCTACGGACATCCCACCTCAGGTGTGCCGATGATCGGAATTACCGGCACCAACGGCAAGACCACCACTACATACCTTATCGAATCCATTCTTGAACAAGCTGGCTTTCCTGCGGCAGTGTTGGGAACCATCAATTACCGCTTTGGCGAGACGACGATTCCCGCTCCCCATACGACTCCGGAGTCGGTGGATCTGCAGAAAATCCTGCGCCAACTGGTGGACCAGGGAGCACGGGCGGTTGTCATGGAGGTGTCCTCCCATTCCCTGGAACAGCGCAGGGTGGACGGTTGCAGGTTCGATGTCGGCATTTTCACGAATCTCACCCGCGATCATCTGGACTACCATCACGACATGGAATCCTACCTTGCCAGCAAGCAGCGTTTCTTTTCCCAGTTGCTGGCTCCGGACCAGGTGAAACCGGTACGGTACGCCGTGGTGAACATGGACGATCCGGCGGGCAAAAAGTTTGCGGACGCCTCAGCCTGCCAGGTTGTGACATACGGGATCGTTTCGCAGTCTGCTGTTTCAGCGCGGGAGGTAGTTTTTTCCACCACCGGGATATCGGGAACACTTGTCACCCCAGCAGGGGTGACAGGGTTTTCGTCCAGGCTTGTCGGCCGCTTCAACCTTTACAACATACTGGCTGCGGCGGCAGCAGCCCATGCCATGGGAATTCCGCTTGACACGATACGCTCAGGCATCGGAATTCACGGGAAGGTTGAGGGCCGGTTGGAGCCGGTCGAAAACGACAGGGGCATAACAATCTTCGTGGACTATGCCCATACCGGGGACGCATTGGAAAATGTACTTAAAACCATCCGGGAACTTGCATCAGGGAGGATCATCACTGTTTTCGGCTGTGGCGGTGACCGCGATCGGGGAAAGCGACCCATCATGGGAGAAATTGCGGGCCGCTACAGCGACCTTGCGATCATTACTTCCGACAACCCCCGTACAGAGGACCCGAAAGATATCATTAATGAGGTTAGAGCCGGCGTTGAGCAGCTGAACCTGAGAGAATATGCATTGACTGAACTTGCCGGAGGCTTCGGCGAAAAAGGCTTTAGCAGTGTAGCGTCACGACGGGAAGCTATAAGGTTGGGAGTAAACCTGGCAAAGCAGGGAGATATCCTGCTTATTGCCGGCAAGGGCCACGAAGATTACCAGATCATAGGCAAGGAAAAATTTCATTTCGATGACCGCGAGGAAGCGGAAACTGCATGCCGGGAATTGGGGGCTGTTTCATGAAAGCCGCGTTTACCGCGCGAGAGATCGCAGATGCCGTGAAAGGGTCTTTGAGCGGTGATGAATCTGCTTCCGTTCATGGCGTTTCGACGGATTCCCGCGCTATCGAACCGGGCGAGCTGTTTGTTCCCCTCAAGGGTGAGCGATTTGACGCTCACAGCTTCATCCCCGAGCTGCTCGGCAAAGGTATCAAGGTTTTCATCACTGCCCGGAAGCAACCGGTTGACGCGGTATTGACAGCAGGAGCGACCTTCATCACGGTTCCGGATACTTTGCGGGCACTGGGTGACCTGGCGGCTTTCCATCGTTCCCGGTTTTCCGTTCCGGTTACCGCGGTAACCGGGAGCAACGGCAAAACCACTACCAGGGAAATGCTGGCATCCATCCTGGGCCGGACCGGCGATGGGTTGAAGACGTCCGGAAATCTGAACAATCTCATCGGCTTGCCTCAGATGCTCTTTCAGCTGGACAGGAATCGCCGCTGGGCTGTTCTTGAAATGGGCATGAGCGAACCCGGCGAGATCGATCGGCTGGCCGAAATCGCCAGGCCCGATGTGGGTGTCATCACCAATGTATCGCCCGCGCACCTCCAGTCCATGGGTAATGTCGAAGCCGTTGCATCGGCAAAAGGCGAACTGTTCCGGAGACTGGCTTGCGGTTCACATGCCGTTTATAATGCCGACGATTCCTTTGTTGCTGCACTGCCTTCGCCCCAGGGCGTTGTCCGTATTTCTTTCGGGTTCGGAACTGCGGATGTCAGGGCGGAAAACTATGAGGAAAAAGGCAGAGAGGGCCAGGCATTCGTCCTGGCGCTGCCGTCGGGAAATGTCCAGGTCCGATTGAAGGCCTTTGGACGCCACAATACGCTGAATGCCCTGGCTGCGGCTGCTGCCGCATACGCGCTCAAGGTTTCGCCGCAGGAAATCAGGGAGGGGCTCGAAGCCTTTGTTCCTTTCGAAAAGCGGCTTGCCCCGGAAGAACTTGGGGATCTCCTGCTGGTGGATGACAGCTACAATGCAAATCCCGCTTCCATGAAGGCCGCACTGCTCACCCTCGGGCAACTGGCAGGATCGGGCCGCGCCATTGCAGTGCTTGGCGACATGTTGGAGCTGGGGGATGCTTCGGCATCCGCCCACGAGGAAATAGGCCGCCTGGCCGCGGTGAAAGTGGAGCGTCTGTATCTGATGGGCGAGAAATCCGCTGTTGTTGCCGAGGGCGCGGCGGCGGGTGGCCTTGCGAAATCCGGGATAATTGTCGCAAACAGCCATCAGGAGATTCTGGATGATCTGCTGTTCAACGTCAGGAAAGGTGACTGCATCCTGGTGAAGGGATCGCGCGGCATGCGTATGGATATCGTGGCCGAGGGATTGCGGAATTCGCTGCGGACCGCAAAACTGAAAGGGGCTGATGCCTGATGCTTTACCATCTTCTGTACCCTCTAGCAACCGAGTTGCATATTTTCAATGTCTTCAAATATTTGACATTCCGGACCATCTACGCCGTGATTACCGCCCTGGTCGTTTCTTTTTTGCTCGGACCGTGGGTGATCGGACGGCTGCAGGCTATCCAGATGACCCAGGTGATACGGACCGACGGCCCCGAATCCCATTTGAAGAAACAGGGCACGCCTACCATGGGCGGAGTGCTGATTCTCGCAGCTACAGTCATCCCAACGCTCTTGTGGGCTGATCTGACGAACCGGTATATCTGGATCACGCTCGCAATTATCGTCGGTTACGGCCTGATCGGCTTTTTGGACGACTACAAGAAAGTAGTGGAGAAAAATCCCAAGGGCCTGTCACCGCGGCAGAAAACCTTCTGGCAAGTGCTTCTGGGGCTTACGGCCGGCGCCGTACTCTATTACACTCCCGGTTTTTCTACAGAATTGACCATTCCATTCTTCAAGAACCTCCGTCCTGACCTCGGAATGGTGTATATTCCCTTTGTCATGCTGGTAATATTCGGCGCCAGCAGCGCGGTAAACCTGACAGACGGCCTCGACGGCCTGGCAATCGGGCCGGTGGCAATCAATGCCGGTACCTATATGCTTTTGGCATATATAGCGGGCAATGCGAAGCTTTCCCAATATCTCCAGGTTCCCATGGTTCCCGGCGCAGGTGAACTGGCGATCCTTTGCGGTGCAATGGCAGGGGCCGGTCTCGGGTTTCTCTGGTACAACGCTTATCCGGCGGAGGTGTTCATGGGCGACGTGGGCTCACTTCCGCTGGGCGGTGCGCTGGGCACGCTTGCGGTGATAACCAAACAGGAAATCCTGCTGGTCATCGTTGGCGGCATTTTCGTTGTAGAAGCCCTGTCCGTGATCTTCCAGGTCGGTTCTTACAAGTACCGCGGCAAGAGAATCTTCAGGATGGCGCCCATACACCATCATTTCGAGCTCAAGGGAGTTGCCGAGCCGAAGATTATCGTCCGTTTCTGGATAATAACGATCATTCTGGCGCTGTTTGCCATTTCGACCCTGAAGATAAGGTGACACAGGTACGGCATCACAACTAGTTCGGTCGCAGGTAACAAATTGAAGTAAAGGTGACACATGGAGTTGAAAAACAAGAATATAGTTGTGGTCGGGCTGGCCCGGACAGGAGCGTCGGTAGCGCGTTTCCTGTGCTCAAGCGGTGCGAAGGTGACAGTTTCGGATTCGAGGGGCCGTGAAACGTTGGCAAAGTTCGTGGATACACTGCAGGGACTTGCCATTGAATTCGAGTTCGGGCGACACGGCGAGGAAACCTTCCGGTCGGCAGACCTGATAGTCGTGAGCCCCGGCGTGCCCATGGATATCGTTCCGCTCAAGCTGGCCGGTAGCTGCGGTATTCCGATCATCAGCGAAATAGAGCTGGCTGCTTCCTTTATTGATGCCCCTATTGCCGCCATCACCGGCACCAACGGCAAGACCACGACAACTACTCTTGCCGGAGAGATTTTCAAGGGGTGCGGGTTCAGCACCTTTGTCGGAGGCAACATCGGTAAACCCCTCATCGACCTCGTCATCTCGGGAGAGCGCGTACAGAGGGTGGTGGCCGAGATAAGCTCGTTCCAGTTGGAAGGCATCGTGAATTTTCACCCGAAGGTAGCGGTGCTGCTGAATCTGACCGAAGACCACCTTGACCGGTACTCGAGCTTTCAGGAGTATATCGACGCCAAGATGCGTATTTTCGCCAACCAGACAAGTGAGGATTTTGCGATTCTCAACATCGACGACCCACTGGTGGCTGATTGCTCCAGGCGCACTGCAGCACGCATAGTGCCGATGAGCAGACTCTCCGTTTTGGGAGAGGGCATTTTTTACCGGGACAATGTCATCACGTTTTCGATGGACGGCAGGGTGGAACGCTTTGCGACACAGGCATTCAAGCTGCGTGGGGTCCACAATCTGGACAACTGCATGGCAGCTCTGGCGGCCGCGCTTCTGATGGGTTGTGATGCAGCCACTGCCCGAGCCGTAGTCGAAAATTTCACCGGGCTTCACCATCGCATGGAACTTGTCTCCACCGTCAATGGCGTGCAATATTACAACGACAGCAAGGGAACAAATGTCGGCAGCGTGGTGAAATCTCTGGAAAGCTTTCCCGGAAACATAATCCTGATAGCAGGGGGAAAGGACAAGGGTGGTGAATATACTCCGCTTGCCGACCTGGTCCGGGAAAGAGTGCGGGCAATGATCCTGCTGGGTGAGGCCAAGGATAGGATCCGGTCTGCCCTTGGGCGCCTCACGGAAACGGTGACGGTCGGCAGTCTCGAAGAGGCTGTCCGGGAAGCTCACCGCATGGCGCGGCCGGGAGACGTGGTGCTTTTCTCTCCCGCGTGCTCCAGCTATGACATGTTCAAGAACTACGAGGAGCGCGGCGATTGCTTTGCCGCAGCCGTGCGTGCGCTCGAGGGAAGGGACAGATAGATGAACAGGGCCGAGGGATATGATCTGATCATAATGCTCATGGTCATCACGTTGACCTGCTTCGGGGTGGTCATGGTCTATTCCGCGTCTTCCATCATGGCGGCGAAAAAGTTCCACGACGGCTTCTATTTCCTCAAACGCCAGGGCATCTACACTCTGCTGGGGGTGGGCGCCATGATCTGGACCATGAGGGTGGACTACCATGTCTGGAAGAAGGTGGCAGTGCCTGTCCTGATCGGATGCCTCATACTGCTCGGTATCGTGCTCATCCCCGGACTTGGCGGCAGCGCCGGGGGCTCGTCCCGCTGGATCCGGCTTCCCGGCTTTTCATTCCAGCCGTCGGAACTGGCCAAGATCGCCTTTATCATGTACATGGCATATTCGCTTGACAAGAAGCAGGACAAGGTGAGGTTTTTCTCCACCGGCTTCCTTCCCTACATGGTGGTCCTGGCTGTCATGCTGCTCCTGCTCCTCAAGCAGCCGGATCTGGGGTCTTCGCTGACGCTGGGCGTTGTTGCAATGATCATGCTCTTCGCTGCCGGAACAAGGTTGTCATACATATTGTCCATGGTGCTCCTGGCACTGCCTTTTCTCTACTACGCTATAATGCACGTGGATTATCGCAGGCGCAGGATCATGGCGTTTCTCAATCCCTGGGAGGACCCCACCAACACGGGGTTCCAGATCATACAATCCTGGATAGCCGTGGGAACTGGTGGCCTGTTCGGCCAGGGCCTGGGCGAAGGCAAGCAGAAACTGTTCTATCTTCCGGAAGCGCATACGGACTTCATATTTTCGGTGGTCGGAGAGGAGCTGGGTTTCGTCGGATTCATGGTCATATCGTCCATGTTCTTTCTGCTGGTGATGAGGGGAATACGGGTCGCTCTTTATGCGGAAGACAACTTCGGCCGTTCCCTGGCGTTCGGCATATCGTCTCTGATCGGCCTTGAGGCCTTCGTCAATATCGCTGTCGTCACCGGCATTTTCCCGACCAAGGGCCTGGCGCTGCCATTCATAAGCTATGGCGGAAGTTCTCTCATAATATCCTTGTTCGCGGTGGGTATACTGCTGAACATTTCCTCCCGCGTGAGGGTGACGCAGTGAGGCTGATAATCGCCGGCGGCGGCACGGGCGGCCACCTCTTCCCGGGGATTGCCGTGGCCGAGGAGTTCCTCTCCAGGGATCCGGGCAACGAGGTGCTTTTTGTCGGCACCGAACGGGGTATCGAGGCCAGGGTTCTGCCAAGGCTCGGTTACCGTCTGGAGCGCATTGCTGCAACGGGCATGCGGAGAGTGGGATTCGCCGCCAGGCTCAAGGGAATATGCCTGTTGTCCTCAGGATATCTCCAGTCGAGAAGGATTGTCCGTGAGTTCCGGCCAGACCTGGTTCTTGGCGTGGGCGGTTACTCTTCCGGTCCTCTGGTGCTGGCTGCCAGAATGCAGGGACGCCGTTGTTTCATTCACGAACAGAACGCCCACCCCGGTCTTACCAACCGGCTGCTTGCCAGTCTGGCAACACGGGTTTTCATCTCGATCGAGGAGTCGAAGAAGTATCTGCCCGGTGAAAAGTGCTTGCTTACCGGCAATCCGCCCAGGAAACAGATTGTCGAGGGCGCCCGGCAGGGCATGGCCGGAGGTGTAGATCCAGGAACATTCAACCTGCTGGTTTTCGGCGGCAGCGCCGGCGCCCACCGGATCAACATGGCCATGATCGAGGCGCTTCCCCACCTGGCCGGACTTGCGGAAAGTTTGGTTGTAATGCATCAGACCGGGGAAAACGATCTGGCTCAGGTTCGGGAAGCATACGGCAGGGCAGGGATGCGGGCGGAGGTGGCTCCGTTCATAGATGACATGGCAGGCGCCTATGGGCGGGCAGACCTGGTTGTCTGCAGGGCTGGGGCCACGACCATAGCTGAAGTTACGGTGAGCGGAAAGGCATGCATCTTCATTCCCTATCCCTATGCCGTGGACGATCACCAGCGGAAAAACGCCGAAGCCCTCCTGGAAAGAGGCGCCGGTTTCATGATACTGGACCGTGATCTTTCCGGCGAGGCCCTGGCGAAGATGATCGCCGATCTTGTCCGGGACCGACAGCGGCTGGCCAATGTCGGCAGGAACGCTGCTGCACTCGGCCGTCCGGAGGCTGCAAGGGAAATTGTGGATGCCATGCTGGAAAGCATGTAGCGTATAGCGATCAGCGGGTAGTGAAAGAGCTGTTGATAGATCAGCATATCTGATTTTGAAAAGAAAACGCATGACAAGTGAAAAAAGCCGTGGACGGGTTTGTGACAATTACTAACCACTTTACGCTAATCGCTATACGCTCAATAAAGAGGTAACATGTACGGGAAAATCGAGAGAATTCATTTTGTAGGCATCGGCGGCATCGGCATGAGCGGCATAGCCGAGGTGCTGCTTAATCTTGGCTACAAGGTTTCAGGGTCGGATCTGCGCAGATCCGAGATTACCGATCGCCTCGCGGAGCTGGGTGGGGAGATATATTACGGCCATGAACGTTCCAACATCGCGGGAGCCGATGTCGTGGTTATCTCAAGTGCGGTGAAGGACGACAACCCCGAGGTTATGGAGGCGCGGGAATGCCTGGTGCCGGTCATTCCCCGGGCGGAGATGCTGGCCGAACTGATGCGGATGAAGTACGGCATCGCTATTGCCGGCACCCATGGCAAGACCACCACCACGTCCATGGTTTCCACGCTCCTGGGACATGGCGGCATCGACCCGACAATCGTGATCGGCGGCAAACTGAATTCGATCGGCACCAATGCCCGGCTCGGCCAGGGTCAATTTCTCGTTGCAGAGGCAGACGAATCGGACGGTTCGTTCCTCAAGCTGTCACCGACCATCGCGGTGGTCACCAATATCGATGCCGACCACCTGGACTTCTACAGCGGGATCGAGGAAATCAAGGACACCTTTGTGGAGTTCATCAACAAGGTGCCCTTTTACGGTCTTGCCGTGCTGTGCCTCGACAACGGCAACGTGGCTGACATCATTCCGAGGATAAAGAAGCGTTTCCTGACTTACGGCCTCAGCGCACAGGCCGATATCAGGGCAACCAATGTAAGGCTTTCAGGGTTTTCGACAACTTTTACCGCGTTGTATCGCGGCGAAGTTCTCGGAGATGTCACCTTCAGCATGCCGGGCGCCCACAATGTGCTGAATGCGCTCGCTGCACTGGCCGTGTCGATGGAACTGGACATCCCGTTCCCGGTGATCCAGGAGGGCTTCAGGCTGTTTGGAGGGGTCGGCCGTCGTTTTCAGGTTAAGGGCGAGATCAACGGGATCATGGTGGTGGATGACTACGGCCATCACCCCACCGAAATCAGGGCGACCCTGGCCGCTGCCAAGAGCGGCTGGAATCGCCGGTTGGTGGTGGCTTTTCAACCCCACCGCTTCACGAGGACGAAGGAACTTTTTGACGAATTCGTCAAGGCCTTTTATGATGCCGATGTGCTTGTGGTGACCGACATTTATCCGGCCGGGGAGAAGCCCATCGAAGGCGTGAACGCCGAGTCTCTCGTAAGAAGCATCAGGAAGCATGGCCAGAAGGAAGTGGTTTACATCTCTGACAGAGCGGAGCTCGTGGATCACCTGGCTGCGGCTCTGAAACCGGGAGACATTTTCGTGACCCTTGGGGCGGGCAATATATGGCAGACCGGGGAAGCGCTGCTCGGGAAGCTTGGAAAAGATCTTTGAAAGAACGCTTTCTCGCCAGGATTGCCGGGGAAGTTCGCGGAACGGTTCTGCGGGATGAGCCCATGGCCAAGCATACCTCTCTCAGGGTGGGAGGTCCGGCCGATTACTTCTTCCTGCCGGCCGATCAGGCCGACCTGGAAAAACTGCTGGCCGTTCTGACCGATTTCGAGGTTCCCTATCTGCTGGTGGGAGGAGGCAACAATCTCCTGGTGAGGGACGGTGGAATCCGGGGCGCGGTAATATCACTTGATCGGCTGGACTCGATCAGCCTGGAAGAAGGGCGTATCGTTCGTGCCGGCGCGGGTGTTGAAAACCGGAAACTTGTGGGTTTTGCAGGGGAGCGTGGGCTGTCAGGACTGGAATTCCTTGTCGGCATCCCGGGACACCTCGGGGGGGCGCTGGCAATGAATGCGGGCGCCGGCGGCCAGGCGATCACCGATTTCCTTGAGAGGCTTGTGACTTGGAGGTCCGGCAAGATAGCCGTAACCCGGAAAGAGGAGCTGGAGTTCGGCTACCGCTTCCTCAAGCTCGCACCCGGCGAGATCATCCTTGAAGCAGCCTTTGCATTGCAGAAGCGAACCCGGGAGGAGATAGAGAAACGGACTGGGGAACATCTGGCCCATCGGCGCGGCAGCCAGCAGGTGGGATATCCGAATGCCGGGTCTTTCTTCAAAAACCCTGCCGCAGCTCCGGCATGGCGACTCATAGATGAAGCAGGGCTTCGCGGTTCACGGGTTGGTGGGTCGCAAGTTTCGGAAGTCCATGCAAACTTCCTGATAAATCGGGGTGGCGCAACGGCTTCTGACTTTTTGGCCCTTGCTGCGCGGATCAAGGAAGCAGTCAGGAGCTTGAGCGGAGTTGAGCTGGAAGAAGAGGTAAGGATCGTGGGCGAGGAATGAACAGGTTTTCTCTCGAATAACGAGCAGTTTTTCGCACTTGCGGAAGGAAATGGATACGGCGGGAATCATGACGCGCGAAGAGTTGAAATCAAAAAAGATAGCAGTGCTGTACGGTGGACTGTCCGCTGAACGGGAAGTGTCCCTCAAGAGCGGCGCCGCAGTTCACGGGGCTCTTGTAGATCTTGGCTACAATGCCATGGCAATTGATGTTGACAGGAACCTGGCGCGGGTACTGGCCGACAACGAAGTCGACCTGGCGTTCATCGCCCTGCATGGCCGCTACGGCGAGGATGGCGCAGTCCAGGGCCTTCTTGAAATGGCCGGGATCCCTTATACGGGGTCGGGTGTGCTTGCAAGCGCCCTGGCCATGAACAAAGTCTATGCCAAGGCAGCCTTTTCGGCAGCGGGCATGCTGATCGCGCCTTATGTGGTTGTGGAGCGGGGCAAGACGTTTGACCCCCAGACCATAGGTTTCCCCTTCCCGGTGGTGGTCAAACCTTCCCAGGAAGGATCATCGGTGGGAATCAGCATCGTGAAAGATCCCAAGGATATGGGCGCGGCGCTGGAAACCGCTTTCCGCTACGACAGGGAAGTTCTGGTCGAACAGTTCATCGACGGCAGGGAGATACAGGTTGGGATACTGGAGGACCGGGCGTTGGGCGCCATAGAGATTATTCCGCGAAACCAGTTCTATGATTTTGAAGCCAAATATACTCCCGGAATGGCGGAACACGTTTTCCCGGCGCCGCTTCCCGAAGGGCTGTATCAAAAAGCTCTGGAAGCAGGCGCGGCAGCGCATCGTGCTCTCGGCTGCAGCAGCTACAGCCGGGTCGACCTGCTGGTCACTGCCAGCGAGGAATGTTATGTCCTGGAGGTCAATACCTTGCCGGGAATGACGGCGCTGAGCCTTTTCCCCGAGATAGCCGGCGGTGTCGGAGTACAGTTCGGCGAGCTTCTGGAAAGAATACTCCTTACTTCTTCGTTGAAGATCGGAACCTAGACAACGGGCAGAGTGCCCACGGGATGGTTGTAAATGCGTGACCTGCGCCAGAAAAACAGGGTTTCCCATAACCGGAACCGGCAGAAGCGGGAAAAAAAGCCCCGGAAACCGATCCAGTTCCGCAAAATGCTGCGAAATGCCGCACGTGCGTGCATTGCCCTGGTTCTGCTCACCCTGGTCTGGACAGTCTGCAGTGAAGCCTATGAACTGGTCACGCGGATGACGTTTTTCAAGCTGGAAAGGATCGAGATCTCCCGCCTCAAGCGGCTTAGCCGGGAGGAAATCCTGTCCCTTGCAGGGGTCAGGCTTGGAGACTCCCTGCTCAAGCTGGACCTGAAGCGTATTGGCGGCAATCTCGGGAAAAATCCCTGGTTCGAAGACATCAAGGTCAGGCGGAGGTTTCCGGGCACTTTGTCGATTGATGTTACCGAACGCGAACCGGCGGCTGTCGTGAACATGGGATATCTGTTCTATGTCGATACCAAGGGCACTATCTTCAAGCCGCTGACCAGCGGGGACAGGCTTGATTACCCCATAGTCACCGGGGTGGAGGCGGAAGACCTGAACAGGGATCCGGCCGCTACGAGAGAGACGATGCGCACGGCCCTCGGAATCCTGGGTCTTCTTAGAAACGGTACGGCATTCAAGCTGGAGGACATTTCCGAGATCCATGTGGACAAGGGGTACGGTTTCACCCTGTTCACCGCCATGGGCGGTATTCCGGTCAAGCTCGGGGACGGCGCTTATGCCGAGAAACTTGAGAGGCTGTCGAGGATTTACCGCGAGCTTTCCGGACAGATCGCGTCTCTCGAGTATATTGATTTGAACTATCCGGACAAGATTGTGGTAAAAAAGGTTTGACAGAGGAGGGGGTATGGCCAACAGGAGAGAAAATCTGATCGTGGGTCTCGATATCGGCACCACGAAAATATGCGCCATCGTCGGCAATGTTACCGAAGATGGGGTGGATATCGTCGGTATCGGCACCAGCCCGTCCCGAGGCCTGCGAAAAGGGGTTGTCATCAACATCGAGACCACTGTCGCTTCCATCAAGAAAGCCATTGAAGAGGCCGAACTGATGGCGGGATGCGAGATAAAGTCGGTATACGCGGGTATCGCCGGTGGCCATATCAAGGGGTTCAATTCCCAGGGAGTGATCGCCATAAAGAACCGTGAGGTTTCACCTGACGATGTGCGGCGGGTGATCGATGCGGCAAAAGCAATCGCCATACCCATGGACCGCGAAGTAATCCACATACTGCCCCAGGAATTCATCATAGACGACCAGGACGGCATCAGGGAACCGCTGGGCATGAGCGGGGTCCGGCTTGAGGCCCGGGTCCATATCGTTACCGGCGCCGTTGCCAGCGCACAGAACATCATCAAATCCTGCAACCGCGGAGGGCTTGATGTCGCCGACATCGTTCTGGAACAGCTGGCTTCGTCCGAGGCGGTGATATCCGCCGAAGAAAAAGAGATCGGTGTTGCCCTGGTGGATATAGGCGGCGGTACGACGGACATTGCCATCTTTGTCGACGGGGCCATCAAGCACACCTCCGTTCTCTCACTCGGCGGCAATCACCTGACCAACGACATAGCCGTAGGTCTCAGGACGCCGATGGCTGAAGCGGAAAGGATCAAGCAGAAGTATGGTTGCTGTTTCTCGCCGCTGGTGGGAAAGGACGAGACCATCGAGGTGCCGAGCGTGGGCGGAAGAAAGCCCCGCATCCTGTCGCGCCAGCTGCTGGCGGAAATCCTGGAGCCGCGGATGGAGGAGATCTACACCCTGGTCAACCGGGAGATCGTGAAGTCGGGTTTCGAGGACCAGATCGCCTCGGGCGTGGTCATAACCGGAGGGACTTCCATCCTGGAGGGAATGCCGGAACTGGCCGAACAGATCTTCAACCTGCCGGTACGACGCGGGCTGCCGCAGAATATCGGCGGCTTGGTGGATGTGGTCAATTCGCCGGTTTATGCCACGGGCGTCGGCCTGGTGGTCTACGGAAGCAAGAACCAGGGCATCAGAGAGTTTCCCACCGTCCAGAGCGACGACAATGTATTCAGGCGGGTGGCGAGACGCATGAAGGAATGGTTCGGGGAATTTTTCTGACATCAAAGGTATTTATTTCTTATGTTCTCATTAACAAAAGGGGGTAGCTCATGTTCGAATTCGATGAAAGTATAGACCAGAGTGCGAAGATCAAGGTTATCGGAGTCGGCGGTGGCGGCGGCAACGCTGTCAACACCATGATCGACTGCGAGTTGCACGGCATCGACTTTATAGTGGCAAATACCGATGCCCAGGCTCTGCGCATGTCCAAGGCGCCGGTCAAGATACAGATCGGATCACAGCTCACCAAGGGACTGGGTGCGGGCGCCGATCCCTCAGTCGGAATGGATGCCGCTACGGAGAACCGTGAGCAGCTTGCAGAGGTGCTGGCAGGGGCCGACATGATTTTCATCGCAGCCGGACTCGGCGGCGGAACCGGCACTGGCGCCGCTCCGGTCATCGCGGATGTGGCCAAGGAACTGGGCGCGCTGACCGTGGGAGTCGTGACCAAGCCATTTACCCGTGAAGGCAAACTGCGCCTTGCAAAGGCCGAAGCCGGCGTGCGGGATCTGAAAAAACATGTGGATTCGCTGGTCATAATCCCCAACGACCGTCTTCTGGGTCTTGCCGGCAAGTCCATGTCGATCCTGGACGCGTTCAAGCCTTCCGACGATGTGCTTCGCCAGGCGGTTCAGGGTATCTCAGACCTTATCACCACTTCAGGCCTCATCAACGTCGACTTCGCGGATGTCAAGGCGATCATGAGCGAACGCGGCATGGCCATGATGGGCATCGGCATGGCCAGCGGCGAAAACCGGGCTGTCGAAGCCGCGACCAAGGCCATTTCCAGCCCGCTGCTGGAGGATATCGACATTTCCGGCGCCAAGGGTGTGCTGGTCAATATCACCGGTTCCTCGTCCATGACCATGGATGAGTTCGATGCCGCCAGCCGGGTCATTCACGAAAAGGTCCACGAGGATGCAAACATCATTGTCGGTCTGGTGATCGATGAGAGCTTGAATGACCATGTGAAAATCACCGCCATTGCAACCGGATTCGGAGACCGCTTCGACGTCGAAAAAGTCGAGAAGGGAAAGGCTGACCTGAGGAGCGTGGCGTACCAGGGTGAAACGGAGGAAGTCAACAGGGAGATCCCGACGTTCAAACGTATCGAGCGCACTCCCCGGGAAACAGCCGTGAAGCAGAGAACTTTCTTCATGGATGAAGAGGACCAGTACGATATCCCGACGTTCCTGCGCAAATCAGTAGATTGATCACGGAAACAAATCCGGGCATCCCGATGATGTGATGCCCGGTTAACCAGTTTTATTTCCCCGGCCTTCCGTAATCCCCCCTCCGTGGAAGGCCGGGGCTTTTTTCGTCGGCTTTAATCTGCCGTTTGCGCCGGTCCTCGCAGTTTCCCGGATGCCATCTGGTGTCCCGTTCGGCTGATTCATTCCTTCAACTCGTGGTCCTGTTGTCCCCCGGCTGTCGTGCGGCTCCTCAGCTTGGCCCGTCCTGGCCTTGCGTTACCGCGCCTTGCCGGGAACCAGAACTCTCCGCCAGATGAATCCTGTCAACCGACCGGTTGCTGCTTACGTTTTCAAGATTAAATTACAGAGCGAATTCGCTTTGGCGATACTGGATGCAAGCATGTTTCCGAGAGAATTTCAAGGAATGACGTTTTCAATTCGGCAAGTATGCAGTAAAATTTATCGGTCGGCAAACACGAATTTACGCGTCGCATCAACACTCCAGCTACGCTGGAACTTGAAAGGAGCATGAAATATGAAAAAGCTTATAGTCCTGATTTGTATCGCGGCTGTTGCTGCTGCGGGTTGCGCGACCAAAGCCCAGACAGGCGCCGCAGTGGGCACCGGTGTCGGTGCGGCCGTCGGGGCCGGGCTCGGGCAGGCGATAGGACGGAGCACGTCGGCCACCTTGATCGGCGCTGCGGCGGGAGCCGTCGCCGGCGGGCTGACCGGTGCGGCAATCGGCAACTACATGGACAAGCAGGAGGCCACGATGCGTCAGGCCCTGGCGGATTCGGAGGCAGCCAGCATCAAGCGTGAGCAGGAGGTTCTGGCGCAGGCCGATGAAAGCAGCACGAGGAAATCGGTCGATGTCCTGACGGTCACGTTCAAATCCGACTTTCTCTTCGCGGTAAATTCTTCAACGCTCCAGCCGGGCGCCTATGACGAAATCAACCGTGTTGCCGGCGTACTCAGGCAGTATCCGCAAACTACCATCCAGATCGCAGGACATACTGACAGCACCGGTTCTGAGGAATTGAACCAGCGGCTTTCCCAGAAACGCGCGGAGGCGATCAAAAGCGCGTTAATCGGGGCGGGTGTTGACCCCGCCAGACTGGTTACCATCGGTTATGGTGAAAGCAAGCCCATTGCGCCGAACACCACAGCGGCCGGCAGGCAGCAGAACCGGCGTGTCGAGATACGCATAATTCCCCAGACCCAGCAATAATTCCTTCCCGAAAATGGGCTGACGACAAATGCTGGCAAAACGAGGTGTGCCCCTCCTCGTTTTGCCATTTTTTATTCAACTATTGTTCAATCCGTAGATATTCATAAAGAATCCTCCTAGGTTTCCGCGCTTTTCGTTAGCATTGTTCACTTTCTGCCTCCATATCAGACAGAAAATCGTTCCTGGATGCGTTGAAGCCTTTCCTACGCGCCTTTTCGCACTTTTTTCCCGATTCCATACAGCAATAATTAAATAAGCCCTCGCCACATTAAAATAGGATCTGATAGTATATATACAGCCTTTGTTGCCGATAAGACAGTATCGAGGCCGGACCAACATGTGGTATGTTTTTCCGTTATTGACCCAATCCCACGCAAAAGAACCAGTCCGTGCCCAGCCGGAAACTCCCGATCCGGCCCCAGAGAGACTTTCCGGATGGAAACTAGTTCGTATGCCTCTATGAAAGAGTGCAAGTATACCGGGTGACATGAATACAGGATGCGATGATGAAAAGAATTGTGATAATCGATGATAACGGGCAGGAGTTCGATGAGCTGGAAAGGCTTCTCACGGACCATGGTTTTTCCGTGTCGACTCCGGAAGATGACATTGCGGTGCGGTATATGTCCCGACCGCTGGAACAGACCAACCAGAATCTCTTTGAAAATGCCCCCATAGGAATTCTCCGCTCTACGCTGGAAGGCAATCTCATAAGCGTCAACCCGGCCATGGCAAGGTTTCTGAAATATGAATCCCCTGAGGAAATGATCAGGGTGGTTAACCGTACCAATATTGCGGCGGCTGTATATGTTGATCCGGACCGCCGGCAGGAGGTCGTCAAGAGTGCCGTGGAACACGGCGGCTGGCAGATATTCGAGGAGATGTTTCGCTGCAAGGACGGCAGCATCATAACGTGCAACTTCCACTTTCGCGCGGTTCCGGGGCAAACCGGCATTCCCCGGGTATTCGAAGCGTTCCTGGAGGACATAACCGCCCGCAAACAAGCGGAAGAATCCCTCAATCTGAGCCAGAAAATCATTGACAATGCTTCAATTGGCATCATGCGGGGAAATGCCGAAGCCAGGATTCTGTCTGTCAATGACTATTGGACAAAAGTCCTCGGGTACACCCGGGAAGAACTCTGCTCCATGAGTTACTTCGACATCGACCCCAACCTGACGCCGGAATTCTGGCGGACACACCGGCAAAAGCTGACGGCTACCGGATTCAACACCTTCGAATCGCACCACAGGCGAAAGGATGGAACCATCTTCCCTGTTCAAATTTCGGTCAACTACCTTACGTTCGGGGAACAGACCTACAGCTGTTCCTTCGCTATGGACATTTCGGACCGGAAGCGTACCGAGAACGTCATCACGGCGCGCATGCGCCTGCTCCAGTTCGCAGTCACGCACACCCCGATCGAACTTCTCCAGGCAGCCCTGGACGAGGCGGAAAAGTTGACCGGCAGTTCCATTGGGTTCTACCATTATGTGGAAGCCGATCAGAAAACCCTTTCCCTCCAGAACTGGTCGACCCGCACAATGCAGGAGTTCTGCACTGCTCAGGGGCAAGGGTTCCACTATGATGTGGCGGAGGCGGGGGTGTGGGTAGATTGCATCCACCAGCGCCGGCCGGTAATCCACAACGACTATGCCTCACTGCCCCATCGCAAGGGGTTGCCGCCGGGCCATGCACCGTTGGTCCGGGAACTGGTGGTTCCGGTCTTCCGCGGCGACAGCATCGTGGCCATTTTCGGCGTTGGAAACAAGCCACGCAACTATACCCTCCAGGACGTTGAAACAGTTTCTCTCCTGGCGGATCTCGCCTGGGGGATCGTCGAGCAGAAGCGCACTGAAGCGGCCCTAAGGGAATCCGAGCAAAAATATCGCTCTATTATCGAATACGCTCCTTTCGGCATAGCGCGGGCCAGCAGGGAGGGAAAGCTGCTCAGCGCCAATCCGGCCATGGCGGGAATCCTGAAATATGACTCTCCTGACGAACTCCTGGAAACCGTAAACCGTTCCAATGTTCAGGACGCGCTTTTCGCTGAACCTTCGCTGAGAGGCCCCCTCGTGGACAGGATTTTCACCGGAAATTCGTGGCAAGTGTTTGAAAACCGGTACCGTTGCAAGGACGGCAGTTTCATAACCTGCAAGGTCCATGCGCGCCGGATTATCGAACCGGATGGCAAGGAAAGCGAATTCGAGAGTTTCCTGGAAAACATTACCGAGCGCCTTGAAGCTGAGAAGGCCATGCGGGAGAGCGAGGAGAAATTCCGGGTCCTTGCGGAGACTTCCTCGGCGGCAATCACCCTCTTCCAGGGGGAAGAGGTCATCTATGTCAACCCGGCGGCAGCGAGACTGTTAGGCTATACGGCCGAGGAACTGTCCCGGACCAGTTTCTGGAGCTGGGTGCACGATGATTTCAAGGAGATGGTCAGGGAGCGGAGACTTGCCCGCATGCGGGGAGAGGCGGTGTCGAGCCAGTATGAATGCAAGTTCGTTACCAAGGACGGCAAGGAATTATGGGCGCTAATGTCCGTGGGGTTTATCGAATTCAAGGGCAAACCGGCGGGTATCGTGACCCTGATCGACACGACTGAGGCAAAGCTGGCGGAAGAGAGGGTCAGGGCTTCCCTTGCGGAGAAGGAGGTGCTGCTGAAGGAGGTCCATCACCGGGTAAAGAACAACCTGCAGATAATCTCCTCGCTGCTCGACCTGCAATCGGATCACATGCCGGACGAGCAGTCCCGCGCATTTATCAGTGAAAGCCAGAACCGGATCAGATCCATGGCGCTCATACATCAAAAGCTGTATCAGTCGCATAGCCTGGCTTTTGTAGATTTCAGGGAATACATCGATGAACTGGCCACGAGCCTGTTTACCACCTATGCCAAGGAGCATCACCTGATACAGCTGAATTTAGATGTGGGTGAGGTTACTCTTGGAATGGACGAGGCGATTCCTTGCGGACTCATCGTTAATGAACTGGTTTCCAATTCACTGAAGCATGCCTTCCCTGACGGTCGGAAAGGAGAGATCAGGATTCAATGCCATTCCGGGGAAGATGGCTGGATTACATTGACGGTAACGGATACCGGTGTCGGTCTGCCGCACGGTCTGGATTTCAGGAATACCGAGTCGCTGGGATTGCAGCTGGTGGCCATGCTTGTCCGGCAGTTGAAAGGAGAAGTGTCAATGGAGCAGTCGGAAGGCACGACATTCAGGATAAGATTCTTTGGCCGGCGGGAATGAATGAAACCGCCAAGCTTACGGCACGTTTCGCAAGGAGTGTCTGAACATTTTGCATGCATGCAGAAAAGAGTGCACGAGGAAATCGGGAAGTCAAGAGGAGAAACAAAATGACCAGTGATCATACTGGCACAATTCTTGTGGTGGATGACAGTCCTGCCAATATCAAGCTCTTGACCGATATGCTGACGCAGTGGGGCCACAGGGTTTGTGCCGCGGACGACGGGCTCCTCGCCTTGCGAATGGTTAAATCCGCTCGGCCGGACCTAGTCCTGCTTGATGTAGTGATGCCGAACATGGACGGTTTCAAGGTTTGCCAGTACCTGAAGGCCAGTGTGGATACCCGTGATATCCCCGTGATATTCATGACTTCCCTGGCTGACACCAAGGACAAGGTCAGAGGGTTCCGACTGGGGGCCGCCGATTATATTACCAAGCCGTTTCAAGCTGAGGAGGTGCTTGCACGGGTGGATACGCTGCTGGCCCTTCATGCCCTCCGCAAGCGGCTTGAGGTGCAGAATGCGGAACTGGTCCGGTCCAATAAGGAACTGGCAAACCTGAATGATGCCCTGGGCAGCCAGATAGCGGAACACAGAAAAATGGAGCTGGCACTCCATGAGAGCGAAGAACAGTTACGAACCCTGATTAACGCCATGCCGGATATCGTCGCATTCAAGGACGGTGAGGGGCGCTGGCTGGAAGCCAACGATTTCGATATACAGCTCTTTCAACTGGAGGGTGTCGACTACCGGGGGAAGAAGGATTCCGAACTGGCGGCGCACAGCTCCTTTTACCGCGAAGCCTTCCTGGGTTGCGAAGAGTCCGACGAATTGGCCTGGGAGGCGCGGGCTTCCATCCGCACGGATGAAACCATCCCAAGGCCGAACGGTCCGCAGATGGTTTTCGATGTAATCAAGGTTCCCATGTATCATCCTGACGGCCGGCGCAAGGGTCTGGTGGTAGTCGGCCGTGACGTTACCGAGCGTAAACGGGTCGAGGCTGAACTGAATCGTTATCAGGAGCAGCTTGAACATCTGGTGGGCGAGCGCACGGCAGCGCTGGCCGAGGCCAACTGCCATCTGCAAGCCGAGATCGCCGAGCGCAGGATTGCCGAGGAAAAGGTCATGGCATCACTGGCGGAAAAGGAAGTATTACTGAAGGAAGTGCATCACCGGGTAAAGAACAACCTGCAAATCATATCCACATTGCTCGATCTCCAGACCGAATCCATACATGACGAACACTCTCTCAAGTCTTTCAGGGACAGCCAGGACCGGATCAAAGCCATGGCATTGATTCATGAGCGGCTTTACCAGTCACGGGATCTGGCATCCATCAATTTTGCCGAGTACATAAACAACCTGGCCGGGTTTCTGTTCCATTCCTATGTGCATGATCCGGAGCAGATCATTCTGAAGGTGGATGTGGGTGATGTGTCTCTGGAGATAGACCAGGCAATCCCCTGCGGACTCATAATCAACGAATTGATTTCCAATTGTCTGAAGCACGCCTTTCCTGATGGTCTGAAAGGTGAGGTCGCCGTTATTTGCCATACGGACAGCGACGGACTGGTTAAGCTTGAGGTAACGGATTCAGGTGTCGGGTTGCCCGCGGATCTTGACATATTGAATACCGGTTCGCTGGGATTGCAGATCGTTTCCGCTCTTGTCAAACAGCTGCAGGGAAACATTGAAATGAAATGCGACTATGGCGCATCGTTTGTCATAACATTCAACTCCAGCCTCTGCGATTAGCAGGGTGGCAGCGAGATGCATTCCTGCTGCCGTCTGCTCCGAGGATCATGAAAAACTCAATTTGCCTATTGTTGTCCATTCGTTGCTGCAATCTTGGAATATCGGTATAGAATTGAGATGAAAAGGCTTTTCGTGGTTGTGATTTTTTCATTTCGTTCAGCGGATTATCTTTACACTTTTCGTGTTTCAAACCGATACGATAAGGGAAGTGACTTCATTGCGGCATCTGTTCTGCCGTGAAAGAAAGAAAATGTTTGCCCTGCGCATCGTGATGGACGATCTGAGCAGGGGCAGCACTTTTCATTAAAATATAAAGCTGGTATACTTTTTCCCATAAGCAGGATGGCCGCGGCCTGAACATGGTTCCGGGAGTAATTGACATGACTGACACAACTGCGACCGAAAAAAAAACGATACTTGTCGTTGAAGATGAGCTTATCATCGCCAAAGGCATCGAGAAACGCCTTAAGGCTCTCGGCTATAAAGTTGCCGGCATTGTTGCTACCGGTGAGGAGGCAGTGGAAGTTGCAATGAAGACCTTGCCGGATCTGGTGCTTATGGACATCTGCCTGCAGGGCGGTATGGACGGGGTGTCGGCAACTGAGAAGATCAGGGCCGGAGTGGATATCCCCGTTGTCTATCTTACCGCTTATGCAGATCCCGACTCCCTGGGCCGCGCCAAGCTGACCGAACCTTTCGGCTACATCGTCAAGCCTTTTCAGGACATCACCCTCAGGTCGACAATCGAGATGGCCCTCTACAAGCACTCCATGGAAAGCAGACTGCGGCGAAGTGAGCAATCGCTGGCTACCATCCTGAGGAGCATCGGAGATGCCGTGATAGCAACCGATAGCCAGGGATTGATAACTTTCATGAACCCGGTTGCCCAGAATCTGACCGGTTGGAGCCAGGACGAGGCTTTGGGCCGTGAGCTGCAGGAGGTCTTCAGGGTGCGGGAAGAGGGGCCGGATGCCGCTCTTGGCGACATTGTCACCAGAGTGGTCAACAACGGGACCGCGGTATGTTTTCTCGGCACGACGCACCTGATTTCCAGGGGCGGAAAGGAAATGCCGATCGAGGCGAAGGCAACACCTTTTGTCGGCGTGCAGGGTGGCAACACGGGTCTCGCCCTCGTTTTCACGGACATTACCGGGCGCATGCGGACAGAGGAGGCTTTGCGCAGGTCCGAGCAGCTTCTTTCCCTCAAGAACCAGGTTGCCAGTGTTTTCCTCACGGTTTCCGATGATGAGATGTATTCGGAAGTGTTGGGAATTATCATGGAATCGTTGAAGGGCGCATACGGCATTTTCGGGTTCATCGACGAACGGGGGGACCTGGTGATACCTTCGCTGACTAAAGGTGTATGGGAGGAGTGCCGGGTCCATGATAAAACCTTTGTCTTCCACCGGAACAAATGGGGCGGCCTCTGGGGGCGGGCTCTCCTCGAGCAGAAGACCTTTATTTCCAATTCGCCGTTGGATCTGCCTGAAGGGCATTTAGCCATCGAAAATTTCCTGGCTGCACCGGTTCTGTATCACAACGAAACTATTGGGTTTCTTGCGGTGGCCAACAAGGAGAGTGGCTTTGACGAACGCGACAAGGAACTTCTGGAATCCATAGCGGACCGCATCGCTCCGATTCTTGATGCGCGGCTGCAGAGAGACAGGCAGGAAAAGGAGCGCAGACAGGCCGAGGATGCGCTGGCCAACGAAAAAGAGCGCCTTGCGGTAACGCTCCGCTCTATCGGTGATGGCGTCATTACCACAGATGTCGACGGCAGCATTGTCATGCTGAACAAGGCTGCCGAGGAAATGACAGGTTGGCCCCAGGAAGATGCCAAGGGGAAGCCGTTTGACGAAGTGTTCAACATTGTAAGCGAAAAGACGCGTCAGGCTTTCCGGAGTCCCGTGGAGCGGGTGCTGGATACCGGCAGGATCGTTGAACTGGAAAACAACACGATACTTATTGCGCGGAACGGGGAGGAACGCTTGATCTCCGATAGCGCCGCGCCCATACGTGACCGGGAGAGCAGGATTATAGGCACGGTACTGGTTTTCCGCGATGTTACCGAAAAACGGAAGATGGAGAAGGAACTGCAGAAGGCCCAGCAGCTGGAATCCATCGGCATCCTGGCCGGCGGGATCGCCCATGACTTCAATAATCTCCTGACGGCGGTCCTGGGGAACATTTCTCTTGCTAAAATGTATCTCAAGGAGGAGGATCGGGTTTTCCGGAAACTGAACGAGGCGGAAAACGCTTCCCTTCGTGCGCGCGATCTTACCCAGCAGCTCCTGACCTTCTCGCGGGGCGGGGCGCCGGTGAAGAAAATAGCTTCCATCGGCGATATCGTGAGGGAATCCGCTGCCTTTACCCTGAGCGGCTCCAAGACTACCTGCAATTTTCAGATCGAGCAAGGATTGTGGTCCATAGAAGTGGACGAAGGCCAGTTCAGCCAGGTCATCAACAACCTGGTCATGAACGCCGATCAGTCGATGCCTGCGGGCGGCGTTATCGATGTGATCTGCAGGAACGTGTACGTGGGAGCTGAAAGTCTCCTGCCCCTCCGGGACGGCCCTTACATTCTCGTCTCCATAAAGGACTACGGAGTGGGCATTCCTGAGGAGTCTCTGGACAGAATATTCGAGCCCTATTTTACGACCAAGAAGAGCGGGAAGGGGCTGGGCCTGGCAACGGTTTATTCCATTATCCGGAATCATAGCGGGCATATAGATGTCAAATCCAATCTGGGGGAAGGGACAACATTCTCCATATATCTTCCCTGTTCGGATTCCCCGGGGGCCGCGATCAATCCGGAAGAATCGCAAACAGCCGAGACTTCGGCCAGTGTTTCGACAGGGAAAGTCCTGGTCATGGACGATGAGGAGAACATCAGGGAAGTGGCTGGTGAAATGCTGGCCTTCCTGGGCTACGGTGTTGATTTCGCCAATGATGGAGAAGAGGCCGCCGCCCTTTACAGAAAGTCCCTCGAAGCCAGCCAGCCGTATTCTGCCGTGCTGATGGATCTGACAATACCCGGTGGAATGGGTGGGAAAGAGACCATCGGCATTCTCAGGGAAATGGATCCGGATGTGAAGGGGATCGTCTCCAGCGGCTATTCGAATGACCCGATCATGGCCGATTTCAAGGCTTATGGTTTCAGCGGCATCATATCCAAGCCCTACAAGCTGAACGAATTGAAAAAGGTTCTCGAACAGCTGGGAGCGGTTCGTGGCGTCTGATCGTGCCGTTATTCCTTCCCAAACGGGTTGGATATATGCTATCCATTTGTCATGTCCTGGAAAATAAAGGAGAGATATCGCGCAATTCTTGCCGCCGAAGAGGGGAGTTCCGCCAGGAACTGGGGTGGAAAACTGACGGTCTGCCTGGTTTACCCGAACCATTATGCAACCGCCATGGGCAACCTGGGGTTTCAAGCGGTCTACGCCTTCATAAACAGCTTTCCCGGAGCGGTTTGCGAACGGGCCTTCCTTCCCCCTGATGCGGAAATGACGGAATACAGCCGCTCCGGCTCACGTCTGCTTTCCCTCGAGTCCCAAAGGCCCCTGACCGATTTCGATGTTGTTGCCTTCTCCGTTTCCTTCGAAAATGACTACCTGAACATTGCCAAGATCCTCGAACTGGCAGGTATCCCACCTTTTTCCGCCGATCGTTCATCCTCATTCCCGCTGCTGATCGCGGGAGGCGCGGCTCTCTTCCTCAATCCGGAACCGGTTGCGGACCTGCTTGACCTTGTCTGCGTGGGGGAAGCCGAGCCCATGCTGCCCCCGCTACTCGGGTTGATGCGCGAGGAGGAAGGGACCGGGCGTCGGGAACTCCTTCTGAAAGCTTCCCGGATGCCGGGTATTTATGTGCCCGGACTCTACAGATATTCGTACTCCGGTTGCAGAGTGACGGCCATTGACAATCATCCTTCAGCCGGGATGCCGGTCAGGAGAGTTTTTCATTCCGACCTGGGGCAGTCGGCGGTTACGTCGACTTTGTTCGCACCTGACATCGAGTTTGCCGACATGTACCTCATCGAGGTCTCACGAGGTTGCCCACGGGGGTGCCGGTTCTGTGCCGCGGGCTTCATCTACCATCCGTACCGGCATCGACCTTTGGAACTCCTCCGCGCCGAGGCGGCCCGCGGCCTGAGTCTGAAGCGCAGGATCGGCCTGGTTGGCGCAGCGGTTTCGGACCACCCCGATCTTGGAGAATTGTGCCGATGGATATCGGACCGGGGAGGGAAGGTCTCTGTTTCTTCGCTCCGCATCGATGCCCTGGATGACGCTCTGCTTGATGTGCTTCATTCCAGCGGTCACAAGACCGTTGCCCTTGCCCCGGAGGGCGGATCCCAGCGACTGCGCGATCTGATCCGCAAGGGGATAAACGAGCAACAGATACTGGATGCTTGCGACAGGCTCATCGGCAGGGACATTCTCAACCTTAAACTGTACTTCATCGTCGGTCTCCCGACGGAAACAATGGGGGATCTGGAGGAAATGGTTTCCCTTATAGGAAAGATCAGGGAAAGGGTCGTCACCGCGGCCAGGAAAAACCGGCGGCTCGGCTCTATCCTCCTCTCTGTGAACCCTTTCATTCCCAAGCCATTCACGCCTTTCCAATGGTGCGGCATGGAGCGCCTGGCGTCCCTGGAAAAGAAGTATGCTTTCCTGCGTCGCGCGGCAGGAAAGCTTTCCAACGTGAAGATCCAGATGGAGAGCCTGCGCGAGGCATACCTGCAGGCCCTCCTTTCACGGGGGGACAGAAGGCTCGGTGCTTTCCTGGTGAAAGCCGGGGAAACGGAAAACTGGAAGCGGGCTGCGCGGGAGCTGTCCATTGACACCGATGCCCTTGTGCATCGAAACATTCCCTTGGACGAGGTTCTTCCATGGGACATTATCGACGGCGGGTGCAGAGAAAAGCTTTTAAGTGAATACGGAAAGGCGCTGGGTGGAGAAGAAGGCTGAATCTCTTTCTTCTGCTGGGCGCAAAATATTACGCTCGGATTGAGAGCCTGCCGCCGTGAAGCGCCAGCTGTCCCCCAGCCAGCAGTTCGGCTTTGAAATGATTGAAATTGCAAGACAAAACCTTCCTGTCCTCCATTACCCCCATTTGTATCTTTGCCTTTACAAGAGAAGCCGCCCTTTGTTACTATTGCTCCGGAAATGATAATCAGCCGCCTGGAAATACACGGTTTCAAATCGTTCGCCGACAAGATATCACTCGATTTTCAGAGGGGTATCACCGCGGTGGTGGGTCCCAACGGCTGCGGCAAGTCCAATATCGTCGACGCGATCCGCTGGGTGATGGGAGAACAGTCAGCCAAGACCCTTCGCGGCAAGAGCATGGAGGACACCATCTTCGGCGGAAGCGAATACCGCAAGCCGCTGGGCATGACGGAAGTTTCACTGTACTTTTCCACTGCGGACGGCCGTATCCCCGCCAAGTACCTCAATTTCAGCGAAATACAGGTAACCCGCCGGCTTTACCGCGACGGCGAGAGCGAATACCTGCTGAACGGGACGCCCTGCCGCCTCATGGACATCTCCGAGCTTTTCATGGACACGGGGGCAGGCGCCAAGGCATACTCGATCATCGAGCAGGGCAAGATCGGAATGATTCTGAGTTCGCGGCCGGAGGAGCGGCGCCTGATCATTGAAGAGGCCGCCGGCGTGACCAAATTCAAGGCCCGTAAGCAGGTGGCGCTGAAAAAGATCGAGGCCACCAGGCAGAATCTTCTCCGCATCGGCGATATCATGGCTGAAATCCGCCGCCAGATGTCTTCTCTTCAGCGCCAGGCAAAGAAGGCGGAAAAGTTCAGGGAATACCGCGAGGAGTTGAAGGAGATCGAACTCCAGTTCGCGGTTACGGCATACATGGCACTGGAAGGGGAACTGAAGCTGGCCGAAGCCGATGCCGCTTCTCTCCATGAACGATTGGCCGGAAACTCCTGTGAAGTGGGGGTTTGCACTGTGAATCTCGAGGAGAAAAGGAATGTACTCCTCGAGACGGAAAAGACACTGGCCGGGATCCAGGAGGATTGTTTCCGCCTTCGGGGAGAGATGTCGGGGATCGAGAACAGAGTCTCTTATGAAAAGAAGGAACTGGCGGGTCTTGAAGAGCGGGGCGCCCGCTCTTCCGCGGAACTTGATTCACTGCGGGGCAGGATTGCCGAAGCGGAAGACGAGAAACAGCGCTTGCGGGATCAGGTTGAGGAACTGAAGGTTGCCCATGCCGGTGAAGAGGAGGCTCTGTCCGCTGCGGAAGGTTTGCTGGAGCGGATGACGGAAGAGGAAAGGGTCATGTCCCGTCTGCAGGAGGAGCGGCGGAGCGGGCTTTTCGGTTTGCTTTCCGAGATTTCCCATTTCAATAACCAGTATGGAAATGCGGTAAAAAGGAAGGAAGCACTGTCGGGGCAGGTCGAGCGCAATCGCCGGGAAGTCATGGGGATCAGCGAGAAGCTCCACGAGGCATGCCGGCGGGTAACGGAACTGGAGACGGTGCACGAGGGACATGCGGAGAGATCTAAAGCCCTGGAACAAGAACAGGCTGCCCTGCGGACGAGGGAGACTGAGCTTCTGAAGAGCCTGGAGGACGTGGAGAGCCGCTACCAGGGCGCCCGGGACCGTTTGAGCAAGGCTTCTTCACGCCTCCACTCGCTGCAGGAACTGGAAGCCCAGTTCGCTGGGTATGGTCAGGGCGTGCGGACGCTCATGCTTGCAGACGGCTTCAAAGGGCGGCTCCAGGGGGTCATTGCCGATATTTTGGAAGTTGACGAAGAGAATGAAGTGCCTCTTGAGGCAGCCCTTGCTGAAAAGCTTCAATATGTCATCTGTGATGACGAGCAGGATGCGAGGACGGCAATCTCGTATCTGAGGGAACAGCGGGGGGGCCGCTGCGGATTGATTGTCAGGGGTCTGCAGCTGCCATCCGGAAACCGGGCGCCACAAGGCGCGGAACGGCTGCTCGACAGGCTTTCCGTCCGCCCCGAGAACCTGGGCATGATTCAGGCTCTTCTGGCCGATACTTTTCTGGCGGAAAACTTCGATTCGGCCCTGAAGCTCAGCAGGGACTATCCCCATTTGACCTTTGTGACACCGGAAGGTGACTTGGCCAGCTCGGGGGGGATACTGCACGGCGGCTCCCTTGAAGCGGCCCAGCAGGGCCTCATCCACAAGAAGCGCCAGATAAAGGAACTGGGTCTGGAAGTCACGTCGCTCACCGTACAGGTGAAGGAACTGGAGTCCGGCCGGGAGACGCTTAGGGGGGAGACTGCTGCCACGGGCAAGTCCTTGAAGGACTGCCGGCAGGATCTCCATCAAGTGGAAATCTCCCTGGTCAATTCGGAAAAAGACCTTCAGCGGGCCCGCGAGGAATGCGCCCGGCTCGAGGAACGGCTTGCCCTGAAAGCCATGGAAGACCGGCAGCTCGAAGAGGAGCTTGAGTCTCTGGAAACTGAGATGGCAAAGGCGTCTTCAGAGAAGATCGATCGTGAAGCAGGCCGGGAGCAGGCGGAGCGTGAACTTGAGGAGATTCGGGCTGCAATCGGAACGAAGCAGCGCGAAATGGAAGAGGCCCGTGAGATCGTCACGTCCCGCAAGGTCCGGGCTGCTGCTTTCCGGGAGAAGCAGGAGTCTGCCCTCCGTGCCCTCGATAGGATCGAGGAGAGTAGCCGCGAGTTCCAGGCGCGCCGTGCCGGCCTGGAAGCCGACATTGAAAAGGGCGGCCTGGAAAGGCGGCGAATCGCCGCATCAATTTCCGCAGGCGAAGAGCAGATCAGGCTGTTACTGGAGCGGCAAAGGCTTGCGGAGATCTCATTGGCGGAAATCCGCTCCCGCTATGAGACAGAATCCTTGCTCGTGCAGGAGGGTGAAAGCCGGCTGAAGGATCTGCGTGACATCGCTGATGCGCTGTCCAGGAACTTGGGTGAAAAAAAGCTCGGGATTACCGAAATCTCCATGAAAACCGGCAACCTGAAAGAGACCGTTGCGGAGAGGTATCGCCGGGACATGGCTGAACTGGTACCGTTGTATGGCGGCAAAGATTATGACGAGGTGGAAAAGCGTGCCCGCCAGGCGGAACTGTCCGGCCTCATTGACGGCATAGGAGAAGTCAACCTGACAGCCATCGATGATTTCCGAGAGATGGAAGAACGATTCCAGTTCCTTTCCGGGCAGAAATCCGACCTGGAAGAATCACTTCACGGTCTGCAGCAGGCCATCCAGCGCATAAACAGGACAACGAGAAAAAGGTTTCTGGATACGTTCAACCTCGTCAACGACAAGTTCCAGGAAGTTTTCCCGCGCCTGTTTTGCGGAGGGCGGGCCGAACTGAAGCTGACCAACGAAGAGGACCTCCTTGAAACGGGCATCGATATCGTCATCCAGCCGCCGGGGAAAAAACTGCAGAACGTCAATCTGCTGTCCGGAGGAGAAAAGGCGTTGACCGCGGTTGCCCTGATGTTCGCCATATTCCTGATCAAGCCGGCGCCCTTCTGTCTTCTTGACGAGGTTGACGCCCCTCTGGACGAGGCAAACATCGGGCGGTTCAACGAAATGGTCAGGGAGATGAGCGCCTTCTCCCAGTTTATCATCATCACGCACAGCAAGGCTACCATGGCCACTGCCGACAGTCTTTACGGCGTCACCATGGAAGAGCCGGGCGTATCGAAACTTGTATCAGTCAAATTACATTAGAGGAGCGGATAGTGCCTTTCAAAGCCATATTGCACGAGCTTGTCGAATCGACTCCGGGCGCCACCGGCGCCATTTTGACCGACTGGGAGGGGGAGGCGGTCGAATGGTATACCATTTCAGGCGATGAATTCGACCTGAAGATCCTGGGCGCCCACCAGAACATCATTCTCAACCGGTTGCGGGAGATCCAGCAGGACAATCCGGTGCAGAACCTTCGTGAAGCGGTCATTACCACGGATCTTCAACGAATCGTCATAGAGGCGGTCGGCAAGGATTATTCCCTGGTCATGACCCTGGAGCGCCGTGCCCTGCTGGGAAGGGCGATTTTCCTGATGCAGCGCTCCACCAGGCTGCTGGAAAAGGAGATCTACTGAGATGGCTGAAGAGAAAAAGGGTTTTTTCAGGAGCCTTGTCGGCAGGATCACCGGTAATGATGTCCCCTCTGACGTGGAAGGCGGCGTAACATCTGCAGAAAAGGACAATGGAGCGAAACCCGGTTTTTTCGAGAGATTGAAAAAAGGGCTCAGCAAGACCCACGAGAACCTGATCGGCAAAATCGACACTCTTCTGCTCGGCAGGAAGAAAATCGATGCGGATACGCTTGAAGAACTGGAAGAAATCCTCATCATGGCGGATATCGGTGTCGCGACCACCGGTGAGTTGATCCGCTCACTTGAGCAGCGCCTGAAAAGAAATGAGCTCGGGGACGGCGAAGCCTTGAAAAAGGCTTTGAAAGAAGAGATGCTGGCCCGGCTCGAACGCAACGTGTCCCGCTTGAATACAACTGCGGCATCGCCGTTCGTGATCATGGTGATAGGCGTCAACGGCGTAGGGAAGACGACAACCATCGGCAAGCTGGCCAGCAAATTCAGCGCCGAGGGGAAGAAAGTCCTCCTGGTGGCCGGAGACACATTCCGGGCGGCAGCGGTCGAACAATTGGAAATCTGGGGCCAGAGGGCCGGGGTTGAGGTGATCCGTCACAAACAGGGCTCAGACCCGGCTGCAGTCGTTTTTGACGGGTGCAAGGCTGCCGTTGCCAGGGGGGCTGACATCCTCATAATCGATACTGCCGGGCGGCTGCATACAAAAGTCAACCTGATGGAAGAACTGAAAAAGATGCGCCGTGTAATGGGCCGTGAAATTGCTGGTGCGCCCCATGAAACCCTTCTGATCCTTGATGCGGCAACAGGGCAGAACGCGGTTTCCCAGGCGAAACTTTTTTATGAAGCAGCTTCCGTTACCGGCCTGGCCCTCACCAAGCTGGACGGTACCGCCAAGGGAGGCATTGTCGTCGCCATAAGCAGCGAGTTCGGAATCCCGGTCCGCTATGTCGGAGTGGGGGAGGGCATGGAAGATCTGAGGGAGTTTGAAGCGGACCAGTTTATTCAGGCACTTTTCTAATAATTACCTTGACTTTTGGCTTGCTATCCACTAGGATTGATGGCGTCATTAAGGATGGTTTATGGACAGTGAAATTTTTGATGTTTTGGAAAATCGTGTAGAGGTCCTTCTCGGGGATTACGCTTCCCTCAAAAGGGAGAACGTGAGCCTGAGGGAGGAAGTGCGGAAGCTGCAACAGGAACGGGAGGATTTCAAGGCCCGTATCGATGTGATTCTGGCCAAGCTGGAAGGGATCGAAAACCTGTGACTTCTTCGCACCGCGTAAGGGTGTTGGGTAAGGAAGTCAATGTAAGAAGCACTGCTTCACCGGAGCAGGTCCAGGAAATAGAGTCGTTTGTAAACAAAACAATCGCCGAATTACAGGCAGCGATGAAAACCAGTGATCCGCAGATTATCGCCATCATGGCGCTGCTGAATCTGGCTGAATCCTGTCTCCAGCAGTCCCGGGACGAAAATGGTTTCAGGCGCATGGCAACCGAGAGGATTTCCCGGTTGCTTGGCCTGATCGAGGAAAACGCGCCGAGCGGTTAGCCCGCAGCGGTTTCCTGCCGGGATTTTCGATATAAAGTAAGGTTTGATTGATCCGGATACGGGTTGGAAGATTGTCTTCTGAATGACGGATGCTCGCAGCCGGCCGGCTGCGGAAACGCCGTTTTGCTGATAAGTTACCTTAAAGCGTTTTTTTCTGATAGCCCCATCTCCGCCTTTACCCCGGCCCGCGAGCCGGGCATGCTGCCGGCTGAGCGGCTGTAACTTCATTGGCGTATCCTCTTTCGTCCATCCCTTTCCCAATCTCCCCGAGAGTTTCCAGGGTTCTCCTGGCTTTGTACCAAACCGGCAGTTACGATTTTCCGACGAATATCCGGGAGTGTTCCACATGCCGAAAAGAAGCGTCAGAAGGACCATGCTGACTCACCGCAGGTCGCTGACCGAGGCCCAGTTCAGGCTGGCGAGCATCCTCATACAGAATGCCCTGCTGGAAACCGACGAATATAAACGTGCCGGTGTTCTTGCGCTCTATGCGCCCATCCATAACGAGGTGGATACTGCCAGGGTTGCTGCCGATGCCTTGGCTTCAGGAAAAAGGATCGCTTTCCCTGTGGTCGTGGAACACGGTCTCATCTTCCGCGAGGTAAAGGAGCTTTCATCGTTGGAAAAAGGCTCCTTTGGTATTTTGGAGCCGTGCCCGACATGCATGGTTTTCGACCCGGAAGAAGTGGACATTTTCGTTCTGCCGGGTGTAGCTTTTGATCTTCAGGGCCATCGAATAGGGTATGGTAAGGGATATTACGACAAAACGCTTCACATGCTGGAAGGTCGCGGGCGATTTATCGGCTTCTGCCATGATTTCCAGCTGATAGACACCATCGTCGGGGAACCCCACGATGTCAGGGTGGACATGGTCATTACGGAAAAAAGGGCCATTCGTCCCACGGAACCATAAACTCGCACCCGGGCGCTGTCCGGCCGATGCGGCCACTGTCCGCTCTGCCGGTAACGCAAGACGTGGCGGATGCGATTTATTCATACATTCGGGAGGTAGAAACGCATGAGCATGATGAGACTGGAATATGCACTTCTGTTCATAGTCGTGGCCGCTTGCATCGGTTTTTTCATTGGCAACTTTCTGCGCAAAAAGCTTTCGGAATCGCTTGTTTCCAAGGCTGAGGACAATGCGGAGCGTATCGTTGACGACGCAAAGCGTCAGGCGGAGACCGTGTTGAAGGAAGCATCCCTGCAGGCCAAGGATGCGGTTTTCCAGGCCAAGGCGGAGTTCGAAAGGGAATCAAAGGATAAGCGGCGTGACCTCCAGGCACTGGAGAGACGGATCCAGCAGAAGGAGGAAAACCTCGACAAGAAAGTCCTGATCTTCGACCAGCGCGATGCCGAGCTTTTCAAGAAAGAGCAGGGCCTCAACGGCAAAGAGCAGGCCCTGCTGCAGAAAGAGGAGAGCCTCAACCAGCTTCTCGGGGAACGGCGCCGTGAGCTGGAACGGATTTCAGGACTCACCTGCGAAGAGGCGAAACGGGTGCTGATGGAGGCGATGGAAAACGAAGCAAAGCAGGATGCGGCCAAGCGCATAAAGGCCATTGAAGAAGAGGCCCGGGAAACCGCGGACAAGAAGTCCAAGGAAATCCTTTCCCTTGCCATCCAGCGGTACGCTGGCGAGTACGTGGCGGAAAAGACGGTTTCCGTCGTTGCGCTCCCGTCAGACGAGATGAAGGGCCGGATCATCGGCCGGGAAGGGCGCAACATCAGGGCACTGGAGGCGGCAACCGGCATAGACCTGATAATCGATGACACCCCGGAGGCGGTCATCCTGTCCGGGTTCAACCCGATCCGTCGCGAAGTTGCCAAGCTTTCCCTGGAAAAACTCATTGCTGACGGCCGCATCCATCCGGGACGGATCGAGGAAGTTGTCGCCAAATCGACGGAAGAGGTCGACCTGGCGATCAAGGAGGCCGGTGAACAGGCGGCTTTCGACCTCGGCGTTTACGGCATCCATCCGGAGGTGCTGAAGCTGTTGGGCAGGCTGCGTTATCGCACCTCCTACAGCCAGAACGTGTATCAGCACTCGCTTGAGGTGGCCTTCCTCTGCGGTATCATGGCTGAAGAGCTGGGCATCAATGTCAAGCAGGCCAAGCGTGCCGGGCTTCTGCACGACCTGGGCAAGGCGGTCGATCACGAGGTCGAAGGATCCCATGCGGTCATCGGGGCTGACCTGGCGAGAAAATTCGGTGAATCTCCAAAGATAGTTCACGCGATCATGGCTCACCATGAAGATGAAAAGCCGGCCACGGTGCTTGCGGTGCTGGTGCAGGCCGCCGACGCCCTGTCCGGCGCACGTCCGGGCGCACGGCGCGAGATGATGGAAACCTACGTGAAGCGGCTCGAAGACCTGGAGAAAATCGCCACGTCGTTCCGCGGGGTCACCAATTCCTTTGCTATCCAGGCCGGCCGGGAAATCAGGGTCACGGTCGCCAGCGAAGAGGTCAACGACGAGCGGGCGGTGGTCCTTGCAAAGGACATCGCCAAGAAGATCGAAGCGGAGATGACCTACCCCGGGCAGATCAAGGTCCACGTGATCAGGGAGACAAGGGCCGTGGAATATGCCCGTTAAGATCCTCTTCATTGCCGACATCGTCGGCAAGCCGGGCCGACAGGCCATATCCCGTGAGCTTCACC
The DNA here is from genome assembly GCA_034933285.1 of Geobacteraceae bacterium. Lineage (GTDB taxonomy): Bacteria > Desulfobacterota > Desulfuromonadia > Geobacterales > Geobacteraceae > RPRC01. Next base: position 2,130 of record JAYFNT010000027.1, on the reverse strand, counting down.
GCCTGGTGGACCGATTCCGCATCGACTGCGTCATTGCCAACGGTGAAAACGCGGCTGGCGGGTTCGGCATTACCGAGGAAACTGCCCGCGAGTTATACTCCTGCGGGGTGAATCTCATTACCAGCGGCAACCATATATGGGACAAACGGGATCAGATGGAATACCTCGGCCGTGACGAAAAGGTCATACGTCCGGCCAACTATCCCGATGGCGCTCCCGGACGGGGAAGCGCCGTGATCCGGACACCTTCGGGAGTTCCGGTGGCGGTTCTGAATCTGGAAGGGCGGGTTTTCATGAACAACCTTGACTGCCCGTTCCGGGTAGCCCTCAGGGAGATCGACCGCCTGAAGGAAATTACCCCCATCGTGCTGGTCGATTTCCATGCCGAGGCGACTTCGGAGAAATTGGCGCTGGGCTGGTACCTGGACGGCAGGGCAAGTGCCGTTCTCGGTACGCATACCCATGTTCAAACGGCTGATGAAAGGATATTTCCGGGCGGCACCGCATATATTACCGATGCCGGGATGACCGGAAGTTTCGAATCCGTGATAGGCATCAGGAAAGAGCTTGCCATAGAGAAGTTTCTTTCGCAACTGCCAGTGAGATTCGAGGTTGCGAAGAGGGACATCCGGCTTAATGGTGTTGTAATCGAGATTGACGAAAACGATGGAAAGGCCCTGGCGATCGAACGGCTGTCCGTTCCGTGCGGCTGAGGGAGCGTGTTGTGCTATGACTGTCACCGAGCAACTGGAAATCCTGCGGCGCGGCGCCGTTGAGATCCTGCTGGAGAAGGAGCTGGAAGAGAAACTGGAAAAGTCTGTCAGGACTGGTGAGCCCCTGCGGATCAAGGCCGGTTTCGACCCCACGGCCCCGGACCTTCATCTGGGCCATACCGTGCTCCTGCAGAAGCTGCGGCAGTTCCAGCAGCTGGGGCACGAGATATGCTTCCTGATCGGCGATTTCACCGGGATGATCGGCGACCCTACCGGCAAGAGCGAAACAAGGAAGGCGCTGACCCGTGAGGACGTGCTGCGCAACGCGGAAACATACAAGGAACAGGTCTTCAAGGTCCTGGACCCGGAGAAGACCCGGGTGGTGTTCAATTCCGAGTGGCTTTCTCCCCTGAAGGCCACGGACCTGATTGCCCTGGCGGCAAAGTCAACCGTCGCCCGCATGCTTGAGCGGGATGATTTCAACAAGCGGTTCTCCAATCAGCTTCCCATAAGCATACACGAGTTTCTTTACCCACTGATCCAGGGCTACGATTCGGTTGCTCTCAAGGCCGATGTGGAGCTTGGCGGGACTGACCAGAAGTTCAACCTCCTGATGGGGCGAGAGTTGCAGCGGGAATGGGGCCAGACTCCCCAGACCGTCATCACAATGCCATTGCTGGAGGGGTTGGACGGTGTCAACAAAATGTCCAAGTCTCTCGGCAACTACATCGGCATAAATGAACCTCCCGACGATATCTTCGGCAAGATCATGTCGGTCTCCGACCCCCTGATGATCCGCTACTACGAGCTGTTGAGCGATACGCCGCTTTCCGGGCTGAACAAGCTGAAGCAGGGTCTGGAGGATGGTTCGGTCCACCCCATGGAGGCAAAGAAGGCTCTGGGGCGCGAGCTGGTGGCTCGATACCACAACGCAGCGGCTGCCGCACGCGCCGAAGAGAATTTCGTCAGCAGGTTCCGGGACAACCAGATTCCCGATGATCTGCCTGAGGTGAAAATCAATGCTGCTACCGCGCTGGGCTCGGGCACTACGCTCTTGTGCAAGGTATTGGCAATGGCTTCCCTGGTGAAGTCCAATGGCGAGGGCCGCAGGGCCATTCAGCAGGGAGGCGTAAAGATCAACGGTGAACGCGTTTCTGACGAAGGCCTTGAGATAGCCTGTACGGGTGAATACGTCCTGCAGGTGGGCAAGCGCCGTTTCGCAAAAGTCGTGTTTGAGTGAAAATTAATAATTTTCCTGTTGACCGGCTCCGGGGTATTTGTTATAACCCTACTTCCTTACGGGGCAGCGGTGTTTGAGCCGGGTAGAGAAGCAGGGCCCCGAAAAAAAGTTGAAAAAAAGATCTTGACGAAGTAAGCTTGAATGTGTATGATGCAAAGTCTGTCGCGGGAACGAGGA
>JAYFNT010000026.1:0-20446 GCA_034933285.1 Geobacteraceae bacterium | reverse complement strand
AGGTTATGAAGCTTATTGGGTTTCATTCCCCCATTCAAATTCACTCTCGCCTGCTCGATCGTCAATTCCACCAAAAGATGGTTCCTGTTGGTCATATTTTTATTATTAACCTACATAACCTACCAACGTCCCCCATTGCCTATAGAGTCTACGCCGATGTTAGCCGCTTCTTTTAAATACGATGTGTCCGGCCTCAGCAGCCATGATAGTGCCAGGTGCATCAGGATGATCATATCCCGGTATCTGGGGTACAAGTTCTACCCATGCAATAAGCATTGACGTCCCTTTGAACATGGCGGAAAAGAGTTTACTGAAAAATTCAGCGAACTTCTCTCCGTTACGATCCATGGATAAAACTATATTTGCGTTCCAATCATTACGACCTTCCATGGCCTTGATGTAAGCCTCTGTGTCATTTTCTGAGGCAACAACCGCCACGTAAGCGCCCGCGTCTTTGATAAGTTCTCGAAGGGTTTTGTTGGCCCCTACAATTCGGCCTGTAGATCCAATGTCGCAATAGATAAACAGTACTTGACATCGCGGAGGCAAGTCTGTGCTAACTCTGTAGTCTTGAAACAGTGGCGATAGTGATGCTGTGTCTGCTGCCACGACTTCGGCGGCATCCTTGCCTAAAAGGTTGAGAAACCCTATCGTTGGGTTTTCGATGTGAAATGGGTGCTCATGCGTAGTTTTTCGTACTTCTGTTTTCTTGCCACCAAATAGATTCGATAAAAAACCCATTCGTGCTCCTTTTTTCATGGATAACGGCTTGCGCCCTTGACCCGCACCGGGGCGTTTCTCAGCCCCGGTCGGTGTCCAAGGGCCTGTTAGGCACCACTTTAGGGTGCAAAGCCTTTGATTCTCCACGCAGTTAAAGCAGCTATCTCAAACCAGCAGGGAATAAACAGCAATATGCTGATACCAACTGGAATCAGCCATCTTCGCAATGAACGTGAAGGATGAATCAATAGTATTACTGGCCACAGAAACCATAGCCATACAAACAAGATCCAGGCGCGGCCTGAAATTATTGGAAAATAAAGTTGAATCATCGTTAAAATCGCCGCGTGAAGGATCGTAGCAATTGCAAGGATTCGATAAGTTATTAGCGCAGAACTTTGATTTTGTCGCTTTTCGCTTTTATCTTCCATTTCGTCCGCCTAACGGCTCGGCAGATGACCCGACAGCCCAGTCTTTTCGGGCAGGCGGTGTCTAACTGTCTGGTTGGAGTTTCGTTTTATTTCGGGCTTTTGGTTTTTTGTGTTTTTTGCTCTTCAACAATTAGTTGGTCGTTAGGTATCTCAAGATTTCTGATAGTGCTCCCATCTTGAAAAGAGATTACCGTAGTTTTCCCGAATCCTTTGAAAAGCACAGAAATTTTATCAAATGCAGTATATCCAACAGGACTGTTTCGGTTCGTTGCGACAGCTGATTTCGAAATTAGAGAAGAAAATGGCTCCTTGACATAAATGATTGCTTTTTCAACCCGCACATGCGCCATTCGCATTGCTGCATCGAGTAATTGCCCGGTGATACCACCCAGAGCTAGCGGGACAAGGAAAATCGTAGCGATACTGAAAAGCTGAGCTTTTCTTAGATCCTGCAAGTTTCCAAGTTGTACAATAGTCTCTTTTTCTGCCGTGTGGAGGACTGTGTTTGAAACAGTTTCAATCTTCTTAAGTTTGATTCCGCTGGATCTATAGATCGAATAGAAAAAGTACAATCCAATAGAAAGTAGCGACAAGCTCCAGTACATAACTGGATCGCGGCTACCGAGTGCAAGAATGATGATTATTGAGAAAAGTGAGAATGGGACGGCCAACCACTCAAAGGGCGCAAACTCGTATAGTTGGCGAATTTTTCGCTTTCGTCGTAAGGAATTTGCAACCCATACAAACAAGCGTATAAGCATGCGAACGGCAGGTGAGAGTGATATTCCTAAGGCAACCAAGCTCGCCGTGAAAAATACATAGATAACTCCGAAACATGCCGCTGCCGTTAAAAACAGCAATCCATCTCCAACTGATAAGTCTTGTGGAAAGTGGTCAAATCTCAGCGAATAGCCAACAACGCATGCGCCACCAAGGAGGACACCAAACTTCGAAGCAGCGGCCACTATTTTTGATAGCGACTCTATGTTCTGCTCAAGGGAAGAGATGTGTTTTATGGGCATAATGGATTTGGTCTCCAATGTATTACGTTTTTACGAGCTCCTGAATTGACTGCCAACTACTTATTGATGAGCCCCTGCTCAGCCGCCCATTTTTCACATATTTTTTTCTTATATTTTCATGTTGACACAACCATTTAATTATTTTAATAGTATTTGCGCACACAACATGAAAACTTGGCAGTTGAGCGTTTAAATCAATATTCCATCTAGGCGTTTACCATTTCCAATAGGCAGCTGAAATATACGCCCGCTCATGATTGAAGTCAAAAGAGAATTACATGCTAAAAATTCCCGGATCCACCCTTACCGAATATGTTGCCTATCTGAGATCCAGAAATATTCCACCGCCACGTAACAGCGAATACACGAAGTGGCTCCGCTATTACCTTGATTTCTGCAATAAGTATCCTGTCCCGAACAGCAAGGCTGAACGTGTACGACTGTTCTGCGATAAATTGAGGGACAAGAGACAGACGGATGCTCAACGGGAGCGGGCCGCGCATGCGGTTTCGCTCTATTTCGAGATGCTGGATTGTGAGACAGGATGCCTTCCAAAAGACGTCCCGGGCTTGGAAGTGGGCGATCCTTCACTCGCAAGCCGCGCGGTCACGGTTCGGGAAGCCCTCCAGAGCGGGGATAATGTTCCGGCAGCAAACACTTCTCCGAGAACTGAGGGTATGAGGGGCTATGCCGTGCCCAGCCAAGCAGGCCGTATGCCTGTCCCACTAACTGGGGCCACCTCTCTACACCCATTGCGTCCCGGTCAGGACTGTCAAGGAGCCACGAAGTCCGCTCGATTTCTGAACCTTCCTGGGGCAACGGCGCAGCACTGCGAAAATAGACCCTCCACCCTCAACAACCGCAAACCATCGAAACTCAAGTCTGATTCCCGAAATCGCCACGCCCCCGAAAATCTCCCTTGACTCCTCCCCCATGAAATGATAACTTGAGAAAAATTTGAGCGACCGGCCTTTTAACAGGTAACCCAGAGAGGTTAATAAAGGTGGGGGCACACAGCAATCCAAGTCATTTGAATAGCCAAAAGCCTTTCCGCCATGCAGCGGTGAGGCTTTTTTTGCGCCCGGCATCCTTAACTACGATGTCAACTTCATGCAGACGAGAGGAGGTCCCACTTGAGTACTGAAGCTACTGTCATCCTGGATGGCGTCGGCATCAAGAGAGCTTTGACCCGCATAGCCCACGAGATCCTGGAGCGGAACAAGGGAATAACCGACCTGGTCCTGGTGGGAATACGGACAGGAGGGATCCACCTGGCCCGCGAGCTTGCCTCCCGCCTGGAGGAAATCGAGGGAGTGAAGATCCCGCTCGGCTCCGTGGACATAACCCTCTACCGGGACGACATCAAAACCCAGGCAGCCCACCTGCCGGTGGGCAAGACCGAGATCCCCTTCAGCACCGAGGGGAAACGGGTGGTACTGGTTGATGACGTCCTGTTCACCGGCCGCACCATCAGGGCCGCCATGGACGCCATGATGGACCACGGCAGACCCCAGTGCATCCAGCTTGCGGTGCTCATCGACCGCGGGCATCGGGAGCTGCCGATCCGTGCCGACTTCGTCGGCCGCAACGTTCCCACCAGCAGGAAGGAAAACATCCAGGTCCGTTTCGACGACGGCGACCACCCGGTCGAGGTGTTCCTGGAAAAGAACTGACCGGTCTCGGAAACGGTTTCAAGCACTCAGCGGCATGCTGCTGATTTTTGTCTGATTCGGAGGGGCGAACCATGGTATTCAAGCACAAAGACATCCTGGGACTGCAGGACCTGACGGCGGAGGAGATCGAGCTGCTCCTCAACACCGCCGACAACATGAAGGAGATCAGCAAGAGGGAGATCAAGAAGGTCCCGACCCTGCGCGGCAAGACGGTGGTGAACCTGTTCTTCGAGCCGTCCACGCGCACCCGGACATCCTTCGAGATCGCCGCCAAGCGGCTCTCGGCCGATACCCTCAACATTTCGGCCTCCACCAGCGCCGTGCAGAAGGGCGAGACCCTGTCGGACACGGCCCGCAACATCGAGGCCATGAAGCCGGACATCATCGTCATGCGCCATGCCATCTCGGGCTCGCACCACTACCTGGCCAAGCGCGTATCCTACTCGGTCATCAACGCCGGCGACGGCGCCCACGAGCACCCCTCCCAGGGTCTCCTGGACATGATGACCATGCGGGAGAAGCTGGGGACCCTGAAGGATCTGAAGGTGGCCATCGTAGGCGACATCACCCACAGCAGGGTGGCCCGCTCCAACATCTACGGTTTGACCAAGATGGGCGCCAAAGTCTTTCTCGCCGGCCCTCCCACGCTCATCCCACCGGGAGTTCAACGCCTCGGCAACGTGACGGTGTGCAGCCGGATGCGGGACGCAGTGGAAGACGCCGATGTGATCATGATGCTCCGCATCCAGCTGGAGCGGCAGGGAAACACGCTCCTGCCGACCATGCGCGAGTACTCCCGCTTCTTCGGCCTCTCGCAGGACATGGTGAAACTGGCCAAACCAGGTGTGCTGGTCATGCATCCCGGCCCCATGAACCGCGGAGTGGAGATTTGCACCGACGTGGCAGACGGCCCGGACTCGGTGATCCTGGAGCAGGTGGAAAACGGGGTGGCGGTGCGCATGTCCATGCTCTACCATGTCAGCGGCGGCGGTCCTACGGAATAGGCAATCAATAATTCTCCATGGGGTGACATATGAATATACTGATAAAGGGCGGTCACGTCATTGACCCTTCCCAGAACCTGGACGAGAAGCTGGACATCCTGGTGGCGGATGGGAAAATAAAGGAAATCGGCAAAAAACTGGCGGCGCCCAAGGGTGCGGAAGTCATCGACGCCAAGGGGCTCCTGGTAACCCCGGGGCTCATCGACATGCACGTCCATCTCCGTGACCCGGGACTGGAATACAAGGAAGACATCGTGACCGGCACCCGGGCCGCTGCGGCCGGGGGATTCACTTCGGTGGCCTGCATGCCCAACACGAAACCGGTGAACGACAACAAGGCCGTCACCTCCTACATCATTGCCAAGGCCAAGGCCGAAGGACTGGTCAACGTGTTCCCGGTGGGCGCCATCACTCATGGGAGCAAGGGCGAGAACCTCGCGGAAATGGGCGATCTGAAAGAGGCCGGCTGCGTGGCCGTCTCCGACGACGGCAAGCCGGTGTCCAACCCTGAATTGATGCGCAGGGCGCTGGAATATGCCAAGGGCATGGATATCCCCCTGATTTCCCACAGCGAGGACCTGGACCTGGCGGCCGACGGCCAGATGAACGACGGTTTCACTGCCACCGAGCTGGGGCTCAAGGGCATCCCCTGGGTCGCCGAAGATGCGGCCACCGCCCGTGACGTCTTTCTTGCCGAGTTCACCGATTCGCCGATCCACATCGCCCACGTCTCCACGAAAGGCGCGGTGCGCATCATCAGGGAAGCCAAGGCGCGCGGGGTGAAGGTCACCTGCGAGACCGCCCCCCACTACTTCACCCTGACCGAAGACGCAGTGCGGGGTTATGAAACCAATGCCAAGATGAACCCGCCGCTCCGCACCGCGGAGGATGTCAAGGCGATCAAGGAGGGCCTTTCGGACAGCACCATCGACGCAGTTGCCACTGACCATGCCCCCCACCACCTTGACGAGAAGGACGTGGAATACACCCTGGCCTCGAACGGCATAATCGGCCTGGAAACCTCGCTTCCCCTGTCGCTGGCCCTGGTTGAAGAAAAGGTTCTGAGTCCGGCGCAGTTGATGTCGAAAATGTCCCTTAACCCGGCGCGCATACTCGGCATCGACCGTGGCACCCTTGCGCAGGGAGCGGTGGCCGACATAACGATAATCGACCCGAACGCTGAATGGGTCGTTGAAGCAGACAAGCTGGAAAGCAAATCGAAGAACTCACCCTTCCTCGGCAAAAAGATGAAGGGGCGGGCAGCGTATACCATTGTAGGCGGGAATGTGGTTTATAAAGCCGGCTAAAGGCGAAATCCCCCTCAATCCCCCTTTCATAAAGGGGGAGGTTACTGCTGACCGGCGTCTTTACTCACAAATAGTATTCTCATCCTTCTCCCCCCTTTGAGAAAGGGGGGCCGGGGGGGGGGATTTTAACAATTGTAATAAATATCGATAATGCACCATATTCATTTCACGTAATTCAGGAGCACCCACATGAAAGCAGTACTCGCGCTCGCGGACGGGCGTGTCTTCCACGGAAAATCCTTCGGCGCCACCGGCGAGGCAAGCGGCGAAGTGGTGTTCAATACCGCCATGTCCGGATACCAGGAGGTCCTCACCGACCCCTCTTACAAGGGGCAGATGGTCACCATGACCTACACCCAGATCGGCAACACCGGGATCAACCCGGAGGACGTTGAAAGCAGCCGGCTCTACCTGTCCGGTTTCATCGTCAAGGAATACCAGGAGGAATACTCCAACTGGCGGGCCACCATGAGCCTGGGCGACTACCTGCGTGAAAACGGCATCGTGGGCATCCAGGGGATCGACACCCGCGCGCTGACCAGGCACCTGCGGGACAAGGGCGCCCAGAACGGGATCATCTCCACCGTGGACCTGGACCCGGAAAGCCTGGTGAAAAAGGCCAGGGCGCTCCCCAGCATGGCCGGACTGGACCTGGCGACCGGCGTCACCTGCGCCAAACCCTACCACTGGAGAGAGGGTCTCTGGGGCCTGGACAAAGGATACGAGGATCTAACAGGCAGGGATCTCCCCTACAAGGTCATCGCCTATGACTTCGGCATCAAGTTCAACATCCTGCGCTGCCTGGTTTCGGCAGGTTGCGACGTGACCGTGGTACCGGCCACCTTTCCCGCGGAACAGGCCCTGGCCATGAAGCCGGACGGCATCTTCCTCTCCAACGGCCCCGGCGACCCGGAGCCGATGACCGAGGTGATCGGAAACATCAAAAGACTGGTGGGCAAGGTCCCCATTTTCGGCATCTGCCTCGGCCACCAGTTGCTGGGCCTGGCCCTGGGCGGCCGGACCATGAAGCTGAAATTCGGCAACCACGGCTCCAACCTGCCGGTCATGGACCTGGCAACGCACAAGGTGGAGATCACCGCCCAGAACCATGGCTTCTCCGTGGACATCGCATCACTGTCCGGTACCTGCGAACTGGCCCACGAGAACCTGAACGACGCGACCGTGGAAGGGATGCACTGCAGCACGTACCCGATCTTCTCCGTCCAACACCATCCCGAGGCGTCGCCCGGGCCCCACGACTCCCAGTACCTGTTCGGCCGGTTCGTGGAGATGATGGAGAAACACAAGAAGGCGTAGGGGCGATCCTTGTGATCGCCCCCCATTGGGCAAATTCCTGCAAACATGGGCAAACACAAGGTTTGCCCCTACAGATCGATATTAATGCGTTATCTCGATTTTTATCAATCAGGCGAGCTTCGCGACAGGGTCCGCCGGGCCTACGCCAGGCTCAAGAGCTGCGACCTCTGCCCCCATGAATGCAGGGTGAACCGCATGGCCGGGGAAACCGGCTTCTGCCGCGCCGGCCTGAAGCCGAGGGTTGCCTCCGCAAACGTACATAACGGCGAGGAACCGCCCATTTCCGGGACGCGCGGTTCGGGCACGATCTTTCTTTCGTACTGCACCCTGCGCTGCCGCTTCTGCCAGAACTACCCCATCAGCCAGCTGGGAAACGGCGAGGGCATCACGACCGTCGAACTCGCGCGCAGGATGCTGAAGCTCCAGGGCCAGGGCGTGCACAACATAAACTTCGTGACCCCTGGCCACTTCCTCCCCCAGATCCTGGCAGCACTCTTCCTGGCCATACCGCGGGGATTCCGGCTGCCGATCGTCTGGAACACCAGCGGCTATGAAAAGGTCGATGCCCTGCGGCTCCTGGAAGGGATCGTGGACATTTACCTGCCGGACATGAAATATGCCGACGAGGAACCTGCTGTCAGATTTTCATCTGCGCCCGGATACCGGCACTTCAACCGGGCCGCCATACTGGAAATGTTCCGCCAGGTGGGTCACCTGCAAGTGGACGATGACGGCATTGCCGTCAAGGGCCTCATCATCCGTCACCTGGTGCTCCCGGAGGGGGCGGCGGGCAGTCGCGAGACCCTGCGCTGGATCGCGGAAAACCTGGGAACGGAGACCCATATCGCGCTGATGAACCAGTATTTCCCGGCATACGAGGCCCGGGAAATCCCGGGGCTCGGCCGCAGGATCACCGACGAGGAATACGCCGAAGCCGTTGACGCCCTGGAGGAGTTCGGCCTGGAGAACGGCTGGGTACAGGAGTAGGAGGAACGAACCAGTGCGTTCGCCCTGCACGTGGTTCGGCACTTGATTGTGAAGCCGGGCGGGTTAAAAACCCGCCCCTACAGGAAAAAAGAAATTCATGCGAACCGTATTTCTGCTGCTGCTATCCAATGTATTCATGACCTTCGCCTGGTACGCCCACCTGAAGGACATGAAGGCCACCCCCTGGTTCCTGGCGGTGCTGGTGAGCTGGGGCATCGCCTTCTTCGAGTACATGATCCAGGTCCCTGCAAACCGGATCGGCTACGGCACCTTCAGCCTGGGCCAGTTGAAGATCATGCAGGAAGTCATCACCCTGGCGGTATTCGTGCCCTTCGCAGTGCTCTACATGGGGCAGCCGCTGAAGATGGACTACCTCTGGGCGGGTTTTTGCCTGGCTGGGGCAGTGTTTTTCATATTCAGGAACTGACTCTTATTTCCCCCTCACCCGGCGCTGCGCGCCACCCTCTCCCTCATGGAGAGGGTAACGGAAATATCCCTTCTCGATGAGGGAGGAGGTGCCCTGAAAGGGCGAATGAGGGGGGATTTCACCTTTTTCAGAATCACTTTTAAGGAGCAAGTTGCAATGCCCAAACGTACCGACATAAAAAAGATCCTGATCATAGGCGCCGGACCCATAATCATCGGCCAGGCTTGCGAGTTCGACTATTCCGGGACCCAGGCCTGCAAGGCCCTCAAGGAGGAAGGGTACGAGGTGGTGCTTTTGAACAGCAACCCGGCCACCATCATGACCGACCCGGACTTCGCCGACCGCACCTACGTGGAGCCGGTTACGCCGGAATTCCTGGAAAAAATCATCGAAAAGGAGCGCCCCGACGCCCTGCTCCCCACCCTGGGCGGCCAGACCGCACTGAACACCGCCGTGGCCGTGGCCGAGAACGGGGTGCTGGAAAAATACGGTGTGGAGCTGATCGGCGCAAAGCTTCCCGCCATCAAGATGGCCGAGGACCGGACCCTGTTCAAGGAGGCCATGGAGCGCATCGGACTGGAAGTTCCCCGTTCCGGCTTCGCCCATAACCATGCCGAGGCCATGGAGATCGTCAAAATTGTCGGTTTCCCGGCCATCATCCGCCCCTCCTTCACCCTGGGAGGCACCGGCGGAGGCATCGCCTACAACATGGAGGAGTACGAGCGTATGGCCGTGGCCGGCATCGACGCCTCGCCCACCGACGAAATCCTGGTGGAGGAGTCGGTCATCGGCTGGAAGGAGTACGAGCTTGAGGTGATGCGCGACACCAAGGATAATGTCGTGATCATCTGCTCCATTGAAAACTTCGACCCCATGGGCGTGCATACCGGCGACTCCATCACCGTGGCGCCGGCCCAGACCCTCACTGACAAGGAATACCAGATCCTCAGGGACGCATCGCTGAAGATCATCCGTGAAATCGGCGTCGATACCGGCGGCTCCAATATCCAGTTCGGGATCAATCCCCGCGACGGTCGGCTGGCGGTGATCGAGATGAACCCGCGCGTCTCCCGCAGCTCTGCCCTGGCCTCCAAGGCCACCGGCTTTCCGATCGCCAAGATCGCCGCCAAGCTGGCGGTGGGCTATTACCTGGACGAGATCCGCAACGACATCACCCGCGAGACTCCGGCCTGCTTCGAACCGACCATCGACTACGTGGTGACCAAGGTCCCCCGGTTCACCTTCGAGAAATTCCCGGCAGCAGACGCGACTCTGACCACCCAGATGAAGTCGGTGGGAGAAGTCATGGCCATCGGCCGCACGTTCAAGGAGTCGCTGCAGAAGGCGCTCCGTTCCCTGGAAATCGGCTCCTGCGGTTTCGAATCCAGGCTGTTCGACCTGGCCGAGGAAACCCGGCGCGCCCTGACCCAGAAGGAACAGTCCCTGTTGCAGGAAAAGCTCCGCACCGCCAATTGGGAGCGCATCTGGTACCTGGGCGATGCCTTCCGCATCGGAATGCAGATAGATGAACTCTACGCCATAACCAATATAGACCCCTGGTTCCTGAACAATATCAGGCAAATTATAGAGATGGAGGATGAGCTCAAGTCAGCCCGGCACGTCTTCGAAAAGCGCCTGCCCGAACTGGGGGAGATTCTGAGGGATGCCAAGCAGTATGGCTTCTCCGATCGCTTCCTCGCCCGCCTCTGGCAGACGGACGAGGAAAGCCTGAGGGAAGTGCGGGTATCCCTCGGCGTCAAGCCGGTGTTCAAGCGGGTCGACACCTGCGCAGCCGAATTCGTTGCCCACACCCCCTATCTCTACTCCACCTACGAGGAGGAGTGCGAAGCCGATGCCACCAGCAGGAAAAAGATCATGATCCTGGGCGGCGGGCCGAACCGCATCGGACAGGGGATCGAGTTCGATTACTGCTGCGTTCACGGTGTCTTCGCCCTGGCCGAGGACGGCTACGAGACCATCATGGTCAACTGCAACCCGGAGACGGTTTCCACCGACTACGACACCTCGGACCGCCTCTATTTCGAACCCCTCACCTACGAGGACGTGCTCAATATCGTCGAAGTGGAGAAGCCCCACGGCGTCATCGTGCAGTTCGGCGGCCAGACTCCGCTGAAACTGGCGGTCGCTCTGGAAAAAGCCGGGGTGCCCATCATCGGCACCACTCCGGATTCCATAGACATGGCGGAAGACCGGGAACGATTCCAGGTCATGCTGCACAAACTGCGACTTCTGCAGCCCGCAAACGGAACCGCACGCTCCTTCGAAGAAGCGGAGAAGATCGCCGAGCGGATAGGATACCCGGTGGTGGTCCGTCCTTCATATGTTCTTGGCGGCCGCGCCATGGAGATAGTCTACGAGGTTGAAGAGCTGCGGCGTTACATGCATACCGCGGTGCAGGCCTCTCCCGAACATCCGATCCTGGTGGACAAGTTCCTCGACGCCGCCATCGAAATCGATGTGGACGCACTGTGCGACGGCCGGGACGTCATCATCGGCGGGATCATGGAGCACATCGAGGAGGCGGGCATCCATTCCGGAGACTCGGCCTGCTCCCTTCCCCCCTACTCTCTCTCCGCGGAAACAGCAGACGAAATCAGGCGCCAGACAAGGCTCATGGCGCTGGAGCTCGGTGTCCGGGGGTTGATGAACGTGCAGTTCGCGGTCAAGGACGGCCGGATCTACATCCTGGAGGTCAACCCCCGCGCTTCCCGCACGGTTCCCTTTGTTTCCAAGGCGACCGGCAGGCCGCTTGCCAAGCTCGCGGCCCGGATCATGGCCGGCAAGACCCTGGAAGAACTGGGAATTTTCTCCGAGATCAGGCCCACCCACACCGCGGTCAAGGAATCGGTCTTCCCGTTCGTGAAATTCCCCGGCGTGGACACCATCCTCGGACCGGAAATGAAATCGACCGGCGAGGTCATGGGCATCGACGCCGACTTTGCGCGCGCCTTTGCCAAGGCTCAGCTGGGCGCCGGAGTAAGGCTGCCCCTCTCGGGAAAGGTATTCATCAGCGTTCGGGACAACGACAAGAAACATATTGTCACGGCAGCGAAAAAACTGTATGATAACGGCTTCGAATTGCTGGCCACCCGGGGTACAGCTGCCTATCTCGCTGAAAAGGGCATACCTGTCACGGTGGTGAACAAGGTTACCGAGGGAAGACCGCACATCGTTGACGCAATCAAGAACAACGAGGTCTGCATGGTGTTCAACACCACCCAGGGAGCCCAGGCGGTCGCGGACTCGTTTTCCATCCGCAGGAACACGCTGATGAACAACGTCGCCTATTTCACCACCACGGCGGGCGCCAGAGCGGCGGTAGACGGCATCCTGGCAATGCTCCGCAAGGATCTGGACGTAAAGCCGCTTCAGGAGTATCTCTGACAGCGAAATCGCCGTAACAACGAAAAAAAGGGGCGGCCGAAAAGGCTGCCCCTCATGTTTTAGGAGGATAACAAACAAGATGTCCCACTCAGTCCCCATGACCAAGGAAAGCTACGACGCGCTTCAGGAAGAGTTGAAACGCCTCATCAGGGAAGAGCGCCCGAAAGTCATTCAGGATATCGCCGAGGCCCGTTCCCATGGCGATCTCTCGGAAAACGCGGAATATGACGCAGCCAAGCACCGCCAGGGCTTCATCGAAGGAAAGATCCAGGAGTTGAAAGACAAGCTGGCGCGGGCCTACGTGGTGGATCTCTCCAACCTGAAACCGGACAAGGTGGTTTTCGGCGCCACGGTCACCCTGTTCGACACGACCGCGGAAGAGGAAGTCACCTACCGCATCGTGGGAGAGGACGAGGCTGATATCAGGCTTGGGAAAATGTCCTGCTCGTCTCCGGTCGGCAAGGCGCTGATCGGGCACCGGCTCGACGACACGGTCAAGGTAAAGGTACCGGCGGGCCTGAAGGAATACGAGATAATCGATATCAGGTACTGCTAGGCGTCACGGGACGCGAAAGAGCCCTATTCCCGTCACGGGATGGGGCTCTTTTCATTCCGTACCCGACACCACTTCAATCGTCACTTCCACCTGTCCTTCATCTTCGGACTCGGGCGGAACCTTTCCCCGGACCGTACCTATCCTGCCGAGCCGTTCATGCAATTCTTCCAGCCGGCTGCCGTCCAGCCGGACGGCAAGAGCACCCCGGTCCGATCCGGTCACGGTTCTCCTGGCAACGCTTCCACCCAGTTTACCGACAGCGGCTCCTATTTCAGCCATTGCCGAGTCGCGGTCAGCCGCCTCGACAACCAGCCGGACAGCCGATGCGTCGGCAGCTCTCAGAGACTTCGCCCTGGACCTCCGCGATCCGGCCTCATTCTCCGACTTTCGCGGGCTCGAAATGCCGAAAAAATCATCCGCAGCACCCTTGTCATACATGGGAGCCCTGGGTGCAGCTCTCCTCTCCATCATGACCGACGGTTCCGCGTGCTCTTCCGGGGCAGGAGGCGGGAGCGCCTTCTCGACCCGGGCTGCCGGCGGCGGTGACGGCTCTGCGGCAGGGGCCGGCAAGGGCAGCTCAGCGGGCTCGCCTTTCCTTTGGCTTCGCTGCACCGTCTTTTGCCGCGCCCCGGGAAGAACTCCCTCCCGGGCCTGCTCCGCACTCCGGGCAACGCGCTTCCCCGGCGATACCGCAGGTGGCTGGGGAGGCGCTTCGCTGCCGCGCAGCTCGGGCGCCTGCGGGACAACCTGCGCCAGTTGAGGCGCAGCGGTCCTGTAGAGCATGTAACCTGTGGCAGCTATCACAACAAGTGCCGCAGCCTCGATGGGGAGTTTTATCCGTAGCGGATAGAGCAGCCAGTGGAAAAAGCCCCTTCTTTCTTCCGCTGCCGCCCTGACCCGGGCCATGACCTTCTGCGCCATCCAGGGCGGCGGCTCTTCCTCGCCGAAGCCGCGTATCCGAAGGACGGTTTTTTCCAGTTCCGACAGCTCTTCCCGGCAGTCGGCACAGCTTTGGAGATGCTGCTCGATCCCGTCCCTTTCCGCAGGAGAAACTTCGCCGTCCCTATATGCCGACAACAGGCTGCGAACTGTGGCGTGATCCATCATCATTCCCCCACTACCCGCTTCAGGCAGTCCCGGACCGCTTCCCGCGCCCGCGACAGCCTGGACTTGACCGTTCCCTCGGCAAGTTTGAGCATGGAACCTATCTCGCCATAGGAATGTTCTTCCAGGTCCCTGAGTACCAGAACTTCCCTGAAGCCGGGCTCGAGCGCGCCTATGCAGCCCCGCACCCGCTGCCGGAGCTCTTGCTGTTCCAGTTGCTGAAGCGCGGACGGGCCGTTTGACGGCGGATCGATAGAGCAGCCCTCGCAACCAGTGATCGGGGCGTCCAGGGAACACGGCTCCCTGAACCTTCGCGTGCGGGACTGCTTCAGGCGGTTCCTGGCAAGGTTGACCGTAATGGTCGTCAGCCACGTGGAAAAGGTCGAATCCCCGCGAAATCGGCCCAGGCTGCGATAGGCGGAAACGAAGGCATCCTGGGACACTTCCGCTGCATCCTCATACTCTCCCACAACCCTGAAGGCAAGGTTGAATATCTTTTTCTCGTACTTCCGCACCAGAACCTCGAAAGCCGACAGATCGCCCGTTCGGCACGAATTCACCAGCTCGGCGTCTTCATCGATTATCTCTGACTTTTCGTTCCACATCATACCAGACAACTCCGGGTAAGAATTTGTTCCCGATGCGTTTCCCGCGAGGCCTGGGACCGTATCCTCCACCTACACGCAGGCGATCTCGGCCCTCATGAGTTCGAAGTATTCCCGGTATGCTTCATAATCTCCGCAGGAATACAGGACAAAAATCACTTTGTCAGGGAAATCGTGACTCGTTAGAAAGTCCAGCACGGTATCCAGGGCTATGCGGCAGGCCTCTCGAACCGGATAGCCGTATGCGCCGCAACTGATGGCAGGGAACGCAATGCTGCGGATGCAGTGTTCGGCTGCCAGGGCAAGGCTGTTTGCATAACAGGCGGCAAGGAGCCTGGGGGCTTCCTCGCCCTCCATTGCGTAGACAGGACCGACAGCGTGGATGACATGGCGCGCCTTCAGGGCATGACCGCCGGTTATGCGCGCTTCCCCTGCAGGGCACCATCCAAGGGTTCGGCATTCTTCCAGCAGACCGGAACCGGCGGCCCAGTGTATCATGCCGTCAACGCCGCCGCCGCCCAAGAGCGTGCTGTTGGCAGCATTCACAATGGCTTCGGCATCCACCTGGGTGATATCGCCCATCCGGATCGTGATCCTGTCAAGACAATCGGATTTCTTCCGTTGTGCCGCTGTCAAGAAGCATCTCCCCCTTTTCCAAGGTGAAAAGCAGTTCCGAGTATAGTGGCAAAAAGAATCGGGTGCAACGGTCCATATCGGGAGCTTGAGAAAAAGGGCCGACGTCCTGATGAACGACGGCCCCCTACGGGCTGCATGGGTTTTGTCTGATACTTCTTTAAGACATAAATGGGTTTATTGCTCTTTTTGGGTATGGCACTCATTCAGAAACACCGGACAAGCACCTGCCGGTTCCTGATTCGGAAAAAGCACCCTTTCCGACCAGAACCTCATGCGTATGTTGAAAATCCGCCCATTTCCATACTTTTTGCGGGCGGGACCACTGCCGCATTCCTGGCCAGCATGTCAGCCATCTGCTGCTGCGCCGCCGCGGCCTGCTTCACAACGGCTATCCCAAGCTGGGATTGCGTCATCTGCTCTTTTACAGCCAGAGCCTGGCTTGCTACGGAACTTATTTCCATACTGCACCTCCCCTATGCAGCCCGTTCTGTTCTTATCGGTTGCAAGAGGTCATTTCTTGAGCGGTTCTTGCCTTTTGCCGAATCTTTCCGACCTTATTCCCCCCCTCACCCGGCGCAAGGCGCCACCCTCTCCCTTAATGGAGAGGGTGTTAACATGAAACCCTCTTCCACCCAGGAGAAGGGGGCCTGGCCTTTACCCTCGCCATCAAGGGAGAGGGTGGGCGCAGCCCGGGTGAGGGGGTTGATTTTGGGTGAAAGCAAGCTGTCACCCCTTATAGCATATGACCTTCTGAGTGTATGCATCGGCGGCAAGGTAAAGGGCGCCTTCTTCTCCCGTTACATCATCGGCATTGACAACCTTGACCGTTTCCGCCCAGCGCCCCGCTTCCGGGACGTATTCAAGCAGACGGTTGGCTGCCTGTTCGAGCACCTCTTCCTTGAGACAGTTGTCTCCCTTATGGGGAAACAGCGCCAGGTAGAGGATGTCCATTTCGATAAGCTCGTTGAGGAAATGCGTTCCCAGCGACACATCGGGAACCAGGTTTTCCCGCATGGCCACGATCTCGCACAGCACCGCCACCCGGCTGATCTCGGCGAAGACCACCGGAATGCCGAGGTACGGGCAGCTGGTACCCCATCTGCCTGGGCCCAGCAGCATGACGTTTTCGATCCCGTCCGGCACAATGGTCGCGTTGAGCTGTCCTATGAGACGGGCGATCTCGTGCTGTTCCTGAACCGTGAGCTGCGAGAATTTCTCGGGAACCACATGGATGAGCCGGTCGATGCGGACATGCCTGCTGTGGCCGATAACCGCTCCGCTGGCGGTAATGACGCGGTTCTCTTCCGGCACATCCATCGGCAAAGGCATATTGGTGTCCATTCCCTTAACCGGAAGGGGCCTGCACTGCACGACATGTATCCTGTAGTCCTGGTCGTCTTTCAGGAAGTTCAGGGTGAATTCCACATCGACCGGGCAGGCATAGGCTTCGTGCAGCATGCGCAGCATGCCCCGCATGTCCTCGACAAAATCGGTCGAACTGAGCAGCTTGTCGAAGGTCAGCACCCAGGAAGGCCTGGTGGAGCGCTCTATGCCCCAGTTGGAACCGGTGTCCGTCGATGCGAACAGGTGCACCGGCACATCAGGGCTGGCGGCGATGACATCCAGGAAGTGGCCCGACAGGAGCCTGTTGGCGTCCAGGTCGAGGAAATCCACCCTGCGCTGGGCGTACTGCCGCACTTCCTCGAAGTTGGACTCGGGGCGCCGGTCAGGCGCATTCAGGGCGACCACCCGGGTGTAGTCATCGTCCGAGCGGTCCACCGCCCGGGTTCCCAGGCCGAATACAAGCCGCACCACTCCCGAATGGGGATCGATATTCTCGTTCCACACATAAGGATTGAAGGAAAAGCCGACCCCCGCGGCATGGGGATAGAAATACCTGCCGTGCACCGCACCCGAAACCCGCATGACGAGGAGCGCCATCTGTTCGTCCTGGCCCAGGAGACCCTTCTGCTCCCGGTAGCGCAAAGCCTTCTCGCTCATGCTGCTGGCGTATATGGTGCGCACCGCGGCAAGGAAATCCTCCAGCCTGCGCTCAGGGGGCCCCTGATTGGGGCAGAAAACGCTATCGTACTTGCCGGCAAAGGAATTGCCGTAATTGTCCTCCAGGAGCGAACTCGACCGCACGATGATCGGGGCCTGGCCGAAATAGTTCAGCATCTGCTCGGACTGCTTGATGAAAAAGCTGGAGAAATGGCCGGTAAGGATTCGCTGCCGGGCGATTTCGGCGCCTTCCAGGAATCTCTCCGGATCCCGCTGTTTCTCCCTCACCCACCAGACGCCATTCCGGACCAGGAAAGTGAAAAATACATCCGATCCGATGTAAAACGAATCATGTGCCTCCAGAAGTTCGGCATAACGCGGCGAGTTGCGCTGCAGGATGCGTCGGGCCAGCAGCATGCCGACCGTTTTGCCGCCGATGAGACCCGTGCCGATCATCCGCCTGCGGATTTCCAGGACGTCTTCCAGCCTCATGAAGCGCGACACCAGGTTGGTCATGCCCGGATCGCGGGACACCATCATCCGGCACAGCCGCCGGAACACCTCGTCTTCCCTCTCGGGTGAGCACTGTCCGGACTTGACCGCTGCCAGCACCTCCTCTCCCTCGGCAAAGGTCCGCTCCCAGAATCCGGGCCGGAAATCCGTATCCAGTCCCGTCCAGTTCATGGAAGTGAGAATCGCGCTGATCAGCGCGCTTGACGTTACCGGGCGAAACTCGTCCCCGCTCCACTCGTGCAGCATGTTCATCGTGGGTGAATAGCGCAGATGGACCTTCATCGGATAGACGTAGTGCTTCTCACTGTAGGCATAGACATCAAGAAACAGCTGGGTCGTCTCGATGATCGGCTGCAACGCCCGTTGGGTATGGTTGTTGCGGAATATGGCGAAGTAAGCGACCGTCTCAAGGTCAAAGAGGTAAGGACAGGTGAGCACGAAGAAATTGCTCAGCATTTGGTCGGAATACCAGTCCGCTGCCAGTTCTGAAAGGCAGTCGAAAACGTAGAGGGCTCCCCGCCCCACCTGCTCTATGACGTGGTGAATCTGGGCGATGAAGGCCTCGAAACCCGAATTGGGATCCAATTCCACAGTCAGGAACGAACCGTCCGGATGGATCATGGGAGGATGACTGGCAAAGCGGAAATACACCAGGCGCCTGCCCGACCGTATTCCGGCCTGGACGAACGGCGTCACCATTGCCTGATAATCGCTGATCGACTCGACCTGCCAGACGATATTGTCGCCGGGCAGCACCCCCTTCAAGGCGCGGTCGAGTCCGGGCAGGCCGGTCGTAAACAATCTGTCGTATGTCTGCATCAAGCCCCCTTCATGTTTCGCGATCTGTCATGGAACGTTGAACATGCACCCCTTGCTTCCAGGATCGCCCTTTGACGTACTGCGGGCTCCCGTTCCCCGGGAGCAGTCGACACTAGTATACTGATAAGAAAACATTCCGTAAGCAAAAAAAAGAAAGGGGCGCTGAAAATTTTCAGCCCCCCACTTCATTGCATATCACAACTCTTCAAAATAAGAACTGGTTTCCAGATCGGAAACTACACGATGCCCTGGTCGATCATCGCATTCGCCACCTTCAGGAAGCCGGCGATGTTCGCGCCCGCTACATAGTTGCCCGCACAGCCGTATTCCTTGGCGGTGGTGTAGGAATTGTGGTGTATGTTTTTCATGATTGTTTTCAGCTTCTCGTCGACTTCTTCACGGGACCAGCTCATGAACTGGGCGTTCTGGGACATTTCCAGCCCGGAAGTGGCGACGCCGCCTGCATTGGCAGCCTTACCCGGGCCATAGAAAATCTTGTTGTCGAGGAAAATCTTCACCGCATCCAGATCGCTCGGCATGTTGGCGCCTTCGCAGACCAGCTTGCAGCCGTTCTTGATCAGCTCGGCGGCGTCCGCGCCGTTGATCTCGTTCTGTGTGGCGCTCGGGAAGGCGCAGTCACAGGGGATCGACCATGGACGCTTGCCCGCGAGATACTTGGCGGAAGGATATTTGGCAGCGTACTCGGAAATACGGCCGCGGCGCACGTTTTTCAGTTCCAGGACGAACTGGAGCTTCTCCGCCGAAATTCCGTCGGGATCGTAGATGGAACCGTTGGAGTCGGACAGGGATACCGGCTTGGCGCCGAGCTGCAGCAGTTTTTCCACGGTGTACTGGGCAACGTTGCCGGAACCGGACACCAGGCAGGTTTTGCCTTCGATTGACTGGCCCTTGGTGGCAAGCATCTCCTGGGCAAAGTAGACTGAACCGTAACCGGTCGCTTCCGGACGGATCAGCGAACCTCCCCAACAGAGGGCCTTGCCGGTCAGCACGCCGGTGAATTCGTTTTTCAGACGCTTGTACTGGCCGAACAGGTAGCCGATTTCGCGGCCGCCCACGCCGATGTCACCTGCAGGGACGTCGGTTACCGGGCCGATATGGCGGAACAGCTCAGTCATGAAGGACTGGCAGAACCGCATGACTTCGTTGTCCGACTTGCCCTTGGGATCGAAATCGGAGCCGCCCTTGCCGCCGCCCATGGGGAGGGTGGTGAGGGAGTTCTTGAACACCTGCTCGAAGCCCAGGAACTTGAGCACGCCGAGGTTGACCGAGGGGTGGAAGCGGAGGCCACCCTTGTAGGCGCCGATGGCGCTGTTGAACTCGATGCGGTACCCCTTGTTCACCTGGATGCCGCCCTTGTCGTCAACCCAGGGTACCCGGAACAGGATTGTGCGTTCCGGTTCGGTTATGCGCTCCAGGATGCGCTGCTGCTCGAATTTGCCGTCGCGCTTGAACACCGGCTCCAGGGACTCGAGGACCTCTTTGACCGCCTGATGGAATTCAGGCTCGTTGGGGTTCTTTGCTACAACGGAATTAAGTACGGACTCGACGTAGGACATTATTGCCTCCTCTTTCCAAGTAGAATCGTAGCGGAATATTCAAACTGGGGCTACGTTATCGCTGTTTTGACACCTAATCTTGTTCAGGCACCCGGATAAGCACCGATGCCGCCAGGGTCTGCCGGCTGGACCGCAGCGGCGGAAACTTTGTTCTCATTCGTTTCACAGGAAGCAGCCTCTTTCTTTCGAACGCTTCCCATGAGGTAGTCGTGCATGGCGCGGGCAGCCTTCTTGCCGGCGCCGATGGCCAGGATGACGGTGGCGGCCCCGGTGACGATGTCGCCCCCGGCAAAGACCCCCGGCTTGGTGGTCCGGCCGTCGTCGTCAGCTATGAAGTAGCCC
>JAYFNT010000025.1:0-137158 GCA_034933285.1 Geobacteraceae bacterium | reverse complement strand
GTTACAACCAGCGAAATGTCAGAGACGGCATACTAAGGATTGATGACAAAACAGTATTGCCTCATATAAAGCAGCTTGTATGCCAACGGCAAACACGTTTTGTTTTAACTGTTTAGCGGCAAAATACCGCCAACTTCCATCCACTGCCGCCAAGTTTGTTTGCGGTTCATTCCGTTTCACCGCCGATCCCCAACCGCATAAGCTTTTTGCGCAAGCCCTCGCGGCTTATTCCCAATCGCTCCGCGGCCCTGGTCCTGTTGCCGCCCGACTCGATCAATGCGCGCTCGATCAATTCTTTTTCCGCGTTCTTCAGCAACGATCCATCTCTCCCGTTGCTCTCCCGGTGCTGCCGCACCGTCTCGGAGAGGTCGGCGACAGTGATGATGTCGCCATAGGCCAGCGCCACGGCCCGTTCCACTTCGTTTTCAAGTTCGCGCACATTGCCGGGCCAGGGGTAGCCGCGCATCCGTTCCGCAGCTTCTTTGGCAAAGCGCATCGGCGGCCTGCCGCAACTTCGTGCCCATTTGTCCAGGAAGTGGCGCGCGATCAGGTCGATGTCTTCCCTGCGCTCGCGCAGGGGCGGGATGTGCAGGGTAACGCCGTTCAACCGGTAGTACAGGTCTTCACGGAACTTTTCTCCGGCAATCTCCTTTTTCAGGTCGCGATTGGTGGCGGAGATGATCCGCAGATCTACCGGGATGGAGACTCGGCCGCCGACACGTTCCAGGGAGCGTTCTTCCAGCACGCGCAGCATTTTGGCCTTCAACTGCAATGGCATTTCTCCGATTTCGTCCAGGAAGAGCGTCCCCCCATTGGCGTGCTCGACCTTGCCGATACGCGCCTCTACGCCGGTCGCAACCCCCTTTTCGATGCCGAAGAACTCACTTTCGAAGATGCTTTCGGGAATGGCGGAACAGTTGACCGCCACGAATGGCTTGGAACTTCTGGGGCTGTTGAAATGAATCGCCTTGGCGAACAGCTCCTTGCCTGAGCCGGTTTCACCGGTAAGGATGACCGAAAGGCGGGAATCGGCGACCCGCTCCGCTTTGGCAATCATGTCGCGGATCGGACGGCTCGCGCCCAGGATGGAGGAAAAGGGAAAGGAGCGGCGCAGATTTTTCTTGAGGACGATGTTCTCACGGGCCAGGCGCTCCCTGGCCTGCAGCAGCTCCGCCTCGCTCCGGCGCAAATCTTCGATGAGTTGTTCCAGACGGAATTCACGGGCCTCGACCTTGACCGCCAGCATACCGAATGATTCAGCCAGGCGGGCGATCAGGGGCGGGTACCGGCCGCTCTTCGTCAGCTCGAAGATGTCGAGATACTGGCCGAAACGTCCCATGGAGAGATCTTCCGCCACCGCAATCAAACGGTCGAGCAGTTTTCCAACATGGGCGTCCCGCATACCCGATTCCCCATCATTCCCGGATTTTTGCGCTGTTTTTTTCATGATCAAGCCACCTTTTTCTGAACAAGATCGACAGCTTTCGTCCTTGCCGCCAACTTCGGTGGCAATTACCCCATCAGCGTCAGTCCGATTTCAGCGCCACGATGGGATCAAGCAGAGACGCCTGGCGGGCCGGGTAGTAACCGAAAAAGACACCCACGGCGTTGGAGACTCCCACTCCCAGAAGAATGGCGCTGGTGGAGAGCGCAAACTGCCAATGGGCGAAGTAGGCGATGATGCAGGAAGCGCCTACCCCGAACAGGATGCCGAGCAGACCGCCCACCAGCGACAGGATAACCGATTCGATCAGGAACTGGCCCCTGATATCCCCCCGCTTGGCCCCCAGGGCGCGCCGGATGCCGATCTCGCGGCGGCGCTCGGTCACCGAGACGAGCATGACGTTCATGACCCCAACCCCGCCCACAATCAGCGAGATGCTGCCGATGGCGCCCAAAAGCAGGGTGAACATCTGCATCTGTTTCTCCATCTGCGCAATGATCTCTTCCGGGCTGGTCACCCGCACCGCCAGGCCCTTGGCCCTGGCGGTGAAATGGGCCTTCACCTGCTCGCCGGCTGTCTTGTTGCTCACTCCCGTCCGCACATGAGCGGTGACGGAACCGATCTCGGCGTTGCCGAAAGCCCGCATACTGGTGGTGATGTGGATAAGAATCGACGTATTCGGTTCGAAGCGCCGCATTCCTCCTTCCGGAACAGGCGCCAAGACACCGATGACGGTAAAGAGGTTGTCGCCGATCCTGATCTTTCCGCCGATTGGCTGTCCGCCGCCCAGTTGCGGCATCTGATTCGCTACGCTGTTGCCGATGACGCAGTACCGGCTCTGCTCGTCCATGTCGGTAAGGAAACGCCCCTGGCTGATCTTCAGCTTGTTGATACTGAGGAATGATTCCGTCACTCCCAGCGCGTTGGCCTGCTCAAGTTTTTTGCCGTTGAAGCTGATCTCACCGCTGCCGCGAGCCATGGGCGCCAAGGTATCAATGCCGGGACAGCCCGCAGGTATGGCGAGGATGTCCGCAAGCCGAAGCGCCGATCCGGGGCCGGAGGGCGCGTCTCCTCCCGGTTTGACGTCCGCTCCGCCGCCCGAATCCTTTTCGATGGTAAGTATATCGGTTCCCATTTCCCTGAACTGGCGCAGGGATTCTTCCTGAACAATTTTACCCACCGAAACCATGGCGATGACCGAGCCGATACCGATGACAATACCGATGAGAGCCAGTATAGTCCGTTGCTTGGAGGACAAGAGGCTGCGGGCCGCTTCTTTCAGGTTGGATCTCAGTATCATTAGATGATTACTCCGTCCTGCATGACGGCCGAGCGGTCGCACTGGGCGGCGATGCCAGGGTCGTGCGTAATAATGACCACGGTGATCCCGTCCTCGCGGTTCAGTGTCCGGAACAGTTCCATGATCTCGTGTCCCACATGGGTATCCAGAGCGCCGGTGGGTTCGTCCGCCAGGATCAGGGAAGGGTTGCCCACCAGGGCGCGGGCTATGGCCACCCGCTGCTGCTGGCCGCCGGAAAGTTCGCTGGGCCGGTGGCTGGCCCGCTCTTCCATGCCGACCCGGCGCAACAGTTCCATACTCCGCTCCCGGGTAAAGCGTTGCGCGTCTCCCCGGTACACCAGCGGCAGTTCCACGTTCTCGACGGCCGTGAGCCGGGAAAGCAGGAAATACTGCTGAAAAACGAAACCGATACGCTGGTTACGGATCTCGGAGAGGGCGTCGTCATCGGTGTAGGATACTTCCGAGCCGTCAAACAGGAACCGGCCCGAAGTGGGACGGTCCAGAAGGCCGATGATGTTCATGAGAGTTGATTTGCCGCAGCCGGACGGTCCCATGATGGAAACCAGTTCCCCCCGCTGGATATCCAGTGTCACCCCCTTCAGAACCTCCACCTCAGTGGGGCCGATGCGGTACGATTTCCGTATGTCCTGGAGCTTGAGCATGGCTAACGTTTCCCGTCCCCGGCGCCGGGCGCCGGGATCTCGATCAGGTCTCCCGGTTTAAGCCCGGTAACGATTTCAACCATGTCCTGGGTTGTAAATCCGGTGGTGACCTCGACCTTTTCAGCGGCGCCCTTCGGATTACCCCCCCTTTTTCTGGTTACATAGCGCTTGCCGTTGTCCGTCGTTACGGCGGATAGCGGCGCCATCAGGGCATTGGGCTTCTCATAGATGATGATCTCCAGATTGGCGGTCATGCCGACCATGAGCCGTTTTTTCAGCTGGGGTGGGATCGTATCGACCACGACCTTGACGCCAAAGGATGTGGAGGATTTCCCTCCGGCCGTATCCCCTCCTTCTTCGGCTTGGGCGGATATCCCCTGTATGGCGCCGGCCAACTGTTCGCCGGGAAAGGCGTCTCCGGTCACCCGCACTTTCTGGCCATTGCTGATCCTGGTCACGTCCACCTCATCCACCTTGCAGTTGATGGACAGGCCGCTGAGATCACCCACTGCGAACAGCGCCTCTCCCTGCTGGAATGAAGCGCCGCGTTCTACGTTCCTTCCCTCCTTGGACTGCCCGGCGCCGGGAGGTTTCATGACAATACCCGCCACCGGCGCCACCACCACCGCTGAGGCGATGTCATGCGCGATCAGCTCCATCCGGGCTTTGGCGTTCTCCATCTCATAGCGCGCGACTTTGCGGTTTCCGGCGTTGCCTTTGTCGATGGCCGCCTTTACCTCTTCCGCGGCAGTCTGGTAGTCCATCTGCTGGTTTAGGTACTGCTGTCGCGCCGATTCATATTCGGTTTCGGGAATGATCCCCTTTTTGAACAGGCGCTCCGATTCGGCCAGGGTCTTCTTCTGGGTTTCCAAGGAAAGCTTGGCTTTTGCCAGGGAGCGGTTGGCCCGGACAACCTCGGAACCGGAATCCCATTTTTCCATCTGCCGGTAGCTGCCAACCGCTTTGATGTAGGCTGACTGCGCCTCGCGATATTTTATCCGCGCCTCGGTGACATCCATGGCAGCCAGCGGCTGCCCTGCCTGTACCACATCCCCGTACCGCACCATGACCCGTTCCACCTTTCCGGCCAGTGGACTGGAAATGGTGACCATCTGTAGTGGCTGGAGTTTTCCTGTGAGTGAGATGCTGGATGTGACAGGCTGCGGGATGACGGGAAAGGTGGTGACCGAACCGGGGCCGGCCACTGTGGGAGACGGCGCGTTGAGCGTGGAAGATTTCCTGTTCCAGACGAACAGGCCGATCCCCAGGAACAGGATGATGGTGAAGGCGGTGGCGGTGATCCTGATTACCTGCACCTTCTTCAGTGCCGCCTGCAACTGCTGGTTCCCCTGTTCGGTCTTCAGGTATGCATCCTGCAATTCATGGTGCTTGACCTTCAGCTCCGCTGCCAGTCGTTGCTCCGCTTCCTGCAGGTCTTGCAGCTCCGTGATGTCGTTGAAGACGGCGATTACCCCCATCCGCTGGTCGGTGCCATCATCAGACTTGAGGAAGGTGGTGGTCAGGGAAAGAACGGCGCGTTTCCCGTTGATGGTGAACGGAACGACCCGGTTGTGGCTGACGGTGGATTCGTAAATGGCATCGAGGATGGTCTGATTAAAGTCATCATTCTCCTCGTTGAGGAGGAATATCTCGCCGAAGGGCCGTCCCAGCGCTTCCTCACTATCGATGCCGAGGATTCTGGCCGCTGACGGGTTGAAGGTGATAATCCGGCCTGAGAGGTCGATAACGACCACTCCGTCGGTCATGTCATCCAGTATTCTGCCGGCTATAATGATGTCGCGTTCCATGTCCCTCCCCCGGTATTGGTTCAAGGTTGATGGTTCAAGGTTGTTGTTCTATGGTTTTAACCACGAGCCAATCTACCGTTCAACCAGCGATACGCCCCAGCGGTCCAGAGTGACGCCCAGCGTCTGTTCCAAACTTGTCAGCGCGTTGAGGTAGCTGATTACGGCGCCCAGTTCGTTGTTCTGGGCGGACACCAGGTCATTCTGGTAGCTGACCAGTTGAAAGTTGGTGGACCGGCCCGCCTTGAGCTTTTCGGTCTCGATTTCAACCTTCTTTTCGGACAGTTGCCTGGATAGCGTGGCCAGCCTGATCTGCCGCAGATTCATCTCCGCGTTTCGCAAAGCGTCCTGCACTTCGATCTCGATGGACTCACGTAGTATCGCGAGGGAATTCTCCTGCTTTTTCAGAGCGATGTCGGCGGCTATGTATGCCTGCCGGATGGTAAGGTCTCCGATGGGAATGACCAGTTTCAAGCCGGTGGTCCAGTTGTTACCGGAGGCATCGCCGCCGGATGCGCCGCCGCGGGTGTAGTTCTCTGCGTATCCCCCGGTGAGGGAGAGGTCCCAGAACGTGCTGTTCTTGGCTACGACCAGTTGTATTTTCTGACTCTCATAGCTCAGAAGCGCGGTGAGATAGTCTGGTCTGTTCTCGAAGGCCAGTTTTTTCGCTTGTTCAAAGGTAAACGGCACCGGTGGGGTACTTGTATCCATGATTGGTACATATTTGGTATTCTTGTCGATGTCGATGGCCTTGTTCAGGGCCAGTCGGGCCGCATCGACGGCATTCTCGGCGGAAAGGAGGTTGAACTCGGTGGACGCCACGCTCGCCTCGGACTGAATAAGCTCGATGGCGGCCATCCTGCCGGCGGCGATGAGCTCCTTGTTGATATCCATGAGGTCTTTGTTTCGTTGCAGCGACTGCTGGCTGATCTCCAGGGCCTTGATGGCCTGCACGTAACTGCGGTAGGCGGTCACCACCGAGGTCACCGCGCTCATGATGGTCGACTTGAGGGAAAGGATGTTGGTCTGTTCGGTCAGTCTGGCCTGCCGCACCGATGCGGTATTTACCTCAAGCCCGCCTCCTTTCAGGAGGGGCTGGGTAAGGCTGACGCTCCAGCCGTAGCCTCGGAAGGGACGGGCATGCTCGGCGCTTGTGATGTCGTGGTTTGCGCTCAGGTTGATGGAAGCGCCGGTGGGCAACTGTTCACTAATGTAGCCCGAGAAATCAGTAACGGCCGTGGTGGTCGTGGATTTGCCGCCGCTGGCCTGCATCGAAGGAGTCAAATACAGCTTGGGCGTGAACTTGTCTTCAGATACCCTCAGGTCGTATTTCTGTACTATCCGGTCGAGGTAGGCGTTTTTGATGGTCCGGTTTTCTCTTATGGTAAGGGCTATGCAGCCGGGCAGGGCCATTTGTTTTCCAGTCGCCGCCGACACATCAAAAGCAAGCAGGATTGGGAAAAATGAGGCAAAAACGATGCAAACTGCATGGCGAATCGGTATCGCCAGATATAAAGCAGATATCATGATAGCACGATCTTTAATAGATTTGGTTTTCATGCCGTTTCCCTTGTCGTAAAAAATGCAACCCCCCTGACAGCGACAGCATCAAACCCTTTAATTTCGTTGTGGGTTTTGATATTGTATCAATGCCAAATATTGTTGTAGATATGGGAATGACCCAGCAAATACAGAGACTCCAAATAAATCATATCGGAGTATTTAGAATAAATTTGAGCGAAAAATCCCCATAGAGAGGTGATCTAGGAGGAACGGGATTCCCAACGAACTATTTGCCCCGAAATAAAAACGTTATTTTTCCAAATCCTGTCTACTCTCTTTGTTACGCATGCTATTAATAGCCTGTGGTCTAGTGATAGCCTCGTCATCTTGCTTGGAAAACTATCATATGAGTTGGCAATGGTATTTTGATAGCTTATTATCAAAATGGGGACCGAGAGGGACCGAGAGGGACGTTGCTTGCTAATTAGCTATTGCCATCATTCCGATAATGTGCTAATTTCACGTCCATGCCACGACAGCCACGACTTGACATACCAAACGTCTTGCATCATGTCATCGTTCGCGGCATCGAAAGGCGCGATATTTTCGCTGACGATGCCGACAAGGAGCGCTTTGTCGCCCGTCTTTCAACTCTTCTGGCAAAAGGATCAATGAAATGCTTTGCCTGGTCGCTCATGACAAACCATTTCCACCTGCTGCTCATGCCGACCGTAGTACCGCTTTCGGAGACCATGCGCCGCCTGCTTACAGGCTATGCCGTCTATTTCAACCGCAAGTATCAACGCTCCGGACATCTGTTTCAAAACCGTTACAAGTCGATACTCTGTGAAGACGAACCCTACTTTCTCGAACTTGTCCGCTATATCCATCTGAATCCGCTGCGAGTAGGTCTGGTGGCGGACCTGGAAGCACTGGACCGCTACCCTTGGAGCGGGCATGCAGTATTGCTTGGAAACCGGACCATGGAGGGACAGGAAACGAGAGAAGTGCTGCGGCGGTTCGGCAAGAATAAAGCTGGCTCGTTACGTGCTTATCGCCAGTTCATCACTGACGGAATATCCTCAGGATGCAGAGACGAATTAACGGGTGGGGGGTTAAAGCGCAGCCTGCTCGGTCGTGAGGAAAGCGAAAGCATTGCGGCTTACGACGAGCGGATACTCGGTAGCGGAGAATTTGTTGAATCGCTACTTCGAGATGATGTCAAACATGACAGGATGAGACCACCTCGTCCTCTAGATGAGATACTCCGGAAGGTCAGCGAAATCACAGGGGTGGATGTAGCAACGATGAAACGGCCCGGCAAGGCAAGAGCGGCGGCCAGGGCGAGGGCACTATTCTGCTGTATCGCGGTAAGGGAATACGGGTATACGGGAAAAGAAGCCGGTGCGGCAGCAGGACTTGGCTCGGCTGGAGTTTGCATTGCAGCAAGACGTGGCGAGGAGTTGATAAAAAACGATCCGTCAATTAAGGAAAAGGTCGGGGCAAACCGGTAATAGAAAGATAGCAAGCAACGTCCCTCTCTGTCCTGTGTCCCTCTCTGTCCTGGTTGAGGACTAAGCTTTTCTCATCCGCAATCTTCTGTTGAATTCCCTTCATAAAGATCGTATTATCCATAAACCCATTTTGCGCGACTGCGCTACGCCGTATATACATTATTGGTTTGGGGGGGGGATGGCAACGTCAAACATCGGAAAATTGATCATTCGTGGTATTCCTGATGACAACAGGCGGGAACGGATTGTGGACTATTTGTGTTCCTTCGCCAATGGAACTGCCCGCGATGAAGTTGCGGCCAGACTGGAAAGGCTGCCGTTGACGCTGGGCAGTGCGATGCCTGCTGACGTTGGTGGCAAAATATTGAAATCGCTTCAGGAACTGGGAGCCGATGCAGTATTCATCCGTGATGGAGAAGACAAGCCCATAAGTGAGTCGGTGAAAGATGCCCATCTTGATAAACAATCGGTGCCTGCCCCGGGTAAGGGTACGGAAACTGTTGCAACAAGGAAAGCTTCCGGGCTGCCAGTGAAAAAAACGGCTGCGAAACAGCATCCTGCCAATAACGATCTCAAGGCCCTGGTAATCATTCTGGTGGCCCTCGTGGCTGGATTGTGCGGCGCTACAGCCATTTATCTGCCGGCGCTGAAAGCTGCCTCTGACCCGGAACTGCTGCTGAACAAACTGCTGTTGAAGAATGCCGAGATGAATAACAAGACATGCCCGCGTGACATAAATTCCCAGTTGCGGCTGGACGGTTTCGAGGCAGGTAACAAGAAAATGACCATCAACTATACCCTGCTCGAGGTTGATTCGACTGCAGTGAACGGCAATGAATTGCGACCCTATGTTTCACGCGATATCCGCAGGGAAATCTGCAAGGAGAGGAATACATCAGAATTGCTCAAAAAAGGTGTTGCTTTTGTGTTTGTCGTGCATGGCAAGGATGGCGGGTTGATCTTCGATTATCAGGTGCTGCAAGCGGATTGTGACTACGACCGCCAATAGTCCGGGCCGAGGCAAATCTGGAGCCCCGCCCAGATGGAGTTTGCAGTGAAAGGATTGCCAAGACTCGCATGTTTGTAATATGTTTGTCATACGTCTTTGTCAGTACGAACAGAATCCGCAATCAGCTCTGCCGGCCGTCAGGGCCTTCGGCGACTTGCGGCGGTACGCCGGAGAAGGCCGTCAAGGAACGACATGCCGAAACTCATTACCATTCCGCTAACCGATTTCGCGCTCCCCGTGCCTCGCACCGGGAGCATCGAAGCCCAGTCGGGTTATGGCCGCGCAGCTGCCGAGGGCCGGGAAATCCACCTCCACGCACAGAGGAAGAGGGCCAAGGCCGATCCGCTGTACCAGTCCGAAGTAGCGGTCTCCTGTCTGTTCGACAGGGAGGCGTATCAATTCAGGATCGATGGGCGTATGGACGGTATATTCCGGCACGACCCCGTTAAAATCGAGGAAATCAAGAGCAGTTTCAATGTCCGCGAGCTCTATCGCCGGCTCGCGGACAATCCGATGGGCCACCCCTACTGCCTGCAGCTTCAGACATACGGATACTTCTACTGGCGTGAACACCAGGTCCTTCCAGCGCTTTCCTTCCATCTTGTTTCTTCCCGGAGCAGGGAATCACTTGATCTCGAACTTGCATTTGATAGTGCCCTTTACGAAAGATGGCTGGAGCTTCGTCTTGAAGAACTGGTCGAGGATGCAAGACAGGCGGAGAAGCGCGCCGCAAGGAGGAGGAAGATCGCCTCCGGCTTCACTTTCCCGTTCCCCGAGCCCCGCCCCGGCCAGGTGGAGCTCATCCATGAGATCGAACGGGGTATGGCAGAGGGAAGCCAGATGCTCATCCAGGCCCCCACCGGGCTCGGTAAAACAGTGGGCGTTCTCTACCCAGTGCTCAGGGAATCGCTGGGCCGAGGGCAGAAAGTCGTCTACGTCACACCCAAGAACAGCCAGCATTCCGTGGCCGAGGATGCAATCAGCCGTTTCCAGGAGACGGGCGCGCGGGTCAAGTCACTCACCATCACGGCCAAAGCCAAGATCTGCTTCAAGAACGAGCCGCTCTGCAACCCGGAATTCTGCGAATATGCCCGCGATTACTACGCCAAGGTCCATGAACATGGAATTCTCGGGATGCTGA
Organism: Geobacteraceae bacterium; assembly: GCA_034933285.1. Classification (GTDB taxonomy): domain Bacteria; phylum Desulfobacterota; class Desulfuromonadia; order Geobacterales; family Geobacteraceae; genus RPRC01. The sequence goes on along the minus strand of JAYFNT010000025.1, from coordinate 126,780 downwards.
CGAAAAAGCGGAAGCTGACGGCACGCATTTTCCGCGCCCTGGGCGAAAAGTACCAGGTCTGTCCGTTTGAGTTGCAGCTCGACGGCGCCAGGGAAGCGGACGTCGTGATCTGCGATTACAACTATGTTTTTGCTCCGCGCTCTGCCTTCCGCAGGCTTACTGAACTGTCCATCGACCAGGCCGGCAAGCCGAACCTGGTGATCGACGAAGCCCACAATCTTCCTTCCCGGGCCATGGACTATTATTCTCCGGCTCTTTCAGCTCTCGCGCTGGAAAAGATGCGAGATGAAGTCCGGGAACTGCCGCCCATTTTCCGCCGCGAGGCCGAGGAACTCTTGGACGGCTGCATAATGACTGTCACATCGTGCCGACAGGATGAAAACCCGAAACCCGGGCTGATCGAACCTCCGGCGGAGCGTTTCCTCGAACAGGACGGGCGGCTTCGCGCCTTCATGTCCCGCTACCTGGAATCCGACGTGGAGGTGCGGCGCCGGGACGTCGTCCTCCGCCTGTGCTTTTACTGGTCTGAATTCACGGAAATCCTGGAGATCGTTGGCGAACCGGACAGGCAGGAGTTCTTCACCACATTTCATCCGCATGCGGCCGGCGGCACGGTGAAAATCACCTGTTGCGATGCTTCGGCAATGCTTGCGGATTGCTATGGCGAATACGAGCAGGTGGTGGGGTTTTCGGCGACGCTGAAGCCCTTCGACTATTACGTGCGGCTTTCTGGGCTGGACGCGGAGAATGTGAGAACGGCCGAATTCGCCAGCCCGTTCCCCAAGGACAGGCGCAAGCTCCTGGTCATTCCCCAGGTTTCCACCAGGTACAGCCGACGCGAGCGGAACTATGCCAGAATAGCCGATGCCGTCAAGCGGATAACTTCATTGCGGCGAGGCAACTATTTCGTCTTTCTCCCGAGTTTCGAGTTTCTCGACAGGGTTGTCGATCTTTTTCACCCGCCTGAAGGCTTTACCGTGATGCGGCAGGAGCGGGGCATGAAGGCGGCGCAGGTTGAGGCGATCCTTGAGCATCTCCGCGCCTGCAGTGCGCCGACGATTGCCTTTGCCGTGCAGGGAGGGTCTTTTTCCGAGGGGATGGATTATGCAGGGGAGATGGTTATCGGGGCTTTCGTGGTCGGCCCGCCGCTGCCCATCTACGATCTGGAGCGGGAGCGGATGAGGGTGTACTACCAGAAGCTGTACGGCGCCGGTTTCGACTATGCCTACGTGATACCCGCCATGGCCAAAGCGGTCCAGGCCGCGGGCAGGGTGATCCGCTCCGAGACCGACCGCGGGCTTGTCGTCCTGATGGACAGCAGGTTCATTGAACCGGGTTACAGCCGGTCCATGCCTGCCGACTGGTTCGAGTCGGATGTGGCGGAACTGGTGTCTGAAAGCATCCTGAGCGAAATCGCCGCATTTTGGGAACGGTGCTGATCATACCCCGTAAACATTGACAGGAAAGTGGCTGGAGAATAAACTTATGATGGTTCTCGTCCATGGTTGTGGTGTACTGAAAAGCGCGGGAACCCGCGCATTCTCCATCCTGGAAAATGTTGGCCTTTTTTGTGAGTCCCGGATGGCAGATAAAGGAGGCAACGCTATGAAAAAAGTACTTCTAGGAACGCTTTTGTTGACAATGGTGTCGGTTCTCCCTGTTCCGGCTATGGCTGAGGTGAATATCAGCATCGGCATCGGGCTTCCGCCGCCCATCGTGTTCGCGGCGCCTCCGGAATTGATCGTGCTCCCTGAGACGGATTATGTCTACGTCGCCCCCACCATCGATGTAGACCTGTTCTTCTGGAACGGCTGGTGGTGGCGTTTCTGGGAAGGCCGCTGGTATCGCTCCCATTATTACAACCGTGGGTGGGGTTATTATAACAATGTTCCGAGGTTCTATTATGATGTGGACCCGGGTTGGAGAAGATACTACCGGGAACGCAACTGGTACGGACACCGGTGGAACTATGAACGGATCCCTGAACGGCGGCTTCAGCAGAACTGGAGGACCTGGCAGAATAACCGCTATTGGGAAAAGAAAAGGAGCTGGAACGTGCAGAACTATCAGCCCCGACCGCAACAGCAGAGAATGGAGCTGAGAAATCAAAGGCAAAAGCAGTATCAGCAGATGCCCGAGGTCCAGCGGCACCAGCAGCAGATGCGGGAACGGCAGATGCAGCAGCGGCAAATAAAGCCCCAAACTCAGCCGCGCCAGATGCAGCAGCAACCCCGGCCCCAGGCTCAGCCGCGCCAGATGCAGCAGCAACCCCGGCCTCAAGCTCAGCCGCGCCAGATGCAACAGCAACCCAGGCCCCAGGCTCAGCCACGCCAGATGCAGCAGCAACCCCGGCCTCAAGCTCAGCCGCGCCAGATGCAACAGCAGCAACCCCGGCCCCAAGGCCAGCAACACCAGATGGGGCCGCAACACCAAGGCGGCCAGGGAAAATCTGAAGGAAGGGGAGGGGAAAAGGTAAGGTAACGTCAGGAAAATTCGGGCATGGTATTCGGCTTCGTTGGGGGGGCACCCATAGGGGGTGCCCCTGCATGCCAATCCTCTCGACTCTGACCTTTTAGCGGCCCCCCAGGGCCGCTTTCACTTTCTTCAAAGTATCCAGGTTCTTCTGCAGGCCGCTGACATTCTTCTCCATGTCATTGATCGCCGTTCCCAGCTGTGCCACGCTGCCCAATGTTCCCCCGCTTTCACCCGCTTTTTTCAGCAACTCTCCCCCCAAATCCCCCATTTCCGCGTTTGCGTTGTGCTGGGTCATGGACCCGCACAGGAAGCCAATGGAAAAGATGCCGGCGACTATTCCCGTACGAATACTGTAGAGCATAGTTTTACTTGACATGGCGAATCTCCTTTTTGAGGCTTGGATTTTCAGGGGTGTGTCCGGGTTTCCGGATTGGAAACTGCATTCGTGTCGATCCGGAGTTTCCGGATGAACACTCATTAGGGTTGGCTGACAAAATATGCATTAAAGATATCAGAAAACCGGGTCCTGTCAAAAGCGGAAGCTGTCTCTCTATTTTACGTCCACATTTCTGATCCCTTCCGGCCGCCATGCAGGGGAGATGACATGGCTTCCCTTTTCCTGGGCTTTCTCCTTGTCCAGGAGGCTGGCGAACGTGACGGAGAAATCCCCGTAACGGTCGTTGACCTCGTCCATGGCGTCGGCCAGCATGGCTTTTCTCCGCTCTTCGGGGAACAGGGGGAGCTGGCTGGAGGCATGGCGCAGGTTGCTGAGCCGCACACCCAGCAACCTCACCGGCTGGAGCAGCGTCAGGCTGTCCAGGATGGCGACGGCTGCCCGGTAGATATCCTCGCTCAGGTTGATGAAATTTCCCAGGGTCTCCTGCCTGCCCGTCCAGGTGTCGAAATCCGCATAACGTATCGAGAGGGTCACCGTTTTTCCCCACACATTGTAACGCCTGGCCCGGCGACCCACCATTTCGCTCAACTGGAGCAGGAACCTGAGTATCTCCCTTCTGTCTTCGATGTCCCGCTCAAGGGTCATGGAGTGGCCGACGGATTTGACTGCATCCGCATTCTCCGCCGGGATTACGGGTGAATCATCCATTCCCCTTCCCATACGGCTCAATTGCTCCCCGATGACGCCGAAGCGCTTCCTGAGAATATCGACGGGGAACCTCCCCAGGTCCCCGCAGGTGGATATGCCGTAAAGAGCCAGCTGCCGGGCGGTCTTTCTCCCTATCCCGCACAGGTCGCCGGCAGGTATTTTTTCCAGCACGGCCGATACGTCTTCCGGCCTGATGACCGTCAGCCCGTCGGGTTTCCGCATGTCGGAGGCCAATTTGGCCAGCAGCTTGTTGGGGGCGATGCCGATGGAGCAGGTGATGCCGAAATGGTGCCTGATCTGAGCCTTGAGGAGATGGGCTATGCGCTCCGGTGAGGTGAAGAGGGACATGGAGCCGGTTACATCGAGAAACGCTTCATCAATGGAAAAGACTTCGACAAGAGGCGTATACTGCAGCATCAGTTGCACGATACGGCCCGATGTCCAGGTGTATTTCCGGTTGTCGCCGACCACGAAAATTATCTGGGGGCATTTCTGCCGTGCCTCCCACGTGTTCATTCCGGTCTTGACGCCGAAAGCCCGCGCCTCGTAGGAGCTGGTGGTGATCACGGTCCTCTTGGCGCTGCCGATGACCGCAATCGGTTTGCCTCTCAATTCGGGGTTGTTCTGTTGTTCGATGGAGGCGAAAAAAGCGTTCATGTCGATGTGCATGATGATTCTGTCGCCGCTCATAGTTTTTCCGCGTCCATGCTTTCCAGTATCCAGGTCTGCTCGGCCGTGTTGTAAACCAGTTCGTAGAGGGCCGTGCCGTCGGTCACGGAGTAGTACAGGAAAAGTTCATTGCCGGTCCTGTGCCGCCAGTGGTAGGTCACTTCCCGCACTTCGTGCTTCCGGCGCTGCCAGTCGAACCAGACCGGGCGGAGCTTGTTGCCGGGGCCGTGAATGACGCCGACACGGATATGTTCCCTGATTCGCTGCACCATGAGTCACTCGATGTCACGGACAATCCTGATGACCTTTCCGACAATGCTTACCTGTTCGCCCGCCGGGACGATGATGGGGTCCATGTTCGGGTTGCGCGGCTGCAGCCGGATATGGTCCCGTTCCCGGTAGAATCTCTTCAGGGTCGCCTCACCGTCGATCATGGCCACGACAATGTCGCCGTTTGCGGCCGTCTCCTGGGGCCTGATCAATGCAAGGTCGCCCTCGACAATGGCATCGTTGATCATGGAGTCTCCCCTGACGCGGAGAAAGAACGCTCCGCCCTTCAGCTGCATGCGTTCCAGGGGGTAATATCCCTCGATATCCTCGTAGGCCGTTTCCGGCATGCCCGCCCGGACTGTTCCGACAATGGGGACGGCAACCATTTCCTGCTGTTTCGGCCGGTTGAGGACTATACCCCTCGAACTGCCGGGTTCCCGGCGGATATAGCCCTTGCGCTCCAGCTGCTCCAGGTGGCTCAGCACGCCGGCGTTTCCTGAGATGCCCAGATGTTGCGCAATGTCCCGGAAAGTGGGGGGGTATTCGTTCCTGTCAACGTAATCTGTTATGAATTCGAGAACTTGTTTCTGGCGTGGTGTAAGATTGTCCATATGTGCTCCCGCTATACTGTCAGGTATATATACTGTATGGTATACTGCAGAAGTTTTTGAATGTCAATTGCCCAGTGGAGAAGGCTTGCCTTACCTAGCCTTGCCGGGTAACCCCCGTTTCTCAAATCCCCCTCAGTCCCCCTTTCCTAAAGGGGGAAGACCGGAGCCACGCGATGTTATCCCCCCCTTCCGAAAGGAGGGTAGGGGGGATTTCAATAAAGACATGATCATGGCCGCTGACGGTTTACGGACGGAGGCTTTCTAATCAAACTGTAATATGGTAGGTTATGCTGTATACGATTCGACATTATTGACGGTTTCGCAAAAAATGCCAAAAAGCCTGTTATCTCAGGAGTGGCGGATTGTTGCGGGATCACGGGAATTTCATGAAATATGGAACTTTGGCACGAAAGGGCGGGACCGGCGCGGGCGCCGGCAACGGGCGGCAGGTTTTCGCGGTGGGCCTGGTGGGCTTCTGCGCTTTCCTGTCCCTCTACTCGACGCAACCGCTGCTGCCCCTGTTCCACCAGGTTTTCAACGCCTCGAAACTTGCCGTCAGCCTGACGGTTTCCTCTGCCACGCTGGCCGTGGCTCTGGCCGCGCCTTTCCTGGGTATCATCGCAGATATGCGAGGCCGCAAAAAAGTCATTATTCCCGCCACTTACCTCCTGGGCGTGTCCAGCCTGCTTATCGCCACCTCGCCGGGCCTTTCAGGGATCATCTTCTGGCGGTTCATTCAGGGATTGCTTACTCCAGCGGTCTTTGCCGTTGCCGTCGCCTACATAAACGAGGAATGGGAGGCCCACGAGGCCGGTTTCGTAACCTCGGTCTACGTGACGGGCACCGTCATCGGCGGTTTCTGCGGCAGGTTCCTGTCCGGCCTGGTGTCCGACCACTGGAGCTGGCCCTGGGTGTTCATCGTCCAGGGCCTGTTGAACCTGGCGCTGGCCGCAGCTGTTTCCGCCTGGCTGCCTCCGGCGAAAAGTTTCAGGCGGGTGGAGGGTTACGGGGCAGGCCTGCGCAACATGCTCGGGCATTTCAGAAACAGACCTCTGCTGGCGATTTACGCCATCGGCTTCACCATACTGTTTTCGCTGGTGGGCACGTTCACCTACATAACCTTCTATCTGGCTGAGCCTCCCTTCAGCCTCGGCCCTACGCTGCTCGGCGCCATATTCGCCGTTTACCTCATAGGGGCGGCAATAACCCCGCTGGCCGGGAAATGGTCCGATCGCCTGCCGGGCTGGAAGATGTTGTCCTCGGCGCTGTTCGTCTCCATGACCGGGGTGGTTCTGACGCTCTTACACAACCTGTGGCTGGTGCTTCTGGGGATAACCCTCTGCTGTTCCGGCGTGTTCGTCTGCCAGATAGTGACCAACCGGGGCATTTGCGCAGCGGTCGGAAATTCCCGGGCCTCGGCCGTGGGGCTGTATGTCACGTTCTATTATTGCGGCGGTTTCGTCGGTTCGATCGTGCCGGGCATCCTGTGGGAAAAGGGGGGATGGCCGTATTGCGTGGCGTGCATCGCGCTGGTGCAACTGGCGGCCCTGATGTTCACGCTGATCGTCTGGAAGCGCCTTGAGCCGAGCCATGGCTCAAACGTCCGCGACGGGATCGAGGTTGTTAGTTAGGCCGGAAAAACACCCTTCCCGGACAGAAGCCGATGTCATGATTCATCGAATAGTTGGCGCATATTTCTTGCCGACTGTCTTGTGAATTGGCAACCGATTTGCGTATGAGTACAACCACCTTAGTTTTAGTAGCATATCAGCATTCGTCTCATTCGCTCCCCTGTACCCCCCCCCATTTCTAAAATGTTACATTATACCAACTATTTGGGATCGTATACAATTTCCAGACGGCTGCGCACGAGTATTCTTGCAGCTTGAAATAATCCCTCCGCTAGTATCTCTCAGTGATCAAAATGTCATGGCGAAGAAGCAGAGAAATAATCGTGCGGGGATTGACAGAAAAGAATGTATTGTTAAATTAATTGTAATATACAAGGATCGTATTGCTTTTGGTTTTTTCCACCTTCAGGGTCCATATACTCTTGTAAACATCTGTTTAGAAGACATTTACCCAAGCCTGTTGCGAGTACATTCTGTCGATGACGAAAGGAGTGCAGACGATGCCTACGTATCTTCATCCGGGTGTGTATGTGGAAGAGATCCCGAGCGGCTCAAAGCCCATCGAAGGAGTCGGGACATCCACCGCGGCGTTTGTCGGCTACACCACGAAAGGTCCGGTGGCCGAAGCGACGCTCCTGTTCAAGTGGAGCGACTATGAAGAACAGTTCGGCGGTATCCGCGATCTGGGGAAAGCGGCCGAGGGGGACCCCATGGGGTTCGCGGTCTACAGCTTCTTTCAGAACGGCGGAACCGCGGCCTACATCGTGCGGGCCATCCGTGCCGGAAGTGCAGCCACGGCCGAGGGTTTTCTGCGCAATCCGGATGACAACACCCGCATAATCCGCTTTGCGGCCGCGAATCCGGGCGCGTGGGGAAGCGCCCTGCGGATCAGGTTCGAGGCCAAGGAAGACGCCCCCGGGTTCTATATCCTGCGTGTCGGCGTCATGGAAGGGACCGAGTTCAAGGAGCGGGAGCGGTTCAGCGACCTGACCGTAGTGGACGAGGACGCAGCCGATTTCATCGAGAGCAAGGTGAATGACGCATCGGCCCTGATCAGCGTGGAAATGCAGGACATCAGCCAGTACCTCCTGGGGGTGAGTATCAGCCAGGACCTCTCTGCCGTTACCGACTTCAGCGTCCTGAACAACCTGACCATGACCGTAACCGTGGACGGGACGGCCCGTGCCGTGAGCTTCGGGGCCGCCGAGTTCGACAACACCGGCACTCTCGCCGACGTGGCGGCGCGCATCCAGTCCCTGGTGCGGGGTTCGGTGGCGGCCAACCCGGCAGTGCGTGATTTCACCTGTGTCGTGGATGGCAACAGTCTCGTGCTCACTTCCGGTACCCGGCTTCCCGCTTCAGCGGTTGTGGCCAGCGGCCCGGGTGACGCAACCGACGCTGCTGCCATCCTGCTCCTGGGGACAGCCAACGACGGCACCGAGCAGACCGGTCAGCAGTCCCTCGATGCTCTGCTGTCGGGCATCGCCGGCCAGGTCAGCCTGGAGGGGGGGACCAACGGCAGCGAACCCGACCAGGATGCCTACGACGATATCCTGGCGGCCTTCGAGAAGGTGCGGGACATCAGCATCCTCTGCCTGCCGGGCCAGGCCTGGGACAGCACGGCCGAGCAGGCGGTTGTCGACGCTGCCGTAGCCCACGCCGAGAAGATGAAAAGCCGCATGGTCATCATTGATCCCCCCCAGGGGGTGGAGCTCAGGACCGAGAAGGGAGTCAACGACCTGGGATTCAAGCCCAAGACCTACTCGGTGGTCTACTATCCCTGGATCAAGGTTGCCAACCCCTTCTACAATGCCGAGACCAATCCGGGTGTGCCCTCCACCCTGCTGGTGGCGCCCAGCGGCTTTGCCGCCGGCATGTGGGCCAAGATCGACGGCCGGCGTGGCGTCTGGAAGGCGCCTGCCGGTGTAGAAACATCACTGGCCGGAGTGGCCGGTATCCAATACCCGGTGGAGGACGGTGAACAGGACCAGTTGAACCCCCTGGGCATCAACTGCATCCGCAAGCTCCCCGGATTCGGCCCGGTCGTCTGGGGAAGCCGGACCTTGGCCACCAAGGCCGACCCCGAGTGGCGCTATGTTCCGGTCCGGCGCACCGCCATCATGATCGAGCAGAGCATCTACAACGGCATCCAGTGGGCGGTTTTCGAACCAAACAACCATAACCTCTGGGCTTCGCTGAGGGCCAATGTCGGGTCGTTCATGGACGGGCTGTTCCGCTCCGGCGCCTTCCAGGGGGAAAAGGCTTCCGACGCCTACTTCGTCCGCTGCGGGCTGGGGGACACCATGACCCAGGGTGATATCGACCGTGGCCAGGTGATCGTCATTGTCGGCTTCGCCCCCCTGAAACCGGCCGAGTTCGTAATCGTGCGCATCCAGCAGAAGGTTGCCCAGCAATGACTCTTTGAACAGTCTGATAAAGGAGGTTTGTGATGGCAGCACCGCTTTTTCCCGTGAATACCCATCGGCACGATCCCTATCGCACCTTCAAGTTCCAGGTCGTCATCGACGGCAGGGTGGTGGCGGGGTTGAAAAAGATGGGAGCTTTGAAGAAAAAGACCACGCCAGTGAAATGGCGCGCCTCCAACGACCCATCCCACGAGCGGGTCATGCCGGGGGGGACCAGCTACGATCCGGTGACCCTGGAACAGGGGCTCACCCACGACCCGGTGTTCGAGAACTGGGCGAACCTGGTGAACAGCATCCAGGGTGACGCCGCCATGTCACTGAAAAACTACCGCAAGGACATCATTGTCAACGTCCTCAACCTCCAGGGGCAGGTGGCAATGTCCTACAAGCTCTTCCGGGCCTGGGTCTCCGACTACCAGGCGCTCCCCGACCTGGATGCCGGCGCCATGAACACCATCGGCATACAGACCATCACCCTGCAGCACGAGGGGTGGGAGCGCGACACCGGTGTGGCCGAACCGGCTGAAAGCTGATGCGGCTCCCGGGCGGCATCCTTGATGGAGGGGCCAGGCAGCGGGACTTTGCCTTTCGTCCCCTGACCGGCGCCGTTGAGTTGACCTTGGCCGAGGCAGCCGCTGCCGCTTGTCCCATGCCGGCCCGGGTAACAGCTGCCCTTGCCGCCAGCCTTGAGACAGTGGTGGGGAAAGCCCCGCTGCCGGAGGTGGTAGCGGGGCTCTCCGTGGCCGACCGCCAGTTTCTCATGCTGGAGCTTGCGGCACGGCTCGGCGTGGGAGAGAGCTGGCTCACGGCCTGTTGCGAAAACTGCCGCGAGAGGTTCGATTTCGCTGTTGACTATCGGAACCTTCCGGTAAAAGAGGCGGGGGAAGGATATCCCTTCGCCGATGTGGAAACCGGCCTTGGGCTGTTCCGGTTCCGGGTGCCGACCGGTGCCGACCAGGAGTTCCTGGCGGATCAGGACGATGCCGAGGCCTTACGCTGTCTCCTGACCCGTTGCCTTGCGGCCCGTCCCGGCCAGGTGGCGGATGTGCGTTCATCCCGGGCAATAGTGGATTCGTTCAGCGCCGTCGATGTCGGTCGTATCGAGACTGCCCTGGAGGCGGTGGCCCCTGAGGTGGCAGTTGCGGTCCAGGCTGCCTGCCCTGTGTGCGGGGCCCTCCACGTGATCGACGTGAACCCGTACCAGGCACTGTCCCGCACGCTGAGGGAAGATCTGCTGCAGGAAATCCACATCATAGCCTCCGCTTATCATTGGGGTGAGGCGGAAATACTGGAACTTCCCCTGGACCGTCGCAGGCGCTACCTGGAGCTGATCGACCGGGCCCGGGGCATGTCAGGCTGACAGGAACTCCAGGCAAAGGATCGTCATGGGCTATTTGGCCGACATAGTGCGGGACAGCCGGAGGAGGGCGGATGCTCCCCGTACGACGGGGGTGAATGTTGCCGTTAGCGACGTTGAGCTGTCGTCTGCGGTTCCGGTTTTCCCGGATGGGGTTCCCGTCGAGCTGGTAGAGGCCCGGTCCGGCGATCCGTCGGTTACACGAATTCGGGAGGAGGGGAACGGTCAGCCGGCTGTCGTGGGGCAGCGTCCCGCGCAGTCCGGTTTCGTTACCCCACAGGTGGTGGGCCTTTCGCCTTCGGAACACATCCCGGCTGCCGGGCTTCCGAAGGCGACTTTTGAAGGGTTGCACCTTCCCAATCCTGTGACACATAAACAGGCCGGTTGCGAAAGCGCCCGAACGGTTACGGACGATTTCCGCGCTGAACAGACGGAGTCATTTCATGACGGTGATTCGAACGACGCTCCCGCAGTTTCGGGAGTCAAGGACGGTTCATCGATACTGGAATCTTCGCCCGGATACGCGGCGGCGTCATGTGCCGGGAAAGTGTCTACGGAAACGCAGGGGAGACGGCAAGCGGGGGTAAAGTCCCGTGCGGGCGCCACCACCCCTCCCGAACAGTTTGCCTTACAGGAGGCAGCAGAACTTCCCGGAGAGCATGCCGAGGAGACGGCTTCCGGGCCTCTCCCCAAGGCTTTTACACAACCGGTGCCGCCTCACCGACAGGGGCTCGCCTTCCTGTCCGGCGCGATGCGGTCGGAAAACGACCGGCCAGAAATTCTGCAGGAGACCGGGCCGTTTGTGGAGGAGGCACGTCGACCCCTTCTTCCCGAAAACTCGACAAATCGCACGGTGACTGTACCTGCCGGCATTTCCGTGGCGGAGGTGAGGATCGGTCAGGCAGCCCGGCAGCGGAGCAATGAAGAAAAGAGCGCTCCCGCTCATTCCGCCCGGACACCGGAGCCCCAGGTCCGGATCGGTACTATCGAGGTCGTGGTCGTGTCTCCTGCGACGGCAGAGACCGGGTCTTCCCGTGGAGAGCGCTCCCGGCCCGACCCGGCCAGCCGCAACTATTTGAGGAATTTCTGAAATGGCCCTTCCGCGTTCGTCACTTTCCCAGGTCTGCCGGGCAATCGCCGAGTTTGTCAGCGTGGGGCTCGATGCCAGCGCCAACTCGATCCAGATCATGATCGGGTCTCCCGCCAATGCAGCGCCCGCCACGGCAGAAGCGACCCACCGGGTGAACTTCTTCTTCTACCAGATCATGCCCGCGGGGTTTTTTACCGGCGACACCACTGGCGATCCCTGGTGGGTGAGGCTCCACTGTCTGGTCACCGGTTTCGGCATTGACGAGGAACAGGTGAGCGCAGGAGAAAACGACCTGCGACTGCTGGGCGAAGTGATGCGAATTTTCAGTGAGACGCCGGTGCTTTCCCAACTTTCCGTGGACGACGAGGTATTCAGGCTGCAGGTGGTTTTTCTTCCCTTGGGCGCGGATGAGTTGAATCACATCTGGTCGACGCAGGGCGCGGTGAGCTTTCGTCCGTCGGTTGCCTATGAAATGTCTCTGGCGCCGGTGATGCCGCGGAAACGCAAGCCGGAAAGCCTGCTGGTCGGGCGGATCGGGACGGATGTGCGCGCCGTTCCAAGCGCCCGTACAGAGCCTTTTTCCGGCAATGCCGCCGCACCGACGGTATCCCGGACGACAGTGAACACCATGCAGTCCAACTGGGCGCCGGCCATCTGTTTCGTGGTTGAAGAGGCGTGCACTACCAGCCTCCTGTTCAGGCGGGGAAGCCAGGATCTGGCGGATTTCGTGCCCCAGGTCTGGGTGGCCGGGGAGCCGGGTGCCGCGGTGACCCTGGCCTGGCAGCGCTGGACGAGTTCGGCCGGGTGGCAGGATGTGGCGGAAACGAAGGAAACAGCGGCCACTACCGAGACGCTTGATCCCGAGGCGGTCGGCGATGCGGAGACCGTTGAGGTGGATCTTCCGGCGGAACTGGTTGCAGATGGAGGTCAGGCGGTCCTCTATGCCGAGCGGAGCCTGGTGCGGGGATCGGATGGGGTGACGGTGAGGGTCCGGAGCAATCCCCTCCTGGTCACCGTGTACGGAGAGACATGATGGAAGCCGTGGTCCGGACCAGGGAGCAGGATTGCTTTGCCGGCGAATGGGAGCGGATCGGTCTCCTTGCCGATATCGTGGCAGGGTCCCGCCAGGGGCGGCAGGCATCCGAAGCAGAGCTCAAGAGGCTTAGTCTGCTGCAGCGCGAGGTGGAGGTTTCCCGTTGCCGGGAGGGAGGCTGGAGTCTGGTGGCTCCGGCTGGGCTCTCGCCCATGGAACTGGATGTCCTGGCCTGCGTGGTTGCGCCGGAAGCCGAACCGCGCCTCGGCTGGCTCTTCCAGTCACTGCAGTCCGGCGCTCCTTCCCCGTACCCGACACCGGCGCTCTTGCAGGAACTCCTGGCCATGGCGCCGGAGGAAACGCCGCTCCTCTACGGGGTCCTCAGCGAGTCCTCAACGCTGAGGGACAGCGGGCTCATCCAGGTTGAGGGTGGAGCCGACCCGTTCCAGCCGGTTCGTCCGGCTCCGGGGGTGACTGCGCGTCTGCTGGGACGCCCGGAAGTCATGGGTGATCTGCCGGGCGCGATCCGGGTAAGGACCATGCCTGGCTGGGAGGACCTGGTGCTCCCTCCGGACCGGATCGCCATGCTGCGGGAGTTCCTCCTCTGGATCACCCACAAGACGACTGTTGTCACTGCCTGGGGGGGAATGGACTGCGGCGGCCCGGTCGGCCTCTTTTCCGGCCCGTCCGGAACCGGCAAGACTTTTGCCGCCGCGGTACTGGCAGCCGGGCTGGGGTGGCCCCTCTACCGGGTCGACCTGGGGCGCCTGGTGAGCAAGTACATCGGCGAGACGGAGAAAAACCTTAACCGCCTGTTCGACGGGGCACACGGCCGATCCATGATACTGCAGTTCGACGAGGCCGACAGCCTGTTCAGCAAGCGCGGCGAGGTGAAGGAAGCCCGTGACCGCTACGCCAACATGGAGGTGAGCCACCTCCTGGCCCGCATCGAGTCCCACCAGGGCCCGGTAATCCTCACTACCAACCTGCGCAAGCAGCTGGACCCGGCTTTTGCCCGCCGTTTCCAGGTGGTGGTGGACTTTCCCCGCCCCGATGCCGCTGCCCGGACGCGGCTCTGGCAGCGGCTGCTGCCTCCCCGGGCTCCGCGCGAGCCCAATGTGGACCCCACGTTCCTCGGGGCCAGCGTGAACCTTACCGGCGGGAGCATCCGCAATGCCGCTCTCCACGCCGCCTACCTGGCTGCCGGCGACGGCAGGCCCCTCGACCTGGGGCATATTGCACTGGCGGTCTGGCGCGAACTGGGAAAGGACGGCCGGGAACTCACACTCACCGACCTGGGACCATTGGCCCCCTTTCTGCCAAGGGGGGAGCCATGCTGACCATCGACCGGCTGCGGCTTCAACTTCCGGTTGCCTTGAAGGAGAGGGCTGGTGACATCGCCCGCCTGGTGGCTGAGGAACTGGGCACGTTACATGTTTCATTTGACCTGCACCTTGAGAGGCTCAACATACCGCCGGTGGAGGTGCACCCGCAGGCCGGTGACCGGGAAGTGGCGCAGGCCGTTGCCGCTGCGGTCCATTCCGCGATCCGGAACGAAACGAGGTGAGAGATGCTCAACACCACAAAAGGGATGCTCATCGAATATGCCCTGTCTATTCCGCCGCTGGTGCTGGTCTTCGACTTCAATCCCCAGTCGCTCACCCGCACCAGGACAATTACCCTGCGGACCGGCAGCGCTCCCGGCACCAGGGGAGGTTACGATTTCGCCCTCCCTACCGAGACGGCGCGCGTCGCACAGGGGATCACGGTACAGCCCGAGAGCTTTACCATCGAGATCCTGCTGGATGCCACTGACCGGATGAACGACGGCGATCCCATTGCAACCCGGTTCGGCATCGAACCGGAACTCGATACCCTGCGCTCCATGGTGGAGCCCAAGGCGCAGGGGCCCGGCGGGCTCCAGTCCCTGGCCAGCCTCGGGCTGGGCGGCCAGCGGGCGTTCCAGCGCAGCGAGTCCGCATCGGTGCTGCTTCTGGTCTGGGGCACCCACATCCTCCCGGTCTTCATGACCAGCATCAGGGTAACCGAAGAAGCCCACCTGCCCTCGCTGGTTCCCTACAGGGCCAGGGCAAGCCTCACCATGCAGGTCATAGAGGGGAACAATCCCTTCTACCAGGTGGAAAAGGTGCGGCAGGTGGTTGGCGCAGCCCTCAATACCGGGAGCACCCTGACAGGAGGAATTTTCTGACATGTTCCAGAAGGGCAGCCGCTACGAGAAATGCGCGAAATTCACACCGGACTCAGACAGCGCTGTGGTCTTCGCGGGAGTCCGCCCCCGATCCATAGGTCCTGCCACCGGCGTCGTGGAGCACGTGGTGAAGGCCGGCGACCGGCTCGACCTGCTGGCGCGCCACTACTACAACGACGACCGCCTCTGGTGGCGGATCGTCGACGCCAATCCCGACTTCCTCTATGCCGGGGACATGGTCCTGGAGGAGATGGAAGGAAGGGTGATCCTGATACCGAAGGCGAAGGAATGAAGGACAGCCCATGATCCTGGACTTTCTGACCGCAAAGCGCCGCGAGCCGGCCGAATGCATCATCCGCACCGGTAGCTCCGGGGAGGAGATAGCCGACCTCTATCCCTTTCTCATGGAGGTGACGGTGGATGCCGGACGGGCCGAGCCGGCGGTGGCGACCCTCACCTTCGAGAGCCGCCGCGACGGGCAGGGGAGGTGGCTCGTCCAGGACGACGGGCGGCTTGCCCCGTGGGAGCCCATCGTCATCGAGGCGGCATTCGGCAGCTCAACCGAGGAGGTCATGCGTGGATACATCCGGGAGATCCGGGCCGACTATCCGGAGGATCCCGGCAATGCCCGGGTGACGGTGGAGTGCCGCGACGATTCCCTGGCGCTGGACCGGGAGCACGTAAGGGAGGTCTGGGGAGGTGATGCCCCCACCACCGACCAGGTGATAGTTTCCACCATCCTGGGCAAGTACGGACTGGCGCCGGACCAGGAAAACGGTGCCGGGCTCACCGGCCTGGTCATCAACCAGGACGGGACCGACATCGACTTCCTCCACCGGCGGGCCGATGCCAACGGCTACGACCTTATCTTCCGCAATGGGATGGTCTACTTCGGCCCCATGCGGCTCGATGCGGAGCCCCAGGCAACGATCATGGTCCTCGGGGGGGAGAGCACCAACGCCTATCGCTTCTCGGTTCGCGACGACGGCCACCAGGCCGACCGGGTCGCTTTCGATCGGGCGGAGACCGAGGGGAGCGGCGCAGTCTCGGAAACGGTCGAACCGGAACTGCCGCTGCTTGGCAACGAGGCGGCAGGCAATGCCGGCAACGGGCTCCCCGATTTTGCATGGCGCATGAGCCGCCAGGGTGGCATGGGCGAAGACGAGTGGCGGGCCCGCGCCGCGCGCAGGGCTAACGATCTGTCCCTCAAGGTCAGGGGGGAAGGGGAACTGGACGGCTCGCTCTACGGCCATGTCCTGAGAGCCGGTGAGCCGGTGGGGGTGGACGGCGTGGGGGAACGGTACGGCGGCATATGGTTCGTGGATACGGTCAGCCACTGTTTCAGCAGCGAGGGTTATCGGCAGAGTTTCACGCTGCTGCGCAATGCCTACGGCGACAACCTGGGAAGCGGCGCAGGCGGGGTGCTGGCCGGGGTACTGGGGGGATAGATGGAAGAGCTGCTCCTGCAACTGGCAAAGCAGTACAAGGACCGCTACTACGGCAAGTACCGGGGATTCATTACCGACAACAATGATCCCGACAAGCTTGGGCGGCTGCGTCTCACGGTCCCGTCGGTCCTGGGCCAGGCCCAGAGCGGCTGGGCGCTCCCGAGCCTCCCCTTCGGAGGACTTGCCGACCAGGGGCTGTTCGCGGTCCCCGAGGTAGGCGCCCAGGTCTGGGTGGAGTTCGAAGCGGGGAATCCGGACCAGCCCATCTGGACCGGGACTTTCTGGCAGGCGTCCGGCGACCCGCCGACCGAGGCGGCCAAATCCCCTCCCACGACCCGCGTTCTCAAAACGCCCTCGGGCCATACCCTGCAGTTCGACGACGAATCGGGGAAGGAGAAATTCCGCCTCGCCCATCCGGCCGGGTCCGAGATGACTGTGGACGAGAAGGGTACGGTGGTCATGACCGACGCCAAGGGAAATACATTGACGCTGGACGCCGATGCCGGGCAGGTGGTGGTGGAGGATGCCAACGGCAATACCCTGACCATGGCTTCCAGCGGTGTCACCATAGAGGATGCCAACGGCAACAAGGTGGAGATGGCAGCTTCCGGTATCACCGTAAAGGGGCAACAGGTTGTTGTGGAGGGGCAGATGGTGATGCTGGCTGGGCAGGGGGGCGAGCCGATCATCAAGGGGCAGAGCTTCCTCACCCTCTTCGCCACCCACGTCCACCCCAGCGCCATGGGCCCCACCGGGCCGCCCATCCCGCAAGGGGAGATGAGCACGTTGTCCATGAAGGTTTTGACGAGTTAGGAGGAACCACCATGAACCGTCTGACCGATCCCCCCTACCTGTCATTTCCGCTGCGTATCGGCGAGCACGGGGCCGCGACCGCCGACCGCCGTGCCCACGTGCGGCAGCAGATAGAGCAGGTTCTGTTTACCAACCCCGGAGAGCGGGTCTTCCGCCCCGATTTCGGTGCCGGGCTGAAGCAGTTGGTCTTCGAGCCCAACTCGTCGGTTCTCTGGGAGCTTACCCGCAAGAGGATCTCTTCGTCCCTGGTGGAGGCTCTCCGGGGGGAGGTGGACCCCAAAAGCCTGGAGGTGGATGTGAAGGGGGAAGGGGAAAAACTCCTTATAACCGTTTCCTATGCACTGGCCGCAATCGGCCACGCGGAACGGTACGAATTCCTGGTGTGAGGCCATGGCAGACAATCCGCAGAGCACACTGACTTTCCTGGGGCGTTGCCCCGATTGCGCCGAACGCAAGGTGGAGCTTCCTTCACCCCTGCCACTGCCGGGGGACGACTTCGACTGGCTGGCGCGGGACTTCGACAGCTTTCGCCGCCTCATGCTGGAAGAGTTGGCCGCCCGCTACCCGGAACGGACCCGCTGGACCGCCGGAGACCTGGAGGTGGTCCTGGTGGAGGAGCTTGCCGCGGTTCTCGACCAGCTTTCGGACATGGCCGACCGCGTTGCCATGGAGGGGTACCTGGAGACTGCCCGGCGTCCCGAATCGGTGCGTCGGCTCCTCGCCCTCATCGGTTACGATGCCGCTACCGCTGCCGGGCTGGAGGATGACCCGCCCGGCGATCCGGACGGCAAGACCCGGCAGAGGAAACTGGAAGAGCTCTGGCGACGGAACCCGCACCTCATGGAACCTGCCCGGCGCGCGGGGCCCCGGGCCATTCACACCCAACGGCGGATGGTCACGGTTGAGGACTACGCCGACCGTCTCGCCGACCACCCCCTCGTGCTCAGGGCTTGCGCATGGAGCGCCTGGACCGGATCCTGGCCCACGATCCGGGTGGCCACGATTCTATGGAACGACCATGTCCTCGACCAGGAGGGACTTCCCTATCCGGACGACCTGCGGGAGCGGGTCGAGGCGTTCCACCGGGGGCATCGGTTCTGGGAACCGGTCTGGGAACCCGGCCCTCCCACCATCCGGACGCTGCTGCGCCCCTGCCTGGAGGCCTGGCGTATGGCCGGCCAGGAGGTGGTGCTTGAGGATGCAGAGCCGGTTGGGATCAAAATGTTCATATCCGTCCGGGTGAGTGAGAACTATTTCCAGTCCGAGGTCCGCAATGCCGTCATCCAGGCGATGGGCACGGGGCCGGGCGGCTTTTTCGAGCCGGGGCGGCTCAACTTCGGCCAGGAACTCTACGCCAGCGACGTCTTCCAGACACTCATGTCCCTGGATGGAGTGGAGAACGTCTG
Source organism: Geobacteraceae bacterium (assembly GCA_034933285.1). Classification (GTDB taxonomy): domain Bacteria; phylum Desulfobacterota; class Desulfuromonadia; order Geobacterales; family Geobacteraceae; genus RPRC01. Next base: position 108,237 of record JAYFNT010000025.1, on the reverse strand, counting down.
TCTCAACCGCTTCAAGCGGTTCGGCGACCAGTACCCGGACCGGACCGACACGGGCCGCATCCCGCTCGAGGGCCTGGAAATCGCCGTGTGCGACAACAACCCGGGCCGCCCCGAGCGGGGCTACATCAACCTAACCCTGAACGGAGGGCGCCGAGGATGAACACCGGGACTGACCTGACCCGCTGGAACCGCGCCGGCCTGCGCCGCTTCAGGTATGTGGACGGCAATGCCGTAACCTTCCTTGAACTGCTCAGAGCCGAACTTGCTGATAGATTCCACCATTGGCAGGAGATAACAGGCATACCTGCCGCCGAGTCGGAAGGAGAGCGCCAGGAGCGGATGCTGGAGCAGTACCGCGTTTCCCGCCGGGACTGGGCCTGGGAGATCGTGCGGGTCCTGTCCCGTTCTTCCCACGTGCTGGCCGAGCACCTGGACGCTTACGCCAACGAGGGGTTCCTGGGCACTGCCACCCAGTGGGACGCGCTGCGGCGGCTGGTGGAAATGATCGACTACCACCCGGCGCCTCCTGCATCGGCTTCCACCAGGCTGGTCATCGAGGCGAAGGAGGCGGGCACCCTTCCGGCGGGCTTCGCCGTGAAGCATGCCCCGGCTGACGGAAGCGCGCCGGTCGTTTTCGAGACACTGGAAGAGCTGAAGCTCGACCCTCTCCTGAACAGCCTCCGTTCTGCCGAGCACGACAGGAACCAGGAGCGCCTGGGCGGGCACACCCTGCTGCTGGAAGGGGAGGCGGCGGACCTGAAGACCGGCCAGCCCCTGGTCCTGGAGGACGAGCAGAGCGGCATCCTCCGCGCATATCTTGTCATGGGGTCCAGGGTCGTGGCCGGAAACACCGAGGTTCGGGTCACCCCCAGGCTTTCCAGCCGGCTCCGCAAGGGCTATACGGTGATCCACGCCAAGCCGGCCGAAAGGCTTGAACCGAAAGGTCCCGCGGCCAAGGGGGCCGAGATGGAGCGGGTGCTCCGCCTGACCGGTGAACCGGAAGGGCTTCTTCCCGGCATGGTGATCCTGGTCAGCGACGGTGCCGTGAGCCTCTATCGCCGAGTCGTCTCGGTGCGGGGAAAACGGCTGGTCCTGGATACTGCAGTCGGGCTGTTGCGGCTGGACACGGCATGGGCCGGCTATCCGGTCACCATAACGGTGAGCGCCCAGGAGGAACGTTCGGTCGATCAACCCGACGCAGTGATCTATGCCCTCCGGGTGGCCGGGGACTGGTCGCGGCTTGCCGGCCTGCGGGTCGCACATGACACCGTCGACACCAGGAAGATCAAGCGGCTGCCGTTCTATACCGTGACCGCTGCGCGCTATCATCCCGCGGACGGCAGCCATTTACGCAAGGGTTATACCATTCTGACGGTCTCGTGGCTGAAGAGCGATCACTCCTTTCCCCTTGACAACGCCCAGACCCTACTGGTCCCGCCGGTGGGCTCCGGGCCGTGGCGGACCGACAGCTACCTGGAGAAGAAGGATGGCAGCCTGACTGCGGCCATTGTCACCGGCAAACCGAAGAAGACCACCGCCGGCGACCTTGCCGTGGTGGTAACGGGACACCAGGCCGCCTGGGCGCGCCTGGCATCGGTGAGTGTGGACCTGGAACGGGAAGAAGCGACACTGACCGCGGACGGCACATGGACGGACCGGGGAGGCGGTGATTATTTTCTTGCCGAAACCAGGATCTACGCCCATTTCAAGGACGCGCTCCGCCCAGTCGACTGGCGGAAAAACAGCCTGCCCCTGGCCGGAAACCGCATCCCGCTCGAAGCGGTGCCCGCTGCACTGGAGAAGGGACGCGTCATCGTGGTGGAGCGGGACGATGACCCGGCTGCCTCCTTCCACGCCACCGTGGCCGGGCTGGAGGGCGGCGCCCTCGTCCTCTCCCGTGACCTGGGGGCGGGGTTCACCCGCGGCAACACCCTCATTGCCGGCAACGTGGTCCTGGCCGGTCACGGAGAAGGCAAGGGGGAAAAGGTCCTGGGCAGCGGTGATGCCACCCGCGCCGGCCAGTCCTTCGTCCTGGCTGAGGCGGGAGTGTCGTTCGTGGCCGATCCGACCCAGACTGCCGGAGTCCGGGCCGCAATGGACCTTTCGGTGGCCGGGCGGAAATGGCGGCAGGTGGAAAGCTTCGCTTCATCCGGCCCTGCCGATCCGCACTACACGGTGCACATGACCGAGGCGGGGCATCTCCTGGTCACCTTCGGTGACGGGACGAGGGGCCGGCGCCTTCCCACCGGGGTGAACAACGTGCGGGCCGTGTTCCGTTCGGGCACCGGGCTCGGCGGCAACCTGCCCGCCGGCAGCCTGGTGAAGCCGACCAGGCCCCACCGCCTGGTGGACAGGGTTCGCCAGCCGCTGCCTGCCACCGGCGGCAACGACCGGGAAGGAGCGGACTCCCTGCGGGAGAACGCGCCGGCAACGCTCCTTACCCTGGAACGGGCGGTTTCCCTGGATGACTTCGCCTGGCTGGCCACCGGGCAGAGCAGCGTCTGGCAGGCCCGGGCCTTTTCCAGGCCGGCCGGGTTGGGACGCAACGACAGGGTGGAGATCGTGGTGGTGCCGGCCGGGGGCGGGGGATTGGGCACGCTCGCCGCGCCCCTGACCGAGTTCCTGGTTGCCCATGCCCTGCCCGGGGTGGAGGTGACGGTGCTCCCCTACGTGCCGCGCACCTTTTCCCTGGAGGTGCTGCTGACCGTGGAGAACGGCCGCAACCCTGACTTGGTGACGGCCGCGGTGAAAAGTGCGCTGCAGGAGTCCTTCTCGCTCCGGAAACGGAAACTGGGGCAGGACCTGTTCCTGAGCGAAGTGTACCGGGTGGTTGAAGGGACCGCCGGGGTGGAGCATTCCGTTGCGGTCATAAACGGCGACCGCTCGCTGCGGCGGGAACAGGTCGCCGACCGGGAGGTGCTGACCCTGGGGCAGCTCAGGGTGGCTGCTGAAGAAGAGGTGGAAGGCGGCAACATTCCCTAGACACATTGGATCAACCGGAGACGATCATGGCAGATGAAAACCCCAAAACCGCGACAGGCAGGCAGTTGTACGGCATGTTGCCAGAGGTCTACCGCACCCGTGACAGCAGCGAGGCCGGCGGAGAGGGGGACCTGGCGAGGTATCTGGATGCCTGCGGCGAACTCTTGGACCGGCTCCGCGCCACCCTTGACCAGCGGCTGGCCGACTCCTTTCCGGACAACCCAACCGAGGGCCTTGCCTGCCAGCCCTGGCTGCTGCCCTACTTCGCCCAACTGCTGGACGTACGCCTCGTCTCTCCCGACGAGCGGGGCAGGCGCGACGAGGTGGCCAACGCCGTTGCATGGCGGCAGCGCAAGGGAACTCTGACCGCCATCGAGCAGATTGCAGAAGCTGTCGGCCGGATGGAGGTTGAGATCCGGGAGGGATGGCTGCGGACCGCAGTGACTCCCCGCGTGGCCATGCCGCTGCTGCCGGCCGGGGCGCTGGGAGAGGACTTAGCCTTCGACGATTTCCGGCAACACCCACTCTGGGCGGCGCGTCACCCCGACCTCCCCGCTGCAACGCCGGATTTCCGCTACCCGACGAGGGCCATGGAGGTGGCGGTGGCCGTAGACGAATTTCCTGCCAATCCGGCGGCGAAACTCACCACTTTTGCCGGGAAACCCACGTGGTGGCGACAGGTCAATCCCCACGGCGCGCCCTGTTTCCCCGGGAGCTTCGACGATGTTTCCCGGTGCACGGTGGATCTTCGCACTCCCGACTGGCGGCAGGGGCACATCCACCCCAAGAGGGTCATCCTCCACGCGCCGCCGCCCCTGGGCTTTTTCGCGCCGGGGCTCTTTCCCGTGCAGGGAGACACGCTCGTCGATACAAAGAAGGAGCAACTGCTCGAGGACCTGGTCATCGACGGTACCCTGAAGGTGATTGCCGGGAGTGTGAGGCTCAGGAGGTGCGCCGTGCGCGTCCTTGAAGTCACCGTTCCGGCAGGCGCAATGGAAGCTCCGGTGGTGACGGCGGAGGATTGCCTGTTAGGCAAAATGACGGTTCCCGGGCTGCTCCGCCTCGAATACTGCACGGTGCTCGACGGCCTGTCGTGCGGACGCCTCCAGGCCAGCGACTCCCTCTTTGACGGGATGGTGTCGCTGGCGCCTGCGGTGAAGGAGAAACCGCACTGCATCCGTTTTTCCCGTGTTCCCCCGGGGCTTTCGGCACCGGCGCTCCTCAAGTTCCGCAATTCCACCGAGCGGCCGGTATTCTACTCCTTCGAGTTCGAAGAGGGGGGGGGAGTGGTGCGTCGCACCGCCCGGTTCGGCGAGCCGGGATGCGGAGTGCTCCATCCTGCCACTGCGGAGCCGATCCGCTTCGGCGCAGAAGACGGCGGAGAGATGGGCGCGCACCACGGCTGGCGCTACAGCCTGCTCATGGCCGCGGTGCTTGACAAGCTGAAGGAGTTTATCCCGGTGGGGATGGAGGCGGTCATCGTGCCGGATCTTCGCCTGCACCGGTCGCCCTATCCGCCGTGTGTTTAGCAGAGATTTCCAAACCGAGGGGTGACCCATGAAAACTCAGATATCTCGTGACAGTTTCCAGCCGGACAAGCGCTATTCCGGAATCCAACAGCAGCAGGGACGGATGATCACCGACGCCGACTGGAACGAACTGGTGTCAATCTGCCGGGAGCAGCTCACCCGGGCACTTGCCGACGTGGTCGGCTCCGGTTCCCCACGAACCGGTTCTGTTTCCATCACTGCCGACCGGAAGATCCAGCCGGGCGACCTTTACGCGGACGGCATCCGGGCGGTACTGCCCGAGGGCGCACCCTTTGCTGCAAATACCCAGGCCGACCTCCCGGGGTATCCTGCGTTTCCCGCCACCGGCCCCTATATCATCTATGCCGACGTCTGGGACCGGGCCGTGACCTCGCTGGAGGACGGCACGCTGAGGGACCCGGGGCTCCACGGGGCCGACACCTGCACCCGCACCCAGACCATGCTCCAGGTGAAGACCTGCCCCGAGTCGGTCAACCCCGAAACCGGCATACTGCGGCAGGGCAACGCCACCCTGTCGCTGGCCCTCCACACCAGCCTGGAGGCCGGCGACCCCTGCGACCCGTGCGCCGGTTTGATTTCCGCCGGAAAGGGAAGGGTCGGCAGCTACCTGTTCCGCCTGGAGGTCCATGCCCTGGAGGGCGAGGCCGCGAACCCCACCCGACTGATTCTCAAGTGGTCCAGCGAGAACGGCGCCGAGCAGTACGGCGCACTGTCGGTGGAGAAAATGCCGCCGGGATTCGTATCTTCCAAGTTCGTCTACGAGTTCCACAACCTGACCACGGAAAAGCACCTGGGACTCTTTCCGGGAACGGGATTCACGCCGACCTGCGGCATTATTAAAAATGCCTACGAAATTCCCGCTGCCCCGCCGAAAGAATTGGTGCGTCGTTGGGACGGCTACTGCGACCTGACCCGTTCGGGCGTTACCTGGTCCCTGTCCGCAGGGAGCGACCGGGGGGTAGACCTTTCCACCGGCGGGGCGTCAACCGCCCCCGGTCACGTCACCCTGGGAACGGCCATCCGGATCAACCTGGAGGCGCTGCAACTCACGCTGGACTTGGCCGGCATGACCTTCGTGCCCGGAGACTTCTGGCTGGCGCCGGTGCGCGAGGCGGTGCTGAATCCGGGCGATGTGGTGGTAAGCGGCGCTGAGCCCCGGGGAATTACCCATCATTATATCCGCCTGGCTCGGGTCCTGGCGGACGGCACTGTGGTTGCCTTCGACAGCGATGCCGACAAGCGCCGCCACAGGTTTCCACCCCTCACCGACCTCCATGCCCACGACGTGGGGTATGCCACCACCTGTTCAAGCGGGCTGTTCAACGCTACCCATGACAACGTGGAAAAGGCCCTCAACCGCCTCTGCCAGCTTGCCGCCGAGCACGTGGCCTTTGCCAAGCCGTGCGACACCAGCGTCTACCAGGGCCAGGCCGTCAGCACAGTGGCGGATGCTTTGAAGCTCCTCTGCAACATCCGGGCGGGCCACGTGTCCTACAAGCCGGCCGGCGACTGCACCTATCTGAACCAACCGGGGGTCGACACGGTCCAGGACGCCCTGGACGCCCTCTGCGCCCGTCCGTCCGGCGGCGGCTGCCGGATCACCGTCGGCAAGGGGGGCATGTTCGCAACCCTGGAAGAGGCCCTCAAGAAACTCATCGAAAAGGGGGAATTGGACATCTGTCTCTGCCTCCTGCCCGGGGACCATGAATTCGCCGGTTACGCGATCGTGCCCAAGGACGAAAGGGTTCACCTCTGTCTGACGGGGTGCGGTCATGGAACGCGGCTCCATCTGCAGAAGGAGCCGGCCCGCTTCAAGGGATTCGCTGCGATATGCCTCTCGGATATGGAAATAGTCACCATGGACAATCCGGCCGGTGCACTCGTATTCGACAACTGCCGGGACGTTTCCCTGAAAGGGCTGGCGGTCTACGGCTTCATCACCGAAGGGGTGCTGGTGCGGGTGGCAGACGCGGGCACAGTCGCCATGAGTTGCCTGGAGCTGGAGGCGTCCGGCCCGGCAAGCACCGAGTTTCCCCTGAGGATCCTGGACCTCCACCCGGCCCTGGCCGATCTCTTCCGTCGGGCGGACCGGAACGACTTTGACAGGAAAGTGGCGGATGCGGCCAGGGCCTTGGCCGGCATGGGCGAACCGGAGCGACAGAACCTGTCAACTGCCATCAATGACCGGGTGAGGACAATGGCCGCAAACCTGGCGGTCCGTGAGCGCCAGAGCTACCTGGGGCTGATCGCCCTCCTGCGCCAGGCTGAAGCGCCGGAGGGGCAGCTGGGAGCGGCGCTGGCGAAGATCCGCGTGGAAGCGGTGCGCGAACGACCTGCGGCTGCCCTTTCCATCATTGATGCGAACGCCGACTGGACGCTGTCGGACTGCGACATCCGGGGAATTGTCACCCTCTACGGTGTCCAGCCCGCGGGAACGATGCCGGATGATGCCGTCAAGAATCTCGATGCGCTGGTGAAGCAGGGGCGGGTGAATTGCGCCGGAATGGGAACCACCTTCCGGGTCACTGGGTGTCGCATGACCAGGTTGGATTTCAGCTCGGCCACCCGCCAACGCCTGGTGGAAATCGTCGCCGGCAACGGCGGGACGCTTCCTGCCCTTTTCTCCAGCGCCCTGCTGAGCGACCTGACCTTCCTCAGCCCGGACAGCCAGATGGCGTTCCTGAACACCAGCCTGTCTGCATCGGTTTTCGAGGTGGCGGCAGCCCGTGCCGCCATAGTGATGGGCAATTCCTCCATCTACGTCGGAAACCGTGGGGAAGGGGAAGCGGTCATCATGAACATCGTTCCCCCCGGGCGCTCCGAACGGGCCGCCAACCTGAGCCTGGTTATATCGGGGTAAGGACTGGTAAATAGATGAGGCCAGGAGGCGGACATGAAGATATTCGCCGACAACTTGAAGAACCGCCAAGAGCCGCACCGAAGGCTGCCAGTCTTGCCGGCATTGCCCTGCAGTTCGGCAATCTCGTGCCGGCAGGAAATTCGCCAGATCCTCCGAAGCCGGATAATCCAGCCCCGACTTGTGGTCGACGCTACCAATGACGACCTTGAGCAGGAGGCGGATCGCGTGGCAGACCAGGTCATGCGCATGCCGGAGATACCCCTTCCAGACCAGGCTGGAGCGCAGGAACAGTTTTCCAATATCCAGTCTGCAGTCGGGGACGTGATGCAATGTCCTGATTCAGTGCGCAAGGGAGAAGCCGGGTCGATTCTCCAGGCCAAGGGTGACGAGAGTGCTGCAGACATACCTCCTTTGACGGCAAGCTACATCAATGATCTCGAGGGTAGCGGCCAACAGCTCGATCCTGGGGCGCGGGCGTACTTTCAGCCGCGTTTCGGGGTCAATTTCGACCATGTTCGTGTGCATGCGGACGGGAGAGCCGCGGCCAGCGCACAAGCGATCGAGGCCCAGGCCTACACATATGGTAACCATGTCGTGTTTGCGCAAGGGCGCTATGCCCCCGAAAGTGAATCGGGAAAGCTTCTGCTTGCCCATGAGTTGACCCATGTTGTCCAGCAGTCTGCCGACGGCGGTCCACTGTCGTTGCCGCTTCATACCCTGTCGGCGGAACCGGCGATACAGTGCAAAGATGCTGCCCCGGCGCCTGGAGAAACCCCCGAAACGGCAATCATGTCTCCCTGGAACGGCATTCTGCGCGGCGGCCTTTTGGGGCGAATCGCCAGCGAGTCTTTGTTGATGGACCTCTATGGACCTCAGCAAACCGATGCTCTTGCCAACGCCATCAGGAGAAATGCGGAAGCTCTGGCCTTTGTCCGAGAATACTCCGGCTTCAATGCCGTGCGACCCGTGGTGGCCCTCGTCGACACACGGCGTTCCGACGGAGGTTTCGATGTCGCCCGTGCCCGCCAGGCGGTAATCCATCTCTCGCTGGCTGTACTGGATGCACGAGTGAGCCGGCAAAAGAGCGAAAAATCCCGCCAAACCGACGCTCAGTCCCTGGCGGAGTTGCAAACATGGGCCGAGGCTCAACAGAAGCAACAGGGTGTCATCGACCCGGCCGCGGTCGTTGGACTGGATCAGGCGAGGTCCTCGGCATTGTCGGCCGTGCGCTCCCGTCTTGCTGCGCTGGGTTCGACAGGGCCGCGGGCGGCCGGGGTGTTGAGCGAAGTCGCCCGGGGAATCCATGGGGTTGTTGAAGACAATGAAGAAGGCGGCTTGCGACATGCGCTGCCCCGTCTCAGAAGCGATGATGACCTGTATCGCCTTCAGGGCCTGGTTTCGGTACAAAAAGCCCAGATGCGATTGCGTGAATTGCTCCGGAAGATGCCGGAGGTCCTGGCACTGGTGGACGTCGATACCCTGGCTTTTTCCCTGCAAGACGAACTCAGGAGGCTGTGGGGCTCCGTCTCCGGGCGCGAGGTCGATGTCGGAATCGTGGAACAAGTCAGAGACAACCTTAAGGCCTTGCAGCGGCGTTTCAGCGAAAATGCAGCCACTCTCGGTCAAGGTCAGGGCAGTTCGGCGCGGCTGGATTTTGTCTTCAGGTGTCTTCTGTGGCTTAACGGGGTGCCTGGGGCAACCGCGCCGACGACGGAGGAAGCCGGTCAACTCGCCGGGCTGCTGCGCACGACTGTCGAGGATGATTTGCTTCGCCTCTTCCCGAGCCTCAACAGCAGCCAGATAAAGCTGTTGCACGCTTTTGGCGAGTCCATCCTTCCGCTGCAACTTGAGGCGCGGCAGATGATGCAGGCCACAGGCCATCTGCCTGCCGGCGCCGTTCCGACCCTTGCAGAGGGCAGGGGATGGTTCGGGTCCCTGCGCGGCAGGAGCAACGCGGAGCTGGTTCGTGCCTACGAGGCTTTTGCGGGCGCCTGGTTTTATCATCGCCTTGTTGCTTCCCTTGAAGACATGGCCGAGCCGACCATTGAAAGTCTGTTTGAACGTCAGGCCTCCATTACCGGAAGGCGACCATTGGTTTGTTCAGGCTATGCACTGTTAGGTGCGACGCTGCTGCAGGCAGCGGGCGCGCGGCTTCAGCATTACACGATGGCCGTACGCGCAACCGATCAACAAATCAGGAACAACAGCATTGATTCGGGCCATGCCATTGCCGTCTTGCGGAGGAATGGAGCAACCCTGATTGTCAGCAACGATACGGTTGTGGATAACGAGAATGCCGCTATCGGTCCTGACGCAGTGGCTTGGCAAAACGCCCAGGCAACGCTGCATCGGGCAAACGGTTCGACCCTGGCCAGGGCGAAACATGCTCTTGAAGGGATACTTTCCGGAATCGCCAACCGTTAAGTTGAGGATTGGCGAAGAAAATGGTGGATGTCCATGAGGGAATTTGCCTTTGTCAAAAAGAGAAATGCCTCTCAGCCCGTCGTTGGGTATCGCAGCATGCCCATGCCGTGCGTCCACTTCCAGCAGCAAACCCGGATCAGCCGTATCCTGCGCAGTTCCGCAATCCAGCCCAGGCTTGAAATCAGTCAACCTGATGATCCATGTGAGCAGGAAGCGGATAGGGTAGCGGATCAGGTCATGCGCATGTTTGGACAGTTAACCCATGTAGTACAGGAATCAGGAGGGCCGGCTTCCATCATAAGGAGAGAGGAAGAGCCGACACGACGGCAAATCGAGCGCGACAACTACCTCCGTCGACTCGCTGCATGGCCGGACGAGGCGCTTGATGCCTGGAGGCGTCTCATGCCTGGTGAACAGACAGTGGTGGTGGTCTATATGTCCGGAAACTATGGCAGTGATTTTGCCAGCCAATTCCTTGGTTATGCTCAAAGCCTTCGCCGTCCTGAACCGGTCAGCCATTGGACGAATATCTTGAGAGAATCGCCGGAAGAACTGCGGCGGCACGGTTATCGATGGGTAGTAACTTCCATGGGCATTGAACACTGGGTTCATCCTTCTGGAAACTCGTTGCACCGGATCCTGCCATCCCGAAGGTCTGAGCCGCGGACAGAACCTTCGGCGTCATCGGAGCGGGGCCCCCGAGAAGGGCAGCCGCCGCAAGCCACTGAAGAGATACGCGAGAATCCTCCACATATCGATCCGTCCGCCGACCCGGCCGCTGCTTACGGGCCAGTGGTCCAGTCGCGAGAAGGGGCTGTAATCATGGGGCAAAACGGTCGAGCCGTTGAGCACGAGGACGGGACCATCCTGTTGTATCCGGACGGTGCCCGGACACCCGTTACGTATCGGCCGAGCCCCGGTGGTTATAATGCTTATGAGTACTACGGGCAGGATGGAACGAAGTTTGAGAATCTCATCGTCGCTATCGATCCTGAAAATGTTTTCGGCGTGGGAGAAGACAGGTAAGGCTGCCACGGAATGGTACTGTTGAAAAAATTTTTCATTGTGGTAAGATGCCACTCTTTTCTCACGCGGCGAGGCGACTCGCCGTTATTTTTTTCGAAGGAAGGTACCAGATGGGTTTCAACTGCGGCATCGTCGGTCTCCCCAACGTGGGAAAGTCCACCATATTCAATGCACTGACCTCGGCGGGCGCCGAGTCGGCCAATTATCCTTTTTGCACCATCGATCCCAACGTGGGCATCGTGCAGGTTCCCGATCCCCGCATGCAGCGGATCGCCCAATTCGTCAATCCCGAGAGGATCCTGCCCACCACCATCGAGATCCTGGACATCGCCGGCCTGGTCAAGGGGGCCAGCAAGGGCGAGGGGCTGGGGAACCAGTTCCTGGGCCACATCCGCGGCGTCGATGCCATCATCCACGTGGTGCGCTGCTTCGAGGACGAGAACATCGTCCATGTCAACGGCGCCATCGACCCGGCGGGGGACATCGAGATCATCCAGACCGAACTGGCCCTGGCCGACCTGGACACGGTGGAAAAGCGGCTTTCGCGGGTGGAAAAGCTGGCCAAGAACGGCGACCGCAAGCTGAAGGACGAGGTGGATTTCATGCTGCGGGTGAAGCAGGCGCTGGAGCAGGGGGGCGGCGCACGCGGTGTTGCCCTGAATGAGGATGAACAGCGGATTCTCGGGGAATGCCACCTGCTGACCGACAAACCGGTGCTCTATGTTGCCAACGTGTCGGAGGACGATCTGGAGGGAAAGCACCCCGCTGTTGCCCGGGTGCGGGAGCTGGCCGAACGGGAAGGCGCCGGACTGGTGGTGATCTGCGGCCGTATCGAGGCGGAGATCTCAGAGCTGGACGAGGAGGAGAAGGCAGGCTTCCTTTCCGGCATGGGGCTTGCCGAGTCCGGCCTGGACCGGCTCATCAGGAGCGGTTACGAGATGCTGGGCCTCATCACCTACTTCACCGCGGGCAAGAAGGAGGTCCGCGCCTGGACCATCCCGGCCGGAACCAGGGCGCCCCAGGCGGCTGCCGTGATCCATACCGATTTCGAGAAGGGGTTCATCCGCGCCGAGGTCATTGCCTATGACGACTATGTAATTGCCGGGGGTGAGTCGGGCGCCAAGGAAAAGGGGCTCATGCGGCTGGAAGGAAAGGAATACGTGGCGCGGGACGGGGATGTGATGCACTTTCGCTTCAACGTATAAGGTTGTTTTCATGCGGATTTCTGCCGCCCTATGAAAAAAAGGAAGTTGCCATGCTGTCGCAACTTCCTTTTTTTGTGTATTCTTAGGTGATGTCATTTTGACGGGATAAAGGAACATGCTTCGGAGAGGCAGCAAGGGGCTGGAACGTCTGCGGCGGAAATGCGAGGAATAACACCATGAAATATGTGAAACTGGGAAAGACCGGCCTGACCGTTTCGGAGTTCGGCTTCGGCTGCATACCCATCATCCGGCTGGTCAAGGAAGATTCGGTAACCGTGCTCCGTTATGCATTGGAACGGGGAATCACCTTTTTCGACACGGCCAACGCCTATCGCGACAGCGAAGAGAAGATCGGGAAGGCGTTCGAGGGCATGCGCGACCGGGTGGTGCTGGCCTCCAAAACCCTGAAGCGCGATGGGGCAGGCGCAATGGAACAGCTGGAAAACAGCCTGCGGATAATGAAGACCGACTATCTTGATCTCTACCAACTGCACCAGGTCGCCCAGGAGGAGGACTGGCAAAAGGTGACTGGGCCGGGAGGGGCGCTCGAGGCGGTCATGAAGGCCAAAGAGGCCGGCAAGGTCAGGCATGTCGGCGTGACGTCCCACAGTCTGCCCATGGCGCTCAAAATGGTGAAGAGCGGCCTTTTCGAGACGATCCAGTTCCCTTTCAACCTCATCGAGGAGGGGGCAAAGGACGAACTGCTTGGTGCGGCACGGGAAACGGGGATGGGCTTCATCTGCATGAAACCTTTCGGCGGCGGAGTGATCGACGATGCCGGGATTGCCTTCAAGTATCTGCGTAATTATCCTTACATGATACCGATTCCGGGCTTTGAATCGTGCGAACAGGTGGACCAGGTCCTCTCCTTCTATGCGCAACCCAACGTGATCAGCAAGCAGGATCTGGAGGCGATGGAAAACTACCGCAACGAGCTGGGCAAAATATTCTGCCGTCGCTGCGAGTATTGCCAGCCATGTCCGCATGGAGTAATGATAACGCCCGCAATGGGCTATCCCATTGTCGCCCGCCGCATGTCCCCGCCCGTTGCGGTGGAATTCTGCCGGAAGGTTATGGAAAGCGTGCCGCTCTGCATAGAGTGCGGAGACTGCATCGAGCGTTGCCCATACGAATTGAAGATCCCTGAAATTCTGAAAGCCAATTACGCACTCTACGAAGAACACCTGAAGGAAAAAGAGGGGTGACGGTGCCTTCCGGATTTGTCTGATTGCATGGGTACAAGCTGGACCGTTTACCGGCGGAAATCCCCAGATGCAAAGCCTGACCCCTAGATGCCGGGATTTCGTTTCAGGTATTCCCCCAGTCTGTCGACAAGCTCCAGCAGCCCTCTCCGCGCCGCTTCGTAATCGCCCTGTTCGGTAACAGGTACCGAGTACCCGCCATAATACTCCTGCATCTGATATAAACGCGGTACATGGTAGTAATATTTCGGGATATCGATCAGAAGGTCCCTGAAAAGGAATGTCACCCCCTGATCCCTGATATTTGCCTGCATGGTGAATGAAATCGTATATTGGATCTTGTCTATTTCTTCCAGCTTCCCTGTCGCCGGATACTTGATAAAGCCATTTGCCACGATAAGGCCTGCATTCTTGTCGGAAACTTCAATGATATGATCCTTCGAATACACGTGCCGCACAATCCATTCCCTGGACTTTTCGTAGATTTCTCCCCTTGTCATTCCAGGGAGATCGATGTCTTTTCCGATGCTAGCAGTCTCCATGGGAACAGGTTTGTACACCGCGCAGCCGGATATGAGCAAAACGAGGGAAATTATCAGGATTCTCATTGTTGTCACCCCACAATCGGCAAATGAGCCGCACATGATTTCCGCAGCATTTCTCTTGTGACATCAGACCAAAATATTATATGACCTATACGGACTATATTATAACTTATTCGAAGACATGTTGTGGAGTGAAACCAATGGGGTCAGGCTTTGCATCTGGTGATTTCATCGAAAGCCGAAGGGTCAGACCCTGACATGAAACAAATTGCGGGATATAGCTTCCATCCCCTTTCAAATCGAATTCCCTCAACCGGCCACCCGACTCCTGCAAGGCCTCGTTTCAGTCCCTTGGGAAAATAGTATTCTCCTAATACAAAGCATTTTTTGTATAATTGAAACACAGGGGCAATAAGCTGAAGATACTTCGCATTATGTGTCTTGAATGCAACTTTGCTAAGGAACTATTTTGCCTTCTCCTTTTATTTTTCAGGGAATAATTTCGTATTTTTTAAATGATTTTTACGCATATAATTTAAGATGGAACATTTTTCGAAATGGGTTTCCAGCATTTGCCGGCTGCAAGAAGATAATGCTGACAAGGAGGTGTCAGATGAGCTTGACAACAGAAGCATACCGGGAGCGAGAATGGGAAGATTTCCCCGCCCTAAGGAAAATACTCGAAGACAAACCGGCATCTGCCAGTTCCTCTGGAACTGCATCTGCATCCGATAACTTTTTAGTTGATTTGGTACGATTAACTGAAATTGCAGAGCTCGTAAACAGATATCAGGCCGAAATTGAAGAGAAGGCGATTTCTGCGGGTCGCGAAGAAATGTATGAAGACCTGAAGAGGCTTGAAGGATTTTTTTTGCACGCATCCCGCTTGTTCGAAAGAACAGCCGAGGATATTGCCAGGCTTTGCCGTATTATCTGAGTCTCTTTTTCTGAAACGATGGGACGTCGGTAGGTTATGAAGGTTATTGACTCTTGCCAGGTATTTCCTGATCCTGTCCAACTCCTGCTCTTTATCGGTCCTGATGGTCTGTTGCCTTTGCTGCGCATTCGCGTTTCCAGTGCCATTGGAAGCCACCGGTAACGGTGCGGCGGATGACTGCGTTGGCTGAATATTCTGTTCTGTCGGGCTGCGCTTGTCCTCTGTTTTGCTGACCTGGACCGGACTTTTTGACGCCACGGTTTGTATGTATCAGGAGATTGACGGGATCTGCTTTCCTGGTGAGGCTGTTGGCGGCGTGGGGGGCATGTCGCGGTTTTTGTCGCTGGTCGCATTTGTAAACTTAGGGGATAGGACCGAAAGAAAATGAAACAAGGACGGGCTGAAATCCTGTTCTTGCGTTGGGGAAAACAGGAAATAGGGACACTTTTGCCTTTGGCATGGCGTGTTTTCCTTTGACGAGGAAGCATCGAATGGCAACCGGTCAGCATCACCAGTGTCGCATTTCCTTATTAATCGAATAAGGGAAAACGCACATATTGCTCTTATTGCCTGATTCGTTTCGCAAATGGTGACAAATGGGGTTGCTCACTGGTACAATTAAATACCGGCACATACTGACCGGATCGTGTAATTGGCTGCCGGTTGTTGCTGCCCGAGGAGTTACGTATGGCCATAAAAGTGCTGTTGGCGGACGATCACAGGATCCTGCGTGAAGGATTGAAGGCGATTCTCGACATGTCAGCGGACATCGAAGTGGTGGACGAGGCATCGAACGGCAAAGATGCGCTCGCCAAAGCCGTGCAACATCGTCCCGATATAGTCCTCATGGATCTGAACATGGCGGAAATGGGCGGTATCGAGGCTACCCGGTGCATTGTCAAATCTGTCCCGGAGTCGAAGATTCTGATCCTGTCGATGCTTATGGATGGCAGATGCGTGGCCGATTGCCTCAGGGCCGGGGCCAGAGGGTATCTGCTGAAGGATTGCGCAAGCGACGAGCTGTTGCATGCGATTCGGGCTCTCATGAATGGTGAACCGTTCCTCTGTGCCAAAATCACCGAACTCATGATCCGCGACTATACACGGAATTCCTCTGCCGACAGGAGGGACTTGGGGTCGGTCCTTTCCTCACGTGAACAGGAAGTGCTGCAACACATAGCCGATGGAAGAAACACAAAGGAAATAGCTTTCACCTTGGGGGTAAGCGTCAAAACCGTGGAGGTGCAGCGCCTGAATATAATGAAAAAGCTCAATCTGTTCAGCATTGCCGAACTTACAAAATATGCACTTCGTGAAGGGCTTACGTCACTGGTTTAGCCGGACATGTTTCATTGTTGAGTCTCCTGTATGCCGCAAGTTGAGGTTGTAACCGTTATAGCCGCATCACCCACAGTCTCTTCCCTTTTTTACCCGGATAAGGGAATTCCCAGGCATATTACTCATTAAGCAATTGAAAACAGCTGTGTTGCTGTACTACCCTGTTGCAACGTTGAGGGGTATCGTTCGGTGGTTCCATCAGGATAGGTTCCAATGAATTCCTCGCCTCCCAAATGGAATATACTCGTGTCCGATGGTGGCTTCCGGCTTGGCAATGGCTGTTGGACAGGCAAATTTATGCGGAAGGAATCGGCATGGACCACCAATTGGTGCAAAACCAGGTTTGCTCTGGTCGGGTGCTTGTGATGGACGATCAGGAATGTGTCAGGGAAGTCTTGCGAGAAATGCTGCAGGCATTGGGCTGGGACGTGGTCTGCGCCCATGAAGGGGCTGAAGCTGTTGCTCTCTACCGCAAAAGCAGAAACGAGGGCAGGCCGTTCTCGTTGGTAATACTGGATCTTGATGTTCCGGACGGCATTGGCGGCAAGGAGGCAATGAGCGAGCTTCTGCTCATTGACCCTGAAATCAGGGCCGTTGTTTCCAGTGGATACTATGATGAACCTGTTTTCGCCCACTATCGGAGTTATGGTTTCCATTCCATACTTGCAAAGCCTTACCGGATCAATGACCTGATTAAAGTATTAGAGGAGTGGCAATGACCTTTCAAGGAATTCCTTGAGTGTAACGACTGGAATTATCGGCAGGACGCAAAAATGTAGCCGTTGCCGCTGGATGCGCTCAACTGCGCGAAAGGATTAATGTGCCTGTGAAAAAAGTACTGATAATCGATCCTTCCGAAACATTCATCAGATTTCTGGGTCGCATAGTGACAAAGATGGGTTATGAAACACTGGCTGCCTGTGATACTAAAACAGGACTGGCTCTTATCAGGGAGAAAATGCCGGATCTTGTAATATCGGAATTGCACTTTGGCGAGTATGAAGGACTTGCCTTGTGTGCGGAGACAGCCGGCTTTCCCGAAACCGCGGACATTCCCGTGGTATTTGTCACAACGGACGGGAGCCGGGATGGGCGCCAGCGGGCAGAAGATGCGGGATGTTGTGACTACCTGACGAAACCCGTAACCATAAATGACATCCACGATATGCTGCAGCGAAATCTGCCTTTCGAAAAAAAGAGGCTGACCCCGCGAATCCGGGTGGAACTTGATGTGGAGCTTGTCGTCGGGAAGCGTCGCCTATCAGCCAAAACTGAAACAATAGGATTTGGCGGCATGCTGGTGACGGCTTGCTGTGAAGGAGCATACGTCGGTCACACGATTCAAATCTCGCTCTATTTGTCCTCATGCAGTGAACCGGCAAAGTTGACGGGAGAGATCATATACCTGCTGGAAAGTGCAGAGTCGTCTTCCCTGCCCGGCATCGGCATCAAATTCACGGACATGGGACGGGATGGCGGAGCTTGCCTGGCGCAGTTCCTGGAAGAGCAGTTATCCCTGTGGTAAGGTCTCAAATGTAATACCCCACAACCTGGCCATTGTTGTTTATGCCCCAGGCTTTGGTCGAGTTCAAACTTCCGCCCCCCTAAACCAACAAGACTTCCCCATTATGCTGCTTCAATGCGCTTGTCCTCTCTTCAATGGAATCCCAGTTTTACGCAGTGTAAAACATTGGGCCAGGCCTTCAAGGTTTGACTAACAGTGACTATGGACTGCTTTGAGTTCAAGTCATGAAGGGCTGCCCCTGCGGGCTCCTGTTGATGGCCCGGTTCCGGCTGCGGTGCCCACGACTCGAATATGGATATGTTTTGGATATTGTCAATTAGAAAATACTATGGTAAATGTCATTGATTCCGAAGGGCCGCACATCGATATTGTACTGATATTTCAAGACGTATGGATTTGTAAACGCTTCAAATCCGAGATCCCCGCTCCCGCTTTTTGACAGGCATGAACCTGCACCAGGGCATGTCCGGCCAGGATGTTGACCGGAAGTGTCCCGCAACAGGAGGTGTTCTTTATGACGTCCAAGCAACAGATTACCATATTTATCTCTTCTCCGAGTGATCTGTCCCGAGAGCGGGAAGCCGTGCGAAGAGTGGCGAAGTCGGTTGACGATGATATTGGTGATGAGCTTAATGTCACCCTGAAGACCAAGGATTGGGAATCTCTCCCTCCTGCGTCCGAGAAAGCGCAGGAGTACATCAACAGCAAGATCGGCGAATATGACGTTTATGTGGGTATAATGGGAAACAGGTTCGGCACGAGAACGGATAGAAGCGAATCAGGCACACAGGAGGAATTCGAACGAGCATACGCAGCCTGGCAGTCAACCAGCAAGCCGGAAATCATGTTCTATTTCAAGGCAGCGAACAAAACACCCGCTAATGCGAAATGCAGATCATGGTAAAGAGACCAGGGGCATGCAATTATCTGTCGCTTTCAAGAGAGGAGATCAAATCGATATCGAAAGCCGAAACCGTAGCGATTCTGTTTCTGAAGGAACTGGGCATCAAAAGTTTCAACGAGATCATGATCAGCCTGCCGTTTGGAGAAAACAACACGTCTTTCAGACTTGTCATCTGTTTCTTGACACGAGAGGTCGATTTGGCGGTTTCCGAGCTGAATCAACTTTTCGTTGTTGACAAGCATCCGGAAGACACCGTCAATATGCTGAGCCCCATAAGGGAAATGGTCCTGCAGGCAGTTGAGGATGCTGCGGCCGGGATAGCTGATTTCCGCAAATAACCGTGGAAAATCCCGAGATGCGGTTCCCAAAAGGATGACAGTTCCATTTGCTGCTACATGGGTTGATTTCTTCAGTTATGAAAAAGGAGCAATGGCGCCCCTGCGGTTGACTTGGACGCAACTTCCCTTAATCTCAAGTTAGAGCATTGCGCAGACCTGCATGAGGAGGGGAACTATGGCGGATTCGTCAACTGCTGAAGGTCTGATTCAAGGGATGCAGCCGGGGGAGGCGACAGCCTGCCTGACAAATCCACCCGATGCGCAACCAGTATTCCTGGTCCGTGAAAGAACGGCGGTGATCAGGTATCTTGGCGATTCGGGCGTTGATGCCAGGGGGGGATTTTTCCCGATGGGCAAAGTCGTCGTGACTGCTGTCGCTTTCCGGGTCGGCCGTCATTACCGCAAGGAATACGGCGTCTGGCTGGATTATCATGATCCGGTCAAGGCGGGGATATTCCCGGCCATGTCCCGCAGTGAACATCTTTCCTTCTTTTTCCATGGGGACAGCTGCCGCCGCGAAAAGACGATCATAGCGGCCAATCCTCTGGCCGGCTTTTTTTTGAAAGCGACCGAGAGAATCAGACTGATGCCTCCCTGGGACGAGGAACAATACAAAGAGGCGGTGTCAAAAATTCTCAGCCGCTATCCGACACCGTCTGAACTGTGGAACGTCCTTGCCGCGCCGCAACAGGCCGGTTTACAATTTGGATAGGCTGATCGAGAAAGCAGTGCGCAGCCGATAAATGAGGGCGAAAGGAGGATGTTTGCCATGACGCTGGAAATGATCCGTTCCATGCTTGCCTGGTGCACCGTTATCGACCTGGGCGTGCTTGTTGCCTGGTTTCTGCTCTTCACCTTGGCCCACGACTTGATGTACCGGATCCATGGGAAGTGGTTCAGGATGGAAGAGAAAACATTCGATGCCGTTCACTACTCGGGGATGGCGCTCTTCAAGTTGGGGATACTGATCTTCAACCTTGTCCCGTATATTGTTCTGCGGATTATCGGATGAATTAACCTGAGTCCGGTAAAGGGTCCCGGGAGTTGCTCTGCGCCTCCGTCTGCCCGGTTCAATGAAATTCCGGCAATCCAGTTTCCGTCGCGGCGAGGATTGCCGGCAGTTCTTTCCGTAACCACTCCATTATGGAGTGTGCTGTTCTCCAATCATTGCCCAGCACTGTTTAAATTCCCCCGGTCGTTTCCTGCTTGGAGCGGCGGCCGGCACCTCTGAAAAAAGTTCCCTCCTTCCTGGCCTGCCCGGCTGTTTTCTGTCAAGGGCACGGTATGGCTGCTCGATAGCCCGGGTCTTATCGAAAAGTTTTCCATCAAATTCACTTTTGCCATGTTTATCCACTTTCGCAACAGAAGAAGTCACAGCGATTATTCACTGTTTGCCCGGTAGATGTCCTGAGCCCGGCGATGGCGTGTCGCTTTGTGTCTACCCGGAGGGGCAAGCCGGGAAGCAATAAAATCGTTTGCCAAAATTGCATATATTAAATATTCATTTATAATAATCATTAACAAATCATGGCCCTGTGATTTAACCCGGGCCACGCTGGGGCTGCTTTTCAGCCCGGCTGCGGTTTGTGGCATGGCACGGTGCGGCACAAGCTGTCTGGTTGCTCGCTCCATCATGCCGGGAGAGGTGCGCGGGCGGGTGAGGTCCGATGAAATCCATGGTGATCACCAGAGAGAAAGGAGAGTGTATGGCAACAAAATCCACAAGAAATCCCAAGGGCGCCAAGGTCATGGAAGAACCTGTGCAGGGAGCCAAAATGCCGTCCGGAGAAATCGAAGAACAAGTACCGGCAAGTGAAGTCGCTGTTGCCGGTACGGAGCCGGCGGAGGGCGCCATGCCAGCGTCTGGAATGGGGGAAAGCGAGTCAGCGGGAGGTGAAATGCCGGCAGGGAGCATGGGGGAACCCGAAGCAACGGCTGCTGAAATGCCGGGACCGGGGATGGCGGAACCTTCTGCAACAACATGTGGAATGCCGAGTGGCGGCATGGGGGAAGGCGAATCAGGCGCTGATCGTTTCCCGCCGGCCAATCTGTCGCCCGGCTCCGCCCCGACGGCAGCTTTCGAGCCAGGCATCGTTGAGGTAGAATTCCGCGAGGGTGTGCGGCCGCAAATCACTCCCGCCGCGGCAGGCGCCCCTTGCGCCATATCCAGTCCTGCAGGTGTGAATCTCGGGGGTCTTAACCAGATTCTCCAGCGCTATCAGCTCGAACGTGCTGAGTCAAGCTTTCTGGCCTCGGAACAGGAGGCGGCCGAGGCGCAGGCCGTTGCTCAACAGCAAGGTGTTGCCGTACCCAACCTGGGGAATTTTGTCACGTTGTACTTCCCCTCGGACACGGACACGCAACATATCGCCCAGGAACTCAGCAGTTTGCCCGAGGTGGAGCGCGCTGTCGCGGTACCGAAAGCGATTCCGCCCCAGACGCCGTTGAATGAGCCGCTCGTGGGCTCTACTGACCAGGTGGTGATGAACCCGGCCACGGGCTTGGAGAATCAATGGTACATCTTCCGGTGCCGCGCAGACCGAGCCTGGACCATGGCGTCAGGCAACGGCGTGGTCATTGCCGACATCGACTGGGGATACCGGACCAGTCACCAGGACCTGGCCTCCCGTCTCGACATGGGCCATGCCTACAACGCCTATGACGGGGGCACCAACGTATCAACCGGCGGGTCCGTTTCCCACGGCACCGCGGTCATGGGCATCGCCGGCGGCGCGGACAACAATCTGGGGATGGCGGGTTTTGCCTTCGGCGCCACTCTGTGGCCGGTGCAGGCGGACAGTGGGCCGGAGACCCCGCTTGGTGGAAATGCATGGGCAAGGGCCATCGACTGGGTCAGAACAGCCAATAGCGGCGGCAAGCGCAAGGTCATCAACCTCGAAGTGCAGACAGGATCGTTCGGCAACTACGAGATGGTTCCTTCGGTGAATGCGGCCATTCGCACAGCCATTGCCCATGGCGTGGTGGTGTGCGTCGCGGCCGGCAACGGCGACCGGGATGCCGGCATCGACGATTCGGGCAACCCTATCCCCGAAACGGGGTCCATTCTCGTCGGAGCGACCGAATACCATGCAACCCAGAACCGCAGGGCATGGTTCAGCAACTATGGATCAAGGATAATGGTCTGTGCGCCGGGTGACGGTTCCCATGACCTGACGTGCGGCAATTCTTCAGACAGTTCCTATCGCAACGGTTTTGGCGGCACTTCCGGCGCCACGCCCAAAGTGGCCGGCACTGTTGCACTGCTTCTGGATGTCAACCCGGATCTCACACACGAAGAGATCCGGACCATTCTCAACAGTACGGGAACGGCAGTCGTCACGGACGCCGGAAAGCCCGTGGGAACTTTCCTCAACTCCGAGGCAGCTCTTCGCAATGCCAGGCGCCTTGCAGGCGGTCGGCTGGAGGTGTTTGTACGGGGATCGGATGCCGCTGTGTGGCACAAGTGGCAGGTGGCGCCGAACGACGGCTGGAGCGGCTGGGCATCAATGGGCGGCTGGATCGATCTGCTCTGCGCGGCACGAAATGCCGACGGTCGGCTGGAGGTGTTTGTACGGGGCTCGGATGCCGCCTTGTGGCACAAATGGCAGGTGGCGCCGAACGACGGCTGGAGCGGCTGGGGTTCAATGGGCTGCTGGATCGACCGCCTGACTGTCGGGCAGAATGCGGATGGCCGTCTGGAGGTGTTTGCCCGCGGATCTGACAAGGCCCTGTGGCATAACTGGCAGGTAGCGCCAAACGACGGCTGGAGCGGCTGGGCATCAATGGGCGGTTGGGTGGATTCGCCCATCGCAGCGCGAAACGCGGACGGAAGGCTTGAACTCTTTGTCATCGGCTCGGATCATGCCTTGTGGCACAAGTGGCAGGTGGCGCCGAACGACGGCTGGAGCGGCTGGGCCTCGCTGGGCGGTTGGATCGACCGCCTGGCCGCGGGGCAGAATGCTGATGGCCGTCTGGAATTGTTTGCCAGGGGGGCGGATGGAGGCTTGTGGCATATGTGGCAGGTGGCGCCGAACGATGGCTGGAGCGGCTGGGCCTCGCTTGGCGGATGGATCGACCTGCTTTCGGTGGGTCAGAATGTTCTAGGCTGAGAAGTATTTCCCGTGCGGGGGTGATATCTCGTCGGCCGGCACCCCCGCTATGCCTTTCATCGAAAGGGCGATGTGCCCTGCTTCCCGATGCCTCCCGGAAAACCTGCGGGAGCCTGCCCCTGATACCCTGATTCGTTGATCACTTCCAGAGGAAGTCCCCTGGGACCCCGTAAACATGCTGAAGCAGCATTCAAAAAAGGCCAGGCAGGACTTGACATGTTTCCCGTTCCGGGGATACTGTTGACCGCGGTAAACTGTCGGTTTTTCGACCTTCATTACTGCATGTCCGGTCATACTTTACTCCGTCAGGTTTTTTGCCGGCGGGTCCGGGAGGTTTGAATGCTTTTCAAGGGGATAACAGGGAACATCCTGGTTTTCGGGCTGGTGAGCTTTCTGACTGATTTCTCCAGCGAGATGATCTATCCGCTCCTCCCGGTTTTCCTGACGACCGTGCTCGGCGCAGGCCCTGCTTTCCTGGGTGTCATAGAAGGGGTGGCGGAATCGACTGCTTCACTTCTGAAGCTCGTGTCCGGAATAGTATCCGACCGGGTCGGGGACCGCAAGAACCTTGTCCTTTCCGGTTACGGCATTTCTACCCTCGCCCGTCCGCTCATCGCCGCGGCGACCGGTCCTTTGGCGGTTCTTTTCATCCGTTTCGCGGATCGCATCGGGAAGGGGATACGTACATCTCCACGCGACGCTCTCATCGCCGACTCGGTCGATCCCGCATTCCGCGGCAAGGCGTACGGTTTCCACCGCTCGATGGACCACGCAGGGGCGATCGTGGGACCGCTGGCGGCCACTTTCCTGCTAGCCTACGTAGTAAGCGGCGACCTTCGATCGGTTTTCTGGCTCTCAGCCATTCCGGGCCTGCTGGCGGTGCTCCTTATCATCTTAAAAGTCAGGGAGGTGGAGAGGAGAAAGGTGTCATCCAACGGGAGCTTTCTTCAGGCACTCCCCAGGGGCCGGCTTAGAACCTACATAATAATCCTTTTCATATTCACCCTGGGGAATTCCTCAGATGCGTTCCTCCTCCTCAAGGCTGGGCAGCTTGGCGTCAAGCCGGTTGTCATTCCGCTACTGTGGGCTTTCTTTCACGTAATCAAGATGTCGGCCTCGATGCCCTTCGGCGCACTGTCGGACAGAATAGGGCGGCGGAGCATCATCGTTTCCGGGTGGGCCGTCTATGCCCTGACATACATCGGTTTTGCCTTTGCGACCAGAGAATTGCACATCTGGCTGCTCTTCACCTTCTACGGCCTGTTCTACGGCCTGACCGAGGGGGTGGAAAAGGCGCTGCTGGCCGATATAGCCGGACCAGGGGAGCGGGGGAGCGCTTTTGGCTGGTACAATTTCGCCATAGGGATCGGCGCTCTTCCCGCCAGCCTGCTGTTCGGTCTGATCTGGCAGGGGGTGAGCCCTATGGCGGCTTTCGGTTTCGGGGCCTGTCTGGCTATGATAGCGGCGATTCTGCTGATGCTCTTGTTGAAGCCGGTTCAGGTCTCGGCTTCGAAGTCCGGTGCTTAGAAACGGCAAAGGGAGGGCCAACATGACCCTCCCTTTGCGCATCGTAGTGATTTTGCCATTCGCTTTGGCTTGACTGTGAAAGCTGCCACGCGGATATTATTGCCGCCAGCCAGCTCCTTGCCTCATCTGCCGTCCGGGATTTGCGGCCGGCTGCCCGCCCTGGTCAGGGCTGACTGGCCTGTCGCCGGGTTTCTGGACTTGCTGGCGCTCGATCCGCGCCGGCTGGGCCTTGGGCTGTGCCGGAGTTACGGGTTGCCTGGCCGCGGGCGCCGGGGCGGCTGGGGCAGGTCTTGTAGGCAGCGGCGTCTGCACTCGAACAGGAGCTTGCGGCGTCTGAACACGAGCCGGAGTCTGGGGAATTCTTTCTTTTTTCATCTCAATGCTGCGAGTCTGCGGCCGAGCAGCCGGCTGCCTTATCGTATCGGCCGGCTGAGCCTTCGGGGCCTGGCGCTCGATCCGCGCCGGCTGGGCCTGGGGCTGTGCCGGAGTTACCGGGCGTCCGCGGAACTGCTGACCCGGCGCCGCTGGCTGGCGGACCACAGGCGCAGGGGCTGCCTGTGGTGTCTGCCCCCGTGGCTGCACAGGGGCAGCGGGCTGCTTCATCAGTCCTTTCCCGGATTTTTCTTCCTGCCGGATCTTTCTCTGGGTTTGCGGGAAGTTTTCGGGCCTCTGCTCCCGTTGCAGACGCCTGGGCTGTTCACCTGTAGTGACCGGCATTTCACGTACCGATTGCCCTGGAGCGAAGACTGAACCCCGTTGATCGGGGACCACTTTCCGCTGCATTTTCAGGCTTTCCACGGTGGTCGACCGAACCCGTGCGGGAGGCAGCTTGCTTTTAGGTATGGTCCTGATCGCCGGAGACATAGTCGCACGTTGCGGCGTGAAGGTAGGCGGGCCGACCAGAGCGTCCTTTCTGGTAAAGGGGTTTTCTTTTGTCCGGAAACTGGTCTTCCTGCCTGTCAGGAACGTGTCACGCGGTTGTACTGTTACCGCATTCTTCACGTTCATATTGCGGAATCTGAAGCTTGTGCCTGCCAAGCCGACCGTCAGGTTGGCAGTGGTTACTGTGTCCGGGCTGTAACGACGCCTGGCGTAATACCTGTCTCCCGGCCCCAGGGGTACCCATGAGACATCGGTCGGCGTATGCACCCAGCCCACATACCCCGGCGCCCAGTACACCTGGCCGCGACGCGGAGGAACCCAGCACCAGCCGGCTTTGCTGATGAAGATCCATCTGCCGTAATGGTATGGGGCCCATCCCCATGGTTCTCCGGAAATCCAGACATAATCTCCGCCGATCCATACCCACCGGCCTACCCGGTATGGCGCCCATCCCACGGAAAGGGAAACTCTCGGTGCCCAGACGTAGCCGTAATCGGATGCATAAAGCCATGAGCCGTTGGCGTCGAAGTCGGACACGTAATCATCCAGTTCTTCCGGCAGATAACGGAGGCTTGCTCCCCCATCGGCCAACATCCGGTCGCGGTCCCTGTTCCATTGTTCCCATTCGTCCGGAGAGTTGAGGGGGAGGAATTCCGCGGCCAGGTCCTCGCTGATTCGCAGGGTGTTCCCGGCGGTAACGCGGATTTTGCCGTTGCTGGTTTCAACATAGGCTTCACCGCTGAGGACCGAGATTTCCGTTGCGCCGCTCTCGGCTGCATCGATCATTACCAGTGAATTATCGTAACAGCTTATGGAACTCAGAGGGGTATCGACCTGTATGTGTTCGACCCCGTACCTTCGGTTGTTGATATAAGTTCTGCCGACATTGAGATAGAACTGGTAGGAGTCCTCTCCCAGAGAGAGGATATCGAACGAAGTCGCTGCATCCAGCCGTATCACCACCCCGCCGAGGATCTGGACTTCGTTCCTCCCTCCGGCAGGAACCCAAATGCGGTCTCCTTCCTGCAGCGGGGTATTTACCGCAGCCGCAAACCAGTCTTCCGGGTTGTCTTTCGTGCTGATCTGGACATCACCCTTCATATAGCCGATCCGGGCTTTTTCCAGGTCTTGGGAGAAGGCTGCGGCCGGTATCAGGACCAGCAACATGAGTATCAGCGCTATTCCTTTTCTGCCCATTGTGTGACTCCTTTTTCAAGCATCCCTAGAGATTCGGCTGATTTTGCTCATTCACCGCCGAGCCGGGCCCTTGCTGTCTTAGAGAAGTTTTGCTTCCAAGATTACTATATACTTGTTGATAACATCGTACAATGTTTCGCATGGTTGACAGAACTGCCATATGTCTCAGGCGCGCACTACAAACGGTTTTACCTCGCAACCCGCGTTGACTCGCCTCCGTTTCCTGTTATCCTATTGGTCATGCCTAACACCATTCTGGGGACATTTTCAGTTTCACGGCTGGATATTCTCAATCCCGATGGGGATTGTGACGAAGCTCTTCTGCCTTCCCTTTCCGATGAAGACATCCTGCGCCTGTACGAGTTGCTCGTGCTTTCGCGTTCCTTCGACGAAAGATCGTTGAGTCTGCAACGTGAGGGGCGCATCGGCACCTATCCCTCGATCCGCGGCCAGGAGGCGGCCCAGGTGGGAAGCGCTTTTGCCCTCCAGCCGGCCGACTGGATTTTTCCCTCTTTCCGGGAGACCGGGGTTCACATAACCATGGGTTATCCCCTTGCCAACCTGTTCCAGTACTGGGCCGGGGACGAGCGCGGGCTTGTTTGTCCCGAGGGGCTCAATTTACTTCCGGTCAGCGTTTCCGTGGGAACCCATCTGCTCCATGCCGTCGGCGCCGCGATGGGTGCGCGCTATCGTAACGACAATATCGTGACGGTTGCATATTTTGGCGATGGCGCTACCTCGAAGGGCGATTTTCACGAAGCGTTCAACTTTGCCGGCGCATTCCGGCTGCCGGTGGTTTTCATCTGCCAGAACAACCAGTGGGCCATATCCGTGCCCCGCGGCAGGCAGACCGCTGCGCAAACCATTGCCCAGAAAGCAATTGCATATGGCTTCGACGGCCTCCAGGTGGACGGCAACGATGTGTTCGCAGTCTACCGGGCGGCCAGGCAGGCGGTCGATCGGGCCAGGAGCGGAGGCGGGCCTTCCTTTATCGAATGCTTCACTTACCGCATCTCTCATCATACAACTGCTGATGATGCTGACAGGTACCGCAGTCGGGCAGAGGTCGAGGAGTGGAAAAGGAAAGACCCGATCCTGAGGCTGGAGCGGTTCATGGAAAAACGGGGTATGGCAACTGAGGATACCCGCAGCGAGATCAGGCAACGCGCCCGCACGGCAATTGACGAGGCGGTGCGGACGGCCGAGCGGATTACGCCGCCGGAACGGCGTGATCTTTTCATGTCGGTTTACAGCGAGTGTACTCCGCGTCTGGCAAGGATTATGGAAGGAGGGGGGCGTGACGGTACTTAACATGGTCCAGTCCGTCAACCTGGCGCTCCGCGAGGAAATGGAGCGCGACGACCGCGTCATGATCCTGGGTGAGGACGTGGGGCAAGACGGTGGCGTGTTCAGGGTCACCGAGGGCCTCCTGGACCGCTTCGGGGAGCAGCGGGTCGTGGATACTCCGCTGGCTGAATCGGCCATCGTCGGCACGGCCATCGGTATGGCGCTCTACGGCCTGAGGCCGGTGGTGGAAATCCAGTTCCTGGGGTTCATCTATTCCGCATTCGACCAGATTTTCGCCCATGCCGCGCGTTACCGGAACCGTTCCCGGGGGCGGTATTCCTGCCCCCTGGTCATCAGGGCGCCTTACGGCTCCGGCATCAAGGCCCCGGAGCTTCACGAGGAGAGCAGCGAGGCTTTCTTCTGCCATATGCCGGGACTCAAGGTTGTCGTGCCTTCAGGGCCTTATGCAGCAAAGGGGCTCCTGCTGTCGGCCCTCCGCGACCCGGACCCGGTCCTGTTCCTGGAGCCGACACGCCTGTACCGCCTGATCCGCGAAGAGGTTCCCGAAGGCGAATACACGATTCCCATCGGCAGGGCCCGGGTCGCCAGGAAGGGCGACGACGTCACGGTCATCGCCTGGGGCAGCATGCTGGAGCGGGCGATGAAGGTTCTGGAGCCATTCAATGCCGAAATCATAGATCTGCTGACCCTTTCGCCCTTCGACATAGAGACGGTCATCGGATCGGTGGAAAAAACCGGCCGGGCCCTTATAGTTCATGAGGCTCCCAAAACCTGCGGATTCGGTGCGGAACTGGCCGCCACCATCGCGGAGGAAGCCATGCTTTCGCTCCGTGCGCCAGTGTTGAGGGTGGCCGGCCCGGATGTGCCGGTTCCGCTGGCCAAGCTCGTTGATTACTATCTGCCCGACGCGGCGGGCATTGTCGCCGCTGTCGAGGAACTGCTGAGGTACTGAGGCATGCCCTATGAATTCATTCTGCCTGACCTGGGTGAGGGGATAACAGAGGCCGAGATACGGAAATGGCTTGTCAGGGAAGGCGACCCGGTTACGGAACACCAGCCGGTGGTGGAGGTGGAGACGGACAAGGCGGTGGTGGAGGTTCCGACGCCCCGCACCGGCAAGGTCCTGTCCCTGCTGAAGAGCGAAGGCGAGGTGGTTCATACAGGAGAGGCCCTCCTCACCCTGGCGCTGGAAGGCGAGGAGGAGCATCCCCGTTCCGTGTCGGTGGTGGGGGAGTTGCCTGAGGCAGAGGAACATCCGCCGGAGCGGGTCCTCGCCACGCCGGCAGTAAGGGCCCTGGCTCGGGAAAAGGGGATTTCGCTGGAAGGGATCAGGGGCTCGGGCCCGCGCGGAAGCATAACACGCGAGGACGTGCTGGCAGATGTGGGCGGAAGCGGCTCCGGAGCTGACGAATTCGGCCCCGTGGAGCGGCTCCCGTTCCGGGGGCTGAGGAGGACCATCGCCAGGAATCTCCTCAAGGCGCACCAAATGTCCGTGTGCGTTACCGGGATGGAGGAGGTTGACGTAACAGAACTCTGGCAGTTGCGCTTGCGGGAGAACGAGGAGCTGGGCCAGGCAGGATTGCACCTGACCTTTTTTCCGTTCATCATCAAGGCGGTCCAGCACTCCCTGGCCGAGCATCCGCTGCTGAACTCCTCGGTTGATGACGAGAAGGGGGAGATCGTACTCAAGAAGTACTGCAACATGGGATTCGCCGTCGATACCCCGGACGGCCTGATCGTGCCCGTTATAAGGGAGGTGGAAAAAAAGAGCATTCTCGAGCTGGCCAAAGAGCTGCAGGACCTGTCGGATCGTGCCCGAAACCGCACAATCGCCCTGTCGGAGATGAAGGGGAACAGTTTCACCATAACCAACTTCGGCCAGTTCGGCGGCGGTTTCGCCACCCCGATCATCAATTATCCGGATGTCGCCATCCTGGGGTGCGGAAGGATCGCCGACCGGCCCTGGGTGGCCAAGGGCGAGATCGCGATCCGGAAGATACTTCCCCTGTCCCTTACCTTCGACCACCGGGTGACCGATGGCGGCGACGCCACCCGCTTCCTGAGCCGGGTTGCGCGCTACCTGGAAGACCCGGCGCTGCTGTTCATCGAAAGCGTATGAGAGAACTGGACCGACTTTTTTTCCCGAAAACCGTTGCGCTGGTGGGGGCCTCCCCTGACAAGGCCAAGCTGGGCGGCATCGTCCTGCGCAACCTGCTGTCATTGAAGGGCAGGGTTTTCCCCGTCAATCCCCGTTACGATGAAATCCTGAGTCTGCCCTCCTTTCCATCCGCAGGTTCGTTGCCCGAGCCGGTGGATCTTTGCGTTATCATGCGCCCTGCCGCGGAGGTGCCGGGAATCCTTGCGGAGCTTCGCGGCAAGGCCCGATTCGCCCTCATCGTCAGCGCCGGTTTCGCCGAGACCGGCGCAGCCGCCCTCCAGTCCGAGATCGTCCGTATCGCCTCAGAGGCAGGGGTGAGGCTCGTGGGGCCCAACTGTCTCGGCGTTTACAATCCCTTCCACCGGCTGGACACCATGTTCCTGCCCCATGAGAACATGAAACGGCCCAAGCGCGGCAACGTGGCGGTGGTTTCCCAGAGCGGCGCCATGATGATCTGCCTGCTGGACGCGATCCGGATTGCCAATACCGGAGTCTCAAGGGCCGTCAACTACGGGAATGCGGCGGACCTGGATGCTCCCGAAGTCTACGAATACCTGGCGGGCGATGAGGGGACGGCAGTCGTGGTGTCCTACCTGGAGTCGGTCAACGACGGCAGGAGGTTCCTGGACGCGGCGCGCTTCCTGTCACAACGAAAGCCGCTCCTGGTCCTGAAGGCCGGAAAGGGCGCGGGAGGCAGTGCCGCTGCCTTCTCCCATACCGGCAGGCTGGCGGGCAACTACGAGGTGTTCCGTTCGCTTTTGGCCCATTACGGCATTCGGGAGGTGGCCGGTTTCGATGAAATGCTGGATGCCGCCAAGGCCGTGTCCTATCAGCGACCCGCTTCCGGTTCGAGAGTATGCATCATAACCAACGGCGGGGGCTCCGGGGTCCTTGCGGCGGACGAATGCGCACGGCACGGCCTGCAGCTTGCCGGCCTCCCGGACGACGTCCGCCGGGCATTGAAAAATGAGTTTCCTTCATTTTACACCGTTTCCAATCCCGTCGACCTCACCGGGCAGGCACGGGTCGACGATTATCGGAAGGCCGTTTTTGCGCTGGCGGATCATTACGACGGGTTCGTGATGATCGCCCTGACCGGAGTTGCCGGGGTGACGCTCGAACTCGGAGACCACCTCAGGGAATTCCGCGAAACGGTCGGTAAGCCGCTGGTGGTGCACGTCGCACAAGGCGGTGTGGCGACGCGCCTCATACCCCTGCTGGAAGAGGCCGGAATACCCGTTTACCCCTCTCCCGAGCGGGCGGTCCGCGGGCTTGCCGCGCTGCTTGAAAGCGGTGGACGCCATGGATAGGCGCGGAATGCTGAGCAATTTTTTCAGTTCATACGCAGGGGCTAAGGCACTGCCTGAGTATGCCGTAAAGAGGTTCCTCAGACAGTGCGGGCTTTCAGCTCCCAAGGGGGTTTTCGTGCCGCGCGGGGTTCCGCTCCCTGACCTGTCTAATCTCACTTTTCCCGTTGTGGCGAAAGTTTCCTCGTCACAAATCCGCTCCAAGAGCGATGTGGATGGGCTGCGCCTCGGGTTGGCCGACACTAAAGCGGTCGAGACTGCGATCAGCGAACTCATGGTGATCGAACAGGCTGAAGGAGCCCTGGTGGAGGAGCAGGCGGCTCCCGGCGTCGAAGTTATCATCGGCGGCATAACCGATCCCCAGTTCGGCCCGGTGGTCATGTTCGGCCTGGGGGGAGTATTCGTGGAACTTTTCCACGACGTGGCGTTCGCACCTGCCCCCATGACCCGCGATGATGCGTTCCGCCTTGTCCGGCGCGTCACCGCTTATCGCCTCCTTACCGGCTACCGGGGCAAGCCGCCATGCGACATGGAGGCACTTGCAGGCATCCTCGTTACAGTCTCCGAGCTCATGGCCACCGGTCTCCTGGAGGAGATCGACCTCAACCCGGTGGTTCTCTATCCCCACGGCGCCATGATCCTTGACGCGAAGATGATGGTGGCGTCCTGACGGTTCCCTTCGATTCCGGAAATGAACCGGCCTTCTTCGTGAATTTTGGTTTTCTGCGTGGGTACTCTGTCTTTGTTCGTTGTGCTCCGCCCAGGAGAAAACCAAACCCTACGGCCTGATCTCGACAATCGTACCATTCGGCGCTATCTTGTTTATTTCCTCTATTTCCTCGTCCGTTACAGCAATACACCCTTTCGTCCAGTCAACCTCTGCATGAGCATCACCAACCCACGAAAAACCATTCTTAATGCCGTGGATCATGATGTTTCCGCCCGGAGAAACACCCAGCGCGTTTGCGCGCTTCTTGTCTCTCTCGTTCGGGTAGGAAATATGAAGAGAACGGTGATAATGGCTGTCCTTGTTTCTTGAATCGATGACGTAGTATCCCTCCGGGGTTTTGTTGTCGCCCTCCCTTTCCTTTGGACCAATCGGGTTTCCCCCCAGGGCGATCCTGTAGGTTTTGATAACATCACCGTTTGAAACCAGCATCAATCGTCGTGCATTTTTTTCTATCAGAATCTTGTCTACCGATCCCTTCTGGATCGCATAAGCAAAGGCCTTTTTTTCGAGCGCCTCAATCTTTTTTTGCAATGCAATAATCTCATTCTCCTTGCCTTTAACCTCTTGTCGGAGAGTTTCAATCTGTGTTTGCAGCGTTTTAATCAGCGTATCCTTCACAGGGCCATTATTGATACTGAATACCATCGCCTCACTGTTCTGCCGGTACGCGCTCCCGGGGTAATCCTTTATGAGCTTCTGAAAACATTTCAGGGACTTCTCATAATCTTTCTGCTCATTCTTCGGATACGCATAAATAATTCCCATCTCGAAGAGGGCTCTGTCCCTCGTCGCAGGGGATTTTTCAAAAATCAACTGATATTTGTCCAGAGAGGCCTTGTAGCTTCCCTGACTGAACAAGTCATTCGCTTCCTGAAAACCGTCATTTAAGTGTGTGCATCCGGATATGAGAATTGGAGTTATCATGATGCAAGCGAATAAAAGGAAAAGACGTTCAACCATCCTGCACTGTTTTTCAGACATAGAGGCCAAATACGGTCCGAGTTTTTTCGGCAATACAATTTGGAAGATTCCCATTTTCCCCATCCCCTCACCCCTTGGCAGAATGATCAGCAATATCCCGGGCCAGGTCAAAGAATGGCCAGGACAGGATTGGAGCCTGTTCGTGGATAATGAAATGGCAGGGTTTTTCAGACCCTGCCATTTCATTGTTCGGAGCATCAAAGGCAATGATAACAGCTCCTTAAATTGACCTACTTCTTCATCGATTTCTTGAAAGTTGCGTCAGCTCTTTTCGCCTTTTCATCTGCAGCCCTTTCTCTTTCCAGTGCCGCCTGTTCAGCTTTGTCGGCGCGAGCCGCGGCATCATCAGCCTTCAGCTTGGCCGCATCGGCTTCAGCCTTGGCAGCTTGCGCATCCTGCATTGCCTGCTCTGCTTTCGCATCAATCAGTTTCTGCTGTGCCTGCACTTTCTCGAGTTCACTGGTTGTGGCACAACCGATCAACGTAACAGGGAGTACAAGCATCATCGAGATAAGCAAAAGAATTTTCTTCATCCCGCATCACCTCCTTTCCGTTCGGTTTACCTTACCAGGAAGAGGGAACGACTATCCCTTCTTGACAGGTTCGATCAATATGCCGTCTATTTCCAAATCGATTTTCAGGCGTCTGGCTGCATTTTTGGCCTCGCCGACATCATTGAAAGGGCCGGCGATAACACGAAAGCCTTTGTCCCTTGACAACACCCTTGCCGGAATTTGCGGCCCCTGGTGGTTTATGATTTCGGCAATCCTCCGGGCATCGATCTCGTCACGCAGATCGGCAGCCAATACATACCATGCATCCAGTTTCAGTTCCGGTATTTGCGGTTTGCCGTACAATGTATCCGGGTGCTCGACTTCTATGGGTTTAGCGGCATCTTTTTCAATTCCCCGGCGCATCTCGAAGATGGGAACAGGAATCCCCTTCGCCTCGGTCTGTACTTCCTTGACTTTATTCCAGTCAAGCCTGCGTGCCGATTTCTTCTCGATATTTTTCAATTTTGCATATATCTTCTGCAGCTCAATAGCGCCCGAGCCTTCCAGGGGCGCATGAGCCTCCATGTAAAGCACTCCATCACGTTGACCTATGAGATATGGCTGGTTGACAATGGCCACGGGTGTATTGACCGGAGTGTCCTTGTAGAGCCTCTCTATGTTTTCCGGATAGAGTCTCATGCAGCCATTGGTTGCATTGAGACCTATGCTGGCAGGTTTGTTGGTACCGTGGATCAGATAACCCGATTTGCTCAAATAAAGCGCGTATTCTCCCAAGGGATTTTCAGGCCCCGGTGGAACGTGCGCGGGTAAAATATCACCTTTTTTTCTATGGCGCTCGGCAATCGAAGCAGGCACATGCCAGGTCGGCCGGGATGTCTTGCGCACTACACGCGCTTGACCGGTGGGCGTGGGACGATCTTCGGCTCCGATCCCGACCGGGTAGGTCGACACCACTGGTGACTTGCCGTCCCCTTTGAACCGAAAGAGCCTCATGGTGGCCAGATTGATCACGATGCCTCTCCTGGGAACGTCCGGCAGGATGAAACACAGGGGCAACATGATACGCTCTCCGACCTTTGGCACCCAGATATCCACCCCTGGATTGGCTGCACTGATTGCATTGATCCCAAGGCTGAAGTGCCTTGCGACATCCGGCAGGGTATCCCCCTTTTCCAGCCTGACGACCGCCAACCGGCCAATGACGTCATCTCCTCTTGTGACCGGAAAGTCATTTCGCTCGATTTCCTTGTCAGGATGGCCTGGATAAGGCTGTGGTTCCTCCTGGAAACCTTTCATAACGGCACATCCCTGGAGAGACAGGATGAATAGACAAACAGCCATAAAACGGGGCCAATTGTATAAGAGTGACAGGTCAATGATTCGACACATGAATTTACAAGGCACCTTTCTCAACAATGAAAATTAAAATTAACGCCCCCGGACACAAAAAAACCGGGACCGAACATAATGTGATATTTCGGCAACCCGGCTGTCTCAGTAAGACCCTTAGGCTTTCCGCCCCATTCTTGCGAATGGTTTAGTATTATCGTTTACCACCAACCGTATAAAGCCGTTTTCCTCTTTCCGTGAGAGCCGGCAATATACGGCGCCCTTCCCGGGCACGCCTCTTACTGATTCGGACTCCTTTTTCATGGGCTTGAAAACAAAAAAACCGGGACCGAACATCATATGATATTTCGGCAACCCGGCTGTCTCAGTAAGACCCTTAGGCTTTCCGCCCCATTCTTGCGAATGGTTGAGTATTGTCGTCTATCTCTCAAATACTTTTTTGCATGATTATCATTTCCAAGAGGATTTGTCAAATTATTCTAACGTCCTGTTGACGGAGTTGCGTATTTGCACAAAACGATAGGGAGTCGGGCATTGTAGATTTGAAGAACAGCAGGGATGGCTTGAAAAGTTCGAATCTTCAATTTCATTACTGAAGGCTTCGTTCATCCGATAGGCTGACTGGGAAAATGACGGGGAGGCCAGGGAGTCCCCCTCCACTGGGTGGAGGGGGGGTGTCATGGCATGACACTGCTTGCCGTGCGGCCCTGTATGCGATGAAGGCCGCAGACACTTTATGGCTTTGTCCGTGCTGCCTCAGCCCTGGACAACTCGCCGCGCGGCCCGCTTGATGCTGACCAGGTTGCGGAAACTTACGTTGTCGGTGGTGATATTGTTGCCCTGAGATCCGCAACCGAGAGTCAGGGAGGGAATCATGACATTGAACAGTCCGCCGATTGCGCCGTGGCTGGTTGGCGAGTTGAAAGTCACCCGATTGGCGTCGACTTTTTGCGCAAATTCGATGCAGAGCGCGTCGTTTGTGGAGTGTATGCCGGCTGTGTGGCCAGCGCCGCCTTTTTTCAAAAGCGCCTCGCAGAGGTCAATGGCTGCATCCTTGCCGTCGACGATGAAGTAACCGAGACTCGGGGAGAGCTTTTCACGGCACATGGGTTCCACCTCCTGGGTTCCCTTCAGGGGACCGATCAGGAGTGCGCGTGTTCCTTCCGGTACCGAGAAGCCGGCCATTTCGGCAATAACCGTTGCGGCCTGGCCGACAACTTTGCCG
This sequence comes from Geobacteraceae bacterium, assembly GCA_034933285.1. Lineage (GTDB taxonomy): Bacteria > Desulfobacterota > Desulfuromonadia > Geobacterales > Geobacteraceae > RPRC01. The sequence continues at coordinate 72,112 of JAYFNT010000025.1, read as the reverse complement.
GACACGACGTAGCTGTCGCCGTAATAGAGCTTTTCGAGCTTTGCCTTCTCTTCAGCGTTGACCAGGTATACGCCGAGTTCCTTCAGTTTTGCGATGGCTTTTTCAGCAACGGCAGCATTGTCGAAAATCAGGTTCTGTTCAGAAGCGCACACAACTCCGTTGTCAAAGGTCTTGGAGAGGACGACATCGTTCATTGCCTGGTCAATGTCTGCATCGGAAGCTACGTAAACCGGGCAACCGCCTGCGCCTACGCCGAACGCCGGGTTTCCGGAACTGTATGCGGCCCTGACCATGCCGCCGCCGCCGGTGGCGAGGATTACGTCGACACCGGGGTTTGTCATCAGCGCGTTGGTTGCTGCCACTGAAGGCTCCTCGATCCATTGGATGCAATCCTTTGGGGCGCCTGCTGCTATGGCGGCGTCAAGACACAGCTGTGCTGTCTTTATGCAACATTTCTGGGAGCGGGGGTGGAAACCGAAAATAACCACGTTGCGTCCCTTAAGGGCGGATAAAATTTTGAAGCATACAGTTGAAGTGGGGTTGGTCGTGGGAGTGACGGCAGCAACCACGCCAACCGGCTCGGCAATTTCAATAATGTCGTTTTCATCCTTGACTATGCCGACCGTTTTGACGCCCTTCATGTCATTCCAGACAACTGTGGAACCGAAATGGTTCTTGATGATCTTGTCGGGAACGTTGCCGAGGCGTGTTTCATCAACGGCCATTTTCGCTAGTGGTTCCTTGTTGTCTTCAATGACCTTTGCAATCGCTTCACAGATCGCGTCGGTCTTTGTCTGGTCGAGTTTTTTGTACTCGGCAAGGGCTGCTTTGGCTTTCTGAACCATTTGATCGATCTTTTCTTCTATCATATGGATCCTCCTGGAATTCCGGGTGTACACACCCGGTTGAATACCATGTTCATTTGTCGACGCAGGGAACAAAACGCTGAATCCCCGGCCGGCAGACCCCATCCGGCGGTTCGGATTGAATTTTTCTCTTGACAGTTTTAGGGATGCTAAATCAGGCTGTCAAATTAAAATAATGAAACGATGTATTACTGAAGGAAAAGCACCTTCAGCTAAATTGTGACTAACTGCATGAAAAAATCTATTAAAACAATGGTATGAAATTGCAGTGAAAATAATTGTGCACTCTGGATAGGGAATGCTGATTGTTTAGTTTCAGTAAATAACGCTCGGCCTTTCCGGGAAACCAAAATGTCTGCTTGGGGTTATCATGAGATAACGCGCTGATTAAAAAAGAAAATAGTGACCGTATGAGAATCCGGACAAAAAAATAACGGGATTATGTTTCTGAAAACTGGGACCGCTGTGAAAAATAGTGAAAGGGTAAATGTTTCAAGGATCCATATCGTGAATTGGGAATGAATTGCGGGGTTGTAAATCTTCTCTCAAATCATGGTTAAAAGGCAGGGCGCTCTGCCGGGCACCCTGCCAAACTTGATTTTTGCCTCCCTAACAAGAATATCTGGTGCATACATTGAACAAATCTTTCATGCGAAACACTACGAAAATTTCCACTATGCTTCTGTCTATTCCCGGGAATTTCCCGGAAATAGCCTCAACGCACTTGTTGCCAAGCCTGATTGCTTCCTGCTTGTAGCCGTAAAGCGGACTGTTGTTCGCTGTTTCGCAGATGAGGCGGTCAAAATGTTCTTCCAGCGACCTGAACAGGCTCTTCCCTCCCTCAAGGTCATCGAGTGACAGGTCGAAATACAGGACCGGCGACAATAAATCAATCGTTTCATGCCGGAAGAAAGTAGCCGACTTTCCTTCCACATCACCCATGTTCGGTGTTTCCAGGTATGCGTTCTTTGGCTTTGATGTCGATACGAACTGACGCCCGACTCTGCCCATCCTTCTGTAAAGTTCCTCATCGGGAAGCCCCGACAGTTCGAGCATTTTGCAGTATGTTTCGTGTGCCGTCATTTCGCAGAACGATTTCATGCCAATGTTGAGTGTGGTTTCCATTTCTGCCTCCTTCGGGTGTTCACGGTCAAGAGCAGTCTTCAAGGAGAAGTTTTTGCCTCTTTGCCATTTACTATAGCATAAAAGAAAATGAATATCATTATCTGCATATGCTGCGGGTGGAGTCTCTTGTCGCATCAGGCGCAGATGCGGCTTGAGTGGGCGTCTAAGGCCCTGAAAACCCTTGTAACTTCGAATCAGTGAAAGTAGTGCTGATGCAAGTATTGACAACTCGTATACTCAACTTATGCTTAAAGAGAATGTTCAACTGCTTATTGGATGATTGAACGACGAAAAAAGGAGAAAGATAATGGCAAAGACAGCGTGGGTTGATCAAGACGAATGTATAAGTTGCGGACTTTGTGCCGATAATGTTCCGGGCGCATTCCGTATGGCCGACAACGGGAAAGCGGAGTGTTACGATCCTTCCGGCGCAACTGAAGATGAAATCCAGTCGGGGGCTATCGACGTATGCCCCGTGCAGTGCATCCATTGGAAGGAATGATGCCGGAGAGGAGCCAGTGAATGGAAAAGTACCAATGCAGGTGCCAGTATGTTTATGACCCCGCACTCGGAGATCCCACGCAGTATATTCCCCCCGGGACACCCTTCGAAGACCTTCCGGACAGTTGGATCTGCCCTTTGTGCGGGGCGAAAAAAGCATTCTTCCTGAAAATGGAAGGTGTGCCCACGTCCAAGAAGGGATACCCCTCGATAAAGGTCAAAGTGAAATGCTTCTCAACGATGGTCAAGGCGGATACCTGTGATTACAAGGGAAGCACCGAGTACGAAATGCCGGAGGGGGCTTCTATCCACGATCTGATCGAGAAGCTTTCCCTGCCTCTGGAAGCAGTAAAGATCATTTTTGTGAACCACAAAGAGGCGGAGACCGACACGGTTCTTAAAGACGGGGATCAAGTGGCCTTCTCTCCGGTGACAGGAGCCATGTAGGGACCGGGCTCAGGGGGAAAGCCGGATGTAGGTGCAAGCCAGTCTGAAAGGAGCAGGAATGACGACCCGGAAGGCGCTAAGGCAGAATTGTTTTGTCTGAAACATGCTTGTTACCTGCCTTATGTGAATTGTTGTCGCTTGCGATTTCATTTTTATGCGCCTCCGGCTCTGCTTTCCGCCGGTTTCCCCTGCCTTGACGAGCATACGCGCTTACCAGCCAGGCAATTAGGCCTGCCATATAGAACTGCCCGATTACCGCTTCAAGAATCGCGAGAGTCTGGCTTGCGGGCAGCCTCGGCACGATGTCGCCGTAGCCCACAGTCGCGATGGTGATAAAGCTGAAGTAGTTGAGCCTGGCTTTCAATGGGATGCTCTGTCCTGCGACCGTGCCTTCCGGAATGGAAAAACTCGCGGGCTCGAAAACGGCGATCGCCTGGTAGAAGCAGGAAAAAATGAGAGCGATCAGGAAGTATGCGATCAACGCGCCGAAAATCGTGTCGAGGGTCACTTCATGGCTTTTTAACACGTAGCAAAGAATCAATACTACGCAAATCAAAAGAAGCACGGCCCTTAGAATGTCTGAGGAGATGTAAAGCAGCATTGTCGCGGAGTGGCCTCCGGCTTGGGGAGCGGCCCATTCAAGCACTGGTCCCAACAGCCACAGGAGAATAAGGGGCCAGCGATATCGGACATCGAACCCGACAAAGGAGAGACAAACGATCAATATGTTGAGGAATAAGATCGCCAGCAGCGCTGAGAGCAGGGGGGATTTATGCAGAAGGGGTGCCAGGAGGATCACCAGAATGAGGAATATGAAAAGTTCTATGAACCCGATGGGTTTCCAGTCGATGTGACGAAATATTCCGGCTTTCCTGGTATCTTGGGAGTCCATGGCGTGTTCACGAGGCAAACAGCGGCCCGTGCCCCGGTTTTTTTCGGGATGCGTCTATATATTGAAACTTCTTTACAAGGATATTTTACCTGAGAGGATGCTTTTTACCAGCTCGCTGGCCTCTTTTCCGTCGTACCTTCCGGCATGATGCATTCCCAGCGCTTTCATGACCTTGCCCATATTGGCCGGAAAAGGCTCGATGGCTTCAAGCGCCATCACCTTGTTGATTGCTTCCGCAAGGGAGTCGCCGGTCAGTTGGGAGGGAAGATATTCCATGAGGACATCTATCTCTCTTTGCGCGTCTTCCCTGCTCGTTGAGGATCCGCCGGCTTTTTCAAGCATCTGAAGGTTATCCCTGGCATTCTCGATGAATTTCTTTACGAACCTTATCACCGTTGCGTCGTCCGGCTGTTTAACATCCTTGCTTGAATCAGCTATAAGTACGCCAAGGAGGTTCTTCTTTTTCTCGTCCTTGGCTTTCATGGCTTTAAGCCTGTCTTCCCGGATTTTTTCTATGAGCATGTCAGTCCCTTTCCCAGTTAATTTTTACGGGCGGAAGCGAAATTCCACCAAGTCCATGATTTCCATTCAAGTCACCCGTCGACTTTCATATTGGCGACTGGAATGCAGGATTCGCACGGCACCTTTGTCTGGCAGAGGCCACAGCCCGTTTCCATGACGCCGTAAAGTTCTCCGACGGCGCTTCTCACTTCTCCGTAAGCATATTCCTTGCACTTCTCCTTATCGTGTCCCTGGCTGGAAATGGCGCCTGCAGGACAGCGCTTGATGCAGAGGCCGCAGCTTCCGTCCCGGAAAAACAGGCAGTTGCTCCATGGGTCGGTGAAACATTTCATTGTCGGATTGATCGCCGCATTGGTAATGACGCTGCCGCAGCGATGCGCTATGCCCTTGCCGGTTATGAAGCCGTCGTTCAGGCTGAAAGTCCCGAGACCAGCGGCATACGCCGCATGACGCTCCGACCAGGTGGATGCCATCCCGATCCTGGGGTCCATTACAGGCCGCCACATGCCGCAAAGAAGCGGTGCAACAGCCTGGGCGCCCGCAAATCTGAGCATTTCCACCAGCCGCATGCGGAGCAGGGTGTTGAAGTGTTCTCCGTGTGCGCGGGTCAGCGCCCATTCGCGGGAAGGCATCCTGTCTTCCTTGCGGTTGCTTTCGCGGGTCTTTTCGGTTATGGGCAGGATCCAGCAGATTACGGTTTTTGCCTTTCCGACACGGTCTCCGTAACAGTTTTCCATGATCTCCGACGGGGTAAGGTGAAATTGGCCGATGACTTTCTTGTATTCACTGAAGAGAGGGTCATCAGCTGCGGCAAAACCGATCAGCGGTTCCCCGAAATACGGCTGGTCGCTGTCCGGGAAGCGATTTTCAGGGCTTTCGAGCACGAAGTTGACAATTTGATCACGAATTAAGCTTTCCATAATCACTCCCGAAAAATGTCTGAACAGACTTGTTGAAAAATATGCGAAATAATTATAGGCTTTTAAAGCTTGTTTTACAAGCTGAAGTCGATATTTTCCGGTTGCGTTTACACTTCAATAACGAAGCACAGATTGACAGTAACAGGTACTGGAAATACGTCATGAAATCAGAAGGGAGCATAGACAATTCGATGGATACTGTTGCTTTGCCGGAATTGGAAAAGACCCGCTGGTTGGCAAGCATTTGCAACTGTTTCGCACGTTTCTTTTTATTGGCATTCTTGGCATTGCTCTTGTCATCCCAGGCGGTTCAACATGCCATTGCCGGGTCAAATACGCAGCAGTCGAGCCGTCCTGTCAAACACCTGATCCTCATTATCGCCGATGGCATGCAGTTGGAGCATGAGAGGGCCGCGAACATGTACCTTTTCGGGAACCATGTTTCGGGGCTTGCCCAGTGGGATTTCGACTACAAGGGCGCTGCCGCTACCTGGGATGTAACCACTTACAACCGGTATGCTGTTGCAGAGGGAAAGGGTATGTTTCCTGGTGACGGGTCAGCGCGGGCTGTCTCCACATTCATTGCACTGCTTGGCTATGACCCCGCACGTGGAGGTTCGGCACCATACCCGATCGACATCTCCGGCGATCCTGCATATTACGGCGCCAGGTTGAACGACGGAACCCCGGGACGGCCGAAATATCCGGGAACTGATTCCGCTTCTGCCGCCACTGCGCTGGCGACCGGCTTCAAGACTGACGACGGCAATATTTCATGGCGTACCGGGGACCCTGATGACGGCAACCTGGCAACCATAGCAGAGATGTGTCGAAGGCAGGGAAAGGCCGCTATCGGCATAGTGAGCACGGTTCCTTTTTCACATGCCACTCCGGCTGCTTTCGTGAGCCATAACAAGAGCCGGAAGAATATCCAGGAAATCGCTACGGAGATAATGAACGAATTCAAGCCCGACGTGGTCATCTCCGGCGGTCATCCTTTGTTTTTCAGTTCAGACCCTGCCGAGCAATACCGGTTCATTCCTTCAAGACTTTTTCAGGGCATCAGGAACAAGGGAGAATTTGTCATTGCCGAGCGCATCAGAGGTCTTGACGGAGGAACTACCCTGGCGCAAAAAGCCGACGAAGCAGTGCGCAGGAGAAAGAAATTGTTCGGGCTTTTTGGCGGCAGTGGGGGGAATTTCGAATACCACAGGCCCAGCAATGACGGCACATCCTTGGTCAATAGGGGTTCGACCGAGAATCCCACACTTGCCAAGGCAGCCGAGGCAGCTTTGAAGGTCCTTTCCCGCAATCCGAACGGCTTTTTTCTCATGATCGAGCAGGGGGACATCGACTGGTCCAATCATGACAATGACTTCGCCGGGATGATAGGAGGGGTTTGGGATCTCAACGAGGCAGTCAAGGCTGTCGAGGCATTTGTGGACCGGCCCGGTGATGAATTAAGTTGGCAGAATACCTTGCTGATTGTCACCGCGGATCATGCCAACAGCTTCATGCGCATCAGCGTAGACCCGGCTAAGCAGCTCGGCAAGGGCAGGCTTCCAAACCAGAAGCGGAAAGCATCCGACTCCGGACGGACTCCGTATGGGGTCTGGACTTATCCAAATGGCGAGATATCTTACGGATTCGACGGCAAAGGTGTCAATTCCCACACCAATGAGCCGGTCACGGTTTATGCCCGGGGCGCCGGGAGTCAGCTGTTCAAGGGTTTTGAAGGGGCCTGGTATCCCGGAACCAGGCTCATGGACAACACCCACATCTTCGAGGTGATGCTGAAAGTGCTCGGGCTGAAAGATGAGAACAGAACGGGAAATCACCCCTGCGTTTCATTGCAGGGGGATTCCCATTCCCGAACGAAATGAATGCGCAAAGTTTTTTCTTTTTGAAAGGGCTGCAAATCCCGGCTGCCGGTTATCTGACGAGCAGCACGGAACACTTGGCTCCCAGGAGCACATGTCTGGCAACGCTGCCTATCAAGTATTTTGCCATACCGGTGGTGCCAAGAGATGAAATGACGATCAGATCGGCCGATCTTTCATCGGCTTCCTTCAGTATCATGTCATAGGGCACCCCGTCCTTGACATCCAGAGCCGCTTTTACTGCTTCTTCTCCCACAAGTCTCTCGACCTGTTTTTTTATGCCTTCCCTTGCGCCTTCCATTACCTGCTTCTGCAACTCATCGGCCAGTTTCGCATCGATACAGTAATCGACCGTGCATTGCTGAACGTGGTCCTGAACCACGTGGAGCACATATACTTCCGAGCCGAACTGTTTCGCGATCGCGAACCCCTGGCGAATGGCCTTGTCAGCGTGATCAGACATGTCTGTGGGAATGAGAATTCTGGACGGTTTGAACATGACGGGTTTCCTCCTTTGATTTAGATAACGCCGAAAGTCGGCGATCTTTTGGACCGGCCCCCGGCGACCTGGAAGCGAACCGCTTTCCAGGACGAATATTCCGGTAACAAGTTCGCAATGCATGGCCAGGGTCAAATCAATTCCTGAAATAATTATACCTGATAATTCGCATGTATGAATGTGCGTTAGGCATAATTTATTTGTGCGTGAAATTAAAATTCACTGTATAAAATAATTACGGCTACGGACTGAAATTTGTGGAAGTTATGTTATCCTGTCTCTTCATGGGGGTATGCCCTGGAATCCTGGTCAGACGATGATCCATCCAAGGAGGTTTCATGCACAGGTTAATGATGGTACTGCTGGCTGCATTGTTGTGTTGCGCTCCGCTGGGTTGCCAGAAGAAAGAAGGACCCGCCGAAAAGGCCGGTAAAGAGGTCGACAAGGCGGTGGAAAAGGTCGATTCTGCTGCCAAGGAAACGGCAGAAAAGGCGGGCAGGAAACTTGAGGAAGCTGCCGGCAAGTTGAAGGGTGCAGCGGAAAAGACCGGTGAAAAAGTCAAGGGTGCAACGGAGAAAGCCGGAAAGGAAATGGAAGAGGCCGGGAAAAAGGTGCAGGAAAAAACGGCCAAGTAGGAGAGATGTGCTGAAGCGTTTTGTCCGGATAGGAGTGAAGGGCGCGGGAGCTGGAAGTTCTCGCGCTTTTTTTCAGGAGCAGTGCTGGGTGGTCGATCATCATGGTTGAAGTGTCGGCGGCACCGAGCCATACATGTTTATAAGGGCGGCAGATTAAGCGGAGTGATTACGATCGTCCGGTTGCAACTTCAAGGACAACTGAATCAGGGCTTTTCCGGGCGCAAAACCTATGTTCTATCGAGGTATCGAAATACAAACAATCACCTTCAGCCAGGACTATCTCCTGATTGTCGAGGAGAACGGACATCGTTCCCTGAATAACAAAAATAAAAGATTCTCCTTCATGGCTGTAAGTGGTGGCGTCCTCGGTTTCTTCTGTGAGGTTTATGAGGAAAGGTGTCATCTTCTTATTCCTCATTAGCAATGAAAAGGGTTCGTAAGAGTAGATGTGGCGGTTTCCCGACCTGGAAACGACGTGCGAAACTATCTTCCTGTCTTTTTTTCGGATGATCTCGTACCTGCGCTCCTCGTCTTTTTCCGCGAAAAGCGTACTCATTTTGACGTTGAAGAATTTCGCTATTTTGGAAAGAGTCGGGATGGGCGGGGAAATGTTGTTTTTCTCGATCTGCGACAGCAGCGCAATGGAAAATCCTATTTCACTGGCAACGGAACGTAGTGTCAGATTCCTCGCCAGACGCAATTCCCTCAATTTTGAACCGATGTCATACTCGATCATGACTTGTCCTGTCGCTTTGATGTGGTCTTTTGCCTGGGACATCACATGCCGGAAGTTGCGGGGAGGGGCTGGAGAAAGAGGCCCCTCCGGAAGATTGCATTACTTGATGACGGTTCGAGGACGACCAACGGTTTCGGCTGCTGATCCGTAAGTCATCAGTTGATGATTTTCATGTCCCATGAGCTGACTGGTTCGCCGTTCGGGGTGTCGATAATGATATTCCAGTCTCCGGAATGAGGCGCGGTTATCCTGGCCGGAAACGATTCGAAATGGCCGCCATAATAACCAAAGATGTCACCCTTCTTGTAAGAGGAGAAATTGCCGTCGTCGGTGAGCATGAAATTGCAGGTGGCTTCGCAGGTCAGTTCGACAACATCGCCTTTGTTCAGCTTTTTTCGCGCGTGGATGAAATTCATACCTGTCTCCTTTTGCTGGTATTTTTCCCCCATTGAGGGGATTAATCCGTTTTTTGGGAGGCTGTGCGGAAGCAGTTGAAAGTCTGTCGATTCCAATTTCGGCTGATTAATAGGAACGCTGAAGATCCGGCAAAAAATACCGGGATAAACGTTTGCATTGTATTCGAAAATATACAACGAAGCAACTAAAATTTCATTTAGGCAAATCATCTTTTTGGCATGTCTTCGTCATAAAGAGAGGAATCCGCTTCATCAAAGATGCAAAACAGTGGGGGGTGTTTTTGTATTCTTTTTTACTTCACCAGCGTTTTAAGGATTAAAAAAAGAGGCGGGGTGATGACGAAATGATTGAATGCGGAGACTGGCTCGGAAGAATAATGAAACGATTGCCGGTGATGCAACCGGGCACATTGGTGGCGTCTTCGGAAGGGATTGGGGTCTTTCTCGGTAACTGGGGAGGAAACGATCGAATTTACGGGGTTATGAGAGGCGACAGGACGTTGCTTGAGATATACCCTGGATAAGGGTGACGGTACTATTAAAAGTGACCTGCCGTCAAAATATTCCATGCGGCCGGCCAGCGCGGGGGCGACGGGGTCGGGCGGCTTGGAGTCCCCTGCGCCCCGGCAACTGCGGTGTTTATCCCGATTCATCCCGATACCACCCCGAAAGGCTGGGCTGGAAAACATTGTCGATGATGTGGATGAGGCCGTTGGAGCACTCGATGTCAGTGGTAACGAACTTGGCGTTGTCAACCACTGTATCGCCCTCGTCGAGGTTAATCGTCAGAGATTTGCCGTTTTCTGTCCCAAGGTCATCCATGGCGCCTATCTCCTTGGCGCTGTGTTTGCCTGCCGCCAGGTGATAGGTGAGCGTTTCCTTGAGCGTTTTCGGGTCCTTCAGAAGTTCCGCAATGTTCATACGCACGAAGGCCTCGTTGTTAGGAGCAAACAGGGTATATGGCCCGGCTCCCTTCAGGGTTTCGGTGAGTTTCGCCTCCTCCAGGTATCCGACCAGTGTCTTGAGGGTTGCGTCTGAGCGAAGCGTATCCATGATATCGGCCATACTTGATTGCTCCTTTCTCGTTTGTTGAAAGTATTTCAGTTGTCTTGCCGGGCGATTACCGAGGCAGGCTTTGTGATGAAGGTGAACTTCGTCGGGGTCTCAGCCTTTAGGCCCTTCCTCGATTTCTGACGTGTAGTTGGATGATTACGCTTCGGTAAGTTTACCCGGGGCATTGCATATTTCAAGTTTTTTGCCGTTTGAGCTTTCTCTTGAGATATAATCACACGGTGCCCGTCTCAACCGCACTGCGTCTCGATGCAAAAGACCTGAAATTTCGGAGCTTTCGATGTAGAAATATTCAAAGGGGTTTTTTTTATCAGGTCAGGATAGAGTGCTAAAGTTCGGTAAATGATAGCTGCTGCGCAAAAGGGAGGATAGCACCATGATGTTTTTCCGTGAAACTTCCATAGGAAAAATCGGAATCGAGGAAAAAGAGGGTTACATTGTATCAGTGCATTTTGAAACCGATGCCGTTCCGGAAGGCTGTGAATTCGGGGAAACACCGCTCATACAAGAGGCTTTCAAACAGCTCGAGCTTTACCTTGCAGGCAGGCTGACTGAATTCTCCCTGCCGCTCAGACCGGAGGGTACGCCCTTTATGAAAAATGTCTGGAGGAAATTGTGTGATGTGCCGTACGGGCAGACGGCAAGTTATAAAGACATAGCAACCGCTGTTGGAAATCCCAAGGCTGTTCGGGCGGTGGGGCAGGCAAACAACAGGAATCCCATCCCCATTTTCATTCCCTGCCACCGGATCATCGGCAAAAACGGGAAACTGGTAGGCTACGGCGGGGGGCTGGAGTTGAAAGAGAGACTGCTGGAGTTGGAGAAGCGGAATGGAAGTGTTTAAATACGGCAGGCTGGAAATCGAACATCTGCAAAAAAAAGACAAAAAACTCAGCCTGGCCATCGACCGGATCGGAATGATAGATCGCAAGGTGCTTCCCGATCTCTTTGCTGCACTGGTGAACAGCATAGTTGCCCAGCAAATTTCGACCAAGGCAGCCGGCACGATCTGGAAAAGGTTGCTTGATCGTTTTGGAGAAATCACTCCCCGGACAATTACCTCCGTCGAAGCGGAGCACATTCAGCAGTGCGGATTATCCATGCGCAAGGCAGGCTACATCAAGGGGATCGGCGAAGCAGTGATGCAGGGAAGGCTGAACTTGGCCGAGTTGCCCGAACTGTCCGATTGCGATGTCATCAAGCGCTTGTCCACCCTGCCCGGAATAGGTGTGTGGTCTGCCGAAATGCTCTTGATATTTTCGATGCAACGGCCGAATGTGCTCAGTTGGGGCGATCTGGGAATCCAGCGCGGCATGATGAGTCTCTACGGCCACACGAAGCTGGGCAGAGAGCAGTTCGAAAGATACCGGAAGCGTTATTCCCCTTACGGATCGGTAGCTTCACTCTATCTCTGGAAAGTTGCGGCCGAACGCTGACTGACGGGTCTCCGACGTGAGTCCGTCTGCGATGTAACTTCGTTGCAGTTGCCAAACCTTTCAACAGGCTGAATGTCGTATCTGCTTCCCCACCCCTCGACCACAATGCGCCGCAGGGAGTCGACCTGTTCAGCGCTAAACAGGCATGGATCCACCGTTGTGCGAAACCGGTGCATGACGCCGCTTTGCCGCAAGAGAGCCGCGCTTCGCTCTGCGGCTTGTCCGCTGTCGGGCACTCCGGTGATCTGCTCGTAGCCCGGGAAAGGCGCCTTGATGTCCATGCCGACCCAGTCCAGATGGGGAAGCAGTTTCGACAGAGCCTCCGGGTCTTGCTACTTTCGCCGTATTACGAACTCCTCGAAATCCCCGCTCCGGCCTTTATCAGCCATTACCATGAGTTTCCGGATGAAACCACCTAACTGGGTAAATCGGTCTTTGCCGCGCCGAACCGCGCAATTTAGGAGTCGAAACAAGTATTGATAAAAATAATAATAAGTACTTAGTATATCGATATTATTAATTTGACTTTGTTTTTCATTAAGGTACCATCAATGGTCGTTCCGCATCGTCACTCAACCATTTTCATTTATCGACGGAAATTCAAACATGCCCTCACTGCACACCATCAACCACTGGACATACCGCCTGCTGAGGCTCTGTATGGCCGGTGTCTTCATGTATTCCGGCGTCATAAAGCTGCTTGACGTCAATGGGTTTGCCAACATGGTTTCACAGTACGGCCTTGTTCCCGACTCTTTGCTTGCACCGGTGGCAATAGGCCTTCCGGTTATCGAACTGCTGGCCGGTGTCGGCCTTCTGTTCGAGATTCCCGGCGCTTTGACCGCCATATCCGGCATGCTCATGATGTTCATCTTTGTGCTCTGGTATGGCGTGCTGAAGAATTTGGACATCGATTGCGGCTGCTTTTCCACCGAGGAACTGAAGGGGCAGGACAGCCTGCGCCAGGCCCTGTACCGGGATTTCGTCATGGTAGCGGTCTGCTGCTATCTCTACTTATTTCGTTTTTTACAGCACAGGCGCGGACAGCGTCTTGAGGCTGGGAGTATGTTCATTAAAATAGTTTAGGAGGATATTGAAATGGAAGCAAGGAAGAAGTCGATGGTATTCGCGGCATTGGCTGCCATGGTTCTCTGCACGATGGCGTCAAACTCTTTTGCATGGGGTGTGAAGGAGCTGGAAACCGAGAAGAGCGCTGTCACCTTCAGCAGGGAAGTGGATCGGGGCAAGTATAGTGTGGTTTCCACGGAAGAATTGAAAAAGTGGATGGACGAAAAGAAACCCATGCTGATCGTTGACACCATGCCCTATGAAGCCAGCTACAAGAAGAACCACATACCGGGCGCAAGGCCGTTCGAGTTCCCCATTCCCGAGATGAAGTCCCTGGACGACAAGACGAAGGCTGAGCTGGTGAAACTTCTGGGCCCGGACAAGAACCGGCTGATTGTCTTCTACTGCGGGTTCACCAAGTGCACCAGAAGCCACAACGGGGCCATGTGGGCCGAAAAGCTCGGTTACAAGAATGTCTATCGTCATCCGGGAGGCATCAAGGCATGGATGGAGGCGGACTATCCGGTACAGACTGTGAAATGACGTTGTAGACTTCCAAAGTGACAGAACGAAAAGGGACCGGCATCACGGAAAAGATGCCGGTCCCTTTTTTAGTGCTGCTGTATTGCTGATATGTCACTCTCTGCCCGAGGGTTTCTTCCGGTTTGCCTTGCCCGAGAACCAACCTTCCGACGCTTCCGGGTGGCAGTCGAAGCGCGGAATATAAGGCTTGATGTCCAGGAGGGGGGTGCCGTCCAGGACGTCTATGCCTTTTACCGTCAGCCTGTTTCCGCTGCGCTCCGTGAGCCTGACCACAGTGATGCCGATTCCGTTAGGCCGACAGGGGTGGCGCATGGCGAAAATGCCGTGAGGGGTGTCGTCGAGGAAGGGATGGCGGACCAGTTCGCCCGGTTCAGCCCGGTCGAAGTGATAGAACAGGTAGATGTGGCTGAAAAGCTCGATATCCTTCAGCCCTTCTTCGAACTCGGGGAATATATCGACGGTTCCCACGGCATCAGGATCGAAGGCGCCCTGGATCGGGGCTTCCTCTTTTGTCTTGTGGTCTGTATGTATGATGCCTATTGCCGCGAGTTTGATCTCCATATCGGCAATTCCTCCTGGTTTGTGCGATATGATGACTTGCGGAATACTCAGTTTCCTTTACTTCCGCCGGATTCCACTGTTATTGCCTTCCCCATTACCAGTGCTTCAATGACCTTGCTTCGTGCAGCGGCAAGCATTCTTTGGACAGTACCTCTTGAGACCCCCATGCGCTCACCGGCTTCTTCCTGCGTCAGACCTTGATAATCGCAGAGGTACATGGCTTCCATTTCATCGTGATCCAGCTTTGCATGCTCTAGGTCCCGCAGCGGTATTCCGGCCGGCTTGAAAACCACGCCAGTGTCCCCCCCCCGAAAGGGGCAGGTACAGATCCTGGCTTTTTTGCAGCGTGGCGACATTTCCGTTCTTCCTTCCAACTCATTCTTTTACGGAAGCCAGGGTAGCATCAGACCGGTTGCCCGTCAATGGCAGCATCCCCCGCCATGCCCGTGACCGGGGCAGCCCTGGGAAGGTGAATATTCAGCGAGGGCATTCTTTTTCAGCTTTTCCACGTTCTCCCTGACGGTTTCTTCTGCAGCGTGGTAGACGCGGAGGCCGCAACGGGAAAGATGCGCAATTGCGCCCGCGCCGATGCCCCGGACGGCGACTCCTTCGATCCCGCTGCCCTGCAGGGCCTGGAGCGGGTTGCAGGCGCCGTGGGAGTGGTGCTGGTTTGAGTTTGACAAAACGGTTGATTCATTGCTTTCGGTGTCGGCGACCAGGAAAAACGGCGCTGAACCGAAATGGTCCGACAGCTTGCTGTCCAGCCCTGAATCGCTTTCAATGGGAAAACAGATGCGCATGGAAAGAGTCCTCCTTTTTAATTATGTGCATATGCACAATATAATGATAGGAACCAGGTTGTCAAGGGGGAATCGCGGCACTGAGTCCCCTTTGCGGAAAATCAGACCCCTTCATACTATTTTAAGTTTCTTCATCCATCTTACAGAAAACAAGCATGTCGAAAGTATTTCACTTTTTATTCATGTTTATACAAAGTCCAAGGATGAGCATAACGCCACGTCAACAAACCGTAAGCATAATATCTCGATATTATTAGGATATTTATATAAGACTGAATAGATGACAGACAAAAAAATAAAGCATCGCAGATGTTTCAACCTGGACCGTCCCGCGAAACCATCGACTTTGACATTACCATCCATGTTTTCACGGTATCGGCAACCTTGGTAGATGTTTGTCTCACCGTTATCGGTATCTTCATCATGAGCCGGCGGCTTTCCCATGTCAGAAGTTTCGGCGAGTTTTTGCTCGCCTTCAATGCCTTGATATTCCTTGCTTCATGCCTCCTTTCCTATTCAGCCTTAAAAATTCGTCGCAATGGACGCCGGTACCGTTTGGAACGCCTGGGAGAAGAAATCTTCTTTGCCGCTCTTGCGTTCATGGTCTTCATCTGCGGGTTCATTATCTACGAGATCACGTGATTTTACTGTCTATGACCCTAATCAACATCAGCAGCAATAATTAGAAGGATAGTTATGTTCAAAAAGCTGAATCTTCAAATGTTTCTTAAAGGCAGACCAGGCATGCTTTGCTTGCTTTACTTGGTATTCCTCATCTTTTCCCTGATCACCAGAACCGTCTTGCTGGTCCAGGCCATTCCCAACTTGGACATTACCCCGTTTCTGATCTTGAAGATTTACGGGATCGGAATATTCTTCGATTGTGTAACCTTTACCTATCTGGCTATCCCCCTTTTCCTGTATGCCCTGTTCGTCCCCGACCGGTTGTTCAACTGCCGCCCGGTAACCTGGCTGTACTTCTTCGTTATCACCTATGCCTTGCTGTTCGATGCGGCAGCGGAATATTTCTTTTTCGCTGAATTCGGGGCGCGCTTCAATTTCATAGCCATCGACTACCTCATCTATACGACGGAAGTGATCCGCAACATCAGGGAATCGTATCCGGTCAACTGGATATTCGCGGGTATTTTCATCATAAACATCTTGATATTTATTATCCTGAGAAAACATATTGACCGGTGCCTGACGGAAAATACCACTATGAAACAAAGGCTGAAGGCCGGTACGGTACTGGCGATTCTGCCTCTTTTGTCCTATGTTTTCGTCGATCTGACCGTTCTTGCCATAACATCGGACAACTATGCCAACGAGCTTTCGGAAAACGGTCTCTACAACCTGGTGGCCGCATTCACCAACAGCGAACTGGATTACGACCGCTTCTATGTCGGCAAAGACAACAAGCTTGTGCTCGCCCGCCTGCATGATCTGGTAAGGGAACCGAACAACAGTTATGTCAGTCGGGATTACAAGAACATGACCCGGACAATCCGTCATGAGGGTGCAGAAAAAAGGCTTAATGTCATGGTCATTGTTGAAGAGAGCATGAGTGGCGAATATCTCAAGGCATTCGGCGGCAAAGAAGGTTTGACGCCGAATCTCGACCGGCTTGCCGGGGAGTCGCTTTTTTTCAGCAACCTGTATGCAGCCGGGACCAGGACTGTGCGCGGACTGGAAGCCGTCACCCTTGCCATTCCTCCACTGCCCGGCACTTCCATGATCAAGCGGCCGCACAATGAAAACTTTTTTTCCTGGGGTTCGCTCATGCAGAGCAGGGGCTATGACACCAAATTCATCTATGCCGGGCACGGATTCTTCGACAACATGAACTATTTCTTTGCCCACAATGGCTTCGCGATCGTCGACAAAACGGATTTCTCCCGCGATGAAGTGACTTTTGACAATGCCTGGGGCGCCTGTGATGAAGACCTTTTCCGGAAAGTAATAAAGGAGGCGAACAGGTCATATGGAAGTAAAAAGCTGTTTTTCAGCATAGTCATGACAACCTCCAATCACCGGCCGTTCACCTATCCGGGCGGAAAGATCGATATTCCATCCCATGCGGGGCGGAACGGGGGAGTGAAATATGCGGATTACGCCATCGGCAAGCTCCTGGAGAATGCGCGTAAGCAACCCTGGTTCAATGACACCTTGTTCGTTATCGTCGCCGACCACTGCGCCGGCAGTGCCCGCAAGGTGGCCCTTCCCATAAAGAATTACCAGATCCCATTGTTGGTCTACGCCCCCGGCCGGATACGTCCGCAAAAGATCGACACACTCGCCAGCCAGATCGACATTGCTCCGACTGTTCTCGGCCTGCTGAATTTCAGCTACACGACCAGGTTCCTGGGCAAAGACATCCTGCTCATGAAAAGCGGCGAAGGACGAGCCTTCATATCCACTTACGAAAAACTCGGCTACCTGAAAGGGGACATGATGGTAATACTCGACCCCAAGAAAAAAATCGAGTATTACCGTTTCGACCGGATGACCGGGAAGACTGACGCAACAATCCTGCCGGAAGACTATCTGCTTGATGCGCTCGGCTATTACCAGGGGACTAACTACCTCTACAAGCACATGCTTGACAGAATCTCGTCCTGATTGCCGGGAACCGGCAATCAGGAAGGGTAGCGCCCCTCTGCAACAAGGCTGGCTTTAAACCCGCTACATCGGCACTACGAGGCATTTACGGATTTCGCATGTAGCCGCTCGCAGTTTCTCTCCTGCCAATCAGTGCAATACCTTTTTTAAGAATCCCCCCCCATTTGCGCAACACTATAATTTGCAGATATTAAAATAATTAGAATGCTTGACGTCTAATGTAAAAATGTATACTTTTTGTCACCATTAAATCCTCCCTTTCAATATTTTCCGAAAAGAGCAAACCCGGAGCAATCCGGGGACGCAGAGCCAAGGGTCCGCTGTAGATTTGTCTATAGCGGGCAGCCCGGCCGCCGAAGAAAATACTCTCCAACCCCCGTCTTCGGCCAAAAGGCGGGGGTTCGTTTTTATCATCCCATCAGTTTTAGACTGAGGCCGACAACATGCGCGCTATTCTGTTCACCATCGCACTGATCGTATTTTTTGCTTCCGCTGCCCTTGCCGATACGACCGTCAGCGGAAATATCCAGACCGACACCACCTGGACCCTTGCCGGAAGCCCGTATATCGTCAACTCAACGGTTTATGTATACGGCACGACCACGACTCCCGTCACACTTACCATTGAGCCCGGCGTGGTGGTGAAATTCGGGACCAGCGGCAGCCTGCAGATCGGTTACAGCACAAATAAAGGCGCCCTGGTCGCCCAGGGGACGGCAGCTAACCGGATTACCTTCACCAGGAGCGGTACTTCCGGGAATTGGGGGGGGATCAGCTTCCAGGACGGGACCGTCGATGAAACAACAATTATTGAGAATGCGGATATCAGTTACGGTAGCACGAAGTATTTTACGTCTGCGTCTCCGGTGATCAGGAATACCACCATCACCGACGTAAACGGCTACTTTGGCCTGAACTTGTCGTCTTCCAATCCGACCCTGGACAACGTCACCGTAAGTTGCAATGGAACGTACGGGGTATTGTGGGACGTTGCTTGCTAATATGCTATTTTCTTGAATAATGTGGCGGAATTGTCAGCAATAGAAAGATAGCAAGCAACGTCCCTCTGGGTACACCAATGTGGACCAGAGCACATCAACGGTGGTCGCATACGACTACCGGGTCAGCATGGTTGCGGAATTCAGCGCATCAGGGCAGGCCACGGGCGCATCGGTCATTTTCCAGTATGACGGTTCAACGGGACGGCTCACCGGAATTACCGACAACCTCGGCAGGAGCGTAAGCTATACCCATGACTCAATCGGCAACCTGACCGACGTCACGTCACCTCTCATCAAGGCTGCCTATGGGTATACCAACACCAACTTCAAGCATGTTATAACCTCCATAGATGAAGGTGAAGGGCTTGTTACCAACACCTACAACAGCAGCATGAAGGTGTCGAAGCAAGCCTATGGCACCGGCACCATCGATTTCGAGTACACGATACCGCGGCAAAAAACCAAGATCACCACCACAATCAAAGACCCGGCAGGCACGCTGCTCAACACCCAGACCCGCACCGTCGAATTCGATGACCTCGGCCAACCGAAAAAAGTTACCGACACCCTCGGCAATGTCACCACCTACACGAGGGACAGCCGGACCCTGGTCACCCGCGAAGAGAAGTGGGAAAACACCGGCACCGTAACTGCCCCCAACTTGGTGCTGAAGACCGCCATCGACTACACCTACGACGCAAGCGGCAACATGCTGACCAAGACCGAGGCCCAGGGGACGGATGCGGAGCATGCCGTCACCTACACCTACGAGCCGACCTTCAACCAAGTGCTCACCAGAACCGTCAGGAGCGTCGTCAACACGTCCCAGTACAAAACCACAACCAACACCTACGACGCATACGGCAGCAAGATATCATCGACCGAGTCCGGCCTGCTGGGCAGCGGCACACCTTATACCTACACCACCACCTACCAGTACGACGCCAACGGCCAGATCACCGCAATCGACGGCCCGAGGACCGATGTGCAGGACGTCGTCACCTTCACCTATGCGGGTACCACCGGCTTCCTGACCTCCATGACCCAGCCCATCGTGGGCACGACCACCTTCTCCGACCATGACGGCCTGGGCAATCCCCGGACGGTGACCGATGCCAACGGCAATAGTTTCACCTACACCTACGACCAGGCGGGGAGGGTGCTGACCGCCAAGGCTCCGGGCGACACCGCATTCACCCAGTACGCCTACACCACCAGCGGCTGCACCAGTTGCGGCGGGGTGGCGAACAAAATCAGCTCCATCATCCTCCCCGAAGGGGACCGGATCGACTACACCTACGATGCCAACGGCAAGCTCTCCAAAATAGCCGACAGCCAGGGCAACAGCGTCAACTACGCCTACGATTCCGAAGGAAACCGGCTGAAGGAGGAAATCAAGGACCCCCAGGCCGTGCTGCAGAAGAGCCTCTCCTTCCAGTACGACGCCTTGAACCGGCTGACCAAAGCCGTCAATCCCGACAGCTCCTACAGCCAGGTCAGCTACGACGCCCTGGGCAACCAGACGAGCATGAGAGACCCACTGGGCAATAGTACCACCTACCAGTATGATGCCTTAAGCCGGGTGATCGCCGCCATCCAACCCGGAAGCGTCACCACCGGCTTCGGCTATGACAGCGGCGGCAACCTGACCCGGGTGACCGACGCCAACAGCCATGCCACCACCTACGTTTACGACGACCTGGGCCGGGTGTACCAGACCGTATCCCCCGACACCGGCACCACCACCTATACCTACGATCCCGCTGGGAACCTGGCCACCAAGACCGATGCAGGAGGCGTAACCTTAACCTACAGCTACGACGCCCTGAACCGCCTGACCAGGATCGACTTCCCCTCCGATACCGACATCACCTATGCCTACGACTCCTGCGTCAACGGCAAGGGGATGCTGTGCACCGTCACCGACCAGAGCGGGTCCACCACCTACGAGTACACGAAAAAGGGCCAGATAGCGAAGGAAACCCGGAACATCGACGGAATTGCCTACCTCACCCAGTACGCCTACGACCAGAACGGCAACACCAGGACCGTCACCTATCCCTCGGGCAGGGTTATTACCTACACCTACACGAACAGCCGGGTGACCGGGGTGCTGAACAACAGCGCAACCCTGGCTTCCGGCATCACCTACAAGCCCTTCGGCGGCATGAATGCCATAACCTTCGGCAACAACCTTTCCGGGAGCTTCGGCTACGACAGCCAGTACCGTATTTCGACCATCCAGGCGGGTGCCTTGCAGAGCCTCTCTTATGGCTACGACTATAACGGCAATGTGACCGGTATCGTAATCAATCTGGACAACACGAAGAACAAGTCCTACACTTACGATAATCTGAACCGGCTGGCAGCGGCCACCGGTCCATGGGGTGCGCTATCCTGGACCCTCGATCCGGTGGGGAACCGCCTGACCCAGGTGGACGCCTCCGGCACGAGCACATACACCAACGCTACCGGCAGCAACAAGCTCTCCGCCATCACCGGGGCAAACCCTGCCAGCTTCACCTCCGACGCCAACGGCAACACGCTCTCTGAAAACGCGAAGATCTACACCTACAACCAGAACCAGCGGCTGATCCAGGCGGCTGCCACCCAGACCGGAAATTACGTCTACAACGCCAACGGCCAACGGGTGAAGAAGACCGTCGGCGGTGCGGTCACCGTCTATCACTACGACCAGAACGGCCAACTCATTGCCGAAAGCAGCGCCAGCGGCGCTGTTCAGGCTGAGTATGTCTATCTGAACGGCATACCCCTGGCCAAAATCGACGGCAGCGGCACGCAGTACATCCATACCGATCACCTGGGCACGCCGGTGATGATGACGGATGCGGCCAGGGCGATAGTCTGGGAGATTGAGAACAGGCCCTTCGGGGATGGGGCGACGGGAACAGGGACGGCTTCCTTTAACTTACGGTTTCCGGGCCAGTATTATGATGCGGAGAGCGGACTCAACTACAACTACTTCAGGGATTATAATCCGGTGGTGGGGAGGTACATTCAGGCGGACCCGATTGGGTTGAGGGGTGGGGTAAGTCTATTCGGTTATACCTTCTCTAATCCTGTTAATTGGATTGATTCTTTTGGGTTATTTAATGACGGAAGAAGAGCTACTGGCAAGGCATCAGTGCCTCTCGGGCACAGCGACTTTACTGGAGGACAATATTTTAATTTTACTAGGGAGGATTATGGTAAAACAAGTCCTTATCGTCGCCCGGAAAGACATTTTAGACCACTTGATGTGTCTGAAATGCATGTATTTGTTGCGATCCAACTATGTGATAAGGAAGCATACGAGAGAGCAATGCACCGAGGACAGGATTATTTCTCGCATTATGGAAAAGGAAACAGGTGGGCCCCAGGAAACCCGAATCTCCGATGTTATGGTTATGGACATGCATGTGTATCAGATGCCGATGACGATCCTGTAGCTTGGCAACATGCAGAGACATGGACCAGAAAATGGGTGAATGACTGGAACAAGAAATGTGGATGTTCAAAGAGGTAGCATATGTCTATGGTTATAATATGTAAATATAAATATATCGTAACGATTGTATTCATAATAATACTATCAATATTAATTTATTATAACTTTTTTACAAATATGGATGGAGTCAGCCATTTGCATGTGTATGGTGAAAATAAGGAGTTGAAAGGGGTTTTAGTAATACCGCTATATGCCAAGACTTATGGAATAGGCTTCGGGGTGGATGGTAAAGGTATACATACACCTATTAAATATATAATAAGAAAACCTTATGTTTTTGATTCTGGAGGAGATTTGCTGAAAAACAAAATAAAAACGAAAGGATTTATGCTTTCGTCAAAATCGTTTATTGGGAGAACAATGAGTATCAAAGTAATGATACTTTTAAAAAAAGGATATCTGCCAAAATTTTTATTTGATAATAATATATATTCTGGTGCGCCGATATATATGAAGAAATCTAATAATGATGCAAACGTAAAAATGATTAATATCTTACTTAAAACAAAACCTGACCAGATTATATTAAAAAGGATATTATTGATTGAATGTCTCAAAGATGATGAAAGTCTACATTTATCAGAAGAACAAAAAGAATTTGTCATTTCTGAGATCATGAAAAGTGTACCCTCAAATATAGAGATTGATTTAACCAAAGATGATCTTGATTTGATAAGTACATACGAATAGAGTTACATCAGCGGCTGTGTTTAAACGTTTGATAATTTGTATAGAGATGTTAATCATTTGACAGTCCATCCTTGAACGGGTCTAGAAACAGACTACTTGTTTTTCTGTTTTAGCTGGATTTTCGGTCTTTGGCAATCAGTAGATAATTGCCTTAAAAGGAACCCTGCCAGAAGACAATGTAAGATTTGAAAAGGAGGCGGGGTAGTCCGCCTCCTTTTTCGCGGGATCAGAGAGCATCCTGGGTTTCGGCGCCGTTGCGGTTGAGGATGAAATCTGCGGCTTTCTGGGCCTGGCCTGCGGCCATTATAACCAGGGACTTGTCGTTCTTGAGCTGTTTAAGCCATGACTGGATATAGGCGGCGCTGTTGTCGATGGTATTCTGTTCAATGCCTGCCTCAGCGCACAGGAATGCAGCTGCCATTTCTGCAACCAGTTCCTCCTTGCTGTATTCGTGGCTCCCGAAATGGGTCTTTTCCATCACACCCTTTCTACCAAGGCGTGAAATATGGCCAGTGGAGTGGCTGATTTCATGGAACAGGGTGCAGTAATAGTCTTCTCTCCGGAAGAAGGCTTTTTCTGGCGGCATGACGATGTAATCCATTCCCGGGTTATAGCCTGCCTGGTTTCCTTCATGGCGGATTACAGGGCGTTGCGGCATGCTGTCGATGATGTTTTCCGCTTCCTCGATGGTGCTGAAGTGCTTGTCGATAGCGGTAGGGGAGGGGGGTGCCTCGATTCCATCAGTCTGCTCCAGGTTGAAAACCGTATAGTGCCTCAGAAATGGTATTTCCTTTTCTTCACCAGTGTCCTTGTCGTTGATTGGGATCCAGTTCCAGTAAACAACTACGGTCCCTTTTGCTCCTTTGCGGATCGTTCCCCCTTTTTCCATTGCCTGCCTGTAGGTCAGCCAGTACGGGCTGGAAAACTTCTCGCTGGCAAGGATGAAAATGTTGATCCCGCGATAGGGCTTGTCCGTGATCAAATTCCGTGGTGCTCCCGTGCTCGCCAATGGCGCCCAGGGCTTTTTCCAGGGGATCTCACCTTGTTCCAAACGCTCGATGATCTTTTCCGTGATGATTTCCGCAACTGTCTTTTCCGTTTTCCGGCTCCTTTCCTTGGTTGGTCATCCTGGTTTTCCCAAGATTTTCTTGAACCCTCTCGGCTCAAGAGATTTCGTTTTTTGATGCTCCGTTTTTGTGCCTTGCCCTGTTTTCCCTGAGTTTCCTCTCACCCCTCACTCTCAGCGGGGGTGAAGGAAACTCGGGAGAAGGGAAGGCCGGGAGCATCAAAAAACCAAACCGACCGCTTCATAGCGAAGCGTTGTCAATGACCCGGAGTGGAGCGGTCACGAGGCATGAACGCAATGTAAGTGGAGGGCGTGACTCGGTGAAGAGCGGAAGGGAGAGGGCGGGGGCATAAGCAAGCTGGTTTGTGCCGGAAACGGTTTTGCGTTATCTGACAGGCGGACGACCGGGTGGGTGATGGAGATGGAGGAAACGACTTGACGGGCCGGGCGACTTTTCCGGCCGGAGAGTGGTTTCGGTGGCCGGTAAAAGCTACCGGGTGTGTGGGGAGTGGCGTGATCCCCTTGTGGGTCCGCCGCGAGTCACCAGCTGGTGGCTTTGGCCCAAGGCGATAGGGTGGGGGGAGGCCGAAAGTGTGTATGGCGTGTCAACTATTCTGGGTGTTCACGCTGAATGAACAGGGGCATGAATTGAACACATCTCAATATGGTTTTGGACTTGTCGTGTCATGAATTAAAACCTGCGCAAGGCAATATCCTACATGAGGGTGGGTAACCAGCGACGTCAATTGCCGTACTGAGACCAAAAGCTGGTCTTTCGACCATGAATCTGACGAAGTTGTTGCAGGTAGGTGTCATGGTTGTCCAAACTGCGCCAGTCTAAAATGGATTTTGCCAACTGGTCCAGTTTCCTGAGATAGCGGACCCCGTGCGTATACGTCTTGGCCTGGCCACGTCGCAGAATGGAATCGAGGAGCGTCCTGAAAACCATTGTGGCGACCAGATGCCGCCCGTCATTTTCCATGGCTTCGGCCAAGGGAAGCAGGCTGCCATAGAAGTCCCCGTTGAGCTGGTCTTCCCGTTCGAGGAGGTAGCTTTCAGCCTCGTCCATGCGACCCAGTTCAACGAGGAACGCCGCATCAGGAAGCGACAGGGTCTTGTTGTCAAGAATCGCCTTCACTTCCCCATTCGTAACCGACTCGCACCGGTCAACACCAATAATTGACAGCAGTTCGGCAAGAGTGCCTTTGCTCCTGAACCGCCTGAAAATCCGCCAGGCAACTTCTACCTGTTTCTCTGTCTGACCGAGTTGCCCATGGATCACGAGTAGCAACTGGTCCCGCTCACGGGACTGATACGTTTCGCTTGGGGGAATCCTTTCAAGCCATGAAAGAGCTGTCCGAGTGTCGCCGCATTCCAGGTAAACCCCAGCGATGTCCACGCAGGCAGCCGTCGACGGTTCTCCCCACGAGATTATCCGTGTCTGTTCGAAGAGCCTTGCGTCCCTGATTTGCCGGGCGAGGGATTCGACGAGAAGATACCAGTGACGCTTTCCATATTCGTTGCTCTCGTTGCCGGCAGCTTTCAGGAACATACCGATCAAAGTTCGGATGTTTGGCTCAGGCAGATATTCTGCGGTGCAATCTACCACAGCATCACGCACTCCGAAGTCGTCGTCACGGTTGAGCTTGAATAACTGGTTTGTCAGCCATTCCTTGTCTGTGCAATACCGGGCATATTCCAAAAATAGATCTTTGGCGTAATAACGGTACACGTTCCCTACGAGCCCGCTGGAGTCGTCGCAGTTTCCGAGTGCGCCCTTGTCGTTTCATAGAACGCCAAAACCAGTTCGGCGCCCGTTCTTGGGTCGTCCACGCCTGCCTTGAGGTCCTGGAGCAGCGTTTCCAGTTCACGGGCGAAACCGGAGGATTCGCCCCAGCGTATAAAACGCCGGGATCGTTTGATGGTGGTCAGTTTTGCCTTGAAGCGTTTGATATTTTCTTCGGGTGAGGCGATCATCCGTTCCACCAGGTCGTCGGCCATATCATTCCTGGCTGCCAGTTCCAGTAGAGCGTCCGCCAGTGCTTGCGCTCCAAGATCGATCAGACGTCGTTTCCTGTTCTCGCCCATCGGTTAGCGCTCCGGCAATTCCGTGCCTCGATTCAATATTTCCACGTACTCCGTGTAACAGAACAGGCGATTTCGTTTCTGAGCTGTGAGTTCCCGTATGATGCCGAGCTGCTCCAGGTGGCCTAATGACTTGTTCACTGTGGCTGGGGTGATGTTTGTTTTCTTTACCAGCCAGTTCGATGTCGCTATGGGATGCTCCATGAGCGCACGATGAACCTGCAGAGTAGAGAGAGCTGCGCGGCCAAGGCTGGTGATGATTTCCCGGTCCCGTTTCGATAGATCCAGAAGCTGCTGTGCAGTTTCCACCGCCTGGGTTGCGGTGGCAATGACCGCTTCGGCGAAGAAATCGAGCCAGGATTCCCAATCGCCGCTCAGTCGCACATTGTTGAGCAATTCATAGTAGTACTGGCGATGCGTCTTGAAGTAAAGGCTGAGGTAAAGCATAGGTTCCCTTAACACCTTCTGATCGCACAACAGCAACGTGATCAGAAGGCGGCCTAGACGACCGTTGCCGTCAAGGAATGGGTGGATCGTTTCGAATTGCACGTGGGCAAGGGCTGCTTTGAGCAAAACGGGGGTCGGTTCCGGGTCGTCATGAAGGAACAACTCAAGCTTGCTCATGCACTCCAGCACTTCTTCGGGGGGTGGGGGCACGAAGGCCGCATTCCCTGGACGGGTCCCGCCAATCCAGTTCTGGCTGCGCCGGAATTCGCCCGGGGTCTGGGTGCTGCCCCGGCCTTTGTCCAGCAGCACGCCGTGGATCTCACGGAACAAGCGAAGGGACAGAGGCAGTCCTTCTCCGAGCAATTTCAGGCCGTGGTTGAGGGCAGCTATGTAGTTGCTGACTTCACGAACGTCATCCAACGGTACGCCCGGTTGTTGATCAAGTTCGAACAGCAGCAGGTCGGACAGAGACGATTGTGTCCCCTCTATCATGGAGGAGAGCACCGCTTCTTTGCGAACGTACATGTAAAGGAACAGCGAGGTGTCTGGGAGCAAGGTAGAGATGCTGTCCAGACGTCCGAGAGCAAGCAGGGCTTGGTCAAACTTGTTGCGTAAATCAGGCGTCCACTCTATGGGTGGGCGGGGCGGCAGAGGGGCTGGCACGAAGGCTTGGGCCTTTTCGCTAACCGTTGATATGGTGACGTATTGTCCCTGGAGATGTCGGTTCATCTTTTTTCCCTCAAAACCTAAAATAAAATGTGTAGTAATTTTACTTTAAGGCCATAAACTAAAATAAGCTGTTGGCCGAGAAAAAGCAAGGGGATATTCGACATTGAGAAACACTCTTACGAGACGATGGGGGATGCTGAAATGGACACTTCAAAAAAGAGATGGCTGCAGGTTGGCAATTTGATAGTGACGGGGTGATTTCCTGGCCGGGTTGGTTTTGCTGCGGACCTTGGCGAGGAAGAGCTTTTCTGCCTCCGGGAAGGTGGGTTTGGACCAGGTGCGGCGATCGAGGATTTTGCCGGCCGCTCCGGATTCTTTGCGAACCAGGTAGCCCTCCTCGGTCTGGAGTATGAAGCATTGTGTGCATTGTGAGACGTTGCTTGTTAATTTGCTATTTTCTTGAATAATGTGGCGGAATTGTCAGCAATAGAAAGATAGCAAGCAACGTCCCTCTGCGTCTACTGCTCTCTACTCTACCCGAATTCCCGAATTCCACTATTGATTCACCAGGTAAATCAAGGCGACAATGACGCCGATCGTTACGATGATCCGGCGCAGCATCACGGCCGGCACCCGATTCGCTAGTCTTCCGCCGATCACGCCTCCGGCCACGGCACCCGCAGCCATGACCAGAACCGCGGGCCAGACGACCTGGCGGGAAAAGACGAGAAAAATCGCGGCAGCGATATTCATACTCAATGCGATTGCCTGTTTGAGAGCATTGAGACGTTTGAGCGTGTCATCCATGACAAGACCGAGCACTGCCAGGATGATCACGCTCGCCCCGGCGCCGAAATAACCGCCGTACACCGCTGCCGGCGCGACCGGCAGTACCTTCAGCCCCCTCAAGACAAGTGATGACTGGACCCAGCCGGTTCGGCCCAGGATCCAGGTGCGCATCGAATCCTGGAGCGCCAGCAGCGCCACGGCAAAGAGGATCAGGAACGGTACGAGGGAACGGAACAACTGTTCACCCGAATGCAGCAGTAAAACCCCGCCTGCCAGCCCCCCGGCCAGGCCTATGGGGAGGAGAGCGCACAGCCGGAGCAGTTGGCCGCGCAAATCGGACCGCTGGGCATAGGTGGCGCCCAGGTAGCCCGGGCAGAGCGCGATCGTATTCGTGATATTCGCCGTCACAGCAGGGACACCGACTGCGGTCAGCATCGGGAAGGTGATCAGCGTGCCTCCCCCCGCGAGCGCATTGACGGCGCCTCCGGCCACGGCCGCCAGCCCGATCAGTATCAACGCCGAATCGTTCATCCGCTTACCTTACGTACTCCCTTTCATCATCTCGTGGGACATGCGTCCCAACTGTTCCGTCATGACGGTGTTGATTACCTGGTGGAATTATATAATTTATCTTATGTAGAGCCGGAGTGCAATATTGAAGCATTGAACGAATCATCCAGGTGTAAGCCTGTGGCAGTTGATCGTTCCTGCTGCGGGGGTCAACATGCCGTCAATTAGTTCAAGTCACGGTTGCGTGGCCGACTGTTTGTGGCATGCTTGATTACAGGCGTTGTCTGCGACTAGTAGAAATGCCCCGAAATTTCACCTGTAGATGGCGCATTACTGGAGAAAAAATGGAAAAAAGACGCTCCCCGGGCAGATCATTCCGCTTGGCAGTAGACTTGGAGAAACCGCTGCAGGTTATCGGGGTGCCCAACGCCTATTCGGCCATCATGGCCGAGAGGACCGGTTTTCTTGCCCTGTACCTTTCCGGGGCCGGGGTTGCAAACGGCGGCTTCGGGCTTCCCGACCTGGGAATGACCAGCTTGGCTGACGTGCTGGAAGAGGTGCGGCGCATCACTGGCGCTACGTCACTGCCACTTCTGGTTGACTGCGATACCGGTTTCGGGGGCGACCTGATGACAGGACGCACGACCAGGGAGATGATCAGGGCAGGAG
The DNA here is from genome assembly GCA_034933285.1 of Geobacteraceae bacterium. Classification (GTDB taxonomy): domain Bacteria; phylum Desulfobacterota; class Desulfuromonadia; order Geobacterales; family Geobacteraceae; genus RPRC01. The sequence continues at coordinate 43,138 of JAYFNT010000025.1, read as the reverse complement.
CGGCAGGGTTGCATCTTGAGGACCAGATTCCGGAGAAAAGGTGCGGCCATCGTCCCGGCAAGAAGATCGTGGCTGTCGGGGAGATGGTGGACAGGATCAAGGCTGCAGTGGACGCCAGAAGTGATCCGGATTTCGTGATCATGGCGAGAACCGACGCTTTTGCCGTCGAGGGGCTTGAGGCTGCCGTAGAACGTGCCGGCCGTTACCGGGATGCGGGTGCGGACATGATATTTCCTGAAGCGCTTGCAGAACTGGGCCAGTACAAAAGGTTCGCTGGAGCGCTGGGAGTCCCGATCCTGGCGAACCAGACAGAGTTTGGCGTCACTCCACTGTTTGGTTTGCCTGAAATGGCCGCGGCCGGAGTGAGCCTGGTTCTCTACCCGCTATCCGCATTCCGTGCCATGAACGCTGCGGCGCTGAGGCTGTTCCGCGCTGTCAGGAGGGAAGGCACGCAGCAGGGGATGCTCGATTTTATGCAGACCAGGTCGGAACTATACGATTTTCTCGGTTACCTGGAATATGAACGGAGACTCGACAAAAAAACTCGGGAGGATAAATCATGACAGGAAAACCAGTCGCAGGGCTTGAGGGAATAGTTGCCGACCAGACTTCCATCAGCACGGTTGGAAAGGTCGGGCTGGGTTTGAGCTACCGGGGATATTCCATCGAAGACCTGGCCGGGAATGCCGACTTCGAGGAGGTCGCATATTTGCTGCTCTATGGCGAACTACCCAATCGGAGGGAACTCGACGCGTTTCGCGAACGGATCATTGCGGCTCGCGGTCTTCCTTCCAGCCTCAGGAACATCCTCGAGCAGGTGCCGGCCGATGCCCATCCCATGGATGTGCTCCGGACCGGCTGCTCGGCCCTGGGCGCCATGGAACCCGAGGCGTCTCCCGCTGACCAGCTGAAAACAGCGGAGCGGTTACTGGCAACACTTCCCGGAATGCTCCTGTATTGGCACCATTACCACGCGGGAGGAAAACGCATCGACACCGAGAGCGACGAACCGCGGCTGGCTTGCCATTTTCTCAATCTGCTGCACGGCAGGCCACCTGACAGGGAGCCGTGCAATGCGGTCAACGTGTCGTTCATCATCTACGCTGAACATGAATTCAATGCCTCCACATTTTCGGCCCGGGTTACAACTTCGACAAGGACCGATTACCATTCCGCGATCACTGCTGCCATCGGCACCTTGAAAGGGCCGCTTCACGGTGGCGCCAACGAGGAGGCAATGAAACTCATCGACCGGTTCGAGACGCCCGAAGCTGCTGAACAGGAAATTCTCAGGATGCTGGAGCGAAAGGAACGCATCATGGGTTTCGGCCATCGTGTCTACAAGGAGCAGCCTGATCCGCGGTCCGACATAATAAGGGACTGGTCCGGAAGGCTTGCCGAAGCCACCGGGCACCAGCTTCTGTTCCGCATTTCGGAACGGATAGACGCGGTGGTGCGGCGAGAGAAGAGGTTGTTTCCCAATGTGGATTTCTACAGTGCTTCACTGTACCACATGTGCGGCATACCTACGCCGATGTTCACCCCCCTGTTCGTTTTCGCCCGGGCGGCCGGCTGGTCTGCCCACATCATCGAGCAACGGGCCACGGGAAGGCTGATCCGACCGACAGCCGATTACATAGGACCCGAGCCGAGGAAATTCGTACCTGTTGACCAAAGGTAGCTGAGGCGGGATGAAAAAAATGTCACACTCCACAGCAGACAGCAATATCCGCCCGCCACCGGACCGTGAGCTGGTGGCGATCGCCGACTATGTCGCTGATTATGCTATCAGCAGTGCAGAGGCATTCGAAACTGCCAGGCTATGCCTGATGGACAGCATGGGATGTGCGCTGCTGGCGCTGAACCATCCGGAGTGCCTGAGACTTCTGGGCCCCGTGGTTCCGGGCGCCACGACACCTCTGGGAGCGAGGGTGCCGGGAACTTCTTACCTGCTCGACCCGGTGAAAGCGGCATTCGACCTGGGTTCCATGATTCGCTGGCTCGATTTCAACGATACATGGCTGGCAGCCGAATGGGGGCATCCGTCCGACAACCTGGGAGGAATTCTGGCGGCAGCCGATTTTATCAGCCGGTACAACATCGCCGAAGGCAGGGCGCCGCTTACGATGTCGGATGTCCTGCGGGCAATGGTCAAAGCATACGAAATCCAGGGGGTGCTGGCGCTGGAGAACAGTTTCAACCGGGTAGGACTGGACCATGTGGTACTTGTCAAGGTTGCCACTGCTGCCGTGGTCACTGCGCTGCTGGGCGGGGGGAGGGACCGGATCGTGGATTCGTTGTCCCAGGCGTGGGTCGACGGGCAGAGCCTGCGCACCTACCGGCACGCGCCCAATACCGGCCCCAGGAAATCGTGGGCTGCCGGTGACGCTACCAGCCGCGGAGTTTGGCTGGCACTGATGACGATGCGAGGCGAGCCGGGTTATCCGGGCGCCCTAACGGCCAAGAAGTGGGGCTTTTACGATGTCAGCTTCCACGGTTCCCCATTCCGCCGGCAACGCCCCTATGGTTCCTACGTGATGGAAAACATTCTGTTCAAGGTTGCCTTTCCTGCGGAATTTCATGCGCAAACGGCTGTCGAGTGTGCCTTGGCGCTCCATGAACGGGTGCGCGACCGGCTTGACCAGGTCAGGAGGATAGTCCTGACGACACAGGAGTCGGCCATCCGCATCATAAGCAAGTCAGGCCCCCTGCACAATGCTGCGGACCGCGATCACTGCCTGCAGTACATGGTTGCCGTGGCGCTGGTGCGCGGCAGGCTCACGGCAGACGATTATTCCGACGGGGCTGCCGCTGACCCACGCATAGACATGCTGAGAGAGCTGATGTCAGTTGAGGAAGACCCCGGATACAGTCGGGACTATCTCGACCCTGCCAAGCGTTCCATCGGAAATTCCGTCCAGGTGTTCTTCAAGGACGGCAGCGACTCGGGCAAGGTGGCAGTTGAATATCCCCTGGGACATCGCCGGCGAAGGAAGGAGGGAATTCCACTGCTGCAGAAAAAGTTCCGGTACAATATTGCTTCCCAGTTGACGGACCGGCAGATGGCTGATGTGGTTGGCATTTTTTCCGATCAGGAAAAGTTGCGTGACACGCCGGTCAACCGGTTTGTCGAGCTTTTCATTCCTGGTTAGAAGGGTACTTGGAGAGAATGGGGACGTCGGTGACTGCGTCGACTTAAATGTTTCTGAGGCTAAGGAGACGCCCAGGGATGTTTAAAAGTTATCGAGTGGGTCCTCATTTTTCTCATTCTCAGGCGCATAGGCGACACCGCTGTCAACCACGAGGGGCACAAGGGGCCGTTGCTTGCTGATTAGCTATTATCTTGAGTGTTGTGGTAACATCAGCAATAGCTAAAGTGACCGGAACCTGTAGTAAAAATCTTAATATCACCTATCACTACTTTTTTGTCAACTGGAGCAACAAGTGCCGCTGCCACCTATCTGTCCTGTTCTTGTTGCTTTTGCTTTGCGTTATACTCCGTGATATGATTGTCCCAGTTCCGTCCACAAAATCACTGGAAAAGAGAACCTGGGGAGCACAACGTATCATGCGCATCCTGCTGGTGGAAGACGATCCGATGCTGGGCGATGCCCTGCGCAGATCTCTCAAACAGGAAGGATTTACCACAGATTGGGCGCGTAATGCCGAAGAGGCTGAACTGGCGCTTGCAACGGGGGATTACTCCCTCCTTCTTCTTGACCTCGGCCTTCCCGGCAAGGGCGGGCTTGATCTGCTTGCAGAGTTGAGAAGCAAGTCCGATCCGGTTCCGGTAATCATCCTTACCGCCCGTGACGCTGTCCCTGACCGGATACGCGGGCTCGACGCCGGAGCGGACGATTACCTGGTGAAACCGTTCGATCCCGATGAGCTGGCTGCCCGAATACGGGCCCTTCAACGGCGTCGGGCCGGACGGACAGCTCCTCTCATAGAACATGGTTCACTGGTTCTCAATCCCGCAACCCGCGAGATCTTCCTGCTTGGCAAGAGAGTGTTTCTGTCAGCGAGGGAATACGTGATTCTGGCCGCTCTCATTGAACGCCCGGGGACTCTTCTTTCCCGAGCAGCCCTGGAAGAAAGGATCTACGGTTGGGGCGAAGAGATAGAAAGCAACGCCGTGGAGGTCCATATCCACAACCTGAGGAAGAAGATCGGGGCGGATACCATCCGCACCGTTCGCGGGGTGGGTTACATGCTGGCGGATGGTCCATGAAATCCATCAGCCGCAGACTGCTTGCTCTCCTGCTGGGGGGGCTCCTGGTGGTTGGAGTTGTGGCAGGAATCGCCACCTACCTGAAGGCACGGGAGGAACTGGATGAGCTTTTTGATGACCAGATTACCCAGATGGCCTACGCGTTTTCCCGCCAGGAAAGCATTGCCCAATTGCCTGCGCCGGGCATTCGCTCCGAAGAGGAGGACGAGTTTGCGATACAGGTCTGGAAGCAAGGATCCCTGCTCTTTGCCACCCTTCCGGCAAGAACTCTTCCGCTTCAGAGTAAGGGGCTCAGCACGGTATATTCCGGCGACAGATATTGGCGGGTTTTTGTTCTGAAGGCCGATAACCGGTCTATTCAGGTCTCACAGCCGATCGAAGCCCGCCGCGAAATCAGCCTGGACTTCACTCTGCGGACAATAGCCCCACTGCTGCTGACTATCCCCGTCCTTGCACTGTTCATCTGGCTTGCCGTACGCAACGGATTGCGGCCCCTCGCCAGTCTTGCCGACGATATCTCCCGCCGCTCCCCGTCAGTCCTCGATCCTGTTCCCCGGGACAATCTTCCTGCCGAAGTCCTACCCTTGGCCGATCACCTCAATCTCCTCCTGGGGAAGCTGACACATTCCATTGAAGCGCAAAAACGGCTTGTCGCGGATGCGGCCCACGAGCTCCGTACACCGCTTGCCGCAGTACGGCTCCAAGTGCGGGTCCTGGAAAAAAGCGCAACTGACGCGGAGCGAGCCGAATCTTTCGAGCGGCTGAAGGAAGGCGTGGGACGGGCAGCCCGGATGGTCGAACAGCTCCTGGCGCTGGCCCGCCTGGAACCCGAGGCTCCGCCGGTTTTCTCCAACGTGATGCTTACCGACCTGGCAAGGGAGATACTGGGCGAACGGGCGCGTATCGCCATGCAAAAGGGTGTCGACCTGGGGATGGCGGACAGCGAAGCGGTCACGGTCACTGGTGAAGAAGAGGCGCTCCGGGCGATAATCGCAAACCTGATTGACAACGCAGTCCGGCACACCCCTGCGGGGGGGGCGGTTGATGTGTCGGTGCGTCGCTACGAACACGGGGTCTTCATAGAAGTCACCGATACCGGTCCGGGCATTCACCCGGACTACCGGGACCGGGTCTTTGACCGCTTTTTTCGCAAAGGGGTATCTTCCGGGAGCGGACTCGGCCTGACCATCGTCAAATCCGCTGTAGAGCGGCACGGAGGGAGCATTTCACTTAATGAGGGCAGGAAAGGAAAAGGGCTGAAAGCAACAGTCTCCCTTCCGCTTGTTCCTTTCAAGGAGGATAAATGAACAATCCCAGGTTTCCGGAGCCGTACCGGCACGAACACCCACCGGTACAGAACGTCAACCAGATCGCTGAAACCCGCCTGACCCGGGGGCAGAAGGCTGCAGACCGCGTTGCCGGTACGGTTGGCTCCTGGTGGTTCATCATCATCCAGTCAATCATTCTAGTGGCATGGGGTGTCCTGAACATAACCGCCTGGGTCCGGCACTGGGATCCCTATCCCTTTATCCTCATGAACCTTGTCCTATCCCTCCAGGCGGCCTATACTGCGCCGGTTATCATGATGAGCCAGAACCGGCAGGCTGAACGGGACCGGCTGGAAGCCCACAACGACTACCAGATCAACCTGCAGGCTGAAGAGGAGGTGCGCGCCATACTCGAGCATCTGGCTGCGCAGAACGATGCCCTCGAAGAGATCCACCGGGTGGTGACCGAGTTGAAAGTGGGCAAAAACCAGTCAGCGGTCTGATAAGAAGCGATGGAGTCTAAGTAGCTTCCGAAGAAAGTTTTTTCTCACCGCACCTTCCATCCGGTCCTGTGCCATAGAATGATGCAAGATGACGGATCAGATCCTCTACCGTGACAACCGGCAGGTCATTTTCTTTCGCGAAAGAACAAATCTCGGGGATGCGGGCCATGGTGCCGTCTCTGTTGGTCAGCTCGCAGAGGACACCGCAGGGCTTCAGCCCGGCAAGCTTCATCAGGTCGACGGTTGCCTCGGTGTGGCCCGGTCTCTCCAGTACACCGCCGTGGCATGCCCGCAGGGGAAAAACGTGCCCCGGGCTCCTGAGGTTGCAGGGACTGGCGTGGTCCGCTATCGCAGCTTGAACCGTGATCAGTCGGTCCGCAGCCGATACGCCTGTGGTGACGCCATCAGCTGCCTCGATAGAGACGGTGAAAGCGGTCCCATACCGGCTGGTGTTGTTCTCGACCATCATGGTGAGTCCCAATTCCCGCACTTTTTCCGCTGTAAGGCAGAGGCAGACTATGCCGCTGCACTCGCGGATCAGCATGGCCATCTGCGCTTCGGTGAGTGATTGTGCCGGGAAGATGATGTCTCCTTCGTTCTCGCGGGTCTCGTCGTCTGTCACGATGACGCCCCGTCCGTTGCGCAGGGAATCGAGGGCTTTTTGCAGACGTTCAGCAGGGGTTCCAAACTGTGACAACAAGTGCTGATTCATGGCGCTACCTCCTGGGGGGATGATAGACTTACCTGAACCAGGGCTTTGGCGATTGCCCGTCCCGTTAGGGGACAGGCAGGGGAAGGCAGGAAGGCATGGCAAGTGCTGACTCTGCATCCTCTTTCATCCGGACTGTGACCGTCGGCTCCGGCATTTCACCGGATCTGCTGCTCCTCTAGAAGAGTGGAGCGCTCGCGGGCTCCCCGGCGCTGCCGGGATACCGCCGGTGGGGATTTTCACCCCGCCCTGAGAATAAGTCACTGAATGATTATTCCTTTCGGAAGCATTTGTCAATAAGCGTTTGATGCAGAATCTTCAGGGGTGCCCTTTCCGTGTTTGACCGTGCCGGCATGGGCACCCCGTCCATCCCTTCAGACGGCCTATTCTTTGCTGTAGCGTGCGGTAAGCGGAATTCCCTTGCATGGACAGTCACTGCAAGGGAATTCTGCTTACCATGCCGGGTTTGCGGTTGCTATTTCTCTCTCCGGTACGGCCATGCCATGACGCCGCCCTCCAGAACCTTCACATTTTTCCAACCGTTAGCTTCAAGTATGACGGCCGCTTCGTATCCCCTAAGGGAAATCTTGCAGTAGCAGACGACTTCCCGCTCCTTGTCAGTCGGCAGGTCACCCAGCCGGCGACGCAGTTCTCCGAGGGGGATCAGCGTCTCGCCGATGCCGAGGCGCATCATATCGAACTCGCCCGGGGTGCGCACATCCAGCAGGAAGGGCTTTTCCCCCTTGTCCAGCTTTTCCCTGAGCTCCACTGAGCCGATTCCTTTCAGCCTGCCCTTGAGCTTGTTCTCCATCAGGTGGGCGGTTGCGATGAAGTGGTCGATGGGCAGGGAATAGGGCGGCGCGTAGGGGAGGTCGGCATTCACTACGTCCGAGACCCTGAGTTTGCCGAGGATGGCTATTGCCGCCATGGCGACCTGCTTGCCCACGTCTCCGGGCCCTACGCACTGGAGCCCGAGAATCCTGCCTGTGGTCCCGTCAACCACCATCTTGGAAATGAGCAGCTTGGCGCCCATGAACTCGGGCTTGTCCAGGCTGGCGTTGATCACAGTGACCACGTCCTTGTATCCCTCCTGCCGGGCCCTGCTTTCCGAAAGACCGGTGGAGCCCGCGCTGAAGTCGAACACCTTGCAGATGCCGGTGTGGAAGGTGCCGGGGAACGAGACGCTGTTGCCCAGTGCGGCGTTTTCGCCGGCCACGCGGCCTTCCAGGTTTGCCAGGTCGCCGAAAGGGGCGCGGGTCTTCTTGCCGGTGATGCGCTGCACCACCTCGACGCAGTCGCCGACAGCGTAGATGTCCGGGTCTGTAGTCTGCATGTATTCGTCCACCAGAATGCCGCCGGCTGCCCCGATCTCCAGTCCGGCAGCCCGGGCCAGGTCCGTGTTGGGCTCTACACCGATTGCCAGCACTGCCAGTTCGCACGGCAGTTCGGTGCCGTTCTCCAGCCGGACTGCCTTGAGCTTGCCGTTTTCACCGATGAACCCGGCCAGCTTGACGTCGGTGATGACATTGGCGGCCTTGCTCCGCACGTGGTTTTCCAGCACCTTGGCCATCTCCCAGTCGAGGAACATCAGTATCTGGGGCAGCATCTCGATTACGGTGATATCGATGCCGGAGAGCTGGAGCGCTTCGCAGGTTTCGATCCCGATCAGACCGCCGCCGATTACCACTGCCTTCTTGATTGTTCCTTCGTCGTGGATGCGCCGCAGGAAGTCCGCGTCCCGCATGGACTGGAGTGTTGTCACCCCTTCAAGGTCGATGCCCGGCACCGGCGGCTTGCGCGCCCTGGCTCCGGTTGCGATGATAAGTTTATCATAGGTTATTTCGTCAGCCGTGCCGGTTTTCAGGTCACGGCACGTTACAGTCCGGCGATCACGGTCTATTGAGGTAACCTCGGTTTCAGTACGCGCCGTTACTCCCTTGGTGTTCACGAAAAAGTTGGGGTCGCGCACCTCACCGTAGGGTGTGCTGAGCAGGGCGTTGCGGTTGTTGAACACTCCGGCGACGAAGTAAGGGTAGCCGCAGGACGCCATGGACATTTCCGGCGCTTTCTGGATAATGGTCACCTCTGCGTTCGGGTCCAGGCGCTTGGCCCGCGCCGCAGCCTTGGGTCCGGCCGCCGAGCCTCCGATAACGATGATTTTCTTGCTCATGGTTCGCCTCCTCCTTTGTCTCTTTCCACTCTATTGAGCGTTGCGCGGGCAGGTCATTATACCTTTGCCGTTGAGGCGACACTGCTCTTGCCGCTTAAACATACAAAAAGTAATATATATTGATAACGGCAATTGTCAACTGTATTTTGCCGTTATTCTTTTTTCAAGCATGGACATGTCGGCATGGTGGCAAACAGGGGAGTCTGAAAAAACAGTCGCGCGGAATATTGAGGTGGGTGAAAGGGGAAGCGCCGCTGCGGGTGCCTCCCCACTGATTTGAGCGGGTCAGGGTTGTTCGATGAGCTGGATGAACTCCTCTTTCTTGACTTCGTCAACAATCCAGGAGCAGGCCTGGAAGCAGCGGTCGCGGGTTTTGCCGGAGACGATTGCAAGAAGCACCGAGTCGCATGCGTCGATTGTTCCGAGGCGGTGAACGATCAGAGCCTGGTTGAGGCTGAACTTTTCCTCAGCAGATCGGGCGATGGCAGCGAGCCTTTCATCGACATCAGGAGTTAGTGCTTTGAGTTCGACCTTTGAGAAACCGGCGACTTGTTTTCCCGGACGCTTCACTCTTCCGTGGTGCAGAACCACAGTGCCGGTGCAGTCGGTTTCCCGCTCAAGGAACGAGCGATAGAGCTCCAGGTGATCGAAAGGTGTGTCGGTTGCGTATGCGGTGATCATGTGTCCTCCATGGAATATTTTTCCGCAACACTACCACCGGTGCAGGTCAGAGTGCAACGCCTGTTTTGCCTGATGAAATCATGATCGCTTGGCGAACAGTGGGGTGAACCGGTATTTTGCGAAAATCACGCCTGCCTCGGGAGATTTGAGGAATGCCGAGAACTTCCTGGTTGTTTCCCTGCGCTTGCCGGCTTTGAGAGCGGCTATGCTGAAGCTTCTTTTTTGAATCACCGCGTGCCGTTGCCGAACTTAAGCAGCATCGAAATTTATGAATGTGCTGTATCTTCAGAAGAACGATTCATACTCTCCCGTTGACAAACCATAGTTATAAAACCGTTTGTAGAACGCCAAGGTTTCCTTTTTCAAATCAAGCTCTTTCATCCGTTCGGGGTACAGGGTCTTTGCCAGCCACATGATCCCCAGAATCGCCTCTGGGGATGGGCGGTCCCACCAGAAGGCCCCAACCGGACACGGGTGGACGCGATTATCCCTCACGGCTTTTACATTTTTCATCCTCTGATTGGCTTTGACCGATCTGCCCGGCGATATTGAGCCTTTGTCGTTGTGAACGACGATAACGTCCGGGTTCCACACCAGCAGTTGCTCAACGGTTACCTGCCGCGCCGGTCCGATATCCGCGGCTACATTGAGGCCTCCGGCCGCCGCGATGAAGTGCTGCCCCCACCACCGGCGGCCATCCGTGGAAAGGGAAGACTCCGAGCCCAGGTAAAAGACCTTTTTCCGCTTCGGCAGGGGAATGCCGGATACCCGTTTCCGGATGAACGCCAGACGCTCTTTCCAGAAGGAAACCAGCTCGGCGGCCTTTTTCCCCGTTCCGAAAATCCTTCCCATCATCCTGAATTCGTTGAGCAGAGCGTCAATATCCGCGCGGCCTATCGCTGCCGTCACCACCGGGATGCCCAGACTTTCAATCTTCCTGTTGGCGCGGGGAGCGGTTATCCCGGCTATGACCAGGTCGGGCTTCAGCGCCATGATCCGCTCGATGCTCACGTTTTCAAAAGAGCCCGCATCCTCTGTGGCTGCGAAGCGGGGGTACATCTTCAGCAGGTTCGGAAAACGCTGCATGGAAGGCTGGGCGACGATCCTGTCGGCCGCGCCCATGACCGATACCTCATGGGTCGCGCCGCCGTAGCAGGTGATGATAACCCTGCGGGCAGCTTCGGGAAGCACGACCGTACGTCCGGCTGCATCCACTATGGTCTTCGGAGAGGCGTCCGTCGCGCTCATGGCGAAAATCAGAATCAACACCGGGAACAGGGCTCTCCTGAAAATGTGAACCATTGTTCCTCCTTTTCCATTACGGTTGACAATCGAAAAGTCAGTTTGTCCCGCCTTCAATCCAGCGCCAACCCGCGACCGGCTTGCTGAAGGAGCGGTTCACGTCCGACGGCGAAAAGCCGATGCCGTAGAATTGTCGGTAGAAGGCTTCCGCTTCAGCCATTACGTCAATGGGACACAGCTCTCCATGGAGGGTGGTTGCCAGGTACATCAGGCCCAGGATCCACTGGGGGCTGCCGAAATCCCACCCCGGCGCGGGATGGGTGTAGATCCTGCCCTGCTGCACCGCCTTGGCGGTCACCCCCAGGCGGAGGCATTCGGCGTGGAAGTCTTCAACCGAATTGGAAATGAAGGCGGAGATGAAGATAACCTCAGGGTCCAGTTCGTTGAGCCGGGCAACGGAAAGGCTCCGGCCGGGGCGGCCGCTCGCCTCCAGCAGGCGGTTGACGCTTGTACCGCCGGCCGTTTCCGCCAGTTGATTTTCCAGGCGGCCTCGACGAATAGAGAAAAGGGGCTTGCCCATGGCGTAGTAGACACGGGGCCGGTACTCCACCTGCGCCAGGGCGGTCTCTATCCGCGCCAGTTGCTGTTCCAGGTAGGCGGCGAGCGCCTCGCCGCGATCGGCGACGCCCGCGACGCGCCCGAAGTGGCGCAACATCCCGATGTAGGTTTTCGGGTTCTGGATCGCCTTGTGAAAGCCCTTCAGGTCATTGGACGAAAGGAAATTCTCCCATGCCCGCACCACCGTGGATTTCCCGGTGACGCCCATGGCGATGAGCATCGCTTCGATGATCTCCAGTGCCCGCGTGAAGGGATAGCCGCCCTCGAAGTCTCCTTCCTGGTAGAACGTCCGGGCAGGCCGGCCGACGATATCCAATGGGCGGCCACAGGAGGGGCAGGCGTTACCCGTAGGTTCATTGTCGTCCGAAACAATCAGCTTGGCGCCCATCGGCCCGTAGAAATCCCGTCTGAAGGCGATTTTCCCGCATTCCGGGCAAGGGGTATGCAGGTATTCCGTGCCGGGTGAGTTGAACAGGTAGACGAAATCCAGTGATTTCCTGAGTTCCGCGCACAACTCTTCCGTTTGGCGGATTGAGGGCTCAAGGGAGATGCCCGCCGTTGCCAGCGGGATGAAACGCATCACCTGCAAGGGGATCCGTTGTGATATCCCGGCAATATGGCGCGCCAGGGAACGAGCTTCATCAAAATTGTCCCTGGTCACGACGCAGGAGACCTCCACGTGGACGCCGCATTTGCAGAGGGTCTCCAGGTTTCGCAGCACCGGCGCCATGCCGGGCGCCCCGCATTCCCGATAGGCCCGGTCAGAAAAGCCCTTTAGCCCCAGGTTGATGAAATCGAGATGGGGAAGGAGCCCTGACAGCGCCGATTCGGTAAAGTACGCGTTGGAAGAGCAGCCGACGTGCAGCCCCTTGGCATGGGCCAGTTCAGCCACCTTGATAAAGCTGGGAAGCCCGGCCAGGGGGTCGTTCATTAAAAAAGTGATTCCGCGGCAGTCGTAGTCCAGCGCCTTTCGCACCACTTCTTCCGGCGTCAGTCTCAGCAGTGCGGAACTGTCCGGGGCCATCTCCTTGACGATGACGGTGGAGACGCATCCCGGACAGTCGAAGTTGCATCCGGTGGTGCTGATCTGCAGCATCTTGGCGCCCGGATGGAAATGGAGGATCGGCATTGTCTCGATGGAGATGGGACAGGCCACTATGTACCTGTCAGGGAAAAGCTCCACCACGGCGCCGTCCCGTTCACCGTATCTCCCGCATGCGCCGGTCCCGCCAACCGGGATGGCGCAGATACGCTCACAGATGTCGCAATTCACGCAGTTCATTTTCATTTCCTTATGATTATCCAGAGGCCTTTGTCATCGCTGCGATCAATTGCAAAATCTTCGATCCCCGCGCTCCGCAACTCTTTTTCGAACTCCGCGGGAGCATCGGGACCGAGCCTTTTCGTGACCCATTCCTGCCACGGAGATCCGTCATGGGACCGACCCTCCATCTTGCGGTCTATTTCTGCCTTCACCTCCGCGGAACCGAACCCTCCGCCGATGTAGCTCATGCCGCCCGGGGCCAGGACGCGGTTGATTTCCCTGAACGCCCGCACCCGGTCCCAGAAAAAAACGGAGCCGCGGCTTATGGCCAGGTTCACCGAACCGTCAGGCAGCGGTATGGATTCGTCGTTCCCCGAAAGGAGGTCGGTGCGCTTTTCCAAGCCGCGCGACGCGATATTGCCCCGCACGATGTCGAGCATTTCGCCGGACTGGTCGAAGAACCTGACGAACAGACCGGTGGTCTGCGCCAGGGCCAGGCCCAGGTAGCCGCCGCCGCAGCCGATATCCAGGCAGACGCCCTCGCGGATGCCGGTCCGTTCAACGGCCTGGGCAGCGATGAGAGGATATGCGGGCGCGAAAATCTCCCGGGCCATGGTGTCGAATTTCTTTGCGTCAATTTGCATTGTTTTCTTCCTTTCCATATCGTTTGTCAGAACTGGAACGTCACGTTCCCCACCACGGTAAAGGGGGCGCCAGCGTAATAGGAGGCGCTGCCCAGGCGGGTGTCATCGGAAGCGTTGATAATTCCGATGTAGTGTGTGTCGAAAAGATTGAGGAAACTTACGCCCGCGGTGAAAACCTTGCACCACAGGATGTTCTTCTTCGAGTACTGGATATGCAGGTCGAAGACGGCGTAATCGGAGATTCTTTCCGTATTCTCCACGTCGCCGTACCGTTTCCCCGTGTAGCGCAGCAGGGGAGAAACGGAAAAATCGTAAAACCGGTAGGTAGCGCCAACCCTGGCTTCGAACTCAGGCGCATCGGGGACCTGGTTCCCCTTCGCCCTTGTCACCGAACCGGGGGCGGTCACGATATCGTCCGTGAATTCGAAGCGGTTGTAAGACGCGGACAGAAAAACATCCAGGTTATCCATGGGATGAACGGAAGCTTCAAGTTCGACGCCATAGCCGATTGCCTCTGCGATGTTGCGCATATACTTGATGCCGAGAAGCGGGTCGGTGACATTCACGCCCTTGTCCCTGTCGATAATGCCGAACAGTGTCCCGGCCACATGGCCCATGCTTCCCTGGTAACGCAGCCCTAAATCGAAATTGTCGGTGATCTCGGGTTTGACCTGGTCCCAGACATATTGCGCGGTAAGACCGCTGCTGGTGAATGCTGCCCTGTTGTTGGCGTAGACCGTCCATACATCGAAAGATGGGCGGCCGAAATTTCTGCCATAACTGAAGTAGGCATTCATCTGTTTCGATATGGCATAGTCGATTCCGAAATTCGGCAGCCATTCCCGCATGGTGTGGCCTTTCACGGATCCTCTGGAGTCGATGGTCGCGTAATTCAGCGCCTGCGGGTATGAAACGTCGGGTAAGCCGGCCGTGGAGTAGAGGTCGATTGACGGCATCATTTCGGAGACATACCTGACTCCCGCTTTCAGGGAGACATCGCCCAGTTGTTTGCCGATTGAGATATAGGGACTGTGCCACTCATGGTTTTCAACCGGATTGGCGAGAACCGCCCATCCTGCGTAGGTCAAGCCGCCACTGGTCGAACGGTACACTTTCTGCGCCGTGGGCGGTCCCGGCGGGGTCTGAACGGCATACCAGTAGCCGAGGGTCAGATCGGTACCCAGAAGCGGGGTGTCGTACTGGGCGACCACACCATAGTTGTCGTGCTCGATTTCCCACTTTCTCACGCCGGGGCTCCCCAGGATTCTGGCGACGCCGGCCAGCGTATAGCCGTTTTCATTCGCGTAATAAGGCTTTATTGAAAGCTTGCCGTTACCCGGGACCTTGATTTCAAGGTTGCCGAAAAAAGCATAGTTGCTGAAACTGTCCCCGTTGTAATCGTAGTAATTGATATCCTGGCCGGGAATTCCCGCGAGCGACTTGTTGTAGTCGTAGCGGTAGTATTTTCCGAGGTCCTGTGTCTGGGCATAGGTGAGCGCCTGGTAGCTGTTCGTTTCCGAGTTGCTGTACGTTCCGAACAGCTCCAGTTTCGAGCCTGCCGGAAGATTCTGGGTTACTCCGAAGGATGCAATGTCGGCGCGGCTTCCACCGGCGCCTTTCCACTTGTCGGCTTCCGTATGGGAATAGGACAGGAACAGCTTCGTCCCGGTCGGCAGCAGGCCGGTGTCGATGCGGGTGAATATCTTGTTCAGGCCGAACGTGCCGAAATTGTCGCGCACGGTTACCCCGAAGCGGTCGTCCGGTCTGAGCAGGGTCCGGTTCATGGTTCCGGCGGTGTTGTAGGGAACGAGACTCTTTTCCGCGGTGATCGCTCCTTTGTACAGCGTGATCTCTTCCAGGTTTTCCAGGTCGAAGAGCCAGGTGTCGCTGATGCCCGGATCCAGCCCGTAATTGAGAAGGCTCAATCCTTCCACCACTGAACCTATCCGTGTCTGGCCCCGCACCCTGATGCTCCGGTTATTGCTGAGGCCGAACGCGTCCGCGCTCTGGTAATTCACAGAGGGCAGGATATCCATGGCCTGGAAGGCATTGATCTGTCCAACGCCGCCGAACCTGTCGAGACCTTCCTTGGTGACGGTGTTTTCCGTATTGGACTGCCTCTCTTTTGCCTCGAACACATCCGTTGATTTTGTATCCGTAACAACTGCCTCATCCAGGCTCACCTTGTTGCCGACCTCTTCCCCCCGGCCTGGTGTCGCCAGGCAGCAGGAAAGAAGAAGCATGCAGAAGAATGTTGTTCGTCTCTTCATTTCATTCCTCCCCCCAGCGCTTCGGGGGCAGCTTCGATCACGGTCCTCTCCGCCCCCTTCCCGAAGAAGTGGTAGCCCGATCCCCCTTCGGAGATGACATTCAGCACCCTGCCCGGCTCTGCTACCGTGATGCCTCCCAGCAGGCTACGGAACTGACCGGTTGTTTCCCGCGGAATCGCATCTTGTCCTGTATCGTTCTTCTCCATCTGGATTCCTCTCTTTCGCATAAAATCTAAATGTGCCGCATTGGCAGTCGCAGGGCCTGAGTCAGCACCCGGACATGAAAAAGGCCGGCAGAGTTGGACACTCGCCGGCCTGCAATAGACCTTCGTGTTCACTCCTTTCCAAATACGGGAGGCGACACTGTTTCCGGCGGCGCCCATAGCCCGATGCCCATAGCCGTATGCCGTAGGGAAGTCGGGTCGGAGAGACGAATCATGTATGGGTGAAATGAAAAAAATACTTCGTGCATTCCTGCTCGATGCCTGCAGGAACAGTTTTTCAGGTTGCTGACGGGAAAACCCGCACCGATGCCGTTTTCCTCAGCATCACGATGCGGGTTTCGTTGGGCCTGCCAGGGGGCAGGGGGCGAAGTGGGCGCATGATGGTAAGAATTTTAATGAGTGGCTATCCGGAAAGTTCCGCTCCGGACCCGGAGAAACTTTCCGGATGAAAACTAATTGGTTCTATCGACAAAAAACGGCCGACAGGAATAAACACCTGTCGGCCGTGTCGGTCGCTGTGTTTACTCCTTTCCAAGCAGGGAGGCGGCGCTGTTTCCGGCGACACCCACGCCCGACTCCCGTAGCAAAAGCCGTAGGGAAGGCGGGTCGGAGTATAATATGAAATTTGCGTTTTGGACTATCCCAGGCACTCTCAATGGTGCAATTCGCACTTATATACTAAATCAAATTATAGGAAGTCAAGCAAAATTTTCATTGGCACGATAGGTAATCTTATGTTTGCACTGATAGCGCCTATTTGCGTTCTCGAAAATAAGCCGTCAATTTATCGTTACAAGTTTCGGGGCATGTAACCTTCTGATGAGGGCATTCGCGGCATCCCTGCCGGTGCTGCCGTTACCGCTGTGGTGCCTGGAAGTTGTCAGAGAACTGTCCTGATGACGTGTTCATCGCGCAAAAGGGCAGATGCGCTTCATGTTCAAGAGGGCTGCCACCCCGGAGATGGTGTTGCCGAAGAAGACCACCGGTTTACCCGCGGCTTCGAATCGCTCCAGTATTTCGTTGATGGTGCCGTTGACCACGCTGGAACCGGTCGCGAGCCCGACCTCACACCATTCCACCAGGGCTCCGAGTTCCTTTTCCCCATCCATGACCAGCAGGTCTTCCCTGACCGTGCCGATGTTGTCGGGATTGAGATCGGCCACGCGCATGCCCACCTTGCCGTAGGCGTCCACCATTTCCTTGAGGATTGCCGGCTGCAGGCCGAGCATGCCGATACGACGTGTGCCGAACAGTTTGTGGACCTCTGCCGGCATTTCAGCGCCGCATTTCGACGGCTCCTCGTCCTTGCAGTGCACGGTGCCGGATGCCAGCCCGAGACTGCGCAACACGGCATTCAGCCCCGCGGTGAAAACCGAGCGGCAGCCGGTTTTCACCAGGTCCAGCGCGAGGAGTTCGCCCAGGGTCCCTTCCCAGTTTCCCGGAGCATCGGTGAATGCCTGGCCGCGCGCATCACGGAAAGTTGCTTCGATGACGCGCTCCTTTCCTTTCTTGATGACGAATTCTTCGTCAGCCTTGGCGCCGATTGCCTCGTCCGGAGAAAGCGACCGGACCGTGATTTTTTCCTTGCGGTCCAGGTTGCGCTCGCTGCATATCGCAGCCAGTTTCTCCCGTGCCTTTTCCAGGATATCCATGGCAAATGTTTCCTTTCGGTATTGTATTGATTTGTCCGGCGGAAATTACTTCCCGGCAAAGCGTCGTATAGTGAAAAAATAACGATGGGCGCACCAAAAGATGCAAAGGAACCTGATGCACAGTTGCTTTCAGTTCCCTGTACCTGTCAAAATGGCGTTGCCATCAACTTTGGCCTGGAAGAATATTGCGAAGCTGTCTGTCATGAGTAATGCGTGCATATGCACAGTTAAACTATATGCGTTCGTCTGTCAAGTGGGAAAAATTACCGCATTTTGGACTCTGTCCTGAAGTGCTGTCCGGCTGAATCTACGGCGTTTCAATCCGGGGACACTTGTGGGACTGCCGGCTCTTCAACATATCTCCCGGCTTCAACTGTGCTGAGTCTCAAGCATGTCTTGCTCAGAATCACGAAGGCTGCGCTGCCCGCGAGGACATGCCAGGGGTAGGCGGAAATACTGGTCTCAGGAAGAATCGTCGGCAACAGGGCAATGGCCACTGCCGGCGGGAACGGCATGCTCAGGGCGTGATAAAGGAAAAATACGGTTGCCGTCGCTATGCAGGCGGATATCCAGACCGGCCAGTGAAGGACGTTCTGTGTCAGCTGCAGCCAGAACACGCCTGAAAATGCCGCTGATCCGAGGAGGACGAGCGCTTTCCCGGCTTTGTCGCGCAAGGCGCCGCCCGGCTTCGACAATTCAATGAATGCGACTATCAGCGGCGGGGCTACCATGAACATCAGGCTGCCACCGATGGCGGCCGCCGAGACGAGTGTGACACCGGCCAGCAGTTTGCTCCAATGTGTCAAGTCCGGGAGTGACCATTCCCCTCCAGCCTTGCGCTGCCGGGGTGTCCCGGTCTCGAATCCCGGATCTTTTCCGCAGCCGGAGCGGTGCAGGACTTTTCGTCCAATGGCAATGGTTCCTGTCAGAACGCAAACGGACAGAGGATAATACCAACTGTCGGAATGGGTGATAATGGGCAGAATCGCGGCCGAGATGGACGGCAGTACTGCGGAGCGAAACAGTTTGAGTTGCAGCACAACGAGGCAGAACGCGCCGATGATCATGAAAAAGGGCATATACGAAAAGAATCGCACGATGAGAATGCCGGTCAGCGCCGCCAGGGTCGGAGAAAGCCAGAAATGGAAATGAGAGCTCTGCCACGGCGACTTTTCCATGACCCATGCGCCGAGTGCCAGGGCTGCGATTTCCGGAAAGATGATTTCCTTCTGGCCGGTGAACTCTGCTGCCGCGAACATCGCCAGGACAAGCAGGATTGCCGGGAGTTCGTTGATTGTCTTCATGGTTCGTCCCTGTGACGTTCTTTTGCGCCCTGCCGGTGCGGGCCCTTTTGACGGGTTTTGCCGCACCGGGCCATGACCATTTTACCGGATAATTTATCCGCAACGGTGCGTTTCCGGTAAGGTCGGAAATTGTGAAAAGTGGAATGCTTGTCATGTTATCAGTTTCAGCTAGTATTTATCAAGAGTATGTTACGGGAATGTGCCTTCCCGAATTCACTATCAGGAGGTACGGCAAATGAAACCAAAAGAGAACGGCGGCTGGAGCCCTTACCTGGCTGGGGCGCTGAGCGGCCTGGTTTCCATCGGTTCGGTCTGGATCGCCGGGAAATACTTCGGTGCGTCCACAACGTTCGTCCGATCTGCGGGGATGGTGGAAAAGGCGGTGGACCCGGAGCGAGTGGCGCAGATGCCCTATTTCGTCAAGGAGATGCCCATCATCGACTGGCAGTGGATGTTCGTGGTAGGTATCTTCATCGGCGCCCTCATCGCGTCCACGACATCCGGCAGCTTCCGCTGGCAGGCGGTGCCCGAAATGTGGCAGGAGCGTTTCGGTCCGGTGCGGTGGAAGCGCTGGCTGACCGCGTTCGTGGGAGGAACCATCGGCATGTTCGGCGCACGACTGGCCGACGGCTGCCCCAGCGGCCACGGACTGAGCGGCAGCATGCAGTTGGCGGTGAGCGGCTTCGTCGCCCTGGTCTGCTTCTTCCTGGGTGGGATGATCGTTGCCCGGCTGTTTTACGGGGGAGGTGAACGCCAATGACGACCCTGATCTACGGACTGGTTACGGGAATACTGTTCGGCTTCCTGCTGCAGAAGGGAAGGGTGTTGCGCTACGACAAGCAGCTGGGAGCGCTGCGCCTCATTGACATGACCATCGTCAAATTCATGCTGTCTGCTGTTCTGGTCGGTATGGTCGGTGTCTACCTGCTCAACGACCTGGGGCTGGCGAAACTTTCCATCAAGCCCATGATCGTTGGCGGAGTGGTGATCGGCGGCCTGACGTTCGGGGTAGGCTGGGGGTTGTTGGGCTATTGTCCCGGCACTTCTCTGGGTGCATTTGGTGAGGGTCGCTGGGACTCACTCTTCGGCATCGTCGGGATGTTGTGCGGGGCGGCGCTTTATGCCGAGGCATACCCGACCATGAAGGCAACGGTCCTCACCTGGGGCGATTTCGGCAAAATAACCCTGCCGCAGGTCCTCGGGCTCAATCACTGGTTCATCATTCTCCTGTTCATACTAGGCGGATTGTACCTGTTCCGCTGGTTCGAAAAGAAGGGGTTGTAGGCCTATCGCCCTTTAATTTCCCAACTCCATACTATTGAATGGAAAAACAGCCCGCCAGGATTTTTTATCAGGCGGGTTGTTTTTTTCTTGACAGGCAGGGACACAGTTTTTATTCTATAGGTGCAAACTACACTTATGACAAACATACATGTTTATGGCTGGTAAACCGAAGACCTGACACGAGAGAAGGAGATGCGTCATGCCAAGAGGTAGTGGAAGGGGTGGCTCAGGTGGAGGTAGGGGAGGTTCCGGTGGTGGGATGGGTCAAGGAGCGGGCGGCGGTAAAGGCGGCCGGATGGGAGGCCCTGCGGCGGCCGGCCCTGGTGGTGAGTGTGTCTGTTCTGCTTGCGGACATCGTGAGCCCCATGTGAGGGGTGTGCCGTGTGTTTCGCGGAAATGCCCGCAGTGTAACGCACCAATGACGCGGACATGAGACAAGTCGGGAGTCAAGAGACAGTAGGCAGAATAGTGAAGAGCGATGTTCATGTGCGGAAAAGGAAAGGAGGTTGTGCCATGCCAAGAGGAGACGGGACAGGACCAAGGGGAATGGGTCGGATGACCGGTCGAGGAGCCGGATTCTGCGTGGGCTATGATATGCCTGGATTTGCGAACCAGTTTACCGGGAGAGGGTTCGGAATGGGGAGTGGGCGTGGCGCCGGGTTTTTTGGTGGTGGCGGCGGCCGTGGTTGGCGGAACTGCTTCTACGCAACCGGCTTGCCGGGCTGGGCGCGTTTCGGCGGCTACGGGTATGGCTGCTTTCCTGCGCCGGCCATGAGGCCGGACCCTGCAATGGAAAAGCAGACGCTGAAGGCCCATGCTGATGCGCTTGAAACAGAACTTGAAATGATCAAACAGCGGCTCGGCGCACTTGAGGAAAACGAGTAGCCAGTCGAGGATACGTCAGGTAGCGGATCACATGAAATCTGCTGCCTTTTGCCGACCCGGGTCCGCGCGTAATGCCGAAGGAAGACGCCCATCCCGTCTTTTTTCTCCCATAGAGGCGGGATGGGATTTACATCGGACCGTACGGACCCGGGCATTTTTTTCAAAAAAGGAGAACAATCGTGAAAGTAGCCTTCACTACATCAGGAAACACGCTGGATGCTCCCATGGACCCCCGCTTCGGCCGGGCGGAGGGGTTTATCGTCTATGACACTGACAGTGAGAAATACGAAGCGGTGGACAACAAGCAGGTGCTGAATTCGGCCCATGGGGCGGGCATTCAGGCAACGGAGGCGATCGTGCGCAAGGGCGCCGACTGCGTTGTGACCGGCCATTGCGGCCCAAATGCGTTCAAGGCGCTGTCCGGCGCAGGCATCCGCATATACACGACGGAGGCGGCAACGGTATCTGAAGCTCTTGAGGCATACCGGGCCGGAGCACTTGCGACCATGAAGTCCGCTGACGTGGAAGGGCACTGGTCATGAGAATCGCGGTTGCATCCGGGAAGGGCGGAACCGGCAAGACGACAGTATCCGTCAACCTGGCGCGAACAGTGGGTTCCCATGTGCAGTTGCTCGACTGTGACGTTGAGGAACCCAATGCCCATCTGTTTCTGCGTTGTGCGGAAACAGCGAGCGATATTGTCGCCATACCGATTCCGGAAGTTGATGAGTCTCTGTGCAATAGCTGCGGCGAGTGCGGCAGGTTCTGCCGTTACCACGCCATCGTCTCGTTCGGCTCCACGCCGCTGGTGTTTCCCGAGTTGTGCCACGGGTGCGGCGGGTGTGCCCTGGTGTGTCCCCGGGGCGCCATCCGCGAAGCGGGTAGGCGCATCGGCATTGTCGAAACGATGCAAACGGACGGCATCACCTTGATTCAGGGCAGGCTGGACATCGGCGTCGCGATGGCGCCTCCCCTGATCAGGGCGGTCAAGGCGCGGCTGAGCAACGTTACTACGGTGATTCTCGACGCTCCTCCGGGGACGTCGTGCCCGGTAATCACAACGTTGCGCGGTTCGGATTTCGTCGTGCTGGTTACGGAACCGACACCATTCGGTCTGCATGATCTGCGGCTGGCTGTGGATATGGTCAGGGAGCTTGCCGTTCCCTTCGGCGTGGTCGTGAACCGCATGGGTGTCGGTGACGATCGGGTACACCGGTTCTGCCGCGAGCAGGGAATTCCGATCCTCCTGGAAATACCGGATGACCGACGGATTGCCGAGGCGTATTCGCGGGGAGAACTGCTGGTAGACGCACTGCCGGAATACGGTTCCCATTTTGCCACGCTGCTGTGGAACATCAGGGAGTTCAGGAATGGCGGAGGGAAATGAATCATGCCGGAATCGAAGGTAAAGGAACTCGTGGTCATAAGCGGCAAGGGGGGGACGGGCAAGACCAGCCTGACGGCCTCATTCGCGGTGCTGGCCGGTTCTCCGGTGCTGGCCGACTGCGATGTGGATGCGGCTGATCTGCATCTGATTCTTGCACCGAGTGTCCGTGAGCGGAATGAATTCCGCTGCGGCAACGAGGCAGTCATACGTTCCGCCGACTGCACCCATTGCGGGAAATGCCTTGAATTGTGCCGCTTTGGCGCGATTGTTCGTGGCGGTGACGGAGAGCACTATGCTGTTGATCCGGTCGCCTGTGAAGGGTGCGGGGTCTGCGTTCGCTTCTGTCCGGTCCAGGCTATCGATTTCCCTGAATCTCTCAGTGGCGAATGGATGGTATCGGAGACCCGCTGCGGACCCATGGTCCATGCACGTCTCGGCGTGGCAGCCGAGAATTCCGGCAAGCTGGTTTCCACCGTGCGCCGCGAGGCGCGGCGTCTGGCAGAGGAGAACGGCAGCTGCCTGGTGATCGTGGACGGCCCGCCCGGCATCGGTTGCCCGGTTATCGCTTCGATGACCGGAACTTCGCAGGCACTGGTGGTCACAGAACCCACGGTTTCGGGAGAGCACGACCTGGAGCGGGTGCTGAAACTGGCGCGCCACTTCGACATCCCGGCCTGGGTGTGCGTCAACAAATGGGATCTGAACCCGGCCAAGGCGCAGCAGATCGATGCTTTGGCGCTCAGGGCAGGGGCGAAAATCGCCGGGCGCATCCGCTATGATCGTGGCGTGACATTGGCACAGATGCAGGAAAAAGCGGTCGTCGAGACCGATGCGCCGTCTGCGGACGACATTCGGTGCGTCTGGGAATCGCTTGGCTTGTAGAAAAGTGAAATGGAGAAGCGCGAATAAAACCATGAACATCGATCCAGTGACAATCACGATTCTTGTAGATAATTACGCCGGTGACGGCCTTTCTGCCGAGCATGGACTCTCGCTCTGGATAGAAGCGGGGAACAGGCGCATCCTGCTCGATACGGGGCAGGGCGGCGCCCTGGCGCCGAATGCCGAAAAATTGGGGATCGACCTGTCTATGGCTGATTCGCTGGTGCTGAGCCACGGACACTATGACCACACAGGGGGGGTATCCTGGGCAATCCGGAATGCTCCGGAAATGGAGGTCTTCTGCCATCCTGCGGCTGTTGTGCCAAGGTACGGTATGCGAGCAGGCGAGTCCAAGCCGCTCGGGATGACGGGCGAATCGCTGTGGGCTCTGGAAAGTTTGTCATCACGGAGAAATCACTGGATACAGGCCATGAGAGTTCTTTTCCCAGGCATCGGGCTGACAGGGTATATCCCTCGTCGAACCGATTATGAGAACACGGGCGGGGCATTTTTCCTCGATCCGGAGCTGAGACGGCCCGATCCCATCGATGACGATTCAGCTCTCTGGATAAACACGGCCGAAGGGTTGATCGTGTGTGTCGGCTGCTGCCACGCAGGTCTTGTCAACACCCTGAACCAGGCGCTTTTCCAAAGCGGAGCTGCAAAGCTCAAGGCGGTCATCGGCGGTTTTCATCTGCTCAATGCCGACGACAGTCGTATTGAAAACACGGTCAAGGCACTGCGGTACCTTTCACCTGAACTGATCGTGCCCTGCCACTGTACCGGCTCCAAAGCCGTGGACGTCATGGCTGATGCTTTTGGATCGGGCGTGAGGTCAGGATGTTCCGGCGCGTCATTCACATTTTGATTTTGTTTCAATCACGAATTCCATGCCCGGATTAAGCCGGGACTTAACAAAGCAGATAAAGGAGCAGAAAAATGGCACAGCATCAAAGTTGCCAGGGCGATTCCGCCCACGGCGGCCAGGGTCAGATGAATGGAGATGCAGGGATCGTAGAGGCGCTGAAGCGTATCGGGCACAAGATCGTCGTTCTGTCGGGAAAGGGAGGGGTCGGCAAGAGCACCGTCGCGGTCAACCTGGCGGTGTCTCTGAGCATGTCCGGGTACAAGACGGGACTCATGGATATCGACATCCACGGGCCGAGCGTGCCCAAGATGCTCCGACTTGACGGTTCGGTCATGCAGCAGTCCGAGAGAGGCAAGCTGGTTCCCGTCGATTTCGGCGGTCTCAAGGTCATGTCCATCGGCTTTCTCCTCCCCGGCGAGGAGGAGGCGGTCATCTGGAGGGGACCGGCCAAGGCGTCCGCCATCAAGCAGTTCATCGGTGAAGTTGAGTGGGGCGACCTGGACTACCTGGTCGTTGACTGTCCCCCCGGCACCGGGGACGAGCCTTTGACGGTGATCCAGACCCTGGAGAAGATCGACGGCGCGGTGGTGGTCACCACTCCCCAGGACGTGGCGCTGGTCGACGTGCGGAAATCCATCAGTTTCTGCGGCCAGCTGAACCTCCCCATCCTCGGCGTGATCGAGAACATGAGCGGGCTGGTCTGCCCCCATTGCGGCGAAACGATCGATGTCTTCAAGACCGGCGGCGGCGAAGCCATGGCTGCTGAAATGAGCGTGCCGTTCCTCGGACGCGTTCCCATGGACCCGAAGGTCGTGGTCGCCGGGGACGACGGCAAGCCCTATTCTTACCATCATGAGAGTACGGAAGCCGGAAAGGCTTTTGGGGATATAGTCTCGCAGATTCTGGAAAAAACAGTAACAGGGAACGAAAGGAAGGGGACAAAACAATGATGCGCGTAGCCATACCGGTCTGTGAAGGGGTGTTGTCAATGCATTTCGGGCACTGTGAGAAATTTGCGCTTATAGATGTGGACCCGGAGTTGAAGGCGATCGTGGAAACGACGGCGGTCGATCCGCCTCCGCACGAGCCGGGCCTGCTTCCGGGCTGGCTCGCCGAACGGGGCGTCAACCTGGTGATTGCCGGCGGCATGGGTGGCCGCGCCCAGCAGCTTTTCGCCGAGGCGGGGGTCAAAGTCATCGTCGGCGCCTCATCTGCCGAGCCGGCAACAGTAGTCATGGACTATCTGTCCGGCAATCTCGTCACCGGCGCCAATGTCTGTGACCACTGATGGATAGAGGATCGAGCTCTTATTATATAAGATGTTGATGCAATATAATCCCCCCTCTCCCTGGAAGGGGGAGAGGGGTAAGGGCTGTGCGGCTGGTGAAATGAGAAAAAAGAGCGGAGGAGTCGGATAACCTCGGAAGGGATGATATCCGACAAAACCGTCAACTGTTTTTGTTAAAAGCGTGGAGAAGATTATTCATGGCATGAGCGTCCATGATTATCTGATGATCATCGGTTCCGGTCCACGGTACTTGGCCGTCGAACTGAATAGATTCATAGTGCCGAAAAACGATTATCGAACAACCTTTCTCTGACAATGGTCCAGGCTGAAGATCGTCTTGTTCAACGGAGGAGGGTAAAAGGAGAAGATACATGACCTCACAGAATGACACCTGGAAAATCGCCGGTCGCGAGTTCCGTTCTCGTCTTATGGTCGGGACAGGCAAATATGCTGATTTCCAGCAGATGGCCCGATCCATCGAGGCTTCGGGAGCGGAGATAGTGACCGTTGCCGTGAGAAGGGTGAACATATCCGATCGGAGCAAGGAATCGCTGCTCGACCACATCGACCTGAAAAAATACACTCTTCTGCCCAACACGGCCGGATGCTATTCGGCGGATGAAGCGGTGCGAACCTGCCGCCTGGCACGCGAAGCCGGCCTATCCGACTTTGTCAAGCTGGAGGTGATCGGGGACGATAAGACCCTGTTTCCGGACAACGAGGGCTTGCTGAAAGCAGCCTCAATCCTGGTTAAGGAAGGTTTTACCGTGCTTCCGTACACGACTGACGATCCGATCATGTGCAAGAAGCTGCAAGACCTGGGATGCGCCGCGGTCATGCCGCTCGGAGCGCCCATCGGCAGCGGACTCGGCATCAGGAACCCGTATAATATCCGCATCATCCTGGAAACGGTGAAGATTCCTGTGATCGTTGATGCAGGTGTGGGCACAGCGTCGGATGCCGCGCTCGCCATGGAACTCGGATGTGACGGAGTGCTTATGAACACCGCTATTTCCGGGGCGCAGGACCCGGTCGCGATGGCCGAGGCCATGAATCTGGCGGTGCGTGCCGGGCGGCTTGCGTACATGTCGGGGCGCATTCCGCGAAAGTTGTATGCAACTGCATCGAGTCCTCTGGAAGGCCTGGTAGCCTGATTGAAGAAGGTGACTTGAGATACTTGCACGTTTTTCTCGATTGATTCGAGGGAAATGTTTCCCCCTCCGACGAGGGATAGGCAAAACAACGAACATTACCGCGCGGCATTGACATAACCGATGCCGCGCCTGTGTGGAGGTCATCATGCCCGCAGGTTTCGGCAGGGGCGGCGGCCCGTGGTGGAGACGCTTCCTGGGAAGGGGAGGCATGACCGTGACCGGAAAAGGACGGCCGGATTTCTGCATTTGTCCCGAATGCGGTTTCGTGGTGTCGAAGCAACCTGGAAACCCGTGCTTCCTTACACCCTGTCCGAGGTGCGGCGCGCGCATGGCTCGCAAGTTCGTCAGCGGAGAATGAAGGGTCCGCCGACATGAATACCGAGACTGAGAAAAAAGGGCTGCTCATGCGAGGGCAACGGATTGCGCTCGCTTCGTCCCTGATCACCCTGGCTGTAGCTCTGGTGAAGGGTGTTACCGGATATGCTTTCGAATCGAATCTTCTCATCGCCGATGCAATTCACAGCGCCGGAGATGTGGTCACTGTCGCTGCGTCAGGGTTCGGCCTGTGGCTTGCCGCGAGAAAAAAGAGTGAAAAGTTTCCCTACGGGCTGTATCGGGCGGAGACGGTTGCAACGTTCTTCATGGGCCTGCTGATTCTTTGGGCCGGCGTGGAAATGGCACGGGACGGATATGGCAAGTTTCTCCTGCGGGAAGCGGTAGCGGGTTTTCCCCTGCTTCCCATAAGCGCCGCGATTCTGTCCATTGTCGCCAACCTGTTCATGACGAAGAAACAGGAAGAGGCAGGCAGGGCAATCAACTCCCAGTCCCTGCTGGTAAAGGCCCGTGACACCCAACTTGACGTTTATGTCTCGGCTGCTGTGATGGTCGGCATCATCATGGCATCCTGGGACATACCCTACGTGGAAGGGGGGCTCATACTCGTCATTGCTCTCCTGATCCTGAAACTGGGAGGAGAAACCGTATGGCTGTCGGTCATGTCGCTTTTGGATGCCGACCTGGATGCGGACCTGCGGGACGGCATAAGCTCCATGATCAGTGATATTCCGGGTGTCCGCGCCGTGACCGGGATCAGGATACGACGTGCAGGTCCTTTCAGGATGGTGGACTGCACCATCGAAACCGCGCCGCACCTGCCCCTCTACCAGGCCCACGAGCTGGCGGACCGGGTGGAGGAGAACATCGCCGGGACATATCGCGACATCGACACGGTTTTCGTCCATGTGGAACCTTTCCGTGGAAAAGTTCTCATGGCGCTGGTTCCGGTTGACGGGGTGAATGGTCCCGATTCCGTCATTCACGAACATTTCGGCAGGGCACCCTACTTGGCGCTGGTGAGGATTGGAGAAAGCAATTGGGAACTGGTGGATTTCTATTTCAATGAATTCCTTGGTGAGAAGCTTCATATCGGGGTCAAGATCATCAAGGCGCTGTCAGCCACCGGGATCGACATCCTCTTTACGAAACAGATCGGGGAGCTGTCCTTTTCACTGTTGAAGGAGCGGTTCGTCGACATCTACAAGATCGAAGGAACGCCGACCATCAGGGGAATCGTGACGGTGTACAGGAACGGGGAGCTCCTCAGGCTGCACGAGCCGACACACACACTGGAGGATTCGGAGACCGGACGCCTTACGGAGCTATCTCACGAGGGTAAAGTGCCATAGCCGTGCATGTGTGCTGTGTCAAACCGAGTGGTGCCGATACCAGATAAACAAGGAGAAAAGAAAATTGTATCCAGAAATTGCTATGGACCATTTCCTGAATCCGCGGAATGTCGGGGTCATTGAGGATGCGGAAATAATCATCCAGGTGGGGGACCCGACCTGTGGCGACAGCCTCCTGCTTTTTCTCAAAATCGACAACGAAGTCATCTCCGATGCGAAGTTCCGGATCAAGGGCTGCGGGGCGGCGATCGCCACTTCTTCCATGACCACGGAAATGGTAAAGGGGAAATCATTGGAAGAGGCGCTTGCTTTGACCGATGTCGAGGTTGCTGACGCCCTGGGCGGTCTGCCGGACGAAAAGATGCACTGCTCGTCCCTTGCCGTCGGCGCTATACATGCGGGAATTTTGCGATATATTTCGCCTCCGGAGGAGG
Organism: Geobacteraceae bacterium; assembly: GCA_034933285.1. Taxonomy (GTDB): domain Bacteria; phylum Desulfobacterota; class Desulfuromonadia; order Geobacterales; family Geobacteraceae; genus RPRC01. The sequence continues at coordinate 14,491 of JAYFNT010000025.1, read as the reverse complement.
GGGCTGCCGAGGAATAGAGCATATGAGAAACGTGCCTGCCCCATTGAGTGGTGTGTGAATACGTTGAATCCTACAAGTTTTCGTTCGCTGAGGAAGAGTTTTACGAGCAGAACACCGAGGAGCGGATCAGGATGCAGTTCATGACCGATCCGCTCTGGGGCAAATCATAATACCTGAAAAGGAGAACCATCCAGATGAAAGTATGCTTTCCGGTTGTTAAAGACGCAGGTTTGCAGAGCCCTATGTATGGCCACTTTACATCCGCGCCGTTTTTTCTCGAAGTTGATACCGACACCGGCGAATCAACGGTCATTCCGAACTGCGATATCTCAGCCCCGGCGGCGGGATGCAATCCACTCAAGGCTCTTGCCAAACGGCGACTGGACGGCGTGATAGCGGATGGAGTGGGTGACGGCGGACTGGAGATGCTGAACATGCTGGGATACCGGGTTTTCGAGGCGCAGACGGCGAGCATACAGGAAAACATCGATCTCTTCCTCAAACAGGAATTGCCGGAGGCTCTGAAAATGAACAGTGCTGAAGCCGGGAGATGCAGCGATGCAGGCGGGGAAAGCGGTTGCGACCATTCCCATGACGATGAGGATCATGACCACTAGCGCGTGTTCCCTGGGATAGCGAAGAGGGGATAGCTCATGAACGTTTACGGGCCGGTCCCGTCGAGAAGGCTGGGTCGCAGTCTCGGTATAAACAACATACCGTCGAAGGTATGCCCCTATTCCTGCGTCTACTGCCAGGTCGGGAGAACCACCCATCTTCAGGCAGCACGCAGCGCCTTCTTAAGTCCTGAAGTCCTGGTCGCGGAAGTTGCTGAAAGGGTGGAAAAACTGCGGGGGAGGGGAGAGAACGTCGATTATCTCTCCTTCGTCCCCAACGGCGAACCGACCCTTGATGTGAATCTGGGGCGAACCATTGAACTTCTGAAACCTCTGGGGATCAGGATTGCGGTTATTACCAACGCATCGCTCTTGTGGCGCGCGGAGGTACGGGAAGATCTTTCAAAGGCGGATTGGGTGTCCGTGAAGGTGGACACGGTCCGTGAGGATCTGTGGCGCAAGCTGAACAGGCCGCACCCATCGCTGCGGCTTACTGAACTCCTTGATGGCATACGCGCTTTCGCGGAGGTGTTTCAGGGTGAACTGGAAACGGAAACTATGCTGGTCCGGGGCGTCAATGACTCCGGAAACGATCTGAAACGGACGGGAACATTCATCGCGCGCCTGGATCCGGCGCGGGCCTGCCTATCTGCGCCGGTACGTCCTCCCGCGGAACTCTGGGTCGAGCCGCCGACCGAAGATATGCTGAACACGGCATTCCAGATTTACCGTGAATGCGGCCTGCCCGTGGAAATGCTCGTGGAATTCGAGGGGACATACTTTTCCTCAACCGGGGATATCGGAGAAGACCTGCTGGCCATTACCGCGGTTCATCCCATGAGAGAAGACGCGGTCCGCGAATTTCTCGCACGCAGGAATGGTGACTGGCATACGGTGCGGGAGCTGATTGAGGAGGGACATCTCGTTGAAACTGAATATGGCGGCAGCAGGTTCTTCGTGAGGAAATATCAGCAAAAGAGATTGAACCGGTTCTGAAAAGGAGTTGCTCATAATGCCGAGAGGAATATGCCGCCGTCATGGCCCGGACATCTCCTGTTCATGCGGGATGGGGAACCTGTATCGCTTCGTCGAGCCGGTGACCCTCTACCTGCTGAAGGTGCGGGGGAGGATTCACGGATACGATCTCACGGGCACATTGAACGATACCGCCCTTACCGACTCACGCATTGAACCGGGTGCACTGTACAGGGCTCTTCGCCGTCTCGAAGAAAGTGGCCTGGTGGTTTCGACATGGGACGTGAGCGGCGGAGGGCCTGCGAGAAGATTGTACGACCTGACTCCACGTGGAGAGGAGCACCTCGCTGAATGGCTGCTGGTTCTGGAGCGGATGTCGAGGTCGCTGGCAAGGTTCGTTGCCGATGTGAAAGACGTCATGGTCAGGCAGGGGTGACCTCTCTTACGTCGCGGGGGCCTGAAGTCCGGGTACCGGGGTTCACATTTTTCGAGTGCGAAAAGCTTTCAGCGAGGATATTCGTATGAAAATTCAAGCAGAACTCAGTCTCTACCCTTTGCGGGAATTACACCTCGGATCATATATTGACGATTTCCTTGACACAATCCGGCACGATGGAATTACCATCAGCACTGGAGTAATGAGTACGGTAATCGCCGGGGAAAGGGAAATCGTGTTTGCGGCGGTTGCCGACGGCTTCGCACGAGTTGCTGATCAGTGCGATGTGGTTCTGCACGTCAAGTATTCCAATGCGTGCCCGTCATGCCCAGGAATCTCATGCGTGACCCGAGGTGAAACACCCTGACGAGTGGCCGCGGCTGAATAGAATGAAACGCTCACTGGCAGGAGGACAAGGATTCATGGCTAAAACATCGGCCTTTGACAAACAAGCAGCCGAATACGATGCATGGTTCGACAGGCATTGCTTCTTCTTCCGGGCGGAGCTGGCCGCCTTGCGGAGCATTGTGCCCGCAACCGGCCATGGAGTGGAAATCGGCGTGGGTACCGCTCGATTTGCCCTTCCCCTCGGCATCTCGATCGGGGTTGAGCCCTCGCCGGCAATGGCCGAACTGGCTCGTCAACGTGGATTGGATGTGCGAGAAGGGGTTGCCGAAGCGCTGCCGTTCGGCGACGAAAGTTTTGATTTTGCGCTCATGGTAACGGTTGTCTGTTTTCTCGATGATGTCGACGGGGCATTCCGCGAAGCGTGGCGTATCCTCAAGCCCGGCGGAGCTTTTGTAGTCGGGTTCATTGACCGGGAGAGCGAATTGGGCCGTATCTATGAGCAGAAGAGAGAACAGAGCGACTTCTATCGTGACGCCACTTTTTATTCGGTGAATGACCTGGTGATGCTGTTGCATGAAGCCGGCTTCTCGGATTTCTCATACCGGCAGACCCTGTTCCCGGGGGAGCCAACCGAAGTAACGGTACGTGAAGGTTTTGGCGATGGAAGTTTCGTTGTTATAAAGGGACACAAAAAGTGAACGGAAGGACTTATGGAGGTAGGAATCATCCGTTGTCGCCGAACGGAGACATGTGCCCCGACACCACTGTGGGCTTTTTTTCTTGACAGACAAAGGAATGGTTTTTATCTTGTAAGTGCATTATACACATAATGCTATTGTGTTTTTGCGTGAAACGATACGTCGTGGCGCGGGACAGACCACTGAAGGCATAGCGGAGCCATGTTTTGCCACGACAAAATACATTTTGCGGTTGGTTATGGAAACGGATATATAACGTACGGGCCAGGAAGAAAGGGCGTTTTTGACCAGTTTCGAAAAGGATGGCAAAGAGGATACATGGAATACGGAACCGGTTGCCTCGTTTGCGGTGACGAAATAATCTATTCGGCAGCTGCCGCGACTTTCACGTGATTTTACTGCGGTGTAACGAAAGAGACAAACGCCTCCTGCCGCATGGGCCATTTCGTCTGCGACGCCTGCCATAACGCCGGCGCCTGCGACCTGATCGAGCGGTGTTGCTCCAACACCGATTGCGTATCACCGGTTGCCCTGGCGATGACGCTTATGAAGAATCCCGCTGTGAAAATGCACGGGCCGGAACATCATTTTCTCGTTCCCGCGGTGCTCCTTACGGCGTTCCATGCCGCGACGAACGCGGGAAAAGGCACTTTGGCTGAGCGGGTCCGGGAGGCCAGGAAAAGGTCGGATGATGTGAAAGGAGGCTTCTGCGGCTTCCATGGCGCCTGCGGCGCAGCCATCGGCGCGGGGATCTTCATGAGCATCGTTACCGACGCGACGCCGCTTACCGGTGCGGAACGCAGGCTTTCCAACCTGTTGACAGCCGAATGTCTGCTGACAATCGCTAAAAGCGGAGGAGCGCGCTGCTGCAAGCGCGAAACGTTCCGGGCCATTGTTACGGCGGTGGAGTTTGTGCGCAGAGAGTTGGGTGTTTCGCTCCCCGTCGATCTTGTGCCCGCGTGCGTTTTCTCTGCCATGAACCGGGAATGTCTCCGGGAACGATGCGGGTTTTACCGTGATGCACGGGAAGTGGAAATCATTACGCCGACACAAGGAGCAGAGATTCAATGTCCGTGAAAGCAGCCATCCATGCCTATACCAGGGAAAAGCTCAACTGCGCCCAGAGCGTCCTGAAAGCGTTCCGTAACAGGAAAGACATCACCGAGAGCGAAATAGACGCGGCGCGGGCACTCGGCGGGGGCAGGGCCGCGGGAGGCGTGTGCGGTGCGCTTCATGCCGCGCTTTTGCTTCATGATGGCGAGGAGAAAAAGAGGTCCATGCGAGAGAACTTTGCTGCGCGTGCCGGTTCGGAACAATGCCGCGAGATCCGGGCAAAGAAGATACTTACCTGTGTGCAGTGCGTTGAGCTTGCAGCCGAACTGATTGAAACAGGAAGAACCCGGACCTGAATCCGCGGCGCCTGAAGGCCTTGCGAGCGGTATGCCGGGGTCCAACGTCGCTGACTTCGTTTCGAGGCTGTTGCGCCGCGTGAACTTCGTTGGGCAGCCTCAATTGCCTGGAATGCAAAAACAAGAGGCATTACCCGCTCGCCAAGGCGCGAAGACGCAGCGGATTCATCATGGAGTTGGTGAAAACTTGAATTTCTCTTGAAGGAGGGCAGACATGTCGCTGAACGTTCAGAAACGCTTGATGGATCATTTACATCCTCTGGTCGCAGGAGCTGTCATTGCCGATGTCCGTATCGGCCTGGGATATACGGCTGTACGTTTGGAAAGCGGCCATGCCGGAGTGGCATGGACGCCCAAGTCGGACGCTCCCTGCTGCACCCATTTCCAGGCCGCCGGCACCCTGACCGGACGACCTGCCGGGGAACTCCTGGCATATCTGGTGGATGAGAAATCGGGCCTTGCGCGAGCGGTCGGGCTGGCGACTGCCAATGCGTTGCTGTCGGCGCTGCCCCATCCGCCAACCTCGCGGGAAGAGATCATCTCAACGCTGCACGTCACGCCCCAGGACAAGGTGGCCATGGTCGGATATTTCGGCCCCATAGTCGCCGAGCTGCGAAAGATCGGCTGCGGGCTTGACATAATCGAGTTGAACCCGCATCATGGCGCGGGAGAAACGCTTACTCCGGAACAGGGCGTGGCCTCCCTGGCAAACTGCACTGTCGCCATACTCACCGGCACGTCCCTGATCAACGGCACCTGCGACGAACTTCTCGCAGGCCTTGGGGATCCCCGTGCCGCGGTGCTCCTGGGCCCGTCCACTCCCCTTTGCGCTGAAGCTTTTTCCGGAACGAAGATCACCCACCTTGCCGGTTCGAGAGTGCGGGAAGCGGATGCCGTGCTGCGTGTCGTTTCTGAGGGGGGCGGCACGATGCTGATGAAAAAGTACGTGGATTTCGAACACCTGGTTTTGTAGCAAAGGTACGGTGCGCATGTCCGATACAAGGGAAAAATTCGACAGGGCTTCCGCCACGTGGGATGAAGAGCCGCGCAGGGTGAAGCTGGCTGCGGAGCTTGCCGCGTGCATCGCCGCGGAGGTCAGGCTTGGCCCCGACATGGACGTTCTGGACTATGGCTGCGGCACCGGACTCGTCACGTTGCGCCTGCAGCCCTTTGTCCGGAGCATCACGGGTGCAGATACTTCCGGCGGCATGCTGGAGGTCTTGCGGGAAAAATGCCGGAAGCAGGGCCTGTCGAATGTGCGGACAGCCTTGCTGCAACCGGGCTCCGGCGTGGCGATTCAGGGACGCTTTCATCTTGTCGTCAGCTGCATGACCCTGCATCATGTTGCCGATGTGGCAACACTGCTGCGGGATTTCCGGTCAGTCCTTCTCCCGGGGGGCATCGTGGCGATCGCTGACCTGGACAAGGAGGACGGGGGCTTCCATGGCGACGCGATTCCTGCCGCCCATGCCGGATTTGACCGGAAAGGAATGGCCGAAATGCTCGAGAATGCAAGCTTCGGTGATGTCCGTGACATCACCGCGGCCTTGATCGAAAAGGTCTCCGCAGACGGCTGCAAGCGTGAATATCCTGTTTTTCTGATTACTGCTCGAACCCGGCAAAGGAGTTAGGTGAATATGCCCCGAGGAATATGCCGTCGTCACGGCAATGAAAGGCCTTGCTCGTGCGGGATGGGCAACCTGTACCGGTTCGTCGAGCCGGTCACCCTGTACCTGCTGAAAACCCGCGGCAAAACCCACGGCTACGATCTGGTGGGGGCTCTGAACGACAACGCCCTCACCGATTCCCGCATCGAGCCGGGCGCGCTGTACCGGACACTGCGCAGACTGGAAGAGAACGCCTTTGTGGTTTCTACCTGGGATGTCAGTGGCAGCGGAGCCGCGCGCAGGGTTTACGAACTGACGCCGGAAGGGGAGGAGCACCTGCGCGAATGGCTGGCCGTGCTGGAACGGCTTTCCGGCTCGCTGTCAAGATTCGTCAGGGATGTCACGGCTGCAGTGGAATGATCAACCCCATAGCCACTTCGGTCAGCAATCCCTCCTCCAATCGTCCAGCAACCCGATGATCGCCAGGTTCCAGCCGATCGGCCCGGCGCCTTCCGCTTTTATGAGGCGGGGAATGTCGATCCGCGGGTCATGCCTGCCATCGGACTTTTTCACGATTACCGGATAATCGACATATTCCAGCATGGGCAGGTCGTTTGGGCTGTCACCAAGCGCACATGTCGTTATTTCGCCGTAATTCTTCCGGTATAGATCAGCGAGAATGGCCGCTGCCTTGCCCTTGTCGCTCCCCCCAAGAATATGGAAGAACCTTCCCTGAGTAAGGTTGAAACCCTTCAGCCGGATGGCTTCCTGAAGTTTTACCGCAACGGTATCGTCCCCGTTGAACAGGAACGGCTCGTCGAAGTCACGTTCCCTTGACATGGCTGCCTGCTCCTCGGGCAGGCCGGTAACGGCGGCGACCTCCGCCGTGGTCATGTCGCCGAAACCGGTTATCCCGAATCCTTCATTCCTCAATTCCAGCAAGGCACTGCGCAGCTCCCGGTAAGGCGCGCCGAGCCTGATCATGACGTAACCATCCTCCAAGGTTTCCGCAGACCGGAGAAATTGACCCAGCGTATCGAAATAACCGGAGGGGATGAATATGCCGCCGCCGTTTTCTGATATGAAGGGGTGGGTGTTGCCGAGCTTATCCCGGTACCACTCGATCTCTTTGCGGGTCTTGCTCGAGCAGACGATCAGCGGGATGTCCAGTTCCCGGATCAGCTTCAGCGCCGGGAGCGCCGGTCCAAAGGAATAGGTTTCATGGTCGAGAAGGGTTCCGTCAAGATCGGTGAAGATAACGGGCTGTTTCATTCGATCACCACTATCTGGATATCCATGACGTTGGTCCCGGTCGGGCCGGTGACGAACAGGCCGCCGCACTTCAGGAAAAAGTTGTACGAATCGTTGTTGCGCAGATATTCGTCAGGGTCGAGCCCCAGCGACTTCGCCCGAGTGACGGTCATGCCATCCACGATAGCGCCCGCAGCATCGGTCGGGCCGTCCGTTCCGTCGGTTCCCGCGGAGAGCAGCGTGATCCCGTGGATTCCCTCGATTTCGGCGGCGAAGGCGAGGGCAAGTTCCATGTTCCTGCCGCCTATTCCCGCTCCGGTGACGGTAACGGTGGTCTCGCCGCCTGATACGAGGCAGACGGGACTGCCGTTTCCTTTGCCCCGCTTTGCCGCCAGGGCCTTCGCGGCCAGTTTTCTCCCCGCTTGAGCGGCTTCGCCGGAAATTTCGGCAGAAAGAATCTCACTCCTCATACCCATTGCGTCTGCTGAGCGTTTCGCGGCATCCAGGGCAAGACGGTTGCTTCCTATGATGACATTTTCGACCTTGTGGAAAATCGGGCTCCCCTTTTTCGGGGTGTCCGGAACAAGTCCCCTCAATCCTTTTTCCAGAAGGTTTATGACCGACATGGGGGCGCGTTCAGCCAGATCATATTTAACCAGTATGTACAGCGCATCCGCGAAAGTGGTGGAATCTGGCGAGGTCGGTCCGGAGGCGATGACATCGAGACTGTCGCCTATGACATCCGAGAGAATCAGCGAGACAGACAAGGCGGGACGGAGGATCTCAGCCAGGCGGCCGCCTTTTACCCTGGAGATATGCTTCCTGACTGTGTTCAGCTCATGGATTTCTGCTCCGGCCTTGAGCAGGAGCGATGTGGTTTCCTGTTTTTCTTCCAGTGCGATTCCCTGGAAAGGTGAGACGAACAGTGCGGAACCTCCGCCGGAGATGAGTACGACGACAAGGGTTTTCTCATCGGCGATGTTGGCCAGCTCCAGCAGGGCTTCCGTTCCATTCAGACCGTTTTCGTCCGGGATGGGATGCCCGGCTTCGTGAACGCAGATATTTGTCAGCCCATGCCGTGATCCGTGCTCGTATTTGGTTACGACCGCTCCTCCGGTGATGAGATCGCCGAGGTTTTCCTCCATTGCCCTGGCCATGGGAACCGAGGCTTTACCGAAACCAATGACCAGGAGACGGGAAAAACTGCCATACCGGTAGACCGAACGGATTCTTTCGCACTGCCTCTCAACCGCTTTTGCCGGATCAGCAGCATCGAGTGCTGAAGCAAAAATTTTCCTGGTGATGTTTTCCGCGTTGCTCATGTCTCAAATATAACATCTGGAGTGCGTCAGTCCACCCCGGATCGTGTTGTCGCGGGCGGGACATCGGATATAATGTAAAAATACGCATGGAAGCGAACTGCTCGGCAAGGAGGCAAACATGTCGGATTTCTATCAGACTGGGGTAGTGGCCACATTCCACCGGCTGGGCCGCCCCAACCTCGACAAGATCGAGGAAGAGCTGTCTTGGTATTCGGTTGATCGGCCCATAGCTCTCCTGCTGCCTTCCCTCTACAGCGAACTTGGCGGCGAGGCGATGCAGAAAATAATAGCCTGTCTCAAGGATGTGAAATATATCCGGGAGGTCATTGTAACACTCGGGCCTGCGTCGCAAGACGAATTCATGCAGGCGCGCGAGTTCTTTTCATCCCTTCCGCAACAGACCCGAATCATCTGGAATTCAGGTGAGCGCCTGGCAGCCATCTATGAAGCTATTCAGCGTTCCGGTCTGCCCACCGGAGAGGAAGGGAAGGGAAGATCTGTCTGGATGGCAAATGGCTATATTCTGTCACGACAGCTGTTCCATTCCGTCGTTCTCCATGACTGCGACATAGTCTCGTACAACAGGGATTTGCTTGCCAGGCTCTGTTACCCGGTTACGAACCCGAATCTCGACTATGACTTCTGCAAGGGATACTACAGCCGGGTGACGGATCGGCTCCACGGCAGGGTAACCAGGCTCCTTGTCACCCCGCTGATCCGTTCCCTGGTCAAGATTATCGGCCACCATCCCCTGCTGATCTTCTTCGACAGTTTCAGATACCCCCTGGCGGGTGAATTTTCAATCGACACTGACCTGGCGAGGGTCAACAGGATCCCCGGAGACTGGGGGCTGGAAGTCGGCGTGCTGGCGGAGGTTTACCGCAATACTGCTACGCGCAGGGTCTGTCAGATCGATATCGCGGAGAATTACGAGCACAAGCATCAGTCCCTGTCTGCTGACGAGCCTGGCAAGGGGCTGCACAAGATGAGTATCGATATCTGCAAGACCCTTTTCCGGACCCTTGCGTCAGAAGGCATCGTTTTTTCGGACGGCCTGTTCAAGACCCTGGTGGCGACCTACCAGCAAACGGCGCAGGAGATGCTGAAAAGGTTCGAGGACGATGCAGCGGTCAACGGCCTGTTCTTCGATCGCCACGAGGAAAGCCTGGCGGTCGACACCTTTACCAATGGGGTCAGAAAAGCGGCGGAGAGGATAAAGATCGACCCATTAGGGGCGCCGCTTGTCACCAGCTGGGACCGGGTCATGTCGGCGATTCCCGACATCCTCGGCAGGATCGGCGAAGCAGTCGAGGCTGACAACCGGTGACCGGCAGCCGGCCGACAGGCGGGAACATGAACAGGATCATCATGCGAGAGGAATTGCGAGGCTGGATCGAAGAGGTTCGGCATGCGGACATTGTAGTCGGCATACCCAGCTACAATAACGCCCGCACTGTCGGCCACGTGGTTCAGGCTGTCCAGGCGGGCCTTGCCAAGTATTTCCCCGATTACAAGGCAGTCCTCGTCAACTCCGACGGAGGTTCCACCGATGGAACCGCGGAAGTCGTCAAGGATACGGTCATCGAGGATTACAGCTCGGTGCTGCTGCAGCACCGGGAAAGCACGCTGTTCAAGATTGCCACGCCCTACCACGGGCTGCCGGGCAAGGGAAGCGCCTTCCGGACCATCTTCGAAATCACTGCCGCCCTTGACGCCAAGTCGTGCGCTGTGGTGGATTCGGATCTGCGCAGCATCACGCCGGAATGGATCGAACTTCTTCTGAAACCGGTCCTGTCAGGCGCTTACGACTATGTTGCGCCCCTCTACTATCGCCACAAATATGACGGCACCATCACCAACAGTATCATCTACCCGCTTACCAGCGCCCTGTACGGCAAGCGAGTCAGGCAACCCATCGGCGGTGAGTTCGGCTTTTCCGGAGATCTTGCCCGGTTCTTTCTCAGCAAGGATGTCTGGGAGAGCGACGTGGCGCGCTACGGAATCGACATCTGGATGACCACGACCGCGGTGGCCAACGGCTACCGGATCTGCCAGTCCTTTCTCGGGGCCAAGATCCATGATCCGAAAGATCCGGGATCCGACCTGTCCTCCATGCTTTTCCAGGTGGTGGGGGCAACGTTCGACCTCATGCAGGAGTATGCCGACCTGTGGAAACGGGTGGTGTCGTCTGAAGCCGTTCCCACGCTGGGTTTCAGGTACGCGGTGGGAGTCGAGCCGGTCAATGTCAATGTGGAACGGATGATCGAGCGTTTCAATCTCGGCGTGAATGATCTCATGGTCATCTGGCGCGAATTCCTCCCGGATGACGTGACCGCGTATCTGGCCAGGACACGGACCCTGCCGAAGGCGCGGTTCCGCATCCCAGACGAATTGTGGGTTAAGATAGTGTATTCGTTTGCTCTTGCGGTCCATCGTCGGCTCATGAACAGGGAGCATCTTCTGAAGAGCCTGACACCGCTCTACATCGGCAGAACGGCATCGTTTGTCATGGAAACCAGGGACAGCGGGGCCGAGGAGGTGGAGGCGAAGATAGAAAGCCTCTGCTCCGAGTTCGAAAACAAAAAGAAAGAGTTGCTGGAACGTTGGACATGAGGGGAGCTATTCTGGAAAGCTCACCGGAGCGGAGGGGATCATGGATGAACTCTTGAGCCGTTTTTTCGTCAGGCCGATGGAAATGTTTGCCGACAAGATAATGAAGTTTTTGCCCAATCTCTTTGCAGCGCTGCTGATTCTCGCGATCGGGGCGGTTATTGCCCTGCTGGTAAAGGCTGTTCTGAAAAAACTGACTGCCCTCATAAGGTTCGACGGATTTGCCGAGAGAACCGGGCTGAAAGAGATTCTGGTGAGAAGCGGCATACATGAACCGATGTCACTGCTGCTCTCCAGGCTGATCGCCGGCCTTGTGCTGTTAGTCTTTTTCCTGGCTGCGCTGAACAGTCTTGAACTGGGCATTGTCCAGGACCTGGTGGAACGGCTGTTCGTCTACCTTCCCAGCATTTTCATGGCGCTGATGGTCCTGGCCCTGGGCTACATACTGGGGAATTTTCTCGGCAGGGCAGCCCTGATTGCTGCGGTCAACTCAGGGTCCAGGCTTGCATGCGTCATCGGCAGGGGGGTTAAATATTTCATCGTTACGCTGAGCATCACCATGGCGTTGGAAATGCTCGGTTTTGGAAGGGATACCGTCCTGATAACATTTGCGATTCTGTTCAGCGGGGTTGTCCTTGCCCTTGCGATCGCTTTCGGTCTGGGTGGCAAGGATGCTGCAAAGGAATTCATCGAAAAGAGGCTGAGGGAGAAGGTGGAGAACGACGATATACGTCACCTTTAGCGTTGTCTGCCGGTCTGCGCCGGTTTTAGTAGCACTCCTTCACTACAGCCCCGGCAATGTTTTCAAGAGGCAGGACACGTCCCGCGGCGCCGAGCTTTACCGCTTCTTTCGGCATGCCGTAAACGACGCAGGTCTGTTCATCCTGGGCAATGGTCACCGCACCTGCATCTTTCATCTCCAGAAGGCCCTTGGCGCCGTCATCACCCATGCCGGTCATGATCACGCCGACCGCGTTCTTGCCCGCATACCGTGCAGCCGAGCGGAACAGCACGTCCACGGACGGCCGATGGCGGCTGACCAGAGGTCCTTCCTTTATTTCCACATAATACCTGGCGCCGCTTCTTTTCAGCAGGGCATGGGCGTTGCCGGGAGCTATGAGCGCCCGCCCTCTTACCACGGTGTCGTTATTCTCCGCTTCCTTGACCGATATCCTGCAGATGCTGTCAAGACGCGCAGCAAAAGAGCGTGTGAAATGCTCCGGCATATGCTGGACAATGACGATTCCCGGTGCGTCGAGGGGCATTGCCTGCAGGAATACTTTCAGGGCTTCCGTTCCTCCGGTGGATGCGCCGACCATGACCACTTTTTCCGTGGTCTGAATCATAGCATTGCCGCTCGGTTTGGCGATCACTGCGTCGGCCGTGAGTTTCGGCGCGACCTGCTTGATTCCGGGCCTGATGCGCCTGACCCGCGCCTGTGCGGCTGCTTTGACGGTATCGCAGATGATAACGTGCGATTCTTCCAGGAACTGCTTCACTCCCAGCCTGGGCTTCTGGATTATCTCGACCGCGCCGTACTCGAGAGATCTGAGGGCCGTCTCCGATCCCTCCTCGGTAAGGCTGGAACACATGACGACCGGAATCGGGTGCTGGCTCATGATCTTCTGCAGGAAGGTGATTCCGTCCATTCTCGGCATTTCCACGTCCAGGGTGATGACGTCCGGTACTGCTTCTCGTATCCGCTGTGCCGCGATGAAAGGGTCCGATGCCGTGCCCAGTATTTCTATCTCCGGGTCGGACGAAAGTATTTCCATGAGGGCCTGGCGGACTACTGCCGAATCATCGACTATAAGAACGCGTATTTTCTTGATCATGCGATTAGTGCCTCTTTAGCGGACCTGCGTGATTCCGGAAGCCTGCCGGTACAGGGAGAGGGAATTCCGAGTCTGCCCATGCTCGCGGTTTTCATTCCGGTTTCCGGTAAATGGTTGAATTGACCTGAACCAGGGGGACATCGAGTCCGTTTATGGTTTCCGAATGGCCAAGAAACAGGTGTCCGCCAGGCACCAGGTGTCTGCAAAAGTTGTTCAGCACCCTTTCCTGGGTTGGCCTGTCGAAATAAATGAGCACGTTGCGGCAGAAAATGACCTGGAACTTTTCCTCTATCCTGTATGAACTGTCGAGGAAATTCAATCTCCGGAAGGTTATTTTTGAACGGACCTCAGGAACCAGCCTGACCACTCCCTGGCTCTTGTCCCTGCTTCTCAGCAGATATTTTTTCCGCAGATCAGCGGATATGGGGACGATCCTGTCTTCTTCGTAAATGCCCCTGTATGCTTTTTGCAAAACATCGGTGCATATGTCCGTGGCCAGGATGGAAAAGTTGAAGTGCTCGCGGCTGCTGGCATATTCGCTCAATACCATGGCCAGCGTATAGGGCTCTTCTCCGCTGGAACATCCCGCGCTCCATAAATTGACCTGGTTGGACTGAATACCGCCCAACAGTTCCGGCAGAACTTTTTCCGCGAGAAATACGAAATGGGCCGGTTCGCGGAAGAAATCCGTCTTGTTGGTGGTGACCGCATCGATCATCTTTATCATCTCGGTCCGTTCACCCTCCGAGCTCGACAGGAAATCGTAGTAGTCCCTGAATGAGTCGATCTCCAGGGAACGCAGGCGTTTGCGCAACCTGGATTCGAGCATGTTCTTTTTCACATCGGGCATCTTTATGCCGCAGGTACTCTCGATGAGCTTGCTGAAGAGCCGGAAGTCCCTGTCGGACATGGTGACGGAGTGGATGCCTGGCCGGTGTTTTTCCAAACGGGTACTTTCCAAGCTAACCCCACTTTACCAGTTGCGGAATGTCGAGTATCAGCGCCACGGTGCCGTCCCCCAGGATCGTGGCTCCTGAAACCCCATGGACATCGCGGTATGCCTTGCCCAGTGATTTTATTACTGTCTGGTGCTCACCTATGACATTGTCCACCAGCAGGCCGATCCGATCTCCGTCGATTTGCGTGATCACCACCTGTTGTATGCCGGGCACGCTGCCCGTCAGTTGGAATTGTTTCCTTAAGGGTATATACGGCACCATATGGCCACGTACGTTGGCCAATTCTTTCCCGTGAGCCTCCTCGATATCCTTGGCGGTAAGAACCACACACTCCTCCACGAAGGAAAGCGGCAGCAGATACCGGTCATCACCTATCTGTACCAGCAGGCTTTCAATGATTGCCAGGGTAAGCGGGAGCCGAATGGTT
>JAYFNT010000024.1:0-166041 GCA_034933285.1 Geobacteraceae bacterium | reverse complement strand
GGTCACACCCGTTCCCATCCCGAACACGGAAGTTAAGCCCCTCAGGGCCGATGGTACTGCACGGGCAGCTGTGTGGGAGAGTAGGTCGCCGCCGGGATCTTTCAACAAAGCCCCGCTTCTCTTATGAGAAGCGGGGCTTTGCCGTTTCAGATGCCTGTTTCCATCTTATGTTGCTTCATATGGACTGGTTCACACGCCCCTATGCAAGTCCTGCCTACTTCCATTTAGCGTGCCTCCATACCTATTTATCTCCCTTTATGCTTATAAAGGACCATTTTGTTCAAACCAAGACGATCAGAATAAGAAAACCTCTTGACAGAAATAATAAACATTAGCTAGTATTAGTGATATTAAACTAACGGAGGTGCGGTATGCGCAGAAGAATGTATAGGCTGGTTTTTGGAATTCTGACGGTTGTATGCATGGCTTCGTTCTCTTATGCGGCGTCGGACACAAGCACTGAGACAACTTCACCGGTTAAAATACTGGAAAAGAAAAAAGCGAAAAAAAAGACATTCCCGGCACAGGAAAACCTTCTCGACATCAACACTGCCACAGCTGATCAACTGAAGGCGCTTCCAGGGCTTAAGGATGAGGATGTGAAGAAAATTATCGCTGGTCGTCCCTATGCCAGGAAAAGCCAATTGAAACAGAAAAAAATAATTAGCGTTGCAACCTATGACGGAATCAAATCCGCAATAGTTGCTAAGAAGCCTATAAAATAGTATGCCAGCAATCACCTTGGGCGATTAACGACAACTATTTTCCGCTGGACGACAATTATAAACCCTGTTTTTTAGTGGCTCATCTTTTGTTGGCAAAGGCAGCTGAAACTGTGGGAGCCCGTAGGCTGAAACCAGCCAATTTCATATGGCTGAGACATATTGCTCTTTTTTGGAAATATGGCTGTAGGACATGGTGGCTTCTTTCCGTGTGTTTTTTGGTCGCACTTCAAACACTTCCCAAAAATCCCATCATGTCCTGCTTTTGCATCATATGGCGCACTTTCGTGTAGAATCTACCTGCCTCTTCCGGGAATTAATCAAGAAGGTCTTCAAGTGTAGAGGGACAGCTTCTAATGCACAAAGGCAAGAATGCCCCCGGGCCACCTTTTTCTTGACGGCCCAGTATAATAAATTGACAAAAGTGAGCTACTGTCGGTATAAAAACCTTACGATTAATTTTCCCATGGTGGAGCCAATAGAGGTCATGCATATAGATGCGACCAAAATTCACGGATGTTGTATAATTCTGCCTCGTGTGTTGAGTGACGAGCGGGGAATGTTCATCAAGACATATCATGATGAAATGTTTTCAAGACACGGCTTGAATACGGAATGGAAGGAAGAATATTATTCTGTATCACATAATAACGTTTTGCGAGGTCTTCATTTCCAGATGCCTCCCCATGACCATGAAAAGCTGGTATATATAACCTCCGGCAGAGTATTGGATGTGGTGGTGGATTTGCGAAAGGCTTCGCCAACATATGGCCAACATGTGATTACAGAGTTATCTGCCGAAAATAACAACATGTTGTATATTCCGCGAGGCTGTGCACACGGCTTCTATGTTTCAAGCGGCATTGCGGTCATGCATTACAAGGTTTCAAGTGTATATGCACCTACTCACGACACTGGAATTCTTTGGAACTCTGCCGGTATCGCATGGCCAAATACAAATCCCTTGATCTCGCCGAGAGACGGTTCTTTTCCGAGAATGCAGGATTTTGTCTCCCCATTTTGATAAAAGGAGCTTTGGTTGAATGTATTAGTTACCGGCGCTACCGGCTTTCTAGGCAGGCATGTTGTCTCACATCTGCTGAGAAAAGGATACAAGGTTACTGCTGTTGCGCGAAGAATCGAGCGGTTGGCGGAAATGCCCTGGAGAGATTCAGTCAATTTTATCCCATGCGACATACATGATCCTTCCTTGGACAGCCTGCTGTTTGGACATGCCGATGCAATGATTCACCTCCCCTGGCCTGAATTGCCCCATTACAAATCATTTGCAAACATCGAAGTGACTCTCCCGGCGGATTACTTTTTCCTCAAAGGACTTATTCAGTCGGGATTGAAACATTTACTCGTTGCAGGCACGTGTTTTGAGTACGGATTGCAGAATGGATGTCTTCATGAAGAATTGACACCCAATCCGGTAACGGCATACGGTCTTGCAAAAGACAGCCTGCGAAGGTATCTGCAGGCATTGCAGCAGGAATACCCGTACTGTATGCAATGGACACGCATGTTTTACATGTATGGCGAAGGTCAGCACCATAACAGTCTGCTTCCGCAACTCGACCGGGCAATTGAGCGGGGAGATACGGAATTCAACATGTCTGGCGGAGAGCAGTTGCGGGATTATCTGCCGGTCGAAACGGCCGCATCTTACCTGGTGAGTCTGATGGAATTGTCTGACTTCGATGGTATTGTTAATGTCTGCAGTGGGACGCCGATTTCGGTTCGACGACTGGTCGAAGAGAGGGTGGCAAGCCGAAACGCATCCATTAAGCTGAATCTCGGGTTCTATCCCTATCTCGATTATGAGCCGATGGCTTTTTGGGGGGATGACCGGAAATTGAATCGGTTGTTGCGTCAGAAGTTTAATTGACAACAGGAATGGACATGAAATTGAAAGCTTCTATCAAGCCTCGAATAAATCAGGAAAACAGGACAAAACTTGAAACCGTAATACCTTTGGCTACCCCGATGGTGCTTTTCGTGGACCCGTCAAGTGCATGCAATTTCAAATGCAAGTTTTGCCCGAATGGCGATGCGGATCTGATTCGCAAAACCGGTCGCTGGCAGGGCGCCATGGATCTTAGCCTTTACAAGAAGGTTATTGGTGACTTGAAGGAATTCGGCGAGCCTCTCAAGGTATTGCGGCTTTACAAGGATGGAGAACCGTTTCTGAACAGTAATTTTGCTGAAATGGTTCGCTATGCCAAAGAAAACGGCGTTGCACGGTTCATCGACACGACCACAAACGGATCACTGCTGCAACTGGAAAGAATAAAGCCGGCACTGGATGCCGGGATTGACAGGATAAATATTTCAGTTGACGGGCTGTCCAGTGACCAGTTCCTGAGTTTTACCGGAGTAAAGGTGGATTTTGAAAAATACGTTGATAGTATCCGCCGTCTCTATGAAATGAAAGGCTCTTGTGAAATTTGCATAAAGATTGCCGGAGACTTCCTCAGCGAGGATGATAAGGCGCGATTTTATTCAATTTTTGGCAACTATGCCGACCGGATATTCATAGAAAACGTGGCGCCATGCTGGCCGGAATTCGATGTTGAAAACCTGCTCGGGATTTCCATCAGCAAAGGGATCTATGACCAGCCGATCAAAGAGGTCATGACCTGCCCTTATATCTTCTATTCGCTTTCAGTCAATTCGGATGGCACGGTCAGTCTCTGTTTTCTTGATTGGTCCCGGAAACTGATTGTGGGCGATGTGCGTAACGAAAGTTTGAAGGACATATGGAACGGTGAACGATTGTTGCGATACAGAATAAACCATTTGCGCGGCAAACGGAAAGAAGATTCGGTGTGCGGAGTATGCGGCCAACTCACACATTGCCAGCCGGACAACATCGATCCCTATGCGGAAATGCTGCTGAAAAGGTTTGAAACTATCCGCTGATGAAAACTATCAACGTCCTTCACATAACCGCCCACCTTGGCGGCGGGATTGGCAAGGCGCTTTGCGGCCTCGTTTCACGTTCTTCTGTTGATCCGCGAATCAAGCATTCCATTGTCTGCCTGGAGAAGCCGGAAAAGGCCCAGTTCCTTGAAAAAATCGTCGCCCATGGCTGCGAGGTCGTTGTGGCTCCAAGCCATGGACATTTTGTCGAGCTGATTCAACATGCCGACATTGTCCAACTCGAATGGTGGGGGCATCCGGCATCCATTGCTGCGCTTTGCGGTGGGCCGCTGCCGCGGATGCGTCTGTTGGTTTGGAACCATATTTCCGGGCTCCATACACCCATCATCCCAAGACGTCTGATGGAGTCGGCGCATCGCTGCATCTTTACGACGCCCTGTTCCTATGGGACTGAGGAAGTGCTTCAGTTGTCCTCGATGTCCAGAAGCCAACTGGACGTGGTTCACAGTGCAGGCGGGTTCGAAGGGCTTGATTTGCCGGAGCGCCGGACTGACGAGTCGCTTGTAGCCGGATATCTGGGAAGCCTGAACTTTGCAAAGCTTCATCCGCGCTATGTCGAGTTTCTTGCAGCAGTCCGAATTCCAGGCTTCAGGGTTCGCATGATCGGGGACATCACTAACCGGAGCACTCTGGAAAAGCAGTGCAGCCAGGCCGGCAGACCCGGCATGCTGGAATTCTCCGGGTATACGACCGATGTTGCTTCAGAACTTGCCAGTATTAACGTGATGCCGTACATTCTCAACCCACGGCACTACGGCACTTCGGAAAACGCCTTGCTTGAGGCCATGGCAATGGCAGTCGTACCGGTAGTATTCAATAATCCTGCCGAGAGTTGTCTGGTCACCCATGGAAAGACAGGTCTTATAGTAAAAAATCCGGAAGAACTTGGTGCTGCCATCGAATCCCTGGCAAATAATCCGGGGGAACGGCGGAGAATTGCTCTTGATGCAGCCAAAGCCGTACGCTGCTGTTTTGCAGTGGAAAAAATGATAGATGCGTTCAATATCCACTATCATACGCTTCAAACATCGGAAAAGGCGAGTATACCCTTTGGTGAAATATTCGGCCGTACACCAGACGAATGGTTCCTTGCCATCCAGAGGCATCCGGAGATATTCACAAACGGCAAACATCTGGGCACGATGGATAAATATTCTCTCCCGGGATTGTTCGAGAGAACCAAGGGCTCGGTTTTTCACTATTATTCCTATTTCAGTGAAAATCATCAGTTGAAGATTTGGGTGGATAAGCTGAAACATTTTGAAACGAACGGAGATATCCAGTACAATGTCTGAATTCCCCTGCCCCGTATGTGGTTGTTCGTCTGCGGAATCGATCCTTTCCCTTGGCTGTGGCAATATAGATAACTCTAAGCTTTACCCTACGGTGAGATTAAATTCCTGTACGACATGCGGACATGCTTTTAATGTTTTGTCTCCTGGTGAAATCACCGGGCTTGACGATTACTACAACAACGAATATGCCCCGGCAAATCTGAACTCCGTGGTAAAGGACGGCGACCTTCCGGGCAGTACCGGTCTCTACACGCGGGGCCGTTACCTGGATTTGTATGAAATGCTTGCCCCGCAGCTGAATCAAAACGGGTCCGTACTGGATGTCGGTTGCGCAGTGGGTGGGTTTCTCGATTTCCTGAAACAGAAGGGGTTTACCAGCTTGTTCGGCGTGGACACGGCCGAAGCTTATGTGGATCGTGCCTGCGAAAAGCAATATGTTGTCGAATTGGGCAACGCGGAACAACTGCCGTTTGCGGACTGTTGCTTTGACGCACTCGTGATTGAACAGGTTATGGAACACCTGGTGCATCCATGGAAGGCGTTCAGAGAAGCTGGAAGGGTCTTAAAGCCTGGTGGCGTTCTTTGTATCGGGGTTCCGGACGCTTCACGTTATCCTGAATTTTATTTTTACGACTTCTACTGGCTTTTAATGAGGGAACATATTCAGCATTTCGATATTCATGGGTTGTCGCACTTAGCTTCACTCCATGGCTTCGAATTGGTTGATTTCCGGCAGAGCTCGCATCCGATCATGGGAGAAAAAATGGTCATGCCGAGTCTATCCGCATCGTTCCGGTACCAAGTACAGGCTGATTGCGTGAAGGCACACGCGGTGCGTTCAAGTTTGCCAAACACCATGAAACACTATGTTGAAACGGAAACAGCACGTTTGGAAAAGAGGCGTGACAAAATTCGAAAGATAAGAGACTCCCAGCGCCCGGTTTACGTTTGGGGCGTTGGCAGAGAGTTTCTTTACCTTTATGAGTCCGCAGGTTTGAAGGATTGTAATTTGGCAGGCTTTATCGATATGAACCCGTTCAAGCAGAGCTCAGTGCAAGTGAATGGAAAAGCTGTCGAATCGGATGAAAAGATTGGATTAATAGAAAAAGATGCCATACTGATTATAACTGCAATTGCGCACGAAGGCATCATAAAAGAGAATGCATACCGTGGCGGTTACAATGGTGAAATAGTGAGTATCGTTTGATCATCCCGATATCATATTTTATTATGATATTAGCTTGAATGACTTATGGTTTTGTGTCGGCATATTGACCTTCGCATATTTTGATTAATAAAACGAAGTCTAGGTAGTGTCCATCCGGAAAGCCCGGATTGGAACTGACAAAGTTTCCAGACCGGAAACGAGGATTTTTTTTGTTCTTGCAAGGAAACCAAGAGGTTGCGCGGAGGCATACTGCAGTATGTCGCACAAGCAACCTCGCTGGTTGACACCGCCAGGGGGGAAAAAGACCGTTTCCGGATGGAAACTAGGTAAGTAACTGCTGTTAAGGATAGGTATGTCTGAAAAAATTACTGTATATATTCCCGTTTATAATGGTGCAAATTTTATTGAATGTGCAATAGACTCAATACTGAGCCAAACTTACAAGAATTATGAAATCATTGTATCAGACAATAAATCGACTGACAATACAGTGGAAATTGTCAAAAGATATATGAATGACAAAAGAATTAAATTGATCGAAAAACCGCGCAACACTGGTATGCTAAACAATGGCAACGATTGCCTGCGTATGATAAAGACTAAATATTTCATGGGTATATGTCATGACGATTACTTTTATGATGACAGAGCTTTAGAAATTGGAGTCAGCGTACTGGAAGCAAATCCTGAATATCCTGTCGTCTATTGTGACATGATGTTTGTGGACGCCTGCAACAGACCGATTACCAAAAAAAGCACAGGGTATAGCGGTGAAATAGAAAGTAACCTTATTGCAAAAAAATCAATAATCAGCGGAAGAAATTTATACAGCATACCACTCCTGATCAGGACATCTGCCATACGGGAGTTTACTTATTCTGATGAATATTATCACACAAGTGATATAGATTTTTCTATATGGATAGGGAAAAATCAGAAAATATATTATTTGCCGGACAGCCTGTTTGCTTTAAGGTTTCACGGTTACAATAATACCGCAAGAAAATATGATACGTTGATGGAAGAATATATTCAACTTGCGAATAAGTATAATATACACCTTAATAGATTCGAAAGGGCCGTGATGCGAACTAATCATTACATGAATTATGTCAGAAAATCTTTATTTTATTTTTATCTGGACAAGATAAGACGATGAATTCCATTTTTTGCAGTGCCAAACTGAAACAGCAAATGTACTTTCTGCTTTCCAGCGAAGGGCTCAGATTTCTGAAATACTGCGTGGTCGGCGTGATAAATACCGGTGCCGGTTATGGTTTTTTCTGCGCATATATTTACCTGGGTTTGCATTATTCTGTCGCAGGTCTGATGTCTCTTGTAACCGGTGTGTTTTTCAATTATTTTGTAACAAGAAGATTTGTTTTCGATTGTCCTACCAAGAAACATACCTTCTTTTACTATATTGCCACATACGGCTTGCTTTATTTATTCAGCCTGGCATTGGCGTGGATATTGATCGATGTCGTCCATTTTTCACCATATTTGGCCGGTTTGTTGTCGTTGCCCATAAATGCATTGTTTTCATATGCCTTGCTGAGAATCATTGTTTTTCGCTGAAGCCATCAAGTTTCCCGATGGCGAATTACTGACTAGTTATGCCGGAGATTTTGTATGACTACCGTACTTCCCATGTTGTCGATTGTGGTGCCTATATATTTCGAAGAAGACACGCTACCTCAATTTTACGACAGGTTGAAGGGCGTGATGGAGCAACTCGCTTCGGCGGCCAAGTACGAACTGATTTTTGTGAATGACGGCAGTACGGACCGTTCCCTGGACTTGCTGCGTCAGTTGAGCCGGGACGACAACTCGATACGGGTCATTGGTTTTTCCCGCAATTTCGGTCACCAGGTTGCGATCACGGCAGGGATAGATCATGCTCAGGGAGATGCCGTGGTTGTTATTGACGGAGATTTGCAGGATCCTCCCGAAGTTATTCCCGAGATGTTTGCCAAGTGGCAGGACGGTTATAAGGTTGTTTACGGAGTACGCAACTCACGTAAGGGGGAGAGCGCGTTCAAGCTTATTACGGCGCGTGTTTTCTATCGCTGCATCAATTATCTGAGTGATGTGCATCTGCCTCTTGATGCCGGTGACTTCAGGCTGATGGATCGCGTTGTGGTTGATGCGTTGTGCAGCATTCGAGAAGAAAACAGGTACATCCGCGGGCTGGTCAGCTGGGTAGGATTCCCTCAATTTGCGCTCTCGTATGATAGAGATAGCCGCTATGCCGGTGAAACCAAGTTCAACCTCAGAAAAATGTTGAAATTTGCTTTTGACGGCATTACGGGGTTTTCAGACAGGCCGCTTCGTATTTCCAGTAAATTGGGCATCCTCTGCACAATTACATCGTTCGCGATGATTATTTGGCTCATTTATTCTAAAATAACCAGTCCCTCATCAACGATACAGGGTTGGACATCCCTATTGGTAGTGGTCCTTTTCCTTGGCGGGATCCAGCTTCTTTCTATTGGTCTTCTTGGCGAGTACATTGGAAGAATACATCGGGAAACCAAGAAAAGGCCGTTATATGTAGTTGCCGAAAAGATCGGATTCAACAATGTTGATTGAGAATGACCTGGGAGGCATTGACACCACTAAAAAGGAATATTGATGGAAGAGAAGCAATTAAATCCAGTGGGCAACTGTAGCGATGCTGTTACGAATAAAGAAACCAAGTTAAATCTAATAAGTCTAATAATAATAATAGGGTTTGCTGGTGCCGTATTTTATCATTATATTCATGGTGTTTACCTTGGGGAAAATTACCCTCATAATACCTTCCTTTTTTTGCCTATTGACAGATTTAATGATTTTTACCATCCCTTGAATCAGACAACAGGTCTCGATCCTTATTTCTGCAATTATCTATTCCATAGCAATTACTATCCATTTATTCATCTGTTACTATATCCGCTAACATTCCTTAAACCATCAATAGCGTTCTTGATATTCAATCTTGCTGCATATGTGCCCATAGTAATAATTGTTGCCAGATTCACAAGGTGCAATAATATACTAGATCATGTCCGATATATATTTACTTTTGCTTTTCTTACCTATCCGATACAATTCACATTCGACAGGGGTAATGTAGAAAGTATAATGCTTGTGATGATGTTTCTGTTTTTGTGTTGCTTTGAAAAACACGAAAAATTGAGTTCTTTGGCTTTGTCTGCTGCGATAGCTATAAAGGCTTTCCCTGCAGTGTTTCTTTCATTGCTGATCAGTGCGCGAAGATATAAATCTGTTGTATTGGTTGTGTTTTATGCAGTTATAATTACCACGATAAGCATGGCCCTCCTTAAGGGAGGATTGATAAAAAATGCAGGATATTTTATTAATCATGTAGGCGCTGTTAACACCTCGCAAATGATTCAAGCCAACGCCTTGGTCCAGCGTGGCGTAAGTTTGTATACTCTGATAAAAATAGTGTTGATTAAATTTGGGCTTATTGGGTCGGTGAATATCGGACAGTTGCTCGCAATATATAGTTACATGGCATTTGCCTTGTTTATTGGCTTGTCTATCTATTTGTATAAAGTAAACCTGAAACTGTGGGAAAAAGTGTTTTTGCTGGTCTCAATAATGTTGTTGTTTCCACACTTGTCAGCAGATTACAAATTATTGTATCTTTACTTGCCATTGGCATTGTTCATCAACGAAAAAAACAGCGACAAATTTGACATCACATATTCGATATTGTTTGCGCTACTGCTAATACCCAAAGATTATCGCATGCTTAGAGGTATTGTCTCTGATGCTGGCACATCTGATATCAGCATTGCTGTGGTTATCAATATATTAATACTGGTGATAATGTCTATTGTAATAATAGTCAGAGGCATATCTAAAAATCAAGACATCAAATGCAGCGATCTTTCAGCATAGACTTCAATCCGACATTGTTACCAGGATCTTTTCTTGTGGGGGCAATCATCCTTGCATTATTTTAATCGGGAGTAATTACCCTGTGAAAGCGGTCATCCAACGAGTCCTCAATGCATCCGTCAAGGTCGACGGCTCAATAGTGGGTTCCATAGGCAAGGGCACCCTGGTGCTGCTCGGGGTCGAGAAGGGCGACATGGAGCGGGACGCGACCTGGCTGGCGGAAAAGATCGCCAACCTGCGCATTTTCGAAGACGACGCCGGCAAGATGAATCTTTCTGTCAGGGATATATGTGGAGAGATCCTGGCCGTGTCACAGTTCACCCTGGCCGGGAACTGCTCCAAGGGACGCCGTCCTTCCTTTGACAGCGCGGCAGCTCCCGAAGAAGCGAACCGTCTGTACGAATTGTTCATCGCTGAAAGCCGTAACATTGGGGTTCCTGTCGCAACCGGTGTTTTCCAGGCTGACATGAAGGTCAGCCTGGAAAACGACGGACCGGTAACTTTCATCCTGGAAAGCCCGAAAAAAGCCTAGCCGGAAGTCCTTTGCCGATGCTGCCGTATCCATCCTCCCGTCACCCGCTTTCCTGAAAAATTTCCTGTTCTGTGCTATTCTGTTTGCCTGTCGGCAAGCATATTCGAAGGAATATTATATGGATATCAAGACCATCCTGGACCGGCTGTACGAAAGCCGTTCCACTGCGCACCTGGCCAATGACCCGTTGTCATTCTGCCACAGATATGAAGACCCTCAAGACCGTGAGGTCGTGGGCCTCATCGCGTCCTCCCTGGCTTACGGCAATGTGAAGGCGATCCTGGCCAGCCTGGAGTCGATCTTCGCCAGGATGTCCCCTTCTCCTCGCCGCTATCTGGAAAATTTCGATCCGGCAGCGGCGCTGAAGGAATTTGCCGGTTTCAAATACCGCTTCCATGACTTTCGCGACCTGTGTGCGTTGTTCCTGGCAGTCAGAACGATGATAGAGGAATCGGATTCCATCCAGGAGTATTTCCTTGCCGGTTACGATCCGGATGCTCCGGACATAGCGCCAAGCTTGACGGAGTTTGTTTCCGCAGTGCTGCGGCTCGATTATTCAGAGGTTTTCGGCGCCGCCGGCATCCCGGCAAACTCTTACTTCCCGCTGTTTTTCCCCTCACCGGCAGGAGGAAGCGCCTGCAAGCGGCTCTGCATGTATCTGCGATGGATGGTACGTCCAGCCGACGGCATCGACCTCGGACTGTGGAAGTCGGTTTCGCCGGCACAGCTCATTATTCCGGTCGACGCACACATCCAGAGGATCTCGGGTTTTCTCGGGTTCACTTCACGCCGCCAGGCGGACTGGCGCATGGCCCGGGAGGTGACGGCGGCGCTCAGGCAACTGGACCCGCTAGACCCGGTCAAGTACGATTTTTCCATTTGCCACCTGGGCATATCGGAAGGTTGCGACGGCAAAAACAAAGAGGCGTGTCTCAAATGTTCGATCTCTGATATTTGCAGGGGAGGGATTAAGTGATCCCCGTCGGGGAAATGCTGTTCGAATCGCACCGGGGGCCGAATCCGACGGCCACGAAATTCTCCTGCCTTGTCAAGGAGATATCTGCCGGATCCCTTGGCGAGGTTTTCCCCGCGTTGCAGAGAATCGAGGCGGCAGTGGCCGCCGGGCAACATGCAGCAGGGTTCCTCTGCTACGAGGCCGCTTCCGGGATAGACCCGGACCTGACCACTCGGCCTGCCGGCGCTTTGCCGCTTTTGTGGTTCGGCATCTTTGCAAAACGGACCGTGATGCCGCTGCCGGAAACCGAGGGGCAGAAGTGCTACGAGACCCATGACTGGAAGCCGTCCTTGTCTGCGGAAGCATACCCGGATGGTGTAACTGCAATCAGGGAATACATCGCAGCCGGGGATTGCTACCAGGTTAATTTCACCATGCCGCTGAAATTCCGCTTCTCCGGCAGCCCTTTCCCCTTTTACCGGGACCTGTGCCGTTCCCAGCACACCAGCTACAGCGCCTATCTGGACCTTGGCCGATACAGCATTCTTTCTGTTTCGCCGGAGCTCTTTTTCCGCCTGGACCGGGGTGTGCTGACCGTCCGCCCCATGAAGGGGACCGCTCCCCGGGGGAGGTGGACCGAGGAGGACGAGCTGCTTGCCCGCCAACTGAGGGAGAGCGCCAAGGAACGGGCCGAAAACCTGATGATCGTTGATCTGCTGCGGAACGACCTTGGGCGGATTTCCCGCAACGGAACCGTAACCACCACATCGCTATTTGACGTGGAATCCTTCGAGACCGTGCACCAGATGACTTCAACTGTCACTTCAGAGATTAAGCCCGGCACCGGTTTCACGGGGTTGCTGCAGGCTCTTTTCCCCTGCGGTTCGGTGACCGGGGCGCCGAAGAAGCGCTCCATGGAGATCATCGCAGAACTGGAGGATTCACCACGGGGCCTCTATACCGGATGCATCGGTTACATGTCTCCCGGAATGGAAGAGGCGCTTTTCAGCGTGGCCATCAGGTCCATCGTGATAGACAAGCACGAGGGCGCCGGTGTGCTTGGTGTCGGCAGCGGAATTACCTGGGATTCGTGTGCGGATGCCGAATATGACGAGTGCCTGGATAAAGGGCTGTTTGCCCGGAAGGTGCGGCAGGAATTCACACTGATCGAATCCGTGCTTTTCGAGGAAGGACAGGGATATTTCCTGCTTGATCCGCATTTGCAAAGGATCGCGCGATCCGCCGGTTATTTCGGTTTCGCTTTCGATCGTGGCAAGGTGTTACGGTCGCTGGTAGAGGAGGGCGGATTGCTTAAGGGAAAATCCAAGGTCAGGCTGGAACTGTCCCGTGACGGCAGCTATATCATCGAAGTAGAACAACTGGGAAATGGGAGCAAGCCGGATGCAGGTCATATCTGTCTTGCCGCGGCACGGGTAGACTCATCAGACCCCTTTCTCTATCACAAGACCAGCAATCGGGGCCACTATCTGCGCGAAGCAGGGAAAAGGCCGGATTGCCTCGATGTGATATTTCTCAATGAGCGGGGCGAGATCACGGAAGGGGCGAACAACAATATAGTGATCCTGCGGGGTAAGGAAACGCTTACTCCAAAGATGGAATGCGGCCTTCTGCCAGGTACTTTCCGCCAAGTCCTCCTTAATGCCGGAGAAATCCGCGAGGGGATAATCACCTTCCATGACCTGAAGTCCGCCGACGAAATCTATCTGATAAATTCAGTGCGGAAATGGCGGCGGGTATATCTTTTCAGGGATGAATGATTCATGAAGATGTTTCTCAATCCGGGTGCGGTTTCTTTCCTTTGCACTGTATTTCTCGATCCGCTATGGGTGGCCGGAATCGGCCTGCCGATCCACTGGTTCCGGGACATTGCCATGGCTGCCGCCGCGATCGTTTGCTTATATTTACTGGTACGGTTCCGGAATGTGCTGTAGGGATAGTCATCCGTGAAGAGGAGATCCGGTTATCGCTATAAAAATTTTTTATAGCTGGAAAATAAGTTATGTATTAATATTGGAAAATTGGCTGCAATTGGCCGCCGGTTTCATGGTTTGCAGCGGCAGTCAGATTTGCCGGTCGACAAAATCTCCAATCAGGATTCAGGAACAATGAGCAAAGAAACACAGCATTACAAGGTCTTGGAAAACAATACAGCCGATCCCTGCCAGTCCGTTACAGACAAGATTCTTCTGCCGGGCTCCCATCCGGCTTTTCGCGAGTATCCGTCAAAACTGTTTGTCGAGCTGACCACGCGCTGCAACCTTTCCTGCCAGATGTGCGTCAAGCAGTCATGGGGCAACGGCATTGAAGAAGGCGACATGTCACGGGATACTTTCCTGAAGCTGGCTCCCGCATTTCCGCATTTGGAGG
Source organism: Geobacteraceae bacterium (assembly GCA_034933285.1). Lineage (GTDB taxonomy): Bacteria > Desulfobacterota > Desulfuromonadia > Geobacterales > Geobacteraceae > RPRC01. The sequence continues at coordinate 152,123 of JAYFNT010000024.1, read as the reverse complement.
GGCTGCTCCTCAACGGCATCGGCGAATCGCTCCTTCATCCCCAACTCGGGGAATTCATCAGCATTGCCAAGGAAAGTATGCCATCGGGAAGCTGGGTCGGCTTCCAGTCGAACGGCCTCCTGCTCGACGAGGCAAGAGCCTTATCGCTCCTGGATGCGGGACTGGACAGGATCTGCCTGTCACTGGACGCCATCTGTCCGGAAACATTCCGCAAAATCAGGGAAGGAGGCGAAGTGGATGATCTGGCACAGGCATTCAACGCGCTGGCTGTTGCCAGGAAACTTCGTCCGGAATCCCGAATCCGCGTAGGAGTGGAGTTCGTCCTCATGCAGGACAACATGCACCAGTTGCCCGAGGTGCTCCGTTGGTCTGCAAAGCGGGGCGCGGATTTCGCACTGGTATCACATCTTCTTCCCTATGATGCCGAACATGTGTCCCAGGCTGCATATGACAGCAACACCGAACAGGCAATGCAGCTGTTTCGTGAGTGGAAGCAAAAAGCCGATGACCAGGGCATCGACATGAGCGACTATTTCTTTATTTATTTCTGCAAGTACAGGCGCACGGAAGAAGAGGAGCGGATGGTCGCATTTGTCCACGAGATGATGGAAGACGCCCGTTCCAAGGACATCTTCCTGCATGTGAAGAACCTCCTCGCCATGGAAGCCGAGAAAATTGAACGTGTAACCAAAATCTTCGAAGAGGCTGCGGAAGTTGCGAAAGAGTGCGGACTCGAGCTCAAGCTCCCCGGGGTATCGCCGAAAAATGACCGCCGCTGCGACTTCATCGAAGGGGGCGGCGCGTTCGTCTCCTGGGACGGTTTGGTTCACCCGTGCTACTTTCTCTGGCATCGGTTCGTCTGCTACTTCTCCGGCAGGAAGAAATTCGTGAATCCCAAAGTGTTCGGCAACGTGTCCGACAAGGGAATCTTCAATGTCTGGAACGATCCGGAATTTGTGTCGTTCCGCGACGAAGTGCTTCGCCACGAATACCCGTTCTGTTCAAACTGCAATCTTATTCCGTGCGAATATATCTATTGCGAAGAATTCGAACAGGACTGCTATACCAGCACTGTCCCGTGCGGAGACTGCTTCTGGTGTCTGGGGTTGTTCAACTGCATGCAATAAGTTTCCGGCCGAAAACGGTCTTTTTGTGCCCTGGTTGTGTCGGCCTGCGTGTTTGCTTGTGCGACATACTGGAGTATGCCTCCGCGCAAACCCTTGACCTCCTTGCCAGGACAAAAAAATCCTCGTTTTCGATCCGGAAACCGACTAAAAATATTAATGTTTCCGGCCGGAAGTGATCTTTTTGGGCACTGGCGGTTTTGTCCGGAGGGCTGGCTGCAGTTTTTTTGCCGTGAAAAGGCGGGGTATCTATCCCCGCCTTTTTCTGTCCCGGGTCAATTTTGCGACCTGTGGATTGATAATGTCTGTCTTAGGATTTATACTACAGGTATGACAAAGGGCCGATGCCCGCAAAAACATCAACTTGAATAAAGGAGGAGAAGTCATGCCTGATTTCGGCAATTCTTTTTCCGGTCTGGCGGCAGACAGGAAACTGACTAACAACGAACTCGTGAGAGCGATCCGCTTCATGGTCGCGGCGGAGTATGAGGCAGTACAGCTTTATACCCAGCTTGCTGAGTCTGTTGACGATGAACTGTCCAAGAGTGTCCTGCTCGATATCGCCGATGAAGAAATAGTTCATGCCGGAGAATTCCTGGCCCTTCTGAAGCGACTGGCGCCCGGTGAAGACGGCCTCTATGCCGAAGGGGCATTGGAGGTACAGGAACTTGCGGAAAAGCTGGAGGGAAAAGACGAGGTCGCTGAATCCGGAGAGACGGTCAGGGATGCTTCTCCTCCGACGGTTGGTGATCTGGTGGAAAAAGATTGATTGGAAGGGGCATTGTTTAAGCTTCTCAGACAATAAAGGAGGCTGAAATTATGGATATTCTCGATAGGCAATCAGCTCCACTTACTCCGGAAGAATGGTCTCGTATAGATGAAGCGGTAGTGAATACCGCCAGAAGCATGCTGGTGGGGAGGAGAGTAATAAACATCCTCGGTCCCCTGGGAGCAGGAGTCTACTGCATGCCCTACTCGGTTTTCAGCGGAAAGTCGAGGGCGGGCATAGACATGGTCGGGGAAAGCGTCGATCAGGTTGTGGAGCCCGACTGCAGAGCTACCATCAACCTTCCCATTCTGTACAAGGATTTCAAGATCTTGTGGCGTGATGTGGAAGCGGACCGGCACCTGGGCATTCCCCTTGATGTGAGCACTGCTGCCGTTGCCGCAAATTTCGTGGCAGTCCAGGAAGACAACCTGATCTTCAACGGCAATGCGGAACTTGGCCACGAAAGCATTTTTACCGCTACCGGGCGGCAGAAAATCGCGATTGGCAGCTGGGACAAAAGCGGGGCCGCACTTGCCGATGCTGTCAAGGCAGTGGGAGCGCTGGCCGCGGCAGGGCATTACGGACCCTATGCAATGGTAGCGAGCCCGGTGCTCTATGGCAGCATGATAAGGGTTTATGCAACTACGGGGATGTTGGAGCTGGACCAGGTGAAAGCCCTGATAAGCGGAGGGGTTTTCCCTTCCAATGTGATCAGCGGCAAAAAGGCTGTGGTGCTTGCGCTGGGGCAGCAAAACCTGAGTCTGGCTCTGGGTCAGGATATGGTAACCGCTTATCTGGGACCGGAGAGCATGAACCATAAGTTCCGCGTACTTGAAACGGCTGCTCTTCTCATTCGCCGGGCCGATGCAATCTGCACCCTCGAGTAAGGCAATCCTGGTGCATTGCTGTTTTAAGAGGGACGTCCGTTCAGGGTGTCCCTCTCCTTTTTTCCCCTTCAGGGTATCCCCATGCTGGAAATACAGATCAATTTTATGTTAATGTCAACCCTTGGAGCTGCAAAGCGTTTCAAAATACAAAAGGATGTAACGGAGGATTAACTGGCTACGTCTGAAGCATTGAACAGGTTCCTTGCCGGCGTGGAGGTCAGAGCATACCGTATGGCGGAATTCTCTATCGGAGATGCCGATGAGGCTCTCGATCTGGTGCAGGATGCAATGCTTGGTTTTGTCAAGCGCTATGCCGCCAAACCGGAGGCCGAGTGGAACGCGATTTTCTATCGCATACTCCAGAACCGGATAACCGACTGGTACCGGCGCACGGCTGTCCGTAACAGGTTCCGGGCATGGTTCGGCAATTCCGACGATGACGGGGATGAAAGAGAGGACCCGATCCAGACCATAGCGGATACGAGCAGTCCGGACCCTGCCAAGTCCCTGTACCATTCTGATGCGGTTGCCGCCATGAAAACCGCGATCAGTTCTCTGCCTTTGCGGCAGCGTCAGGCATTCATTCTCAGGGCGTGGGAAGGGATGGATGTGGCCCAGACCGCATTTGCCATGGGATGTTCGGAGGGAAGCGTGAAGACCCATTATTCGCGGGCAGTGCATACCCTGCGCGGCCTGCTTGAGGAGTTTAAACCATGAGTGGCGAAGATCGTGACAGAGTTTTCGTGGAGAGCCTGGGTAAAGTGCTGGCGGAAGTCGAGGAGAGCACGGATGCTATTACCAGGATGCGCCTGCGGAGCGCCCGCTTCAGGGCTTTGGAGGCAGCGGAGAAACCTGTCCCCTGGTATGACCGGTTCCCGAAGTGGATTACGGCCGGCGGGCTGGCTACCGCCATGGTAATAGTCATGGCCATATCTTTCTGGCATTCCACTGACCAGCAGCCCAAGACCGCCGGGCAGGTTGAGGATCTGGAAATCATGGCTACCCATGAACAGCTGGATCTTTACAAGGACCTGGACTTTTACCGCTGGCTGGAGACCGTTGACAATGCGGGTTAGTGCGGTGGGTTTCGTGGTTCTGACCTGCATGTTGTGTGGCTCTGCCTATGCAAGGACTGCTTCCGGCACCCCCTCGGCGGAAATGCTGGAATTCCTGGGCGCCTATGAAACGTCATCGGGCAAGGAGATGGATCCGATGACCTTTTCCCCTGTGGTTGAAAAGAAAAAGAACCCGGTCAGGAAGTCAGCTGCGAAAACTACGACAGCCAAAAGAAAAATCAAGAAAAAGAAAAAGGATGGTGGACATGAATAGGTTTCTGCGGTTACTCATGACAGTGGCGATCCTCAGTGTCGCGGCAATCGCCTGGGGCGAAGGTGCGGGCGCGTCGCCCTGGGACCAACTGCCTCAGGATGAACAGCAGCTGCTGAAACCTTTCAAGGACAGATGGGATCAACTGCCGCAGGAAAAACGGGACAGACTGCGAAGAGGGGCGGAGAGATGGAGGACCATGACGCCTGAGGAACGAAGCGAGGCGCAGGAACGTTACAAGAGATGGAAGGCGTTACCCCCTGAACAGCGGGAAATGATCCGCAAGCGTTTCTCCGAATTCCGCAAACTGCCGCCGGAAGAACAGGAAAAAATTCGCAGCAGATACAGATGGTTTCGTTCCCTTCCGCCTGAACAGCGGCGGGCTCTCAGGGAAAAGTGGCACGGCATGACTCCGGAAGAGCGGCAGGGCATGCGGGAACGGTGGAACAACATGAGCCCGGCGGAACGGCAGAATTTCATCCGGAAATAGCTGTTGAAACTTGACCTGCAAACCTCGTCAGTGAGCCGGAAGGGTTCCAGTTTTGCAGTATGACGGACAGTGGGCGGCTGGGTGCTTATTCAATTTCGTCCTGAGGTGTTTGGCCTGTTGCCTGGAAAAAAATCGTACCCAGCATGACGTCGGAAATTGCTCCGGTAATCACCGCTACGGGAAGCAAAACCACGGTCGCGATCAGTGCTCCAGTTGCGATCAGGAAGATGCTGTAGGGCTTCAGCATGCCTTTGAGCGTGTCTGGCGCGTGCAGCAGCTTGAACCCGAACAGGACCTGCGTCACTCCGAACACCACGATGAGAATGAAGCAGAATCGTTCTATGGCATTTTCATAAGCGGGGATAAAAAGCCCCGCAACCGTGGCAAGGCTGAAAATCAGGTTTGTCGTGATCAGGAAGTCGATATAATTGTCGACTTCATGGAACGAATGGAGATGGTTCAGATATTCCTTCAACACAGCCGCAAGGTAAATGAAGAGAAAAAGTCCTGCAATCTGCATGGCAGCCTGTATTGCATACGAAAAAATGTCTTCTCTTTGCGAGAGTTGATACGACAGCACGAGAAAAGGTATGCTGAGAATTGCGCTGGTCATGGCCAAATACCCTGCCCGTCTGAAACCGTTGTTGGTCAATTGTTCCTCCAAGTTCTACTTGCGGTGATTGCATGCGGCAGCGGCTGATCCGGCCATGGAAATCTGCACCGTCAAATTTATGGTAATGATAAATTATATTTATTTATATTGAAATGTCTACGGGAATGCTGTATTAAAAGAGGAGTAGACCCTCCTGCTATGCACCCCGGTTTCCGAGCTTGATTACACTGTTGATCAACCTGAAATCGGGGTGCCTTTTCTTTGCCCGATCCCTTCTTTGGACCTTTTCTGTTGATTCCTTCCCCGGACCTTCTTCGCAAAGTATTCAAGGGCCGGTTACTGGATTGAAACCAGGGTTTTTACAATCTGTAATTCCTCTTCTGAAATCTCGAACGGGTTGCTGACGACCATGCCGGCCAGGGCTTTTCTGATCAGGGAGCAATGGCTTGCGTGGAGCCCTTCCATGGCCTGCTTGCTCAAGGGTAGCCAGCGTACGGCAGCTGCATCATCTCCTGCTTCCGGTTTTACCCGGCATGCAATTTCCCCGGGAAGGTGAAGATGTTTCGCGGTCGTTTCCATCCAGGCGTGGTCCGTATTGCGGGGATCGTCAACGTATCCACGATAGGTCAGCCTTCCTTTCACCATGTCGAGTTTTATGCCGGTTTCCTCCTCCAACTCTCGCGCCAGGGTACGGGTAACCTCTTCTCCCTTGTCCACCATCCCGCCGGGGATTGCCCACTGGCCGTTGTCTTTTCTCCGGATGGCGAGAAGCTCGATGGAATTTGTTGCCTTGTTGATCCTGGTGATTATCGGGTCGGCAGCGTAATTCGGTCCCCATTTCCCCAGAAGCCCTCTTCCGGACATGCCGGTTCTGCCGACAGGGTTCAGCGGGCGTCCTTTTTCGTCATGGAGCAGCCGGCCGGAAAAGCTCCCGGCAGGAACATCGGTGATGCGGGAAATGTCTTCCGGGTCTGCCCAGCCGCCGGGCTTTTGCGTTGAATCATTAGCGACCACGACAGGTGAAACATAATAGGGCGGGGAGTAGCCGGGGTAATCCGTGGTCCACGGCACCATGGGGTCGGGCACCGGGAACCTGGCCGGATATTCTGGGGGCTTCTCGAACCGCGCCTTGCAGTGAATTGCGGGTTTTTCGAAAATTCCGTCTGCTGCCAAGCCGTTCTGTGTTTCTGTGCCCATGTGTTGCCTCCTCAATCAGCCGGCCCGGGTGGCGCGGACGCCGGCAGTTGCCGGAACGGATACCGGATTATTGTATTCCAAGCTTACCCGCTTGTCGAGATGTATGCTGAAGATTTGTCTGCCCGGAGGGTCTTTGTCTCGGTGTATGGATGATACGCCATGAAACGCCGTCAACCTTGACAAAGAGATCGCATAAAAGGTAGACTTCAACAGTTGCAGCAACTGATTCTGAAGTCTTTCGTATTCGGAGAAAAGATGGAGTTCAGCGGAAAAATTGTCGTGGTCACCGGTGGTACCAGAGGTATCGGAAGGGCCATATCGCTTCATTTCGCAAAAGAGGGTGCGCAGGTTGTCGCAGCCTATCTCAAAAACGATGAAGCGGCCGAATCCCTTGTGCGTGAAGCGGCGGCCCTGCCCGGCAGGATCAATGTGATAAAGGCTGATGTGCGCACCAGCGAGGGCGCCAGGTCAGTTATCGATGCGGCGGCCGGAGACAGCGGCTACATCGATGTTCTGGTCAACAATGCGGGTATCCTCCGGGATTCCTATCTTGCCATGATGTCGGAAAAGGATTGGAGCGACGTTATCGAGAGCAACCTGTACCCACTGTTTCATTGCTGCAAATGGGGAATCAGAAAAATGCTTTCCAGAAGGAAAGGGGCAATCGTTACCATTGCCTCGATCTCCGCTTTCACCGGCAACCCCGGACAGACCAACTACGCTGCCAGTAAGGGCGCGGCCATAAGCTTCACCCGGTCTCTCGCCAGGGAGACAGGCCCGATGGGTATCAGGGCCAACACGGTGGCGCCAGGTCTTATCGACACGGACATGGTGTCTTCATTGAAGCCTGAAATAGTGGACTCTATCATCAAGGCCTCTGCGCTGAACAGGATCGGCCGGACCGAGGAAGTCGCGGAGGCAGTGGCTTTCCTGTCTTCCGACCGCGCCGCCTATATCACCGGCCAGTGTCTGATCGTCGATGGCGGCATAGCGTGACGGCAAGACCGAGGCCTGGATCATAATGACGAAGAAAAGAATCGCCATAACAGGAGTCGGGATATTCTGCGCGGCAGGCAAAGATGTTCCCGCTTTCACTGAAAATCTCTTCAACGGGAAGAGCGCCATTGGCTCCGTGGACCTTTTCGACGTCTCGCGGTTTCCGGCCAGGATCGGGGCACAGGTCCGGGATTACGACCCGCTGGATTATTTTGACGCCAGATCCGCCAGGCGGTTGTCACGCGCCGATCAGTTCGGGCTCATCGCTGCCGGCGAGGCGTTGCGGGAAAGCGGTGTCCGGGACTGTTATTCTCCCTATGACATTGGAGTTTCCATGGGCGCGGGTGCTTCGGGCATGTACCACGCGGAACACTGGCTCAGCCGTACACTGGCGGGTGAGAGAGCGAAGCCTTCCCTGCTCAGAGGCATCCTTCCGGACCGCACCGCGACCGACATAGCCATCCGCTACAATCTGGGCGGATACCAGGGCAGCATAATGACTGCCTGCTCGTCATCCGCGACAGCCATCGGCTGGGGGGCCGACCTGGTTGCCACGGGGAAACTCAAGGCGGTGGTCTGCGGGGGCTCTGACGCTATCTCACTCCTTACTTTCGCCGGGTTCAATTCGTTGAGGGTAGTCGACCCGGAGCCGTGCTCCCCCTTCAGTCTTGACCGGCGCGGCATTTCGCTGGGAGAAGGCGCGGCATTTTTCGTGCTGGAGGAGGAAGAGGCCGCCATAAATCGCGGCGCCGACATTCATGGTTTTATACTCGGTTACGCTGTGGCGGGTGAGGCATACCACATGACGGCTCCCGAGCCTACCGGCACTGAAGCCGCGAGGGTGATGACGACAGCGATGAAATATGCCGGGATCAGACGGGAGGAGGTTGGCTGGGTCAATGCTCACGGAACCGGCACGCCCTTGAACGATGTGGTGGAAACCAAGGCCATGAAGCAGGTCTTCGATGATTTGGCGTTTGATGTCCCGCTGGTCTCCACCAAGGGGTTTACCGGCCATTGCCTCGGCTCAGCAGGCGCGATAGAGGCAGTTGCCACACTGCTCTCACTTAAGGCCGGCGTAATACCACAGACACTGAATTTTCGCGGAGCTGACCCGGAGTGCGATCTGAATTACTGCCATCACGGCAAGCAGACGACCGATGCCAGGATCGCACTTTCCAATTCCTTTGCTTTCGGAGGCAACATCACTACATTGGTGGTGGCGTTATGAGCGCAAACCGGGTGAAAACTGCCGTCACCGGGCTTGCGGCCATATCGGCTGCCGGCGCCGGGCTCGACCCGATCAAGCAGGTGATCGCGAGCCGTGAGAGCGTCCTGAAACCGGTACCGCCCGAACTGGTGGGTGGAGAAAGGCATCTGTGGGCACGTGCGGAGGGTTTCCGGGCAATCGATTACATGCCGCCGCTCAAAGCACGCAAGCTGGACCGCTGCAGCCTTTTCGCCGTTGTGGCTGCCGGCATGGCACTGAAAGACGCGGGCATCGATGTCAAAGAGCATGGCCCGGAACGTATCGGCATAACACTTGGCTGCGGCTTCGGCGGCATTGCCAATTCCGAGGAATTTCTGCGCGGATACTTTACCGCCGGGACAGAAGGCCTCGTTCCGATGCTGTTTCCCAATACCGTCCCCAATGCACCGGCAAGCAATGCTTCCATTGAATACGGTTTGAAGGGCCCTAACGTGACTTTTGTGCAGCGATTCTGTTCAGCCGAGGTGGCGGTCCAGATGGCATGCCGCTTCCTGGAGGAAGACCGCGCCGATGTGATGATTACCGGAGGGGTTGACGAACTGGATCCCTTCATGATCCGCGCATTCCGGAGCATGGGCCAATTGAGAAGTTACGCAGCTGGTTTCGGGGAGGGCGCCGGGATGCTCGTCCTGGAAAAGCCGGAGAAGGCCCGTCAGCGTGGCGCCCGTTTCAAGGGCGGCTTGGGTGAAATCCGCACAGTTGGAAGAATTCTGCCCGGCCGTGAGGCCGAGGGCATGGACCGGTTGGCTGGCCCACGGCGCGAATGTGACATGGTTTCCCTGTCCGGCGTTGCCTCCCGGATTCCATCCCTTCTGGACCGCATCCCGTCGACCGTGCCCCTACTCGAAACAGGTGAACTGCTTGGCCGCAGCTTGGCCATGGGCGGATTGGCGCTGGTTTCCCTCATCCTTGCCCTGGCGCCTGGAGCAAGCTCCATCCACTTTTCAGCATCCCCCGAGGGCCCCTATTATGGAATCGATGTCATGGGGCCGGGAGGGCTTTAGTTCCTCTCCGACCGATTATCTCCCCCACCGCAGTCCCTTTCTCCTGATAGACCGCGTCACTTCGCGTGATCCGGGTGTCGCCGCAACCGGCATCAAGGTCATACCTGACGATGCAGGTTCTTTCCCGGTTTTCCTCCTTGTGGAATCCATAGCCCAGCTTGGCGGCATAGCGGCTGCAACCGGGGAGGGCGGGGGCGGATTCCTGGCGGCCATCGACCACGCCGGGTTTTTCCGGGAAGTGCGGCAGGGCGAGTGTGTCGCCATAACGGCCCGTATCGCAAAGTCATTCGGCAGGCTCTTTCTTCTCGAAGGTGAAGCTTCCGTCAATGGTGAAAGGGTTGCCGAGGCCAGGCTTACACTAGGTATTGGCGCGATCTAAATGGGGGGTTCGGGGCAGACTCAAATAACGAATGGACAGGAACGACAAAATGACCAAATTGCGAACTGTTGTATTTCCCATAATATGTTTCGTATTGATTTCCGCGCCTGCCGTTTCCGCGGCAGCCATAAGCCCGATCGAAGGGCTGGAGGCATTCCGGCGCGCATTTGCAGGCATCAGGGATTTCTCTGCTGATATTACCCAGGAGAAGCAGTTGACTCTCATGAAGAAAAAGATGATTTCCAGCGGAACGGTCCGTTTCAGGAAACCCGACAGTTTTTTCATGGAACTCCATTCTCCCTACACCAGCCGCGTCCTGCTCAAGGACAACACGCTCAGCCTCAAGCTGCCCAACGAAACCGAGCGTCAGAAAATGGTCCTTCCGGCAGAGCAGGGCCTTTCCCGCTGGTTCGCTTTTCTTGACCGGCCGGTAAAGAGCATGCCGGGAGGTTTTGACGTCCGTGCCGAAAAGCGGGGCGCTATTCTTTCCCTGCGCATCCTTCCGAGGACAAAGGGTGCGGTGAAGGAGCTGCAGGTCACGTTTCGCGAGGATGGCCGCCTGGTTCGCCTGGTCATAGAGGAGAACAATGGAGATCGTACGGTGATAGGTTTTCGTAACGTCAAAAAGAATACCGGTTTGACGGACAAGGATTTTCAGCTGTAGCGCAGCATGAGAAAACCGGCTCCTCTTAAATGAGTAGAGCCGGTTTTCCCATGATAACGCAAAGGTCGTGACGGGATCAGGGCTTGGGGGGATTTCGCCGGACCGGATGTTGCTTGCCTCGACGCTATTCCCCCCCGGCGCGATGGCTCACGTCTACGGGAACACCCTTCTTGTTCTTTACTGATGATTTCACCCGTTCCCAGTCGACCCTCCGCTCCATTTTGTTCTTTTCAATGAGCGACCTGGCTACTTCTTCCAGATCCCGGAACTGGTCATAGGCATCCCCGTGGACTTCGAGGAAAACCCTCCCATCATCTGACAGGGCCAGTTTGACCGGTTGGTAGATTATCTCGCCTCCGGTGTTGACCCTGATATCTTCGAAAATCTCCTTCATGTTTCCAGACATGACCCTGATGCAGCCATGGCTGCTGTATGTATAAATCGATTCGGGTGAAACCGTCCCGTGAATCAGGATTCCCGTCAGGGATGTTTTCAGTGCGTATCTGCCGAGCGGATTCCGCTTGCCCGGAGGTACACTGTTTTGAACATCCTTGCGGTTTTTCTTCATTTTTTTCAGGATTGATTGAGGGATGAACCAGGTCGGATCCTTGACCTTGGAAGTGATTCTGAATGCGCCCGTAGGAGTACGCCAGATTTCATCCTTGCGTGAGGTCGGCATGCCGACTGCGACGGGAACCGCCTTTTCCAGCTTCTTTCCCTTGAAGAGATACATGGTGCGATCCGGGATATTGATCACGATCCCTTCTGTTCTGGTTTTCGGAATGATCCTGCGCGTGTCGATCTTGAGGCGTTGCCCCGGTTCCAGGGGTTTCGCCGGATCCAGCGAGTTTTCCCTGGCAATGGACCGCCAGCTTACCCCGAGCTTTGCTCCGACCATGCGGAGAGATTCCCGTCTTCTGACTGTATAGGTGAATTCCCTGCCGATGATGGATTTCGAAACGACAGGGCTCGTGGCGGGTACGTCTGCCCGATGGCCGTCAATGTGAGAATCCTCGTCTTCTATGTCCTGTTGCGAATCCAAACCCGTTGATTTTTCCGGCGGACTCGCGGCCTGGTCTGATCCGGATGTCGATATGTTTCCGAAAGGTCCCTGAATGACGCCGGCCGCCGAGGACCCGGCTTCATGCGTCTCCGGCAATTTTTTCTCATATACGGCTGATTTGAGTATCGTGAGCTCGTAAAGTTTCTGGGCTTCCGCGGTTTTCTTTTCCCTCGACAGCTCCTCGGCCCTGGCAAATGTTTCTTCAATGCTTCTGAACTCTTCGGACAGTGCCGCTGGAGGCTCTGATTTGCACAACTTTTCCACGGCAGCGGATGCTTCGTCTCTTTTGCCTTGCGATTCCGCCGAACAGATAGAGACTGTAACTATGGAAACGAGAATAGCCAGCAAAATTCCGCTGCGCATCGATAGATCCTTTACATGTCAGAAAATCAGGCGGAATGCCGAACCTTTTCCGGATCCGTTACTCCAGCAGTGGCGGGGAGTTGTGGGGGTGTTTGCGGGAAAGGCCGTGGCATCGCCAAAGCGATGTGATAATAGCAAAACAGACTCAAAAATCAATTCCAAACTAGGGTGTTTTTCCGTATTCCGCTGCTCCGCGTCTGCTTGAGAGAAAAACCGAGGCCGGCTCCAAGAGTGAAGCCGGCCTTTTCTGTTACCCAATATTTAACAACCGATCGGGCTGAGGGATGTCACTTCTTTTTGAACGGTTTGTCTTTAGTGGTAAAAGAGTAAATGCTGCTGACAGTTGTGCCGCCGTTTTCGTCCAGGTCCGTCACTCTCCACCAATATTTGGTATTGGGTTCCAGGGTCAGGATGATGTTGTCTTTAACCATGGGGTCAAAATGCTCGGACGGTTTTTTCTTGCTCCTCTCGATCATCACGGCCGTCCAATCATTGAGTGCTGCATCCTTGGTGTATTCGAGCTTGTAGCTGACCACTGCATTTCTCTCGATTCCCGGGCTGTGTCTCCACTTGAAGAAAGTGGGATGCCAGTTGGCTTTCGTATCTCCATCGGCCGGGAAGATCAGCTGTGGTCCCTGAAGCGCCCCGTAGATCACGAGTTTGCCCTGGTCGATATACCCCCAGCCTGCCTCCATCGTATCGATGTCGGTAGTCCCGGCCGGGAGCGGCTCTACCCTGATAATGGTGGTGCATTTCGTGGCAAAGCCTGCGTTGTGGTCATTTGCGGAGCTGTAAGGCCAGATGACGTTCTGATTGCTGCCCGGTGTTGACGCCTGGTCGGGCGGGCCGACAACCTTCTGCGGCGATACCACACGGAAAGGCCCCTCACTTTCGCTGGTCAGTTTGTTGTCGGGGCCGAGCACCCCGGGTACCAGGTCAACACCATCAGCCTTGAGGGCCAAAATGAGTCTCAGGCCGTTTTTCACAAGGATCGGCTCGCCATTCTGACGTCCGATATTGCCGGGTGAGGTGTAATCGCACCAGCCGTATGAGGTTTTGGCCTTGTCTGCTTCAATGTTATAGAAGTAAGTGGCCTGTGGGTACGGGCCGATCACGAATGGCGCGTAGCTTTTGCCGATATTGTCGCTGCTGTCCGCCATCGGATGACGCTGGGCGTAACCGTCCGGAGCAAAGGCGGATATCTGGGTGGCATCCGGAGATATTCCCGCCCGTTTCAGCAGGCGCTCCACCACAACGCCGGAATATTCAGCGTAATAGTCACCAGACTTGGTCGTGTTCATCAGCATGAACTGCTTGTGCTGGGGCATGGCCGCCAATTGGGCTTTTGTGTAGATGCGGAAGGGGGCGACCACTCTGCTGGGATCATCGTTCTTGTCTCCGGGGTAGCGGTTGGCGTTGATCTCGGCAATATTGGAGTAACCATCGCCATCAGAATCTGCAGACTCAATTAATGCGAGTGCAGCTTCGTTTCTGCCGGCATCATTGTAGGCCTTGCCGTAAGCGTTGAGGGTTAACTGGATATCTCCGTGGGGAGCAGTGTACCCGTACTTGTAATGACACCATTGGCAACTGCCATAAGTCGTGGTCTTGTTGTTGACTGTTTCTGTGCCGCCTGTATGGCAGAGCGCGCAGTTGTCCAGCTTCGTGCCTGCCTTGCCCGGATAGACTTTCAGGAATGTCGCAGGGTCTTTGTCTGCGTCACCTGCGTGCTGGTAAGCCGCAAAGACGATACCTGCGACGACCAGCCCGGTCAGAAACAAGATGGATGTGAACAGCAGTTTTGTTTTTTTCATATCCCTTTCCCCCTTTTTTCAGGATGTACCAATACCAAGAGTTGACAATCGCAAAGACTCACCGTGTTTTTTGAATTATCAAAACGATATATACACACCTATATTTCGAATGGCAAAAGTATTTTATCGATATAATCGCCCTTAATGCCGGCAATTTAGATTCCATCCGGAAAGTCTCTCTGGGGCCGGAGCGAGACTTCCTCGTAGCTCGTGATAATCTGTCCTTTGCTGTGTTCAGAACGCAGAACTGATCAGAAGCGATATGCAAAAAATATGCTAGCGCGTTAACTGCTTGAAAAAACAACAAAAAATTGTCTGAGATAAAATGATCACGATGGGTGTCAGCTTTTTCGACAGTCATAGTGTGTGGCTATCTGTTGCAAAGCGGTCATTCAGTGGTTCCGGACGGGGAAAATCACAAAAATCATATGATTTCTGTCCTGGCATGTATATGTTAATTTTTTCGACAAGCCCGGACTTGGATCATCCGTTATCAACTCTGTGGAACGATTTCCAGAAAGAGGCCAAATTGGGATCGAATGTTAAAGCTGCATACTGGTTTGATTATAACAAGTGTTTTTGATATATTCAGAGCAGGCTCGAAAAACGAAGGGTTGGAAATGCACTATAGCAACCTCTTCATGTTGATGTAATCAACTTATGGCAATTGCTATCGGCAGGTGTTGTGATCGTATCGAGTGCATATCTTTGATGTGGAGGTGCAGGGAGATGTGGCGAATTCTGGAAAACGGCACGAGGGAATTTCTGGGCGGGAAAATGAACTGGCCCGAAGCGGCGAGAGAGGCCCTTAACTGCAATGCCTTTACGGATGACGTGGAGGAGGAGATCGTCGCTGATGAGCCCAGGTCCTGCTATAATTGCCGCTACAGGCGCTGGACTGCTTACTCTTTCATGTGCATGTGTCCTTTCGAGAAGCTCAGGGCATGAGCCGGGACCACTGCCTTTTTCTTATTTTTCTTCTTCGTCAACCTCGCATCTGCGGCATTCGATGCCGCATTGAACGCATTTCTTGGATTTCTCGCCCGGCAGGAATATATTCATGAATCCGCAGATCTTGCATGTCACCTCTACCGGTTCATCCTTGTAGAGAAAGCAGTTGTAATACCATTCCCAGTTCATGTTCCTGATGGTGGCTAATTCTTCCTCTGCCATGTCCCTCTTTGCAAGCTCCCAGTGCAATGACTTGCGTTTTGCCGGTTTTGCATCGTCATCCCTGTTGTTTCCCATTCCCGTCCCCTTCGCTGTTTGAACCCGGGCCAAAAACCATTTTCCGTTCGAAGCTTTTTCCGCCTCAATTGATTTTCTCTTTAATTTCCGTTTCGTCAAGGAGCCGGTTGCCGGTACGACGATATTTCTTTAAGCCTGTCAAAGCGTATCGACCGGATCCACATCGATATTGGTCCGTATTGTGCGTGGTGGCCGCCACTCTGACTGGAAGCGACGCAGAATCTTCCTCAGGTCGGTTCGGCTGAGGCACTTCAAGAGTATCTGCCAGCGGAACCTGCCGCGGATTTTCGCCAGCGGGGCAGGGGCGGGTCCCAGGATTTCCAGGCGGGCTTTGAAATCGCTGCGCAGTTTGCGCAACAGGATGGCAGCGTCTTCAGCTCCCTTCTCGACCGGCTTTTCAGCGGTTCCCGAAAGGCATATGAGTGCAAGATTGGAGAAGGGGGGGTAGCCGGCCTCCCGGCGGAACGCTGTCTCATCGTTGTAAAAGCCTTCGTAATCGTGAGATGCCGCCCTGGCAAGTGCGTAATGGTCCGGGTCGGCCCCCTGGATCAGCACCTTGCCCGGTGCATCCCCACGGCCGGCCCGGCCCATGACCTGGCTTACGAGCTGGAATGTCCTCTCGGCGCTGCGGAAGTCGGGGAGGTTGAGCGTGGAATCGGCTGAGGCCACGCCGACCAGCGTTACGCCAGGATAATCATGCCCCTTGGCGATCATCTGGGTGCCGATCAGTATATCGATCTTGCCGTCCTCCAGCCTTTTCAGAATGCCGGCATGGCTTCCTTTCCTGGCAGTGGTATCGCTGTCCATCCGGGCTATGCGGGCGGTCGGGAAAAGTTCTCTGATTTCCTCCTCCACACGTTCGGTGCCGCGGCCGAAGAGGGCGATGTCCCCTCCACCGCAACCGGGGCAGACGGTTGGCGCGGGAAGCGAGAAATCGCAGTAATGGCAGTAATGGCGCTGCTTGGACTTGTGGTGGGTGAGGGTCACGGCACAATTGGGACAGCGGAACACATGACCGCAGTCGCGGCAGAAAAGGAAGGTGGCGAAGCCGCGCCGGTTGAGGAACAAGAGCGACTGGCCTTTCCTTTCCAGGTTCTCGCCGAGGGCGGCTACCAGCTCGGGAGAGCATGCGCAGTCCCGCATTTTGCGGGTGTCGATGATCCGCGCCTCCGGGAGAGGCAGGTTGCGCACCCGTTCGGGGAGGCTCAGGTAATGAAGCCTGCCATGCATGGCTGCATGGTAGGTGGTGATCAGCGGGGTCGCAGAGCCCAGCACAACCACGGTTGCTTCCAACTTTCCCCGGACCAGGGCGAGGTCCCGCGCGTTGTAGGCCAGGCCCTCGGACTGCTTGTAGGAGGCTTCGTGCTCTTCATCCACCACGATGATGCCCAGATTTTCCAGGGGAGCGAAGATGGCTGAACGGGCGCCGATGACGATCACAGCTTCACCGCGGCGGATGCGTCGCCATTCGTCGTAGCGCTCGCCCGGTGTCAGGCCGCTGTGCAATACAGCTATACCGCAGGAAAAGCGGCTGCGGAAGCGCCTGATCAGCTGCGGCGTGAGGGCGATTTCGGGTGTGAGCACCAGAGCCGTTTTTCCTGCTTCCAGGGTGTGGCTGATGGACTGCAGGTAGACTTCGGTCTTGCCGCTGCCGGTGACGCCATGGAGGAGAAAAGGGGCAAACTCTCCGGTTGTCACTGCCGAGGCAATGGCCTCGTATGCCTTGGCCTGGCACTCGTTCAGGGTCTGGGGGGAAGAAGTTGGAACTTCCTCGTCGCGGAAAGGGTCGCGGTATACTTCGCGCTCTTCCATGACCACCAGGTCTTTCCTGAGAAGGCTCTTCAGCTGGGCGGCCGGGTTGGCAAACCGGGCATTGAGGTCGCTGCGGGATGTCTCGCCTTGTTCCATGAGGTGGAGAAGGATCTGCGCCGCCAGGCCCCGGGGGGCCGCGGTTTCGGCCGCTTGATCCGTGGCGCGGAAGAACCATTCCCGGAGTATGTTCCTGCCGCCCCGAATCTGTTCTTCTCCCTGTGTTCCATCCGCTCCGGTCGTTGTCCGTCCCCTGGTTTCGATGTTGATGCCGGCGGGAAGGGCAGTCTTGATCACCTCCCCCAGCGGGTGGAGGTAGTAGGCGGAGATCCAGCGGTAGAAAGCAAGTTCCCTCGGGTTGAACACCGGCTGCTCGTCCAGGACCTCGATTATGTCCTTCAGGTCTCCCGGTGTCTGGTGGGCCGGCCCCAGTACATACCCGGTCACTTTCCGCCGGCCGAACGGGACGAAGACACGTGCACCGGGGATCACTGCACTGCGCAAGCTTTCAGGAACTCCGTAGGAGAAAGTGGTGTGCAGCGGCAGGGGGATGGCGACCTCTATTATGCGATTTCTGCCTGGGGACATGGCTATCCGGTTTGTTCTTTCGATTGGGATTATGATCCACAATACCAGAGGCGGCCTGCAACGACAAGGGGACTTGTTCAATGTCTGTTCGAACAGCCTGAGCGCTTCCTGCAACAATCTGCGGCATAGCGTCGCTTGCTTTGTTTGTGGGTTTGTTGGGGAACAAAGCCGTTTCAATATAGATTGCGACGCTATTATATAAATAATGACGTGATGTTATACATTCTTATTTGTGAGAAAGTTGAGTTTAAATATATACGGGTTTTTGCTTATTTATAGTAAATCAATTAAATGTAACGAAGAAAAAATTTTTAGGTTAGGATTGCAATGTTGCAAAGGTGTATGATATTAAGTTTTTATGGGTAGTGCTTATAATTAGAGGAGGATGCATAATGAAAAAAGTTATATGTTTTGTTGTGCTCGCATTAATTGCTGTAACGGTACCTTCTATGGCTGCTGACAATAGGCCATATGACTGGACAGGTTATTATGTTGGTATAAACGGAGGTTACGGTTGGGGAGAAACGGAGTGGGTATACTCTGGATTCGGAGCCAGAGCAGACCACCACATCAAAGGGGGGATGGTCGGTGGAACCGCTGGGGCAAACCTGCAACTCCTTAGTTCTCAGAGCGGAATACCCGCCTTTGTGGGTGGCATTGAGGCCGACTTTGACTGGACAGATTTTAGTGGTAGCGCTCCCTGCCCAAACCCTGTTTTTCAAGCCAAGTCGAGCATTGATGTCCTGGCAACAGTACGCGGTCGTATCGGGCTTGCATTCGACCGGCTCCTTGTTTATGGCACTGGCGGCCTTGCCGTAGGCAAAGTGAATGTCGAGACTGTTCATACACTGGGAGGGGCTATTCCGAACAGCGGAACCCCGAAAAACGGTGAAGACAAGTGGATGGTCGGTTATGTCGTAGGTTTTGGCGCAGAATATGCTTTCTCGAACAACTTGTCGATAAAAGTTGAGAATCAATATTATGGTCTAGGTCGGAGCACACATCATGTTGACAATAATCTTCCGGTCAGCATTGGTGAGCGTGGAGCCATCATCCGCTGTGGCATCAACTACAAGTTTTAATGAGCGGTCAGCAGGGACGTTCTTGGGTCAGCAGGGACGTTCTTGCTTTAGGGTCAGCAGGGACGTTCTTGCTTTAGTGTATTAGCCCAGTTGAATTAAAATTTGATTAATGATATGTTTAGTTCATGCCCCGACAACCACGCCTCGACATACCGGGCCTGTTGCAGCATGTAATCGTCCGCGGGATCGAACGAACAGCAATATTTCTCGACGATGCTGATCGCCGACGTTTTGTTGAAAGGTTTGACCGGTTGCTGGTCGACACCGAAACCGATTGCTACGCATGGGCTTTGATTCCGAACCATTTCCATCTTTTGTTGCGGTGTAACCGGCTGGAGCTTTCCCGCTTCATGCGTCGCCTCCTTACCGGGTATGCAGTCTATTTCAATCTTCGGCATAACCGATCCGGCCACCTGTTCCAGAATCGCTACAAGTCCATCGTCTGCGAAGAGGAATCCTATCTTCTGGAGTTGATTCGCTACATTCATCTCAATCCCCTTCGGGCCGGTCTGGTTTCGGGTTTGGATGAATTGGCGCACTACCCTTGGTGCGGCCATTCGGCAATCCTCGGCAATGGGCACATGTCGGGGCAATCCGTGAAAGCAGTTTTGGCGCACTTTGGCAAACGAATGGATTTGACACGAAGTCAGTATCGTCAGTTCGTAGCCGATGGCCTCGGGCTGGGAGAGCAGCCACATCTGGTCGGTAAGCATTCAAAGCGGCAAGATAGTGAAACAGATGAAGTCGTTTCCGACAGCCGAATACTCGGCAGTAGTAGTTTTGTTCAGGCTCTTTGCGAACAGGATTGTTTCAAGGGACGTTTGCAGGAAAGGAAATCCCTGGAAGGATTACAGCAAGCTGTTGAAGATTTCTTCAAAGTGAAACCAGGGGGACTCGGCCAGCGGGGACGGCAAGATAATATATCAGCTGCCCGTTCCGTCTATTGCTTTCTGGCCATTGCCAAACTGCACTATCCAGGTGTGGAGGTCGGCAGGAGGCTCGGTATCTGCGGACCCTCGGTTTGCCGGGCGGCCAGGCGAGGTGAAGAGCTTTTTCGATCCAGCGTTGATCTTCAGGTGTGGTGGGGCAGCGCCTGATGTACTAAAGCAAGAACGTCCCCGGGGCACCCCGTCCCCGGGGCACCCAATGGCGGCCGGACCTGCTCAAATCCCTTGGCACTTGGCAGGTCCGACGTACCACTTCAACATCACCTTTACGCAGCTTCTATTTTCCTCCAGTTTTCATCGGCCTTCTTGATATTGCCGTTTGTATCTTCTTCGAATTTTTTCTTGAATTCCTGGCTGAATTGCAGAATTAGGCGTCCGTCTATTATCTCCCACGTATCAATCTCAACCGGAAACAATACGCCGAGTGAAACTCCGAAGGCGCAGTAGCCGCCGTAAGCGGGCAGGTATTTCTCCGGGTCCTTTTCAAACAGAACCTTGTTTTCTTCGGAGGAAAAGAGGTACTTGTAGCCGCCATATTCCAGTAATATGGCCGGATTGCCCCTCATTGCCGCACCGATAGCGTGGAACGCAACGGGGTCGTATCCCTGCAATGTCACTTTGCCGTGAGGATCAGCATTGATTACCTGTTTCATTTTGACCTCCTGTTCATTGTGCGGTTCGCGAGGCAAACCGCCTCACCTCCGGTAAACCCGACGAGATTGCGTAAAGTTTACAGAACCATCCATCCCATGCAGGATGACCGTGAAAATCCGGTCGGCGCTTACAAATACCACCTGCCGAATTCAATTCGTGTCTGCAAATGATACCATATTCTCGAACTCCCGACGCCGAGTGTATCATTTCTAGAGAAGATACGCCTGCTCGAAGGCCTCCCATATGGCATCTATGACTTTTCGCGCTTTCACGCAGTCGCCGATACAGACGAAGGGCACGCCCTTCTTCTTCAGAGCCTCCGATAGCTCCGTAACCGGCTGATACCCGACACACGTCACTATCGTGGCGAAACCCTTCGCAATTTCCTGCTCGCAATCCTTTTCAAGAACAAGATCCCCGCCGGGCGTCACTTCCCTGACCGCCGTATTCGTCAAAATAGTCACCTGCTTGTCCTTGAGCCGCTGCATGAGCAGCGCCCTTTCGAGCAAGCCCACATCTTTCGCGGCATTGTCCAGCATTTCGATAACTGTTACCTTCGCTCCCCTGTCTGCAAACAATTCCGCAATTTCACTCCCCACGGCGCCACCGCCGATAACGGCGATATTCTTTCCAAACGGGGCGCCGGTCAGGATTTCCTCCGCTCCGAGGACATTCGGGTGATCGATACCGGGAATAGAGGGCTTGATTGGCCGTGAACCGGCGGCGACGATGATGGCATCTGGTTTTTCCCGTTCAATCACCGCTTCATCAACGGTCCGGTTCAATTCGACCCGCACGCCGAGCTTTTCGACCTGCCTGACCTGGAAAGCCAGGAGATCACCAAATTCATCCTTGAATGGAAGACCGACGGTCAAATTTACCAGTCCACCCGGTTTTCCGCTCTTCTCACAGAGCACCACGTCATGCCCTCGCAGCGCCGCAATCCGGGCCGCTTCCAGGCCACCCGGCCCCCCTCCGGCTACCAATACCTTTTTTTTCTTCGGCGCCTTCACTGTCAAGTCATACTGCCATTCCCTGCCGGTCAGGGGATTCCCAAGGCAGCCGATAGCCATGCCCGCGAAAAGACGGTCTGCACACCCCTGTTCGCACCCGATGCACTTCCTGATGTCTTCAGGATGTCCGGCCCGGAGTTTTGCGGGATACTCGGGATCTGCCAGTAAGGCCCTTCCCGTGGACACAAAATCGGCCTTTCCCGATTCCACAATATCCATGATCACGTCGGGATCTTTCAGTCTCCCCGCCACGATGACGGGGACTGCGCCGCCAATAGCCTTTTTTATGGCTGCGGCATTCTCCACATATACCCCTTGGGATACGGCCGCGGGCTGGATGATCATAGCCGCGGACTCGTAGACGCCGCCGGTCACATGAATTGCATTTATACCGTTTTCCACGAGCATTCGGGCATAGGGCCCGGTATCCTCGAGGGTGAGCCCGCCGGTCACGTACTCTTCAGCGCTCATGCGGTACAGCATGGGATAGTCGCTGCCTACCCGTTCTCTTACGTGCTTCACGACCTCCAGCGGGAAGCGGGCCCGACCGGCAAGAGCCCCTCCATACCCGTCCGAACGATGATTGCTGTATGGTGAAAGGAACTGGCAGAGCAGGTAGCCGTGTGCCCCGTGCACTTCCACCGCGTCAAACCCCGCTTCTTTCGCTCGCGCTGCGGCGTCTCCAAAGGCGGCGACAATCCGTTGGATATCTTCCCCGGTCATTTCCTTGGGCATTTCACCGCAGAAAGGGCATGGGATGGGCGAAGGAGCGATGAGCTTCATCCCCGTAACCGCCTCCATGCCCTGCCGCCCGCAATGGAAAAGCTGCATGGCGATCTTCCCGCCCTCTTCATGAACGGCATCCGTGAGCCTTTTCATTGCCCGCACAAGCTCATCCTTATAGTTCCCGAGTCCATAGGGGAAGCCCTTGCCGCTCGGATGGACATAGGTGGCCTCAGTGATGATGAGTCCGACGCCGCCTTTGGCGCGAGCCCTCATGTAGGCAACGTACCGGTCGTTGACTGAGCCGTCCCCCTCGCAGAAATTCGTTACCATCGGAGGCATGACGATACGGTTTTTCAACTTCATCTTCCCGATACTGGCTGGTTCGAACAGTTTCTCGTAACTTCGCATGTTTGCTCCTCCTTCGTGTGGTACTTGGGACAAGGTTCAACCAGACCCCCCCCCCAGTTCACATATGACCGGTCGTCTTGTAATTTTGAAAAAAAATGATCACGGCTTGAAAAACGTATCGAACATGATTGAAACACACCGTTTCAACGGCTCCGTGGAATTCTCAATCTTCATGCGGAGCAAGCTACCTTCCCATGCATTACAGAAGATATCCGCCAAATCTTCGGCGCGTATATCCGTCCTGACACTCCCTTTCTCCTGGGCTGATTGAATGTATTTAGCAAACCGTTTCCGCCATTCGAAAATGGCCGACTGCATGACATGACGACAGGTTGAACTCGATTCGCAGATCTCTGCCGCCAGGTTGCCGATTATGCATCCGGTCTTGATTTCACTTTCCCCGTGTTTCGATATCATCCGCTCAAAGCTGTGACGAAGGGCGGTCAGGATATCTTCCCCAGGGCACTCTTCGAAATATGAAGACCATTCGCTCCAGTAACATTCCGCATAATGCCTGATTACTTCAGCCGCAAAATCTTCCTTGCTGCTGAAATAATTGTAGAATGAACCCTTCGGAATCCCTGCGGCATCAACAATTTCCTTGATTCCGGTACCGTGATATCCCTGTCTGGAAAATATTTCCACACCAAGATCGAGCAGGCTTTTCTGGATATGTTCGCTTCGTCTCGGCCTTGCCATTCCAGATATATATGACCGTTCGTCTTTTAATGCAAGCGTTTTTTGAGGGGAATGCGGTTGGACAGCGCAGAATCAATTGGCTCACTATAAGTGGCAGGAGAAGCTGAAGGAGCTGTACATAGAGCTTCGGCGCCGCAGCGACAAACAGCATATCTCCTGGGACCGAATGGGCCGCTTGATTGACAGGTATATCCCGGCAGCCCGTATTTGCCATCCTTATCCTTCAGAAAGGCTGAGCGTCACTACCTGGGGCAGGCGCCGTATGAGGTAGTTCCTCATGTACGGATCTGTGCGGGGGGGGGGCGGGTGACCGGCATTCCTACCGCGACCTGGGCACTTGAAGACAAAACTCTCGGGCTGGTTTATGAAGTTTATGTCTCACCCCTAAAAAAACGCCATCAAGGTTGAGGGCAGGGATGTACCGATTTCTACTGGCATGAGTGCCACCGCCGAAATAAAAGGTGGGTTCCCGCAGAATAATCGAATTTTTCATTTATACTCTCATCTCCCGCCCCTTGACTTGCCAAAGCTCTTTCCGGTACCCTGGGACCTTGAATCAATGAAAATGGGATGGGTTCGGGTATGCGTACCATTTCTGCAGCTTCCGAGCCATGAGTATTCGCAGGAAAAGAGGTTTGCGTGTCGTCAGCCGAGGAAAAACTGTACAAGAAAATAAAGAATGCGGTGGGCAGGGCCATCGCCGATTTCGGCCTGATCGAGGAAGGGGACCGGATTGCGGTGGCGGTGTCGGGTGGGAAGGATTCCTACACACTGCTGCATCTGTTGGAAGCACTCAGGAAGCGGGCGCCGATCAACTACGAGATCCTGGCCATCAATATAGATTCGGGATATCCCGGCTATCGGGCGGATATCATCGAGGAGCATCTGACCCGCAACGGTTTTGCCTATCACATGGAGAAAACCGACCACTTTGACATCATAAAGGAGAAGCGAAGGCCCGGCTCATCTTTTTGCTCCATATGCGCCCGACTGAAGCGCGGGGTACTCTATACACTTGCCCAGCGCTTCAACTGCAACAAGCTGGCCCTTGGCCATCACCTGGACGACTTCGTGGAAACGCTGCTCCTCAACCAGTTCTTTGTCGGCTCACTGAAGGCCATGTCGGCCGGCATGCTGGCCGACAACGGGGAAACCACCGTGATCCGGCCGTTGGTCTACGTGGAGGAAAAGGAGATCATCGAGTTTTCTGCCATGAAAGAGTACCCGGTGGTATGCTGCCGCTGCCCGGTTTGCGGGGTCGCGGACCTGCAGCGCAAGAAGATGAAAGATTTGCTCGCCACGCTGGAACAGGACATTCCCCACGTGAAGAGAAGTATGCTCAAGGCGATGTCGAACGTGCAGCCGAGGCATCTGCTGGACCGGCACCTGTCGGCGAATCAAATATGTAATTGAGTTTGCTGTCTGGTTAGCAATGTGTTAACATGAGCCATGTTCTCCATAGAATATTCGAAAGCAGCCCGAAAAGCTCTGAAGGCAATGCCTCGCAACACGGCGCGACTTGTCATGGAGAAGATCAATGCCTTGGCTGTTGACCCAATGGTGACGAACAACAATGTCAGGAAACTTACCGGCCATCCGGGCTATCGGTTGCGGGTCGGGGATTGACGGGTTGTTTACACCATTCACGAGCAGGCCTTGTTGATCGCAGTCGTGCGGATCGCTCCGAGAGGAGATGTATACCAATGAAAGCGCAGATTATTGAAAAAGACGGACGCCCTGAATTTGCGGTGATATCATACGAAGATTATCAGCATTTTCTCGAGCTTCTCGAAGATGAAACCGATGCGCGCGCAGTAGCCGAATTCCATGAATCCTACAAATCCGGCAGGGAATTCCTGGTGCCCGAGGGGATTTTGCGGCGTGAGCTTTCAGGGGAGTCTCCCATCAGGATATGGCGTGAACATCGCGGAATGACGCAGCAGGAACTGGCAAGCAGGGCGGGTATCAGCAAAGCTTTCTTGTCGCAGATTGAATCAGGCAAACGAAAAGGCACGGTTGATACGTTGTCTGCAATTGCCCGTTCGCTCGATGTACCGCTTGATGTCCTTACGGATTGAGACCAGCCGGATCAAGCAAGCCTTCCCCGCACGAAGTCTTTTTCCACTTCCGTTATCTTTACTTTTACCTCGGAGTTGAGCGCGGCGCTCCCCTCCGGGAGCGCCACCGGGATGTAATTGCGCGACAGCCCTTTCAGTGTATCGTTTTTCCCTTTCTCCTGGATGAGCACGTCCAGTTCTCTGCCGAGAAACCCTTCGAAAAATTTCCTTTTCTTTTCCTCCGACAGCCTGCGCAGGGCCTCTGCCCGCTCTTTGATAACGTTGGCAGGAACCTGTCCCGGCATGGAGGCCGCCGGCGTTCCCTGCCGGGGTGAAAAGGGGAACACGTGGAACGTGGCCATTGGCAGGGATTCCAGAAAACAATAACCTTGTTGGAAGTCTTCGTCAGATTCACCGGGAAAGCCGGCGATGATGTCCGTGCCGATGAAGATCCCGGGGACGGCTGCGGCCAGCTTTTCCGTTATCTTCCGGAAGAACCCGGTGGTATAGGGCCGGTTCATTGCTGCCAGTGTCCGATCATTGCCGCTCTGCAGGGGGATGTGAAGGTGGGGGCAGATCGATTCCGCGGTTGCCATGAGCCGAATCAGGTCATCGGTGATCTCGGTCGGCTCGATGGAGCCGAGCCTGAGACGGGGGACGATGCGTTCCTGCTCCGCCTGCGAAACAAGGTCGAACAGGCTGGTGGGAGGCTGCCGGTCCAGGCCGAACGCGCCCAGGTGGATTCCGGTGAGGACCACTTCCCGGAAGCTCTGCCTGGCAAAGGCACGAATACCTTCCAGGGCGCTTTCCAGTGGAACGCTCCGGCTTCTTCCCCGGACATGGGGCACGATGCAGTAGGAGCAGCGGGAGTCGCAGCCGTTCTGCACCTGCATGAAAGCGCGGGTGTGTTCGGCAAAGGACTCGATGATCAACGGGGTTGCCGTTTCCTCCCTGGAGATATCGGATACCTTGACCAGTTGTCCGCTGTCCGATTCCTGCAACAGATCCATCAGTTCACGTTTTTCACTGTTGCCGATGATGAGTGACACCCCGGGGAAATCGCGGAATGTCTCGGGGGCGAGCTGGGAGTAGCAACCGGCCACGACGATCCTGGCGGAGGGGTTTTCCCGGCGGGCGCGCCGGACCAGGCGGCGCGATTCGGCATCGGTCCTGGCGGTAACCGTGCAGGTGTTGATGACGACGATATCCGCCTGCTCATGGGCAGGGACGATCAGCAGCCCTTCTTTTGCGGCTGCCTCTGCCATGGCGGCCGACTCGAACTGGTTGGTCTTGCAGCCCAGGGTGACAAAGGAGATTCTCTTCATATGCCTTCTTCTATCCACCCTCCTCCCAGTACCCGGTCGCTGTCATAAAACACAACTGCCTGGCCCGGGGTAACGGATTTTTCCGGTTCCAGGAAGCGCACTTCCACCCGGTTGCCTTTCAGGGGAATGACGCGGCACGGTATGGGCAGGTGGCGGTAGCGGATCTTGCAGGTGGCGGTGAAATCTTCTGTGGGCGCGGGCATGATCCAATTCAATTCTTTGGCCAGCAGCCCGGAGCGGAAAAGTTCCTGTTTGGCGCCTACAATGACACGATTCCTCTCCGTGTCGATACTGAGCACGTAGAGCGGTTCGCTCCAGGCAATGCCAAGCCCGCGGCGTTGGCCAACGGTATAGCGATAGGTCCCCTGGTGCCGGCCGACGATTTTGCCGTCAGCAGTGATTATTTCTCCGGACAGGTCCCTTCCGATCGAACCTTCCTCGAGGAAACGCACATAATCGTCATCGGGGATGAAGCAGATCTCCTGGCTTTCCCCCTTGTCGGCAAGCCTGAGTTCAAGCCGGTCCGCGAGGGCGCGGACTTCAGTCTTCGTCATGCCGCCAAGTGGGAACATGCTCTTTGAAAGCTGCTCCTGGGTCAGGTCGAAGAGGAAATATGACTGGTCCTTTTTTGGGTCGGCCCCCTTCAGTAACCGGAAAAAACCTTCTTCATCCCTCTGTATCCGCGCATAATGTCCCGTTGCCAGCATATCGGCGCCAAGGGCAAGCGCCTTGTCGAGCAGGAGTCCGAACTTGATGAAGCGGTTGCAGCGTGCGCAGGGGTTGGGGGTGCGGCCATGGTAATACTCGCCGATAAAATCGTCAACCACGATCCTGCGGAATTCTTCCTCGAAATTGACATCGTAAAAGGGAATGCCGAGCTGATCGGCGACCAGCCGGGCGTTGGCCACGGCGTCGGAGGGAGTGCAGGGCGCTGCATCTCCATCTTTATGTTCACGGAATTGTGCCGGGTCCCAGACGCGCATGGAAATCCCCATGACATCATAGCCCTGTTGCTTGAGTATGGCGGCGGTTACTGAAGAGTCGATTCCCCCGCTCATGGCTACGGCGACCCGCTGTGCGTTCCCTCCGGTTTCGGAAATTGGCATCTTATGCATCCAGCCGTTGTTTCAGTGCTTCGTGGTCCCTGGCCAGGTCGGCGTACTTCTTTTCCAGCTCCCTCACCTGGTCGAAAAGGCAGGCAATGGCCTTGGCTTCCGGGTCCGGAAGCCTGCCGTGTTCCATGTCCGCCTTTTCCGAGGTTTTCTCTGCTGCCATCACGACCCGTCCCGGCACGCCGACCACCGTAGCGTTTGCCGGGACCTCCCTGATTACCACCGAATTGGAGCCGATCCGGCTCCCCTTGCCGACGGTGAACGGCCCCAGGACCTTGGCGCCGGAGCCGATGACCACGTTGGATTCAACCGTTGGATGGCGTTTGACTTTTTCAAGGCTGACTCCGCCCAGTGTGACGCCGTGGTAGAGGGTGACATCATCGCCGATTTCGGCCGTCTCCCCGATCACGACACCCATGCCGTGGTCTATGAACACGCGCCTGCCGATGGTCGCGCCGGGATGGATCTCGATGCCGGTGAGAAAGCGCGCCAGATGGGAAACGAATCTTCCCAGGAAATAAAACCGGCGTACCCAGAACCAGTGTGAAATCCTTTGCAGCCAGACGGCATGGAGTCCCGGGTAACAGAAAATCACTTCCAGGTTGCTCCGCGCTGCCGGATCCCTTTCAAAAACGGCTTTGATGTCTTCCTGCATTCTGCTGAACATGGTGGCCTCTTTTATTGACAACAATATTCGTAAGAATTAGTTACTCTACCGAATAACATACCCTATAAATATTGTCAATTATTCCGGAGGACACATGAAAAAGGTACGGGTGGGGAAAGTTTCACCTTAACGTCCAGTTTGGGCATTTCTTCCTTCAGCCGGTTGGCGATTTTTGCCGAGCCCTTATTCTTGTCGCAGGGTCGCACTTTCATGACTGGGCCCTCTGCCGGACGGGGGCCGGCAGCTACAGCGCTGTTGCAGGCGGCGGCGTAAAGACACGTGTTGCCAGCTCGGCGTCGACGATCAGCAACCCTTGCGGGTTGTCGCCCACCAGCTTAAGTTTGGCGATGACGTCGTTATCGTTCCCTTCTTCCTCGATCTGTTCGGTCACGAACCATTGGAGGAATATCTGGGTGGCGTGGTCTTTTTCTTTCACCGCCAGTTCGGTCAGGTCATTGATGCACTTGGTGATGAACTGCTCGTGCTTCAGGGTCTGTTCGAACATGGAGAGGAGCGTTCCGTATTCGGCGGGCGGGACGGCAATGGCTGCCAGCTGGGCGTGCGCCCCCTGGCTGTTGACATAATTGTAAAATTTCATGGCATGTACCATTTCCTCCTGGTACTGGACCATGAACCAGTTTGCCGCGCCTTTCAGCCCGATGTGGGTGGTAAAGGAGGACATGGCGAGATACAGGTAGGCGGAGTAGAGTTCATTGTTCAATTGCTTGTTCAATGCCTGGACCATCTTCATGCTGATCATACGTTTCGACCTCCTTGGTTTTTGTTCTCATGATTAATCATTATAGCGGGAAAGCAGGGATGCGCCAGAAAAAATGTACCTTTTGCCGGGCAGTCACAACATGCTCAATGCCTGTTCGGCCTCCACGAACCTCCAGGAGCATTGCTACAGGATAGCAGAATACTGCCGGTCGACAAGGGGAATCCTCTATACTGCAACCGGGAAAATGGACTTGATTTATCTCGGGGACTTGGGATACAGTTGCGGCTGTCCGGTACGCTTACCCGTCGGGCATCGTTAAACGTTTTGATCAGCATGCGCGCTCGTAGCTCAGCTGGATAGAGCAATGGCCTTCGAAGCCATCGGCCGGGGGTTCGAATCCCTCCGGGCGCGCCAGTAATGACAATGGGTCACGGTTTGCGCCGCGGCCCGTTTGCGTTTCATACGGATTCTTTTGCTCTGTCAGGCGCCGGTTGCCCAACATTGTCCGGATTACTATTCAAATTGCCTGCGAAAATCCGTGAAACCTGCGTAGGGAAACGGATTTTTCAAGGAGTGACCGATGCGTTCTATGCATGTTCTAAGCACCTTTTTCATACTGTCCGCAATAGCCGGCATGCTACTCATCGGATATAGCTATATCAGTATAAGCGATGAAACCATTGCCATGTTTGCTGGATCTGCTTCGATAGGCGTATCATTCCTGTTTTGGTTTGCCGCATTGAGGAAAACCGGCAAAATCGCGGCGAAGAACCGCCAAGTCTCACTTTACCCACTTAATATATTCCAGATGATATATAGACTGCCGTATTTGCTGGACCATATAAGTGCCGGACAGAAGGCCAAGGGGATTGATCCGTCCCTTTCGTATGCCGTTATTGTTCAGTTTTTTCTCTTGCCGGTCAGCATGGTCCTTCTGCCGTTCACATCAACGACAGTTCTGCTTGCCCTTCTCCTGGGGATGTACAGGCTTTCGCGACAGTGGAAAAAAGCAGTTAAAGCGCTCGAATTACCGACTGAATCCCGGCCGGCTTCCGCGCGGGCGACAACTTCCCGCAGTTCATATCGTCTGCCGTTTGAAACCCTCGGTACCGTAACGCTCCACATACTGATCGCTTTCCTGCTTGCGGCGGCATTCAGCACGTTTTACCTTGTGCCGTTTGAAGGATATCGTCACAAGGTTCAGAAAATATCTCTTGAGGAGCAGTTGTCGAATGCCTATGGCGCGGCCTCTTCGTATCTGCAAAAACATCCCGATGGGAAAGTGACCACCATTGGTCAACTTGCGGAAGGAGGATGGCATGAAACCGGGCGGATACGATTCGTCCGATCAGATTTGTCGGAAAAAGGCGGTACAATCATACTGAAATATGCTTACTCGCCGAGATCCCGGCATGAACCGGAAATGGGCAAAATAATATCTGACGGGAAAACCGCCAGGATGGAAATTCTGCCATGATCTCTCCCCAGGCGGCGTAATGGATGAAGGAGATTGCTGATGAACGACCTTGTGTCCTGCTGCCGCGCGAAAAAACATTTCCGGCGGCGCCCGCTGCTGTGGTAGACTTGCAGCGGTTCATGCAGCCATTCATCGTGATCCCAGGGGTTGAAGCTCTACCATTACATCGGCAGGTACATCCACCATGAGATATTACCCGATCAATATCGATATCCGCGGCAGGCCGGTCATCATCGTCGGCGGAGGAGCCGTTGCCGAGCGCAAGTGCCGTACCCTGCTGGAGGCGGGGGCGAGGGTTGTCATCATTGCCCCTTCCATTTCCCGCGATTTGCGCAACATGTCGGCAAATGGAGAGATCGAGCATCTGGAGCGGGACTACCGGCGCGGGGACCTGGCAGGAGCATTCCTGGTCTTTGCGGCAACCGGCGACAAGGCGGTAAGCAGGGCGGTGGCCGAGGAGGCCGCTGAGCGAAGAATACCGGCGAACATCGCCGATATGCCCGAGTGGGGGGATTTTTCGACTCCTTCCATTGTTGCGCGAGGCGACCTGCTCCTGACTGTTTCCACGGGTGGGAAATGCCCGATGGTTGCGCGCTCGATCAGAGAAGAGATCGATGACAGATACGGACCGGAATATGCAGCTGCCCTCCGGGTGCTGGGCGCTGTCAGGGAAAAGCTCTTGACGCTCAAGAAAGGAAGCCATGCCAGGAAGGAGATCCTGCGTGATCTTGTAGATGGGGGGCTGCCGCGGCTTTTGCGGGACTGTTCGGCGGAGGAGGTCGACAGGCTTCTTCGTGAAGTTGCGGGGCCGGGGTTCAGCTTGTGTGAGCTGGGTGTCGACAGAGGGGACATTGAATGAGCGAATCCCTTTTTGTGGCAGTTCTTGTGTTTTACTCCGCCGCGACCGTTTTTTACCTCGTTTTTCTGCTCCGTTCCGGGGCGCATATCGGCAAGGCCGCCGGCTGGACATTGGCGGCGGGTTTCGCTGTGCACTTCCTGTTTACCGTGGCCCGCTATCTGGAAGCAGGGTATACCCCGATCACGAACATGCACGAATCGCTGTCGTTTTTCAGCCTGGCCACTGTGGGGGCTTTCCTGGCGCTGGCAAGGAAATACCGGGTTGCTGTCCTGGGCTCCTTCGTGACTCCCCTTGCCTTGATATTGATGCTTGGCTCGGCCTCCTTCCCCTCGATGATCGTGCCTCTCAACCCAGCCCTGAAGAGCGGCTGGCTCGGGATCCATACAATTATAGCTTTTGGCGGATATGCGGCATTTGCAATTGCCTGCTGTGCGGGAATCATGTACCTGCTCCAGGATCGTTACCTGAAGAAAAAGAAACTGGGAGTCCTCTACCGGCGGCTTCCTTCGCTGGATACCCTGGATGAAATCAACTACCGGTGCCTTTCCCTGGGGTTTCCGCTGCTGACCATTGCCATCATTTCCGGCGCGATCTGGGCGGAGTCGGCCTGGGGGGCCTACTGGAGCTGGGACCCGAAAGAAACCTGGTCGCTCATCACCTGGTTTATTTATGCGGCGCTTCTCCACGGCAGGCTTACCACCGGATGGCGCGGCAGGAAGGCGGCTATTCTGGCCATCGCCGGATTCGGCGTCCTCCTTTTCACTTTCATCGGGGTGAACCTCTGGCTGCCCGGGCTTCACAGTTACCGGTAGATCGAACTCATGAACATTATCGTTGTGGGACTATCCCACCATACCGCACCCATTGAGATCCGGGAGAGGCTTGCGTTCGAACCGAACAGCATGGAGAAACCGCTTTGCTGTCTGGTCACGCTGCCCGATATCGCCGAAGGGATTATCGTTTCAACATGCAACAGGGTCGAGGTGTACGCAGTAACCCGCGACATCGCGGGCGGTATAGCCAGGATCAAACGTTTCCTGGCGGACTGGCACAGCCTTCCCTACGATGAGGTGTCGCCGTATCTGTATGGTTATCACGGCGACAATGCCATCCGTCATGTTTTCCGTGTTGCTGCCAGCCTTGACTCGCTGGTGATCGGCGAACCCCAGATCCTTGGCCAGGTGAAAGCTGCCTATGGTTATGCCGCGGAATACGGGACATCCGGTCTGATTCTGAACCGCTTTCTCCACAAGGCTTTTTCCGTTGCCAAGCGGGTCCGCACCGAAACGCTCATTGCCTCATCGGCAGTCTCGATCGCCTTCGCTGCCGTGGAACTGGCGAAAAAGATCTTTGACGATCTCTCCGACAAGACAGTGCTGCTCATCGGGGCGGGAGAGATGGGGGAACTGGCCGCGAAACACTTTCTCACCGGCGGCGTCAGCGGGGTACTGGTTGCAAACCGCACATTCGAGCGCGGAGAGCGGCTGGCCGAGGAACTTGGCGGCCGGCCGCTCCGTTTCGAGGACCTCTTCGATCATCTCCACAAGGCTGACATAATTCTGTCTTCCACCGGCTCTCCCCATTTCATCATCGGGCCGAAGGAAGTCGCAGAGGTGATCCGCCGCAGGAAGCAGAGGCCGATGTTTTTCATAGACATCGCCGTCCCGCGGGATATCGCGCCGGAGGTCAACGATCTTGAGAACGTGTACCTGTACAACACCGATGACCTGCAAGGTGTCGTGGAGTCCAACCGTGAGCAGCGGCTGAAAGAAGCCGCGAAGGCCGAGGAAATAGTCACGGTGGAAGCGGACCGTTTCCTCTCCTGGCTTTCCTCGCTGGAGGTGGTTCCCACCATTGTTGCCCTCCGTTCCCGCTTCGACGAGATCGTGCGGGCGGAAGTCGAGCGGACCATGGTGGACTGGAAAGGCATCTCTCCGCAGCATGAAAAGCGCATCGAGGCCATGACTTCGGCCATGATTTCCAAACTTCTCCATACTCCCATCAGCGTCCTGAAGCACACCGGTCAGGGGAACCGGATAGACCTCTACCTGGATGCCCTGCGGAGCCTTTTCGACCTGCGGACCGAGCCGGCAGGGAAGGGTGAGGAGATGCTGGAAGTTGATGATGAATAGGCTATGGGCGATAGGCAAGAGGCAAAGGGTGGAAAATCTTTTCCCCGATGGGTTTCCCCGTGCCGGTCGAATTACGGGAAAGCGGTTGAGCCATTTTCACTGGATAATTTGTCGATGACGTTGAAACATCTGACGATAGATTTTCCTTGTGCCCCGTACCCTGTGCCTTGTGCCGATCGAATGGTAGGGGGATGCTTGAGCAGTTTCCAACGGAGAACGCATTGATGACGTTGAATCGACTGACAATAGGCACTCGCGGCAGCCGGTTGGCGCTCTGGCAGGCCGAATGGGTTCGCTCCCGGATAATTGAACGGTATCCGGAATACGAGGTGTCGCTGAAGAAGATAAAGACATCAGGCGACATGATCCTGGACGTTCCCCTTGCCCGGGTCGGGGGCAAAGGCCTGTTCGTCAAGGAGATCGAGGAAGCAATGTTTCGTAAGGAAATCGACATTGCAGTGCACAGCATGAAGGACGTGCCGACGGAATTTCCGCGGGGGCTGGGGCTAGTATGCATCACCGAGCGGGATGACCCCCGGGATGCTCTCATCTCGCGCGGCGTTGTGTTTGCCGACTTGCCGCAAGGTGCGCGGATCGGAACGAGCGCGCTTCGTCGCCAGGCGCAGCTGCTGTCTGTCAGGCCGGATCTTGAAATGGTTGAAATCCGCGGCAACGTGGAGAGCCGCATAAGGAAGATGGAGTCAGAGAAGCTCGACGCCGTTGTGCTGGCAGCCGCAGGCTTGAAGCGTCTCGGTCTTGCCGGACTTGTAACCGAGTATCTTCCGCCCGGCCTGTCGCTCCCCGCAATCGGTCAAGGTGCGTTGGGGCTGGAGTGCAGGCTCGAAGACGCGGCAACGAGAGAAGCGCTTTCTTTTCTCAACGACCCGGTGACCGCGTTCTGCGTGGGGGCTGAGCGCTCTTTCCTCCGCCGGTGCGAAGGCGGGTGCCAGGTGCCCATAGCCGCCCACGGTGAAATGTCCGGTGTCGAACTGCGGCTTGCTGCTTTCATCGGATCGGTGGACGGCGGTAGATCGGTAAGGGGAAGCGTCAGCGGTCCGGCGGAGAGTTGCGAGGCACTGGGAGCGGAACTTGCCGACCAGCTTCTTGCCCGGGGCGGGCGGGAGATTCTGCAAGAGGTATATGGGAAGTAGTTGTGAAGACCTGCCAGGTTTCGAAAACCTGGCAGATCTCGTCGTAGCTTGTTGGCTGGTTTTCCATACGGAAACTCACGACAAAAAACTATGCGGTTTCCAGATCGGAAAAGCACCCTTTCCGGATGGAAAGCATTCATGGATGGTGCGGAAATAATGAATTCGAAACCTGGACAAATCGGATACGTCTATCTCATCGGCGCCGGTCCCGGCGATCCCGGCCTGATTACTGTGCGCGGACTGGAATGCATTGGACTGGCGGATGTGATCATGTATGACTACCTTGCCAGCACGTCCCTTCTAGAGCATGCCCGGCCTGAAGCTGAGCTTGTCTATGCCGGCAAGGTGGGTGGGGCTCATAACCGGGAACAGGGCCAGATCAACGAAATGCTCGTTGAAAAAGCCCGGCAGGGGAAGACCGTGGCCCGGCTCAAGGGGGGGGACCCGTTCATTTTCGGCCGGGGAGGAGAGGAATGCGAGGCATTGGTTGAGGCCGGAATACCCTTTGAAATCGTGCCGGGTGTGACGGCAGGTATCGGTGCAGCAGCGTACGCGGGAATTCCGCTCACCCATCGGGATTATACCGC
Source organism: Geobacteraceae bacterium (assembly GCA_034933285.1). Lineage (GTDB taxonomy): Bacteria > Desulfobacterota > Desulfuromonadia > Geobacterales > Geobacteraceae > RPRC01. Next base: position 116,902 of record JAYFNT010000024.1, on the reverse strand, counting down.
TTCGGTAGCTTTCGTGACCGGCCACGAGAGCAGCGGCAAGGAAGTTTCGGCCATTGACTGGGAAAAGCTTTCCGTGGGCAGCGGGACCCTGGTGTTCTACATGGGGATGAAGAATCTCCCCCAGATAGCCGCCAATCTTCTTGACAACGGCAGGGCCCCGGAAACCCCGGTCGCTCTTATCCGATGGGGGACCAGGCCTGAGCAGGAAGTTCTCGAGGGCACGCTTTCCGACATCGGTGACAAGGCCAGGAAAGCAGGTTTCAAGGCCCCGGCCATAACCGTGGTCGGTGAGGTGGTGCGCCTGCGGAACATGCTGCGTTGGTTCGATTCCCGGCCGCTGTTCGGAAAGGGGATCTTGGTCACCCGCGGTTCCGGGCAGGCCGGCCCATTTGCCAGGCTTCTCCGCGATCGCGGCGCGCGGGTGTACCAGTGCCCGACCATTGAAATAATACCCCCGGAAAACTTCAATGACCTTGACCGGGACATCCATTCCCTTCCAGAGTTCGATTGGGTGGTTTTCACCTCGGCTAACGGCGTCGGATTCTTCTTCGACAGGCTAAGTGCGCTGGGGCTTGACAGCCGGGCGCTGGGTACCTGCAAAGTGGCTGCAGTCGGGCCGAAGACCGCTGAAAGGCTGGCTTGTTTCGGCATCAGGCCCGATTTGCTCCCTTCCGGGTATCATGCCGAGGGTTTGGTGGAAGCGTTCGGAAGGATGAAAGTGTCAGGAATGAAAGCGCTTTACCCTAAGGGGGATCGTGCGCGGGACATTGTTGTTACCGGACTGGGCAACATGGGAATGGAAGTTTCGGCACCGGTAAGCTATCGCACCGTGACCCCGGAATCTGTCCCGGGCGAGGTCCTTGCTGCGCTTGAGGAGCGGCGCATAAGCTGTGTAACTTTTACTTCATCGTCGACGGTTGCCAACCTTGCATCAATGGTGGGGGAAAATCACCTGATCCATCTGCTGAAAGGGGTGGCAGTCGCTTCCATAGGACCCGTTACGTCGGCTGCCTGCAGCGATCTCGGCCTTCCGGTGGATGTGGAGCCGCACGTATCGACCGTTGAAGCACTGACGGAAGCGATAGTCACGCACTTTACGGCTGCATGATTTGGTGGCTCTTTCCTTGTGCCGTCAGTCAAGCCCTGTCGCCAGGGGATGGGATCAGGGTTTCCCGTAGGTGGAGTTCTCTTCCGCGGCCAGAAGCCCGTTCCCGGCCGGATCTTCCTCGACCTTTCCCTTGCCGTCCTCCCAGTGCCTCTGCAATAACCTTATAATTTCAAGTATAAGAGGGACATCTTCATCCTTGAGCAGCTTGACTGCCCTGATGAGTTCCTGCCTGAGGCTCGCCTGCCCGACTCGTTTGTATCCGGGGGGGAACAGATCGACGGTTTTTAACAGGTTTTCGTCCAGAAAAAAATATCCGGGCGGAACCGAGAGGGTTTCGCACAGCTTCATGAGGATCTTGAGTGACGGGAATTGCTCTCCCCGCTCAATTTTGCCTATATAGGTATAATCCAGTCCACCGCTAACCTTCGCAGCAAGATCTTTCTGGGTAAACCCTCTCTCCTTCCTTAATCTCTTCAAGCGCTTACCTATTTCGACCTTCATCCGCAACGCTCCTGCCGGCTTTCGGGATGTCCCCGGTTTATTTTCTGAAAGCAGGCTCATGTATAAACCTATTTCGGGGCGATGTCAAATCCGCACAAATAGGATTAATATACATTTATTGCTTGACTATGATGAAAATTTGTCGTATTTATGGTTCGAGAGGGTGCGGAAATACGTGGACAGACTCGCTATGGTCAGAAACCTGGAGGAATTGGTGTCATCGGAGGGACTGGAACCGGACGAAATCAGGCTCTACCTGCTTCTGCTCGCCAACTGCGACGATTCGGGGGAGGGAAGTACCGGTTGCCGCCAGCTTGCGATCGTTTTCGGGCATTGCCTCTCCCGTGGCAGGATCAGGCGGGCATTTCGACGCCTGTCCGATCTCGGCCTGATACATTTTGAACCCATTCCGGGAGGCGGTGTGGGAGATGAGGCCTTTGTCCTGTCATATTCGATTCCGGGTGCGGAGAGCGGTGAATAAAAGCCTGTCGCAAGAAAACAGCGGGCGGTTTTCCGCAGTGGACTTCCAAATACTCGATCGGAGTGTGCGTGAAATGAATGGCATCAGAGTAATGATCGTTGATGACGACCTGTTTGTCCTGGAGGTTGCGTCTCTGTACCTGCGCAAGGCAGGAGTATGTGTCCAGTGCGCCAGAAGCGGCGAAGAGGCCCTGGGGTTTTTGCGCGAGAAGAACTTCCATCTCATGTTGACAGACCTCCATATGCCCGGCATGGATGGATTCGAGCTGGTGAGGAGAAGCCAGGAACTGGCGCCGTTGATGAAGATTCTCATGGGCACCGGCGATCCGTCCGAGGGAAACCGCCGGACTGCAAGGGAACTGGGTATAGATGCGATCTTTGCCAAGCCGTTTCACATGGGAGAGATCATGACCATCGTAAAAAGCCTGCTCCGATAGGTCGCAGCGATCAATCGGAAAAGACCAGCCCCTGCAGCTCGGTGTCCGATGAGGCCACAAGCTGATCCAGCTGATTGTCTGGAAAAAGGGCCATTTCGGCCAGGGTCAAGGTTTTGAATGTGTTCACGTCGCAATCACACTGATTGTAGGTGGTTGAATAGAAGACCAGGTGCTTGTCCCTCTTCAGCCCCATCTGCAGCAACAGGCCGGCTCCTTTGCGCAGGAGCTTGAGCTTCCGCAGCAGGTCATCATGGTTTTTCACCGACCAGACACCGAGATGAATGGGGCTGGAAAGGTTTTGCACATCTCCGGAGAACTCTCCCCGGAGCAGCTGGTCGCGCTCGGATCCCAGAAATTGCAGGAAGTCCAAGTGTTCCGCAAGTTTGCGATCGGTGGCGAGAAAACGTCCGGTTGCCGGGTCCAGGGTGAAAATGATTGTCCGGTCGATAGCCTGTCCGTAGCTCTTGAACAGGATTCCCTTGTAGTTGTCGTAGTCGAATCGATGCATGACGAAATTTTCGTTGCGCCGGATCCTTTTGACGATTCCCAGGAGCCATGACTTGATTATTTCGTTGTCGATCCTGCATTTGCCGATTTCAGCCTTGAGGAAGGCATGGTTCCGGCCGCCGTAACGGTAGGCAAGGATATCCCGGAAGATGTCACGGACATTGTTGTATCTGCTGAAGTGGTAAATGAGGTCATAGCTGAAGATCTCCATCTGTCTCAACTGCCAGATGAAGGCGGATATTTCGACCCTTGAGCTTCCATCGCTTATGCCGATCGTTTCCGTTGCCTTGGTCAGTTCGATATAGCGGTTTTCCAGTTCCGTGAGAAGCGCCGTGTCCTGACGGCTGCTTTTCCTGAGGTTTATGGTCCACCTGGAATATTCTCCGACCCGGCTTTCAATATCGATGTTGGCCGGCCCGAAGGTGGAGTAGATCTGGCGGGTTCCTATTCCCGTGCCGGATTTTCTTTTCTTGGTGGTTTTGCCCACGAACAGCGGTAGCATGTCGGGTCCCTTTTCCAGCCTTTCGGCAGCGATTCCCACTCCGTTGTCCTGGATGGAAAGGCATACCGTGTCGTTACTTTGCTTCATGCTGATCTCGATGATGCCGTGCCGGTCCGCGGCCCTTATGGCGTCCAGTGCGTTGGAGACCATGTTGATCAGCGCCCGGCTTACGTTGACATAGTTACCGGTGACCGGTGGGATCTTGGAGCCGATTATCAGCCGGGTTTCACAGGGGGTGTCGGAAGATTCGATAAACGGTATCACGCGCTCAGTGATAAGTTCTTTCAGGTGTACCTCATGATAGACGGCGATATTGTCTTCGTACATGTTGAGCGTGTTGAGGAGTGCGGTCGTTTCCCGGGTTATGTCTTCAATGACCTTGTTGAAGTTGTCCACTGACAGCATGGAGGTCATGTCGAAAAGAACCTTGAGGGTCTTGATGGCATCATGGCGCACTTTTCCCAGTTCTTCCGCGATCGGAACGCTCTTCGCCTTCTGGGAGATTATTACCTCGCGGATATGCCCGGCATGTGCGGACATCATGCAGAACTTCATCTTCCGGTAAACAAGTGATCCTTCATGTGAAAACCCCTTGCTGAGGAAAAAGTCGACCGAGTCGGTGAGTTTTTCCCAGACATAGAGGTATATGTACGATTCCGCGGGCATTTCCTGCACCAGCCTGTCGATAAAGGCCGAACCTATCCCCTTGCCGCGTCCGAAGGGGCTTGTCACCTGCTTGTAGAGGTGAAAGCGGGTTTTCCCGGGGTTCGAGTAGACAAGGAAATATCCGAGAAGTTCCCCTTCTTCGTCCCAGACATAGCTGTGCTCGTAATCGATGTCCAGCTCCTTTTCCATGACATAGGGGGACGGGACCAGGAGGGAATCGATATTGAGAAACGGGATGTGCTTCATCCGTTTCTCGTATTCACGGGTGAGGCGCCTGATGTATGGATACTCGGTAAGCATGTGTGGATGCCTTTCCTAGCTGCAAGGGGAAGTGCTTGTTTTCGAGCTGCATCGGACCCGTTCGCCGGCAGATATCGATGCGACAGGATGATTTTACCGCGTAAACCCGATCATTGCACCACGCTTTGAAAATATGAGGGTCATTCCTGTGCAGTTTAAGGGGCTTTCCTGCCGGGTTGAAACACCTGTTTGCCGTTAGTGCCCTGTAACCTTCTAAAATTATAATCGATCAGCCCTCTCCCGCTTTTGGGCAGTAGCGCCCTGCAGCGCGTAGGCCCATCAAGGGAAGGGGGACCTTTACGAGACAAAAAGACTTACAAACCACTGGGTTGCATTCCCGCCCCTAGGGGTGGTAAAATGCACACCATGGAACATCCTGTATCCAGCCGAAACATGATCCTGGAGCGTTTCCATGCATCCGGCGGTTAATCCCGCATTTCAGCGGAGGTTCTTATGTATTTCCCCACCTACAGGTCCCGCAGGATCAGGGGCAAAGAGGTTTTTCGCCGCATGGTGCGCGAGACGGCGTTGTCGGCGGATGACCTGGTCTATCCCATGTTCGCCACCTATGGCCGATGCGTGCGCAAGGAAGTATCCTCCATGCCCGGAATCTATCAGCAATCCGTTGAAAATATCGTCGCAGAGGCGCAGGAGGCACATGAAGCAGGTGTCCCGGCGGTCATTCTCTTCGGCATTCCCGAAAGCAAGGACGCAACGGGCAGCCAGGCTTTCCGCGATGACGGGGTTGTCCAGGAGGCTGTCAGGGAGTTGAAAAAGCATGTCCCCGGCCTGGCGGTCATCACCGATGTGTGCATGTGCGAATATACCGACCATGGCCATTGCGGAGTGATCAGGGACGGCGAAGTCGACAACGACGCTACTTTGGAGCTTCTCTGCAGGGAGGCTCTTTCCCACGCGGAGGCGGGTGCGGACATGGTGGCGCCGTCGGACATGATGGACGGCAGGGTCGGCGCAATCCGCCAGGCCCTGGATGCCAACGGGTTTATACACGTGCCGATCATGAGCTATGCAGTGAAATACGCCTCCGGCTATTACGGGCCGTTCCGGGAGGCCGCCGAATCGGCTCCCCGGTTCGGCGACCGCCGCTCCTACCAGATGGACCCGGCCAACCGGCGCGAAGCGATCCGCGAGGCGGCCATGGATGTGGAGGAAGGAGCCGACATTATCATGGTGAAGCCGGGTCTTCCCTACCTTGACATCGTGCGCGAAGTCCGCAATGAATTCGATCTTCCCGTGGCGGTATACAATGTGTCCGGCGAATACAGCATGGTCAAGGCGGCTGCCAGGAACGGCTGGATAGACGAGGAGCGGGTGGTCATGGAGACGATGTTGGCGTTCAAGCGGGCCGGGGCCGACCTGATTCTCACTTATCATGCAAAGGAAGTGGCTCGTTTTCTCGGGAAAGGCTGATAGAATCTCCGCCAGTTTTTGTTGTCTTTGGGTACTGCAGAAGTGTTTGATTGCGATAATATAAATTTTTCAATGGGTTGGGGCTGGCTGTGATGGCAGGGTGCGCATTAAAGCGTTTTGAAAAAAAGTGCTTGACAAGTCGTTATGTCGTGTTCTATATAATGCCTCACAATTAATAAATGTGCAACTCCGACTCGCCTTCCCTACGGTGCAAGCTATGGGAGTCGGGCTTTGGGTGCCGCCGGAAACAGCGTCGCCTCCCGTGTTTGGAAAGGAGTAAACATTGCGTGGTCGACAACGGCCGGCGGATGTTTATATCCGTCGGCCGTTGTTTCTTCGTCGGCAGGTCGACCAGTCTGACTAAAATGGCATTCTTTGCAGGTATTTCATGTTATTGAGTGGAAGGGTTAATGGAAAAGAAAGAGAAAATCATCGACTTATTGAATGATCTGAAAGAAATACAATTTACCGGTTTCATAAGGATCAATTTCAGCCAGGGCGGCATAACCAGGATCGAAAAAAATGAGGAAATTCTCAAGAAAAACGAATTGAATAAATAACAATTTATCTCTATGTATTGCCTGGTCCTTTGCTGACCGTGAACACGGACCCAGAAAGCCCAAGTCGAAAGCCATCGCGCTTTTAACTTGGGCTTTTTGCATTTACCGGGGCGTGCAATCGGGTTTTTCGACATTAAATGAGGGGGGTCTTGTCTTTCATGAAGAGTTACGTATTGGTCTTGCTGGCTGTTTTTGTCCCGGTAGCGGGTGCGTTCCTGCTTCCACCCATCGGAGTGGTTTCAAAGGGAGTCCGGAACGTGTGCGCCCTCGTCATGGTCGGTTTTTCACTCCTTTGCTCTTTCCTCCTGCTATCTCCCGTGCTGAACGGCGAGGTTGTTACTGTGTCACTCCCATTCCTGGCCGGAAATAATCTTTTTCTGGCGGACCGCCTCGCGGTCTTCATGGCGGTCGTATCATCCCTGGTCGGCGCCGTCATCGTCCTCTACTCCATGGGCTACATCAGCCATTACAAAAACCAGAACGAGTATTATTTCATGGTCGTGCTGTTCCTGGGGTCTATGATGGGAATCGTCTACTCCGCCAACCTCATCCTGATCTATCTGTTCTGGGAGATCACTGCGATCGCTTGCTGGCGTCTCATCGGCTTCTTCAGGGAAAAGACCTGCGTGATCCGCGCGGACAAGGCCTTCCTGGTTACGGCCTTCGGCGCCCTGGTCATGCTGATCGGATTCGTCATGGTGTACGGACAGTATGGCTCCTTCGATCTCCAGGCAATCAAGAGGGCATCCGCTGCCCATCCGGTCGCCAATCTGGCGGTTCTCCTGATGCTGTTCGGCATCCTTTCAAAATCGGCGACGCTGCCCCTGCACACCTGGTTGCCTGATGCGGGCGTCGCCCCCACACCGGTGACCGCGCTCCTTCACGCCGCGGTCCTGGTCAAGATCGGGGTCTATGTCTATGCGCGCCTGTTCGTGGCCACATTAAGCATTGATCCGGCGTGGGAAACCGCGGTTCCGCTGATTGCCGGCATCAGCGCACTGGTTTCAGGCGGCGCTGCCCTCATAGAAACCGACATGAAGCGAATCATCGCTTACTCCACCGTCAGTCAGCTCGGATTCATCTTCCTCGGGCTCTCCATCGGCAATGACATCGGTCTGGCCGGGGGGCTGCTCTACATCCTGATGCACAGCGTCGCCAAGGGAGGTCTCTTCCTCTGCGCGGGCGTAGTCGAGCAGAAACTCCACGTCAAGGACATCACCAGGCTGGGCGGTCTGATCCGTACCATGCCGATTACGGCCGTCTCCTTCCTCCTTTGCGCTTTTTCGGTGATGGGAATTCCACCCTTCGGCGGGTTCTTCTCCAAATACATGGTTATCGCCGGCGCCATACAAAGCGGAAATTCTCTTATTACCGCCACCTTTGTCCTGGGCGCGTTCCTCACCATGATCTACCTCTTCCGTCTGTTCGCCATGATCTTCCTCGGCGAAGCCAAGACGACGCCGGTCGCGGAGGGCGCCCCGGTTATGGTGGGTAGCGTCGCCTTTCTGGCGGTTCTGTCCGTGGCCGGCGGAATCTTCATTTCCTATCCGTCCGTGTTCGTTCAGTCGACTGTTCATCAGATAACAGGGATGGTGCAATAATGGAAAAGATGCTGCTGTTGGCAATTGGGATCCCCATCATATTCGGGGTTTGGGCATTGGTACTGCCGAAATACGGGCGGGAAGCCGCGACTATTCTGGCAACGGTTCTGAATCTGGTCCTGTGCGTCCGGATGTACAACCAGGAGGCGATGATCTCGCTACCTTGGGGAGGATACGGCATTCTCTTCGAGTTGCGGCTCTATCATTTCAGCTCCTTTATCCTCGCAGCCGCCGCCGGGTTCGGGTTCCTGGTCTCGCTTTATTCCCTCTATTTCATGAAAAACAGGGAAAAGGGCAACCAGTATTACGCCTACCTGCTCCTTTCCCTGGGAATGGTGAACGGGGCGGTTCTGGCGAACAATCTCGTCCTTATGCTGTTTTTCTGGGAAGGCCTCTTGGGCTCTATTTTCGGCTTTATCGCCATAGGCCATCGGGAAGCCTTCCGCTCGGCCGTCAAGGCTTTTGTCCTCATCGGCGTCTCCGATGTGCTGATGATGGCGGGGATCGCGATGACCGGCATGCTGGCCGGAACACTGACCATGTCCGAAATCCATCTGCCCCTCATTTCGGGGCTCTCCTGCACGGCATTCCTGCTGCTCGCCATCGGCGCCACGTCAAAAGCGGGCAGCCTCCCTTTCCACAGCTGGATTCCCGACGCGGCAACGGACGCGCCTCTGCCGTTCATGGCACTGATGCCTGCCGCGCTCGAAAAGCTGCTGGGCATCTATTTCCTGGCCAGGATCACGCTCGACCTCTACGCCCTGCAGCACGGCTCCCTCATGAGCGCCATTCTTATGACCTTCGGTGTGATAACCATCCTGGTGGCGGTAATGATGGCCCTTGTCCAGAAGGACTTCAAGCGCCTCCTTTCCTATCATGCCATCAGCCAGGTCGGCTACATGATCCTCGGTATCGGGACCGCGGTCCCGGTGGGGATCGTCGGCGGGATATTCCACATGATCAACCACGCCATGTACAAGAGCTGTCTCTTCCTCACCGGCGGGTCGGTCGAGTCCCGGGCAGGCACCACCGATCTCATGAAGCTCGGCGGCATCGGGAAACGCATGCCGATCACCTTTGCCTGTTTCATCATCGCAGCCGCCGCCATATCCGGTGTGCCGCCGTTCAACGGGTTCTTCTCCAAGGAACTGGTGTATGACGGGGCGCTGGAGTGCCACTGGATATACTACGCAGGTGCCCTGCTGGGGTCGTTCCTCACCGCGGCGTCCTTCCTGAAGCTGGGCCACGCGGCATTTCTCGGCAGGAACGACGACCTGTCGAGCAAGGTGAAAGAGGCGCCGCTCAGCATGCTTGTTCCCATGGTCGTTATCGCGGGCGGATGCGTGCTGTTCGGAGTCGCGAACCGGCTTCCCCTCGACAACCTGATCGTCCCGATCATCGGCGCTGAGCGCGCCGCCGGGCATCATTTCTCGGGGTTTCCCGAAAACACCTTTCTCCTGATCATGACGGTCACCGTTCTCCTTGCCGCCTATGTCAACCATATGTACGGGGTGGGCAAGACCGGCACAGGGGCCGGGGCCGTGGACCATATCCATTATGCGCCGATCTTCCATCCCATCTACGAAAGTGCGGAAAAGCGCCTTTTCGATCCCTACGACATAGGGATGATGATGATCCAGGGGATAGCCCGCCTGGCGTGGTGGATCGATCGGGCGAACGACTGGCTCTACAATGTCGCGGTCGTCAGGATGACCCTCTATTTTTCCCTTTCCATACGCCGCCTCCATAGCGGCAGCTATGCCGTGTATATCGTATGGACTGTGGTCGGCGCCGTGTGTATGTGCATCTATATGAATGCCTGATGATCTGACAAGGAGGGTTGTATTGTGACATCTTTATTGCTGATTCTTCCCCTGGCGGGTTTTATTCTCGCGAATCTGCCGGCCGGACGCATGTCGAAAAAGTATTTCATTATCTGTCCCCTCATTCTGTCAGCGGCGCAGGTGATCGTTACCCTCTTCCCGCAGGCCGGATGGTGGACGTGCACGGAATGGTCGGGGGTGTGCCTGCCGTTTCTTCGGGTAGACGGCATCAGCATGCTCATGCTGCTCGCCATCGGCCTGGTGGTTTTCGCCTCGTCCCTTGTCAGCACGGCAACGGTTCAGGAGGAAAAGAGGAGCCACAGTTTCATTAATCTGGTGCTGCTGTCGCTGCTGGGAATGAACGGTGTCGTTATGGTCACCGATATCTTTTCCCTGTATGTGTTCCTCGAGATCGTATCCGTCTGCTCGTTTGTTCTCATAGCGCTGCAACGTGAACAGGCGATGTTCGAGGGGGCCTTCAAGTACGTCGTCCTTTCCGCCATCGCCACCATGCTGATGCTGACCTCCATCGGCATCCTGTTCCTGAGCGCGGGCGGCACATCTTTTACCGCGCTGGCCGAAATGATATCCAGAAACCACGCCGACTTTCTCGTCATTTTCGCCATTCTGCTGTTTCTCGTCGGTCTGTTCATCAAGGGCGGTGTCGTTCCCTTTCACGGATGGGTTCCCGATGCATACTCGTCTGCCGCGGCGCCCGTCTCCATTCTCCTGGCCGGGATCGTCACCAAGGTGTCCGGTGTCTATACCCTGATCCGCCTGGTTGCCGAGGTGTTCGGCGCAACTCCCAAGACAGGCCAGATACTCCTCTTTACCGGGGCCTTGTCCATTGTTGCGGGAGCTCTCGCGGCCATGGGACAGAAGGACTTCAAGCGGATGCTGGCCTATTCCAGCATCAGCCAGGTCGGGTACATCATCCTCAGCCTCGGCGCAGGGGGCGCGCTCGGTATTGCCGGCGCTATCTTTCACCTCTTCAATCATACGATTTTCAAGGCCCAGCTCTTTATGAACGCATCAGCGGTCGAGGAGCAGACCGGGAGCAGGGATATGGACATGATGGGAGGGCTCGCGTCCAGGATGCCGGTAACGGGCGCCACGTCCGTTATCGCTCTTTTGTCGGCCGCCGGCATACCGCCACTGGCCGGGTTCTGGAGCAAACTGGTTATCGTGGTCGCGCTGTGGAAGACCGGTCATCTCATCTATCTGGCTATCGCCGTTCTCGCGAGCCTGCTGACATTGGTCTACTTCCTCAGGCTGCAGCGAAAGGTCTTTTTCGGGGAAATAGCTCCGGGGTGCGGTAACGTGAAGGAAGCCGGCTGGCGGATTACCGGACCGGCGGTGGCATTCACCCTCATTATCATTGTCGTGGGAGTGGCTGTGCCGTTTCTGCTCGATACGATACTTCTGCCCATAGGGAGGTTTCTCTGATGCTGCTCTTAACCCTTTTGTGTCTGCTGGTTCTGATAGGATTCTACGCCGTCCTTTCCAAGACACTGCTCAAGGCTGCCATCGGTCTCGGCGCCGTCAGCGCCGCGCTCACGATTCTCCTGTTCTCGATGAACTCGCCCCTGGCCGCGGTTTTCGAGCTGTCGGTATGTGCAGGCCTGATCACCGTCATCTTTGTCAGTGTCATCAGCATGACGAAAGCTGCCGCGCCCAGGGACCAGAAAGAGGCGGAGCCGAACCACTACCTGAAGTACCTTCCCATGATCGCAATCGGTGCCATCGTGTTCTGGGCCATGCGCTACTACCTCGGCAACGCCCCGGTTGCAATAGCCACGGTTTCGGTGGGGCTTGATGTCAGGCATGCGCTCTGGGACCTGCGCGCAATGGATGTTTTCGGACAATTGGCCGTATTGTTAGCCGGGATTTCCGGGGTGATAGTACTTTTCAAGGAGTTGAAACATGATGAATGAAGCGATTGTACTGGCAGGGAACCCTTTCTGGACCTATTTCATCTTCTCGGTGATGCTCATCCTGACGGGGCTCTACTGCATCACCGTAACAAGGAACCTGATACGCGTACTCATCGGCATGGAACTGATGACAAAGGGGGTAACGCTGATACTGGCCGCGTCGGGATACCTGACGGGAAACACCGGGGTGTCACAGGCGCTGATCATAACACTGATCGTCGTTGAAGTCGTCGTTATCGCCGTGGCCGCGGGTATTGTCATCGGCTGGTACCGCAGGACCGGTTCGCTCGACACCGGCACAATGAACAGCCTGAGAGGCTGAAAGGGAGGAAATAATTGTGGAAACAATACTTTTGGCGCCGCCGATAGCTTTCTTCATCCTGACGCTGGTCGTCGCCTTTGAATTATGGTCTCTGCGCGCCATAACCGCCCAGGGCACGGAAACAGGGGGCAAGAGAAAGCCCTATGCGTGCGGAGAAGACATAACCCGGCATCGCTCCCAGCCGGATTACAGCCAGTTTTTTTCCATCGCATTCTTTTTCACCATCATACACGTGGTGGTGATGATCATTGCCACAGCTCCGGCTGCTTCGCCGCGGGCCTCCGTCATGGCCGTGCTATTCACGCTCTGCGCGGCCCTGGGGCTTTTCGTGCTGTTCAGGAAGGAGGGATGAAATGAAGATCATCGATAAACTGGTCAACTGGTCGCGGATAAAATCACCCTGGGTCATCCACTTCAATACCGGGGCGTGCAATGCCTGCGACATCGAGATAGTGGCCACACTGACCCCGTTGTTCGACATCGAGCGGTTCGGCTGCATCTTAAGGGGCACCCCGCGCCATGCTGACGTGTTGCTCTGCTCGGGGCCGGTAACCAGGCAGATCAGGGATCGCATCATACGGATCTATGAACAGATGCCTGAACCTAAGTTCGTTGTCGCGATCGGGACCTGCTCCTGTTCCGGCGGGGTATTCCAGGGGTGTTACAACATTATGGGGGGGCTGGACAGCGTGATCCCGGTATCCGCCTATATACCCGGGTGCCCGGTCCGTCCCGAAGCTATTATCGACGGGGTCGTGAAGCTTCTCTCCACCCTTGAACAGAAAGAAGCAGCGGCATAGATGCCGAACAGGCTCGTTTCGCAGAAATCCCCATGGAGGAAACAGGTACATGACAAGGGAAGGAAATATTAAGAAACAGCTCGCTGACCGTTTCCCGGAATTGTCCGACACGATACGGATCGCGCGTGAGAGAAGGATGTATGTCGATGTCCCGGAAAACAGGTTCATTGAGGCTCTTGATTATCTCCGCGATGAAATGAGATTTCCCATACTGTGCCTCATCATCGGCCTGGATGAAGGAGAGAAATTCGGGGTCATCTACGTCCTTTCCTCTAACGACGGAAGTATCGTAAGCCTCAAACGATACATTCCCAGAGAAAGCCCTGTCATTCAGTCGGTATATGACAGGCTGCCGAACTCGGAGATCTATGAACGGGAGCTGGCCGACTTGTTCGGGATAACGGTGACCGGACTCCCGGAGGGGACCCGCTATCCTCTTCCCGATGACTGGCCGAAAGGTCAATACCCGCTTCGCAAGGACTGGAAACCGGAGATGCTCAATATAAAGGAGGAAGTACGAAATGGGTAGAGTGACGATTCCTCTGGGGCCCCAGCACCCGGCATTGAAAGAGCCGGCCAATTTTTCCATCACCGTAGCGGGCGAGAAGATTTTGTTCACGAGCTCGCGTCTCGGCTACAACCACCGGGGGATGGAAAAGGCATGCGAAGAGCGGACGTACATCCAGGATATGTATCTCCTGGAGCGCATCTGCGGCATCTGCTCCCATTCACACTCCACGGCCTTTGTCCAGACCGTTGAAGAGATAGCGGGACTTGTTGTCCCGCGGAGGGCGCTCTACATCAGGACCCTGGTTGGAGAATTGGAAAGGATACACAGCCATCTCCTCTGGCTCGGGGTCGCGGGACACGAGATCGGGTTCGATACCCTGCTGATGTATTCATGGAGGGACCGGGAGGTGGTGATGGACCTTTTGGCCCTGCTCTGCGGAAACCGCGTCAACTACGGTATCAACACCATCGGCGGCGTCAGGCGGGACATCACGGCCGACCAGATAGCCGGGGCATTGCGGGACATCGATATCCTTGAAGAGAGGACAAAGTACTACATCGACATTGCGACCACCGAATCCACGGTGATCTCCAGGCTGGCCGGTGTCGGGCATATTTCCCACGAGGACGCGGTGCGTCTCCAGGCGGTCGGACCGACCGGACGGGGCTCCAACGTGGCGCGCGACATCCGTGCTGATGACCCCTATGCCGCATACGGTGAGATGGATTTCAAGGTGATATCCGTCAATTATTGCGACGTGTACGGAAGGGCCGTGGTGAGGCTGCTGGAGCTGATGGAATCCTACAAGATCGTGCGCCAGGTTCTGAAGGAGATCCCGGACGGCCCCGTGACCGTCAAGGCACCGCGCAGGATACCGGCCGGTGAGGCGGTGAACCGGGTCGAGGCGCCCAGGGGAGAGGACCTGCACTACGTAAAAGGGAACGGCAGCGACAAGCCGGAGCGCGTCAGGGTGCGCGCTTCCACCATGGCCAACATCCAGGCCGTGAACAAGATGATGGAGAACAACAACCTGGCCGATGTGCCGATCATCATCGCGGCCATAGACCCGTGCTTCTCCTGCACGGACAGGTGCGTGAAGGTTATCGGGGGCTCGCGGAAGAACATGGGCTGGAAGGACCTGCGTCAACACGGCATCGAGTGGTATCGACGGCACTATGGGATCGATTTCGGGGAACTGAACAAGAGACTTCATACGCTACGTGGGGATAGATAGACATGGCACAGTCAATTTTCAATATCATCGTTTTTCCCGGTTTTCTTTTTCTCTGTGTTGCCGGGGTGTTTGCCGAGTATTTCGACAGGATATTCCATGCCCGGATGCAGAACAGGAAAGGGCCGCCCTGGTTTCAGCCGGTTGCCGACTTCATCAAGCTATCCTCCAAGGAAGACATCATCCCGGAAGAGGCGGATTCGTTCATGTTCAGGTCAATGCCGGTCATTGCCCTGGCAGCGACGGTCACCTCCTTTCTCTACATTCCGGTCTGGGGGACCCGATCCCTGTTTTTCTTCGAGGGAGACGTTATCGTCGTCCTGTACCTGCTCACCATACCGACCATGACCTTCTTTCTGGCTGGATGGTATTCCACATCCCTGTATGCTTCGGTAGGGGCGGTCCGCTGCATAACCCAGCTCTTCGCCTACGAAGTTCCTCTGTTCATGGCGGTGCTGGCGCCTGCCCTGCTGGCGAATTCATGGTCCTTGAGCGGAATTGCCGCCTATTACCAGGCGCATCCCTTCTACTGGCTATTCAACCTCCTCGGCCTCGGGGTCTCCATCGTAGTCCTCCTGGGCAAGTTGGAAAAGGTGCCCTTTGACATCCCCGAAGCGGAAACAGAGATAGTCGGAGGGGTTTTTACCGAGTATTCCGGCAGGTTGCTGGCGTTTTTCCGCATGGCGATTGACATCGAGATGGTTGTCGCGTCGTCCCTGGTGGCGGCCGTGTTTCTGCCCTTCGGGCTGGGCCTGGGGCCGATTGTCGGGTTCGTTCTGTATGTGCTGAAAGTCACTGCCGTTATTGCTGCCATCTGCCTGCTGCGGACGATCTTCGCCCGGCTGCGGATAGATCAGATGATGGATTTCTGCTGGAAATACGTGGCGCCTGCCGCGCTCCTCCAGCTGTTGGTCAACATAGTTTTGAAAGGAGTGCTGCCGCAATGAAAATACCGGGAAAAATGGCGAAAGAGGTCCTGCGGCATTCGGTAAAGCCGCCCGCGACACGTAATTATCCCTATGTAAAGCCGGAGATGCCGGAGAATTTTCGGGGAAAGATCGTCTTTGATACGGACAAATGCATCGGCTGCAAGATCTGCGTCAAGGACTGCCCTGCAATAGCGATCAAGATAACAACCGCCGGGGAGAAAAAGTTTTCGGCTGAATTCTATCTCGACAGGTGCATCTACTGTGCGCAGTGCGTTGACTCATGCCCGAAAGACGCGCTGTTGAATACGAAGGAATATGAGCTGGCGCAGATCGACCGAAAGAACCACAGGATAACCTTCCATGCGAATGTTGCCGGAGTCGTCGTTGAATAAGCGCCTTGCCGGGTGCAGGAGGGTTGCGGTTCTGGGCGTGGGTTCGGAACTTCGCGGGGACGACGCAGCCGGTGTTCTGGTTGTCCGTGCGCTCCGTCATCGGGTCCACGAAGCGCCGTTCCGTCGTCTGGAGTTTGAAGGGTTCGAAGGGGCGAATGCCCCCGAGAACCTGACCGGTTTTATCTCATCTTTCAAGCCGACGCATATCGTGGTCGTCGATGCAGCCGAGATCGGCGCATCGGCGGGTGAATACCGGGAGATTGCGGCGGGCGAGATCGCGGAAACGGATTTTTCCACCCATACGCTCCCGTTGCAGGTAATCATGGACTATCTTCAGCAGGCCACGGGCGCCGTTATTACCCTGCTGGGGATACAGCCCGCTTCGCTCGGTTTTGGAGAACGGCCCACTCCCCGGATGGAAAGCGGCGTCAGGCGATTGTCCAGTCAGCTGTATGAAGTGATGACGGAATGTGACGGCCGTCTTGAATAAAGGGGCGCCCGGAAGGAGCATGTTCGTGGAAGCATCAGTTCAATGGTACCAGGCATTTTCAGGTAACAGGTGTCCAGGACACATACGCGTTAGAGGAGTTCGGCATCTGTCACAACACTACATAATGGAGGTATGTCATGTCAGATGTAGTTAAAAAGATTGATGAACTGGTAGCAAACGCACGAAAAGCGGCCGATGTCATGAAGGAGATGACCCAGGAGCAGGTTGACAAAATCTGTGCGGCGATGGATGCCGCCAGTGTTGCCAACGAAGTGAAGCTCGCTGAGATGGCAGTTGAGGAAACCGGTATCGGCCGGGCCGACCACAAGGCAATCAAGAATCACCTCGGTGCTCACATTGTATATGAGTACTTCAAAGACAAAAAATCCGTAGGAGTAATCAAGGAAGAAGAAGGCGTCAGCTACATCGCCGAGCCCTTCGGTGTCCTCGCTGCCGCCACTCCTACAACCAACCCGCCCTCCACCGTCATGTTCAAGGCGCTGATCGCCCTCAAGAGCCGCAACGTCATCATCTTTGCCGCTCACCCCCGTGCACAGAAGTGCAGCGTCGAGGCTGCGAGGATCATGCACGAAGCGGCAGTGAGCGCAGGCGCACCGGTAAACTGCATCCAGTGGATCGACGAGCCTTCCATCGAGGCAACCAACCTTCTGTTCAGACACCCGGGCGTGAATCTGATCCTCGCCACCGGTGGCGGCGCCATGGTCAAGTCCGCGTACAGCTCCGGCCACCCCGCCATCGGCGTTGGTCCGGGCAACACGCCGGTCTTCATTTCAAAGTCCGCTAAGCTGAGCGTAGCGGTTAACAATGTCATAGCCTCCAAGACCTTCGACAACGGCACCATCTGCTCCTCCGACCAGTCCATGATCTTCGACGACAATGAAATCTGCGACAAGGCCGTGAAGATGATGGTTGAAAGAGGCGCATACCTCGTCAACACCGAAGAAAAAGCCAAGCTCGAAAAAGTCATGTTCGACAAGGAAAGAAGCGTTCCCGCGGTAGCCATCGTGGGCAAGTCACCGCAGTTTATTGCCAAGCTTGCCGGTTTCGAGATCCCCGAAGACGCGAAGCTGCTTCTCGTACCCCTTGCCACCATCGGTCCCGAAGACTGGTTCAGCCACGAGAAGCTCTCCCCGGTTCTCGGTTACATCTGCTTCAACAGCACGGACGAGGCGATTGCCGCGGCCAAGAGCCAGCTCCGCTGGGGCGGCGCCGGCCATACCGCCGTTGTCCACGCCCAGGATAAAGACGTTCTCAACAAGTTCGCCGCAGAAATTCCGGCCAACAGGCTGCTCCTCAACCAGCCCGCGGTACACGGCAGCGTCGGCCTCATTTACAACCAACTGCCCCCATCGCTGACCCTCGGCTGCGGTACGGACGGCGGAAACTACCTGGGCAACAACATCAACTACAAAGACCTTTTGAGCATCAAGACGGTTGCGCAACGTATTGTTGACTACGAAAGAGACGAATAGGCCCTGGATGCTGATGCGCTTATTTTGATGCTGTGCCTGGAATGCCGGGTCATCCTCCCCCATGTCATTGGCTGCCTGCCTGGAAGCAGGCAGCATTCTTTTCCAATGATTGGATGCCGCATGCCAACTGCAGACTTCCAGACAAAGAAAGCGTTTCGACAAAGTGGTTTCTTTTGTTCTTCATCGTGGAGTGAAGATTGCCTTCAGATGGGGCGGTTCCGGAAAGCATATGCAAGAGGAGCAAATAAAGGAGGTTGTCTATGGATGTGCTGGATAGCGCGGTCAAGCACGAAAAGGAGGCGGTCAAAATATATGAATACCTGGCTGATGAAGCTTCACTGCCAAGCTTGAAGAGATTGTTTTCGTCATTGATGAAGGATGAGCAGAAGCATCTCGAGCGGATCGCGAATTTCAGGGATACGCTTGATGTTGCTAGGTATCGGCACGACGGAAACGAGTTCTCGCGATTGTTCCCGCCGATTGTAATGGATCGTGGAATTGAAGGCTTGTGCAAGGATGAAGTTTCGTTTTACCGGGAGGTTATGGAATTCGAAAAAAAAGGGATTAATCAATATGAAAGCTTTTTGTCTGATGCAACTGACGAGAAATCAAAGCAACTGCTGGCAGGAATAATATCCCAGGAAAAGATGCACTACGATATAGTCAAAGGTTTGTGCGTATTTATTTCTGAACAGCAAGGGTCAAGATGACATGTCAAATCAGATGAAGTTATTCAAAACCATGCGTGACGCAGACGGAATCACACAAAAAATTGCAAAAATCATTAATAATGACAAGCTTGTATTGAACAATGAGTATATGAAATACAATGTGGGGGAGACTTTAAAGAATCTGCGTTTGTCCAACAATCTGACACAGAAGTATGTGGCGCGGGCAAACGGTTTGTCTCCGGCAATGATTTCCTTGATTGAAAGGAACAATATCTCCGCTTCAATTACAACACTGTCGAAATTGCTGAAATTCTACGGGGTCAAAATGAGTTGGCTGTTTGATGAGAATAACGCGACCAGCACGTATGAAATAACCAGGAAAAATGAACGCAAGCCGCTCTCGAAAATATTTGCACAATATGGCAATTGCAGTGGCAACGGCTATTTTTGTGAAGCATTGCTGCAAATTAAGCGAAAGAAAATGCAGCCTTATATTATCACTCTGTCGGATGACATCATCGGTGACAATTTCTTTGTTCATTACGGAGAATCATTCATGTATGTGCTGAAAGGGCATTTCGAGCTTACTCTCGGGGGACGGCCGGTAGTGTTGAAGGAAGGCGACAGTATTTACCTGGATGCTTCAATGGAGCATGGATTCCATTCCAAAGACGGGTCGGAAGTAATGGTTCTTGTGGTTAAAATGACGGCTTGAGAGGGAAATGCGCTTATTTCGTCCCCTTGTGGCATTCGCAGGCATAACGAAACCCGCATGACAGCTCCAGGCCATAGCGCTGCCGGTCTCCGTGCGAAACAGACGGCAGTGCATGATATGAAATGGCAAGCCAAAAAGCGGATTGAAGGTGATGTGGAATATAATGCGAAGGTTTTTGTTGTACATGGGAGGGTTATGAAAAAAGAAGAAAGGATAGTCGAGCTGATTCGAAGCTTGAGAAAGGACAGTTTTACCGGTTTTATCAGGATCAGTTATGATTTGGGCGGCATACAGAGAGTAGAAAAAAATGAGGAAATACTCAAGAAGGGGAAGCTGTGACCCGGGTGCGATCATTCGCATCTGGGCATGCCGCTCCTTTATGTACGCCCCTCCAGGGCAAGCGGAGGTCGATGGGCCGGTAAAAGCACTTACAATAACGCCAACCGGAGGATTTGCATGGACATATTAGCAATAAACTGCGGGAGTTCCTCAGTAAAATATCAGCTTTTCGATTGGGACAAGCGGCAGGTAATCGCCAAGGGTTTGGTGGAACGTGTAACCATAGGCGGGTCCTTTATCGTTCAAGAAGCGGCGGGGCGTGAAAAGTACAGACGGGAGTCTGAGTGCCCCGACCATACCGTGGCCATGGATCTGATCATCCGGACCCTTACCGATCCTGATCATGGGGTGCTGAAGGAGATGTGCCAGATATCGGCTGTGGGCCACCGGGTCGTGCATGGCGGTGAGAGGTTCACCAGTTCCGTTCTGATAGACGAACATGTGCTGGAAGGCATCAGAGAGGTGCAGCATCTGGCGCCGCTTCACAATCCTCCGAACATAGCCGGGATCGAAGCCGCCCGGGCGGTGCTCCCGGATGTGCCGCATATCGCCATTTTCGATACCGCATTTCACCAGACCATGCCGGAGCGTGCATTCGTCTATCCTCTCCCGTACGAGTGGTACGAGAAGTACGGTGTCCGCAGATATGGTTTTCACGGCACTTCACACCTCTTCGTCTCCAAACGGGCTGCCTTGCTGCTGGGCAAGCCCGCGGACGAGTGCAACATTATCTCGATGCACATCGGCAACGGTGTTTCTCATGCCGCAATCAAGAACGGCATATCGGTCGATACCAGCATGGGACTCACCCCGCTCGAAGGAGCGGTCATGGGTACGAGATGCGGGGATATAGATCCGGCGATTCCGGCTTTCATGATGCAGATGGAAGACCTTGACGCCAAGGAAATCGATTCGATCCTCAATAAGAAAAGCGGGATATTGGGCATAACCAAGCGCTTTACCGACCGGCGCGATGTTATCGAGCACTCACTTCAGGGCGACAGGCTCAGCGCTTTGGCTCTGGAGATTGAATCCTATCGGCTGAAAAAATATATCGGCGGGTATATGGCGATTCTCGGAAGGCTTGATGCCGTCGTGTTTACCGCCGGCGTCGGAGAGCGGGGGTGGCTGATCCGGGAAGCGGCGCTGGAAGGGCTGGGGCATATGGGAATTCACCTGGACAAGGACCGGAACCGGGAGGCGGTCAATGGGCGGGAGTCGCTCATTTCGACCGACGATTCGCCTGTTAAGGTTTTTGTCATACCAACGGACGAGGAACTGGTGTTCACTGAGGATGTTGCCGCCCTGCTGGACGGCACCTATGCGGACCACATGAATTTCCAGTACTCATTCTCCAGATCCGACTTCGAGAGACCGTAGAACAGCCCGAACGGTTTTTATCCTGGATGGGCCATGTAGGCGGAAATTGCTCGACAGCCAAGAATGAAAAGCGGGAGCGGCCTCGTCCGCTGATTTTTCGAACCTGAAGCCGCTCCCGCATGGATTTGATTGTTCGACCGTCTGGCTGATGGCTCTTTGCATCGAGCGTAAGCTTCGGTTCTTTGACAATAAATGTGTCTCCCTGATCTCGAATTGAAGGCCGCATTCGGAGTTTTTGTTTGCGCACGAACGGAAAGGGAAACCCGCGGATTCAGCCGGGTTTGACTTCCTGCGTGAAACATGTCATGAAACATTGCCGTCCGGGGTCGCAGAAATCACTTCTAAAACAAGCCTGTTTGTGCTATTTTTCCTTCCAGTAGAATATCCCCTGAACATACTCCGGCATACCCGGACGGCAGGCTGCATCAGACCTTGACGGCCACTTTTTCCTATGACTAAAATCATCTGCATTGCAAATCAGAAAGGCGGCGTCGGCAAAACCACGACGGCCGTAAATCTTGCGGCCTCTCTCGCCGCTGCTGAAAAACGGACGCTCCTGGTGGACATGGATCCCCAGGGAAACGCCGGCAGCGGTGTCGGGATCGAGAGGGAATCACTCCGCGAAAGCATCTACCACGCTTTGATCAATGGAGCGGACCCTTCCTTGATCGTGAGAAAGACCGATCTGGCCTACCTGGACATACTTCCGGCCACCGATGATCTTGCCGGTGCGGAAATCGAACTGGTGAGCGTTTCCGACCGCGAGCGGAAGCTCGCGGGTGTTCTCGATTCCCTGGCGGGCAAATATCAGTACATCCTAATCGATTGCCCCCCCTCCCTGGGTTTGCTGACCCTCAATTCCATCGTTGCCGCCGCTTCGGTTCTGATACCCCTCCAATGCGAGTTTTATGCCATGGAAGGACTGTCTAAGATACTGAAAACCATCAGGCTGGTGAAGAAAGGCCTCAATCCGCCACTGGCCATTGAAGGAATTCTCCTTACCATGTTCGATGCAAGGAACAATCTTTCCCGGCAGGTAAGCGAGGAGATACGCAGCCATTTCGGCGATTCCGTTTTTCGCACGGTAATCCCGCGCAATGTAAGGCTTTCTGAAGCGCCGAGCTACGGCAAGCCGATTCTGCTCTATGACATAACCTCCAGAGGGGCGGTCGGATACCTGGAGCTGGCCAGGGAGATCATTGAAAGAGAGGGCCATGATGAGTAAGAAGACCGGTCTTGGCAAGGGGATGGCGGCTCTACTTCCTGTAGTTGAAGAGGAAGGCAGGGTCTTTTTTTCGTGCCCCATCGAGGAGATCAAGCCCAACCGGGACCAGCCGCGCAAGAGGTTTGCAGCCGACAAGCTCGAAGAGCTTGCCGACTCCATACGGGAAAAGGGGGTTATCCAGCCTCTGGTCGTGAGGCGCCTTTCGGAGCACTACGAACTGGTTGCCGGTGAGAGGCGCTGGAGGGCTGCCCAGAAAGCGGGTCTTAAGGAGGTGCCGGTCGTCATACAGGATGTTTCCGATGATACTGCCCTGGAAATGGCCCTGATAGAAAACATCCAGCGCGAAGACCTCAACGCCATAGAGCAGGCTGAGGCATTCCACGCCCTCATCGAAAAATTCCGTCTTTCCCAGGAAGAGATGGCGAAAAGGGTCGGAAAGGATCGTTCCACAGTTGCGAATTCACTGCGGCTTTTGAAACTGCCTTCCGACGTCAAACAGGACATCCTTGAAGAACGCCTTTCCATGGGTCATGCCCGGGCTCTGCTAGCCCTGGAGTCGCATGAGCTGATGGCACAGGCCCGCGGAGAGATCCTGAAAAGACGTCTTTCAGTGCGGGAAACGGAGAACCTGGTCAGGCGCCTCAAATCGAAGAAGCAGTCACGCCAGAAAGCTGCGCCCGGCCCTGAGATCACCGCGGTAGTGGATCGGCTCAAGCGGCGCTTCATGACCAGGGTGGCAATCCGCCAGAGCGGCAAGGGCGGCAGGATAGAGATAGCATTTTCAAACGCAGAGGAGCTTGTCAGGCTGATTGACCTGCTCGGTTCGTGAACATTGTTTTATTTTCGATCGCTATCGCATTTTGGTTGTTTCTGGACATGTCTTGGGACACTTCACCGCATTGACTTGTAACTGACTGTAATCATTGTATATTTCGAGTTAAGCAGAAGCACTTTTCGTACAGGCGCCGGAGAACCGTTAATTTTATTTTTGCACAAATATTTTTTACTAAAGCTAAAAATTGATTGACATCAGCAATGCCATATGGTACTCGTCATACGTTTTGCGGTTGGGACCTTAGTCCGGGTCTGAGACCGGGGCAAACAGGCAAAGAGGGATTTGGGGCATGATCAAAATAGACATCGTTTTTCTCTTCCAGACAGCCAATTTTCTTCTACTGATGTTTCTCCTCAATATCCTGCTGTACAGGCCTATCAGGAAGGTCCTGGCGGACAGGGACGCGGAAATCGCGGCATCGAGGGAGAAAACTGCTTCCGTTGACAGGGAAGTCCAGGAGAAGATGCTTCGCTACGAACAGAAGCTTCGTGAAATAAAGGCCGCTGCCAATGAGGAGCGGCACAGGCTCATAGGTGAAGCCAGGTCGGAGGAGTCCCGGGTGATAGGTGCTGCCCGCGAAGAGTCAAGCCAAGCCATGGCGGCTCTTCAGGGCGTGATCCAGAAGGAAGCCCGGGAGGCTGAAACGTTCCTGCGCTCCCAGGCTGAATCTCTTTCCCGTGTCATCAGCGAAAAAGTCCTCGGAAGGAGCCTGACATGAAACGTCGTCCCATGACAGCCCCCGGCAAGGCGCTGGTTTTGGCCGTGCTTGCCTTTCTCATCGCCCTTGCGGGGGTGGCGGGCATTGCTTGTGCCGCCGAGGCGGCCCACCATGCGGATTCGACCGCGCAACTGAAGGATTTCGGCTATCGCCTCCTTTCCTTCTCCATACTGGTGGCGATCCTGGCGTGGGGCGCCAAGAAGGCAAACATCAAAGGATTGCTGGCCTCCAGGCAGGCGACCGTGGCGAAGGCGCTTCAGGAAGCTGCCGAAGCCCGGCAAGCCGCGGAAGATAAGCTCGCCGAGTACAGCGAAAAACTGGATAAGGCCACACTCGAGATTGACAGTATCCAGAAGGCCATCAGGCAAGAGGGCGAGGCCGAGAAAGCCCGCATAATTGCCGAGGCGAACGAGTCGGCTGAAAGGATACGCGAACAGGCGAAAGCCTACGCCCAGCAGGAAGTGCAGATGGCCATGGCGCGGCTTCGTGCGGAGACATCGCGTCTTGCGGTCAGTCTGGCCGAGGAAAGTCTGCGCCGGTCGGTAACTCCGGCCGATCAGGAACGTTTTGTTGATGAATATCTGAACAAGGTGGTGGAGGTACATTGAGCACGAACGCTATTGCACGCCGGTATGCCAAGGCTCTCATTCAGGTGGCCGCGGAACAGGGAACTGTCGAACAGTATTTCTCGGAACTCTCCGTGTTTTCACAGACCCTCGTCCCTGGCGCAGAGGCAGCTGAATTCTTTGAAACTCCCTCTTACGGGATCGAAGCGAAACGGGAAATCGTAAAAGAGCTGGCGTCCCGCCTCAGTGTCTCCAAGACGATGCGCGATTTTTTGCTGCTGCTTCTCGACAAGAAGAGACTCGACCAGCTCGATGCAATTTTGGAAAGCTACCGTTCTTTTGCAGATGAGGCGGCAGGGATTCTCCGTTCCGATGTGACATCCGCCGTGCCCCTTTCGGAAGAGCAGGTGGCGGAACTGCGGACGGCTCTGGAAAAGGCGACGGGAAAGAAAGTTGTTCTCAGCGTTTCCGCAGACCCGCAGCTGATCGGCGGTGTGGTCACCAGGATTGGCGACAAGGTCTTTGACGGCAGTATCAGGACGCAATTGACAAAGATTCAAGATATATTACAGAAGGGGTGAGAAGTGCCTATGGAACTGCGAGCGGAAGAAATCAGCGAGATTATCAGAAGGCAGATCGAGGGGTACGGCAGGGACATCGAGGTCGCCGAGACTGGCACCATCATCTCCGTCGGTGACGGGATAGCCCGAATCCATGGCCTTGCCAAAGCAATGGCGGGTGAGCTGCTCGAATTTCCCGGCGGAGTTTCGGGCATGGTCCTCAACCTTGAGGAAGGAAACGTCGGCGCTGCCATCCTGGGCGAGGATAACGGAACAATCAAGGAAGGCGCCATTGTCAAGCGCACCGGAAAGATCGTCGAGGTTCCCGTCGGCGAGGCGCTGATCGGCCGCGTAGTCAACGCCATAGGTCAGCCCATTGACGGCAAGGGCCCCATACAGACTGAAGATTTTCGTATGGTGGAGGTGAAGGCGCCGGGTATCGTCAAACGCAAGTCGGTTCACCAACCGCTGCAGACCGGCATCAAGGCGGTCGATGCGATGGTTCCAATCGGGCGCGGACAGCGCGAGCTCATCATCGGCGACCGCCAGACCGGAAAGACGGCCATCGCCATCGATACCATAATCAACCAGAAGGGTGGCGACGTTGTCTGTATCTATGTCGCCATTGGTCAGAAGCGATCCACCGTGGCCCAGGTTGTCAGCAAACTGAGCGAGCACGGCGCCATGGATTACACAATCGTGGTGTCAGCTTCCGCTTCGGAGCCTGCGCCATTGCAATTCATCGCCCCCTATTCAGGCGTTACAATGGGAGAGTACTTCCGTGACACCGGAAAGCACGCCCTCATCATTTATGACGACCTTTCAAAGCAGGCTGTGGCCTATCGGCAGCTTTCCCTGCTGCTCCGCCGCCCGCCGGGACGCGAAGCATACCCCGGTGACGTTTTCTATCTCCACAGCCGTCTCCTTGAGAGGGCCGCAAAGCTTTCCGATGAATGCGGAGCAGGCTCCCTTACAGCCCTGCCGATCATCGAAACACAGGCGGGTGACGTGTCGGCATACATACCTACGAATGTCATTTCCATTACGGACGGCCAGATATATCTGGAAAGCGACCTGTTCTATTCGGGCGTGCGCCCGGCCATCAACGTTGGTCTTTCCGTGTCCCGTGTCGGGGGGGCCGCGCAGGTCAAGGCAATGAAGCAGGTTGCCGGCACTTTGCGTCTCAATCTTGCCCAGTACAGGGAAATGGCTGCCTTTGCCCAGTTCGGTTCCGACCTGGACAAGGCGACCCAGATGCAGCTGGCACGCGGTGAACGCCTTGTAGAAATCCTCAAACAGCCCCAGTATCGGCCGCTTCCGGTCGAAAAGCAGGTGCTGGTCATCTTTGCGGCAAACAACGGCTACGTGGATGATTGCCCGGTAAGCGCTCTCGGTCGCTTCGAGGCCGAGATGACCGTCTTCTTCGATTCGCGGAAAGCGGACGTATTGCGTGAAATCAGCGAAAAGAAGGCAATTGACGACGTGTTGAGGGGAAAGATAATTGCCGCCCTCGATGAATTCAAGAAGGAATTTACAGCCTAGAGAAGGACGGAACAGCCCCCATGGCAAGCCTGAAAAACATCAGGAAACGAATTAATTCGGTCAAAAGCACGCGCCAGATCACCAAGGCCATGAAAATGGTCGCCGCGGCGAAGCTGCGTCGTGCCCAGGAGAATGTGCTGGCTGCCCGTCCCTATGCCGAAAAGCTCACGGAGGTTCTCCAGAGGCTTTCCGGCAGCGGTGGACAGGAGGGCAACCCTCTGTTGCAGAAGGAAAAGGCGGAGAGGGCGCTTCTCATAGTCATCAGCTCGGACAGAGGCCTGTGTGGCGGCTTCAACGCCAACATATGCAAGGCAGCGGAAGGATTCATCCGCGAAAACACGTCACGTTTCAGTGAGATAACCCTCCTCACCATCGGCAGGAAGGGGCACGAGTATCTCCGAAGGCGCGCAACGATCCGGAAAAACTACTCCAACATATTGTCGACCCTCAACTACCAGGAAGCCGCACTTATCGGGCAGGAACTGATAGAAGGTTATATGGCTGACGAATACGATGAGGTATACCTGCTTTATAACGCTTTCAGGAGTGTCATGTCCCAGGATATAACACTGAAGCGGTTGCTTCCGATCGAGGCTCCGAAGGAGAGCGAAGAAGAGTTCCTTATGGAGGCAATCTATGAGCCTTCCAAAGAGGAACTCCTGAACGAACTGTTCCCGAAGCATATCGAGGTTCAGATTTTTCATGCCATGCTGGAGTCCGTAGCGTCTGAGCACGGAGCCAGGATGACTGCCATGGACAGTGCATCAAAGAATGCGACGGAGATGATCGGAAAGCTGACGCTGCAGTACAACCGTGCGAGACAGGCCGCCATTACCACGGAATTGATGGAGATCATCTCGGGCGCCGAGTCCATCAAGGCTTGAGAACACTATTAAGACCCACAATATCAGATTTATCATAGAGCACGGTCCGCTGGGCGGGCCGCAGGAGGAAGGGACCAGATGAGCCAGAACCTTGGAAAAATATCGCAGGTCATCGGCGCGGTAGTGGATGTGGAGTTCGAACCGGGAAAGCTTCCGGCGATCTATAACGCTCTCAGGGTGACCAACCCCGCCATCGACGACCGTGAGTACAACCTGGTGCTGGAAGTGGCTCAGCACCTGGGTGAAAACACCGTGCGCACCATTGCGATGGACTCGACTGACGGCCTGGTTCGCGGTCAGCAGGCGCTGGATACCTGCAAGCAGATCGTCATGCCTGTGGGTCGGCAGACCCTAGGACGCATCATAAACATAATCGGCGAGCCGGTCGACGAGATGGGTCCGATCAATGCCGAGCAGGAATATGAGATCCACCGCGAAGCTCCGTCATTCATACAGCAATCCACCAAGGTTGAGGCGTTCACTACCGGGATCAAGGTCGTAGACCTGCTGGCGCCTTACGCCCGCGGCGGAAAAATCGGCCTGTTCGGCGGCGCCGGCGTCGGCAAGACCGTTATCATCATGGAACTGATCAACAACATCGCCAAGCAGCATGGTGGTTATTCAGTCTTCGCTGGTGTCGGCGAGAGGACCCGTGAAGGAAACGACCTCTGGAACGAGATGAAAGAGTCAGGAGTTCTTGACAAGGCCGCCCTTGTTTACGGCCAGATGAACGAGCCTCCCGGCGCCCGTTCCCGTGTGGCGTTGTCGGCGCTTTCCGTTGCCGAGTACTTCCGTGATGAAGAGGGACAGAACGTCCTTTTGTTCATCGATAACATTTTCCGTTTCACCCAGGCAGGTTCCGAAGTGTCGGCGCTCCTCGGCCGAATTCCTTCGGCTGTCGGTTATCAGCCGACCCTTGCGACCGAGATGGGTGAATTGCAGGAAAGGATCACCTCGACCGACAAGGGTTCCATTACATCAGTGCAGGCGATCTATGTCCCTGCCGACGACCTGACTGACCCCGCGCCGGCGACTGCATTTGCGCACCTTGACGCAACCACTGTTCTTTCCCGCCAGATCGCCGAACTGGGTATTTATCCCGCTGTTGACCCGCTTGATTCCACATCGAGGATCCTGGATCCGCAGATAATTGGCGAAGAGCATTACAATATCGCCCGCGAGGTTCAGTATGTGCTGCAGCGCTATAAGGATTTGCAGGACATAATTGCAATTCTGGGGATGGATGAGCTTTCGGAAGATGACAAACTCGTCGTCACCCGGGCTCGCAAGATACAGCGATTTCTCTCCCAGCCTTTCCATGTCGCCGAAACCTTTACCGGTACTCCGGGCAAGTATGTCGAGCTGAAGGACACCATAAAAGGGTTCCAGGAAATAGTGGCTGGAAAGCATGACGACATTCCCGAGCAGGCCTTCTACATGGTCGGTACGATAGAGGAAGTCCTGGAGAAGGCGAAAAAACTTTCCGCGTAGTCTGAAGGAAAGGCTGAGCGGGAAAAAAGGCTAAGGGGAGAAAGACGCTTTCGGCAAGCCGGAAGACGGCCGATAAGGATTTATACATGGCGGAAAAACTGCAGCTCGAACTGGTAACACCATACAGGAAAGTCCTCACGGAAGAAGTGGATATGGTAACCGCATCCGGTGTTCTCGGTGAATTTACCGTTCTCCCGGGGCACGCTGCCTTCCTCACTTCATTGAAGATAGGCGAGCTTGTATATGCCAAGGACAGCAA
Source organism: Geobacteraceae bacterium (assembly GCA_034933285.1). Classification (GTDB taxonomy): domain Bacteria; phylum Desulfobacterota; class Desulfuromonadia; order Geobacterales; family Geobacteraceae; genus RPRC01. Next base: position 87,699 of record JAYFNT010000024.1, on the reverse strand, counting down.
AATCAACCACCTTGCATTGAATTGGGGCTATTTTGAAATAGCGGACGACCGCATAACCATTCTGGTGGAAACAGCGGAAAGGGCCGATGAAATCGATCTTGAGCGCGCCAAGGAAGCACTGGGACGCGCCGAGGAGGCTCTCAGGAAGCTCTCCCGTGAGGACAGGGATTTCATTATATACGAATCAGCTCTGCAGCGTGCGCTTATCAGGGTGCAGGTTGCATCGAGAGCGGCCAGATAACGATCGGATAGTATGACATGGCAAGAAAAGGCGGGGAAACCCGCCTTTTTTGCGTTTATGTGGCGTGTATCATTGGGATGCGTCAATTCGAAAGCGTTAGCTTCCGCGGATCGTGTAAGGAAATGCAAACCTCTTTAAAATTCAATGCTTGCACATGCAAAGCTTTTGTGGTAAATGAAAAAGCTAATGTGTTAATGAGAATAATCGTCCCCCACATTGTCGTCTCCAATGCCTGCCGGCAGTCAAAGCAAATTGGTGGTACGAATCGCGCGGGTGACTATTTCCGGAAGTTGCCGTATGTACGGGAGGGACTGCTTTGTTCGAAGTCTGCGGCACATACAACGATGTAGCAGCTTTGGAAAACGTCGTGCCGGACGAGGATTCAACGGCATGCCGTGCCCGGAAGAAGAAGGAAGTCGTCAGGAAACATCTCGTCAACAGGCTGAACTATCTCAACTTCAAAGATGAACCCATTCTTGTCAACTTCAAACACTCGAAATATGGTACCACAATAACCCTCAAAGCCAAACCACTCCCTTGTCTGGATGACAATCTGGAATGTCTCTGGGTCAAGTTTGACGGCCTGGAGCAGAAACTCGAAACTCACCGGTACGAAAGTTTCATTGTGCCGGATCCCCAGGAACCGCTGCACGTCGAAGCAGAACTGATTGATATTACGGCGAATGGAATCAGCTTCCATCTGCCCGATACGTGCGATGAGATAAGTTGCCGTAAAATCAACAGACATCCATGTCGTGACATCCATGTCCGTTTCCTGCAGAATGGGACGATGTTCAACGGCGAGCTCGTCGACTTTTGCGCTGCGTCATTCCGTATCGACTTGACATGTGTCCCGCCGCAATCATTCCAATGGGTCAACAAGGTCACGCCGGTGCATATAGTACTGAGCGATAACAACGAGGTACTATATTCGGGCGACTGCGAGATAATCAGTCAGAATGCCGGCCAAAGGACGCGATCATTCGTCATGAAGCCGCTCCATTCCAGGATATGCAGATTTGAGCCCAAGGAATACAGGAGTTCCCGTCACAGTCTTGTTCCCTCGCCTGACGCAGTCTTTGTCGATCCTCTTACCGGAAAAACGGTTAACCTCAAGGTAATAGACATTTCGGGATCCGGACTTTCGGTGGAAGAAAGCGAAGAAAATTCTGTTCTGCTTCCGGGGAGGATCATTCCCGAATTGAGTATCGATCTGGCAAGTATCATGTCCATCCGCTGCAGTGTCCAGGTTGTCTATCGTGACGTTAAGACAGTGGCGGAGGGAAAGAACAGGGTCAAATGCGGGCTTGCCATTCTGGACATGGATATCAACGAGCATGTAAGACTCATGGCCCTCCTTCATCAGGCAAAGGATCGCAATTCTTATATCTGCAACAAACTGGATATGGATGCCCTTTGGGAGTTGTTTTTTCAGACAGGCTTTCTTTATCCTGAAAAATACTCATTTATTCAGGCTCAGAAGGAAAAGTTCAAAGAGACTTACGAGAGGCTTTACAACAGTAATCCGCATATAGCGAGACATTTCGTTTATCAAAAGAACGGCAGGATTTACGCTCACATAGCTATGGTGCGCTTTTATGAGTACACGTGGCTGATACATCACCATGCTGCCGACAAGCGGTCAGGCAAAAGGACCGGGCTGTCGGTGCTTGAGCAGATCGGGCGCTCCATAAACGACTCGCACGGGCTCTGCTCTACGCGCATGAACTTTGTCGCCTGCTACTACAGGCCAGACAACAAGTTTCCGCAGAGGGTTTTCGGCGGCATCGCCAAGCAGATAAATGACAGAAACGGTTGCTCGCTCGATGCCTTCGCTTATTTCCATTACCGGAAGGGACTCGTTGACCAGTGGGATCTGGCGGGGCCATGGTCTCTTCAAAAAACACAGAAGGAAGACCTGATTGAACTGGAGAGTTTTTACCGGTACACCTCAGGGGGGCTTCTGCTGAATGCGCTGGACCTTGAGCCGCACATGCTCGGTCATGATGAAATCGTAAGGGAGTACGAGAGTACCGGTTTCAGGAAAGAAAAGCATCTTTATTCTCTCAAGCGAAATGGGAGACTGAAAGCTGTCTTTGTGATTAATGTTTCGGACATCGGGCTGAACATGTCAGACCTGACGAACTGTATACATACGTTTATTATAGATGAAGAGGAATTCCCACGGGGGACCCTGTTTATGATTTATTCCCTGTTGTCGAAATATTATGACAGTGAATATATTCCCGTCATGATATACCCTGCATCTTATGCTGACAGAAGACAGATCGATTATGACAAGATTTACCACCTTTGGATCTTGAACATGCAATATACAGACGGTTATTTCAGATCTATAGATTGGATGATGCATCACCATCGTGAATAGTCGTGGGTTAAGGGATGTAGAAACGTTGAAGGTTGATACGGTGTTGAATGGAAACTGATAAAATCAAACAGCAATTATATAATAGCAGGATTATTGACACTTATATCAAGTTGATTAAGAGAAAGTACAGCTATGTCAACATAAGCGAATTGCTGCAATTCGCAAAAATGGAACCCTACGAAGTGGCGGATCAAGGGCACTGGTTCGACCAGGAGCAAGTAGATCTGTTTTATGAGAGGCTCGTCAAGCTGACAGGCAATGAGAACATAGCCAGGGAAGCAGGAAGATACGCTGCTTCCCCGGAGGCAATCGGTGTGATGCGCCAATATGTTCTGGGACTTGTCAGCCCTGCAAAAGTCTACGAGATGATCGGCAAAACCACAAAAAACTTTACCAGGTCATCAGTGTACGAGTCGAGAAAACTGGCATCCAACAAGGTCGAAATCACCGTTACCCTGGAGGAGGGTGTACAGGAGAAGCGCTTCCAGTGCGAAAACAGGATCGGCTTTATGGAAGCCATTGCAGAGGTTTTCAATTGCAAGCTCCCAAGCATAGAGCATCCTGAGTGTCTTTTTGAGAACGGCAATGTCTGCCGATATATTATTTCCTGGGAAAAGCCCGCCTCTGTTTCCTGGACAAGGATTCGGAACTACAGTGCGTCCATCCTGTTCGTGCTGTGTGCTGTCTCGTTCTGCCTTGGTGGATGGCTTTCTCTGATCGCTGTTTTCCCCTCCGCAGTGTCAATAATTCTGCTGGTGAGTCTTGTTGCCGTTTGCAAGGAGAAGCAGGATCTCAATGCGGGGCTCGATAACCTGCGTGAATCTACCGATAAACTGCTGGAGCAGATCAACCAGAATTACAATAATGCCCTGATGACAAACGAGATTGGACAGGCAATCAACAAGCAGACCGATATCGATGCCATCCTGAGCAATGTCATTCACGTGCTGCAGAAACGTCTCGATTACGATCGCTGCATGATCTTTCTCACGGACCAGGACAAGACACGACTGTTGTTCAGGGCCGGGTTCGGCTATTCGGAAGAGCTGGAAAATCTTTTTAAAAAGACCACATTCCACCTCGACAGGCCTGAGTCGCGGGGGATATTCGTAATTTCGTTCCGTGAACAGAAGCCCTATCTGATAAATGACTTCGATGAGATAAAAACGGACCTTTCTCCCCACAGCCTGACTTTTGCGAAAAAATTGGGCGCCCAGTCATTCATCGTTTGCCCCATTGTTTGTGACGGAAATTCACTGGGCATACTTGTTGTCGACAATGTGCAAACCAAGAAGCCGTTGCTCCAAAGTCACATGAACCTTCTCATGGGAATTTCCACGGTGATAGGTATCAGTATTCGTAATGCCATGCTCAATGAATACCGCGTACACCAGTTCAGTTCGACTCTCCAGGTTCTTGCGGCGAGCATTGATACAAGGGACAATCTTACCGCAGGGCATGCTGAAAAGGTTACCAAATATGCTGTAGGAATATGCCGGGAACTAGGTCTCGGCAAGGATTACTGCGAGATGATCAGGGTCGCGGCCCTGTTGCATGACTATGGGAAGATAGGCATCCCCGACTCGATCCTGAAGAAGGAAGGCAGGCTGACTGAGGAGGAATATGACGAGGTGAAGTCCCACGCGTCGAAGACGCGTGAGATATTGGCGCAGATAAACTTCGAGGGCATTTACCGCCAGGTGCCTGAAATCGCGGGTAGCCATCACGAGAAAATCGACGGCAGCGGATACCCGGCGGGCCTGAAAGGGCAGGAAATACCCTTTGGCGCCAAGATAATTGCCGTTGCGGATTTCTTCGAAGCCATTACCGCGAAACGCCATTACCGGGACCCCATGCCGTTATCCGATGCCGTCAGATTGCTTAAGGAGCATGTGGGGAAACACTTCGAGAAAAGGGTGGTAAACGCATTTCTCGATTTCATGAAAAAAAACCCGGATTTCATAAATGAAGCAAGCAGGCAATCATTTCCCATTTATGCGCTGCACAGAGAACGTGAATCATGCATGATTCCCCTGTCCCTGGTCATTAACGGTACTACTTTAGCCGGCGCCTGCGAAGATATCAGTGCTGGGGGGATGTATGTGGCTTCTGATTGTGACGTGAAATGTGGCTCCATGATCGAGCTGGCCTTTACTTTGCCGTGTAACGACCCTTGTGAATTTCACGCGCTCGGCAGGGTTGTCTGGCTCAACTGCGCTGAAATTCCGACTAATGAGGCTCTTCCCACGGGGTTCGGTATTGAATTTCTGGATGTGAAGCCATCCAGGGAGATTCTGCGAGAAGCGGTAAGCTCAATCCAGCCGGAAAACAGATTCATCGCAGAGAGCCCGATAGCGGGAAATGGTCCTATTTACGCATCCGCGGGTGAAGTAGTGAACTGATTGCTTTGTTACTTCACCGGTTTTCTTCCTCTGCAGGAAATGATCGGAGAATAGGTGAATCTTCTGGGATCATTGAAGAAGCACCGGAATTCCTCGCGGAACTCTTCGTAGCCTCCTTCGTACTCTGTAAAGTCATAACCGATTTTTTTCGGTGCCACTTCCACTTTCTTCATCCAGTTGAACGAGTCTGATTCCTGAAGAGAACCGTATATCAAGTGATGGGCGGAGACTTCCACGTTTATATCTTCGTATCCCAGGTCATAAAGATAAGAATAAAGCTTCCTTCCTGCGTAAGGGTCGAAGTTTGCTTTTTCCTGAAGAGCCCCGATTATTCCGAACAGGGTTTTCTCCAGCCTCGTTGACATTCCGTAATGGTTCAGGCAGTTGTGGTCGAGGTCTACCAGGCATAATATTCCTCCAGGTTTGACGATGCTGGAAATGTTCCTGACCAGTGAGTCGCTGTTGCTCCTGAAATATTCCAGGACAAAACGGACCCAGACGAAATCGAACTTCCCCAGCTCATCCAGCGGCTGAAGCAGGTCTTTCCTGTGGAATTCTATTCCACCGACTCCGTAACGATCCCGGGCATATGCAATCCGTTCTCCGGAAGCGTCCACGCCGGTGACGGCGCCACCCGGCTGTACAAGGGCATGCAGGTACGAGGTAGTAATCCCTGAGCCTGAGCCGATATCCGCGACACGCATACCCGGCCTGATACCTGCCCAGAGGGCCTGCCGGTTCAATGCTTTCACGTCGGTTTTCATATCGAGACGCGTGGCCTCGTCAGCGCTTTCCATGAGATACCCTTTGTGTTGCATGCAAACCCCGCTTCTTTGTCGAGATATTGGTAGAAGAGCCAGTTGGGACAAAATTTTATACCACTGTACTCGATGATGGGCAATAGTGATTAGGGTCATTTTAGCAAAAAAGACGCATTCCCTCTTGTCATATAATTAGAGCCCATCCGGAAAGTCTTTCCGGGGCCAGAGCGGAACTTCCTCGTCGCTCGTGATAATCTGTTAACTCATGACTCACTTGTCAGAGCTTTTACTGGTTTCAAGCGCCTTCCCGGTTTTCGAGATCTTGCTACTTTCGCCGTATCACTATCTCCTCGAAAGCCCAGCTCCGTCCTTTATCAGTCATTAACTGCAGTTCCCGGATGTACTATCATTAATAATTGTAAATGCATAAAGACAGTTAAGAAGAACTGAATAGCCATAGACAGGCCAACGGTGCTTAAAAAAATGATTTGACTTATAAATAATCGCATGTTTTCATATTCAATCGTGTAGTGTGGATATGTTATTGCTAATTAATGTATTGGCAATTAGGACGGGTTTGGCTCCAGCCAGAAAAGGAGTTGATCATGTTGACGAAATTCTCCTTCCGCAACGTGTTATTGATGGCATTCGTATGCTTTACATGCTTGCCTTCGGGCGCAAAGGCGTCCGGTTTCGGCATTTTTACCCACGGGGCAGCGCCCTTGGGAGAGGCGGCTGCAGTGACTGCACATGGTGAAGAGCCTTCGAGCGTTTTTTACAATCCGGCACTCATTAATCGATTGAGCGGAACACAGGTAGAGGTCGGCACGACGCTGCTTTTCCCGTCGCGTGAGTTTTCCGGCATTTCAGGAGGCAGGGCGGAGACGAAAGATACGGTGTTCTATCCGAGCACCTTTTTCATAACTCATCGTGCAACCGACCGTGTAAGCGTTGGTTTCGGCGTTTTTTCCCCCTTTGGCCTCGGAACGGATTGGGGCAGGACCTGGGAAGGGAGATACATTGCTACCAATTCCGAACTCCTCACCCTGGCCTTCAATCCGGTCGTTTCCGTCAGGATTACGCCGAAAATTACTCTTGCCGCGGGACTCGACATAATCTACCTGGATACGACGCTTGAGAAAAATATCGATATGAATGGATTGTATTACATTTTCAATGGTACTCTTCCTCCGTATTCGATTCCGGACAACGGGTCGAAATTCTCCGGCGATGGGACCGGTGTCGGGTTCAACATCGGTTTTCTGTATGATGTCAGCAGCACGATTTCAGTTGGCGCAACTTACAGGAGCGAGGTTAAAATCGGGGTCGAGGGGACTGGCAGCTATGATACGCAGGTCCCGCCGTATTTGGTGAACACCCGCGGCAAGGCAGACATGACGCTTCCGCAGCAGGTTACCGCGGGGATCAGCTACAAAGGGTTCGATTCTCTAACCCTTGAAGCGGGTATCCGCTGGGAAGACTGGTCTTCGTTCAGGCAGCTCCGGGTGAATTTCGCTGACGGCACTTCCCAGGCCGCACAAAAAAACTGGAAGAGCACTTTCGCCTATAATCTCGGCGCTCGCTATCGTCTGAATGAGAACGTTTCCCTGCTGGCCGGATACCTTTACAGTGACAATCCCGTGCCCGACGAAACTTTCGAGCCATCCATACCCGATGCGGACACCCACCTTTTCTGCGTGGGAACCGAACTGACATTCAAGCAACTCACACTTTCCCTCAGCTATGCCTACCAGTTGCTGGAGAGCCGCAATAAGGCCAATTCGATCGGCGATCCTTTAGGTCTCCCGGGCTCAGGCACTGCCAACGGCAAGTACGGTTCCGACATACATATGCTGGCAGCCAGCCTCGTTTTCAAATACTGATTGCATTTTTTCATAAAAATGCTACTTCTATGACACTGCCCCTTCGGATGCCCGCGGAATGCGACGGCCGGGGCATTTCAATGGCAAAGGAGGAGGCCCGGCATGCCGGAAAACATCAGGAACATCGCCATGCGCATCAGGGATCTGCGTGAGATAGCGGGTATTTCGCCGGAAACCCTCGCCCATGAGCTGGGAGTGTCCCGGGAGGACTACCAGCGCTTTGAAAGCGGCGAAGTGGACATTCCAGTGGGTTTCCTGTACAAGGTTGCCCATCGTTTCTCGGTTGAACTGACTGACCTGCTGACCGGAGAGAGCCCCAGGCTTCACGTTTATTCCCTGGTAAGGTGCGGCAAAGGGGTCAGCGTGGAGCGGAGGAAAGAGTACAAATACCAGAACCTTGCCGCCAATTTCATCCACAAGACAGCCGAACCGTTCCTGGTTACCGTGGAACCTGAACAGGCCGAAACGGCGTCATTCAACAGTCATCCCGGGCAGGAGTTCAATTATCTTCTGGAAGGCCGCCTCAAGATCATTATCGACGATCATGAACTGATCATGAATCCCGGCGATTCGCTCTATTTCGATTCCAGCCATCCTCACGCGATGCAGGCTCTGGACAACAGGACAGCGCGTTTTCTCGCAGTCATATTCTGATACTGATATGAATCTTCCGGCCGCGATTTACCGGAGTTCAAGAGGCGGATCCGACCGGCATTTTTTATGAGCGGAAAGAAATGAGGTGTCTATCCCATGCTAGAACGATTTGTTTCCCGCGTGAAGTATGATTCCTATGAGGATTTTGTCGAGAATTTTACCATATCCGTACCTGATTCCTTCAACTTCGCCTATGACGTGGCTGACGAGATGGCCCGGCGTGATCCCGAGAGGGTAGCCCTGATCTGGTGTGATGACCAGGGGAACGAGTCGACCTTCACCTTCGGCCAGCTCAAGCTGTACAGTGACAAGGCCGCCTCTTTTTTCCAGTCCGTTGGCATTGGCAAGGGCGATCCTGTCATGCTCGTCCTCAAGAGAAGGTACGAGTTCTGGTTCTGTCTGCTCGGGCTGCACAAGCTGGGTGCGATCAGCATACCTGCCACCCATCTCCTTACCGCAAAAGACATCATCTACCGCAATAACGCCGCTGATATCAAGATGGTGGTAACCGTTAACGATCCCGAGGTGCTTCTTCATGTAGACGAAGCCGAAGCAAAATCACCGACTTTGAAATACAAGGCAGTGCTCAATTGCGACCGGGAAGGCTGGATCAATTTTTCCCGTGAGCTGGAGAGTACCCCTGCGGATTTCACCCGGCCGACCGGCAGTGACGCTCCGGGGAATGACGATGTGTCACTGCTCTACTTCACTTCCGGCACCACCGGCATGCCCAAGATGGTCAGGCACGATTTCGTCTATCCCCTGGGCCACATCCTGACCGCCAAATACTGGCAGAATGTCATGGATGGAGGCATACACCTGACCATTGCCGACACCGGGTGGGCAAAGGCGGTATGGGGTAAGATATACGGCCAGTGGATAAGTGGCGGTATCGTGTTCGTCTACGACTATGACAAGTTCACGCCGCGCAATCTTCTTGAAGTCATTGCCAGATACGGCATCAACACGTTCTGTGCTCCTCCCACCATCTACCGCTTCCTCATCAAGGAGGACTTCTCCCCGTTCGATCTGTCGAAGCTCAGGTACTGCGTGATTGCCGGGGAGCCTCTGAATCCCGAGGTGTACAACCAGTTCCTGAAGAAGACCGGAATCAGGCTCATGGAGGGTTACGGACAGACCGAATGCACTCTTGCCATCGCCACCTACCCGTGGATGGACCCGAAGCCGGGATCCATGGGCAAACCGTCTCCCATGTACGACATGGATATCGTGGACGATGAATTGAAATCGTGCGAGGTCGGCGAGGAAGGGCAGATAATCATACGGACCGGCCGCATGAAACCGCTCGGGATCTTCAGCGGCTATCACCGCGACCGGGAGATGACTGCCAGGGTCTGGCATGACGACATCTATTACACCGGTGACATGGCCTGGCGCGACGAAGACGGCTACTACTGGTTCGTGGGCCGTTCCGACGACGTTATCAAGAGTTCCGGATACCGGATCGGCCCCTTCGAGGTCGAGAGCGCTCTTCTGGAGCACCCGGCGGTCATGGAATGCGCGATTACGGCGGTTCCGGACGAGATCAGGGGGCAGATCGTAAAAGCCACTGTTGTCCTGACCCGGGATTACGCGGCTGGCGACGACCTGGTGGAAGAACTCCAGGAGCATGTGCGCAAATTGACCGCGCCTTACAAATATCCCCGCATCATCGAGTTTCTCCCTGAACTGCCGAAAACCATCAGCGGCAAGATCCGGCGTGTTGAGATCCGCGAGCGGGACAAGGGCGACACAGGGGCTGGGACGCCTTGAAAACAGTCCAAGAGGAATCTTTCTGGGGCGGGATAGTCAAGTCCATGGGGCTTGTGTTCGGCGATATCGGCACCAGCCCTATCTACACCCTTACGGTTATTTTTGCCCTGACCAGGCCTACCCGGGAAAACGTCTTCGGCATCTTGTCGCTGGTTTTCTGGACCTTGACCCTGCTGGTGACGGTGGAGTACGCATGGCTGGCCATGAGTCTCGGCCGCAAGGGCCAGGGCGGCGAGATCGTCCTCAGGGAGATTCTGATAAAGCTGCTTAAATCTGGCCGGCTGCTTGCTTTTGGAGGGGTCCTCTCCTTTGTAGGGGTCTCCCTCCTCTTGGGTGACGGTGTCATTACTCCTGCCATCAGCATCATGTCGGCTGTCGAGGGAATACTCCTGATCCCGGGGGTTGCCGGCCTCCACCAGGGGACGCTGACACTTATCGGCGTGTGCATTGCGGTAGGCCTTTTCGTAATGCAGTACAAGGGAACCGACAAGGTCGCTGCTGTATTCGGCCCGGTCATGGTGATCTGGTTCCTGGCCCTGATCACGAGCGGTTTTGTTTCCCTGATGGGGGCGCCGGAAATAATCATGGCTGTCAGCCCCCACCATGCCATTCAGTTCCTCACCAACAACGGTCTGGCAGGCTTTGTTGTACTTTCCGAGGTTATACTCTGCGCCACGGGCGGAGAGGCGCTCTATGCCGACATGGGCCATTTGGGGAGGAAGCCGATCATCAGGGCCTGGTATTTCGTCTTTTTCGCACTTGTAATCAACTACCTCGGCCAGGGAGCCTTCGTTCTGGCCAACCCTGAGGCTAAGAATCTGCTGTTCAGCATGGTCAAGTCGCAGGTCCCGGCTCTCTACATACCCTTCCTGATTCTTACCATAATGGCGACGGTCATAGCATCCCAGGCGGTTATAAGCGGCGTTTTTTCCATTGTCTATCAGGGCATCACGACCCGTCTCATACCGCTGATGAAGGTCGATTATACTTCTCACGTACTCAAGTCACAGATATACATCGGCTTCATCAATTGGACCCTCATGTGTGCGGTGATTTTCATCATGCTCATTTTCCAGCGGTCGGCCAACCTGGCGGCGGCATACGGCATGGCGGTAACCGGCTCAATGACCATTACCAGTGTGATGATGATCATCATCTTCTCCAGGACCAACAAGAAGTGGAAAGTGCCCATTGCGGTCCTTGTGAGCATGCTTGACTTTGTATATCTTGCCTCCACCCTTACGAAGCTTCCCCACGGAGCCTACTGGTCCCTCGTTCTTGCGTCGTTTCCACTGGCCACCATCTTCATTTGGACCAATGGGCAGCGCAACCTCTATCTGGCTTTGAGACCACTGGATATCGAGACATTTCGCGTAAGTTATGAGCAGATTTACCAAGCGGGCAGAGTGCTGTCGGGCACGGCCCTCTTTTTCTCAAGAGAATGGAATGTCATTCCTCCTTATGTGATCCATTGCATAATCCGCAGCAATATCATTTATGAAAGAAATGTCCTGATTTCGATCGTAAGGACCGATGAACCGTTCGGAGTCAAGACGAACCTTATGAAAAACCTGGCGCCGGGTCTCGATGCATTGGAAATAAAGTCCGGCTACTTGGCGGTGGTGGATATCGAAAGCATCCTTAAGATGAACGGTATAAAGGAGAAGGTAATTTTCTACGGCATTGAGGATATAAATACCGCAAACCCGGTATGGAAGGTTTTCAGTGTCATAAAGAAGCTGACCCCCAATTTCGTCCAGTTCCACAAGCTGCCGGCCAGCAGGCTGCAGGGGGTGGTAACACGTGTTGAAATGTGAGGGAGCAGGATGCAGAAAAGGGCACCTCCGAGGGGAGGCGCCCTTTTCTTTCATGGGGTATCAATTCTTCTTTCAGGCTTCTTCATCCTCGCCGAAGGAAATCTCGTTGTAAGCCCGGTCTTCTTCAAAGCGCTTGGTCTGGGCCTGCAGTTTTTCGATGTCTTCCTTGCATTTCACGCAATAGTGGGCAAAAGGCATGGCCCGGAGTCTGCCGATGGGGATGTCGCAGCCGCACTCCTCACAGATGCCGTAATCGCCTTCCTCGATGCGCAGCAAAGCCTCATCTATATTACGCAGTTTCTCCCGCTCACGGTCATTGAGCAGGAATCCCAGTTCCCGGTCCCTTTCGCTGGAGGCCTGGTCGTAGATGTCACCGCTCGGTTCGCCGCTTGGAACCTCAGACGTGGATTTCAACGTCTTGTTTATTTCCTTCAATGTGTCCTCCTTCAACTTCAGGAGGATCGTTTTCATTTCCTCGGTTCTTTCTACCATCAGGTCGTCTCCGTGCTGAATTGTTCATTTCCGAGTTGGAAACTGTCTCTTGCCAATCAGGATTGCACATAATAACGTACTTTAACCGGTTGTCAAGCAAAAAGCCGCGTGAGGGGATTCCGGCATCCCATGCTCAATCCCGGTCCGGTTCGACTATTTCCCCTATCAGGTCGTAATCCGACGAGTCGGTGATTTTCAAAGATACGATGTCACCCACATTGGCATTGCCGGCTGTTATGTAAACCTGGCCATCGATATCCGGCGCCTGCCGGGATGATCTTCCCTTGAGCAGCAGTTCGGTTTCCTCGCTGAATCCTTCCACGAGAACTTCTTCGATCCGGCCGGTCAGACGGCGGTTTCTTTTGAAAGACAGGCGGGCCTGCGCTTTCATGATCTTCTTGTAGCGTTCCTTTTTGATCCGTTCCGAAACCTGGGCCGTCATTTCCGCCGCCGGGGTCCCTTCTTCCCTGGAGTAGCAGAATACGCCGAGTCGGTCGAACTGGGCTTCATCCACGAATTGCAGCAACTGCTTGAAATCCTCTTCCGTCTCACCGGGGAATCCGACGATGAGCGACGTACGAAGCGCGATCTCGGGGATTTCCGCACGGAGACTGCCGATCAGGTCCCTGATCTGTCGGGAGGTGCTCCTCCGGTTCATCTTTGCCAGGATCGGATCGCTGATGTGCTGGAGGGGAATGTCCAGGTACTTGCATACCTTGCTTTCTTCCTTGATCAGCTTAATGAGTTCGTCAGTGATACCGTTCGGATAGGCATAGAGAAGGCGGATCCAGCGAAGCTCTTCTATTTCTGCGAGGTTGCGTATCAATGACTCCAGTGATGAACCGTCGTCCAAGTCCGTTCCGTAACGGGTAATGTCCTGGGCAATGACGTTGATCTCCCTGGTTCCGCTGGCCACAAGCCTCCGTGCCTCTTCCAGCAGGCCCTCCATGGGCCGGGAACGGTATGCGCCGCGCAGGCTGGGGATCACGCAGTAAGAGCAGCAGTTGGAACATCCTTCGGCAATTTTGAGATAGGCTGTATAAAGTGGTGTTGATTTGAGCCGCGGCGAACTTTCGTCATAAATGAAGCTGGGATCCCCGATATAGCGGAGCTGTTCCGATGTGTCGCACTTTTCCGCGATAATCTCGGCTATTCGCGGGTAGTCTCCAGTGCCGATGAATATGTCCACTTCCGGGAGCTCGCGGCACAACTCCTCCTGGTAGCGCTGGGGCAGGCAGCCGGTTACGATCAGGAGGCTGCAGCGGCCGTCATGCTTTCTGTCGGCCAGATCCAGAATGGCATCTATGCTTTCCTGCTTTGCCTCCTTGATGAAGGAGCAGGTGTTGACAATGATGATGTCGGCTTCCTTCTCATCAGTGGTTACCTCGTATCCCTCACGGTCGAGGTAACCGAGCATTACCTCGGCATCGACCAGGTTTTTCGGACAGCCGAGGCTGACCATGCTCACTTTCCGTTTCGTCTTGTCGTTCAAAGGCACCTCTTGCGAACGGGCGATCCCGTCTGATCCCCTACTGTCTGAAATTGATGAACTGCATTTCTACTTCCAGATCCTTCCCCTTCAACAGCTTGATTATTTCCTGGAGGTCGTCGATATTCTTTCCGGTGACCCTGACCTGGTCTTCCTGGATCTGGCCCTGCACCTTCATCCTGGATTCCTTGATGGCCGCAATGATTTCCTTGCCTTTTTCCTTTGATATTCCCTGCTGGAGCGAGACGATCTGGCGGACCAGGCCGCCGGATGCGGATTCCACGGATCCGTACTTGAGAGCCTTCAGGGAGACTCCACGCTTGACGCACTTGGACTGGAGAATGTCTATGATGGCCTTCAGGCGGAAATCGTCGTCAGCCAGAATCCTGATCGAATCCTTTTCCAGTGACACTTCGCTCTTTGAATTCTTGAAATCGTAACGCTGGGTGATCTCCTTGACTGTCTGGTTGACTGCGTTGTCAACTTCCTGCATGTCGATCTGTGACACTATGTCGAATGACGGCATACCTTGTTCTCTCCTGTCTATGATGAACGGTTGGTTTCCGCTCGTGCTATTTCACGGTCCGGCCGGAAGGTCGCTGCCTGGGCCATATTCCAAATTGCTATGGTTTTACTACTTCGACACCAGCAGGCGTTTTGAAGGAAAAGAGTGAACGCTTCAGTCCCCGGTTCACCTTGACATTGCTGAAGAGAATTGTCGTCTTGGTGCCGAAGGGGTCGAAGACTACCGATGAGACGATTGGGAAAATATTCTTCACGTTTCCATCTTTCAGATACTTTGCCACTGCCTCCGCGGACACCGTTAAATGCAGTTTTGCCAGATTCCTGCCCGGCTTCTTCGGCACCAGTTCCAGGAGGTAATTGCCCGCGGAGTCGCGCAGTCCCTTCATTGGGGATATGGTGAAATCGCGTGAGATCCGGCCCATGCCGGTAAGGTAATTGAGAGCGATACCGTTGTCTCCTTCGAACATGTTCCTGACGCTGGACTGCATTACCTGCCTGTTTTCCGGCAGATAGAACCAGACGGTTTTGCCGTCGGAGACGATGAGCTGTTTCGGCTTGCGGTAGTCGAAACGGAACATGGCGGCGCCTGACGGATTCTTCCTGATGGATACGGTGCCGTTGCCTGTCTGGTCCCTTTTTACTGACGCGATGAATGTCTTTTGCACGAAAGATGCCTGCAGATCGCTCAATGAGTTATACCCTCGTTCAACTGTTGCGACTACGTCCTTGAGGCCTGCCTCAGCAAGAGCGGACGAAGTGAAGCAGGGCGTTAAAGCGAGCGAGCAGAGGAGGATCACGATAGAAAAGAATCTCATTGTCATTTTCCTTTCAAAAACGCGGCTGATAGTGCCATAACTGGAGTTCGGGCGCAACAAATTTCAGCATCTGGCGCCCTAGCGGACGAGTTCCGCGGGATCGAGAATGCATATGATCTGGCCGTCGCCCAGAACTGCACCGCCCATAAGACCCTTCATCCTGTTTAAGGGTCTTCCGAATGGTTTGACAAAGACATCCTGCTGGCCGATGAACCGGTCCACGACCAGCACTGCCTTGCGTCCCCGGATTTCGACCATGACAGCGGGGATTCCCGGACCCTTTCTGGCAGGGAGGGGCAATCCAAGTAAACGCTGGAGGCTCAATAACGGTATACATTCCTCTCCCAGCCTGAATACTGTCCGCCTGCCTCTGACGGATATGGCCTCACGCTTGATATCGAGAGTCCGCAGTATCTTGTCGACTGGAAAAGCGACAGTGAATGGGCGACATCCTACCATAAGCACCTGGATGATGGAGATTGTCACAGGCAGGGAAAGAATGAATCGGGTTCCCCTGCCCAGCTCCGATTCGATTGACAGGTTGCCGCCAAGGGATTGCAGAGAAGACCTGACAACATCCATTCCCACTCCCCTGCCGGAAATGCCGGTTACTTCTTTTGCTGTGGAAAAACCCGGAAGACAGGTCAGGAGAAAGGCTTGGATTGGCGAGAGCCGCGCCCCTTCTTCTTCATTGATAAGGCCTTTTTCCCGTGCTGCGGCAATGATCCCGGCGGGGTCCATGCCCCTTCCGTCATCGGCAACGCTGATGACAATCCTATCCTTGAGTTTGCGTGCTTCGATCGCGATGGTCCCGCTGGTCTTTTTCCCCCGGTCCAGGCGTTCGGCAGGCGGCTCTATGCCGTGATCGACCGCATTCCTAACTATGTGGGACAGGGGATCGGAGATTCCTTCCAGTATGCCGCGGTCAATTTCAATCTCCCTGCCGCTGATCCTGAGAGAGATATCCTTACCGCTCTTCTTTGCCGCGTCGCGAAGCGTCCGCGGCAGGCGGTCGGCCACCGCTCCGAAGGGCATCAGGCGCAACTTGAGAATTTCATCGTGCAATTCGCGGACCTGGCGGGAAAGATCGAAAACCGCCATGTCCAGGTTTCGGAACCCCGATTCGCCGGCAATGTTTGCCAGCCTGTTCTTGCTGGTCACCAGCTCGCCGGTAATGTTTATCAGATTGTCGAGCACTTCCGTCCTGACGCGAACCGTCTTTTGCGGCCGTTCCCCATCACCGGGTTCCCGGACAGCGTTTCCGGCCCCGCCGGTTTTCCCCTCAACCGGGCCGTCCACTTTCCGTTCATGGGATTGGGCGCCGCTCCCTGCCCGTTTTTCCTCCTTCTTGACGGTCGAGCGGGGTTTAAATCCCGCCAGTTTCTCCACCAATCCGGAGATGTCTTGCTCAGCTTTGCCGTCCTCTTCCACTCCGCGAACCATTTCCGTCAGGAGATCAGATCCTTCCAGGAGGAGGTCGGCGATATCCGTTCCGAATCCGAAAGCTTCCTTCCTGACCTTGTCCATCAGGTCTTCCATCTTGTGGGCAAGCTCGGCCATTTTTTCGTAGCCCATGGACGCAGCCATGCCCTTGATGGAATGGGCCATCCTGAAGAGGACATCGATCTTCCCGCGTTCACCCGGATCCCCCTCCAGCTCCACAATGGTGTCGTTCAGGGTGTGCAGGTGTTCTCTGACCTCAGAGATGAACAGATCCTTGTACTGGGACATGTCCATTCAGCAGGCCCTCCCTTTTCCCATCCGGGCAGTAGAATTTTGAAAAGACGGTCTGTCAACTCCATTCAGTTCGTTTGACATGACGCTCAATTACCGGTATCCATTCGATCAGTGCCGAATATGCTTCAGGGTACTCGGGTTTTTCGTCCCGACCCCTGGAGGGCATCTTCCAGCAGTCTCACCAGTTTTTCAAGTGATGGTGACGGTATTTTTTCCTGTTCAACGGCGACAAACGCTCCAGACAGCCAGTCGCTTTCGTTGCCGCCTTCAATGATTTCGCCCGGTACTATCCGTTCAATCCCGTCTATTCGCAATGCGAGCGAGCAGATCCTGCTGTCGAGCACGAGGACAGTGCCTGATCCCTTTGCGGGACAGCCGTTCAGAAAGGAGTCGAAGTCCAGGACCGGAACGGGCGCCCCGTGGAAATTCATGACGCCTATGTACTCCCGTGGCGCCTTGGGGATGGGGTTTGACAGAAATGTCTCCATGACTTCGGCTATGTCTTTCAGTGGAAAGGCAAAGCGTTTATCGCGGACCGATACGATCAGGAAACGCTCCTGGTTCGCCTTCATTCTGCCGGCACCTCTCTTGGTGGAAGGGTGAAACGTTCAACGCAGCTGCACAGATCGTTGGAGAGTTCGGCGAGTTCCCTTGCCGCCTGGGACATTTCCTGCATCGCGACAGCCTGCTGCTGCGTCGCTGCCGATACCTGCTCCGTCGAAGCGGCGTTTTCCTCGGCTACCCGGGCGATTTCGTCCACGTTCTTCACCATCTGGCCGGCTCCGTCATTCTGCATGCCGGAAAGATCGGCGATGCTGTTTGCCTTGCGTTCGGTTTCCACGACCGTCTGCACGATCTCCCTGAAGGAATCAACCGTTATGTCGATGCTTTTCTTGCCGTCACCGATGCCCCGTGAGATATCCACAATAGTGTCCTGGACGCGATGGCTTTCTTCACGGACTGCGCTGATCAGTTCAATTATATCTTCCGCGGATTTGCCGGTTCCCTCGGACAGTTTCCTCACCTCTTCCGCCACTACCGCGAATCCTTTGCCGTATTCGCCTGCCCGGGCAGCCTCGATGGAAGCGTTCAGCGCAAGCATATTGGTCTGACGGGCAATTTCGCCGATGAAATCGGCAATTTTCCCAACCCGCTGCAGTTTGGCGTTGAACTCCATGAACTGCTGCCCGCTCATTTCGACTCGATCGAAGAATCCGCGCATCCTTTCCAGGAGGTCGTTTGCCTGTTCGCCGCCGCACCGGGCCGATATGCTCATGTCCCTTGCGGTGCCTGCGGCCTCCCTGGCTCTCTTGGCAACCAGTTCGATGGAGATGGCCATTTCATGGATGACCTTGGAGCTTTTGCCGACCATTTCCGCCTGTTTTTCCGCACCCCTGGAGATGTGCTCAACAGCCAGCGCCACCTCCTCGGTCGAAGCATTGATTTCTACTGCATTGGATGACAGGGTTTTTGCGGAAGCGGAAACCTTTTCCGAGATTTCCCTGATGCTTCTGACCAGCTTGCGCAGGTTTTCCTTCATGCGGTCGATCGAAGCGGCCATGTCAACGGTTTCGTCGGGAAAGCGGGTCCTGCCCAGGGAAAGCTCTCCGGTCAGGTCACCCCTGCTGATGGCTTCCGCGGATTCGTTCAGACTGGAAATGTTCCTGGTGAATGTCTTTGAAAAGAACCATCCGAGAATGAGGCCTATTGTTAAAGCAACAAGGTAGCTGAAGAGGTTCGTGGCTTCGGGAGAATAGCCCAGCAATTGGACTCCCTTGGGAGTGAATGCCACCGCGGCGACAACCACTACAAACCCGAGGATGAATTTGTATCCAATGGGGATACGCATGTTTCTCTCCTTTCCTTTGAGCTGGGGAAAGTTACCGATTCCGATCCGGAAACCGTGTGGAGTTTTCCGGACGGGCACTAAATATACGGGATTATGCAATTTAAAGCAACAGTCATGCCATGGAAATGACGGGGATTTGCACTGCGCTCCCTGTGCATCGAGCCGTGTCATGCTTTGCGGTAAATGCGCTCGACCTGGCATACCGGAAGAAACAGCTCCCGCGCTTTGCCCATCATGGTTTCCGTTTTTCCCAGGACGAGGAAGCCTCCCTCGCGGAGCGATTCGGCAAAGGAGGACAATATGGCATCCTGTGAGCTGCGTTCGAAATAAATGAGCACGTTCCGGCAGAGAATAAGGTCGGTTGCGGCTTTGCGTGTTGGCTGCAGCAGATCGTAGTGGGCAAAAGAGACCATCTCCTGGATGCGCGGGTCAAGATGGTATTTCCCGCCCTTGCAGAGGAAGTGGCGCTCCCTGATTCCCGGCGGAGTTTCATCCAGGCTTTCCGGTCCGTACACGGCATCCTCCGCCAGACGCAGAATGTCGCGGTCAATGTCGGTTCCATGAATGGACACGCTGAAACGGGACAGCTCTTCGGGGAAACAATCTTTCAGAATCAGCGCCAGTGTATAGGGCTCCTCTCCCGCGGCGCATCCTATGCTCACCAGAGATACGGATCTGTTCCCCTCAAGTCTGCGACGCGAGAAAAGCTCTGGAAGGACTTCGTCTTTCAGCTTGGTGAAGGTGGATGGGTTACGAAAGAATTTGCTTACGTGAATGGTCAGTTTTTTTGCCAGTATGCCCGCTTCAGCCTTTTCCGTGAGGAGGTATTCCACATATTGTTCGGCGGTTTCGCATCCGACCGAGTTCATCCGCACGGCTATCCGCCGTTTCACGCATGAACTCTTGTAATTGTCGAGACGCAGCCCGGTCATGGACTTGAGGATACGCCGGATCTTCTCATAAGACCTTTCGGGAATATCACCCCGGGCTCCGGCTCTTCCGGAGGTTGTCAGTATGGGTCTTTGCATGACAGCAGTAAACCGTGTTCAGGTGGAATACCCTTGGGCAGGTCCGGTAGCCGACGACAGCTTCATCAGGCACGCACAGAGGCGGAGCAACGGGATCAGGATTCGGAAAAATGGTTGAACCCTTTTTTCCGGAGAGGCAGTTGATTGCCGTCAGTATCCACTACGGACAAGCCATTAGTTTCGGTAACTGAACCGATGACGGCCACCGGTGTGCCCAGTTCCTGCATCAGGGAAAAGAGATCAGGCATTCTGATGGGCGGGACGGTAAATAGCAGTTCATAGTCTTCGCCGCCTGACAGCGCCATAGTACGGGCCTCATCATCCATGGCCGGAAATCTTGCCAGGAAATGGGGTGAAAGGGGGATGTCGGCTTCCCGGAGCCGCGCTCCGGCGGATGAGCTGTCCAGGATATGCTGCAGGTCCGCCAGCAGGCCGTCACTCAAATCGATCATGGCTGAAGGGATGCAGGCGTCGGCGAGCGCCCTTCCTTCCCGTACCCGTGGAGTGGGGTCCAGGTGCCGTGAAATCAGGAAGTCATCTCTTTCGCCATTTTTCAGCAGCTTCAGACCGAGCGCAGAGTCTCCCACGGTTCCGGTGACGCAAATGTTGTCGCCCGGACCGGCGCCGGACCGGCGAACTATCTTTTCAGGCAGCTGTTCTCCGAGAACCGTGAGGGACAGCACCAGGCGATCCGGGGACGAACACGTATCGCCGCCGATCAGGCTGACTCCGAATTCGGTGGCCCTTTGCATCATGCCGCGAATCAGATCGTCCAAAAGGGCGAGATCCGCTGAAGGAGGAACCGCCATCGAGAGGAGGAAGTGGCGGGGAGTCCCGCCCATTGCGGCAATGTCCGACAGGTTGACGGAAAGGGACTTCCTGCCGAGTGAGAACGGATCGCAGAAAGACAGGTCGAAATGGACTCCTTCCACAAGCATGTCCGTGGTTATCAGGCTCAGGTTTCCGGCCGAGTGTGCCACGGCAGCCGCATCGTCTCCAATGCCCAGGGCAACTCCGGCCCCGTCGGTGACGCACCGGGCGATCCGGTCAATGAGACCGAATTCGCCCAGTGATTTCAGTGTGGCATCGTATCTCAAGAAACGACCTTGGAATGGGATGGCACCCGCTTTGCGGCTGCTTTGGGCTTGTGAGGAATTCCCTTCGCAGGTGACGGCGCGGGCGGAGGATATTTTTCCAGGGTCAGTTTCAATACTTCATCGATGGTTTTGGCTGTGACGATCCTTATCTTTTTCAGTATGTGCTTTGGAATTTCCTCCAGGTCCTTTGCATTCTGCTCCGGTATGACGATGGTGGTGACCCCCGCACGTATGGCCGCCAGCATCTTCTCCTTCAAGCCGCCGATCGGCAGCACCCTGCCGCGCAGGGTTATCTCACCGGTCATGGCCACTTCTCTTCTTACAGGTATCCGCGTGAGCGCGGATACCAGGGCCGTGGCCATGGTTATCCCCGCGGAAGGGCCATCCTTCGGGATTGCGCCGGCCGGAACATGGACATGTATCTCCAGGTTGGTGAAGAAATCTTCGCTCAGGTGGAATTCGCCCGATTTTGAACGTATGTACGACAGGGCTGCCTGAGCCGATTCCTTCATCACGTCGCCGAGCTGCCCGGTCAGGGTGAGGCCGCCTTTTCCCTTCATGGTGGTGGCTTCCACGAAGAGGACCTCTCCGCCCACCGGGGTCCAGGCCAGGCCCGTGGCGACACCGATCTGGTTGCTTTCCATCTCCCCTTCGCGAAGATACTTGGGAGGCCCCAGGTACTTGGCAACCGAAGTGCTGCTGATCGTGTAAAGCTGCTTTTTCCCCTCGGCGACTTTGCGTGCGACCTTGCGGCAGATGGAGCCGATTTCCCGCTCCAGATTTCTCAAGCCCGCTTCCCTGGTGTATTTTTCGATGATGGTTTTGACCGCCTCGTCGGAGAACGATATTATCTTGTCGGATATGCCGTTTTCCTTGATCTGGCGGGGGATCAGGTAGCGTTTGGCGATCTGCAGCTTCTCCTCTTCAGTGTAGCCGGAAAGGTCGATGACCTCCATCCTGTCTCGCAGTGCGCTCGGCACGGGATCGATCTGGTTGGCCGTTGCGATGAACATGACATTCGACAGGCTGAAGGGCAGGTTGATGTAATGATCAGAGAACGTGTGGTTCTGCTCAGGATCAAGAATTTCCAGCAGTGCGGAGGAAGGATCGCCGCGGAAATCGGCTCCCAGCTTGTCGATTTCATCCAGCATGAACACGGGATTGTTGGACCCGGCCTGTTTCAGCCCCTGGATGATCCGGCCCGGCAGTGCTCCCACGTAAGTCCGCCGGTGCCCCCGCATCTCGGCCTCGTCCCGCACACCGCCAAGCGAGATGCGCAGGAACTTCCTTCCCATTGCACGGGCTATTGATTTGCCCAGGGAAGTCTTTCCCACGCCTGGAGGTCCGACAAAGCAAAGGATCGGACCTTTCATCTTTTTTCTCAGCTTTCTGACCGCCAGGAATTCCAGGATGCGGTCCTTGATCTTTTCCAGGTAGTAATGGTCTTCGTCCAGTATCTCGCGGGCCCTGGCGATGTCCAGGACGTCCTTGGTGGACTTGCTCCAGGGCAGTTCCACCAGCCAGTCCAGGTATGTCCGCAGCATGTTGGACTCAGCCGCGTCCGGATGCATCTGTTCGAGCCTTCCCAGCTGCTTCAGCGCCTCTTTTTCAACCGTTGCCGGCATTTTGGCTTCTTCGATAGCGGTGCGCAACTCGGCCATTTCCTCGGTTCTGGTATCCGTTTCGCCAAGTTCCTGCTGTATGGCCCTGAGCTGTTCACGAAGGAAGTACTCTCTCTGGGTTTTCCCCATCTCTTCCTTTGCAGCGGACTGGATACGCGCCTGCATGGAGAGCAGCTCGATCTCCTTGTTGAGATATTCGTTCACCTTTTTCAGCCGTTCGATCGGATCGATGGTCTCGAGGAGCTTCTGCGCTTCCTCGACTTTAAGCCCGATGTTGCTGGCAATGAGGTCGGCCAGGCTTCCGGGGTCCTGCATATTCTCCAGAATTACCGTCACCTCCGACGAGATGTTTTTCCCGAGGGAGGTAATCCGCGCAATCTGCTCCTTGATGGTTCGCAGAAACGCTTCCGTCTCAAGGGAAGTTTCCGTTGAAGCGGGTTCCTCGATGCGTTCTATGCGTACTGAGAAGAAGGGCTTTGACTCGACGAATTCCGTTATTCTGCCCTTGGCCAGTCCCTGGACCAGGATTTTTACCCGGCCGTCCGGAAGTTTCAGCATGCGCATGATCATTGCGACCGTGCCGACGGTATAGATTGCATCCGGCGCCGGTTCCTCTTCCGAAATGTCCTTCTGTGTCGCGAGGAAGATGAGCCTGTCCTTGGACAGTGCCCAGTCGACCGCGCTGATGGATATTTCGCGCCCGACGAAAAGGGGGATTATCATGTAGGGATAAACCACCACGTCGCGCACGGGAAGCAGGGGGAGAATGTCGGGTATTTTCAGCTCTTCCTTTTCCTGGTTGTTTTCCATGTGCATTCTCCTTTGACCTTTGGTAATATCGGTCTCCGCAACCGACAGTATGCCCATTGATATTCAAGTAATCATTCCTGATTGCACTGTCAAGTGTACACTACTTCTTCTTCATTCCCAATATAAAAGGATTTTGCCTTTTCGGCACTGTAAGATAAATCCGAGTGGCCCGTCAACCACAATAACCGTTTGAAGTGCGGGCCCGGCAAAATTTACATCTGCTGCTATACATCGTGAAATCAACCTGTTACCGATAATTATTTGAATTGTTGCCGATGGGTGTGTATAATCACCACCCTGTTTTTAGTCGTTCATTCAAGAATCATGCGAGGATACCGATGAAAAAAAACCTGTTTCTGTTATTGGCACTCCTTGCTTCCTTCAGCTGCGGATTTGACTGGACTTTCGGACTTGCCGGGAAATGTTCCCAGGCAAAGAAGATAGCCGCCAGTTTTGGCGAGAATAATGATGCTGAAAGGGAGCAGCTGGAAAAACGCATACTGGATCTCTGCCCGGACGGTGCGGCGGGGAATTTCGTAAGGGCCACGCGCTTTGAGCGGGCATCCAGGCTCGATGAAGCAATTGCAAGCTACAAGGAGTGCGCCAAGGAAGATCCGGCCTTTCCGCGTGTCCACGGGAACCTTGGGGGGGTCTATTATCAGAAGGGGATGCTGGATGATGCGGCCCTGGAGTTGACAAAGGCTCTGGCGGAAGAAAAAGACCCCCGTTACCACAAGGGTCTTGCGAGAATTTATGCGGACAAGAGAATCTACACCCTTGCCATCTATCATTATAATGAAGCAATCAAAGGCCAGCCGGCTGACGCGTCTCTTCATTCCGGTCTCGCAGATATTTACCGCAAACAGGGGCAGTTCGACAAGGCTGATGAAGAATATCTTAAGGCGATCGGCGCCAATGCCGCAAATGAGGATGCGCGGCTCGGAATGGCTGCCCTCTACCTGGACAGGAACCAGACCGACAAGGCCATTGACGAACTGAAGAGGCTGCAGACGGTCAACCCTCAGAGCAAGAAGATTCATCTTCTGATCGCTTCAGCGTATGAAAAAAAAGGAGATCTCCGGAAAGCCGAGTATGAGTACCTCCTCGGAGGCAGAAACCGTTCAGTGGAACTGATGGAGCAGTTGCGGAAGGGCAATGAGTATATCAAGTCCGGAGATTATGCGAAGGCGGTGTCAGAACTGGGAGAGGCAGTCAAGGACCGGCCTGGCGACCCGGAAACCCTCATGCGGCTGGGCGATGCATACGCGGCCGCTGGTCGGGACGACGAGGCGATTGCCACCTATCGGGAAGCCGTACGCCTGAAGGGCGCTCCAGGCGAAGCACATCGAAACCTCGGTGTTCTCTATGAGAAAAAAGGCATGCTCGATGAGGCGGTAGTCGAATACCGTGAGGCGTTGCGAGCGGACCCGGACAGTCCCGAGACCCGGAGATTGCTGGCCGACATCTATGCCCTGCGCGGGAGTTTCCCCCAGGCCATTGACCAGTACCGGGAACTAATCAGGATGAAAAAAGACACGCCCCAGATCCACTACAGACTTGCCCGTGCATACATGAGCAACAAAAACGACAAGGAGGCCATCAACGAATATAATGCCGCGGTGCGCCTTGACCCGGACAATATCGACGCCCAGAGGGATCTGGCCAATCTGTGCCGACGAAACGCCCGGGATGATGAGGCTCTGCAGCACTACAAGGAAGTCATCCGTCTGAAAAGGGATGACGCCGAGGCACGGAACGGGATTCTGGCCATCTACGTCAAGAAGAAGAAATTCAATGAAGTGACCGCTCTGCTGCAGGAGAACGTCGCTCTTGCGCCGAACAATCCGGACAACCACTACAAGCTCGGGCTCATTTACGAATTCAACAAGGATTATGATAGTGCGACTGCTTCGTACAAAAAGGCGTTGGAACTCAAACCGGACCATGCAAAAGCCTTGAATGCCTCTGGCAGGGTTCTCATGAAAACAGGCCGTTTCAATGAAGCGAAAGAGATGCTGGAGACAGCCAAGAAAACGAATTCCGGCATCGAGGAACCCGCGGTCCTGTCCGGCAACATTCCTGAAGAACTCGCTCCTGAACCAAGGGTTTACCGAAGCAAGGCAGGCAGATCCCATTCCAGGAAGCTGGAAAAGCTGGAGAAGAAAGGGAAAAGGGGGAAGAAGGGAAAGGCATCTGCCAAGAGCAGGAAATCACAGGAACAGTCAGACGAAGATTCTCCGAAAAAGTCATCGAAGCGTGGCGTTTCCAAGAAAAAGTCTTCAGATGGTGGCGTTTCCAAGAAAAAGTCTTCAGGTGGTGACGCTTCCAAGAAGAAGTCCAAGTCCAAGCAGGGTTCAAAAGGCAAGAAATCCAAAAAGAAATAAATGGTGGAAAACAGAAAGGCCGGGTGGAAACCCGGCCTTTCTGTTTTCTGTTCGCCCAATGATTTTTTCAGGATTCCTCGTCCAGAGGCTGGATCAGGACTTTTGCGGTCCCTTTCCCGAGAAATCCCAGCTGTTTTGCTGCCGCATGCGACAAGTCGATAAAAGGCACGCATTTTTTGCGACAGCGGTCATTGACAGTTACATGTACCTCGTTTTTGTTTGCAAGGTTTACTACCTTGACTTTTGACCCCAAGGGCAGGCTCGGATGTGCAGCCGTAAGCTTCTTGGGGCAATACCTGCTTCCAGATGCTGTTCTCTTTCCCGTGTACTTCTTAGCGTAATAAGTGGCAATTCCTTCCTTGCCGGTTTTCTCTCCCGGGACCGGGCGGTTTTGCTCAATATTATCTTTTTTCTCATCCGACAATAAATCTGCTGCTTGCAAGGGAAGTGTCTGGATCTGAAGGAGCAGAGCCTGGCCGGCTATTGACAACGCCACCATGCCCCTTCGGTTCAGCAATGCCATTGGCACCTCCTTCTGGGCGAGGCACACATATACTACAAGGCTCTCTCCATTGTCAAGGGAAAAAAGGCCAAAATTAAGATAAATAGCTGATAATATTACTAAAATGCACGGCGGTCTGCAGGCGGGACAGGGGGGCGGGTGGAAACATAAACAGGGAGGCTTGAATCGGGGACCAACCCGCACCCGGCAGCGAGCGAAATCAGGGCTTCGGCGGCTCTTTCCCCTTCAGTGCCCGGGTCGAGGGAATGGTGGTTGACATAGAGAGCGATATGGGACGAACAGACACCGTCGTCCATTTCCCTGGCATGGGCGCGGATATATTCAGATGCTTCGCCTCGGTGGCTGGTTGCATATTCGACACTTGCCCGAACAGCTTTGTCGACTTCATGCAACAGCGAATCTCCAAGGCTGCGCTTTGCGGCTATTCCGCCCAGGGGAAGGGGAAGGCCCGTCTTGCTCTCCCACCATTCGCCCAGGTCAAGGATTCTTTTCAGACCGTAATCCTGGAAGGTGAAACGGGACTCGTGAATTATGACGCCTGCATCGACCCTTCCTTCTATGACCGCAGGCATGATTTCATGAAACGGCATGGGTATTATGCGGCCTATTTGCGGGTTGAAAAGCCTGAGGAGCAGATGGGCGGTGGTGTAACGTCCGGGTGTGGCGATCCGCATCTCCTTCAAGTCAGCGATCCGGCAATCCTGTCGGGCAACGATGACCGGACCGCATCCCCTTCCCATTGCGCCTCCGGAGCGAAGCAGCACATAGTGTTGCCGGATGTGGGCAAATGCATGATAGGAAACCTTGCACACATCAAGCGCGTTTTCAATTGCCAGCGTATTGAGCGTTTCCACGTCCTCCAGGCGTTCCCTGAACCTGAGCGCACCGGTATCGACCAGTTCATGGACCAGGGGATAGAACATCAGGGTATCATTGGGGCAGGGTGAATAACCGAGAGATAATGTCCGCATGTTCACACGCTTTCCAGGAACCGCTCGATGAAGTCAGATGCCGATGTGACTGCAAGAGGAATGTCCCAACGGGAAAGGTCGCGGTCTTCCACGATATTGCTTATACCGCGCACTTCCAGACACGGAATTCCGTAGCGTGAGGCGGTGAGGGCTACGGCCGCACCTTCCATATTTTCACATACGCCCCCGTAACGCTTGATAAGGACTTCTCCGCGCATGCGGCTTCCACTGCAGGTTGATACTGTGAGAAATTTGCCCGCTTTGAACTTGAATCCATATCGGGCCGCGACTCGGCTGGCCTCGCCAACCAGCGCAGCGGAGAGAGGGATTTCGTTTCCGAAACCGATGCCGTTTTTTTCCCATAGAGCAAACCCCATCTGTTCAAGGGATTGCCAGCCTTCGGGGGTCTCAATCCCTTCATCGGCGAAGATCTCGCAGGTTGCCAGGGCCAGGTTGCCGGTTTCGAGACCGCATCCGGCATAAGCGCCTGCGCATCCTGTATTGATGATCAAAACAGGGGAGAAACCATGGATCAAGGCAGTGGTGGTTGAAGCCGCCATGGCCTTGCCCATGCCGGTCTTGGCAATGATAATCTGATAATGAGAGGTCCGAAGGGCATGAAGATCCATTGGGAGTTGAGAAGAGAGCTTTTGGGCGCCGATTCTCCCGATGAGGTTTGACAGTTCTCCATCAGTTGCCGCGGATACTACAATGGTTTCCATGATCAGTCAGCTTCCGTTATGCATTGTCTCTTTGCCAGGGGTGGTTGGCATTGCCTGAGCGGCAATATTAGCACGAATGACGGAAAGATCAATTTATTCGTCCTGCTTTCCGGACGGAAACCAATTACTTGCAGTTTTACGGAATATGTGGAAATATTCGAATGCGTTGGACTCAACCGGGAAAGGTGCCGGGTTTTCAAGACCGGGTACCTTTCGCTGTATGCAGTTGAATACGGCGGAAAGCTGGTCGTTGCCCGTATTCGCACAACCGTCCGGAAATACATGTACAACCCATGCGGTGATTCCACCGCGATTTCAAAACCGGTCAGAAGAGAACTTGTTATGGGTAAAAATGCCGTTCTGCTCTTGAATATCGGCTTGGCCGCACTGATTGTCATAGTACTTGCCATGATAGTGTCGGATTTAATCGGTTTCCGGCTTTCACGGGCACCCGGGCCTTCCGTCAGGCATTCAGCACCCTTATCCGCGACTGTTCATAACGATGACTTCCCGTCATATGGGCCGATCCTGGAAAAATGCCTGTTCGGCAAGTCTGCCGGGGGAAAGTTGACTTTGCTTGCAGGTGGGCAGGGGAAGCCAACCGCTTCTCCGGCTGACCTTGTTCTCATTGGGACCGTTGTAGGCTCATTTCGGGAAACCTTTGCCCTGGTCCAGCGACAGAGCACTCGGGAAGAGAGAGTCTTCAGGCTTGGTGACAAGGTTTTCGACATGGGTCCGCTGCTGTCGGTGAGCAGGGAAAGCGTTGAAATAGGCAACGCCGGCAAGCGCGTTAAACTTCATGTGCCTACAACGGTGCCCGGCGGCGACTCCACGGGCCCTTTAGCGGCTTTTGCTTCAGGAGGGATGGCCAACCAGGTTTCGCCGGGCAGCTATGTCGTGGACCAGAGGAGTCTGGCAGCATCCCTTGACAATATGGGGCAGGCCATGACCGACGCCCGCCTGCTCCCGAGCATGAAAGAGGGCAAGGTCGAGGGCTTCAGGGTGTCGGAAGTCAAACAGTCGGGCATATTCGCTGTTTTGGGCGTCAAAAACGGCGACACATTGCTGCGCATAAACGATTTCACCATTGACTCGCCAGACAGAGCCATGCAATCCCTGCTTTCCCTCAAGGGACAGAGCCGGATCAAGCTCGATCTGATACGTGAGGGCAAGCCCGTGTCGATGAACTACGATATACGATAATATGCAATACCAGGCAGGAGACGCAGCCAGGCACAGGCTCTCCTGCTCCCTGAAACAGATGGGAGGTTTTTCCTTGAAGAAGAGAATTCACGGCGCAAGCATGGCGGTTCTTCTGGCGATAATCCTTTTCCTGCCCATTGTCGGGTACGGAAAAGGAATCGTACTGAATTTCAATGATGTCGATATCTCGACAATGGCCAAGTTCATCAGTGACCTGACCGGCAAGAACATTGTCATGGACGACCGGGTCAAGGGCAAAATCTCGGTCTTTTCGCCGGCGAAGCTCACGGTTGACGAAGCGTTCGGAGTTTTCACGTCGGTACTGGAGCTCAAGGGGTTCACGGTGGTGAAGGCAGGCCGTGTTTACAAGATCGTGCCCACCTCCGTGGCCAGGCAGGCCGGTATAAAGCTGATTACCGGGTCTGAAAGGACACCCGTCAATGAGCTGTATGTGGCCAGGCTGATCCGGCTGGAGCGGATATCAGCTGCGGAAACCGCCGCTTTTCTTCAGCCCGTGGTATCCAAGGACGGGCATATCGCCCCGTTCGGACCTGCCAATATGCTGCTGGTGGTGGATTCCTCCCTGAATATCCAGAAGATTCTCGACATCATAAAGTCCATCGATGTTCCGCCCCCCAGCACCAACAGCAAGGTCAACGTCTGTTACCTGGAAAACGCGGATTCCATCGAGGTCGCCAAGGTCCTGGACGGGATGATCAAGGGAAACTCCGCCAATGCCGCCCTGACCGGTTCATCCCAACAGTCGGCACTGGAGGGGGGAAAGGTGAGCATTACTTCCGACAAGGCGACCAATTCCCTCGTTATAATGGCCTCGCCTACAGACTACCAGAACCTGCTGCAGGTCATCCGCAAACTGGACCGGAGACGCAAGCAGGTGTTCGTCCAGGCGCTCATCGCGGAGATTTCCATAGATAAACTGCGGGAAATCGGCACTCAGATCGGCGTTTCGGGCGCCGGTACCGACGGCAGTGTCGCCGCTGCAGGGGTTTTCGACGCCTTCGGTTTTCTCGGCGCCACTGCCAGCGCCCAGCAGTCGGCCGTGGTGGAGGCGCTCCAGGGGCTGGCGAAAAATGTCAACATATCCGCGGTACTGAAGCTGCTGGACCAGAACGATGCCCTGAATGTGCTGTCAACGCCCAACATCATGACCTCCGACAACAAGGAAGCCGAAATATTCGTTGGCGAAAACGTTCCGTTCCTGACGCAGACCAACCTCACTTCAACCGGGCTTTCACAGCAGTCGATCGAACGGAAAGATACCGGTATAACCCTGAGAATCACTCCCCAGATAACTGAGGGAGAGTATATAAAGCTGGACATTTATCAGGAGATTTCAGCGGTGAAAAATGCCGTCTTCAAGGGGGCGGCGGCTGATATTACGACAACCAAACGCTCGGCAAAGACCTCTGTTGTGGTCAAGGATGCGGAAACGGTGGTGATCGGAGGCCTGATCCAGAATCGTGACGAGGAAACCGTCAACAAGATTCCGCTGCTTGGCGATATCCCCATCCTGGGATATCTGTTCAAGACCAAATCCAAAACCAGGCAAAAGACCAGCCTGATGATTCTGCTGACGCCCCGCATCGTTCGTGATGCCGCTGACATGGCCAGGGTTTCCGAGCAGCAGAAGCGGAAATTCGAGAATGAAGTCGCCGGCGACAGTGCCGTAAACCTGGACAAGGAACTGAAAGGCCCTGATGATTCAAGACAGCCAAAACAGTAATATGGAGGCGACGGCTGCGAGACTGGGACTGACGTTCCTTGCGGTTATCGATTCCGACAGGGTGGATGTAACTTTTCTTGAACGGCTGCCGCTGGGATTCGTCCGCTCCAACCTGGTTCTGCCGTTGCGGGAGGAAAACGGCAGGCTGGCGGTGGCGGTCGGAAATCCCGCGAGTTTATCAGCCGTGGATGAGATCCGCGGGATTTTCGGGCTGCCGGTCGACCTGCTGGTAACCACTGGAGACGCCCTGCTGGATGCGTTCAACCACCTCTATTCGAGGGTTTCGGGATCAGCCCAGGAGGTGGTGGAGGAACTGGAGGGAGAAGACCTCTCGACCATTGCCACCGAATTCAATGAGCCCCGGGATCTCATTGAATTCACCGACGAGGCGCCGGTCATCAGGCTCCTCAACTCGATCCTGTTCCAGGCGGTCAAGGAACGGGCCAGCGACATTCATATCGAGCCTTACGAGAGGGAAGTGGAAGTGCGTTTCAGGATCGACGGGATCCTCTACAAGGTGCTGAGCCCTCCCAAGGTCGTCCAGGAGGCCATCATATCGAGGGTCAAGATAATGGCCGGCCTCAACATCGCTGAAAAAAGGCTTCCCCAGGATGGGCGCATCAGGGTGATTGTCACGGGGCGGGACGTTGACATCCGCGTATCCATCATTCCCACCTTTTTCGGAGAACGGGTCGTCCTCCGTCTCCTGGACAAGAAAAAGGGTCTGATCTCGCTGGAGGATATGGGCCTTTCCCCGGTCGGGGTCAAGGCGATCGAACGGCTGCTGGGCCGCAACAGCGGCATCATACTGGTCACCGGTCCCACGGGGAGCGGAAAGTCCACGACCCTGTACGCTGCCCTGAACCGCCTCAATTCACCGGATAAAAACATCATTACCATTGAAGACCCCATAGAATATCAGTTGAAAGGGGTCGGCCAGATACAGGTCAACACGAAGATCGACCTGACATTCGCCAACGGCCTGCGCTCCATTCTTCGCCAGGATCCGGACATTATCATGGTCGGCGAGATCCGGGACGCCGAAACCGCCGAAATCGCCATCCAGGCCAGCCTCACCGGGCACCTGGTCCTTTCCACCCTCCATACCAACGATTCCCCGACAGCGGTCACCCGGCTTATCGACATGGGGATCGAGCCGTTCCTGGTGGCATCCTCTCTCTCCGCGGTCCTTGCCCAGCGTCTGGTCAGGGTGATATGTCCGCACTGCCGTGAAGAGTACCGGCCTGACCGGGCATATCCGGGCATTACTTTGCCTCCGGTGCTCTACAGGGGCAGGGGGTGCGACGCATGCTTCGGCCTGGGCACCCTCGGGCGGACCGGCATTTATGAGCTCCTCCTCGTCGATCCCCAAATCTGTTCCATGATAATCCGCCGCGCTCCTTCCGGTGAGATCAAGGAATACGCCCTTGCCAAGGGCATGAAGACTCTGCGGGAGGACGGTCTGGACAAGGTTGCCGCCGGGATAACGACCATCGAGGAAGTGCTGCGGGTGACACAGGAGGATTATGCCGACCTTCCGTTATAGCGCATTCAGGGGAGACGGCTCCCCGGTCTCGGGCATCATGGAGGCGGACTCTTACCAGGACGCCCTGCATTCGCTCAAGGCGGAAGGCATATATCCCCGTGAGTTGTCGGAAACAGCCGATGTCCCCGGCGGAAGGTGGAGCATATTCTTCCGCAAGCGGGTGTCCCTGCCGGAGCTTTCGCTCATGACTCGGCGTCTCTCGACTCTCCTCGGCGCCTCGGTCCCGGTACACGAGGCCGTTGCTACCCTGTGCGAGCAGGAGGAGAAGAGCGAGATGAAGGGCGTTCTGTCCCGCATCCGTTCCCGGCTTGCGGAGGGCGGTACTCTGGCCCGGGCCATGGGAGGAGAACCGGATGTCTTCAGTGAGAGCTATGTCAGCATGGTTGCGGCGGGGGAGGCCAGCGGCTCACTTGATACGATTCTGGATCGCCTGGCCGATTTTCTCGAAGACCAGGAGGCGGTCAGGAGCCGTATCATCACCTCACTGGCCTATCCGGTTCTGATGAGCATTGTGGGAACGGCCGTGGTGTTGTTTCTCCTTGCCTTCGTCATTCCCAGGATAGTGGTGATCTTCCAGCAGAACAAGGCCGCTCTTCCGCTCATAACTATCATTCTGATCAGGACGAGCACAATGCTTCGAGACTGGTGGTGGCTGCTGCTCCTGGCGGCAGCCGGCGTCCTGTTCTGGTATCGACGGCTCATGGGCCGGGAATCCTTTCGTTTGAGGCGGGATGCCTGGCTGCTCAAAATGCCGGTGGTGGGCAGGCTCACAACCAGGCTCGTCCTTTCCCGGTTTGCCAGGATACTTGCCCTGCTGCTCTCCAGCGGCGTCCCGGTCATAAGGGCGCTGGAGATCACCGGGGATGTGGTGGTCAACAGGAGATACCGCAATGCCCTGGCCGGTTCCCGGGAAGAACTGGCACAAGGGGGGAGTCTTTCGGCATCGCTGAGGGACCGCACCCTGTTTCCGCCGCTGCTTGTTCACATGATCTCGGTCGGCGAGAAGGGCGGCGCCATGGAGGAGATGCTGGCAAAAGCGGGTTCGGCATTCGAGAAAGAATTCGTTTCAACGGTGACCAGGTTCATGTCGCTTCTGGAACCTTTGCTGGTCCTGGCCATGGGGGTTGTGGTCGGCATCATGGTGATTGCCGTTCTGCTGCCCATTTTTGAGCTGAACCAGCTGGTGAGATAGTTTTCATCCGGAAACGGTCTTTTTCCGCCCTGGCGGTGTCAACCTTCGGGCTTGCTTGTGCGACATACCTGAGTATGCCTCCGCGCAACCCCTTGGTTTCCTAGCCAGGACGAAAAAATCCTCGTTTCCGAATTGGAAACCAACTTGTGTCTATCCGGTGTTTCTGGCTGGAATCCGGATAAACAGGTATGCGTAAAATTGAGGGATTTCATCGCCGAAGTTAAGAACGGAGGTATTAACCGTGAAGCAACTGAAATGCACCGGCGGATTCACGCTCATCGAAATAATGGTGGTCATTGCCATACTGAGTATCCTTGCGGTACTGGTGGCGCCTAAAATCATCGGCCGGAGCGATGACGCCAAGATTGCCGATGCCAAGGTCCAGATCAGGAATTTCGAAACTGCCCTGAAGCTCTACAAGCTGGACAGCGGCATTTTCCCGGGTACTGAACAGGGGCTCCAGTCGTTGGTAAGCAAGCCGACGAGCGGTGTTGTCCCGAAAAAATATCGTGAGGGCGGATACCTGGAAAACAAGGAAATTCCAAAAGATCCCTGGGGGAATGACTATGCTTATATCTCCCCCGGCCAGCACGGCGATTACGACCTGTATTCCTTCGGTGCCGACGGTGTCAGGGGAGGCGAGGGCAAGGACGCGGATATCGAAAGCTGGAACATGCGCTGAGCATGCCTGCAAAAAAGAAAAATAACCGGTTTGCAGGTTTCACCCTGGCCGAGCTGACGGTGGTGATCGCCATCCTCTCGCTTGTCGCTTTGCTGGTGATACCGCGTCTGCCGTCCACCACTGAAGGGTATCTCAAGGATTCTGCCAGGAATCTGGCTTCCACGGTCCGTTACCTGGCAGACCTGGCCATTGCCACAAAGACCGGGTACCGGTTGCGATTGAACCTTGCAGCGGGTAACACGGAAATAACGCGAATCCTGCCGTCGGGCGAAGAAGTTGAGGCCCGGGACAGCCTCTTGAATCGCCAGCCCCTCAGGGAGGGGATAGTATTTGAAGACATTACCATTTCCCGGGCCGGCAAGCAGACCGCTGGAACCGTAATCCTCGACTTCAGCCCCCTGGGGGTGGATGATTTCGTGCTCTTTCACCTGAAATCGGAGCTCAGCGACAGGTATTATACGGTAGCGCTCTATCCCGGCAGCGGAAGGGTCGAGGTGTCCGAGGGCTATCAGGAAGGCGTTTCGTGAAAGGTTTTACCCTGCTGGAAGTCATGGTTGCGCTTGCTATTCTGGCCGGAACTGTACTGACGGTAATCAGCGCCGTCAATTATCACCTCTCCCTGGTGGCGGAGGACCGCGAGGACACCATCGCCCTCCTGCTGGCACGGTCCAAGGTCGAGGAACTCGAGTTTGCAGATCCGAAGGGGGCGACGCAGGAAAAGCAGGGAACTTTTGCCCCTGAACAGCCGGATGTAACCTGGAAGGCCGTGGTTTCGGCCATGCCGTCGCCCATTTTCAAGAAGATGACGGTAACGGTTGCATGGGGAGCCGATGGGAGGACGGTGAGCCTTGAAGACTACCTCCTCCAATAACAGGCTGTTGAAAAACTTTGAAGTTTTCAAGCAGCCTGCGAAAGGCTTCACGCTCCTTGAAGTGCTGATTGCCCTTCTGATACTGGTTCTCCTGGCCGGAGCCCTTTACGGTACGTACTTTTCAGTCACGCGGGCTTCTTCTGCCGTAAGGGAGCGTACCGGGCAGCTCCGCGATCTGCGCGTAACCCTTGACCTTCTGAGGCGGGAACTGTCGGCTGCATGGTACAACGGCGCCAACAAGAGGCTCCATTTCATTGTCGAAGATCGCGACGTTTTCGGCAAGCCGGCATCGACCCTTGATTTTACGGCATTTACCGCTCCGCGCCAAGGTTCCGTCCCTTCTTCCGATGTGATGTCCGTGCGCTACCGTCCACTTGAGAGGGAAGAAAACAGGCTGATTCTTTCCCGGCAGGCACGGGATCTCTACCTGGAATCAAAAACCGGACCTTACCCCCTTACGGGCGAAATCGAGGGTTTCCTGGTGGAGTGCCATGACGGCAACGCCTGGGTAAAGAGTTGGGATACGGCTTTGAATGGCCGATTGCCCAAGGCCGTGCGAGTAACCATTACCGTGATGGTTGACGACAAGCCGATGAGTTTCAATGCTATAGTTATGCCGCGTGTGAGTGGGCTGTGAGAGATAAGAACGGGTTCGCCCTTGTCATTACGCTGATCATAACCGCACTCCTAGTGGCGGTTACTGTCGAGTTCATACATGATGTGTTTGTGGAAACTTCACTGCGCCACAGCTATGACGACGCTCAACAGGCAAGCCTGGTAGCGGCGGCAGGTGTTTCCGGCGCGGTCAAACTGATCGAGACCACTTTGGCAAGCCAGGATTACACAAGCCTCACGGATGCCTGGGCTGCGCCCGGTGAGATGAAAGATGAACGGGGATCGGTCAAAGTCACCATCACTGAGGAATCAGGCAAGCTCGATCTGAATTCGATAATCTTTCCGAACGGTACGCTGAATGATGCCTACTACAGGAGCGCGCAGAGGCTTTTCCGCAGCCTCGGCCTGGCAGTGGATACGCTCGAGGCGGTTGCCGATTGGATGGATTCGGATGACATTCAAAGGTCAGGGGGCGCGGAAACCCGGTTTTACAAAGCGCTGGAGAAACCCTATTTCGCAAAGAACGCCCCCCTAGAGAGTTACGAGGAGTTGAGGATGGTGGCCGGTTTCGACGACAAGACCCTACTGAAGCTCCGTCCCTATGTGACGGTTTACGCTGAGAGCGGGAGTGCCCCTTATTCCAGGATAAATGCCAATACCGCCCCGGCGGAAGTGCTGGCTGCATTGGATGAAAGTATGAGTCCGGGCCTGGCCGCGCGTCTCGTGGAATTCCGGCGCACGACACCAATCAGGAACCCTGCGGATATTGCAGCGATCCCGGGTTTCGAAACTGTCGGGATTGCCCTGAGGGACAAGATCGGTGTAAAGGGGACGGTGTTCCGCATCCAGTCCCGCGCCCAGGTAAACGAAACTGTCCGGCTGGTCGAAGCAGTGGTCAGATCGACCGGCACACAGTCGACAATCCTGTATTGGAGAGAGTTGTAATGGATATGCTGATTGTTGAAACGGTTCCGGGTGAGGTTTGCGCCGCACGCTACAGACGCGAGGGTGGCGCACTCCTGTTCCAGGGTGCCGAATGCCGCCCATTGGACGCTTCCGGCGACCTCACGGCAGCGCTCCTTGAACTTGCCGGTTCCCGGCAACATGAGAAGAGAGTCTTTCTTTCGGCGGATGCGGGGACCATCTTTTGGCGGGAAGTGGAGCTGCCCTTCACGGACCGCCGGAAACAACGCGAGGTCCTTCCCCTGGAGTTCAAAGGGGAAACTGTCATCGACTCGGATAAGCTCCTGTTCGATGCGCTTCCGTTTGGCGATAACCACGTGCTGGCCGTGTGGGGGGTAGAGGCGGAACTGAGGGAGAAGGTCGACGCCATGGCCGCTGCAGGTTTGGAGCCTGAGCTGGTCGGTTGCCACCTGTATCATTGGGACCTGCTTGTCCCCGCGTCCGAAGACGGCCCCATAGCACTGACCGACGGGCGGTCGCTGGCCGTCTTCTCTGACCGGCTGCCCATTCTGTTCCGTTCCCTGAACCAGGATGACGCGTTGCAGGATATTGACAGAACCCTTGCCATGATCGAGCTGGGCAAGGGGATAAAAGTGGACAAAATTTTCCTGCACGGGAAGGCTGCCAGGGATGAAAGTATGCAACCGGGTTCCGGACAAGAGCCCTGCCGTTGCCTTTCCATCCTGCCCGTAGCCGGCGCTCACGCGTCAGCGTTTCCGGATCCGGGTACCGCGGTTCGGTTCGCCGGCTCGTGGGCTCTCGCCGCAGCCTCGCTTGACGGTGAGCCGCTCAACTTCAGGCACGGCAGACTGGCGTACAAGGCCGGCAGCGAGCGTTTGAAGAAGAGGCTTCGCTGGACCATGTTCCTCTTTGCCCTTCTTGCAGCCTTGCTGATCGGAGAAACCGGACTCCGCTTCTATTTCGTGGAACATGATCTGGCGTCCCTGGACACATCAATCCGAAAGATATACCGCGAGGTGTTTCCCGAACGGAAAAAGGCGGTCGATGAGGTATCCGAGCTTAAGGCGGAAATACAGCGCATGGGAGGGGGGGCGACCGGGCAGAGCATCCTCCGGGTACTTTCCGGCATAGCCACGGCCAAGGGAGAGGAAGTGAGCGCAATCTACGAGGCGGAGTTCGATGGCGACCAGGTGCGACTGAAAGGGTATGCCCGTTCGTTTCAGGCGGTAGCCGATTTCAAGACGCGCCTTGCCCTGCTGTTCGTCTCGTCCGAAATGGGCGAAGTGAAATCACGCCCTGACGGAACCGTTTCCTTCGTGTTCCGGGGGGGACTGGGGGAGGTCGCGAAATGAAGTATCTCGACCGGTTGCGGGAGCTGTATGAAGCAACGGATAGGGATGCGCGTCTCTACATCGGAGTCGGCATAGCGCTTTTTCTGCTGCTCCTGGTCATTTTCACCACTGCCAACCAGCGGATATCCGGCCTGGAAAAGAAGCGCAAGGCCAGGGAGGCGCAACTGGTGGAGATGATTGAGCTGAAACAGCGTTTTCTTGCGGCAAAGACTTCCTACCAGCGTTTTACCGGCCGGCTTGCCGCTACTGCCGTTGATGATTCGCCGGGAAGGATAGTCGAGAGTATAGGCATCAAGGGAAAATCCGGCAGGGTGACCCCACTGAAAGGCGAGCAGCGGGAAGGGTTTGTCGAAGATGCCGCGGAAGTGCTCATGGAAGGGCTTACCGCCAATGAGGCCGTCA
Source organism: Geobacteraceae bacterium (assembly GCA_034933285.1). GTDB lineage: Bacteria > Desulfobacterota > Desulfuromonadia > Geobacterales > Geobacteraceae > RPRC01. The sequence goes on along the minus strand of JAYFNT010000024.1, from coordinate 49,184 downwards.
ATCTCGTCTACCGGCTCGAGAAGGGTGAAAAACCGGTGCTGGTGAAAAAGGCAAATTTCAAGACCCGGTTTGATGATCCGTCCCGACTGGATGTGACTCTAGCCATAGCGCTGCTGAAACCGGCGCAGCAGGACCGGAAGTGAAGCGTCGCTCCATCCTCATTGCACTTTCCGCGGGAATCGGGATACTTGTGCTGTTCCCCTGCCTTGTAATGCTCTTTATATCAGGGGAGAAGATGGAGTCGGCAATCAGCAGGGCATTCGAGCGGAAGGGGTATGTCTTCCACTCGGAAGGACTCCGCAAATCATTCCCGTTACGCATAAGCCTCACCAATATCACCATATCCGATGAGCGCGGGCCGTTGCTGAAAATCGATGACGCCTCGGCGCGTCTGGAGTTGTTGCCGCTCCTGTCAGGGAAAATCGTCGTGAAATGCCGGGCACGCATCGGCCAGGGAGAAGGGAAGGCGGAATATCAGCCGCGGACCAGCGGACTGGATCTCCGTTTCGCCGGTGTTCGGCTTGAAGACGTGCCGCTCTTCAGAACAACGGGTTATGGCGATCTGCGTGGCGTGCTGGCCCTTGAAGGCTCATTTTCCGGCAGTGGCCCCGCGAACCGGGGAGAAGTCAGAATAACGGTTAAGGATGCTGATTTCCGCGGTGTCAGGATAGGGAATTTGCCGCTGCCCGATGCTACCTTCGAGACTGTCAGGGGAAAGTACCGGGCCGCGGGCAGGGAAGGGACCCTGGAAAGCCTGGCTTTCCAGGGAGAGGGCATTTATTTGAGGATTCATGGCAGGATTGCGAGTTCCCAACCACCGGCGTCATCGCCCCTCGACCTTTCCCTCGACCTCATGCCGAAACCCGACTTCATGGAAAGGCAGAAGATGGTTTTCCTGGCGCTCGCCCGGTACCGGACGAGCCCCGGTGTTTACCGCATCCCCATCGGCGGGACACTGGGGAAGCCGGTGATACGCTGACCCGTACAAAATACCCTTTGATTTCGCTGGGTGCTAAGAGGACGGGTTGCAAACCCGTCCTTCATCCACGGTTCTTTTCCGCTCTTTCCAGGAGGCCCTTCACCCTTTCCGCCATGGGCGGGTGGGAGTAGTAAATCGCCGCGTACAGGGGATGTGGGTGCAGGTTGGACAGGTTGTCGCGGCTCATTTTGACCAGGGACGTCGCGAGTGCTTCCGGCATGCCTGACAGTTCGGTGGCGAAAACGTCGGCTTCCCGTTCGTGCCGTCTCGACAGCCAGCTGCCGACAGGCGTCATGATCGTCGAGACCAGAGAAAAGAGGAAACCCAGGATCACCATCTGTGCCGGAAAGGACACTTCCCCCATTCCCAGCATGGTGTGGATGCCTCCCCATTCGAGCAGGCGGAAGGCGGCATAGCAGGCGACCAGCGCCTCTGCCTCAGCCATGAACAACCGTTTCAGAAGATGACGCTTTTTCCAGTGTCCAGCCTCATGGGCCAGGACAGCCAGCACCTCGTTTTGGTCGAGCTGCTGCAGCAGGGTGTCGAAGAGGATGATGCGCTTCACTTTGCCGATCCCCGTGAAGTAGGCGTTCGAATGCCGGCTTCGGCGCGAGGCATCCACCTGCAGCACCCGGCTGACTTCCAGGCCGGCCTTGCCCATGACCCGGCGTATCTCTTCTTCCAGTCCCTCGGTCCGAATCGGTTCGAATTTGTAGAAAAGCGGTTCGATCAGGTATGGTGACAGGTACATCAGGAATAATGAGACCACGGCGAAGAAAGCCCAGACCCATAACCACCATGCTGCAGGGCTGAACTGTATGAGTGCAAAAGCGCCGGTCAGCAGCAAAGCCACGAGCGTCACTCCGAGGGCTGTCGACTTCAGAAGGTCGGTCAGCCAGAGGCCGGGAGTCATGTTGTTGAAGCCGAAACGGCTTTCAAGGGAGAAATTCCGATACAGGCTGAAGGGTATGTCCAGGATTGTCTGGGCAAGGTAGAGAGGAAGGAAAAAGAGTAGTCCCTTTACGATGAAAGAGTCCGACAGGGGCGCGATCACGTGGTCGTAGGCTTCCAGACCGCCGCAAAACAGGAAAAGCAACAGGATGGCTGTATCGAGGATGGATTCGACGAGGCCTACCCTGTTCTGGGCAACGGTATAGGCCGAGGACTTGCGGAGGGTGTCCGCATCCAGATGATCTTCGAATCCGCTAGGGACTTCGTCTCCGTGAAGTTGCAGATGACGGAGGTTCAGCCACGACAGAAAAAAAGCCGCCGCACTGAGCAGGATATAAAGCGACAGAAAAAGGATAGTCATTTGTGGCGTTGTCGAAACCGGGACGGCGTCGGACCGGTGAGCCGGCAACAGGGGGGATGCCGGTCAGGAAGCCTTGGTCATGAGTTTTTTGGCCTTTTCCGCTAACTGGCTGCGGGGGTATTCCTTGACCAGTCTGGCCAGAGATTCCTTGGCCTTTTCCTTTTCTCCAGTGCGAAGATAGGCATTGCCCAGAAGGAACAGGGCTTCGTCGTTCACGGTTGCTTTCGGATATTTTTCCAGTGAATCCTTCAACCGGACGATTGCTGCGTTGTATTTGTCGGTCCGGTAGTAGTACCTGCCCACGTATACTTCATAATCGGCCTGCTTGCTCCTGCAATCGGCCAGTTTTTCCCGAACCTTTCCCGTAAGGTCGGAACCCTGGTATTCCTGCAGGAAGGATTCGAAATAGGTCACGGCATTTTTCAGCGGGGCATGGTCGGTGTCGATTTTCTTGACCTGCTGGTAATTGCACATGCCCAGCATGTAAAGGGCGTAGGGCGCTTTCGAGTGCTTGGGGTGAAGTTTCCTGAAATTTTCATACTCCGCGGCTGCTTCGATATAATTCTCGTCCTTGTAGAGGGCGTCGGCGATCCGCAGTTCCGCTACCGTCTTCAGCAGGGGAGAGGTGTTGCTGTCTTTGACCGCCCGAAACTTTTCCAGCGCTTTCTCATATTTTTTCTTGGCGTAAAACTTCTCGCCCTGCCTGAAAGAGGTTTCCGGAGGTGTTTTGATATTCTTGTCGGTAAAGGTGCAGGACGCCGCACAGACGAGAATGCAGATGGCTGCCGCTATTTTCAGGGACATACGAGCTCCTTCAGGTAAATCATGAAGCGAAACCGATGGCTTTTTCCGGCTGGAAATCAGCTTGTCACTCTGTTAGTAGTTAAAAAGAGGCTGTTTGTCAATGCAAAGTTGATGTCTGCATGAAATAGGATGCGAGGTTTTCCCTTCCGATGGATGCAGCCATCGAACGATGCTCCTTGGTCAGCGGCCCGTCCTTTTCCGTTTCGTGGGATCGAGCTCCTTTTTCCGCAAACGGATCGAGGTCGGGGTCACCTCCACAAGTTCGTCGTCGTCGATGAATTCCAGCGCCTGTTCCAGCGTCAGGATGCGTGGCGGCGTAAGCTTTATGGCGTCATCCGAGCCGGAGGCGCGAACGTTGGTCAGCTTCTTCCCCTTGCAGGGATTCACGTCCAGGTCGTTGTCCTTGGCGTGCTGTCCGATGATCATGCCTCCGTAAACCTCGAGTCCCGGGCCGACAAACAGAATACCCCGCGGCTGGAGTGCGTCAAGGGAGTACGCGGTTGTCTCTCCCTGCTCCATTGCGATCAGGACGCCGTTCTTGCGCCCGGGTATCTCCCCTTTGAAAGGGGCGTAGCCATGGAATGTGTGGGTCATGACGCCGGTGCCGCGTGTTTCGGTCAACAGTTCGCCGCGAAGCCCGATCAGGCCGCGGGCCGGAATTATGAACTCCAGCCTGATTATGTCGCCCATCTGGTGCATGGCAACCATTTCGCCCTTCCGGGGTCCCATCTTCTCGATTACCGTGCCCTGGTGTTCGGCAGGCACGTCGACCACCAGGTATTCGACCGGCTCCTGCTTCTGGCCGTCGATGTCCCGCATTATCACTTCAGGCTTGGAGACAGCCATTTCGAAGCCTTCACGTCGCATGTTCTCGATGAGGATGGACAGGTGCAGCTCCCCCCGGCCCGATACCAGGAATGTGTCGGGATTATCGGTGTTTTCCACCCGGAGGGAAACGTTGGTCCTAAGCTCCCTGTCCAGACGTTCACGGATGTTGCGCGATGTGACCAGCTTGCCTTCCCGGCCGGCAAAGGGTGAGCTGTTGACGATGAAGTTCATGGCAATGGTGGGCTCGTCAATGGAAACATAGGGAAGCGCCGAAGGGCTGTCCGCCGCGGCGAGCGTCTCGCCGATTCCCACTTCGTCAAAACCTGCTATGGTCACGATATCTCCGGTGAATGCTTCGGTGATCTCCACCTGCTGCAATCCTTCGTAACCCAGGAGCTTCGAGATGCGGCCCCGCTGGACGGCTCCGTTACGGGTGACAAGGGCGACGGTTTCACCGGCAGTGACCTTGCCGTTGAAGATTTTGCCGGTGGCGATCCGCCCGATGTAATCATTATAGTCGATGTTCGTGACCAGCAGCTGAAACGGCGCCTCCGGATCGCCTTCGGGGGGACTCACGTTGTTTATGATGGTCTGGAAGAGGTGCTCCATGTTGTCGGAGTCGTCATCCAGATCCATTTTTGCGTACCCCGCCTTGGCGCTGGTATAGACAACGGCAAAATCCAGCTGCTCGTCGCTCGCCTGGAGCTCGCAGAAGAGATCGAACACCATGTCCAGCACTTCGGAAGGCCTTGCCCCGGGCCGGTCGATCTTGTTGATGACTACGATCGGGCGCAGACCCAGATCAAGAGATTTCTTCAGCACGAAGCGGGTCTGGGGCATGGGGCCGTCCATGGCGTCGACCAGGAGCAGGACCGAGTCGACCATCTTCAGGACCCGCTCCACCTCGCCGCCGAAATCGGCGTGTCCGGGTGTGTCGACGATATTTATCTTGTAGCCGCCATGGCGAATGGAGAGGTTCTTGGCAAGGATGGTGATGCCCCGTTCCTTTTCCAGGTCGTTGGAGTCCATTACCCGTTCGGTAATGACCTCGTTGTTTCTGAAAACTCCCGACTGTTTCAAAAGCGCATCCACCAAGGTGGTCTTTCCATGGTCGACATGGGCTATGATTGCGATATTGCGTATCTTCTCCTGCATGATAATATGACTCCCGTAAGTTTGTCGGTGCTTTGTTTCAACCAGCGCCGGACAGATTGCCCCCGCCGGCTTTCCAAGCTTTCCGGCAGGTTTTCCATGAAACAAAAGAAAAAGACGGGCTGACGCCCGCCTAAACCGACATATGATGGCAGAAATATTATCAAAAAACAAGGGAATTATCAGCTCTCCCCTCTGTTACCCTTTTCCGGGGCTGCCTGCAGCTCAGAAAGGTGAGATAATCAGCCAGTTCGATGTAAGAAGCGGGGACAGAACTTTATTATGAAAGATTTCTTTGCGGACCGGCTAAAATATGATATTTAGAACAAACTGAATCCGCTGCCAGGCGAATCACCCGCTTTCCGGCGGCGAATTCATGCCCTGGCGGAAACCTATTACCTGGATTGGGCGGTGAACGGATTATGACCGATACACTCAGTGAGCGTGAACTTTGGATCCTCGGGATGAACGGATGCGACGAACGGGGGGAGACAGTCTGCGGATACCTCAAAGAAGGGGGCTACCGCGCTCGTCCCGCGGTTCTCGAGGATCTGAAGATTGAAAGACCCTTGGGCATACTTCTGGATATTTCCCCTTATTCTTCGGATGGCTGGGGCATTCTGCTGGACCTCAAACGCAACCCTGAAACCCGCGACATACCCATCCTCCCGGTCTTTCTCAGCGAAGAGGGAAAGGTCGGCGGCGTCTTTCCGGCGGCCGGTTTTTTCACTCTTCCGATCGATTCGGACTATCTGGCGAAGCGCATGGTGGTGCTGGGTCTCACTTCGGAGGCCGAAGACTGGGACCTGCAGGCCCTGGTTATCTCCCGCAACGGTGAAGAGCAGGTCGTGAAGGCGGTTGAGTCGTTGGGTTTCCAGGTCATTCAAGCCTATACGGGCAAGGAGGCGATCGCTTTCGCCACCACCGAGCCTCGCTATCTGGCCTTCTCGACTATGATGCTGTCCGACATGTCTGCTTTTGAACTGCTGGACCGCTTCCGCCTGTATCCCCAGACCCGAAATATCCCGTTTTTCATCCTGGTCAAGGAATTCATGAAGGATGGGGAGAGGGCTGCCATAGGCCGGCAGATTGAGCACCTGGTCAGAAAGAAGGAGCTCGGCAGGGATGAGTTTCTGCGATACCTTCGTAAACGCTGATAATAGGCATCTCCCGGTCCGCATGATTAGAAAAATAAAATTTCTGGTGGATATCGTAAAGGTTTTTCTATATTATGATTCTCAGGATGATTGCAGCAGAATGAAGACTGCGATTGTCCCTGCCACTTGGGAGCTTTTCCTTTGCCGAAAGTACGGGAGGCCCTGTGAAAACGATAGCGGGATTTTTGTTGATAGTGGTTATGTCGTGTCCCCTTGTGTCGCGAGCAGATGACATGGCGCCCGTTGCCAGCATCAAAGCGGTGCAGGGCGAGGCCAGGGTAATCAGAAACAGGAAATCCGACGTTCTGAAAGCCGGTGACCGGGTGTATCGGAACGACAGGCTGAAAACCGGCGCTGACGGCGCCCTGTCCCTGATCTTCAAAGATGACACAATGGTTTCCATCGGCCCGGCAAGTGAAGTCGTGGTAAAGGACTTTCTTTTCGCGCCTGCCCAGGGGAAGCTCTCCTTTGTAACGAGACTTCTGAAGGGTACAGCGGCCTATGTGTCGGGAATGATAGGCAAGCTGTCGCCCGAGTCGGTCAGGTTCGAGACCCCGGTTGCCACGATTGGCGTGCGGGGTACCACATTTGCCGTCAGCATCGAAGGATCCGGCGAAGAATCCCTTTGACAAGGATTCCCCCTTATTGTCCCGCTGAAAACCAGCCTGACCGCAGTTTCCAGTGCCGCTATTCACTGATTACGGAGCAACTGCCTTGATGCAAGGTTCCTGCCTGATGAAGATAGCTCGTCTTGCGGTTCTCATGGTGGCCCTTTCCACGCTTTCATGCGCCAGGAACAAAACCGTGATAGTCCTCCTGCCCGGTGCGGACGGCAAAACCGGACAGATCGTGGTGTCGAACAAGGGAGGGTCCCGTCTTCTCAACAAGCCAGGCCAGGCAACGAGCATCGAGTCGGCCGACATTTCTCCTTCACCGCCTTTCAAAATGGAGGACAGCCAGGTGAAGGAAACCTTCGGCGAGGTTGTTTCGGCCCTCCCCCCGGCGCCTGTCCATTTCACGCTTTATTTCAAGAATGCTTCCTCGGTACTGACGCCCGAATCTCTCAAACTGCTGGCCAGAATCCTCCCCACGGTCGTTTCCCGCAGATCAACAGATATAAGCATAGTAGGCCATACCGACCGCGTCGGTACACGTTCAGCCAATTTTGCGCTTGCAGCCGACCGGGCCTACAAGGTCAGGGAAATTCTACTCGCGCGGGGACTCGATCCGAAGAGCATTGAAGTCGCTTCCCATGGTGAAGACAATCCTTTTGTCTCAACTGCTGATGAGGTCCCGGAGCCTCGCAACAGAAGGGTCGAGGTAATCGTTCGTTAGATGATCTTCCGTTGACGGCGCTTCCCGGTTAATTTTCATCGACGCACCACATCTGCGGAATGTATGCCACCATGCTCAACTTCATCCGACACCTGGAAAACGGGAAGGAATATGAACCATGACGCTAGAGGCTGCCCGAAAGGCTTTGCTTGCGAAACCCAGGAAAATGAAACGGTGGGTCTTCCTGACCGGGATGGGAGTGACACTGCTGCTGTCGTTGCTGACGATCTTCAAACCGACGTTCTTCCGCTTCCTGGACGGCAAGATATTCGATACGCAGATGCGGGCCATATCAACAGCAACTGGCGGTTCCGCCGTAAATGATCCGGTCATCGTCGAGATCGATGAGGAGAGCCTTGCCGAGTTCGGACAATGGCCCTGGCCCAGATATCGCCTGGCTGCCCTGATCGACAGGATCCGGGGGCTCGGCGCGTCAGCGGTGGGTCTGGACATGCTGTTCCCTGAGGCGGACCGGTCATCCTTGTCCCGGGTGAAGCAGGAAATACAACGGGAATTCGGAGTCGAGGCGGATATCCGTGGTTTGCCCGACCACCTGATGGACAATGACAGCGTTCTTGCCGGGGCGCTGTCCCGAGGGCCCTTTTCCCTGGGATACTATTTCGTGTTCTCCAAAGAAAAAGGGGCTGGACGAAACTGCCTGCTCCGGCCGACGGAATATGCGCTGATAGGCGGGAAAAATCTGCAGACGACGCCTCACGGGCTTTTCAAGGCGGCAAGTGTTACCTGCAACATCAGGCCGCTTGCGGAAGCGGCCCCATCGGCGGGCTTTTTCAACGTTATACCGGATGCGGACGGTGTCCTGAGGAGAGTACCTCTCCTTATCGAATACGACGGCCGGCTCTATCCCAGTCTATCCCTGGCCACGTACATGCAGTCCCGGGGAATCACCCGGCTTGCGCTGAAATGCAACTCCGGCCGGCTTGAAGCCATTATGGCCGGCAGAACCCTGATACCCGTGGACTCAATGGCCAACCTGCTGGTCCGTTTTCGCAGTGACCAACCTTCATACACCCACATATCCGCCCGGGATGTCCTGCACGGCCGTGTGGCACGTGAACGGATACGCGGCAAGATCGTCTTCCTGGGCACCTCGGCGACCGGGCTTGACGAATACCACACGACTCCGGTCGCTTCCGGGGTTCTCGGGGTCGATATTCATGCCGCCGTGGTGGACAACTTCCTGCGGGGCGATTTCATCTCCCGGCCGGATTGGGTTCCCGGCATGGAACTGGTCCTGGTAGTTGTTTGTGGAATGGTGTCCGCGCTGCTCCTCTGCTGGACCCGGTCGGTCGTAAGTCTCGGAGCAGTACTGCTGTCCGGTTTTTTCCTGTGGCTTGCCTCTACGTTTCTCCTCTCTTCCACCGGGATCTTCGTTTCTCCGCTGTTTCCCCTGATGGTGCTTGCTTGCAACTTTTCCTTCCTCACATTTCACAAATATCTGCAGGAAGAGATCCTGCTCAGGGATCGTACCCATGAGCTGGTGATGACGCAGAATTTCACCATCCAGTGCCTGGCGGCCCTGACAGAAACCCGGGACAGCGAGACCGGCGGACACATTCTGCGTTGCCAGCAGTATGTCAAACTCCTTGCCACCCGATTGTCCCGCAATCCCCGTTTTGCACCACTCCTGGACGAAGACACGATAGAACTTCTCTACCGCTCTGCTCCACTGCATGACATCGGCAAAGTCGGCATACCGGACAGCATCCTCCTGAAACCGGCCAGTCTGACTGCCGACGAATACCGTGAGATGAAGAAGCACACCCTGTTCGGCAGGGAAGCAATCCAGAAAGCCGAGCATCGCTTCGGGAAGGAAATCAGGGGGTCTTTTCTGCAATTCGGGAAAGTCATTGCTTATTCGCATCATGAAAAATGGGACGGAACCGGCTACCCGGAGGGTCTCACCGGGGACAGGATACCTCTTTTCGGACGAATAATGGCCATCGCGGACGTTTATGACGCCCTGATCAGCAAGCGGCGATACAAACCCTCCTTTACACATGAGGATGCAGTGTCTTTCATTGCGCAAAGCAGTGGGACCCATTTCGATCCCGAGGTGGTGGCCGTGTTCTGTGAAATCCAGGAGGAATTCAGGAGAATCGTACGGGAGTTCCCGGATTGACGGCGCATGCTTCGTGCACGGATTCACCGTTGCCTTTGCCGTACGAAATGCTATACTGCCCGAAATTTTTCATAGGGAGTGATGTACATGACGACACTGGCGAAATTTTCGATGTTTGAAGCCAAGTTGAATCCGGCGGCCTTTTCCTGCTTCAGGGTGCTGTTCGAGAATGTACGGGATTTGCTTGCCGCGGGGAAGAAGACGGAGGGTTATGAAATTCCGGTCGCTTCGTTTTTTGAAAAGTGCAATGTCGATGACCTGCAAACCGTGGCTGATGCCATAAGGGAAATCATCCAGTGCAGGGTAGAAATCAAAAAAGGTGAATACTTGTATTTCTATACTTTCTTCAACTCGGTTTCCATTGAAAATGGCATTGTCAGGTACACCTTGCCTCCCGAAGTCGAGAATGTCATCCCGTCTGCTATAATAGCCGCAAACGCGTAATCGACTGCGGGAGGCGTTAAGGAAGTCCCTGCGTCATGTCCGGCGCCGGTTACTTCTTGGTGGTCTGGTTTCTGCCCAGCAGTTTGATTATCACATCGGTGAGGTCTTTGGCTTCAACAGTGTCGCCGAGGTAAAGGAGATCTTTCTTTATCGCGACTGCCGCAAAGCCGTTGGTTTTGGCGTAATCTTCCGCAGCCTTCTGGGTTGACTTGTAGAGGTTCCCCAGGAGCTGCTCCTCCCTGGACTGGATTTCCTTGCCCGCTTTCTGGACGAATTTCTGATAATCCGCCACCTTCTTCTGGAAGTCCTTTGCCTTTGCTTCGCGCTGGGCAGGGCTGAGGGACGCGATTGTCGACTCTATGGCGGCTTTCTGTTTGCTGAGCTGCTTTTCCCTGGACTTCATCTGGTTCTGCAGCCTGGTTGCCCTGGTTTTCATTTCGGAGGTCGCTGCCTTGCCCGGCACGGAGTCGCTGGCGACCTTGGCCATGTCGACGAAACCTATCTTTACGCCGGATCGCGGGTCGGCCGGGGTCAAGCGCGGACCGGGAAGCGGCAGGGCAGTCGTGAGAGGAGACGGGACCGCGGAATCTTTCGCCGCGGGCGCTGCTTTTGCCCCGCCGGCCGGTTCGGCGGCAATTGCCGGGACAGCGGTAAGCGCCGCAAGGCATAAGCCCAACAACAGAACAACCATTTTTTTCATTTCATTGCCTTTCTTTGCCGGAGCGGCATGGCCTGGCGGCCTTCCCTCCGTTTGTAGTCGATTTGGCCCTAGGATACTGTTTCTGCTGCAAATAGGCAAAAGAAAAAGAGCGGAGCCGGTTGCCGGTCCCTGCGGATGTAACGGCATGAAGCTGAAGGAAAAAAATGTCTTTACAAGCTGCGACCGCTTCATATATATTCTGCGTTCACGGAGAGATGTCCGAGCGGCTGAAGGAGCACGACTGGAAATCGTGTGTGCGTTAATAGCGTACCGAGGGTTCAAATCCCTCTCTCTCCGCCATATTAATCAAGTCAGGGCGGTTTGTTTGATAGGCAGGTAGTATTCCGCCCCGTGCCGGCATGCGGCAGGGGGGTGGGGTGTGCCTGCTTCGTGTTTTACGGGAATGGCTGATAGCTGGGTCCCGCGCAACGGAAGGTTATGAACCCCGTCAGGTCCGGAAGGAAGCAGCGGCAGTAACCGACCCCGTGTGCCGCGGGGCAGCCCAGCTATCAGCTGTTCCCGTAAGAAGGCCTCTGCAGCTTTTCCATCGGACCGGTTTTAGTGATACTCGGTTATCGGACGCATCAAATGGGGCGAATCAATCCTTGTCTTACCTTGTACTAGCTAGAAAATGGCGGCCGCAGACATTCAGTGACCTGATCGGTCAGGAGCATGTCTGCCGGACCCTGCAGAATGCCATCGGCTCCGGCAGGGTTGCGCACGCCTTTCTTTTTACCGGCGCCAGGGGAGTGGGCAAGACAAGCGCTGCGCGCATTCTCGCCAAGGCGCTGCAGTGTGAAAACGGCCCCGCGGCCGAGCCGTGCAATGAATGTCCGTCCTGCAGCGAGATAACGGCCGGGACTTCCGTGGATGTCTTCGAAATCGACGGCGCATCCAACACCGGTGTGGAGGACATCAGGGAGCTGAGGGAGAACATCAGATACCTCCCTTCCCGGTGCCGCTTCAAGATTTTTATCATTGACGAAGTCCACATGCTTTCCACGAATGCCTTCAACGCGCTCCTCAAGACGCTGGAGGAACCGCCGCCCCATGTGAAGTTCATCTTTGCCACCACGGAACCCCACAAGGTCCCCATCACGATCCTGTCGCGCTGCCAGCGATTCGACTTCAAGAGAATAGCGCTGCCGAAGATCGTTGACCGGCTCAGGAACATCGTTGACGAAGAAAAAGTCACGATAAGCGACGTAGCCCTGACCGCCATCGCCCGCAAGGGTGACGGCAGCATGCGGGATTCGCTCTCGACTCTTGATCAGGTCCTTGCCTTTTGCGGTGAATCGGTGGATGACGAAGAGGTCATAGCTCTCCTTGGAATTGTTGACCGGCGGCTGCTTCTCGATACATCCGGTGCGGTTTTCGCCCGTGATTGCGCGGCGGTCCTCGATACTGTCGCGAAGGTCGATTCCTACGGCTGCAATATCCGCCATTTCTGCCAGGAACTCATTGATCATTTCCGCAACCTGACCATAACAAAGGTGACTGAAAGCCCGTCCGAACTGCTTGATGTCGCGGAGTCGGAGATGGAGGCGCTTCTTTCCCAGGCAGGCGCAACCACTTTGGATGACCTGCAAAGGCACCTCGCCATCCTGCTGAAAGCGGAAGCCGAGATGGCTGTATCCGGGTTTTCCCGCCTGATTCTGGAAATGGCGCTGCTGCGGATGTGCACCATTGCTCCGGTGGTCCCGGTCGATGAGATACTGTCGCGCCTGAAGGCCCTGCAGGGCTTGGAGAGCGGTACGGTCCCGATGCCGGCCGGGTCACAGCGGGTGATTTCGCGGCAGTCAGCGCCGGCCGTGCCGTCCGGGCATCGGCGGGAAACGCACCCCGCGCCGGCGACTCCACGGCAGTCCGAACCGGGTGAAGGTGGGTGGGCCGGGTTCGTCGCGTTCGTGAATTCCAGGCGGAAAAGTCTGGGCGCGCTTCTGGAACACGGCCGGCCCTTGCAGTTCACGGCAGAATGTGTTGAGATAGGTTATCCTGCGGGTTCTTTCCAGTTAAGCTGCATGAAGGACCAGGAAACCCTGGCCTCTGTCAAAGAACTGGCAGGGCTTTACTGGAAAGGCGCCCCGGATATAAAGATCACTTCCCTGAACGGCGGCGGCTCGGGTTTGCCTCAATCTGTGCGGGAGAAAAGAAACCTCGAAGAGGAAAAGCGCAAGCGAGAAATGGAAGACGGCGCACGGAGCAATCCGGTGGTGAGCGCGGCTCTCGAAATATTTGGCGGTGAAATCGGCGAGGTTTTGGAAATAGGACAGGATAAGGACGCAAAGGAGGATGAAGACTGATGTCCAAGGGTTTAGCTCAGATTATGAAACAGGCCCAGATGATGCAGCAGAAGATGGCGCGACTGCAGGAAGAGGCCGGGCAGAAGACAGCGGAAGCCGCGTCGGGCGGTGGAGTCGTGACCGCGGTGGTAAACGGCAAGAACCAGATAGTGTCGCTGGTGATCCGCAAGGAAGCCGTGGACCCGGAAGATGTTGAAATGCTGCAGGATCTCGTCATGGCCGCGGTCAACGAGGCATTGAAGAAGGTCCAGAGTGACGTGGCCGAGGAGATGGGCAAGATCACCGGAGGGTTGAGCATACCCGGGCTGTTCTGATAACCGGTGCTTTTCGAGGAACTGCTTGTTTTTCCTTTTTATGCTGAATTCCTTGAGCCGGCCCGTGAAGCTAGGTTTGATGCCATGCTTTTACGGGCCTTTATTGTATGTAATTCGCAGTAAATGCTCGCATGATCAGATAACGGATGCGGGTTCGTGATAGTAATGCTTTTACTATCCGTAAAAAGCTGTTATAATTTTAAATTCATCGAAAATGCTGGTATTTTTTATTTTTTATAAAATATTGCCTGCATTTTTTAGTTTTTGTAAAAAAGGCGTTATTTATTTCAAAAGATATGATACATTTTTCCCAATCCATGACCAAACTCATCGGGGAGTTGAAAAAACTGCCGGGCATCGGTGACAGGACCGCGCTCAGGCTGGCTTTTCATATTCTGAAGTCTCCCCGGATGAGCAAGGACCTTGCGGGGAGTCTTCTGGAAGTGCACGAGAACGTCAGGTTCTGCTCCGTCTGTTTCGGCATAACTGAGGATGATCCCTGTTATATCTGCTCCGGCAACAGGGACGAAAAAGTCATATGCATCGTGGAGGAGCCCCAGGATCTGCTTGCCGTCGAGAGGAGCGGCGCGTTTCGCGGGCGATATCACGTTCTGCACGGAGCTTTATCGCCCCTCAACGGGATCATGCCGTCAGATCTGAAGATAGCCGAGCTTATGGAGCGCCTGCGGGAATCAGCTGTTGACGAGATAGTGCTGGCCACAAATTTCACCGTTGAGGGAGAGGCTACCGCCCTCTATCTTACCGGACTTATAAAACCCCTCGGTATCCGCGTCACCCGGCTTGCCCACGGCATGCCCATTGGCGGAGACCTGGAATATGCGGATACCGCAACAGTTCAACGAGCGCTCGAAGGGCGGAACGAGCTTTGAAGAGCGCAGCTCAAGGATTGAGGTTCTAACGGTCATCAGGGCTGTAGAAACCGAAAATGGCCCATACAAGGCCATAAACGCGACTCAAGGAGGAGTTCTTGCATGAAGCGCAAAATGGTTACGATCGATGGTAACGCCGCTGCAGCGTATGTAGCACATGCCACCAACGAGGTAATCGCAATTTATCCCATCACACCCTCATCGGTCATGGGGGAAATCTCCGATGACAAGAGTGCCAAAGGAGAAAAGAACATCTGGGGCACCGTACCGCTGGTGACGGAAATGCAGTCCGAAGGGGGCGCGGCCGGAGCGGTTCACGGCGCCCTGCAGGCGGGAGCCCTGACAACGACATTCACCGCCAGCCAGGGCCTGTTGCTGATGATCCCGAACATGTTCAAGATTGCAGGGGAACTGACCTCGACTGTCTTCCACGTTTCGGCACGCGCCATAGCCGCGCAGGCGCTGTCCATATTCGGCGATCACTCCGATGTCATGGCCACCCGATCGGCAGGTTGGGCAATGCTTTGCTCGAACAACGTGCAGGAGGTCATGGACTTCGCGCTGATTTCCCAGGCGGCAACCCTGCGGGCCCGTGTCCCTTTCCTGCATTTCTTCGACGGTTTCCGGACGTCCCACGAAATCCAGAAAGTGGAAGAGTTCACCTTTGACGACATGCGCGCCATGCTCGATGAGGAGCTGGTCATCAGCCATCGCGCCCGGGCGCTCTCGCCTGACCATCCGGTGCTTCGGGGGTCCTCCCAGAATCCGGACGTGTATTTCCAGGGACGCGAGACCGTTAACAAATACTACCTTGACACCCCTGCCATCGTGCAGGCGGAGATGGACAAGTTCGCCAAGCAGGTCGGCCGCCAGTACGGCCTGGTGGATTATGTCGGCGCTCCTGATGCGGACCGCGTGATCGTGATCATGGGTTCCGGTGCGGACACGGCCCACAAGACAGTAGAAACCCTGCTCGCCCGCGGTGAAAAAGTGGGTGTGCTGAAGATCCGCCTCTATCGCCCGTTCCCGGCCGATGCATTTGTGGCCGCGCTTCCCCCGACCGTCAAAAAGATCGCCGTCATGGATCGCACCAAGGAGCCCGGTTCCCTCGGCGAGCCCCTCTACCTGGATGTGCGCACGGCCATCGGCGAGAAGATGGAGCAGAAGGCTGCGCCGTTCACTCAGTACCCGATGATCGTGGGAGGCCGTTACGGCCTGGGTTCCAAGGAATTCACCCCTGCGATGGTAAAGGGTATCTTCGACAACCTGGCAAAGGATACGCCGAAGAATCATTTCGTGGTTGGAATAAACGAGGATGTTTGCGGAACCAGTATTGAATATGATCCGGAGTTCACCAATATTGCATCCGGCATCTATTCTGCCGTCTTTTTCGGACTTGGATCTGACGGTACTGTCGGCGCCAACAAGAACTCCATCAAGATCATCGGCGAGAAAACCGACAATAACGTTCAGGCTTACTTCGTCTATGACTCCAAGAAGGCGGGAAGCGTAACTACATCCCATCTCCGTTTCGGCAAGAACCCGATCCGTGCGCCGTACCTGATCAACCGCCCGGATTTCGTGGCCTGTCACAACTTCACCTTCCTGGAGAAGTACGATATGCTTTCCCGTGCCAAGGAAGGCGCGACGTTCCTGCTCTGTTCCCTCTATGACAAAGATGAGGTTTGGGACAAGATCCCACGTGAAGTGCAGCAGCAGATCATCGACAAGAAGCTGAAATTTTACGTTATCGATGCTATCAAGCTGGCCGAGGAGCTGGGTCTGGGGACGCGCATAAACGTCATCATGCAGACTGCGTTCTTCAAGATTTCCGACATCATCCCCCTCGAAACGGCAGTCAAGGCCATCAAGGATGCCATCAAGAAGAGCTACGGCAAGGCTGGCGAGCGGGTTGTGGAGATGAACAACAAGGCGGTAGACGCCGCTCTTGACAATCTCTACGAAGTGAAGGTGCCGAAGAAGGCGACAAGCTCCCTTTCCATCAAACCTCCCATCAGCGCCGATGCCCCCGAGTTCCTGCGGAACGTTACCGCAGAAATCATCGCAGGCCGCGGCGATGGGGTTCCTGTTTCAGCCATGCCGGCGGACGGCACGTACCCGACTGCATCGTCCCGTTTCGAAAAACGGAATATCGCAGTTGATATTCCTGCTTGGGACAAGGAAGTCTGCATCCAGTGCGGCATCTGCTCTTTCGTCTGCCCACATGCCAGCATCCGGATGAAAGTCTACGATGCAGCGTACGGCAAGAAAGCGCCGAAGGATTTCCTCGCAGCGCCTGCGCGGGGCAATGAATTCAAAGGAATGTCCTGCACCGTTCAGGTGGCTCCGGAAGATTGTACCGGTTGCGGGGCGTGCGTTCACAACTGCCCTGCCAAGAACAAGGAGAACCCGGAACGCAAAGCTATAAACATGACTTTCAAGGAAGACATCCGGGAGCGCGAGGCAGCCAACTGGGATTATTTCCTCACCATTCCGGATACCGATTCCAGCCTGGTGAAGCGGGACACCCTGAAAGGGAGCCAGCTGATAACCCCGCTGTTCGAGTTTTCCGGCGCCTGCGCAGGCTGCGGAGAGACTCCATACCTGAAGCTGCTCTCCCAGTTGTTCGGCGACCGTGCCCTGATCGCCAATGCAACGGGCTGCACTTCAATTTATGGCGGTAACCTGCCCACTACGCCTTGGGCGAAGCGCAATGACGGGAGGGGGCCTGCCTGGTCCAACTCCCTGTTCGAGGATGGCGCCGAGTTCGGCTTCGGCATGCGCCTCAGCGTTGACAAGCTGACCCAGTTGGCCAACGAGTGCCTGGCCCAGGTCATGGAATCCGATTGTTCCGGCGCAGCCGGGATCAAGGATCTGCTTGCCGCCATCAAGGATGCGGACCAGTCCACCCAGTCGGCAATCGAAGCCCAGCGTGAGCGGGTCGCCCAGTTGAAAAAGACCCTCTCTTCCTGTAACGGGCCTATTGCCAAGCGGTTCATGGCAGTTGCCGACTACCTGGTCAAGAAGTCGGTATGGAGCGTCGGCGGCGACGGCTGGGCCTATGACATAGGCTTTGGCGGACTCGACCATGTCATTGCTTCGGGCAAGAACATCAACATCCTGGTGCTCGATACCGAAGTTTACTCCAACACCGGCGGTCAGGCATCCAAATCCACACCTCTCGGAGCGGTGGCGCAATTTGCAGCTGGTGGCAAGGGGACGCCCAAGAAGGATCTGGGGCTGATCGCCATGACCTACGGTACGGCCTTCGTGGCAACGGTCTCCCTTGCCAACCCCGGCCAGGCTGTAAAGGCGTTCATAGAAGCCGAGCAGTTTGACGGTCCCTCGATCATCGTGGCGTATTCCCACTGTATTGCCCACGGCATAAACATGACACGCGGTGTGGATGAGCAGAAGAAGGCGGTCGAATGCGGCCACTGGCCGCTGTATCGCTACAACCCGGTATTGGCCGCGGCAGGGAAGAATCCGCTTCAGCTCGACAGCAAGGCGCCGTCCATCATGTTCGAGGAGTATGCCTCGGGCGAAAACCGCTACCGCGTCCTGAAAAAGAACAATCCCAAGGCCGCCGAGCGGCTGATCAACCAGGCCAACCAATGGACCGCCCGCCGTTTCACGCTTTATGAGCAGATGGCGGCCATGTCCTATAAAGTGGAAGCGAAGAAAAAGTAAGCGGTCTTTGTGGTCCTGAAGCAGAAAGAGCCCCGGTGCATGGCATCCGCATCGGGGCTCTTTCTGCTGTTTGTAGAGCCGGCATTTTTTGCGGAGCGAAGATTTTCCTTCCATCTTTTCCGGATTCAATGTTAATGATAATTTAAAAACTTGCCAAGTTATGAAGCTTTTGCTATAAAGTGAGCCGCTGTTAAATTCTCTCATACTGCCCAAGGGGTGTACGCAATGACAACTCCGCAGATGGTCATGTTCGAAGCCGAGTTCAAGCAGTTGAACTACATCCTGGAAAAGCTGCTGAGAGAAGCCAATGCCAAAGTCATATTTCTCGTCGACAAGAACGGCCAGCTAATCTCCGGCGTGGGTGAAACGGAACGTTTCGACACCACTTCCCTTGCATCTCTGACCGCCGGCAATATCGCGGCGACGGGAGGGCTGGCAAAGCTGATCGGAGAAAAGGAGTTTTCGATCCTTTTTCATGAAGGCGAGAAGGACAATCTCCACATATCCATCGTTGCCGGCCGGGTCATACTGGTGGTGCTTTTCGACAGCCGTTCGTCCCTGGGGCTGGTCAGGCTCAGGGTCAAAAAGGCGTCCGAGGAACTGTCCGAGATATTCGAGAATCTAGCCAAGCGTGCCGAAGAGAAGGAAAAGAGCGGCGAGAGCGATTTCCCGTTTGCGGAAATCACTGATGATGACATAGACAATCTCTTCAGCTAATCGGAATTCGTCCGATGTGTTTGATGGTACCTTGTATCACCCAAACCGGTGCTGTGGCGGCCGAACCTGCCGCCAGTGCTGCCGGGTGGCCTCTTGAAAATCAATTTATCAACCGAGGTGACACCGGATGTCCTTCATTAATTATGCCTCCCGTGAGATCAACTGCAAAATCGTCTACTATGGCCCCGGCTTGTGCGGCAAGACGACCAATCTGCAGTTCATCTATTCAAAAACGGCCCCCGAGGCAAAGGGAAAGATGATAAGCCTCGCAACGGAGACGGAGCGGACGCTTTTCTTCGACTTTCTGCCGCTGGCGCTTGGAGAAATCAAGGGATTCAAGACCAGGTTCCATCTCTACACGGTTCCCGGCCAGGTCTTTTATGATGCATCGAGAAAGCTCATTCTCAAGGGCGTGGATGGTGTGGTGTTCGTCGCGGATTCCCAGGAAGAACGGATGGACGCCAATATCGAGTCTCTGGACAACCTCGAATTCAACCTCAGGGAACAGGGTTACGATCTGAAAAAACTGCCTTTCGTCGTACAGTACAACAAGCGGGATCTGCCGAATCTCGTGACTCTGGACGAGATGCGCATAGAGTTGAACCCGACCAGCGTGCCGGATTTCGAGGCCTGCGCCACGACCGGCGAAGGAGTGTTCGAAACCCTGAAAGCCGTGGCCAAGCTGATTCTGATCGATCTGAAAAAAGGAAAGTAACATCTTCCCACCGCAGAGGAAAAATGACGGCAGCCGCTGCTGCAATCATGGGGGGGGCCTGAATCCCCGGATTTCCTTCGGCAGCAAACATGGGCGGCGGAGCACGTCCTGGCGTCAACATCCTGTCTGAATCCTTCCTTTCGATGAACGGGCATCACCCATCCGGCTCAGCAAAGATAGTACTTTATGGACTCTACGGACAGGTCGTCCATAAGCGTGAATGATTCATGACCGACAGAATTTCCCATCATATTGATCAGATAATTTCCCGCCTCTCCGCCCCGAGCGCAAAGGCAGTCATTTCAGGCTGCAGGGGGTCTGCTCCGGCATACCTGGCCGCGCGCTGCCAGGCTGAAATGCAGGTTCCGTTCATTGTCGTCACGCCTGATGGTGAAACCGCCTCAGAAATTCTTCGGGAGCTGAGATTCTTTGGGGAAGACCTTGAATCGGTGTATTTCTTTCCGCCCTGGGAATGCGTCCCGTTTGACAAATACTCTCCTCATCCTGATATCAGCGGAGAACGTCTCACAACCCTTTATGCGCTCTTGAAGCGTAGGGCAAAAGTGGTTGTCGCCCCTGTTTCCGCTCTGCTCCAGAGAGTCGTGCCACGGAATATTCTCGAGCAATTCTCTCTGTCTTTACATGTCGGGGCCGAGGTGGAGCGGGATGGTTTTCTCAGCAAGCTCCTTGATCTCGGCTATACCATGACCCCGCTGGTGGAAGACCGGGGCACAGCCTCTGTGCGCGGCGGGATCGTGGACATCTTTCCGCCAGATGTTCACGAACCGGTCCGCCTGGAGTTCTTTGGCGACCAGCTGGAATCGATCCGCATATTCGATCCGGTGACCCAGCGTTCCCTCTCTCCCTTGGAACAGCTCATGATACTTCCGTCGCGTGAGCTGATACTGTCACAAGACGACCTGCAGGATTTTGCATCACGCCTGAAGGAGCGTTGCGACGAAATGGGCATTCCCTCCACCCAGAGGCGTGAACTCGTGGAGCAACTCCGGCATTCGATGTACCCCCCCGGCATCGAATACCTGCAGCCACTGTTTCATCCCGGCCTCGAAACACTGTTCGATTATGCAGGCCCTGATGCGGTTGTCGTGCAAATGGACCCGTTATCCCTGGGAGAGGCGATGGAAAGTCATGCGTCCGATCTGGCGCTGGCTGCGGTTCGCGCGACCGAGACGCGGACCATGTCCTGCAGTCCTGAAGAACTCTTCCTTTCACCGGCGTTGCTCACGGAACTCATAGAATCAAGGCGGCATGTCGCTTTCACTGGCCTGGAATTGGCCGATGCCTGCCAGGACGGCGACAGGATACGTGTTTCCGCTGAAGACAACCGGGACCTGCGGCTTACCATGTCACCGGATAGCGATGGGGTTCTCCGCCCTCTTGTGAACAGAATTTCAGGCTGGCTTGCCGAGGGTAACGGGTTGTTCCTGGTCTGCCATCAGGTCAGCCAGGTGCTCCGCATCCAGGAACTCCTGAGCCATTATGCTCTGCCCCTTGCTGTTTCTGAAGAACCGTTCGGCCTTCGGGACACCGGCCGTTCAGCAGGAGTCCGGATCGTCACCGGAGACATTTCACGCGGTTTCCGCATGCTTGATGCCGGGCTGGTGGTGATTGCCGAAGAGGAGATTTTCGGCCGCAGGGTCAAACGGCGCGGCATATCCGAAATCCGCAAGAAGCAGATTCTGGTTTCACTCGAAGAACTCAGGCCGGGTGACTTCATGATCCACATCGACTTCGGCCTGGGTCTGTACCGGGGACTCCAGCACCTGTCATTCGATGGAATCGGCGGAGACTTCATCCTGCTGGAATATGCCGGTGGCGACAGGCTCTACCTTCCTGTCGACAGGATCAACCTGGTGCAGCGTTACATGGGCGCGGAAGGCATTGAGCCGTCGCTTGACAAGCTGGGGGGGACAGGCTGGGAAAAGAAGAAGGCACGTGCCCGCGAAGCTGTCGAGGAAATGGCGGAAGAACTGCTGCGGATCTATGCGTCCCGGCAGGTTCACGAGGGGATTTCCTTTTCTCCGCCGGACGATCTTTACCGGGAATTCGAAGCCTCTTTTGCCTATGAGGAAACTCCCGACCAGTTGGGCGCGATCGAGGATGTCATCCGTGACATGGAGAGCTCCCGGCCGATGGACCGTCTCGTCTGCGGAGACGTGGGATACGGGAAGACCGAGGTTGCCATGCGGGCGGCATTCAAGTCGGCGATGGATGGCAAGCAGGTCGCCGTCCTTGTTCCGACCACCGTACTTGCCCAGCAGCACCTGGAAAGTTTCCGCAAGAGGTTCGAAGCCTATCCGGTGACCATTGAAATGCTGTCGCGTTTCCGTTCGCCCCGTGAACAGAAAGCAATTCTGCAAGCTGTGAAAAAAGGAGAGGTGGATATTCTGATCGGTACCCACCGGCTCCTGCAGAAAGACATGGAGTTCAAGGATCTCGGCCTGCTCGTCGTGGACGAAGAGCATCGCTTCGGAGTAGCCCACAAAGAGAAGCTGAAAAAGTACCGTTCCGTCGTGGATGTTCTTACTCTCACCGCAACTCCCATTCCACGGACTCTCAACCTTTCCCTGGCGGGAATCCGCGACCTCTCCATCATCGATACCCCACCGGCGGACCGTCTGGCCATAAAGTCCTTCATTGCCAGGTTCTCGGACGAACTCATACGGGAGGCCGTGTTGCGCGAGCTGCGTCGCGGCGGCCAGGTTTTTTTCGTCCACAACAGGGTCCAGTCCATCGGCGCCATGGCCGAGTACCTGCGCGGTCTGGTGCCTGAGGCGAAACTGGGTGTCGGCCATGGGCAGATGAAGGAGAAGGAACTGGAAGAGGTAATGATGGCGTTCATGCACGGAGAAACGAACCTGTTTCTCTGCACGACCATTATCGAGTCCGGGCTTGACATACCTTCAGCAAATACTTTGATCGTCAACCGTGCCGACACGTTCGGCCTGGCACAGCTGTACCAGTTGCGCGGACGGGTCGGCCGCTCCAGCCAGCGGGCATATGCCTATTTTCTCATACCGGGCGAGGGGACGATCACTCCTGATGCGCGCGAGCGGCTTCGAATCATCCAGGAACTTACAGAGCTGGGCGCGGGTTTCAGGATTGCAACGCACGACCTGGAGATACGCGGCGCCGGAGACTTCCTCGGAGCACGCCAGTCGGGGAACATCGCCGCGGTTGGGTTCGAACTCTACTCAGAGCTGCTGGAAGAGGCGGTAAGCAGGCTGAAGGGAGAGCATGTATCCGAGAGAATCGAGCCGGAAATCATCCTCAAAGTCCCGGCTTTCGTTCCCGAAGACTATGTGCAGGACCCGAATCAGAGGCTTATCATCTACAAACGGCTTGCGCAGTCAACCAGCGAGGAGGATGCCGAGCTGGTAGGTGACGAAATGACCGACCGTTTCGGCAGGCATCCCCTGTCCGTAGTCTATCTGCTGGAGAGCATGAAGCTGAGGATTCATCTGCGCAGGCTCATGGTGAAGCGGCTCGAGTTCGACGGCAGGAGCCTTCTGGCCTCATTCCATGAGAACACTCCCGTATCACCCGAGAGGGTCATCGAAATGGTGCGCCTGTCACCGGAAAAGTACCGCTTCAGCCCGGACTTCATCCTTTCTGCTGTTGCCGGTGACACCTCCTTCGAGGGCATACTTGCCGAAGCCAGAAATCTCTTGAAATGCCTCGGTTGATATGTTAGCTTCATAAGCTATTGAGTTATCATTAAAATAACAGCAAAAGGAGATTTCTCGTGAATCATCTGACCATAATCAAAGCCTTTGTGCCGATGGTCCTTGCCATCAGTCTTGTTGCCTGCAAACCAGGTGAGGGCAAAAAGGAAGGCAAAACCCTGGCGGAAGTCGACGGGAAAGTCATCACCACCGAAGATTTCAAGAACGAAGTGGACCGTCTTCCGCCCTATCTCAAGCCCATGGTGCAGTCCAATGAAGGCAGGAAGGAACTGCTGGACAGCATGATCGTCCGCCAGATTCTCCTGGAGCAGGCCAAGAAGGACGGGGTGGACAAGAGCAAGGAAGTTTCCGACAAGCTTGATGACCTTCGCAAACGGCTCATCGTCGAAACTTATCTGAAGAAGAAGGTCGAAGCGGAAGCCAAGGTCACCGATGAGGAAATGAAAAAATTCTATGACGAAAACAAGGACAAGTTCAAGACCGGCGACCAGGTCAGGGCAAGCCATATCTTGGTTAAGACCGAGAAAGAAGCCCAGGATATACTCGCCCAACTGAAAAAGGGCGGAAAATTCGAAGACCTGGCCAAGAAATATTCGGCCGACTCGTCTGCTGCCAAGGGTGGAGACCTGGGCTGGTTTCCCAAGGGAGCCATGGTTCCCGAATTCGATAAAGTCGCGTTCAGCCTGAAAGAGGGCGAGACGTCCGGCATCGTTAAGACCAATTTCGGCTTCCACATAATCAAGGTCACCGGGAAACGGGCCGCAGGCATCAGGACTTTCGACGAGATGAAGGATCAGATCAAGGCTAATCTCATGCCCGCGAAACAGCAGCAGATCTTCCAGAGGATGAAGGACGATCTGAAGAAGAATGCAAAGATAACCATCAATGAAGAGGCCCTGAAGGGGGTCGATTTCAAGGCGGCCGAGGACAAGGCGGCACCTAAATAATTCGAACGACGGCTTGGATGATATGGGGGTACTGCATGGTGTAGTGCCCCCATGCTCCATGACCTCCTGACAGGAAAAGATATCGGATGATGAAGAAACTTACCGCAATCTTTGCAGCGTTGATAATTTCGCTTCCGGCGGCCCTGTTCGCGGAACAGGTGAGCGGCATTGCCGCTCTGGTAAATGAGGAACCCATTACCACCTATGACGTTGAAAAAGAAAAGGCCACGCTGCTGAAGAATATGGATGGCAACGCTCCCCTTGACGCCGCGGCCAAAGAGCAGCTGCAGAAGGTTGCGCTCGATTCTCTGGTCAACAAGAAGCTGATCGAGCAGAAGGCCAAGGAACTGAATGTAAAGATCGCTGATGAAGAGGTGAGACAGGCCATAGAGGATGTCAAGAAGTCCAACAACATCACCCAGGACAATCTGGTTGCCGCGTTGGCCGCCCGCGGGATCTCCTTTGATGAATACAAGGCACAGTTGAAGGAACAGCTGGAAAGAGTGCGCCTGATCGGGATGGAAGTGCGGTCGAAGATCCAGATCAGTGAAAAGGAGCTGCGGGATTATTATTCCGCCCATTCTGATTCGTTCCAGGTGGATGAGGCGTACCGGGCGCGCCAGATTTTCTTCAAGCTCTCGCCGAAGGCGACCGATGAAGAGAAAAAGCGCGTAACAGCCAAGGCGGTCAAGGTCCTCCAGGAAGCAAAGAAGGGCGCCGATTTCGCGGAGCTTGCCAGGAGGAATTCTGAAGACCAGTCGGCAAAAGAGGGGGGAGACCTGGGATTCCTGAAAAAGGGGGAACTCCTGCCCGAATTCGAAAATGTGCTTGTCAAGCTGAAGCCCGGCGAGGTGGACGGACTCATAACGACCGCCGCGGGCCTGCACATCATCAAGCTTGAAGAATACCGCCAGGGCAAGCAGCGAACTTTCGACACGGCCAAGCCCGAAATTGAAGACCTGCTCTTCAAGAAGAAATCTGAAGAGCGATTCACCCAGTGGCTGGACGACCTGCGCAAGGGAGCCGCCATCGAGATCAGGTAAAAGAACCGAAACGCAAAGCGGGCCGTGATCTGTTGACCACGGCCCGCTTTGTTTTAGGTACTGTATTCATCATATCCCGGATTCGGCAAGCTCCTCCATGAGTTTTTTCTGGGGAGCCGAAAGATGTCCCGGGATTTTTACGTCTATCCTGACGAAGAGGTCGCCCTTCGATGTCTTGCCCATATGCGCGGAGCCGAATCCCTTCAGCCTGATTTTCGTGCCTGGCTGAATGCCGGGCGGAACCTTGATGCGCTTGCTTCCCTCGAGGGTCGGTACTTCAAGGGAGGTTCCCAACGCTGCTTCGGTCAAACGGATGGACCGTTCAACGATGATGTCGTCTCCTTCCCGCGTGAACACCGGATCTTCCCCCACCTTGGCCGTCAGGTACAGATCCCCCGGGGGACCGTTGTTGTATCCGGATTCTCCTTTGCCCTGAACGCGGAGCCGCGCATCATTCTCGATTCCCGCGGGGATCTTGACGGAAATCTCCTCCTTCACGCCGTCGCGCAGGTATGAAACACGCTTTTCCCCTCCCATGACCGCTTCCCTGAAGGTGAGGGGCAGTTCCATGTTGAAATCCCGCCCCCGCTGCTTGCGGGCTCGGTACCTGGGGTCCTGCTGGAATCCGCCGCCGAAGATGCGGGAAAAGATATCCTCCGTACCGAATCCCATGTCCTTGAATATATCCCCCACATCGAATCCGCGGAAGATGTCCTCCTGCGAATAGCGCTGATGAAAGCCTGTTGAGCCGAACTGGTCGTACTGGCTTTTTTTCTGGGGATCTGAAAGGACTGCGTACGCCTCGTTGATTTCCTTGAACTTCTCCTCTGCTTCCTTGTTTCCCTGGTTCTTGTCCGGATGATACTTGACTGCCAGCTTCCGGTAAGCCTTCTTGATTTCCTCTGCAGAGGCATCCTTTTTCAGGCCCAGGACCTGATAATAATCCTTGGAATTCATGCTCCGGGTTTCCTTTCCTGTAGAACTGAAATGAATGTAATCCTTGTTTCCATCACTGTCAATGATCCCCATGGCAAAACTCTTGACAAAAAACGCCGCGCATCCAATATTCAACTATCGGCAATCCGGAACAATTCCCGGACCTGAAGAGGAAAGGAATGGTGTGCTATGAAAAAGGCAGTCGTCATCGGTGGAGGGATTTCAGGGCTCGCAACAGCCTACCTGTTGCGGGAAAAGGCAAGCGCCCGCGGATTGGACCTTGAAGTCAGCCTGCTGGAAAAGGAAAGCCGCGCCGGCGGGAAAATCTGGAGCATCAAGAACGAGGGGTACCTTTGCGAGTGGGGACCGAACGGGTTCCTGGACAGCAAGCCCCAGACGCTCGAACTGTGCGCGGAATTGGGTATTTCCGAACTGCTGCTTCGCAGCAGCGACGATGCACGCAAGCGTTTCATCTTTTCCGGGGGCATGCTTCACCGTCTTCCCGAGAACGGGGTCAAGTTCTTCATGTCGAAGCTGATCTCCTGGCCGGGCAAGCTGCGTCTGGCCATGGAACCGTTTGCCAGCGCCCCTCCGACGGGTGTCGACGAGACACTGGCTGATTTCGGCCGGCGGAGGCTGGGAAAGGAAGCCCTGCAGAAGCTCATATCTCCCATGGTGTCCGGCATCTTTGCCGGGGATCCCGAGACCATGTCGCTGAAGTCGTGTTTCCCGCGCATTGCCGAATTGGAAAGGGATTACGGCGGACTGGTCATGGCCATGCTGCGGCTGGCGAGAAAGAAGCGCAGGGAAAGGGCCGAGGGGAAGGTCGTTTCAAGTGCCGCCGGACCCGGCGGTGTGCTCACCTCGTTCAGGGAGGGGATCCAGCAGTTGACCGATGTGATTGCCGAGCGGCTGGGGGACGGAACGTTAAAGACCGGGCAATCGGTTACGGAAATCCGCGCCGGCGGTAGTGTCCCGTACCGGGTCAAGACGGAGACAGGGGAATTTGATGCCGACCTGGTCGTAATCGCTGCTCCTTCTTATGCTGCGGCTGACCTGCTGCATGAAATGGATCAGCGGTTGGTATCCGTTCTTGCTGAAATCCCATCCGCGCCCATGACAGTGGCATGCTTCGGTTACGAGCGAGATGACATACTGCATGATCTGAATGGTTTCGGTTACCTGATTCCCAGGGAAGAGGGCATGAACATCCTGGGAACGCTCTGGGATTCGAGCATTTTCGAAAACCGCGCGCCGGAAGGCTACGTACTGCTCAGGAGCATGATGGGAGGCGCCTGCTTTCCCGAGTACATCCAGCTGCCGGATGAGGAAGTGATCAGGCGGGTCAGGGATGATCTGAAAACCACGATGGGAATAAGGGGGCTGCCCGCGTTTATCCGCATCTTCCGCCATGAAAAAGCCATTCCCCAATATACTGTCGGACACGGCGACAGGCTTCGCGCCATCGACGAGAGGCTCAGAGACCATCCGGGTCTTCTCCTTACTGGGAACTCATATCGCGGTATCGGTTTGAATGATTGCGTTGCTGCGGCTGTCCGGGCGGCCGAGGAAGCGGTGAAGCATCTGGCGGGGAGGTGATGTTCTGCCAGCAAAACAAAGTCGGAAATGGGGGGGTATTCATGGGGACGGCTAAAATGTAGCCGTCCTTTTTTGTCTGATGGGGGTTTTCAAAGGAACGCCATAAAAGTTTTCTTGAACCTTCAGCGTGGATAAATGTTTTTTGTTGAAAAATGGTTTCTGCTATGTTATTTAAAGAAAAATAATTTGAAAATATTAAGATGGGAGGAATTAGCAATGCCGATGCCATGCCATCTGACTCTGGAAGGGGAAAAGCAGGGGAAGATCGAAGGTTCCTGCGAAATGCAGGGAAGAGAGGGATCCATTCTGGTTTATGAGCTTCAGCATGGAGTTCATATGCCGAGAGATCCCCATTCGGGGCTCCCAACAGGAAAACGTGTCCATGGTCCCTTCACCATCGTCAAGATGATTGACAAGAGCTCCCCGAAGCTGTTCCAGGCACTGTGCACGGGCGAGCACATGAAGAACGTCACTCTCAAGTATTACCGTATCACCAAGCAGGGGACCGAAGAACATTATTTCAGCACCACTCTCGAAGATGCCATCGTCGTCAGTTATTACCCAACCATACCGACAACGCTAATGCCAGCTAATGACCCTTATGGTCACATGGAATCCGTTTCCTTTACTTACAAAAAAATAAAATTGACTTGGGAAGCAAACGGCATCGAGGCGGAGGATTCATGGGCCGCTCCCAAATGATCAAGTTCAAGAGCAACGACGGGGATGACGTCTGTGCTTCTGAATAATTTGTTGGCAGAGGAGGGCATTATGGCATGGGTATACAGCCAAAGCAATGCAACGATTTCACATGATTCCAGCTTTGTCGGAAAAGGTTACTCCGGCAAAGAATTGGACTGCAACAATCCATGGAGTGAAATGAAGGTCGGTTTTGGTCCTATTCCGCGCGGGTTGTATAGAATTGGACCATCGTACAAACATCCCAAACTGGGATCACTTACGATGAATTTGACTCCGGTTGGACATAACGCAAATGGACGTACTGCTTTTCGTATCCACGGTGACAACCGAAGATGTCCCGGCACAGCCTCAGAAGGATGCATCGTATTGCCTTTGACAATTCGGCAGTCAATTGCCGAAAGCAATGACAAAGAACTCTTTGTGGGGTATTGACTTATGTGGCAGACCGGCATCGCATTGGTTTTCGTATGTCTGATTTTCTCTGTAACGACTACCACTGCAGGGGACATGGCTTCTGCTGATCTCCTGGGTGAAATTGCCAGTATTGGCCCGCGTGCGGTGATCGAAAAACTGTGGAACAGCAGTGAAACCCACCCCAATGAGTGGGACCTGATGATCGGGAAGATAGAGACTGGAGACAAGGGATGGCTCCAAGTGGCCAGCAGCTTGAAATTGGCAGCTGACGCAGGCGCCTCGGAAGATTTGAATGGTGCTTTAGCTGTGGCACTGTTGAAAAATCCGGTAGACGTCCTCACTATTGTCCAGGAAGGCCCCTTTATGGTAAGCGATGTCTGCATCTGTCCTTATATTGGCGAAACAAGGGAGGATGAAGTTGTGGCAAACAAATATCTCTATGAGGCGGATAAAGTACTTGTCGGCCTGAAAGTGCTGTCAGACAATCCCCACTTGGAAAAAGTCAGGCAAAACTGTCTTGCCATCATGAGAAGCAATAAGGCAGATGGTCGCGGAGCGGTAGAGGAGGGGGGGCAGTCAATTGACGAGCGGAAAGCGGCCCTTGCCCGTGACAGCAAATTCCAGGCGTTTCTGCAGCGTCTTGAAACAGGGGACAAAACAGCACTGGCTGATTTCAAAAACATTCAGCCGATCGTTGATCCAGTTAAGCGAGGTTATGTATATCGTGCCATGGCCCTTGCCCTGCCTGACAATCCCTTGGGCGTCCTCTTGCTGGTGGAGGACGGGTATATCGGATTAAACGCAATATGTCGACCGCCATACGAAGAAAAAGGAGCTGTTTCTGAATATCTGTGTCGAAGCGAAAGAGCTTTGTCGGATGCGTCTCTGCCATTGGGCAATCCCAAGATTGAAATCATACGGGATAATTGCCTGAAAAGCATACGATCTTATATGAAATAAAAGATCCACTTGTGCCGGGACGAAGGAATTCCGAATTCCTAGGAATTCTATGGAAAAGTATAAATTGAAAAAATACAAAATGGGGATTGCGTCATTTTTTACTGTTATCCTCGGCTTTTTGACATGTCCGACTAAGTCCGTATCATTTGATAATTTGCTTAATGCCGTCAAAACACTGGCTACACTAGGTATGCTAGTGCTGGCTTACTTCCTGTGGAATAAGAAGAAACGCTGAATACGCGGACTTCCTTTATCGAAAGTATGTTGGTTCGGCGCGATGATCAGCTTCAGAAAGAATGTGGAATTCTTGCTGAGAAGCTATGCCAAGCAAAGGGAGGTAAGCCATGCGGATCAGCGGAGCTGTCATTTTCGGTTTCATTCTGTTGTTTTTTGCCGGAGAGACGACAGCCAATATATTGATTGGTCCCAACAAGAATCCGCTTGCACCGGCAGTGACGATTGTCCTGGCTGAATTCGGTCTCTTCAATCCTCTCGAGACTGGAAAGGAGCTGTTTGTTGTCAGTAGAAAGGTCCCGCTTAAGGAAAACCAGAGTTTTGGCTGGGTCATAATTCTGGGGACAAAGAAACCGATAATCAGGTGGCGGGAAGAAATGACTTTACCTGCGGCTCCGGTAACTTGGGGTAGTGTAGAGCCGCAAGACGGTCGAATCATTTCCGATGACAGACGAACGTCCATCATCGAACGAGAAGTCATGCCATACCAGGGTTTGATTTCCCACAGTTGGATGGTTGCGCCCGGTGATCCGAAAGGTCATTACATCATACGTATCATTGTCGAGAATCGCTTGGAGGAAGTATTTGGGTTTGACGTTGAATGATCGCGGCAATCGGTTTTTGTGGCGAAGCTCATGGACATTTTCTTTGGGTGCCCGCCCGGTCGCCCTTATTTGTACTTCTTCCTCCTGAACAGGCCTGTCTTGAGGGAAGTGATGCGGTCCAGGAAGAGCATACCGTCCAGGTGGTCGGTCTCGTGCTGGATGGCCACCGCTTCGAAACCGCTCGCTTCGATCTCGTGAACGGCGCCGTCGCCATCCTGGAAACGGACGGTGATATCCGTGGCGCGCTCCACATCCCCGGTATAGTCCGGGACGCTCATGCATCCTTCGCGCATGACTGCAGCGCCTTCCCGATGCGTTATTTCCGGATTGACCATGACCAGCAGTCCGTGGTTGTTGTCTCTGCCCAGCTTGCTTGCCGACACGTCGACAACGCACACACGGAGCGGTACGCCGATCTGGGGCGCAGCTACGCCTACCGAACCCGGCCCCTCGTGCATGGTGTCGATGAGGTCCTTGATAAGTGTTCCAAAGTCAGCGTCAAAGGAGGAAACGCTGCGGCAGACCTCTTTCAGGGTCTTATGGGGGTAAAGGAGAATTGTCCTGGCAGGCATGGGATTACAGGGAAACCGGCGTCACGGAATGGACCCCGATCTCCACGTTCAGCTCCTTCTTGAGTTTTTCCAGCAGGCGGCTCACATCCTCAATTTCCATCCCGTTCGGAAGCACTGCTTCCAGCATCATGACATATACCGGATTTTCGGAAGTTCCTACCAGCTTGGTATTCATGTCGCTGATGTTGATGTTGCGGTCCGCAAGTTCCTTCGTCACCCGGCAGACGATGCCGGGCCGGTCCGATCCGTACACCGAGACCATGCACAGCTCGCCTGTCGGTGCCTCTTGGCGGATTTCACTTTTCGACATCGTTCTTACGAACACGGAAACCTGCATGCTGTTGCCGAAGGCCTTGAATTCCTCCAGCAGCCTGCTCTTCGTGAAGGGCTTTTCGTGGGATACGATCAGTATCATGGCGAATTCGCCTCCCAGCATGGTGCTGCTGGAGTCTTCGATGTTGCAGCCCAGCCGGTAGAGAACCTCAGCCGCTCCGGCAACAATTCCCGGCCGGTCTTTGCCGATGATGGTGACGGCACAGTGGACTGCCGTTTCGCCGCTTCCTTCCATGAAGCCTCCTCTTGTGTGCTTGCCCAGGATCTGATTCGTTAACCTGACAGATGGCGTATCAATAAAACAATCGGCCCATCCGCTACGGCATCGCATGAAAACAGCCGTGTATGCTTTTTTTATCACATGATGCACGAACTCCCAAGAAAAAAGCCATAGAGGTTTTCGTGTGCACGAGAGACATTAAGGTAGTTAAAAGGCTGAAGGCTGAGTTAAGGTGATCCTTCGGCCTCTCTATTTGAAATCCAGCGGACTCATCGGTTCCTTTACTGTCCTCACCGGGACACAATGGGTATAGATCATGGTCGTCTTCAGGCTTGAGTGGCCGAGCAGCTTCTGGATGACGCGGATGTCGTAGTTCGCCTGGAGCAGGTGGGTGGCAAAGGAGTGGCGGAACGTGTGGGAAGTGACGCGCTTGGGGATTCTCGCTTTTCTCACGGCATATTTCAGCGTCTCCTGAAAGTCGGATTCATGGAGATGCCAGCGCCGCCGCTCTCCTTTATCTGCCGTCACCGTAAGATACTTCTGCGGAAAGAACCACTGGTGTATGTATTCCTTCGGCGCATCGGGATACTTCGATTCCACCGCGTCATCCAGAAAAACTCCGTCATATCCCGCCGCCAAATCCTGCTCATGAAGTTCGGCTATTACGTTCAACTGGTCTTTCAACTCCGGGATGATCGATGTTGGAAGAGGAACGGTCCTGTCTTTTTTCCCCTTTCCGTGAACCGTAAGCAGGTTGACATCGAAATTGAAGTCCCGAACCCTTAATTGCAGCCCCTCGAACAGCCGCAGACCGCAGCCGAACAGCATTTTCACCACCAGGTTGTGGGGATATGGGAGCTGGTTGAGGATGGCATCTATCTCTGAACGGGAGAGCACCGTCGGGATGTAAAGCGATTTCTTTGCCCGGGGGACATCACGGAGCACTCCAAAATCCCGCTTCAGTCCATGGCGGTATAGGAAGAGGAGCGAATTGAAAGCTTGGTTCTGGGTAGAAGCGGCGACCCTGCTTTTTATTGCAAGGAATGAGAGGTATTCCTTCACATCCTCGGTTGTCAGCTCCATCGGCGGCTTATCTTTCAGGAACCGCTGGAAATTACGGGACCACAAGGCATAGGTCTTCAATGTTTTGCGGGAATAATGCCGAACTTTGATCTCGGTCGCCATGGTTTCAAGGACCTTGTCCCACTCGGGAGAGGCCGACTTTTCCTGGTAACCGGAAACAGTGAATTGGGATTTTCTGGATGCATAGGTCGAATATGCGGGGGCATTCTCCGAGACATAATAAGGTGCCTGCCCAGGCAGATCCCCTGCTTTTGTCGATAAGGCATTCCCCTGCAAGCCATCGTTTTCCGGAGACGCACCCATTTCGGTTCTGATGTAAGCAGTTTGTTGGGCTTGCTGGCCAGGTATCCAAAAGGAGTCATCACCGTCCAGAATTTTCTCGGAATGGCAAGCGCTCCTGTCGTTCAGCATCTCGAAGTAGAGCGATACCGCATGGGCTGCCCTCTCGCGATGCGTATCATTTTGTCTCTTTTCCTTCAATTTGTCACAGAATAGTCGTACTCGTTCGGCTTTGCTGGTCGGAACAGGATATTTGTTACAAAAATCGAGATAATAGCGCAGCCACTTCGTGTATTCGCTGTTACGTGACGGTGGAATATTTCTGGATTTGAGGTAGGCAACATATTCGGTAAGGGTGGATCCGGGAATTCTTAGCATGGAATTCTCCTTTGACTTCAATCATGAGTGGGCGTATATTTCGTCTGCCCATTGAAAATGGTAAATGCCTAAATGGAATATTGATTTAAACGCTCAACTTCCAAATGTTCATGTTGTTTGCGCAGTAAATATTAGAATATTTAAATGGTTACGTCAACATGAAAAAATAAGATAGAATTAAGTGAAAAATGGGTGGTTGAGCAGGGGCTCATCAATAAGTAGTTGAGCAAAATAAAGGAACAAAAATGACGATTGATGAAGTGTTTTTCGCTGCTGCTAAACGAGGGTTATCGGTAAAGCGATGGGGTGGTTCGAAATTGCTCACTTACAATGGTTTCACTCATGAGCAGCGGGTACGCAAGTGGCAGGCGCTTGATCTTGCAATTCGCATGGGATTGGAAAAGCCAGCAGAGGAGTTCCCCTGTTCGGTTTGCGGCGCGGAACCATCACCGTCAATTGCCTACCATTCCGAGGACTATGGATCAATGCTAGGACATTATCCTGTCTGCCGCAGTTGCCATATGAAAATACATAACCGATTCAAGAACCCTGAGAGGTGGCGACAATTCGTAGCAGCCTCAAGAGGCGAGGAAAAGTGGTTCGGGGAAATAGGTTGTATTGATGGTAATACAACACCGACTACCTTGACGACATCCGTGACAAAATCAATAAGATTGGTGACAAAAGAGGAGGAGATAGTAACCATGAGTTCAATGCCGGACAAATCCAAACCTTCATCTGCTAATATTCGAGAAGAGATGTACACTATTCGGATAGCATTCATAAAGGCTATGGGGATCAAAAGGAACAAAATGAATCCCAGCCCGATAGGTGGCTACAAGCTGGAGCATAACTATTCAAAGCGTCAAGAGAATCTGGCAGAAGCTCGACGTCTACGGAATATTTACGCTGAAATGGTCAAAGAACGCGGAACAAATCAGAAGGTCTTAGACATGATGGATAGCAATCTTGAACATCGAGATCTCAAAGCTGAGTGGCGATAAATCATGGCATGTCTTTTCTACAGTTACTAGTTTCAGGAAGTTACACAGTCTGGAAATAGGGAGGCGCAATGCATCGGTACACTGAGCTAAGCGAAAACGATCTTGTCAGATATTTAGCTAAAATAAGAAGAATATCTAAAATGGACAATAACGATGCAATACAGGAGCTAGACGAATTTATTTATAATTTGTGTGGATTAGCAGCATCAGAGAACTCATCACAGACAAGCATTAATAATGAATTACCAGATTACGAGACAGAGAGTATTGAAAATGAAATAATGTATTATAGAAGTAGTTTAGAAGAATATCGCAATAAACTGAACACAAAAACAATAAATATTTATGACTCACAGCAGCTACGAAGCGAGATTAGCCATTTAGGACAATATTGGAACAAAAAAGCTTTAAAGAAATTTGGCAATACCTTAACTGATTTAAAAAGAGAGGGGAACTGCCTCGCAGACAAAATTGAGGTAGATGCGTATGTCAAATATATTGATGATACTGACAGAAGCAGTATTTATAATATAACATCTGTGAATAGCATTTTGAAGACTTTAAATAATGCCGAAGCTTGCTTTAGAGCTCGGGAGTTGATGACCGATGAGCTTTATGATCGAATTTTTTCTATCAAAAAGGAGTGTGCTTGGTTTAGAGCATCTAAAAAAATTGCAGATGCTGAGGTGGCAAAAGGTGGGATGAACGATAAGAAATATTTAAAGCTTATTGGTGAAGCAGAAGTAATGCTTAAACAAGATTGGAGCCAGATATTCCCGGCGATGCCAGTGCCAAGAATAGAATCATTGTAAAGTACTTAGGATGTTTCAACCATCGGCACGACCGGCCATGAATAAAAACCGCCCGGTCAGCCTCCGCCCCGTTGATCGCCAAATAAGGAGAAGAAGGAATGAGCAGGCCCCCCGTATGGCAGATGATCAAAGAGGCGATAGAAGCTCTTGGCGGTAAAGCCACCTATGGCGAAATACGAGATTATATAAAGGCAAAGTTCGGAGACGTAAACAAAAGCACTATTACCTGCCAAACGATCATTTGTAGCGTAAACCATCCCTCCAGGGTACATTACCCCGAGAACAAAGACCTAGGGGGACGCCCTTCATATTTAATCATTTACATGAACACAAAATCATGTTAAACCCATCACATGCCAAGACAAGCCAGAATCGACGCACCCGGGGCCTTACATCACATAATCGCCAGAGGAATAGAACGGTGCAAGATCTTCCGCAACGATGCGGATCACGAAGATTTCTTGCAAAGGCTCGGCAAACAGTTGCGCGAAACTGAAACCCGGTGTTACGCGTGGGCGCTGATCCCCAACCATTTCCATCTATTGCTGAAAACCGGTAATGCTCCTATTGCCACTATCATGCGGCGACTGCTGACGGGCTACGCAACAGGATTTAACCGACGACACCGGCGCAGCGGGCATCTCTTTCAGAATCGATACAAATCCATATTATGCCAGGAAGACGCGTATCTGATAGAATTGGTCCGCTATATTCATCTCAATCCTCTGAGAGCCCGAATCGCCAGGGATCTCGAAACACTGGATACCTATCCCTATGCCGGACACAGCGTCCTCATGGGGAAGCAAAGAATTGAATGGCAATCGACGGATTCCGTCCTGACACTCTTTGGAAGCAAGCTTAATCAAGCCAGGAGCAAATATCATGACTTCATGGGTGAAGCAGTTGAACAGGGGCGACGGCCGGAATTGGTCGGAGGAGGGCTGATTCGGAGTGCGGGCGGATGGTGCGGCGTTCAGCAACTCCGACAGGCCGGCATATTCCAAAAAAGCGATGAGCGCATACTGGGCGACAGTAGCTTCGTTGAAAACGTTCTGGCCGAAGCAAAAGAAAATATGGCAGGCCAGTATGCGTTGCGATCAAAGGGGGTAGATTTTCCTCACCTTCAGCGACTCGCTGCGGCCTTGATGGGCATCAGTCCGGAAGCACTCGCAAGCCCATCAAAGAACCGTAACATTGTAAGGGCGCGCGTGCTTGTCTGCTACTGGGCTGTCCGGGACTTGGGGCTTACAATGACAGACATTGCAAGACATTTGAAGATATCTGTAACTACGGTGAGCACTGCAGTCAAAAAAGGCGAAATGTTCGTCCGGAAAGAGGGGTTGCTGTTGCAAGACCATCTAAATCCAAAAATATGAAGGGCGTCCCCCTTGGGCTGAAGGGCGTCCCCCTTGGGCCACGTCCCCCTTGGGCCAAAGAACCTGATTAAACTGGGGTTTTCTGGCGAAGCAGCATGGCGATTTGTCAGAATCTACCGGGGTCCTTGGGCCACGGCTGGCACCTTCAACATGCATCGACTTCTCAAGGACTCCTACTTCGACAGCCTGGGGCTGGTGTCACTTCAGAGCCAGTACCTACGACTACAGCGCGTTTCATGAACCGCCGTGTACGGACCCGTACGCACGGTGGTGTGGGAGGACGGCGGGTGAGAACCCGCCTCCTACCCGATTAGCCATATTAACTTTAGAGAATAGAAAAGCATGAATATAGAACGGCTAGTGAAATATGTAAACATACCGCAATTATATGAAAGTGAAACTGATGCAATGTGGACTGATCCCTATATATCAAAGCAATTGTTGCAGTTCCATATTGATCCAGATAATGATATGGCAAGTAGGGGTAAAGCGAAGATAGATCTGATCGTGAATTGGATGCTATCAGAAGTCTGTAAAGGCAAGCTTGAAATATTGGATTTAGGATGTGGCCCCGGTTTGTATGCCGAGGCGCTTGCGAAAAAAGGGCATCATGTTACTGGTATTGACTTTTCTAAGACATCAATTGACTACGCAAAAGAATCATCAAATCGCAATGGATTGAAGAATGATTATATATGTATGAATTACTTGGATTTCAATGAAAATAATAAGTATGATTTGGCTGCATTGATTTATCTTGACTTTTGCGTATTGAAGCCAGGCGAAAGAGAAAAGGTGCTATTAAATGTATATAAAGCGTTGAAACCTAATGGGACATTCATATTTGATACTGTAAACAGCGAAAACATAGAAGAGAAAACCTTAAAGGAATCATGGGAAGTATGTCAAAAAGGGTTCTGGAGTGATAGGCCATACTTGGTACTGAATAGAGGGGCTCATTATCAAGAGGCAAAAGTACTATTAAATCAACACATAGTAATTGATGAAGATGAGAATATTAGAAATTATTTATTTTGGAGCACGTATTATGAATATGAGGATATTGAACCGATTTTGAGGCAGACCGGTTTTAGGAATATACAAAAGCATGAAAATGTTCTTCCCCAAAGCGACATGTGGAACGGTGAGAATGTAGATTTTTATGTTGTAAGAAAGTTAAGCGGAAATGGCTAACATGAATCGCTTAGACCTGTCAATCCGGCCTGTCATGGTTCCTGCTTGGATAGTTGTTGCAGGAATCACGCCAGTCTCGGATTGCAGGTCAAGGGTTGACCCCTTTATTCCTACTTTATTCCTTTATTCCTTTACCCGATAATCTTTCTGAAAGGTGAAGAGCAAGTAATTGCCTTTTATTTGAACCCGGGCGGTGCCCTGGAAAGCGGTGAGCACACATGATACCAATGAAAAGAAAAATTGATTTGACCTGCTACAAACGCCTGGGGATGTTCCAGGCATTCAAGGACCGGGAGATGCCGTGCTTCAGCATCACCTGCAACGTGGACATTACGGAGCTTGTACGATTCACCAAGGCAAAGGGATACCGCTTCTTCATATCCATGAGCTACGCCTTGTCCAGGGCTCTCAACAGCTTGCCCGAACTGAGGCAGAGGCTGATTGGCAGCGAGCTGTACGAGTTTGAAGTGGTCCATCCTAGCTACACGGTTCTGCTTGACGACACGAATTTTTCTTTTTGCGATTCCCTGTATATGGAGGATTTCGGCGCTTATTACGAGCATGCTGCGCGAAGGATAGAAGCGGTAAGACAATGCCCGGATTGCGGAAAGGGCGAAAAGCACCACAGTTTTTTCATCACCAACCT
The DNA here is from genome assembly GCA_034933285.1 of Geobacteraceae bacterium. Lineage (GTDB taxonomy): Bacteria > Desulfobacterota > Desulfuromonadia > Geobacterales > Geobacteraceae > RPRC01. Next base: position 10,657 of record JAYFNT010000024.1, on the reverse strand, counting down.
GCCATGGTTCAGCTTCACCTCCATTACCCATCCGTACGACAAGAGCTACGCCAGTGTTCCGGTTGTTTCCATGGGCAAATATTTCCGGCAAGGAGGGCGAATCCTCCTGCCGGTTGGGGTGCAGGTGCACCACGGCATTGTCGACGGATATCACGTGGGACTGTTCTACGAGCAACTGATCCGTTGCGTCCGCGACTTGGAAGGATATGCGGGATGTCGGTGAACCGATCGGGATATTTCCTGACATAAAGGGGGAGACCCCATAGACACGACACCGTCGCGCAGAGGGGAAAGGTCAGAGATGGGGACGGTGAATTCAAATTGCAAGTGCACCACGTAAATTTTTAAAGAAGACATCATGTGGTGTCTGGTAGTTGAGGCACTTTCTTGGTCGATGATTGACCTTTTCGATTATCTGATCGAGATCCCCGATGAACAAAAAGGAAGATCATGAACGAGATTCTTCATGCCACAGTTGGTGATGCAGAGGAAATTTTAGAATTTCAGAGGCTCGCATACCAGAGCGAAGCAATCATCTATAATGATTGGTCTATACCTCCGCTGACAGAATCGCTTGAGCAAATCAGAGAGGAGTTTTCCAGGTGTACCTTTCTTAAACTGAATGCTTCTGGCAGAATCATCGGGTCGGTTCGCGTCTTGGTCAAGGATGAAAGCTGTGAAATCGGACGGTTGATTGTTCATCCAGACTTTCAAGGCAAGGGAATCGGGACAAAATTGATGCTTGCAGTCGAGAAGGAATTCCCTGCTGTAACACGATTTGGATTGTTCACAGGTAGCAGAAGTGAACGAAATATTTGCCTGTACGAGAAACTTGGGTACAAAATATTGGATCAACGGCCATTATCTGAGCTTGTAGAGCTGGTCGTAATGGAAAAATGCAGACAGGAATGAAAAGAGTTCAATTGGCGAGGGGCCACGTCTCGACATTCGGGCAAATCTGCCGTAAAGTTACATGAGTTCCAGCGGCGGTTCGTCAAGGGCCGCCAACTGTTCGCGCAGGGCGAGGATCTGCTCCCCCCAGTAGCGGACTGTGTTGAACCAGGGAAAGGTGCGGGGGAACATGGGGTCTTCCCAACGTGCGGCCAGCCAGGCGCTGTAGTGGAGCATGCGCAGGCCGCGCAGGGCCTCCATGAGGAGCAGTTCTCGGGTGTCGAATTCGTTAAACTCGGTATAGCCTTCCAGGAGCGCTGCAAGCTGGGCGGACTGGCGGGGACGGTCGCCGGAAAGCATCATCCACATGTCCTGCACCGCAGGGGCGCTGCGGGCGTCGTCGAAATCAACGAAATGGGGGGCATCGTCACGCCACAGGATGTTGCCGCTGTGACAGTCTCCATGGCAGCGGATGGAGCGGACCGGTCCCGTTTCGGCGAAAAGGGCATCGAGCCTTTCCAGCAGGCGCTCTACTACAGCGGTGTAGCTTTCCCGGTATTCATCGGGAATGAACCGTTCCAGGATCAGGGTCGCACCCGCGCGGCCGAAACTTTCGACGTCGATTACGGGCCGGTGAACGAAGGAGCGCACTGCTCCGACACGGTGAATCCGCCCCAGCATGCGACCGAGGATTTCAAGGTTGTCAAGGTTGTCGAATTCCGGTGCATGGCCACCCTGGCGCGGGTACAGGGCGAAACGGAAGCCTTCGTGCCGGAAAAGCGTGTCTCCTCCTGCACAGGTCCACGGAGCAACTACCGGCAACTCGTGTTCCGCCAGTTCCAGGCAGAAGAAGTGTTCCTCCAGGATCTGGGCGTCGCTCCAGCGGTCGGGCCGGTAGAACTTCGCAATAAGCGGCTTCCCTTCTTCAATGCCTACCTGGTAGACCCGGTTTTCGTAGCTGTTGAGGGCAAGGATTCGACAATCGCAGCGAAATCCGAGGCTTTCGACAGCATCCATGATGAATTCCGGGGTCAGAAGGTCAAAGGGGTGAGGGGCATCCGTCATAGGGTGTACGCTCCTGATCGTTCATGGTGCAAAGAACTAGCATACCATCTATCCTGCGACACCACAACAGGAGTGGTGGAGACAAGGAAACCAGCGAGTGCGGGTTGCCGCGTCACGCCTATCGAAAGTTGCCACTTGACTCTCCGCATATGACCCCTTAGAGTGTGAAAATCATTGCAAAGTGATTGAAAAGGAAATTGCAGGGAAAGACATGGAAAGGGCAGCGCAGGGCGTTTGCTGTATTCAGTACAGCATTCTGCACATTTTAAGAGAGGAGTGCACGTGAATGGCAACCCACATCACCGGGCCGACCATCATTGGGGCAGCAGGAACGCCGCCGAAGCGAATCGAGGAGTATGTCGGAAAAGTCAACAGCAATACTTCAGCACTGAGCATTGCCAGGATGAAGAGCCCTGAGGGCTGGTCCGAACCGGGGCAGACTCCGGAATTCGACGAATACACCGTAGTCCTCGAAGGTTCCCTCCATGTCAGGCTGAAAGACCGGGAACTCGATGTTGACGCGGGACAGGCAGTCATTGTAAACGCCGGTGAATGGGTTCAATACAGCACTCCTTCCCCAAGAGGCGCTGAATATATTGCAGTCTGTCTTCCCGCGTTTTCGCTTGGCACTGTTCACAGAGATGAGTGACAAGCAAGTGTGACGGGGTGCTTTCCGGATGGATACTAAGTAGTTTCCATCCGGAAACGGTCTTTTTCCGCCCTGGCGGTGTCAACCTGCGGGCTTGCTTGTGCGACATACTGCAGTATGCCTCCGCGCAACCCCTTGGTTTCCTTGCCAGGACGAAAAAATCCTCGCTTCCGAATTGGAAACTGCCTTAGTGTTTATCCGGAGTTTCCGGATGGATACTAAGTAATCTTCAGTTCAACAGTTTGTTCATAGACAAGTCATGATTGACAACGTCCAGCAGATGTCTTCTTCGCATTCATTAAAAAACCGGCCACCGGGCTTGCGGATTTTCGCGAACAAAAAGCGCCGGTTTCTCATTCTTGCCTGCTTCTTGGGGATCCCTCTGGGGGTGCTGCTGCTCCTTGCTTGCCTGGCCATTGAAAACGAGCCCCTGGTTGTGGAAACTTCCGTTCCTACCGTTGATTCAGCGCTCCGCGCCAGGAAACTGGCCAGAGTAGTTCTCGAAACCCTCAATTCCCGAAGGGAAACCGCATCGATTCCAGCATCTGAAGAAGACCTGAACGCTCTGATGACGCTGGTGCACAGAGGCGCCCCCGCAATTTCGGGAAGGATAAAGGTGAGACCATGGATACTGTCGGCCAAGGTAAGTCTGCGCCTGCCTGACAACCCGTTTGGGAGATATTTGAACCTTCAGGGAGAACTGCTGCCTGATCAACGGGGGGTGAACATTGATTCGATGAAGATCGGCATGCTTGACTTGCCCCGGCCATTGGCGCGGGCGCTGCTTAGCGGAGTCCTCAACATGGGGTTGGGAAACGGCGAGGGAACTGCTCTGATCCGTTCGGTGCAGTCAGTCTCTGTCGATGATTCAACGGTTGCCGTTAATCTGCAGTCTGTGCATCAGCTTAAAGAGCGCCTGCAGCGCATGCAGGCATTTTTGTCCAAGATGCGTGATATTGCCCGGGGAGGAGATGCGCCTTGGGATAATTTTCAGGTCAGTGCCTACTATGCACGGCTTCTGGAGTCCGACAGGAACGTGCGGACTCCCGTACCTGCATCCCTTGCCACATACTTGGGGCCATTGTTCCGGCTTGCGCGCGAAAGGTCTGCGTCTGGAGACCCGGTCAGGGAAAACAGGGCAGCACTGCTGGCACTTGCCATCTACTTGGGAGACCCTCGTTTCGAGAAGCTCGCCGGCGTAATACTTGATCCTGGATTGCGTGACAGAGTTTCCAACCGCCCGACGGCTAACCTGGGAGGACGGCATGACCTGTGTCTCCATTTCGTTATTTCTGTCGGGCTCAAACTCCTAACTGACCAAGGTGTCAGCGCAGCGGTCGGAGAGTTCAAGGAACTGCTCGATGCCGGGAGAGGTGGGAGCGGTTTCAGTTTCGTCGACCTGGCTGCTGATCGTGCCGGCATCCGGTTCGCCGAGGTCGCAACCGCAGATGATGGTGAAGCAAGACGATTGCAGGTGCTTCTGTCGGACAATCCGGGAGAACATCTGTTTTTTCCCATGGTTGCCGATCTGCCAGAGAACATGATAGAAGGCCAGTTTGAAAAGCGGTACAGGAGTGTTGACAGCAGGCATTATGGCGAAATGGTGGAGGGGATCGACCGACGCATCGATCGATGCCCGGCCTATGAAAGGCGTCATTAACGGGATGGATCGGGGAAGCGATCATGTTGTGGAGGAGCATTGCGGAATGAGGAAAAGACTATACAACATGCCACGGAAGATGAAGGGACGGCTCAGGGGAGTTTATGCTCCCCGCTCCCTGAAATATGCCGTTTGGGGATTTGCCAGCGGGACAGTGTCGATATTGGCCATACACGCTGTTACAAAATTTGCCGGGCATCCGCTGCTTATCGGGTCATTCGGGGTGTCCGCAGTTCTCCTTTTCGGGGCCAACGAATCGCCTTTGGCGCAACCAGGAACCTTATCGGTGGGGATCTGGTTTCTGCTGTCGCGGCTGTTGTTGCCGTGGCGTTCCTGGGCACCGACCCGCTTTCGACATCTCTTGCCGTTGGGGTATCGATCCTGCTCATGTACATTACCCGCACCATTCATCCACCGGGCGGCTCTACTGCGCTAATCGGAGTGATGGGCGGGGCCGGTTAATGTTCGTTTTGGTTCCGGTGCTTGCAGATGCCTTGATTCTCCTTGTGGTGGCCCTTTTTACCAATAATGTCGTCCATCATTGCCAGTATCCGAAAAACTGGATAAGATTTTTGTCGCAGATTTTATGCGGGAAGTATAAAATGCCGCCCGTTTGATCCAATTTCTGTTGACAGCCACAGAGACGCTATGATATATAACTCATCTCTTTTGCTGGAATGCTTCGTGCTGCGGATGGTCTTGCGGAACGGTGCACAGCTTACGAGTCGCAAGGTTAACAGCTTGCGGAATCAAATATTCCCCAGTAGCTCAGTCGGTAGAGCAGGTGGCTGTTAACCACCTTGTCCGTGGTTCGAGTCCGCGCTGGGGAGCCAATAATAACAGGGGTTTAGCTGAACAGGCTAAGCCCCTTTTCTGTATCTGTATCCTCTGGTGTATCCTCCAATGGTCCTCCTAGACTGTTTCAACCTCCCAAATTTTCCTTATCTTCGATAGCAGAATTAATTTCTCTCATCATCCCCAATACATGTTTTTGGATAAGTAGTGGTAGCTTTTTAAATTCGTTGATGGCTTCACGGGTGAGTGAATCATCACCTGTTACATTCGAATATTCCAACCATGCAGGGGGAAGCGTTCTCCCATGTATCCCTCTTGTATCCCCACCGCCAAGAAGTGTCCCAGTGTTGCCGGTTTCCACCCAAGTCCTATTGATATCGAATCCCGTGCAGACTGCCTGGATAAAACGACCTGTCAGAGTAGCATTCCCCGATAGAATACGGTTTACCGTACCAACCGAATAGCCAGTTTTCTCCGCAACAGTCTTATTACGTGAACCTTTCTCCACACCGGCCAATTTCAAACCATCGAGTAAGCGATCTAAAATATCAGTTGAAAGTGACAAAAAATCACTTGACATGACTTTTCACCTCATGTTAGGTTATTTCTAGACATGCCAAAAAGGGTAACACGTTATCAGAAGTAATTCAAGCCCATATTGAAATGGGTGGAAAGGATCGTACATGTTTCTGAAAATTTCGCAGGTTGTTGAGCTTACAGGAAGGAGCACCGCGTCTATCTGGCGGGATGAGAAGGCTGGAAGGTTTCCGAAGCGGCGGCGTATCGGTATTCGGTCCGTTGGTTGGCTTTCTAGCGAAATCGAGGCCTGGATTGAATCAAGGCCCACAGTCTAGAGCAAAACGATTGACTGTCGTGACGACAGACAGAAAGGCAGACGCAGATGAAGACTATTTTTACGACTACTGACATTGACTTGGCGGCTGCAATCATTGCCGCAACCGGAGTTGAACCAGACATGCACCAGAAAAAACCTGGTGACCTCGCAACATTTACTTTCCCAGACGATCCACCCACAAGATCAATAATTCTAAAGTTCGCAGCTGGAGACCTTATTCTTGACGTTCGGCGATTCGCTAATCGGCGCGCCTGGCTGTATCGGCAGGTGAAAGGGGGGCGGCTGTGAACAGCAACCTTATTGACTCCTTTCGACAAGCCATGCGAAGCGCCGGAATTGAACCCCTGGCGGAGATTATCGCAGACGGAAACCTTCACCGATTCACAGTATCCGGCGATAAGGCCCGGAGCAATAACGGATGGTATGCCCTCCATGCAGATGATCCGGCAGCGGGGCAATTCGGATGTTGGAAACGGGGTATTTCCGAGACATGGACCAGCAAGGCATACAAGAGCCTTACCCCGGCAGAGAAAACTGCTTACACGGCCAAAATGGAAGCCATGAGGCGACAGCGTGACGAAGAGCGGGAGCGAATACAGGCCGAGTGCATGACATGGTGCGCCGATACCTGGGAGAAGGCCAAAGACGCGACCAGCGAAAACCCATATTTAAAAAGAAAGGGTGTCCACTCGTACGGCCTGAAGGCATTCAAAGATAGCCTACTGATCCCCCTAATGGATACGGTGGGAGTCATTCACGGGATACAGTTCATTTCGCCGGACGGATCCAAGGTATTCAAGACCGGCACGAACAAGGCCGGGCATTTCTACAAGATCGGCAAGAGTAAAGATAAAACTGTCATTGTCTGCGAAGGATATGCAACAGGCGCTAGTATCCACCAGGCAACCGGGCATTGTGTCGTTATCGCCTTCGATGCAGGGAACCTGAAAGCGGTTGCGGATGGTCTCCGATCCAAATACCCAGATATGAAGATCATCCTGGCGGCAGACGATGACCACGCCACCGAAGGGAACCCCGGCATAACGAAGGCCACCGAAACAGCAAAGGCCGTCAACGGCAAGCTGGCTGTTCCGGTCTTTCAGGATGCAGCCACCAGAGGAACCGACTTCAACGACCTTCACCAGTCGGAAGGGATAGAGGCTGTCCGGGCTTGCATTGAGGCTGCGGCAATACCTGAAACTGCACTGGCTATGGAAAACCCGCCTGAAGCTGAACCCGAAAGCGTGGAAAGCAACCCAAGAATCCATGTTGTCGATGTCCTGGACTTCATGGCACGCGAATTCCCTCCGCGTGAAAACCTCCTTGCACCCTGGCTACCCGTTCAGGGCTTAACAATGGTGTACGCACCACGTGGCATAGGTAAGACGCACTTCTCCCTTGGCGTTTCCTATGCCGTAGCAAGCGGGGGCGAGTTCCTGGGATGGAAAGCACCCCGAGCGGCAAGCGTTCTGTTTCTTGATGGAGAGATGCCCGCTGTAACGCTCCAAGAGAGGATCGCGCGCATTAACCTAAGCAGCCCTAAAGAACCGTCGGCACCCTTCAGAATCATTACCCCAGACCTTCAGAGCCCCGCCACCGGAATGATTGACCTCTCCAGACCAGCAGACCAGCGAGAACTTGAACAGTTTCTAGATGGCGTGGAACTCATCGTCGTTGACAACCTGTCTACCCTTTGCAGGTCTGGCAAGGAAAGTGAGGGGGAAGGCTGGCTTCCGGTCCAGGACTGGACACTTCGGCAGCGGGCAGCGGGAAGGTCGGTCTTGCTTGTTCACCACTCGGGAAAGAACGGAGAGCAGCGCGGCACATCCCGCCGGGAAGATGTACTTGATACCGTCATAGCCTTGAAGCGTCCGGCGGATTATTCACCAGACAAGGGTGCAACCTTCGAAGTCCATTTCGAGAAGTCCAGGGGCATATACGGCGAGGATACAAAACCCTTTGAAGCCCAGTTAACCACGAACCCTATCAGCGGCTTGCAGGAATGGACTGTCAAGAGCCTGGATAAATCCACGGCAGAGAAAGTTGCAGCTCTACTTGATGACGGATTGTCTCAAATTGAGATCGCCGAGATGCTGAAAATGACCCGTGGGGCAATATCGAAAGCGGCGAAAAAAGCCGGGGAACTCGGACTGCTCAAGGGGAGTTTCCGGAATGTTTCCTAGTTTCCCTGTATAGGGAAGGAAACATGGAAACATTTTACCCGATTTTGGAAACCAGCGAGGAAACAATATGGAAACAATAAGCCTTAAAGCCTTATCAATACGGCGTTTACAAGGAAACCTGCAAGGAAACATTCCGGAAACAAGTGATAGTTTCCATGGAAACATTCCGGAAACATTGAGGGGAAACTCTGACATTGACCAGATGGAAAAAGAGTACCTCAAAAACCTGGCGCGCTTCTGGGCGATCGATACCAATTTTTCAATACCAATGGATGAATCCCGGCGGCTGGATGAAAGACTTTCTGAACTGTACCGGGCATTGCACCAGGCCGGGCGGCGCGTCCCGGTCAGGTTGCCGGTTGGACGTAGACAAAACCATGAAAGGAGGAAACAAGCGTGAGCTACACCATATCATTACCGGAAGGGATCACGTTGAAACCGTACGCTGAATACTTGCTTCTGATCGGTCCGGACCTTGACGCGAACCGTTACCAGACAATCAAGAAGAAGCTGCCCGGGGAGATTGCACGGCGGCTTATGGGATGGCGAAAGATTGGCAGCACAGCGAAGCAAGAGGCTCTGTGAGCGGTTTTTATTGCAAAGGCAATATCTAAATTAGGCAAAAGTAGAAAAACGAAAGGTAGGGCAAAAATGGAAAAAACCAAACAGAAACGAAAGAAGAGTGGCGGCAGGCAGGCAGGAACTCCGAACAAGACCACAGCCAACATTAAGGCCGTGCTCGAAGAGGCTTTCGAGAGGCTCGGAGGCGTGGACTTTCTCCATACCTGGGCTTCCGAGAACCCCGGCGAATTCCTGAAAATCTGGAGCAAGCTCATACCCCGCGACACGGTCGTTGAGGCGACACATCACATGACGTTAGAAGAACTCGTGGCCGGCGCGAACGAATAATCAAGAAAGGACAAAAAACATGGAATCACCGATAACCACTTTTTGTGACACAGAAACGGGCATGATCCCCAACGAACTGGCCGGAGCGTGCAATCTGACGTTTACACGCTATCAACTCTTGGTACAAGGTGCCTACAGCAAAATCCCGTCAACTCTTCGACAGCTCGCAGATGAAATTCGGGGGCCTGGTGGAGCAGATCGCCTTGAAGCTGATTATCAGGCCTTCCGGTCCTCCCTCCCCTTTGATACCCGCCTGGAATTGGATCGGCAACTTTTCCCCGGTGGCCACGCATTTGGCATGTGTAATTAGAAAGGAGCAATGATTATGAACAGGATATTTCAATTAATGGCTGAGCGCGAACAAACCACACTCAATTTGGAGAAGGCATTGCAAGAAGCGGCTGATCTACACAAAAAATCTATGGAAGTTGTGCAGAAGCTCCGCAAGGCTTTGCATCAGCAAGGTTTCGTGGACCGGATATTACCTCATAGTATGGATTCGGGACACGTCCTCGACAGAAATACCGGCTTCTTCAATGCTTTGATAGGGGGAACCCGTGCGGAGTCTCTTATTGATGAAGCCGTAAAGGAACATGCCGTGATCAGGGCTAAAATCTGTAAGGCGGGGGTAGCGTGATGATATACGACAATTCAAATTTAAAGGAAGTACCGACCGCACCGACAAATGAACCGGTATTCACCTACGACAAAACGAAACCTGTCGAGCTTTCACCTTCTGCGCCTGAAGAGAAAACCTTTAACTATGCCAACACTCCGAGCCAGGCCAAGCCACAGGAAAGCGAAGGATCGATGCTCACCGGGTACAGCCCGACCCCTCCGACTACGAACCCGACCGAAGAAAGCCCCGCCGATGATGGGCCGAAGTCGCCGTTAATCGAACACGCGGCTGATGGTGCTGGCGACGCTCCTGTGAGTTATGACGTGCCCTTGGGGGGCTTCTTCGATGGGAAGGAGATGGATGCCGGAACCTTAGACCAACATGAGTTTAAGGAACAGCTTCAGACGGCACGGAAGCAGCTTGACGGGGTCCTGCATGAATATCAGGTGGGCAGCGGCGCCGCCAGGGAGATGTTTTCTGCGGTGGACGGTTATATCAAAAATCCTCGCAGTCCTGAGGCAATGGACCAGGAGAGGGAAACGACAATGGCGGCTCTGGAATTGAAGTGGGGCGCGGAAACAAGCTTGATGATCTCTTACGCCCAGCGCATGCTCAATGAGCTTGAAAGAAAGGTTCCAGGGATTTCAGACAGTATTGTCAATACCGGCGCGGCCAACAACATAAAGCTGATCACGCATCTTGCAAATTTGGGTAAAGCCCGGAAGCTTACTGGCTCAATGTTGAACCGCTGACAACAAAGGAGTGCAACTATGGTCCAGAAAATCCCGTTTGAACAAAAAAAGTATTGTCGAATGCGAACACTCTGCGAACGGTGGGACTGCGCCGGGGAGAGGCAAAGAAACACTTCCTACAGAACTGAAGGAAGTGTCTACACCTTCCAAAATGGAAGCCGCTGCCCAAGCCGCCGAACTCGTCGGCGCAAGCGCAACAAGGGTACCGATACTATCGGCATCCCGAAGGGGCTGCGGTCAATACAGACCCTCGACATCCTCCCGATGCTGGAAGCGGA
>JAYFNT010000023.1:0-106226 GCA_034933285.1 Geobacteraceae bacterium | reverse complement strand
ATTCGGCAAATTGCAGAGCTGCAGCTACCTGTGGCAGGGGGCGACCCTTGCGGAGCAGTACAAAACCATCAATGGCGCCACAGGAGTCGAACGCTGGCATTTCGAGCCGGGGACGTTCAACCCGCTGGCGAAGGAAACGATTACGCCTGGAGTTGGAGCAGAAAAAGCGGGAGAGCCTCGTTTCTTCCCCATCGTCACCGACCACCTGGGAACACCGAAGGAGATCTTTGACACCGATGGCGAATGCCTGTGGCAGGCGGAACATGAACTGTGGGGAAAAATAACCGTAAAACAGCAAAAGACGAGGCCCGGCAGTCATCTGCCTTTTGTTGATTGCAGCCTGCGATTTCAGAACCAGTGGGAAGATGCAGAAACGGGGCTTTTCTATAACCTGAATCGGTATTATGATCCTGACAGCGGGCAGTATCTGAGTTCCGACCCCATCGGGCTGGAAGGCGGACTGAGGACCCATGGCTATGTGCATGACCCGATGCAATGGGTTGATCCGCTGGGGTTGGCGGGGTGTCCGAAATGGGATGGTTTTGCGAATCGCTGGCGGGATAGTAAAGGACGCTTTGCAAAAGTAAAAACTGAGGTTGTTCAGAGGTGGATGTCGAAAACAGAACTGGAAAATACTAGAAATACAGGTTTGTTGCGAGGAGGGAAGAAGGGAACACATTACGTAACAAATGCGGCAAATTCAAGTGCTAAAAGAGCAAGGCAGAGAACCGCCTTACCTCGAACACCAGAAGTTAGAGTGACAATGGAAGTACCTATGGGAAATATGTCTGCTCCAACCAAAGTAAATCCTGATTTTAAAATGCCAGGAGGGGGAATGGAACGCACAGGAACAGGCGATATTCCAGTAAAAATTGTAAGAGTTGATAGTAAGCGATGAGGGAGGTATTTGAGATATGAATATATCATTAAAATTTATAATGGTAAAAATACTGCCTGATAATGAAATAGAGCCTTTTGAAGGTCAAGTAATATTGGTAAATAAAATAAATAAAGAAGCTATTGTTGTAAAAATAAATACACCTTTTGAGTATGATAGCTATCCTTTTGAGTATATTTTAGCCTTTCCTAGAAAGGAAACTGATTCCTTTGATAATATGTTATCAGGTAATAGAGTTTTTTCATCTATGCTTAGACTTCCAGCAGAACGTATTAAGGCAGACGACCCATTTGATATTAATTGGTGGCGAGGTGGAGGAGCATTTTTAGGTGATATTGAGCCAATTTGAAAGTGAGAGGAAAAGGGAACAAGCTGCTCCATGGGAAACCATTTGTGCCGAGAGTGTGTCGTGGATTAACCGATGGATTTTACTATGACATAATCAACAGAGATAATGGCAGTCATGAAGTGTTCCAATGAGAACAGGAGAACCGGTCTTTCCTGTAACTGTTGCTACAAGCTCTTAGAAGGTATCCTGCATCGACCAAATACATACGCTTTATAGAGATGATTATCATCTGAAAATACATCTCTAAGCATGCAGACAGTATATGGGTTCACTTAAGTATCTTGGTTTAGATTGTAGAGCCATTTACTGGCTTGCGCAATAAGGCAATCGCTGAAATCCGGTTTTCATTAATAAAGGGGGGCCGCCGATGAACAGGGAAATTGTACCGGAAATTGCTGCAGATATTGAAGTATTGAAAGATGTCTTGATCAGGGAATTGCCGCCTGAATGCAAGGTCAAGATCCCCCTGCTTAACCGTAAAGTTATCGGCATCACCAAATCTATCGGGATCATGTCTGAGGTGCGAATCCGCCCAAACAAGATATTTGTCAACAATCTTATGCCCATGTATCTAGGTCTGGCGATCTTTATTTTTCTTCCTTTTGGCATATACCTCCTCTGTAAAATGAAGGAAGGGGAAGCCCTAAGGTCGTCCGTTCATGACATTGTTTTGCGAGCTACAAGGCGGGGGACACAATACAGTTTTTTGGGCGAGTGAAAAAAATCGTCCAGTATCTTTTCAATAAAACGAGGCGCAACTGACGGATCGAAGCAGGGATACAGGCGAATGGCTTGCACCAAGCCTGCAACCTGAATAAATTAATGCAGCGGAAAGGAGCAAAAATTGAAATGGTATTTTGAAGTGATGAAGAAATACGCGGTTTTTTGCGGCAGGGCGCGAAGGAAAGAATACTGGATGTTCTTACTCTTCAACTTCATCATTTCCTTCGTCATGGGTTTCTTTTTGGGATTCATCGGGGGGATGCTCGGTATCGGCACGGCACTGAGCAATCCTTCAAGCGTGATTTACGGACTTGTTGTGTTGGTTCCCGGAATTGCCGTGGGGGTCCGCCGCATGCATGATATCGGTAGAAGCGGATGGTGGCTTCTGTTTCCTTTTGTCAACCTGGTATTTTTGTGCCTGGACAGCGAGCAGGGAGAGAACCAGTACGGCCCGAATCCCAAGGTCGCATAGCAGGAGTTGCACTCTTCATCACACCTGATTCCGCATACGAACCTGGGCGAAGCAGAAAAACTTGCTTCGCTCCTACCCTTATACCGCTTCCGCATGGCCGGTTGTTAGTGCAGTTGCGCCTCACTCTGGCTCTTCGCCACGAGGAAATAGACAATGCCCAGTATCAGCAGTGTTCCCGCCAGGAACAACTGGGTTTCAAGGAGGTCGTGGCGCAGGGTGGAAATGAGGATTTCCCGGATGAGGGCCACAATGATGACCCCGATGAAGACCAGTATGTTGAATTTTCCCCCCTTGAGGTTCTTTATCTCGTTGCCTAAAAGCTCGATCATCATCCACAGGATCAGCAGGGTGCCGAGAGCGCTCAGAATCCCCTTTTCAATTTTTCCCTGGAAGATGTGCAGCAAATCCCAGAGGAACAGGGCCACCACGGATACGGAAACTCCTGCCAGTGCCAGCACCATGATCAGGTTGAGTCCATAGGTGAAGCGTTCTGTGGCGCGGATCAGCTTCGTTTCCAGTCGGTGGGAGACGAATTCCTTTTTCAGCTCTTCTTCCAGGTAAGATGCGCTCATCACGTCCAGGTTGGCGTCCAGGATCTTTTCCGCGGCATTGGTCAGCCTGCGTCGCATTTCCCGGTCTGCATAGTTTTCGCGGATCATGTCCACCAGGGACTGGCGGATGAAGTTCATGGCGCAGTTGACGAAGTGGGCATTCAGGCCGATCCGCACGTGCGCCAAACCGATCTTTTCCAGCTTCCGCAGGTAATGGTTGTCGTATTTGCCGGAGAACAGGTCGAGCAGCCAGGCCTGTTGAGCGGTCTTCAATCGCTGCAGGACAGCGTCATCCTGGAGAAAGGCCGCGGTTTCGGGCATGCCGAGGAGATAGTCGTACAGCTCATCGGTTATGGTGGACGCGTTTGCTTCGGCCAGCGGCTGGAGAGATGACAGCAGCTCGGCATCTTCTTCGGCAAAGAGGTAGTGCCGTTTCAGTTCGTCAATAGTGACCATTCGGGCCTCCTCCGGGAAAAGGTAGAGCAAGTATAAGTCCAAACCGGAGCGTTTGCAATTCGTCGCCGCTGTATGGTACAAAGATATTCTGAAACAGGAGGTTGTATGGAACGCGTGACGATCGAAGGTATTGCCCTGTCCCTTGGCCATCCGGCGACTCTGCCATTGAAGTGGATCGGCCAGGAGGAAATCCTCCGCCAGCTGCTGGCCGCCTGGATAGTCATCGACGAGCGGGATATCCCTTTCAATCCCCGGCTCATCGGCAAGCCCGGCGTGGGGAAAACCACTCTCGCCTATGCCGCGGCGCGGGAGCTCGGCCGGGACGTCTACCTCTTCCAGGCCACCATGGATACCAGGCCCGAAGACCTGATCGTCACGCCGGTCATCGGACCGGACAACCGGATACAGTACGCTGCTTCGTCCCTGGTGACCGCGATGCTCAAGGGGGGAGTCCTGATCCTCGACGAGGGGAACCGGATGAGCGAAAAAGCCTGGGCTTCACTGGCGCCGCTCCTGGACGACCGCCGCTATGTGGAATCGGTGATCACCGGTCTCACCATCCCGGCACACCGCGATTTTCGTATCGTGGTGACAATGAACGAGGATTCCTCCACCTTCGAGATCCCGGAATACATCCATTCCCGTCTCCAGCCACAGATCTTCATCGATTTCCCCGAAGCCGACGAAGAGTTGCTGATCCTGAAGGAGAACCTCCCGTTTGCCGACGATGCCATACTCTGTTACGTCGTGGAATTCCTCCAGCGCGCTCATGCCGCAGACGAGCTCTACTCGGTGCGTGACGGAATCAACATCGCCCGTTATGCCCTGAAAATGATGAAGGCCGGCGGTGGAGAACAATCCGAGCTTCTCGACCTGGCCATAGTCAGAATTCTGGGTGAAGAGGCACTGCATTACCGTTAACGACCATGCCCCAGCAACTGTACCTGGAAAAATTCGGCCCGGTTCACGCCCTGCCCGTTCTCCATTACAAAATGGAGTTCGCCGCCCTTGTGCGCAAGGCAGTGGAACGCGTCAGGCCGGACTGCATAGCCATCGAACTTCCCCCTACCCTGCAGAGCCAGTTCCAGCGGGGGATAAACCGTCTTCCCGAAATTTCAGTCCTTCGCTACGAGACAGGCCGTAGCCGTAAACGGGGTGATGATCGCGGCCAGGCGGTCTACCTCATCATCGAGCCTGCCGACCCTCTTGTGGAGGCGGCTCGTCTGGCGCTGGAGAGAAACATACCCCTTGCCTGCGTCGATGTGGACCTTGAGGATTATCCCCGCCACGAAGAACCGTTGCCGGATTCCTATGCAGTCCGGCGCATCGGGCTCGGGGCATACTATCGCGAATATCTGAATGCATGCGCGAACAAGGCGCCGGGAAAAGAAGACCTGCTGCGGGAACGGGGCATGGCGTATCGCCTTCAGGAGCTTGCCGGGCGGCATAAACGGATTCTACTGGTCTGCGGCATGGCCCACGTGGAGCGATTGAAGCCTTTTTTCTGGAGGCCCCAGGCTGCTCCCCTGGAGCGGGTCGTCAGGGAGGGAGTTTCCCTCAACAACCTCCATCCCGATTCCTGCCGCGAAATTCTGGGAGAATTTCCTTTCCTGTCGGCCCTCTACGAGCTGCGCCGCGGCCCGCTGCCCCCGGAACCGGCTCCGGAAGCTCAATCGCTGCGCAAGAGATTCAATGCTTTCGAGCTGATCAGTGGCGGAAGGCAGGATACGCCGGAAGAGCAGGTCCTGTTCGAGGCGATTATCCGGTCTTCTCACCATTGCGCAAAAGGAGGGGAAAGCCCCGACCGGCAGCGGTCCTTTTTCCGGCTCTTCCAGGAGGCTGCGAGGCATTACCGGCAGGAAACGGGGGAACCGGTCCATATATGGCAGAAACGGTCCTTTTTCCGTTTTGCCCGAAACTATGCCCTGACCTCCGGTTATCTCCTTCCCGATCTGTTCCAGTTGCTGGCCTCGGCCCGGGGCTGCGTTGACGACAATTTCGCCTATGCTTTTTTCCGGCTTGCCACCTTCTATCCCTGGCAACAGGAGGAGTCCACCATCACGACCCTCCGGCTCCGGCCCGAGGACATCGCGGCGGGGAGCAGGCGGATCCGTTTCAGGCCCCGGGCCCGGCGCAGGGAAAAGGGGCTTTCACACCTGCAGTTCCTGAAAAGGAAACGGGAACGGAGGCCGGGAGAATGGCTCGACGGTTTCGACGATCCGTCGATCTGTTCCTATCCGCCTGAAGATCTGCTTATCGAAGATTACGGCCGGTTTCTCAAAAAAAAGGGGGCTCTGCAGCTGTCGGAGGATCAGAGCCGCGTCGAGCCTTTTTCAGCCTCTCTCCTGGACGGTATCGACATCCGGGAAACCTTGCGCAATCTGCCTGAAGGCAAAATCTACGTCCGTGAAAACCAGCGGGTCCAGGGCGGGGTGGGAGGCGTCGTGGTGATTTTTGACGAAGACCGGGGGAAGGACAGGTTCCCCTATGTCATGACCTGGCTCGGAGAGCACGACCAGGAATCGGACATGGCATTTTACGGCACCGTGCCGGCTGACAACATCGTGGGCCCGGGGATCTGCCGCTGCGAATACGGCGGCTTCATGCTTTCCTATCCCCCCCGCCGCATGCATGATGTGTGGAAGGACGGGGACTACTCGTTTGCCAGGGGCAAGGCTGAGGTTTTGCTGCTGGCTGCTCTGGATTATTCATGGGAAAAGCATGTGGTATACGTGGCCGGCCGGCCACCGAGGAGCTGCTTCCGTCAAATCGCCGCAAGGATGGGGAAAAAAATAGTTTACATCCCGATCGGTTCCCTTTCTCCCCTTAAACTGAAGAAATTGAGGGTGTTTCACGTGCTTTTCGGCCATGACAAGAGAAATGCGGCAAAGGATTACATATGGTGACGGGGCCGGAAAAGTATGGTATATCATTTAAAGACGGAATCAGGATGCTCGTGCCGACTGATTGATTGCCGGGCATTCAATGAAGCATCTCCAAGAAATATTATGTGAAATCTCCGGTATTATCTTTTTGGGGGTAAGGATGAATAACGGCCTGCGCCGGTACATACGGATGGATTCTCTTAACCTGCTGGACTATGTCCTCGTGGATGAAAAGGGAGAAACAGTAACCCGGGCTATGGGGAGAACACTCAACATCAGTGAAAAAGGGATTCTGCTGGAAACCCACAATCACCTTGAACCCGGCCAGACCCTGATGGTAACCATCGGGCTGGAAGAGGACCTGGTGGATCTGAAGGGCCAGGTGCGGCATTCCGAACCGCGCGACGAAAAGTATTTCGGCGTTGGTATCGAATTCCTGGAAATCGATGCGGAGGGCAACCGGGTGTTGCTCAACTACCTTAAGGCTTTCGAGGCTTTCAAGGGGTAGGCTGCTTTCGTAAAGCTCGTCCCTGCTGTTGCCGGCGGTTTTTCTTTTTCAGTCTTTGAATTGCAGCTGGTATAGTCTGTAATATAGCCCGTGACTTGCAATCAAGTCTTCGTGGCTGCCCTCTTCCGCCTTTTCTCCCTTATGGATGACCACGATCCTGTCCGCGTCCCTGATGGTGGAAAGCCGGTGTGCAACCACCAGTGAGGTGCGTCCCGCAAGCAGACCCTTCAGCCCGTCCTGGATCAGCCGCTCGCTTGCGCTGTCCACATTCGAGGTTGCCTCGTCGAGAACAAGAATCTCGGGATCAAAAGCCACTGCCCTGGCAAAAGAGATGAGCTGTCTTTCGCCTACCGAGAAGTTGACCCCCCTTTCCCTCACCTCCTCTTCAAACCGATTAGGCTGGTTCAGTATGAAGCGGTCAGCGCCGACCATTGCTGCCGCCTGTACCATCCTGCCCAGTGCGTCCCTGTCTCCGAGTGAAATATTGTAGGCAATGGTTCCGGTGAACAGAAACGGGTCCTGAAGGATCACACCGATCCTTTTACGCAATTCCTGCAGCGGAATTTCGCGAATATCCCTGCCGTCCATGGTGATGCTTCCCCGATTTACTTCGTACAATCTTGACAGCAGCCGTGTCACGGTGGTTTTGCCGCCGCCTGTTTCCCCGACAAGGGCAATTTTCTCTCCCCTCCGTATCCTTAGGTTGAAACTTTTAAGCACATATTCGACGCCGTTGTATGCGAACCAGACATCACGGAATTCAATGGTTTCGACGGGAGGAAATCCCCCCCGCCCCCCCTTTGTCAAAGGGGGGAGTACATGATGGTTTGCGTTCGGAGCCTCCCCATTTGCGAAAGGGGGATTGAGGGGGATTTTGCCGGGGGATTTTTCCGTGTCCATCAGGCCGAAAATCCGCTCCAGGGCGGCCATTGCACCCTGCATGATGGAATACTTGGCCGACAGGTCACGGATCGGGGAAAAGAATTTTTCAATGTACTGTATGAAAGCCACCAGCGCTCCGAAAGTCAGGGTTCCGCGGATGATCTCGCCTCCACCGTACCATATGATGAGGCCGACGGCTGCCGATGAAATCGCTTCCACCGCCGCGAAGAGGGCGGCATCCCAGGTAATGACCGGCAGGTTCGCGTCCCGGTATGCAGCGTTCAACCGGGTGAACTCGCGCTGTTCCGTTTTCTGCCGGTTGAAGAGCTGGACGACGGTCATGCCGCCGATGCATTCCGCAAGGAATGAATTCATGTTTGCAAGCCTGGCCCGCACTTCGCGAAAAGACCTGCGCATCCTGTTGCGGAAGGCGAACACGATGTACAGCAGTACCGGCAGCACGGAAAAGGTGACCAGCGACAGCTTGAGGTTCATCCAGAGCATGATTGCAACGATGCCGGCCAGAACCAGGATGTCGCCTACGATGGAAATGATTCCGGCGGTAAACATTTCGCCGAGCGCTTCCACGTCGCTCGTGACCCGGGTGACGAGGCTCCCGGTCGGGGTGCGGTCGAAAAAAGATGATGAAAGGCGCTGGATATGGGAAAACAAGCCCAAGCGGATGTCGAACATCACCTTCTGCCCCATGAGTTGCAGGAGATAGATTTCCAGGTAGGTCAGGAAACCGTCTGCCAGGATAAGGCCGAAATACCAGAAGGCCAGCAGCGGAAGCCCCGCCATTTTGCCGCTGACGATATGGCCGTCGATGGCGATCTTGAGAAGCCAGGGCTGGGCCAGCTTGGCCGCGGCTATGGGCGGCAGCAGGAGCAGGCTTGCGACGGCCAGCATCCTGTAAGGGGCCAGATATCCCAGGAAACGGCCCAGAAGCCTCCGGTCGTAGGCCTTGCCGACTATTTCGTCTTCGTAAATTCCGCCGAAATGCATGGAGATCTAAAGCCTTTCTATTTCCTCGCGCAGATTCTGTTCCCGATGAATGGCGGCATAGCGGCCGTCCAAGGCAAGGAGTTCATCATGCGTTCCCTGCTCTTCGATGCGTCCTTCATCAATGACTATGATCTGGTCGCAATCGCGCAACGCGGTTAGCCGGTGGGAGACGATGAGCACGGTGCGCCGGCCGTAATACCGCGCAAGACCGCTCAGGATTTCCTCCTCTGTGCGTGCATCCACCGCCGACAACGGGTCGTCCATGATCAGGACAGCCGGATCCTTCAACAGCGCGCGCGCTATGGCGGCCCGTTGCTTCTGTCCGCCCGAAAGGGTCACTCCCCGCTCCCCTACCAGTGTTTCGTACCCCTTGGGAAAGCCGTTCACATCTCCATCCATCCTGGACAGGAGTGCCGCTTTTCTGACTTCTTCGTCCGTTGCCCCTTCCCTTCCGTATGCGATGTTTTCCCCTATGGTGCGTGAAAAGAGAAAGCTTTCCTGGGGGACGAATCCTATGGCATCCCGCAACAGCTTCAAGGGGAGGCGGTTGATATCCGTCCCGTCAAGGAAGATCATTCCGTCCTTCGCCGGGTAGAGCTTTGCTACGAGCCGCACCAGGGTTGTCTTGCCGCTCCCCACCGGGCCGACGATGCCGAGCTTCATGCCTGCTTTGATCCGGAGATTAATACCTTTCAGCAGCGGCTCTCCACTGTAACCGAAAGAGAGACCCCGGAATTCAATCTCTCCGCGCACTATTTCCGGAACGAACGGCGAAGCGGATTCCACGACCGTTGCCTTTGCCTCGAGAACGGCGTTCAGCCGCTCCATGGATGCCGCGCCCCGCTGAAACAGGTTGAGGATCCATCCAAGCACGACGGTCGGCCAGATGAGCATTGCCAGGTAGCCGTTGAAGGCGACGAAATCGCCCAGCGTCATGGCGCCGCTTATGACGCGGCCGCCACCGACAAAGAGAACGATCAGCGTACCCAGCCCTGACACGGATGCCATGAAAGGGATGACGATACCCCGCAGGTTCGTCATGCGCATGCTGCTTGCGAGATAGTGCTTTGAAAGTTCGTGAAAGGCTGCGAGACGCGATTCTTCCTGCCGGTATGACTTTATGACTGCGGCAGCGGCGAAAGTTTCTTCCGCATGGCTTGTCAGGGCTGCCAGCTCTTCCTGGGCGCGCTTCGAATGATGGAATATACGTCTGCTTACCCTCTTGACCACCAGAATCATCAGGGGATAGGGAATAACGGCGCACAGGGTCAGGAAGAGGCTGATCCGGCCCATGAGGAACAAGGCGGCAAGGTAAACGATGAGGGTGTTCACGACATTGAGTATTCCGAAGCCGAGCAGCATCCTGACATTCGTCAGGTCGTTGGAAAAGCGGGAGAGTATGTCACCGGTCCTTTCCCGGGAAAAATAGGGGGGGTCGAGGGAGATGAGCCTGGCAAAAAGGTCTTCACGAATGCTGTATTCTATCCTCCTTCCGGCGTGGAGCAGGGTCGTGCGCGAAAAGATCCGCACCACGCAATGGGCCATGGCGGCTGCAATGATAAGGATGCCGTAGTATCCCGGCGGGTGGCCGGCACGGGCCGGGGATTCCAGGCTGTCCACTGCCAGCTTGAGAAGCCAGGGAATCAACAGGGCGAAACCGTTGGCGGCAGCCAGGAGAACGAAACCGGAAATGTATGTGCCGCGGCATGACCGCAGATAGTTTGTCAGGCGGGAATATTCGTTAATTTGCATCTCCAGGTTATCCGACCCGAAAAAAAATACGGCAGGTGTGAACGGGATCGGACTCGGTTGAAACTCGGCTTGCCATTAATGCGATAGTAAACATAATAGAGCAATTTGCAAATGCTTTTTCATAAGTGCGCATGCTGCCCCGTATGCTGTGGATGCCATTGAATGGCCATGCTAATGTACGGGGAAATCGAGGAAACTCTGCAGGAAATTGAAGATTTGGTAATTAATGCCGAAAAGAAACCAGAAATGGTTTCTCCGGGAAATCTATTCTTTCATTTGGTCATGGAAGGTTTCGTGTGGTGAAAGGCGCCCACATGTTTTTTTCAAACAATACAGCACTAGGCGACGGCTGCCGGTTTCGATGCGGAGGCATTGAATGGGCAAGGGCGTTCTTTGCGCATATCCTGTGCTCAAGGGTGCTCTGCCTGGTCATTTTGCTGTCAACGGGAGTGTCAGCCACTGCCTGGGCCGATGTCGGCAAGGCCGGGGAATACCAGGTCAAGGCTGCCTTCATCATGAACTTTATGAACTTCATAGAATGGCCGGATAACGCCCTTCCCGCGGATACTATCACCATCGGCATACTGGGCCGGGATCCTTCCGCCGGCGCCATCGATGCGCTGAAGGGAAAAACCGTTAAGGGAAGGCAAGTGATCATCAGGCACTATGATGACCCTGAGGAGGCCCGGAACGCGGCTCTCCTTTTCATCAGCCCATCGGAAAAAAGGGCATTGCCGCTTATTTTCAAAAACCTGCGCAACCGTCCGGTCCTGACTGTGGGAGATCAGCAGGGATTCGCCCGCGCCGGTGTGATGATCAACATGGTGCTGGTGCGGAAAAAGGTCGGCTTTGAAATTAATCTCCCCGCATCGCATCGCGCGGGGATCAGGATCAGCTCCCAGCTTCTGAAACTGGCAAAGGAGGTCGTCGAGTAATGACAATCCGCCCTTCCCTCACACGTCAAGAATTTTTTTGCATGACTGCGACGAAATGCCTGTTCTGCCGACTTAAGCTGTGGACTGTTCTTATGATTCTGGTGGCGGCTCCGGCAATTCCCGCGCCTGTGTCTTACGCCGAGGATGGAGTTTCGGAAGGGACCGCTTTACAGGATCTTACGAATCTGTCAATCGAGGAGCTGATGGATATCGAAGTGGATACCGTTTCCGGCGCTTCGAGATACGAGCAGCCGGTGAACGAAGCGCCGGCATCGGTCACCATCGTGACCGCCGACGAGATAAAGATGTACGGCTACCGCACCCTGGCGGACATTCTGCGCAGCGTCCCGGGTTTTTCGGTTACCAATGACCGGAATTACCAGTATACCGGGATACGCGGTTTCGGCCTGCCCGGCGATTACGGGACCAGGATGCTCCTCCTGGTGGATGGGGTGCGACAGAACGACACGGTCTACCAGACCGGTTATACAGGGTACGAGTTAGTTGTCGATGTAGACCTGATCGAGCGCGTCGAGATCATCCGTGGGCCGGGCCATACCCTTTACGGCGCAAATGCCATGATGGGGGTGATAAACATCATCACTCGGCGAGGCAGGAATATTGGAGGTATGGAAGTGTCGGGCTCAACAGGGAGCTTCGACACGTACAAGGGGCGGGTGAGCTTTGGCAATAGATTCGCTACGGGTCCGGAAATGCTGCTGTCCGGAACCTTCCTGCACAGCCGGGGCCAGGACTTGTACTATCCGGAATTTGATTCTCCTTCCACCAACTCGGGTTGGGCGAGGGGGTGCGACGGGGAGAGGTCGGGCAGCGCCTTCCTGAAGCTGGCCTACCGCGACCTGACTCTGGAGGGGGCATACGTAAAGCGCGACAAGACCATCCCCACCGCGCCCTGGGGGACAGTGTTCAACGATCCCGGCACCAGAACCACCGACAGCAGCCTTTTTCTCGACCTGAAATACCGGCGAGCCTTTGAGAACGGCCTTGATGTTATGGGCCGCATCTCCTGGAACCAGTACGATTACGATGGTTACTACGTATACGACAGAGGAGGGGCCGGTGTTTACACTAACATCGACAAGGTTCGCAATTCCTGGCTCCTGGGCGAGGTGCAGCTGACTAAGGAATTGACGGCGAGACACAAGCTTGTGGGCGGTGTCGAATACCGTAACGCATTCCGCATGGATCAAAAGAATTATGATAAGGATATATACCTTGACGACCACCGCTCCACCTGGAATGCGGGACTCTACATCCAGGACGAATATCAAATCTTCGACAGCCTCATCCTGAACGCGGGGTTGCGATACGACCGTTTCGATACTTTCGGTGATACCGTGAATCCCAGGGTTGCCCTGATATATTCGCCGTTTGCACGCACCACATTCAAATTCCTGTTTGGCACTGCGTTTCGTCCGCCGAGCGGTTACGAACTCTATTACAGCGACAGAAACACCCAGAAAGCAAATCCAGGTCTCCGGGAAGAACAGAGCACCAACTACGAACTGATCCTGGAGCAGTACCTGGGCAGGCATTTCAACGGGTCCGTCAGCGCCTATTATACCAGGGTGACGGACCTGATCGCTTTGGTCATCGACCCTACCGACAGTTTGCTGGTTTTCAGGAACATCGGCAAAGCCGAACTCAAGGGGGTGGAACTGCAGCTGGAGGGGAAATGGGACAACGGAATCCGGGGCAGGGCCAGTTACGCTTTCCAGGAGGGAAAGAACGCGGACACGGGAGAATGGCTCTCCAATTCGGCCAGGCATCTTGCAAAACTGAACCTGCTTTTTCCCCTGGTTCGGGAAAAGGTGTTCCTAGGACTGGAAGAACAGTATACGAGCTGCAAAAAAACCCTGTCCGACGGACGTGTACATGATTTTTTTGTGACTAACGTCACACTTTTTGGCTGCAACTTGCTGAAAAATTTTGAGCTTTCGGGAAGCGTCTATAACCTTTTCAATACCGGCTATTCCGTGCCTGCCAGCGGAGAGCACACCCAGGACAGCATCCGTCAGGACGGGCGAAGCTTCCGGGTAAAAGCGACCTGGCGCTTCTGACACCGGGGACACGGCTGACGGGCGGAATGAACTGCACAGTGCCAGGGATACCGCCAAGGTGAAATGATGAAGAATTTCTTTCGCACAGCATCCATCAAGAACAATCTGATGATAATCATCATGCTGACCAGCGCAACGGCGGTGGTGCTCGTTTCCCTTGCTTTCCTGGCAAATGAAATCGTTTCCTTCCGCAAAGGCATCCGGCAGGAATTGAACGCCCTTGCCGATATTATCGGCAAGAACAGCGCCGCGGCAGTGGTTTTCTACGATCAGAAATCCGCCGCTGATACCCTTGCCGGACTCAGCGTTAAGCCGTATATAATCAGAGCATTCATAGTTACGAATGACGGCTCGATTTTCGCCGAATATGTTTCTCCCAAGAAAAAGGCCCTTTACGGCAAACCACATGCCGAGATGGCAATCGATGGCGGCTGTGTCATTTTCAGCCACACGACGGAAGCGTCAGGAAAAGCCGCATCAGGCACATCTCTGTCCATGAATGCGCTCATTGCGGAAATGAAGCGGGAATCGGATTCCCTCTGGGACCTGGACGGCACCCTGGAGGCAGTCCAGCCGATCATGGTGAATGGGCAGAACATGGGAACGGTCATAGTTCAGTCAGACGCTGCCGAACTGCTCGACCGAATCAAATGGGAGCTGTTCTCCGTTGTCCTGATAATGGCCGGGGCCTCGCTGGTGGCCTTCTTCCTGTCCCGCAGGCTCCAGGGCATCATTTCCGAGCCCATACTGCATCTTGCCGGGGTGATGAAAAAAGTTTCCGGAGACAAAGATTACTCTGTCAAGTTAGACCGGGAAAGCACTGACGAGATAGGAGTGCTGATCAGCGGTTTCAACGGGATGCTGGAAAGAATCCGTGAACGCGACGAAAGGCTTGCGCGAAGCAATGAAGAGTTGGAGGACCAGGTTTCCGTAAGGACCGCAGAACTGTGCGATGCAAATGCAAATTTGCATAGGACGGTAGACGAATTGCGCAAGGCCAAGGAGGCTGCCGAAGCGGCGAACATCACCAAGTCCCAGTTTCTTGCCAACATGAGCCATGAAATACGCACCCCCATGAACGGTGTTCTCGGCATGACGGAGCTGCTCCTGGCCACGGAATTGACTGACCGGCAGCGAAAATACGCCGATTCGGCCTATGTTTCCGCGGAATCTCTACTTGCGATCATCAACGATATCCTGGATTTTTCCAAGATAGAAGCGGGAAGGCTCGAGCTGGAAAAGGTTCCTTTCACAATCCATGCGACGGTGGAAGAAATCATCCAGCTGTTCAGGGAGCAGACATCGAGGAAAGGAATAGCCCTGGCCAGCTTATACGGCGCCAACATTCCCCCGTGGGTGCTCGGGGACCCGACACGGCTGCGGCAGATCCTGGTCAATCTGCTGGGCAATGCCGTCAAGTTTACCAGGCAGGGAGCGATCTCCATTTCGGTTTCCGCGGTCAACGAGGGAGATAGCCATACTCTCATCTCCTTTGAAGTCAGGGACACGGGAATCGGAATATCCCCGGAATACACTGATTGCATCTTCGAGAGCTTTACCCAGGGAGACGGCGCGACAACCCGGAAGTTCGGCGGCACCGGGCTGGGCCTTTCCATTGTCAAGCAGCTCGTCGAAATGATGGATGGGGGTATCAGCGTAGAAAGCACACCGGGAAAGGGCTCGGTCTTCCGCTTTACCGTGCGCCTGGAAAGGGCGGCTAACGACGAAATGCCGCCGGGACCCCGGGTGGAAGAACCAGCCGCGGTTCCCGCGGAGCACACCGTCTGCCCGAATGAACTTCCATGGAACATACTGGTTGCGGAAGACAATGTGGTCAACCAGGAGATTTGCCGCGCCATATTAGACCATCTGGGTTGTCGGGTGCATGTCGTATCGAACGGCAGGGAGGCTGTCGATGCGGTAGCGCAAGGCAGGTATGATCTGGTGTTCATGGACTACCAGATGCCGGAGATGGACGGCGTCGAGGCAACCAGGCTCATTCGGGAGCGGGAAAAGGAAGCCGGTGGCCATACCACCATCATTGCCCTTACGGCCCATGCCATGGGGTGGTACCGGGAACACTGCATGGAGCAGGGGATGGATGATTACCTGGCCAAGCCTTTCACCATGGAAGCCATGAAGGAAATGCTGAAAAACTGGCTGGAATCTGAACCTCAAAAAGACCAGCGCACCGAACCGGGCAGCATGCCCTCTTCTCTACCCGTGAGCGGAAGGGAACGGAAGGCGCACATCGATGCTACAATGCTTGCCGGCATCCGCTCCCTTGGCCGGGACGGACAGGACGATGCTTTCCGCAAGATAGTGGACATGTTTCTGCTCCACACACCCCAGCTCCTGCGCACCCTTGAAGAGGTTGTCGCCATGGAAGATGCCATGGGGATCGAAAAGACCGCCCACAGCCTCAAGTCTTCATGTGCCATAGTCGGAGCTTTGCATCTGGCGGAACTTTGCCGGCAGATGGAGAGCAGGGCTCATGTGGCAGGCCCTGTTGATCTTGCCGAGTTGCAACGCAGCATAGAAGCGGAATTCGGAGAGGTGAAATCAGCACTGTTGGCGGAAATGTCATAAGCATACAGCTGTTTTAACGATTACGACCATGTCTTTGAATTCCTGCCACTTTGTCTTCCCGCAACAAAATGTTGACAATCCGGTCCCCCCTGAACGACAATTCATAATTTGAGAAACGCGAAAAGCCAGATGGTTCTTTGCCTGAACAATGACGTTCATCCGGAGTTTCCGGATCATCACCTTTTGTTATCTTGTCAAGGAGAGACGGCTAGTGCGGATACACTTCGGAACCGACGGGTGGCGCGGAGTCATCGCGAAGGATTTTACATTCGACAACCTGTCGCTGGTTGCTCAGGCGACCATGGATTATCTGCATGCCCGCGGCCTGGCGGAAAAGGGGTTGGTCATCGGCTATGACAGAAGATTCCTTTCCCGTTTTTTCGCGGAACGGGTGGCCGAGGTGGCGGCCGGCAATGGCGTAAGGGTCAGATTGGCTGACGGTTATGCGCCAACTCCGGCCATTTCCTGGGCTGTTCGGGAGTCGGGAGCGGGTGGGGGTATAATGATTACCGCCAGCCACAATCCTCCGGAATACAATGGCTTCAAATTCAAGGAATGTTTCGGCGGGCCCGCCCGCCCGTCCACGACCGAGAAACTGGAAGAAATGGTGGTCCACAACATTTCAACCGGAAGAAGGACCAGCGAAGTCGAATTGGACGAAGCCGTGTCGGATGGCCGGATAACGTATTTTGACGCTGGCGGGGCCTATTGCAGCCAACTTGCGCGCTACGTGGACCTTGAGAGAATCCGTGCCGCGGCGATCCCTTTCATTGTCGATCCCATGTATGGCGCCGGATCCGGCATTTTCGCCAAGCTCCTGCCCGGATCCGCCGAGATCCATGCCGAGGAGAACCCGTGTTTCGGCGGTGTGCCGCCGGAGCCAAAGCCATGTAATCTGTCCGAACTTTCCGCACTCGTGAAGGGCGGGCCGTTCCGGGTCGGACTGGCCCTGGACGGTGATGCGGACCGGATAGGCGCAGTGGACGAAAACGGCGATTTCTTTTCTCCCCAGATGATTTTCGCCGTTATTCTGCGCCATCTCCATGAGCGACGGGGGATGCGGGGGGGGGTGGTGAAAACCGTTTCCACGACCCGTATGGTTGACCTGCTCTGCGACAGGTATGGCCTCGAGTTGTTCGAAACTCCCATCGGCTTCAAGCACATCTGCGAGCTGATGCTGGATCACGACATTCTCATGGGGGGCGAGGAGGCCGGAGGGTTGGGGGTCAAGGGGCATATCCCGGAACGCGACGGCATACTCATGGGACTGCTCCTACTCGAAGCCATGGCCATGACCGGCAAGGGGCTGCGCCAGCTCCTCGACGAAGTCATGGAGGAGACAGGGACTTTCCATTACCGGCGAATCGATATTCCCATCGGCAACCAGGCCAGGGAACGCCTGGTGGAACAGCTTGCCGCCCGAGGGCTGCAGCGCATCGGCTCCCGCGATGTGGCAAGGGGAAATTTCCTGGACGGCTTCAAATATATTTTTACCGACGGGTCCTGGCTGCTGGTCCGCCCGTCGGGAACCGAGCCGCTGCTGCGACTTTACAGTGAGGCGGAAAGCCCGGAAATTGTCGAGGAACTGCTCCGCGCAGGCAGAGAAATCGCTGGTGTATAGAAATCGATATGAAGCGCGCCAGACCCAAAAAGCCTTCCGTCCCGTCACCGAAGGATGAAACGGTACGCCATACGATCCTGGCTGTGCTCTCCCGCGAACCCCTGTCGGCCATGGAGATCTCCAGCGAGGTCAGGATACCTGAACGGGACGTGTACGCTCACCTGGAGCATGTGAGGAAGACGCTTCACGCAACGGGCAGGCGGCTCGTTGTGACGCCGGCCCAATGCCTTGAATGCGGATTCGTCTTCCACAAGCGGGACCGCCTGACGAAACCGGGGAAATGCCCGGTATGTGGTGAGGGGCATATCAGGGAGCCGCTGTACTGTATAGAGAAAGATAAGAGTACGAGAAAAGCATGACAAGGAACAGCAAACACAGATGGCACACGACTCAATCATCATAAAAGGGGCCTGCGAGCACAACCTGAAGTGCATCGACGTGGAGATTCCCCGTGACAAGCTGGTGGTCATTACGGGAATTTCCGGATCGGGGAAATCGACCCTGGCCTTCGATACCATCTATGCCGAAGGGCAGCGGCGCTATGTGGAATCGCTTTCCGCATACGCGCGCCAGTTCCTGGAGCAGATGGAAAAGCCGGATGTGGAGTCGATCGAGGGATTGTCCCCGGCCATTTCCATTGAGCAGAAGACTACCAGCAAGAATCCCCGTTCCACTGTAGGCACAGTGACGGAAATATATGACTATCTGCGACTGCTTTTCGCCCGGGTCGGCCGCCCCTACTGCTACCAGTGCGGCAAGGAAATATCCTCCCAGACCGTATCCCAGATGGTGGACCAGATCATGGCACTGCCCGGGGGAACGAAGATCAGCCTCCTGTCCCCGATTGTTCGCGGACGCAAGGGGGAATACCGCAAGGAGCTGCTCCAGCTGCGCAAAGAAGGATTCGTGCGGGTGATCGTCGACGGCAAGCCCCATGACCTGGATGAAGAGATAGAACTGGACAAGAAGAAGAAACACGACATCGATATCGTGGTCGACCGCCTGATCGTCAAGGATGGCATCCAGCGCCGTCTGGCCGACTCACTGGAGACCACACTCCATCATGCAGAGGGCGTGGCCAAGGTTGCCATTGTGGATGGAGATACGCTGCTGTTTTCCGAAGCCCTGGCCTGTATCGACTGCGGAATCTCTTATCCGGAAATGACTCCCCGGATGTTTTCCTTCAACAATCCCTACGGCGCCTGCCCCGATTGCACAGGTCTCGGCACCCGCATGTATTTCGATCCGGACCTGGTGGTGCCCAACCCTGACCTGTCCCTCAGGGAGGGGGCCATCGCCCCGTGGGAAAAACGGCTTTCCGGCTGGTTCCATCTTACCCTGGAGGCCCTGGCAAAGGCGTACAAATTCGACATCCGCACTCCGTTCAACAAATTGCCGGAACGTGCACGTGAGATAATTCTTCACGGGTCGGGACGGGAAAAGGTTGAGTTCTGGTGGGAGGAGGACGAAGGGCGACGTCACACCTACTACAAGGAATTCGAGGGGGTGCTCAACAACCTGGAGCGGCGCTATCGGGAGACCGATTCGGATCAGGTGCGGGAGGAACTGGAAAAGTACATGAACGTCATGCCGTGCCCTACCTGCGATGGGGCACGGCTTAAGAAAGAGGCCCTGTTCGTCCGCATCGGCGGGAAGAACATCCGTGAGGTCACTGCTTTCTCAATAGTTGACGCCCTGGCCTTCTTCCAGGGGCTGTCCCTCTCGGAAAAGGAGACGGAAATTGCCCGGCGCATCCTGAAGGAAATCCGGGAGAGGCTTAATTTCCTGGTCAATGTGGGCCTCGATTACCTTTCCCTGGACCGGACTTCCGGCACCCTGTCGGGCGGTGAAGGCCAGCGCATCCGACTTGCCACCCAGATCGGCTCCAGCCTGGTGGGGGTTCTTTATATCCTGGACGAGCCTTCCATAGGGCTGCACCAGAGAGACAACGCCCGTCTCCTCACCACCCTCAAGCACATGAGGGACCTGGGGAATACGGTGCTGGTGGTTGAGCACGACGAAGAGACCATCCTGGAGGCTGACCACGTCATCGACATGGGGCCGGGGGCCGGCGTGCACGGCGGCGAGGTAGTGGCACAGGGGACTCCCTCCCAGGTAATGGCAAATCCCGCCTCCCTCACCGGCCGCTACCTGAGTGGTGACCTTTCCATTCCCGTGCCGGCCGGGCGGCGAACGGCAGACCGTTTCCTGAGAATAGAGGGGGCCACGGAAAACAATCTCAAGGAAGTGGATGTGGCAATTCCCCTTGGGGTGATGACCTGTGTCACCGGTGTTTCCGGTTCCGGGAAGTCGTCACTGATCATTGACACCCTCTACAAGGTCCTATGCCAGCGGCTTTACCGGAGCAGGGAGCGGGCCGGGGCTGTGCGGGAGATACACGGCCTGGATGCCCTGGACAAAGTCATAAACATAGACCAGTCTCCCATCGGCCGTACGCCCCGGTCAAACCCCGCTACTTACACCGGCCTGTTCACCGACGTCCGCGACCTGTTCGCCGGGCTTCCGGAGTCAAAGCTCAGGGGGTACAAGCCCGGACGCTATTCATTCAACGTCAAGGGCGGGCGCTGCGAGGCGTGCAGCGGCGACGGCATCATCAAGATCGAGATGCACTTCCTGCCGGACGTCTATGTCCAGTGTGAGGTTTGCAAGGGCGCCCGCTACAACCGGGAAACCCTGGAGGTGAAGTACAAGGGGAAGTCCATCGCCGAGGTTCTCGACATGACCGTTTCCCAGGCGGTCCAGTTCATGGAGAATATCCCCAGGATCAGGAACAAGCTGAAGACTCTGGAGGATGTCGGCCTCGGCTATATCAAGCTGGGGCAGTCCGCCACCACTCTCTCGGGAGGGGAAGCCCAGCGGGTCAAGCTGGCCAAGGAGCTTTCCAAGCGGGCGACTGGCAGGACCATCTATATCCTGGACGAGCCCACAACCGGCCTGCACTTCCATGACATCGCCAAGCTCCTCGAGGTGCTGGAGCGCCTTGTAAATGCCGGCAATACCATCGTTATCATCGAGCATAACCTGGATGTGATCAAGACAGCCGACTACCTGATCGACCTGGGTCCGGAGGGCGGCGACCGTGGGGGCGAGGTCATCGCCACCGGTACGCCGGAGGAGGTTGCGGCGGTCACGCGCTCCTATACCGGGCAGTTTCTGCGGAAGATGCTGTAGAACCTAACCCCTCACAGCCTCCCCTTAGCGTAAGGGGAGGAGTGTTATTACATCATTTGTACTCCCTCATATTGGCCATCGAGCAGGACGAAAAGGCGGCCATGGCCTACATCGAGGCAACTTCATGAGCGGAGACATTGCAATGGAAGCGCAAAAAGGGTCTACGAAGTTCAAATTCAAATGGTTGCTGTATGACCTTTAAGCATTACAAAGCGCCGATGCTTCCGCTCAGGAAACTGAAATAGACCGGCAAATCAACCGGAACCGCGGAACGCAGGTTTGGGTTTAACAATCAGATTTTTGCTTAACCGGAAAACACAAAAAATATATAACATCATGATATCAATGCATATTTTTGCTTAACTGGAAAACGGAAATGATCAAGAACTGGATACGGAAAGCCCAGGATCTTCTAGCTCACAGCCTCACACCGATTCCGCAAGAATTAAACGAACTGGATTGGAAAGAAGAACTATCTCCCGACAATGCCAAGCTCTCCAGGCACCTGTCGGCATTTGCCAATCAGCCGGGCGGTGGCTTCATGGTCTTCGGCATCGAAGACAAGCCCTCTCGTCTCGTCGGTGTCAGCCAGCAGACAGCCGAAAATATCGTGCAAAGGCTGGGCAATCTGTGCCGGGATGCGTTGAATCCGGTTGTTACCATTGACCATGCCATAGAAAATTATCAGGCTGTTCCCTTGTTGTTCATCCATGTCCGGGAAAGCGCCGTGAAGCCGGTACATCTAAAAAATGGCACCATGGAAGATGCCTACATTCGTAGTGGTGGGACTACTAGAAAAGCGTCAAGGCAGGAAATAGGCGGATTGATGCTGAACAGTAAAACCCCGCAATTTGAAGAGTTACATGCATCCAAGCTCAAATCGGCTCCAGAAATATTGGATATTTTGGATTACCGCAGTATTTACAAACTGTTGGGCAAGCCTGTTCCACAATCAAATGACGAAGTACTGCAATGGATGAAAGATGAGAAGATGATCGACGAGGTGGATGGAGCAGGTTTTTACATTACTAATTTCGGCGCCTTGGCTGCTGCGCAGAATTTGAAGGATTTTGACGGGTTGGCACGCAAGAGCATTCGGCTCATAAAATACAAGGGCATCAACAAACTTGAGGCAGAAAAAGAATTCCCAGGATCAAAAGGATATGCCATTGGTTTTGAAGGTCTGATTGCGTTTATCACGGCCATGCTGCCGGGCAGCGAGATTATAAAGAATGCCTTGCGGGCGGAAACTACGGTCTATCCTGAGATAGCCATCAGAGAGCTGGTTGCCAATGCACTCATTCATCAAGACTTCAGTATCCGTGGCTCCGGGCCGATGATCGAAATCTTTGCCGATCGTATCGAAATATCAAATCCAGGCAAGTTGCTGCCATCTAAAAGAATTGACCGCTTGATCAGGACCACGCCTGAATCGAGAAACGAGGTGTTGGCGGCTGCTTTCCGCAGATACAATATTTGTGAAGAACGAGGTTCGGGGCTTGAAAAAGCCGTTGTCGCCATTGAATTGTATGGATTGCCGCCTTTGAAATTTGAGGAGATGGAGAACTCATTCAGGGTAACCATGTACTGTCCCAAGACGTTCGCGGAATTAACGCCAATGGAGAGGATTGAAGCCTGTTACCAGCACAGCATCATCAAATATTATTCCAGTGGCGGGATGACCAATACCAGCCTCAGGGAACGATTCAAAATGCATGAGAAGCAACGGCCACAGGTCTCTCTGGTGATAAAGGAAGCGTTGGCACAGGGCAAGATCAAGCCCAAAGATCCCAATAATGTTTCAACAAAATTTGCGGAATACATACCTGCCTGGGGATAGTTTTTGCTTAATTCCAAACTGGAATAAACATACAAAATCTTGATATTCTTATATATTTCTGCTTAAGCGAAATGGCTAGTCAAAAATCAGTAAACGGGGAGACAAAAATGGCAGAAATCGTGCGCTTCGGTATTTCAATCGACGATAAATTGTTGAAGAGTTTCGACCGCCTCATCGAGGAGAAGGGCTACCTGAACCGTTCGGAGGCGATCCGTGACCTGATCAGGGCCTCGCTGGTGGAACTCAAGTGGGAACGGGGCGATGAGGAGACCGTCGGAACCGTAACCCTTGTCTACAACCATCACGTTCATGACCTGGCGGACAAGCTTACGGAACAGCAGCATTCCCACCATGACCAGGTAGTCTCCACGCTTCATGTGCACCTCGATGCCCACAATTGCCTCGAAGTGCTGGTAGTGCGCGGAAAGGCGCGTGAGGTGAAAAAGATAGCCGATGAGCTGATCGGTGTCAAAGGGGTCAAGCACGGCAAGCTGGTGATGACCACCACCGGAGAGGAACTGCACTGATTCTTTGTGTATTTCCCCTTGCCTTTCTCCAGCTTTGTCCTTAGACTTAAAATTTATACCCATTGCAGTGCCCTTTGACAGAGGGCGCTGCAATGGCCGTCACGAAGATGGAACAGGAGAAAGGAAGAGCATCATGCCGAAGATCTATATTGTTGACGTTACAAACCGGGACGGCGTGCAGACTTCTCGTCTCGGTCTCGCCAAGCTGGAAAAAACGATAATCAATCTATATCTCAACGAGATGGGGATTCACCAGAGCGAATTCGGTTTTCCCTATACCCATCACGAGAAGAATTACATCCAGGCCAACCTGGAACTGGCGGAAATGGGAGTGTTGCGCCCCATCAGGCTGAGTGGCTGGTGCCCCATGCGCAAGGAAGAGATCGAGGATTCATTCCGAAGCGGCAAGCTGAAGAACGTCAACCTTTCCATCTCCACTTCCCAGCTCATGACGGACGGAAAGTTCAGCGGCCGGATCGTCAGGAAACCGGAAGACAATCCGTCCCTTCCCAATCTCCTGGACATCATGGCGGGGAATGTGGAACTGGCGAGACGGCTCGGCGCGGAAATCGTGGGAGTGAACGCAGAGGACGCCTCCCGGACGGACGATGAATTCCTGGTCCGTTTCGCGCGCAGGGCCAAGGAGGCTGGGGCCGACCGGTTCCGTTACTGCGACACCCTGGGCTATGACGACCCCCTGACCATTTACCGCCGGACACGGATGCTTGCCGAGGAAGTGGGTCTGCCCATCGAGCTGCATTGTCACAACGACCTGGGGCTCGGTGTCGCCTGTTCGGTTGCCGGAGCCCAGGGCGCCATCGACGGCGGAGTCGACGCCTATGTCAACACGGCCATAAACAGCATGGGGGAGAGGGCAGGCAACGCCGACCTGGTTTCGGTGATCCTGGCGATCAGGAAAGCAAGCGGCCTGTCCGGCAAATACCAGCTCGATGAACGTGTGGACCTGACCAAGGCCTGGAAGATCGCGAAATACGCTTCCTATGCCTTCGGCGTGCCCATCCCGGTCAACCAGGTGGGGGTGGGCGCCAATGCCTTTGCCCACGAGTCGGGTATTCATGCTGATGGAGCCCTGAAAAACCGGCGCAATTACGAACTTTACGATTTCGAGGAACTGGGCAGGGGTGAACCTGAAATCATCGATACCGGAAGAGAAATCACTGCAGGCGAATATAGCGGCATCAAGGGCTTCCGCAACGTTTACGGAAAACTCGAGATCGAATTCCAGAGTGACAAGGAAGCGAACGACATACTGGAACTGGTAAGGTATGCCAATGTGCATACCCAGAAACCTCTTACAGACGACGAACTCAGGTTCGTCGCCAAGTATCCCGAGCTTGCCAGGAAGATCATGACCATGACACCCTTGAGTCATGGGTAAGCCCTTCAGCGCGTACCCGGTTTTCCCCCGGTCTTTCAGCGGGGGTGGGCCGGGTGCGCCGAGCGTCTGTCCGCTTCAGGGGAACTCGGGCAGCAGGGTCATCAGCCTCCAAATCTTTTTCCCGTTTTCATCCACGTATTTCCACTTCTGAACATCCCTGACAGTTTTTACTTTATATGAAGGCTCGCGGTAGTATTCGAACTCGACAATGACGGTTGCCTCTCCCTTTTCAGGTGAGCATACCGTGCTCTTGACCCGGTAATCGGACACTTTCACTCCTTTCGCAGACTCCACCCTGCGGCCGAACTCCTCCCGGAGCTGTTCGGTCGGGAATGCCCACTGGGCGGACTCCATCTCGTCCCAACGGATCATGCGGTTGTACATTTTGCTTGACTGCTGTAAATCATCACTGGCGTTCTGGTTCCTCATCGTTTCACAAGCGCCTAGCAGGGCAACTGTGGACAAAAGGATCACAATGCGTTTTTTCATATCCCGGTTTCCTCCTTGGCGGGC
The DNA here is from genome assembly GCA_034933285.1 of Geobacteraceae bacterium. GTDB lineage: Bacteria > Desulfobacterota > Desulfuromonadia > Geobacterales > Geobacteraceae > RPRC01. The sequence continues at coordinate 81,048 of JAYFNT010000023.1, read as the reverse complement.
TGGTATCCAATTCTGATGTATCTGACAAGTTCCGCTGCAACGGCATGATTTCCGAATGGCGGTATGATATAGAATCCGCCCACATTAGGGCGGGCTCTGTCGATGAATTCCCTGGCAATGGCAAGCCCTTCCCGCATGCCGGCTTCCCTGGTTTTTCCGCGCATCCTCAGCCGTATATCGTCAGGAATGTTGATCCCCGGGACTTCGTTGTGCAGAAATTCCGTGTTACGCTCGCTGATAAGGGGCAGAATTCCGGGCAGGACGGGGATCCCCAGATCTTTCGTCAACGACAGCATGGTTTCCAGCCTTTCCGGATCGAAAAGAGGCTGGGTCTGGACAAACACCGCGCCGTTCGCGATCTTTTTCCGCAACCTTGCCACCTGTGCTTCCATATTCCGGACGTTGGGATTGAACGCGGCCCCGATGGTGAAACCGGTACCCCGGTCGATGGGGTTGCCGGCACAGTTCAGGCCGGCGTTCAAATCCCGGAGAAGCCCGATGAGCCCCACGGAATTCAGGTCGAATACCGACGAGGCGCCGGACTGCTCACCCATGCTTGCCGGGTCGCCGGTGACGGCAAGGATGGAACGGATACCCAACAGACTGGCGCCCATTAGTTCCGACTGGAGGCCGATCAGGTTCCGGTCGCGGCAGGTGATGTGGACGATCACTTCGATGCCCACCTCCCGCTGGATCAACTCGGCAAGGGCAATGTTGCCGACCCGCACCCGGGCCAGCGGGTTTTCCGCCAGATTTATGGCATCGGCGCCGGCATCCCGCAGCGCTCTGCATCCTTCAAGGACTCTGCCGCAATCCAGTCCCTTAGGTGGGTCCAGTTCCACGGTTATGACCGTTTCCCGCCCCCATTTGGCAAGGAAGCTGGTCTGCGGGACTGAAGATACAGCCTTCCCGGGCTTTTCGGCTGCTGCCATGGAGACAGTCCTGGCAACGGGTGTCCGGTCGCGAAGCAGATCCGCCAGGGAGCGGATGTGCTCCGGTGTTGTGCCGCAGCAGCCGCCTACCAGGTTGGCGCCGGCGAGGACCATTTCCAGCCCCATGGCGGCGAAATACTCCGGTGTGGTGCGGTAGATGTAACGTCCATCCACGTATTCGGGAAAACCGCTGTTGGCATAGGCAACGAGGGGGAGACGAGTGACCGAAGCCATGCGCTTGATATTCCGCGTCATTTCCAGGGTGCCGGTGCCGCAATTGGCGCCGATGGCCTGGGCTGCCGCGGACTCCAGTTCCAGAGCGACCTGCTCGGCCATCAGGCCGCCCATTATCCGGCCACGCTCCAGGAACGACATGCAGGCAATGATCGGCAGCCCGGTTTCCCCGGCAGCTTTCAGGGCAAGCCGGATCTGGTCCAGGTCGGAAAACGTTTCCAGAAAAAGCAGGTCAACCCCACCTTCGGCGAGTGCGGCTGCCTGTTCCCGGAAAACGGCCAGCATTTCGTCGACCGTGGGGGAATCGCTGTCCGCGCGAGTACGGGGAATCGGACCCATGGATCCGGCGACAAAGATATTCTTTCCCGCCACTGCCTTCCGTGCCAACTGGGATCCCCGGAGGTTCACTTCCCGAACCCGGTCTTCATAACCGAAGGGTTTCATGCGCAGCCGGTTTGCACCGAAAGTGTTGGTTTCAATAACCTGGGAACCGGCCGCGATATAGTCTTCATGCAGCTTGAGCACGAGGTCCGGTGAGGTCAGGTTGAGACGTTCGAAACCGCTTTCCATGCCGGCGCCCCTCGCGTAGAGCATGGTGCCGATTGCGCCGTCTCCCACGAGAACCTTCCCCGAAATAATTTCCTTGAAACTCACGATGCAGACCTCTTCGCTTTTTATGGTCTTTTTGCGGTGAACCGGCTAATATACGAACTTGAACCGAATACCATCGGAAAGGACGAAACATGCAGCAACTTATTGACTGGCTCGTAACAACCATCGGCGCCATGGGATATCCGGGCGTATTTCTGCTCATGGCCCTGGAAAGTTCCGTGATACCGGTGCCCAGCGAGTTGGTGATGCCACCGGCCGGGTACCTGGCCCAGCAGGGGGAGATGAACATCATCTTCGCAATTCTCTGTGGGACTTTCGGCAGCCTGGTTGGGGCGTATGTCAACTACTTCGCTGCACGCCACCTGGGACGGCCGCTTCTGCTGAAATACGGCAAGTATGTATGGATAACCGAGGCAAAATTCGCCAAAGTCGAGAGTTTTTTCCTCAGGCACGGAGAAATATCCACTTTTCTTGGACGCATGCTCCCGGTAGTGCGCCATCTCATTTCACTGCCGGCAGGGCTGGCAGGGATGAACCACCTGCGTTTTTCGTTCTACACGCTGCTCGGCGCCGGAATATGGGTCACAGTCCTTACTTTTATCGGTTACTTCATCGGTGAAAACCGGGAGTTGATAATGCGTTATTCACACCAGGCCCTGGTGGTTGTGGCGCTGTGCAGTGCCGTTATCGTCGCGGTTTACGTCCGGCGGCACCGGCGGACCCATCCGTCGCGGGAAAGTTGATGTTTCTCGTAGGGGTAACCCCCTGTGGTTGCCCTTGCTTTGGGCAGGCACGGTGACCTGCACCTGCATGTTATCGTCCCTTTTCCGCTTCGTCGCGGAGTCGCATCAAGTCCTTCCGCGACAGGCAGTATGACTCCTGGCAGAACTCGCAGGTCACCACGGTTTCATCCTCACTGTCAAACATGCTGGATATCTCGGCGAAACCAAGGGAAATGATTGCGCGTTCGATCTTTTCCCGGCTGCAGCTGCAACGGAACGCCAAAGCCCGCTTCTCCAGGGACCTGTAGGCGATGCCCTGGAACAGGTTTTCCAGCAGGGTTTCGGGCGTGGCGCCTTCTCGCAGCAGCCTGGTCAGGGGCGGCATCTGTTCGAGCCGCTCCATGAGGCGATCTATGACCTCTTCGTCCGCAGGGGGCAGGCACTGGATCAGGAAGCCTCCCGCGGCCGAAACCCTGTTGTCCGGTTCCACGAAGACTCCCAGGCCCACGGCAGAAGGGGTTTGTTCAGACTCGGTGAGATAATAGGCCAGGTCTTCAGCTATCTCGCTGCTCATGAGCTGGACCATCCCGCTGTACGGCTCCTTCAGTCCCAGGTCCTTGGTTACAGTGAGGAAGCCGGCTTTGCCCAAGGCATTGGCAACATCAAGCTTTCCTAGGGGAGTGACGAGGTTGACCTCGGGGTTGCCTATGCGGCCGCGGACATCTCCATTGCTTTCCGCTTCCACCAGTACCTTTCTTAACGGACCGTTTCCTTCGAAGCGGAGCGCAACCCGCTGGCCGGTTTTCAGCAGTGCGCCCATCAACGTACCGGCGGTCAATGCACGTCCGAGTGCTGCCGAAGCAGTCGGCCAGGTCCCTTGACGGCGGCAGGCCTCATCGACCAGCCCGGTGGTGATGCAGGCCAGTGCCCGGATATTTTCAGATTCCGTTATGATTCGAACCATGTAGTCGGTCACGGTTTATGCAGTTCCTTTTCTGAATCCTGAATCTGTGACGCCTTCACGCCTTCGACTGCATGGCGGCCGATCTCCCTGCATCGATGCCAGAGCAGCAATCGAATCGAGGAGGGAGCCGTATTCGTCCCCGGATATAAGCTTGATCTGGTTGAGGAATGCAAGAGGCAACGGGGCGAAGATGTCCAGAATTTCACCGGTTGCCGGATGGTCGAGGGTTGTGCGGAATGAGTGGAGCAGTTGGCCTTCACAGTTCGGGACCGCCCTTCCTCCATAGCGGCTGTCCCCCCATACCGGGTGGCCTATGAAGCTCAGGTGCCGGCGGATCTGGTGCATCCGCCCGGTCATCGGCCACAGGGCCACCAGCGCCCCGCCGCCTCCCTGATAAATGACTTTGTAACGGGTCTCCGACTCCTTGTCTTCCAGTGGATGATCGATGGTACCTTCATCAGCGGGAAACGCCTCGTTCGCAAACGCGAGATAGATCTTGCCCAGCCCTTCCTCTTTTACCAGCCTGCCGAGCATGCCGGCGGACTGGGAGCTGCGCGCAAGCAGCACTACTCCCGAGGTGCCGCGGTCCAGACGGTTGACCGGCCGCAGTTTCCCCTGCTCTCCCCGCTCAGCGATAAGCTTGCCGCCCAGAGCCACCAGGTTGGGCTCTCCTGCCTCAGAGGTGCGATGCATGGCAAGTCCTGCGGGCTTGTTGATGGCGATGAGCCATTGGTCCTCATGCAGGATATCCAGCAGGGCCGGACGGGTGGCAAGAAAACCTTTTGTCCTGGCGCTTTCCTTGAGAGTTACCCGGTCTCCGGCGCGAAGGAGGGTCTCCCCTCTGGCCGGCTTGCCGTTCACCGAGAGGTGGCCCGATGCGAGAAGTTTTCTCAGGTAGGAGAGGGGGGCGTCGGGGAGCATGTTGCGCAGCAGGCTTCCCGCCTGCCGGCAATGGTCTTTGCCCGTAATGTCGAAGGTAATCATGAAGGGAGTATACGACGGGCAGGCCTCGGGCGCAAGAATTCTTCAGGGGCTGAATTGGGAAACAAAGCATCTGTCCGCCCGAACAGGTCACATCTCCAGAACCCATCCTTTTCCCTGCTTTGCTACGCCATCCTTCATGGCGGCAAGAAACCGAGACCTCAGCCTGTTGCTCAAAAGTGCCTTCTTCACCGGGGGGAAGCGCAGGAACGCCCCGACAAAGGCGCGCATGAACTTCTCGTTGAAGGTGCGGGGATTGGCGAATATCTGGTTCTGCAGGGTCCCCTTTTCCAGGCTCTGCAGCATGATCCTCTCGAAGGTCGTTTCCGGGTAAATTACACGCTGGCCGCGTTTTGTCAGCCTGCATGCCTTGGTCGGGCATTTCAGGGCGCACACCCCGCAGCCGATGCACAGGGAAGTATCGACCCGGGCATCCTGTTTCTTTTTTGATACCGGCTTTTCCAGGGCAACCATCGTGATTGCGTTGATCGGGCAGGCCTTGGCGCACAATCCGCAGCCCACGCACGTATCATCCTGTATCCCGGCGATGAAATTGGAGGTGACCAGCGCATTGGGGTAGCCATGTTCCCTGATGGCCAGCATCGGGCCGCAGCAGCACTTGCAGCAGTGGCAGACGAAGCGCATGTTTTTCCGCACATTGTCGGCGGCCAGCACCAGGCCCCTCTCCTTCGACTTGATGAAATGCTCCTCCATTTCGGACCTGCTGACTTCGCGAGCCATATTGTGCCGGATCATGAAATCAGCCGCATAGCCGAACTGGGTGCAGCTCTCCAGGGGGATGTCGCACTTCTTCTCGCCCAGGTGCATCTTTTCGTGCCGGCAGCTGCAGATACCGATGGCGAATCTGTCGGCTTCCGCAATCAGGGCCGTGGCTTTTTCGTAATCCAGGACCTCGAAATACTCCGAAGGCGCAATGGCGCTTTCGTGAGGCAATGCCCGCATGAAAGAGATCTTTTCTCCTTTGCCGAGATTTCCTGCCAGGAAGGCATCGTCTCCTTCCGTATAGTCATGGAGCAGCTTCGCCCATTTCCTGGTGTCGGCATCCGGCGCCATCCTCATCATAGTGAATTCGAATATGCCGACGATGAGGGGAGATGGGGCATAGTGATAGGCTTCGTTGATCCAGATGTCGACGACCAGGCCCTTCGCCGTCAGGCTATCGAGAATCCGCCGCAGCTGCGACTCTTCGTAGCCGGTGACCGATGCCAGCTGCTCGAAGGTGGACAGCCCGTAAGGCATTTTCACCACCACATCGGCTTCTTCCTGGGTGTAGAGCTCTTCCAGAACGGCGCGCAGCCTGTCGTTCCAGGGCACGCGCATTTCCATGCCGTCGATCTTTACGCCCAGTTCCCGAAAAATGTCTTTTCCAACAAGGTGTCCCATAAAGAACCTCCCGGCTGCTATCGGTTAGAGAAGCCTCCTTTGAACGATACAGCTGTCCGGCGGAAATCAACGGGCGGTCAGGTGGCGGACCGCCTTTTCCAGCCCCTCCAGGTTGAGCTCGAACATGGGGATGATTTTCCGGATATAGGTGATGGTCTCGCCGTGGTCCCAGAGGGACGAGCTCATGGGGTTGAGCCAGGCAGCGTGGCGGAAGATTGCCGCCAGCATCCTGAGCCGTTCGATGCTCGGAAGTTTCTGCCGGTATTCCACCTGGATGGAGCCGTCCACCGCCAGCAGCTCCTCGGGCGCCATGCTGGCATCTCCCACGAAGATCAGCCGGGTCTCCGGATCACGGCCGGCCAGTTCCTCCACCGCTTCCGGACGGCTGCTCCGCTCCGGGTCGCACCACACCCGGTCGGCTACGGTATTGTGAAAATAGCGGATGGAGAGGTCCTTGAACTGGGAGCGGGCGTAGTGGAACAGGGTCCGTACCGTTTCCACGTACGGGTCCATGGACCAGCCGCCGTTGTCGATGAGCAGGAGGATCTTGAGACGGTCCGCCAGGCGGCGGTCGAAGATGATCTCGATCTCCCCGGCGTTGCGCATGGTGTGGTAGACCGTCTTGTCCACGCTCACGATATCGCGCGGCCCTTCCGGCACCAGGTGCCGCAGGCGTTTCAGCGCTTCGCCCAGCTGTCCCCGCGTCAGGGGAGCGGAACGGGAGTAGTCCTTGTAGCGCCGCTCCATGGCCACCTTGATGGCGGAGCGGTTGCGCGATGTCCCGCCGATCCTCATGCCGCCCGGCCGCTGTCCGGAATGGCCGACCGGGGACACCCCGCCGGTGCCGATCCATTTCTTTCCGCCGTGGTGATCCCCCTTCTGGTCATTGAGCCGGTCGAGGAAATACTGCACCAGTTCTTCGCCGTTCAGCTTTTTGAGCTTCTCCACGTCGATGCCGAGCGCCTTGGCGACCTCCTCCGGCTCCTTCAGCCACTGGTCCAGCAGGGCGCGCACCGTGTCGTCGATGGTGATCCCTTCCAGCGACTCCGCCTCGACCCCGGCAAACAGCTCGGTAAAGACCCGGTCGTAGGCGTCGAAGTCGCGCTCGCTCTTCACCAGGATGGAGCGGGCAACGGTGTAAAAATCATCCAGGGACACCACGAGGCCGAGGCTCATGGCCTTCTGCAGACGCAGAAAGGCAGTGGGCGTCACGGACACTCCCCGGTCGCGCAGGGCATAGAAGAAAGGTACGAACATGGGTGAGCCTCCGGATTGCTCAGGCGCCCCTTTGCGCCATGGCCCGCTCCAGGTCGCCGGACTTCTTGAACAACACTCCCAGGTAGGGGAGCGCCCCGTCGCCCAGGGCTTCGGTCCTGAAGTCCGGGTCCGCCTTGAGCGCCCGGATCCAGTTGAGGAGTTCGCGGGTGGCGGGCTTCTTCTCAATCCCCTCCACCAGGCGCAGGCGGTAGAAGGCGTTGACAGCGGCATGGGCCAGATCGTCGGACAGGTCGGGAAAGTGTACGGCAATGATGCGCCGCATCATCTCCGGCTCGGGAAAGGCGATGTGATGGAAGTTGCAGCGGCCGAGAAACGGGTCGGAAAGGTCCTTTTTGGCATTGGAGGTGATGATGACCACCGGCCGGTGACGGGCCTTGACGCTCTGGTCGATCTCCATGATGTCGAACTGCATCTGGTCGAGCACGTCCAGCATGTCGTCCTGGAAGTCGGTGTCGGCCTTGTCGATCTCGTCGATGAGCAGCACCACGCGCCGGTCGGCGACGAACGCCTGGCCGATCTTGCCCATGCGGATGTATTCGGAGATGTTGCTCACGTCGCGGGTTGAATCGCCGAAGCGGCTGTCGTTGAGGCGGGTCAGGGTATCGTAGTGGTAGAGGGCCTCCACCAGCTTCATGCTCGACTTGACGTTCAGGACCAGGAGCGGCATCTCCAGGCTCTCGGCGATGGCATGGGCCAGCATGGTCTTGCCTGTGCCCGGCTCGCCCTTCAGGAGCAGCGGCATCTCCAGGGCCATGGATACGTTGACGATCTTGGCCAGTTCATCGTCCAGCACGTAGCGGCTGGCACCGCCGAATTGGTGGAAGTTCTGTTCCGTCATGGTGGTAAGACTCCTTGTGGAAATGTCTGTGGTGTCGTTAAATCCCCCTCGGTCCCCCTTTCGTAAAGGGGGAGGAAAACCTCTTACGGTCACCCCCCTTTGAGAAAGGGGGGCCGGGGGGGATTTCACCCCCAGATCACCCGCGCCGGGTTGCGCGTCGGTATCCTGGCGTATTCGAATTCCGGGTAGCCGATCATCATCCCGCCGAGCATGCGGTGGTCCGGCGGCAGCCCCAGGGCGGTTGCCACTCCGTAGGAACTCAGGGCCGCCTGGTGGAGGAATCCGGCCCAGCACGCGCCCAGGCCGAAGGGGAGGGCGGCCAGGTCAAGGTTGGCGAGGGCGATGGTGGCGGAGGCCGAAGCCATCGGGTCATCGGCGGCGCCGTGGGCGACGATCAGGGCCGGGGCCTTGCGCAGTATGGGATCTCGGCCCATCTCCCAGGCTTTCAGCATTCCCTTTATCCCGTGCACCTGGTCACCGTCCAGGGTGCGCATCCATTCGATCACGGCCAGGGAGAGGAATTGCACCTCCTGCTCGTCCAGGATCACTTTCCAGGAAATTGTCTGGGAATTCATGCCGGTTGGCGCATAGCGGACAATATCCAGCAACTGGCCTATGATCTCGGGATCCAGCGGTTCCGGCCGAAAATTCCTGATGGAGCGGCGCCCCTTGATGAGCTGTCCGACCTGCCCGGGTGTCAGTCTCCACCCTGGTTCGAGGGGGGCGCACTCCTCCGGCTTCATCCGGCAGTGGCTCAGGGCCGCATTCGGGCAGGCAGCAACGCAGTGGCCGCAGGTGATGCATCCCTTTTCGATCTTTTCGACCGTAGTGGGAAAGCCGGTTGTCGGGAAACCTTCTCCCAGCGCGATGATGCCCACAGGGCATGCCCTGGCGCAGAAACCGCATCTCCCGCATTTGCTTTCGTCAATTGCAATGAGTCCCATGAAGAACCTCCCTAATCAGCTTTTTGCTAAGGTGGCGGTCAGTCAGTGACAGTCGTCATCTGGTTGATGAGCAGGTCGATTCCCTCGACCGATCTCTCCATGTATTTCCTGTCCCCTACCGTCTTGGCCAGAAGGATTCCACCCTCGACCAGGGCGATGAAGGTCGTGGCGAAAAGCTCGCTGTCCGCATCCGGGCGGATTTCGCCGTTCTCTTTTCCGGCGTTGACCATGGCAACGAGACGTCCTTCCCAGGCTGTCAGGACCCGGCGGACTTCTCCGTGCAGCAGGGGATGGGCGTCATCGGCATCAACCGCGGTATTCAGGATCGGGCATCCGCCCTCCCTGACGGTATCTTCAAAAAAGTCCACAAAGGTCCGCGCGAACGCATGGAGCTTGTCCAGCACTCCCCCATGGGATGACAGGCTCTCCCCCACGCGCCTGGACACCTGGCTGATGCTGAAGCGGAAGGCCTCGACCGCCAGGGCGTCCTTATCGGTGAAATGGCCGTAGATGGCGCCTTTGGTGAGACCCATGGCATTGCTCAGCATGGACATGGACGTCCTCTGGTAACCGTTCTTGTTAAAGATGACTGCAGCCTGTTCTATGATGGATTGCCGGGTGTCTTCAGCTTTTCCCACTTCGGTCTCCGTGGTCGATGGTCTCGAATAAAAATATACCGAATGGTATGTTTTTGTCAATCAGAAATATACCATTCGGTATATTCCCCCGTACAAGAAACGCCGAAACTTTTACCTGCTTCGGCGATTCCCATATTATTCAATGCTTACAAGCATTTCCCGAATTTTTCCATCATCCATCCCGCGATGCTGCTGCCGGAAAAGGTGGGCGGCAAGGCGTCGCGTCGGAACCAGGCCGCATCTTCCAGCTCGCTTCGTTCAACGACGATTTCGCCTCCCGCAAACTCGGCAATGAAACCGATCATGAGCTGTCCTGGAAACGGCCAGCTCTGGCTTCCCACGTAGCGCAGGTTCCGGGTCCGGATGCCGGTTTCCTCCTCCACTTCGCGGTGGGCGCACTCCTCCAGCGATTCCCCGAAATCGCAGAACCCGGAAGGGATGCTGTAGTAGCCCGGAGGCCATTCGGGCTTGCGGATCAGGAGCAGTTCATCCTCGCGGCGGACCAGCACGATCGTGCAGGGATGGATGTGGGGGAAGTGTTCATGCCCGCAACCCCGGCACTTCTTGCCCCAGGTTCCCGGAATCCGTTCCATGCAGTCTCCACACAGGGAACAGACCGAGTTTTTACGTTCCCAGAAGAGGATCTGCTGGGCAAGCCCGGCAAGGGTCAGCAGATCATCGGCTAGCCTTGCATGGAAGAAGGTAAAGAGAAGTGGTTCAGCCAGGTAGCCGGGAGGAACTGCAATACCGGCTTCGACATCAAGTATCCGGACCGGCTTGCCTTTCCAATTCCCGATAAGGACCCCTCTGCTGCTGATGCCGGGCCAGTCGGGAATTTCACCTTCGATGAATGATACGCGATCCCCAGCATTCAACACCAGTTCGTCGCCATGGAAGACGATCCATATTCCAGGCCCTCCGGAATCATGCTCTCCAGGCTTGACGGATAGGAAGCCGTTCCGCAGGGCTCCGGCATTGAAAGGCAGATTTGTCGAATCGGCATAACGCATGAACAACCTCCACGGGCTATTTCTTCATCGATCACTATCGCTCGACCGATAACCAGAAGTTACCATAGTGACGACACAAATCCATCCTTTTATGCTTTTCTCTGTGAAACAGCATGACTTCATGGGTGTCCCTTGGCGTCTCGCAGAAGAACAGGCAACCCCCCTGTCTCCGCGACAAACGTTTTCCCGAGAGATACGCCAGGCCAATTGCAGGCTGACCCCGCCAAAACGAAGCATCTGTGTTGAGGGCTAAGTTCTCACATTAATAACGATTTGCACCAATTACCGTAAATGCATAGCTCCGAAGCCTATGACCCTCCCGGCAGGCATGCAAAAGCGTTGGCTGGCTTTCTTTTAACAAGTAAAAACGTTATACTTTCAAATGCAATCAACGTTTGAATGTTAATGAAATAATTTGCAATAGAACGCATTGCAATTCGGAGGGAAACATACTATAAACATCCATGTTTCTTCTTTGTCCAGCACATTACCGCACGGAAAGGATTTGCTTATGCTCATACCGGATTTTCGGCGTGGTCTCTTCTGGGTGATGTTATTCGCGGTCTCGGGTTTTCTGCAAAACCCGTTCGCTGCCGACGCGGAGGTTATCCGGATAGGGGGCACAGGGTCAGGGCTCGGTATGATTCGCATCCTGTCCGACGCATTTGAGAAGAAACATCCCGACATGACCGTCAAGGTCCTGCCGAGTATCGGCAGCAGCGGCGCCATAAAGGCAGTCTCGCAGGGTGCGTTGGATATCGGTCTCATCAGCAGGCCGTTGAGGCCTGAAGAACTCAAACTTGGTTTGAGGGTTGTTGATTACGCAACGACTCCTTTTGTCCTTGTCGTGGGGAAAAATGTCAACATTGCGGGTTTGAACCATAAAGAGCTGGTAAAGATCTACAGGGGGGAGGCGCGAACATGGCCAAATGGTGAACGGGTGAGGGTCGTGCTTCGTCCGGTTGCGGATGCAGACACGATTGTCGCCAGGGGCATGTCGCCCGAAATGAGTTCCGCGATGGATGCAGCATTATCCCGCGAAGGCATGATCATGGCGCTTACCAACCAGGAGGCACTCGACATTTTAGAAAAAACACCGGGGTCCATCGGATTTGCCACGCTGGCCCAAATCAAGGCTGAGCACCGTTCATTGAAAATTCTCTCCTTCAACGGAGTGAATCCAAGCGCGAAAAAACTTACAAACGGCGCCTATCCCCTGTCCCTGAAGCTGTCTTTTGCAACCAAGCCGGAATCAACTGCGGCCAGCAGACGCTTCATCGATTTTGTAAGGTCGAGAGAAGGACGCATGATACTGGAAAAGTCGGGGAATACTCTGACGAGGTTCAGGTGAAAACCATGACTCCTCCCACTTACAAAAGCCCGACCCGTATCATAAGCTGGCTTGCCGGCATCGTCTTGGGGATTATGGTGATCATTTTTCCTGGCGGATATTTCCTGATTTCATACAACTATACCGTTGGGAACCTTGAAACCGAAGCAGAAATCATCTCGTGGATCGTTTCACAAATAATCAGCTCAAACCCCGACATGTGGCAATTCGAGAAAGTGAGAATCGAAGAATACCTTTCCCGGCGCCCCCGAAAGGGTTACCCGGAAACCCGCCGTGTTTTGAACCGGAACAACGAACTGATCGGGCAAAGCTCGGACACCCTGCCGGCTCCCGTACTATCCCGCTCGGCACGCCTGTTTGATTCAGGGAATGTTGTCGGCAGGTTGGAGGTGTCCCGCTCTCTGAGGCCCATCCTGACCAGGACCTTGGTGCTGGGCCTGATAATGATGCCCCTGGGCGTTGGCGTTTTCATGGTTCTCAGGATAATTCCGATACATCTCATTCGGAAGAGAATCGAAAATGCGCTCAATAAAGAGCGCGATACGGCCCAGCGGTATCTAGATATCGCCGGGGTGATGCTTGTCGCGATCGACGCGGGAAACATGGTTACGATGATCAATCGCAAGGGGTGCGAGGTGTTGGGCTGTCCTGAACGTGATATCCTCCGCAACAACTGGTTCGATTCATTCGTTCCTGAAAAAAACAGGGGCGAAGCAAGAGATCTTTTAAAACATCTGGCGCGGCAAAACCCCGGACAGCATACCCGCCTGGAAAGCCCGGTCCTCACCAGTTTCGGTGATGAGCGGGTGATTGAATGGCACCACATTCCACTGACCGATGCGCTCGGACAATTCGCCGGCATACTCAGCTCAGGGGAGGACATCACTGAACGCAGGAACCTGGAAGCCCAACTCCGTCATTCGCAGAAGATGGATGCGATCGGACAGTTTGCTGGGGGCGTAGCGCATGATTTCAACAATATCATTACAGTGATCATCGGCTACTGCAGCGTGATGCAGATGCAGATGGCTGAAGAAGACCCGCAGCGACAGAATATCAAGCAGGTTCTCGCGGCTGCTGACCGGGCGGCCAACCTGACCCGCAGTCTCCTCCTGTTGAGCAGAAAGGAATCGATCAATCCACGGAAAGCCGATCTCAACGAGATCGTTACCAATGTCGGCAAGTTCATCAGCAGAATAATCGGTGAGGATATCCGGTTAAAAACCGCTTTATGCAAAGCTCCTTTGGAGGTTTGTGTCGATTCCGGGCAGATCGAGCAGATCCTGATGAATCTGAGTACCAACTCCAGGGACGCAATGGAAAAAGGCGGAACGCTTGCCATTGAAACTTCGCTCTACCAGATTACAAATACCTTTGTCCAGGCTCACGGCTACGGCTCTCCCGGCAAGTACGCCCTGCTTACGGTATCGGATTCCGGTAAAGGGATGGTTGAAAAGACCCGCAAAAGGATCTTCGAGCCGTTTTTTACGACCAAGGAGATTGGAAAAGGGACGGGCCTCGGATTATCGATTGTATATGGCATCGTCAAACAGCACAGCGGTTTCATTAATGTTTATAGCGAAATCGGGGAAGGTACCACTTTCAAGGTTTATCTGCCGATAATCTCTGGGAAAAATGAGGAAGGTCATGAAATTCCGGTTTTGGAACTTGCGAAAACGGGAACGGAAACGATTCTCGTTGCCGAGGATGACACCTCAGTGAGAACACTGGTCGAGTCAATTCTAAAAGAATTCGGCTACAAAGTGCTGCTGGCCAATGACGGCCAGCATGCCGTGCAAGTTTTCTCGACAAACAAGAAAAGTATCCAGCTTGTACTCATGGACATAATAATGCCGAGAAAGAGCGGCAGGGAGGCTTTCAAAGAGATCAGGGAAATGGAGCCCGGCATAAAGGTTCTTTTCATGAGCGGTTATACGACCGAAATCATCCGGAACAGAGGAGAGTTCGAGAAAAGCGTGGAGCTCATCGCGAAACCGGTTCAACCCCTGGAGCTGTTGGGAAGAATCCGTGAAACACTCGACAGGGCATGACGCGGTTGATGGAAGGCTCGGACTCGCAGCACTCGGCGTAAGGAAAAAATGAAGGCCGGTTTCCCAGCCTTCACTTTGATCTTCCCATGATTTCACCGGCGTTCGCACCCTGACTACCTCGGACAAGTCTTGTCTCCCCGTAAATACCCGGCAAAGAGTTTCCCTGCTCCGCGGGATGCACAGAAATCACCACACATCGTGCAGGTGGCTTCATCCTCTGGTGTACGGCTGGCGCGGATAGCCCGGGCATCTTCAGGATAGAGGGCAAGTTCGAACTGACGCTCCCAATCAAGATCACGGCGTGCTTTTGACATCTCCTTGTCCCTCAGCCTGCCTTTCTCCGGATACTTGTTCATATCGCCGATATATGCTGCAATCTTTGCTGCCTTGACTCCCTGAATTACATCTTCAGCGTTGGGCAGCGCAAGGTGCTCAGCTGGAGTTATGTAACAGATCAGGTCTGCGCCGAAGCGGCTCGACTGTGCCGCACCTATGGCAGCGGTGATGTGGTCAAACCCAGGCGCCACGTCGGTCGAAATGGGACCGAGCATGTAGTAAGGGGCGCCGCCGCTCATGCGCTTCTGGAGCTGTATATTCCCCTCCACCTCGTCCAGGGGCACGTGCCCCGGTCCCTCCACCAGCATCTGGCAGCCCATGTCCCGGCCGATCTCGGCCAGTTCGCAGTTGAAGATCAACTCCTGGATTTGGGCCCGGTCAGAGGAGTCGTGAATCGCCCCTGCCCGCAGGCCATTGCCGAGTGACAGCACCGTGTCGTATTTTTTGAGGATGGATACCACCCGGTCAAATTTCTCGTACAAAGGGTTTTCACGGTTGTTGGCCAACATCCAGGCCACCATGGAGACGCCCCCCTTGCTCACTAGGCCTCCGTAGCGGTAACCCTGCTTGCGCAGCCTTTCAATGGTGCAGAGGTTGATACCGCAATGCACCGCCATGAAAGCGATTCCGTCAGCGCACTGCTGCTCGATCAGGTCGAAGAGCAGCTCTTCGTTCAGTTTGTTGGGATCCCCGTACCTGCGGGCCGCTTCGCAGAAAGCCTGATACAGGGGAACATTTCCTACAGGCAGGTCGACGGCGGCGATCACTTCGCGCCGCACCCGGTCCAGGTCGCCACCCACGGAAAGTTCCATCAGGGTGTCTGCCCCCGCTTCCTGCGCTGCCAGGGCTTTTTTCACTTCGGCCTCGTAGTCGATAATATCCGAGGAAGTGCCGATGGAAGCGTTGACCTTGGTGCGCAAACCTTTGCCGATGCCGGCGACCTTGGCCGGCCTGCGATTGTGGTTCCAGGGGATTACTATCTTTCCCTCGGCCACCATCTGGCGGACATGTTCCGGGGAAAGGTTTTCCTCAACTGCAATACGGGACATCTGCTCGGTCAGGATCCCTTGTCGTGCTGCTTCGATCTGTGTAGGCATTCGCGTCTCCTTTGGCTGGGTTTGGAAAAAAACGAAACCCCTGTCGAGGAACGGGCAGGGGCGCGAATGCCATGGAAACGATAGCGGGCTTCGGCCCCTCTTTCCACGGAGGTTCCAAAAAGCATCGGGATGGCAGGTCTCCTGGCTCCAGGGTCAGCTTACTCACCGCGCCTTCCCGGTTCAGACCAGTGGCATGCTGCGGTTTTCATCGCCTGTTACAGTTGCGGGACAGCAAGGGATTTGCACCCTTTTCCCTATTATCCGGGGACTTAACGTCCACGGCACCAACCTTCATATTCGATTTTGAAGACATTCTACCAGGAGAAATCCGGAAAGAAAAGTCGATCCCTCCGAAAAAACGTAGAGCATTATGGTGAGGCCCACCATGCCCAGCTTCGTTTGCGGTTCCAACCTGGAACCTGAATGCTTTTGATTCCTTACTCGTCAGTTCATGCGACCAGACACCCCTTTTTTTCCGCCACCGTAATCATGGCCGATGTCCCTGAATTGAACTCAACGAAATCGTTTTCAATGCCGTCGCTGAATAACACGCCGTTTTCGGGCATTTGCGAGGTAAGCCTGAGCGGTTTTTTGCGGGTCACTTTCCCAAAAGTCGTTTCGGCAGAGGAAGTCTTGCTGGGCCACGGCTCACGTACGGAGAAATAAAGGTAGTCCGCTTCCCATGCGAAACTGTCCTGCCGCGAATTTGTTGTCGGCGCAATCTTATTCCCTACGTGAGCGGCAATTCCGCGAGCTCCGGCAAGAATGCTCCTGAACCAGCCGGTTGAACCAAGCCCGGTCGACACGATGATGCCGCTGGAAGACTGAGCCTCCGTATGCTTGCCGATTGACAATTCGTAGCGGGCAGACGAATGCGACTTAGGACACATAGGGTCAGGCCTTGACAGTTTGAAAACTCTGCATTCTTTTGCTATCGCACTGTGACTAGATTATAAAACTCAAGTTATCAATGCCTGACCCCAATGACCCCAGTTCAGAAGAGGCCAAGGCAATCCTGACAAGATAGATCCTCAGCAGTTGCTCAGTTTGCTGAACCGATTCTGCTCCTTTGTTGATCAGGCTTAGAAAAGAATCAATTGTCTTTTTCAGAGCTTCTGGTTTCATTGTAATTTCCCGTAATTATAAGGGCCTGCAAAATTACCCGACGGCTTTCTGTGCGGGTGCATTTTACTGTAGGAAATAAGGGTTTCAGAACCTCTTTTGAGACTGCTCATTTTCTCCAGACATCTGTTTACCAAAGGAATGGCACGATCTGCCTGACTCTTCTCATGTAATCGACGTATTCATCGCCAAATCGCTCAAGGAGAAATTCTTCCTCCCGGTGGATACCTAGCTTGAATACGAGCAGCATGACAACGGAGGATAGGTTGATCAGCGGATCATCCAGAACAAGAGAGAGGCCTGGAACTATGAAAACGATAAAGGCTGCATACATCGGATTCCTGACTAAGCGATAGACCCCCTCCGTGATTAGGACATTTCTTTTGAACCTTGTTGCGATAAGCCTCGCGGAGTCGAGCCAGAAATAGAAGCCTACAGCTGCTAGGAATGCTCCCGCCCCGGTCCCGACCTCTCTGGGGAATGGCCACTGAACGAGAGGCCCGCGCGCAACCCCGGTGAGGATGACCGCCACGAAGGATGTAATCCCTGTTGCTGCTATCCTTGGACCAATGCCGAAAACATTCATGGAATCTCCTTTTTTTTCCTTCTCAGAGTTGGCTCGAGAAGAAAAAAAGTGTCAGACCACGGCTTGTTGCACAACGTGCAAGCAGTTGACCGGGTTGGGTTTTGGACCGGTCGAACTGTCTCGTTGGACCTCATTCCTTTCCCGCAGCTTCGACTTTGTCCTATGTCAAGGGCTGACTCTATTGCCTCTATCATATAAGGCATCAAATAGCTGTTTTCCTCGACTCGACTTTCGTCATGACATTGGTTGCCTGACGATCGTCTTCCATTTCTCGGGCGCAGCGCGACGTATGTCGCTTAGATATATTTCGTGGTGCTTTCCGATCCTTTGGCTACCGCTGCTTTCTATAAAGGAATGAACCTTTTCAATTGTTGGCCCTTCCTCCGAGAACGGCCCGATATGCAGTATCTGAGCAGCCTTCCCCTCTTTGAACGCCTCAAGCCTTGCCAGTGACAGAGATGCTAACTTTTTCTTCCGCTGCACTTCTTTTGACGCCACGCCAACCAACTCACGGGTAATAAAATCCGGCTGCATGATCATCACGGTCCATTTCCAAGCGTCTTTATTTCCTGTACTGAATGCAGAAGGATCGTCAGACCACCAGAGTGCCTGGAGTGGCAACACGCCGTAATCGACTCCCATTTCCCCTTTTTTGACCATAAACTTGAGTGTATAGGAAAGCGAGAACAGTGCCTCGACAGCATCCTTGAACGCCTGCGACGTGTTCGGGTCCCCTTCGCCGTCGATCATGAGGAAGTTCATTTCAGGGACATCTACAATTTCGACTTTCTTTGCAGACGGACCATAAAGATGCTGTAACTTCTTCAAGCAATCGATCTTTTGCATTATTACCTCCTCCTCTGCACAAAGGCTCGGACGGTGACCCGCGCAGATTTATCGCGACTGGGGCAACTGGACTCGTTGGAACATCGTTTTTCTTTTGTCCAATGTCCAGGGTATCCACTAACGGGTTCTTGCACCTCAGCTGTAGTCAGTAATTCTGCAAATCTTTGCGTCTAAGAACTCATAAACGGAGCGACCTGTGAGTTTATGAATGTCCCCAGCCTTCATACCATTTGGCAAATCGACGGCCAACATACCCTCAAAGCTAATGTCGACAGTTGTGGTGTCACCAACCGACTCTAGACCGGTGATCTGTTCACGACGGGCCGAGTAAAACGACTTTGCTCGCTCTGACAATTTCCGGAATTCATGTATTCCTGTGACGGTGGCATTTACCTCACCGCCCGTAACGTTCTCGAAAACAACATCACGGTGGACGAACTCGAGCATTGCCTCGACATCGAATGAGTTGTATGCCCCGATGTAGCTTTCGACCATTTCTTTCTGTCTAATTGACGTCATATTCTTTTCCTCCTTTAATCATTCCGACGGGACTGCACTTGACCTGACGGGCAGCCTTACCGCCCGGACACGGTCCTAGTGCATGTTAGCGATTGGCTCTTATATGCCTATTTTTATTTCGTATACTGGAATCTTTCGTCCCGGAATACTTGAATCCGATTCTCTTCGAAATTTCGCACCGACTTTCTCGTAAAAACCTTTAGCGTAAGGATCGACAAAAATAAGAACTTTATCCACTCTCTTTTCTGAAAGGTATGCTTTCATGTGAGTAGTGAATTTTGTTCCGATTCCTTTTCCCATATACCTTGGAAGGATAAACATATGATCTAACCAGGTACCCTTTTCTATAAGGATCGATCTGATTTCCAAAGCGTGATGGATTTCAATTAGCGAGTAGAATCCTACAATTTTATCCTCAAGCTCCCCCACAAAAACGGTATTGTTCTCGATGTATTCAGGGGTGATAGTCAGTTCATCCTTCCACCGCTCCATATACTCATCAGGGTAATTCCAGTACTTCTTTGCTCGAAGCGAGATGTCAGTTAGGATAGTACTGTCGGTTGCCTTCGCATGTCGGATTTTGAGCTCTGCCATGGTATTACTCATCGCGATAACGGGGTCGGCGTCCATGGACATGGTTATGCCCTTCTCTGTAGAAATTCAGATGCGCTAGCAACCGCATCTCTTACCTCTTGTTCTGGGTCGTCAGCAAGCTTTTTAAGCAGGCTTGGAGCCTGATCTCTAAAATGGTTCATGACTCCCCGGATACAGCAAACTCGTGTTAGGTGTAGTAATCCTTGGTCTTCTGCTCCTCTTAGGAAATACTGCAGTGTCGCAGGGTGCTCTAATTCCGCAAGTATAATTCCTGCCTTCCATGATATTTCCCCGCCGCCTGTTGAGAAAAGCCAATCTCCGAGAAGATGAACAAATTCTTCTTCTGGTTTCCACCAATCATCTTGCTCTCCGAGCAAGTTGCCAAGGGCGTACATGTAATCTGCTAGCCAAATGGTTTCGCTTGGATTGCCGTTCTTTATTGCTTCAATGAGTGGTGGAATAAATTCAGGTTGGGATAAGTCTTCAAGAATGGACGCGAAGCGATTTGTATTTTCGATTTTTTCAGGGGTTGTAATGAGGTCAGTCAATTTCTGTATCAGTCGTTCATCGGTGTCAACCATGATCTGCGCAATGAGCTGTAGTGTCTCGTTACTCTTGGCCGGCGATTCGAGGTCTTGTATCACCTGTTCAATATTCATTTTGTCTCTTTCGCATAACAAATTGTTAGTAGGTTTCCGTATATAAGTAATTTGCTGCTTATATAGGTAAGTTATTACCTATATACGGAACATCAAGGATTCACATATAGGTAACTTCCTCTCGCTTCCCAAGTCACCTATATAAGCAACTCTTCCTGCCTCATCAATCTCATTCCCGTACGATTCTCTCAACCACTTCCGCCATAGTGCGAATCGAGCCGTAACGCACCCTCCAGATCTTTGCGCCAGGGTCCCACCTGCCTCCCGCAGCTTTGAGCTGATCACGCAGGTTTTTTCGGCATAAGGGACCATCACGGAAACAATATCGTCATTCCGGAAGGGGAAACGATGGCTGCCCGCCTTTTCCTTAACGATAATTTCCACCGTTTTCAGCCGCATCCTGCGCCTGGCATCGTAACGGTATCGTACGCAAAGAAGCGCACCGTACTTTTCGACCAACCTGAGAGTCCCTTTCTGCCCGGGCTTCAGGTGGGCATATGCCTTCATATCCTTGAACATGGAAACCTCTTGAAAGGCGGTCCCGTGCCCACAAAGAAAGGCCGCTCAATCAGCCAATTGCTGACAAAAGCAGCCTTTTTAGAAACCAATTACTCCAGTGGCGCACATTACCACATCCCTCCGGAATGTCGATTCATGAATCACCATGAGTCAGGTTTTATTACCGTATTGTAAAGATGCCTGTCAATATTTCTAATCTGATTCCTTCTGATCCCGGGAAATTATGCTGTCGCTAGTTTCTGTTCCCGTGATGAGACGGAAAGCGGATGCTCAGGCGTCAGCTTCAATGCCGCGCTGGTTATTCCTGAAGAAAAGCCAGACAAGCGGCGGCAGGGTGATCATGAACGCGTAGAGCAGGTAATAGAATGCCACCTGCACGCCCACCTTGTCGGCCAGTTTGCCCACCAGGGGGCCGGTGGCGATGAACATGAGGCGGAACGCGAGCGACTGGAGGGAGAGGATGCTGGCCCGGTTGGCGGAGGGGGTTTCGACCTGGGTGTAATAGAGGAATATGGGGCCCCGCAGCCCGCGCATTGCGGTGAGGAGATAGTAGAACAGGAAGCCGAAGGTCCCGCCGACGAGGCCGAGGCCGAAATAGCCTGCCAGGATCATGATGCAGAAGAGGATAATGCTGTTGCGGTCTCCCAGAGTGGAGTGGGTCCGGTGACTGGCCAGGGCGAAGATCGCCACGGTCAGGTTTGCGCCGGTCCAGGCCGGACCGAACCAGCCGAGGGGAACGCCGTGCTGCTGCATGTACGGCTGTATCAGCCAGACAGGATAGAACGAGGCGATTCCCAGGACTGTATTGAGCAGAATGGTTGCCCGAAGGCGACGGTTCTCCAGGAAGGCGTAGCGGGTCACCCTCAGGGCTTCGGCCAGGTGGGAGCGGGCCTTGATGGGGGCATCCCGGGGAGGCTCCTTCATGGTGCGGACCACGGAAAACGCCAGAACCCATACTCCCACCTGGAGGAAAAAAGGCAACAAGGGCGCGGCTGCGTACATGAGGCCGGCAAACAGGGCGCCCAGGGCTTCTCCGGTCTGGGAGAAACCGTCCATTCGCCCTTCGATTCGGGCATAGATCCCTTCCGCTTTTTCCTCTTTCAATGTCTCGAACAGGAGAGCGCTGTCGGAGCCGCTGATGAAGGAGAGGGAAATTCCCAGGAGTATCTCGGCAACCAGCACGTCGGCGAAGGAGTCGGCCATGGTGTAGAACCCCCAGCCGGCCGTACCCAGAACGGTGGCGATGGTGAGGGCGGTGCGGTAACCGAGGCGGTCGCTTATGTAACCTGACGGGTATTCCAGGAGGACCGAGGCGGCGGAAAATATGCTCTGGAGAAGCATGATCTGGGACAGGCTCAGGCCGATATGGTCTTTCCAGAACAGGGTGATGATCGCCATGGGGAACAGGGTCCGCTGCAGGAAAGCGAAGGCGTAGAGTTTGGCGATATTGGAATGGAAGCTGTTCATAGTTTCCCTGCCAGGGTAAAACGTAACACTCCTAATCTACTTCGTCCACATCCCGCCCCGAGAGCACGGACAAGGGCTCTTCGGCGGTTACATCGTACCCCGGCCGGGCATGCTCGTCCTTCTCCTTGATGAGCAGCCAGTTGGCCGCCTTACCTCCCCAACGGGTCCGCACCAGCGCGTATCTTCCCCGGAGCTTTTCTCCGGAAAGCCTGATCTTGGCTACCCCTTTGCCGATCATTTCGCCGAACGTTTCCCCCTCGCCGGCCGGTTCGAATATTCCCCGGTCCCAGACGATGACTTTCCCTGCGCCATACTCACCTTCCGGGATGCTCCCTTCGAAATCGCCGTACTCCAGCGGGTGATCTTCCACTTCAACCGCAAGCCGCTTCTCGGCCGGGTCCAGGCTGGGCCCCTTGGGGACCGCCCAGCTCTTCAGGGCGCCGTCATACTCCAGGCGGAGGTCGTAGTGCAGGGTGCGGGCATGGTGCTTCTGGATGATGAAGCGGAGAGGGCTTTCACCAGCAGATGGAGTGGATCCCGCGTCACCCGCCGGTTCCGGGGTGCATGAGAAGTCGCGTTTTTCGTGGTATTTTTCCAGGGTCATGGTTTATAATCCGTTGCTAGTTGCTAGTTGCTAGTTGCTAGTATTTAGTATCTTTTCCAGCTACCAGCTACCAGCCACCAGCTACCAGCCACCAGCTACTAGCCACCAGCTGTTCTCACCAACTCCCGCGCCGTTGTCACAACGTTCTCCACGGTGAAACCGAACCGCTTGAACAGCTCCCCTGCCGGGGCGCTGGCGCCGAACCGGTCGAGGGCGATGACCCTGCCGCGGTCGCCCACCCATTCCCGCCATCCCATGGATGCACCTGCCTCTATGGCCAGGCGCGCCGTGACAGCCGGAGGAAGAACCTGGTCCCGGTACTCCTGCGGTTGTTCCCGGAACAGCTCCCAGCTGGGCATGCTAACCACCCGTGCGGCGATATTGCCGGCTGCCAGAGCGTTTTGCGCCGACATGGCCAGTTGCAGCTCGGAACCGGTGGCCATGAGGATCACGTCGGATTGCGGGCCTTTTTCCCGCGATATTATGTAACCCCCTTTGAGCACTCCTTCTGCCGGGGCAAAAACGCTTCTGTCGAAAACCGGCAGGTTCTGTCGGGTGAGCACCAGCAGGGTCGGGCCGGTGGTGCGTTCCAGTGCCGCTCTCCAGGCAAAGGCCGTTTCGTTGGCGTCAGCAGGGCGGATGATGCACAGGTTGGGCATGGCGCGCAGGGACGCCAGGTGCTCGACTGGCTGATGGGTGGGGCCGTCTTCGCCCACGCCGATGGAGTCGTGGGTCATGACGTAGATCACCGGGAGCCCCATGAGGGCAGCCAGGCGTATCGCCGGCCGGGCGTAGTCGGTGAAGACGAAAAACGTGGCGGTAAAGGGACGTATCCCGCCATGGAGTGCCATGCCCGAAGCGCAGGCGCACATGGCGTGTTCCCGGATGCCCCAGGCAAAGTTTCTCCCTCCGTGATTATCCCTTGAGAAATAGCCGCTGCCGGATATGAGGGTCTTGGTGGACGGGGAGAGGTCGGCGCTTCCGCCGGCCAGCCAGGGGATTTTCCCGGCCAGCGCGTTGAGTACTGTTCCTGCGGCGGCGCGGGTTGCAATGGCCTTCTCCGACGGGAATAAGGGGATATTCTCGGCCCAGCCGTCGGGAAGCGTGCCGTTGAGTGCAGAGAGGAAATATTCTGCCAGGCCGGGATGAGCCTGGCGGTATGCCTGGAAGCGCCGCTCCCACTCTTCCTCCAGTTCCTTCCCGTTCTCCAATGCGCGCCCCATGTGCGCCGACGCTTCGGCTGGGACAAAAAACGTCTCGTCTTCGGGCCAGCCGTAAAACCGTTTGGTCAGGCGGATTTCCTCCTCCCCGAGTGGCTCGCCATGGGCCGAAGAGGTATCCTGGCGGTGGGGAGCGCCGAAACCGATGTGGGCGCGGACAATGATGAGGGAAGGCCGTTCCCGCTCCTCGCGGGCAACGTCAAAGGCGCCTGCAAGGGCATCCAGGTCTTCCGCACTGTCCCCAAGGTCTTGCACGTGCCAGCCATAGGCCTGGAAACGCTGGGCCGCGTCATCGGAGCAGGACAGGGTGGTGCTCCCTTCGATGGTGATGCGGTTGTCGTCGAAGATGCAGATGAGCTTGCCCAGGCCCAGGTGCCCGGCCAGGGAGGCTGCCTCGTGGGACGCTCCTTCCATCAGGTCGCCGTCGCCACAGAAGACGTAGGTATGGTGGTCGATTATTTCGTGGCCTTCGCGGTTGAAGACGGCAGCCAGATGGGCTTCCGCCATGGCCATGCCGACACCGTTCATGAATCCCTGGCCCAGCGGCCCGGTGGTGGTTTCCACACCCGGGGTGTGGCCATACTCGGGGTGGCCCGGTGTCTTGCTCCCCCACTGGCGGAAATTTTTCAGATCGTCCAGCGACAGGTCATAGCCCGTGAGATGGAGCAGGGCATACTGGAGCATGGAGGCATGACCGTTGGAGAGGATGAACCGGTCCCGGTCGAACCAGCGCGGATTTCCCGGGTTGTGGCGCAGGAAACGGGTCCAGAGGATGTAGCCGATGGAAGCAAGTCCCATCGGAGCGCCCGGATGGCCCGAGTTTGCCTTTTGCACGGCATCCATTGCCAGGGTGCGGATGGTATTGATGCACAGTTGGTCGATTCGGTTTTCCATGGTATGAACTCCTTGTTATCGTAAAACCGGGAAGGCGCCGAGCAGGGTTCAGGCAGGTTTTTCCGTTCCCAGGATTCGGTCGTAAACGTCCCGAATGGCTGTCGTGATTCTTTCGTAGTCGCTCATCAGCGCTTCGCCCGGGTTGTGGAGCTTCTCATCATAGCCGAGACGCCGGGCAAGCTTGTTCAAGTAGGCCTTGGAACCGCCCAGGTCGTTCATGGAATAGTCGTGGATGATCCGCAGCCGGTTTTCCAGGTGACGCAGGAAGACGTAACCGTCATGAAGGGTGGCGAAGTCGCTCTTTGTGACCAGGGAGTGGTCGCGTATGGCCTCCAGGGCCTCAAGTGTGGAAAAACCGCGAATTTCCGGGTAGTCCATCCCGTGCTTCAACTGCAGGTATTGAACGACGAACTCCACGTCCACCATGCCGCCGCGGCCGGTCTTGATATTATAGCTTCCCAGCGACTCCCTGGCCAGTTCGGTCTCCATTCGTTTCCTCAGGCGGTGAATTTCCCTGCGCACCTCTTCGCCGGCGCTCCGACCATAAACCGTTTCCCGGATGATCCCTTCGATGTCATCCTTCAAGGGGCTTTCCCCCATGACCACCCTTGCCTTGGTCAGTGCCTGCCGTTCCCATATCAGCGCCTCGTTCCTGTGATAGCTCCGGAACGATTCCAGCGATGTGACCAGCGGCCCGGCGTTTCCCGAGGGGCGCAGCCGGGTGTCGATCTTGTAGACATAACCTTCACGGGTGGGGGTGGTGAGGATCGAGATGATCTTCTGCCCGAGCTTGGCGAAGTATTCGTGGTTGGAAATCTTTTTTTCGCCATTGGTCATTCCCTGGAAGTCATAGACATAGATTATGTCCAGGTCGGAATGGTAGTTCAGCTCCTTGCCGCCCAGTTTTCCCATACCGAGAATGGCGAGGCTTGCCGGTCGGTCGACCCCTTCCGGGTCGACCCAGATCGGGGTTCCGAACCGGGACAGCTCCCTGACAGCGAGACCACAGGCGGCATCCAGGCATGTCTCGGCCAGGTTGGTCAGCTGACCGGCAATCTCCGCCTGGTTGATCTCTCCGAAGATGTCCTGCATGCCGATACGCACGAATTCCTCATTCCGGTATCTGCGAAGGATATCCAGGCTCTCTTCGAAGTCTTCCGCGTTCGCGAGCAGCGAGTCCAGCTCGCCCTTGGCATCGGAAAGCTCCTTCAAGGCGGGCAATGTACGAGACACCATATTGTCCAGCAGTTCCGGATTCTGGATGAATATTTTGGAGAGAAACTTGCTCATGCCGAACAGGGATACCAAGAGCTTCAGGATTTCGCGGTTTTCGGCAAGGAGGGCATAGAAGCTGGCCCTCTGGCCCACTGAATGGAGAAAGCTCTCGCTGTTGGCCAGGGCCATGTCCGGGTCGGGGGAGGTGATGATTTCCTGCAACATGAGCGGGACTATCGCTTCACGCAGGCGCTGGCCTCGCTGGGAAAGCCTTATTCGGGGTGTTCCGTCCCTCAGGATGACGAGATTTTCATAGGCAGCATCAACGTCTTCGAAGTGCCGTTCCGCCAGCATGTCCTTGACCAGGTCCGGGTCCGCGCCTGCATCGAAGAAGAAGTAGGTCTCTGGGCTGATGTCCTCCTTCAGCCTCTTGTCCCGGGAAAGGAACAGGCCGCCGTAGATTTCCGACACTTTCGACCGGTGGAACTCGAGGGTTTCGCGGAAATTTCGGAGGCCGGCCGCTTCCAGGTACCCGCAGCGGCGGGCCAGGGCGAGCATTTCCTCCTCGCTTGCAGGAAGGCTGTGAGTCTGGCGCTCCTGAACCACCTGTATGCGGTGTTCAACCATGCGGAGGAAGCGGTAAGCGTAACTCAGGGAATCGCAGTCTTCCCCGCTGATGATGTGGGAGTCGCGAAGCGCCTGCAGGGCCTGGAGAGAATTCCTCACCCGGAGCGCGGGGTTTTTCCCGGCAAAGACCAGCTGCAGTGCCTGGATGAAGAATTCGATTTCCCGGATGCCGCCGCGGCCCAGCTTGATGTTTGTTTCTCCTCCCTTCTCCCTGGCCAGTGAGAGGTCGATCTTCTTCTTCATGGCCATCATGTCTTCAACGAGTGTATAGTCAAGGTATTTGCGGTAGACAAACGGTTCGATCATGCGCAGGAACTGTTCACCCAGGACCATTGAGCCGGCGACCGGCCAGGCTTTCAGCATGGCCGAGCGTTCCCAGGATTGGCCCCAGGCTTCGTAGTACACCTCCGCGGACCTCAGGGACAGGGCCAGGTCCCCGCTTTTCCCCTCGGGCCGCAGCCCCAGGTCCACCCTGAAAACGAAACCGTCTTCGGTTACCTGGGACAGGGCCTTGGTGACCATTTCCGCCAGTTTAGCGAAAAAGGAGTGGAGTGATATCCTGCCGCGGATCATGCCGTCCGGCAGGGTTATGCCTTCAGTTTCTCCCTCGTCTGAAGAGTAAAAATATACGAGATCGATATCGGAAGAGAAATTCAGTTCCCTCCCCCCCAGCTTGCCCATGCCAAGGACGAGAAACTCCGCTTCCGTTTCACCCGACGAGGTGTGCATCAGGGGCCGGCCGTGTTCCCTGATCAGGATGTGCAGGCAGGACTGGCGTGCGGCCTCAAGGGAGGCGGCTGCCAGGTCCGAGAGTTCGCCGGTGGTGTCTTCAAGCGAGGCAAGGCCAGCAAGATCCCGTGCCGCTATCCGGAGTATCTCGCTGTATTTGAAGCGCCGCAGGATGGGAAGGAGGGCTTTGAAGTCGGTTACGTCGGCGCAGGCGGAGCGCAGCATGGCGAGTTTTTCATGGAAGGCCCCGGCGGTGTTTATCCGGTCCTCCAGGAACAGGCCCCGGAAGTACTCAGGGTAGCGGCATATGATGGAGGCGAGAAAAGGTGACGAACCGCAGATGGTGAGAAGGTGGGCTCGTTGCAGCGGCTGTGCGCAGACGCCGGCAAGTTCCTCCGGCGGAACCGCGGAGCTGATCCGCTCCAGCCCGTTCAATGCCTGGTCCGGTGAAGGGGCAAGGAGGGAATTCCTGACGATCACTGCTAGTAGGTCGATGGGGAGGAAACCGGCCAGTAACCGCAGGTTGGCGACAGAACTGGAACAGTTGAGATAGCCCAGTGATTCCAGGAGCGCCGCCAGACGGGCGCAGCTTTCACCGGTGTCCCCCTGTGCGAGGCACGCCTCAAGCTCGGCCTCGAAACCGGGACGGTCGGTCATTTGCCTAGCAGCTCCTTGATCCGCTGACGAAAGTCGCCTGTCAGTACGCCCTTTTCAGTGACTATGCCCGTGATATAGCGGGCCGGCGTGACATCGAAGGCAGGGTTGCGGACTTTCACCCCTTCCGGGGCCACCTGGTGGCCGGAGAAGTGGGTCACTTCCCTGGCGTGCCGCTCCTCGATTGGGATGCTGTCCCCGGTTTCCAGGGAGAGGTCGAAGGTGGAAAGGGGCGCCGCCACGTAAAAGGGGATCTTGTTTTCCCGCGCCAGCACGGCCACGGTGTAGGTGCCGATCTTATTGGCGGTGTCGCCGTTGGCGGCTATGCGGTCGGCGCCGACCACGCAGCAGCTGATCTCTCCCTTCTTCATGAAGTAGCCGGCCATGGAGTCGGAGATCAAGGTCACCGGGATACGGTCCTTCATCAGTTCCCAGACTGTCAGCCGTGCTCCCTGCAGCCAGGGACGGGTTTCGTCGGCAAAAACCCTGATGTTCTTGCCCTGATCATGGGCGGCACGGATGACTCCCAAGGCGGTGCCGTAACCGGCAGTTGCCAGTCCTCCGGCGTTGCAGTGAGTCAGGACCGTGCTTCCCTCCCGGATCAGGGATGCGCCGTTGGCGCCGATGGCGCGGCAGATGCGCAGGTCTTCCTCCTCGATGGCGATGGCCTCGCAGCGCAGGATTTCACGGATCGAGTTCAGGTCCTTGTCCCGGTTGGCTTCCGCTACCCGCTTCATGCGATCGATGGCCCAGAAGAGGTTCACCGCTGTGGGGCGGGTGCCGGCCATGATGTCGCAGATGTTGGAAAGCTGCTGGAAGAAGGATTCATAGGTGTCGGCTATGATCTCGCCGGCCCCCAGTGCGATGCCCATGGCGGCTGCGACGCCGATGGCGGGGGCGCCGCGAATGACCATGCCGCGTATTGCCTCGGCCACGCTCTTGAAGTCACGGTATTCGTTGTAGACCTCTTCCCCGGGGAGCCGGGTCTGGTCGATCATGATGACTTTGTTGTCACGCCATTCTATGGTTCTGAAGGACATTGTGGTTGCTCCAACTGGAAACCGGGAGCCTGCATGGCCTGGTTTTCGAAAGTATATAAGTTTTTTATCATACCATATGTTCACGACACCTTGCAAACTGAACGGTTATGGTTTTTAATTGCATGCAGGGCCGAATGCCCGCAAAAGGGGCGAAACAGGCAAAAGGAGCCGGAAAAGTGGAAATCATTACGGTACATTCGTGGGATGAACTGCAACATGAGCTTTTCACCGATTCCTGGAACGAGAAGATCGGCCGCTTCCGCTCCCGCTTTGCATTCCGGGGGTTGTCGTGCGCCAATTATCGGTTGGAAACTACACTCATGCGCCTTGGCGGGGATTATGACAAGTTGGAACGACATCTTCTTCGAAATTTCCGGAAGTACGCCCATCGCGCCGTCGTGGAGCGCGATTCGGTCTGGCACTGGCTGGCCGTGGCCCAGCATTTCGGGCTGCCCACACGCATTCTTGACTGGACATACTCGCCTTTTATCGCGATGCATTTTGCGACGGCAAATATCGACAAATTCAACATGGACGGCGTGATATGGGCGGTCAATTACGTGAAAGCGCACGAGTTGCTGCCGCAATTCCTGAGGGACAGGCTTGAGGAGGAAGGCGCGAACGTCATGACCCTTAATCTCATGAACGAGGCGATAAATTCTTTGAAAGAGCTTGACGCGCTGGACTCCCAGTCGGGTGAGAAGGTGGTCATATTTTTCGAGCCTCCGTCCATAGATGACCGTATCGTCAACCAGTTTGCCTTCTGTTCGGTCATGTCTGATTCGAGCATGGTGCTGGACGACTGGCTGGCAACCCATCCGGCGCTTGCAAGGAAAATCGTCATCCCCGCATCCCTGAAATGGGAAATACGTGACAAGCTGGATCAGGCCAATGTGAACGAACGGGTGCTGTTCCCCGGGCTGGACGGCTTGAGCCGCTGGCTCAAGCGGCACTACAGCCCGAGCCTCGGCCTTCGTAGCCAGGCTGCTTCGGCGGAGTAGGGCCGGGTAAGGGGGGCGAATAGTGTTCAGCCCTTGCAAGATAGCCTACGTTGGGATTTCCTCTATGACGATTTCCACGGCGCCAACCGGGCAGACCGTGTAGCAGTCACCGCAGACATCACATTTGCTGTGGTCGATTATATACCGCTCATCCTCTTGATAAATCGCCTTGAATGAACACCGCTCCAGGCATTTTCCACAGGCAATACACTTGTCCGTAATGCGGACCCCTCTGAACGGAATGCGCATGCCGCCGAAGCTAAAGCCGGTGCGCAGCAGCTTATGGGAGCGGTTCTCCATTTCGTAATCGAAGTCATACACTTCGCCCCAGGCGCGGTACAGGCAGAAGGTGGTCATGGCCGGATACTTTTCAATGTCCTTCACCCCCAGCATGAACATTTCATTGGCCGCGGCTTTCTCCTTGAGTGTCTCGAATGATATTTCCCAGACATCTCCGGTGGCGCGGATTGTATATCCCGGCGCAAAACAGGGCATCCCCTGTTCATTGTGGCTGACGGAGGTTTCGGGAAACATGCCGCAGATGGATACCTTTCCCGTCTTTTTCAATTGATCGTAAAAAGGCTTGGTAATCATGGTCCGGAAATACAGTCCCTCCTGGTCGTAAGCAAACAGGTGCGCTATGCGGGTCTGGGGAATGCCGTTGTCGACCGTGGCGAAGGTGAGACAGCCGATCCGGTCGAATTTCTCGTAAATGTCCGCTATATCCATGTTTGCCTTCCTGGTATATCTTACGACCTCACGTACCTGCGAAAATCCTTCTCGATATTCATCGATACTTTCCTGAAAATTTCCTCGCTGGCAACCCGCACTGCGGACATATACCTGTTCCCAGGTGCGGAACGCAGGAAATTCAGATAATTACGGAGTTCCCGTGTTGATAGATCGCGGTAAGTGTATGCCATGACTTGTACATTTATCTTTCGACTTGTTTCAAAGGAAGGGATCTCTTCCTGAATCCGCCGCTTGATTTCCAGGCCGTTCGGGTAATCAGGCGGGATTGCGCGCATCATTTTTTTCAACAGGTTTTGGGTCAGCCTGGTTGCCATCTCTGAAGCGCCGGTAATTTTCACGATCTGGCCTGTAAGGCTCATCCTTTCCCTGAACCCCGGTGCTGTCTCCACCTTGGAGTAATTATACGCGTTTTCCTCCAGATGGAAATCCCAGACCGAGTCGGCCTCGACGACCTTTCGCCCAACCGGAGACTTGTACCAGGCCAGAACCACTGCCAGGTCCCTGTTGTTGAGCCTTCGTTCCAGGCATCTTTTGAACGTCTGTTCTGCCTGTTCCGGGCTGAAGGTGTCCGCGAACATCTGCTCGATTTCGCCGCGGCCGCTTCTTCCGAAGATTTCGTTGAAATCTCTCCGGTGGCCGGCGGCCACGACCAGGTCGTCGATGATTCTTCCGGACCGGACAAGTGGGGCTTTCGTAGTTTCCCGGTCAGTTTTTGCCACCCACAGCCGTTGGCCGTCCGGAATCCCGGACTTTTGGACATTCACCTCGGAGGAGGGGAAATCGATGCAAAGTTCCGGATTTACGCGGACATAGACTTTTCCTCCCTCTTTCCATGCCGATTGAGCCTCGATTTCGGATTCATCATTCATGTACACGGTCATGGCCGTGGCAGTACCGGCGAATGATACGATGAGCAGCCACAACATGAAACCGGTCCTTCTGGAAATGGTCATTGGATTCTCCCGTGGTTTTGATGGCATTCCTCAATAAAAATGTTGCCGGGGCACACCCGGATCAAAGTATTGGCTTGTTCATGGGATCACCGGGTAAATTGCTGCGTGATCTCCTCAACTTTTTCCGACAAGGGCTTCAAAGGCCGCCGGTCCTTTTCCCGCTGCTCGGCGATGGTCTTGCGGATCGCCGCAACCTTAAACCTGATGGCTTCCGTGCATGCGCTGACTGTATATTTGAAATATGCTGATGAAGTCGAACTGGCCAGTCCGACGAAAAGCAGGCATACGAAGAAAGGAATGGCAGTTTTTTCCATGGTGTGCAATGCTTCCGGAAAATTCCCTTATTTATAGTAGAAACCTTTATTCTGCACGAAAAAGGCCGCTCCAATCAGCTTTGCGCTGGCGGAAGCGGCCTTGTTTCGATCCTGACTGCTCCAGTTGCGCAATCACCAAATTCCTCCTGGGTTGCTCTTGGTAACAATGAGTCAGGTTTTATTACCTCAATGTAACAAATTATGTCAATATTTCTAATAAAGCTCCTTTCCGAACCGGATCCGGAGGGGGAGAAGCGCTCTTATGCGGGAATTTCCCCGCTTCCCGCCAGGCTCTTTTCTACCACTTCGAACACGTCCCGGGGCAAGTCGGGAAGCGCCTTGATGCGCCTGAGCTCTGCGAGCATGAGAGTCTGCCGCGCGGGGTCGAAGCGCCGCCAGCGGGTCAGCGGTGTGAGGAGCCGGGCGGATACCTGGGGATTGACCGGGATGAGGCGCAGCATCTGCTCGCCGAAAAACCGGTATCCGGAGCCGTCCGCAGCGTGGAAGCGGACCTGGTTGGCCTGGGAGAAAACCCCCACCAGGGAGCGGAACCGGTTGGGGTTGGTCAGTTCGAAGGCAGGATGCTCCAGTAGCCGCGTCACTTCGGCAAGGGTGTCGGGAAGAGACGAAGATGCCTGCACCGAGAACCATTTGTCCACCACCTGGCGGTTGTCCCGCCACTTTACATAGAATTCATCCAATGCAATCCGCCGTTCGGGGCAGTTGCTGGAGGCGAGGGGAACCAGGGCGCCCATGGCATCGGTCATGTTATCCGCTTCATGGAACTGGCGGAGGCACAGGTCGATGATGTCCTGCTGCTCCAGAGTCAGGAGGAAGGAGAGACACAGGTTCGCAAGCCGCCGCTCGCCTGACCGTCCGTCATCCACGGCATAGGGTGCGGTTCCGCGGCATTGTTCCCGAACGTCGAGGAATTCGGCGCGAAGCTGCTCCGCAAGGTTTTGGCGGACAAATTGGCGGGCCTGGTGAATGGCATCCGGATCGGCCACATCCATCAAATCCGTAAGGTATGCCTCGGACGGCAGGGTGAGCGCCTCGGCCAGGAAGTCCTTGTCCTGTTCCCCGCCGGTCAGGGTTTCCCTGAAAGCGGCAACGAAACCGGGGTCGAGGTGCAATTCCCGTCCCGCTTGCAGGTCCGTCACCAGGCCGAGAATGAGTTTTATGGCCAGCTGCTGCCCGGCTTCCCAGCGGCAAAAAGGGTCTTTCTCATGGGCCATGAGCAGCACCAGGTCGTCGTGGCTCCATGTACAGAAGAGGCGGAGCGGAGCGGAGAAGCCGCGCAGGAGCGCCGGAACCGGTTCGGAGGAGAGCCCGGTGAAGACGAAAGTTTCCCCGGCATTCCGGATCTCAAGAATGCGGGTTGTCGGCCCGGATTCCGTTTCCCCGGCCAGGGTGCAGGGAAGCTCGCGGCCCTGCCGGTCCAGGAGCCCCATGGCAAGGGGGATATGGAACGGTTTCTTTTCCGGTTGGCCTGGCGTGGCCGGACATGACTGTTGAATTTTCAGGGTGAAGGTTCCCTTTGCCTTGTCAAAGCTGCTTTCGACGGCCAAGCTGGGTGTGCCTGCCTGCTCGTACCAGCGGCGTAACTGCCCCAGGTCCTTCCGACTCCCATCTTCCATGGCGCGTACAAAATCCTCGACAGTAACCGCCTGGCCGTCGTGCCGCCTGAAGTAGAGGTCCATCCCTTGGCGGAAACCGTCCGCTCCCAGCAGGGTGCGCATCATGCGGATGACCTCAGCACCCTTGTTGTAGACGGTCATGGTATAGAAATTGTTGATTTCCATGTAGGAATCGGGACGTACCGGGTGAGCCATGGGGCCACTGTCCTCGGGGAACTGGTGGGTGCGCAAAAGGCGCACGTCGCTGATCCGCTTCACCCCCCGGGATTCCATGTCCGCGGAGAATTCCTGGTCCCGGTAGATGGTCAGCCCCTCCTTGAGGGACAGCTGGAACCAGTCGCGGCAGGTGATGCGGTTGCCGGTCCAGTTGTGGAAGTATTCATGGCCGACCACCTCCTCGATGGCCCGGTAGTCGTCGTCGGTGGCTGTTTCCGGGCTGGCCAGCACGTAGCGGGAGTTGAAGATGTTGAGTCCCTTGTTCTCCATTGCGCCCATGTTGAAATCGTCCACCGCCACGATCATGAACAGGTCCAGGTCGTACTCGCGGCCGAAGGTCTCTTCGTCCCAGCGCATGGCCTTCTGCAGGGAGCGGAGGGCATGGCCGCACTTGTCCCGGTTTCTTTCCTCGACGAAGATGCGTAGGGTCACTTCCCGGCCTGAACAGGTGGTGAAGTTTCCTTCAGTGCAGACCAGGTCACCGGCCACCAGGGCGAACAGGTAGCAGGGCTTGGGAAAAGGGTCGTGCCAGACCGCATAGTGGCGGCCGTCGGGCATTTCCCCGTTTTCCTTCAGGTTACCGTTGGAGAGCAGCACCGGATAGTTTTTCCGGTCGGCAACGATGGTGACGGTATAGACGGCCAGCACGTCGGGCCGGTCGGGAAAGTAGGTTATGGAGCGGAAGCCCTCGGCCTCGCACTGGGTGCAGAACATGCCGCCTGAACGGTAGAGCCCCTCCAGGAAGGTATTGTCCTGCGGCCGGAGTTCGGTGTCCACTTCCAGGATGAAGGTGGATGGGACGTCGAGAATACTCAAACCTTCGCCGTCGACCGAATAGCGGTCTTCCGGCAGGGGAACGCCGTCGAGAGAGATGCCTGCCAGTACGGAACGGTGGCCGTCCAGCCGGAGCGGACGCTTTCCCGGTCCGGCAGCGGGGTTGGCCCTGACCTTGAGCCGGGAATGGACTCGGGTGGTTTCCTCTTCCAGTTCGAAACGGAGATCGATGGTGTCGACCAGGTAGTGGGGAGGCGTATAGTCCTTGCGGAAAATTGTGGCATGGGGTGTGTCGGTCATGGGCGGTTCCTCGCTGTAAGAAAGGATGTCATTGAATAATATTCAAATTTCTGCTGACAGCCGGCTTCCACCCCTCATCCGGCCAATTAGGCCACCTTCTCCCTTAAGGGAGAAGGGATGAAAGCATACTGCCCTCTCCATCAAGGGAGAGGGTGGCGCCTTGCGCCGGGTGAGGGGGGTGAGAATAATGTTTATATGACGAAAAAAAGGGCGGGTTTGAAACCCGCCCCTACAGCATATCACGAAATCGGTTTCATACGGCGCTTCGCCGGTCCTTATTTCGGCACTTTTTCCCAGTCTTTCAGGAACTTGTCGATGCCGCTGTCGGTCAGCGGGTGCTTGGAAAGCTGGGCAATGACCGAGTAGGGAATGGTGGCGATATCGGCGCCGAGCAGAGCGGAGTTGAGCACGTGAATCGGGTTGCGGATGCTGGCAACAATGATCTCCGCCTCGTAGCCGTAATTGTCGAAAATGGTGCGTATATCCTCGATGATCCCCATCCCGTCCTGGGATATGTCGTCCAGCCTGCCCACGAAGGGGGAGACGTAGGACGCGCCGGCCTTGGCTGCAAGCAGGGCCTGCAGAGGGGAGAAGATCAGGGTGACGTTGGTCCTGATTCCCTTGCCGTGAAGGGTTTTCACTGCCTTCAACCCTTCCGGAGTCATGGGAATCTTCACCACGATATTGGGATGGATGGCGGCAAGATTCTCCGCCTCCCGGATCATTCCTTCATGGTCCAGCGCCACAACTTCAGCGGAGATGGGTCCGTCTACGATTTCCGTTATCTCTTTTATTACTTCTATGAACTTGCGGCCTGATTTGGCGACCAGGGACGGGTTGGTGGTGACCCCGTCGAGCACTCCGAGAGCATTGGCTTCCCGGATTTCCTGAACATCTGCCGTGTCGATAAAGAACTTCATTTCCTTCCTCCCGATTCACATTTATGTGTTTTTATTCGCCAGGCTGTCCCGATACTTATCCAGACATTCCATGGAACAGAAATACAATTTTTCCCCGTTTTCAAGCCTTCCCACGATTGCGTCGTCCATTGTCACATAAGTTCCGCACACCGGATCGCGAAAGGCTTCCACACCTTTGTCCGCGCTGGGCCTGGCGACCTGTTGCCTGCGCAACAGAATCCTGACAAAGAAGAAAAACAGGTATCCGAGTGCTGCCAACACCAACAGTCTGAGCATGTTTTTTCTCCCTGCCCTAAACCCTGACAACCCGTTCTCCGTCAGGCAGCGAGTCCAGGATTTCCTTAACACTGTTGCGGATCAGAGGGTGGACGAGATCAGGTGCGATTTCAGTCAGGGGAACCAGAACGAAACGGCGCTGGTGGAGCCGGGGATGGGGGATGGTCAGCCTGTCGTCACTGATCACCAGATCGTCGAAGAGCAATATGTCCAGATCCATGGTGCGGGGGCCCTGGGGAATGTTTCTTTTCCTTCTGAACACACCTGATTCTATGCGTTGCAGCTCGTCGAGGAGCTGATGGGGCCCCATGGAGACTTCACAGCAAAGCACGGCATTGATGAACGGATCCTGGGGCACCGTGCTGACCGGGTCGGTATCGTAGAAACCCGACAGTCCGGTTATCCGTACATCTGGAATCTTTCCTATCTCGGCCACAGCTCTGAGAAGATTCAGCTCGCGGTCGCCGATATTCGACCCGAGAGCCAGATACGCGATACTTTTCATTCGGTCAAGTAGAGCATAAAACTGCCGCGGTCGTCAACACAACAGTGAAGGGAAGGATAATCTGGTACACTTCTAGTGTGACTTGATTACCAGATTCAGGAGCCAGCTGATGATGCTGAATACCAGTGCGCCGATAAATGCAGTCCAGAAACCGGTGACATGAAAGCCTTTCACGAGCCAGGCTGCAAGATAGAAGAGGCAGCCGTTTATCACCAGGGTGAAAAGCCCTAGTGTAAGCACGTTCACTGGCAGGGTGAGCACCAGGAGCAACGGACGGATAAAAGCGTTGAGCAGCCCGATCACCAGCGCTGCGATGATGGTGGTAAGCAAGCGGTCGACGCTTACACCGGCAACTATGTGGACCACTGCGAGCAGCGATATTGCGTTGATCAGCCAACGGAGAAGAAAACCCTTCATGGACGCCTCCTTGAGGAACGGGACTCGGATTCTGCTCCAACTGGATTGTTTCCGTCCAGATTGAAGCTGTCGCCTGATGATGATCAGGCTACGATATTGTACAGCTAACGGTCGTCAAGTACAATAACCACATCGAAACGGATTGTCATGTCTGACTGAAATAGAGAATAACGTAGAAGGGGGAATTCATGAACGGATTCAGGAAAGACTTGGGCCACCCGCGACGGGAAGAACACGATTCCTGCGCCATCATCTGCTACTGCAACAAGGCGGGAAAGCCGACCCACGGCAACCTGCAGCGGACCATCGAAGCGCTGGTCAAGATGGGACACCGCTCCGGGGAGATAAATGGTGAAGGGGACGGCTGTGGTGTCCTGACCGATATCCCCCGGGTCATCTGGAAAGAGGTCCTGGAAGAGGCTGGCAGGCACGCTGCCCTGGCGGATGCCCCGAACTTTGCTGTTGGGCACCTGCTTGTGCCTCGCGATGCCCTGTCGGCTGACCCCTCACTCCTTGACAGGCTTCACCGCCGCTTTGCGGAGAGCAATGCGGAAGTCCTTCTGGAGCGTCCCGGTCCGGTCAGAAGCGAAATACTCGGCTCCAACGCGCGAAGGGACGAACCATTGTTCTGGCAGGTCGCCCTCCGCTGCCCGGAGCCCGGGGCCCCCGTATTGCTGGCCTGCCTTTCAGCAAATCTTGAGGAGGATTTCCCGGTTCACGTGGCCTCCCTGTCAATGGATAGCGTCGTGTACAAGGTTCACGGCGCCCCGGAAATTCTCCCCCGCTATTATCCCGAACTCAAGCGGCGCGACTTCTTCTCGTCGCTTACCATCGGGCACAGCCGCTATTCCACCAATACGCTGCCCACGGTGCTGCGTGCACAGCCCTTCGGCCTTCTCGGACACAACGGCGAAATCAACACTATCGAACGGCTTCGGGAAGAGTCCCGCATGATGGGCATCCGCATCCCGGCGGGAGGAAGCGACTCCCAGGACTTGAACCGCACGCTCGAGGGGCTGATCCACCTTTACGGCTTTTCCCTGTTCGAGGCCATGGAGATGGTTTTCCCGCCGGTCTTCAGCGAACTGGATGCCATGGCGCCGGACTTCAGGTCCGCCTATACGTTTTCCCGCCGTTTCTTCATGGCCAGCGCCCAGGGGCCTGCCGCGATCATAGCCCGCTGCGGCGGCCAATGCATTTTCAGCGTCGATGCCCTGGGCCTTCGCCCCCTCTGGTTCGGGGAAACGGAAAAGGAGTATTTCGCTTCATCCGAACTGGGTGTGGTGCCGCACGGGGAAATCCTTTCCGATCCCCGGCCGCTGGCGCCCGGCGAAAAGGTGGGAATCCGCATGCTGCCGGGAAAACCGGTCCAGGTCCTGGAGCATCATGAATACATGTCGGAAGTGGTCTCTGCGATGTCCCGCAGGACCGGACTGAAAAAACATGACCAGGAGCTTGCTGATGGACGTGAACTTACCGGTGACGGGGTGCGTGTTCCCGCCGCCTTCAGGAGAACAGCCAGGCTGAGGCAGGAAAACCTGCTGGCTGCAAATGCCTGGAAAACCAGTGACCTGACATCGCTCCGCCTCATAGCGCAAAACGGCAGGGAACCGGTTTCCTCCCTCGGTTATGACGGTCCCCTGGCGGCGCTGTCGACTTCCAGGCAGAACGTTTCCGACTACTTCAAGGAGCAGGTTGCAGTGGTGACCAACCCGGCAATCGACCGCGAACGTGAAACCGCGCATTTTTCCACCAGGGTGTATCTGGGGCCCCGTCCCCTGCTTCGCAAAGGGGGACAACTCGCGGTATTTATTGCGTTCCCTCTCCTTACCGGGGGAAGAAGGGATGGCCATTCCGCCGGTGACGGAAAAGTTGCTCAAGAGCTGGGGACCTGCTCACTGGAGTCACTGCTCGGTTTTTTCGGGACCGGCAGGCGCCGTTACCGGATCATTTCCTGCGCCATGCCTCCTGGAGAGTCGATTCGCGAATGCCTCGACAGGATCGCCGCCGAGGCGGTATCCGCCGTATCTGGCGGCAGCAGGATCATCCTGCTGGATGATGGCGCGGCCTTGCGCGGCTCCACGGGGTTCCTTGACCCTGCCCTGGCCACGGCAACCGTGGACCGGATCCTGAGGGAGACGGCCGATGGTGACGGCGTGAGCCTGCGCCGCCGGGCTTCCCTCGTGGTTCGCTCCGGCGCGCTCCGCAACCTGCACGACATCGCCTTTATGCTGGGAATGGGAGCTGATGCGCTGTGCCCCTATCTTATGTGGGAGCTGGCCGGCATGGTCGGCAACGGCCTCGTTAATCTTCTCTCGACCCTGAAAAGTGGCCTGGAAAAGGTCATGTCGACCATGGGAACCCATGAAATCAAGGGCTATGGCAGGTATTTCGCGTCGGTTGGCCTGTCGGGTGAAGTGGCGGAATTCTTCACTTCTCCCAATTTCTGCGGTTCCGCTGCGGCCGGGTTGAATTTCTCCGGGCTGGAGGCGGATGCGAGGGACCGCTGCGGTATTGCCCAGAGCAGGAAGCCCCAACCGGTCGAAACCCAGTTCCGCCTCTATCCGCGCATCTGGAAGACCGCCGGGGAAGTGGCCAAGATGGAAGAGAATTACGCCGAGTTTTCGCGTCTGGTGAGGCGTCTCGAAGAGGAACACCCACTTGCCATACGGCACCTGGTGGATTTCCGCTTCGGGGAAGAAGTGGCGGTGGATCCGGAGGAGGTGGACATGCGCGTCGGTTCCCATGACATGCCCATCCTGATTTCGGCAATGAGTTTCGGCTCCCAGGGGGAGACTCCGTTCAGGATCTACGCAGAATCGGCGCGCAGGCTGAACATCGTCTGCATGAACGGTGAAGGTGGCGAGATCGCGGACATGCTCGGGGCATACACCGCCAACCGGGGGCAACAGATCGCTTCCGGCAGGTTCGGGGTAACCATGGACTACCTGAACTCGGTGGACTTTCTCGAGATCAAGGTCGGCCAGGGGGCCAAGCCCGGAGAAGGGGGGCATCTTCCCGGATTCAAGGTGACGGAAAAGATAGCCGCAGCCAGGCACTCGACGCCGGGGGTAACCCTGATTTCTCCCTCGAACAATCACGACATATATTCGATAGAGGACCTGGCGCAGATCGTGGAAGAACTGCGCACAGCCAACCCCCGAGCCCGGATTTCCGTGAAAGTTCCGGCGGTTGCCGGTATCGGCACCATTGCCCTGGGTATCGCGAAAGCAGGCGCCGACATCATCACCATCAGCGGTTACGACGGCGGCACGGGCGCCGCGCGCAGGCATGCCGTCAAGTTCGTCGGCTTCCCGGTCGAGATCGGGATCAGGGAGGCCCACTGCGCACTGGCGGAGGCGGACATGCGCTCGCGGGTGGAGATCTGGGCCGATGGCGGCGCCAAGACCGGCCGGGATGTCGTGAAGCTGATGCTGTTGGGCGCCAACCGGGTCGGCTTCGGCACCATGGCCATGGTGGTCATCGGCTGTACCGTCTGCCGCGGCTGCCACCTGGGAACCTGCCACGTGGGAATCGCCACCCAGATCGAGACCCTGGAAGAGGCCAGGGAACGGGGAATGAAGCGCTTCGTGCCCCGGGTCCTGGAGAATGGGATCATCTACCAGACCACGTTTTTCCGGGCCCTCGGCCGGGAAATCCGCATCCTGACCGCCAAGCTCGGTTTCCGCCGCACCCAGGACCTGGTGGGAAAAGCCCACCTGCTCCAGCAGAACAGGGGCTTCGAGCGACTTGACCTCAGTGACCTCCTGGCGCCGCAGGAGAAAGGAGAAGCGATGCGGAGTCCTGATGCGGTGCGCATCATCCGCAAGCCGCTCAATTATCTCACTTCCTTGATTTCCGGGTTGGTTACCGAGGCCTTCGCCGGAGGTGACGACCGGGTGCACTATGATGACGACAGCGCATCCAGTTCGGACCGGGCAATCGGCACCTACCTGGCAGGCGCTGTCATCCGTGCCAGGCGGGAAGGCCGGCTGGCCGGAGATCGGGAGGCGATCCTCCATTTTCGCCGCGACTCCATACCCGGTAACGGGCTCGGAGCTTTTTCCACGGGAGGCATCACTATCTACGTGGAAGGAGGCGCACAGGATGGGGTGGGGAAATCGGCCAGCGGCGGCAGGATCGTCGTGCTCAAGGGGGAGAACCGCAACGGCTTGCGTGTCGGCGGCTCGGTGGGAAAAGGCCTGGCATACGGTGGGCTGGGCGGAACTTTCATAATCCAGGGTGATGCCGACAGCAGGGCATGCATTCGGCTTTCCGGCGCCGACGTGGTGCTGGGGGGGCGCATCCGCCGTCCTCTCAGGGATTCCCTCGGCTGCCTGGCGGACCGGGCGAACCTCAAGGGATTCGCGTTCGAGTACATGACGGACGGCCGTGTGGTGGTGCTGGGCGACCCGGGACCATGGATCTGTTCCGGTATGACGGGAGGGGTAGTTTTCTGCCGCCTCGACCCGGGGATGGGAATGACCAGGGATGCGCTTCGAAAGCGAATCGCCATGGGAGCGCATGTGGAGATACTGGATCTTGAGGAGGAAGACATCGCCCAGGTTGAAGGACTGCTCCTCCAGTATCACCGCGAGTTGCTCCACTCCCACCAGGAGGATGAGGCTGACTGGCTGGAAGGGGTCATCTCACACTGCCGGACCGGCTTCGTGAAAATCGTTCCGGTAACGGCCAAGGCTTCGCCTGTCCCGACGGACGAATGACTTTTGCGAAATTCGCATAGTTGGATACAATTGATGAAAAGACATCAATAATATACCTGCTGAAAGGCGGCCCATAAATGAGCGGAAAGAAGAAGATCGTAGCCGTACTGACCGGTGGCGGCGATGTGCCGGGATTGAACCCTGCCCTGAAAACCCTGGTGAACCGGGCCATCGACAACGATTACCATGTGCTGGGTATCCGGAGAGGTTGGGATGGCCTGTTGTCTTACAACCATGACGATCCGGGGTCCAGGGAAAAACATATCGTACAGCTTGACAGGCATGCGGTACGTACGGTGGACCGCACAGGGGGGACCTTCCTCCACACCAGCCGCACCAATCCGGCAAGAGTGGACAACAGGGAGGTGCCTGACTTCCTGAGGCCTGCCGATTACGACCCTTCCGCGACATGCAAGCACGATTTCACGCCCCACGTGCTGGCCAACCTGGAGCGCCTC
Organism: Geobacteraceae bacterium; assembly: GCA_034933285.1. Lineage (GTDB taxonomy): Bacteria > Desulfobacterota > Desulfuromonadia > Geobacterales > Geobacteraceae > RPRC01. The sequence goes on along the minus strand of JAYFNT010000023.1, from coordinate 39,113 downwards.
GGCATCGAAGCCCTCATCCCGATAGGCGGCGACGACACCCTGAGCTATGCCGAACGCCTACATCGGGAAGGCTTCCCGGTCGTGGCGATTCCGAAGACCATGGACAACGACGTTTACGGAACCGACTACTGCATCGGGTTTTCCACGGCGGTCACCCGCAGCGTAAATTTCATCCACAATCTGCGGACAAGCGCGGGTTCACACGAAAGGATCGCCATCGTGGAACTCTTCGGGCGGAATTCGGGAGAAACCTCGCTGATATCGGCTTATCTTGCCGGAGTGGACCGCGCCTTGATCTCGGAAGTGCCTTTTGACGTGGAAAGGCTCGCCGTTCAGCTGCTGGAAGACAAACGCGGCAACCCCAGCAATTATGCAATGGTCACCATTTCCGAAGGGGCAAGCATGATCGGCGGGCAGATCCAAGAGTACGGGCAGGAAGACGCCTACGGGCATAAAAAGCTGGGAGGAATAGGCGTGGTGCTGAGCGAGGCGATCAAGCGCCTCACCGGCTCCCACATAATTTACCAGCAGCTCTCCTACCTCATGCGCTCCGGAGCGCCCGATTCACTTGACCTGATGGTCGCCTTCAATTACGCCAACATGGCCATGGACCTGGTTGCCGATGGGCAGTCGGGCAGAATGGTGGCGCTGCAGGGCGGAACATACACGCACATACCGATAAGTTACATAATGGAAGGACAAAAGCGGGTGGATGTGCCGGAGTTGTATGACATTGATGAATACAGGCCCAAAGTAAGGCAGGTGCTCGGCAAACCCATGTTCCTGTATTGATGTCTCCTGCCGGAAACACCGGGGCAGGTTTCAGGATTCGCCTGTCCGCAAGGGAGGAACGATGAAGAAACTGCTCGTACTGGCCATGGTGTTATGGTTCTGTCCCTGCGCGCTCAACGCCATGGAAACGCATGTCGGCAGCATCAAGACGGTTAAAGGCGACGCTTCGATCGTCAGGGGCTCCAAGCCCGTTGCCGCCATGATTGGCGCCAGGGTGTACCGGAACGACACCTTGAAAACCGGTTCTCTCGGATCCCTGGCCATGGTTTTCAGGGATGATACCCTGCTGTCCATCGGGCCTGCCAGCGAGATTGTCGTTAATGAATTTCTCTACTCGCCTGCCGAGGGGAAACTGTCACTGATTACCAGAATGCTCAAGGGGACTGCAGCCTATGTTTCAGGTATAATCGGAAAACTGGCGCCTGAATCCGTTCGCTTTGAAACCCCGGTGGCCACCATAGGGCTCCGGGGAACCAGGTTCGCTGTCTGCATCGAAGAAGACGGCGGGGAGTAATTGGGCGAAGCGCAGCCTTTCCGGGTCACGTTTTGCCGGATGGTCGATGTGTGCGAGGTGCTTGAATGGGCATAACAAGGCTTTTCATCGTGATCCTGTCAGTCGTTTACTGTTTTTCATGCGCACGGACCGGGAACATGATCGTTCTGCTCCCGGATACCGACGGAAAAACCGGCCGGATAGCGGTGTCCAACAAGGGCGGCAGCCAGTCACTTCGGGAACCGGGACAGGCAACTTCGCTGAAGTCGTTCGAATCAGCGCCTTCGGCGCCATTTCACCTCACCGAAAAGCAGGTAAGGAGTATTTTCTCTGAATCGCTGGACGCGCTCCCCCTGCCCCCCATCCATTTCACCCTGTACTTCATCCAGGGATCCACGACTCTGACCCCGGAATCGAGGAAACTGTTCGACGAGATACTTCCCGCGGCAGTTGCACGCAACTCTTCGGATGTCAGCGTCGTTGGGCATACGGACCGCGTCGGCTCAAGGGAGGCCAATTTTGCCCTCGCCATTGATCGTGCCCAGACGGTAAGTGATCTCCTTGTCGCCAGGGGCTTTGCGCCTGACAGCCTGGAAGTGACATCCCACGGCGAAGACAACCCGCTGGTCAGGACCCCGGACGAGACACCTGAGCCCCGCAATAGAAGGGTCGAGGTGATCGTCAGGTAGCCGGATTTTGCCGTTGGCAGATGCCGGACTAAAGCCATTGGGTCGCTTGCCACGCTGAAAAAACGGGGTACACTGGAATCGTTTCTTTCAACTCGATCAAGAGGAGGAAAAGATGGATAGCTACCGATGCACGATATGCGACTATATTTACGACCCGTCAGCGGGTGACCCCCCGAACGGCGTCAGCCCGGGAACGGCATTCGAAAATCTTCCGGACAACTGGGTCTGCCCGGTCTGCGGAGCGGAGAAGAGCTTTTTCGAGAAGGTTTGACGAGAAGGAGGTCGATTCCAATGGCAAGAATCCCCTATGTTGACCAGGATGCCTGCATCAGTTGCGGCCTCTGCGTGGATACCGCGCCGGAGGTCTTTCGCCTGACGGATGACAATGTGGCCGAGGTTTACGACCCTGCCGGCGCGTCAGAGCAGAAGATCCAGGAAGCGATTGACGGCTGTCCGGTCAACTGCATCTACTGGCAGGATTGAACTCAGGCAAAAAAGAGTCTTTCCATGACCCCCGGTTGCTGAAACCGGGGGTTTTTTTATGCCATGGTGAAATCAGTCCTTTTTCTTTGCTTCAGGGTGGGGTATATATGATCGGAATGCTTTCATGTACGGCAGCCATTGCCTGACATGGCAGAGGGACGAAAATTTTACCGCAAGGTGGTCCGGATGGACTGGGAAAAGGCAACCCGTCTTGCTTATGCGATCGGAAGGTCGAAACTGGCGGAACAGAGAGTGGAATTCTTTCGTGCAGCAGCAGGCTATGCCCGCTTGAGGGCGGAATGGCAGCTTGCGCCTCAGGACGGGAGGATCGCAATGAATCCTGCCCGGACTGAAGCCCATGATTCCTTCATAAGAGCCTGCGACAAGTTGGAGCAGGTTATGCGGGAAGAAGGCGAGGATGTGTCCTGGAGGGCCGATCTGGGTTACGACAGGAAAGAGATCGGGGATTTTGCCTGCTATGTGAACCTGATTCTGGGGTTGGCCGCTCGTTAGTTAGGCTGCAGGGCTATGAGATCCGACGTGTCGGCCGGCTCGGAAGGCTGGGAAAAGACGGCTTCGCCTTTGATTGAAAGTCCTTCGATTATTTCTATGAACTCATTGTCAGCAGTCAATTCAGGGGCCTTTCCAGGATGCGAGTGCCATCGTCCCTGGTAATTCTTCGTTCTGCCCAGTTCATAATGGACATGGGGCCCGGTGGAACGGCCGGTATTTCCGGACAGAGCGATGACCGTACGGCTGTCGACCCGCTGGCCGGACGAAACCATGAGAGTCGAGTTGTGCCCGTAAAATGAGACGAAACCGTCGCCGTGATCCACAACCACCAGATTCCCGTATCCTTTGCTGCTCCCGGCAAAAATGACGGTTCCGGTTCGCACTGAAAATACCGGTGACCCTGTGGGAACAGCGATGTCAACGCCCCGGTGATAAAACATGCGACCGCTTCCGAAAGGATCCAAGCGCCAGCCGACACCCGATGTCACCCTGCCGTTGTCGACGGGCAGGGAACGGTTGGCTGAAGCATTGCCGGCAAACGGAATGGTCAGCGCCAATAGGCAGATTATAAGTTTCATGGTTATCAACCCTGAGTGACAGTTTTTCGGGGCGAGATTGAAACCGCCCATTACTATATACACGCCGCGGTCCGGAGAGTCAATTAGACTGCAATTAAAATTCAGCCGGCCGCGGACTCCTGATACCATGCGAGGAACGTATGATTAAAAAACCGATTCTAGCCATAACCATGGGCGATCCCTCCGGTGTGGGCCCCGAGGTAATTGCCAAGGCGCTTGCCGATCCGGCGGTCACGTCGGTGTGCAGGCCCCTGGTAATCGGCGATACCGCGGCCATGGAGCGGGCGCTGGCAGTGACCGGGGCTGCTCTCTCCCTTGAACTGACCGACGGCTTGCCCCCACTGGATACCACGGGGAAGATCTTTCTCCGCTCTTTGTCCAGCCTGGCCCCGACCGACATGGAATACGGAGGACCTTCCTCCGAAGCCGGCGACGCAATGTTCCGCTATGTTGCCGACGCAGTTCGCCTCTGCCTTTCCGGAGAAGCCGCGGCCATGGTTACTGCGCCGATAAGCAAGGCTTCACTGAACAGGGGCGGCCATCGCTATCCCGGCCACACGGAACTCGTAGCTGATTTGACCGGATGCAAAGACTACGTGATGATGCTGGCCGGTGACCGGCTGCGGGTCACTCTCGTCACCATCCACGAACCTCTGTCCGATGTGCCGGGGCTGATCACCATAGAGCGGGTGCTGTCCACCATCAGGTCCACCCATCGGGGCCTTCACACCTATTTTCGGGAGAACCCGCGGCTTGCCGTTCTGGCACTGAACCCGCACTGTGGAGAACGGGGACTTTTCGGCGATGAAGAGCGGCGGGTCATCGGCCCCGCGGTCGAATTGGCCAGGAAAGAGGGAATCGACGCGCATGGCCCGCTTTCCGCGGACATGCTGTTCCATTTCGCAGCCAGGGGGGACTACGACGGCGTGGTCTGCATGTATCATGACCAGGGGCTGATTCCGTTGAAACTACTCCATTTCGAGGACGGGGTAAATGTCACCCTGGGCCTGCCCATCATTCGCACCTCCGTGGACCACGGAACCGCATATGATCTTGCAGGAACTGGCAAGGCGTCCGAACTGAGCATGATTGCAGCGATCAGAATGGCAGTCGGAATGGCTGAAAAACGGGCACTGGTCGCAAAGCGCAAGTCGCAGGAAAGAAAAACCGGCGGGCGTGTGGAATGCTCCGGGTGCAAAACGCGTGGATGCAAAACCAAAAGCGCGTCGCAACGGAAAAAAACCACGGCTTCCAAGGAAATGCAAACGCAGGAAAGCAAAACGGCCGGCAGTTCAAAACCAAGAAAGTCTTAGGGTTTCCGCATCCCCAGCCTATAGCCCATTGCCGCGGTCCGTCAAAGGTAAACACTTCGAGGTAGCACGTTGAAACTGAAAAAGATCCTGTTCTTCATTATCGGCGCCGTTTTGCTGTATGCCGCCTATATCGGGGTTTCTCTCCTGTTCCTTCCTTCGGTGGATTCACTCAAGGATCGCCGGATGAACATGACCATCCGCGTTAAGGACTGGAACGGAAACAACCATCCCTTTGTAGTCGGGCCGAAAAATCCGTACTGGACCAGATCGGCTGCCATACCCCCGGAAATGAAATGGGCGGTGATCCTGGCAGAGGATTCCCGTTTTTACAAGCATGAGGGAATCGACGTCAAGGCCATCAAGAACGCCATCAAATACGACCTTGAGAAGAAGAGCTTCGCACGCGGCGCATCCACCATTACCCAGCAGGTGGCAAAGAATCTCTTTCTTTCCCGCGAGAAGACATTGAGCCGCAAAGCCAAGGAGATCGTCCTGGCGCGCCGGATGGAAGAGCAGCTGACCAAGGGTCGCATACTGGAACTCTATCTCAACGTGGTCGAGCTGGGACCCATGGTTTACGGGATCGGACATGGCGCCCGTTATTATTTCGGCAAGCCGGCTTCTTCCCTGACTCCGAGGGAATGCGCCTTCCTCGCGGCCATGCTTCCGGGGCCCCGCGTAGCCTACAACCCTTACCTCAACCTGGACAAGGTGGTCCATCGATCCGACGAAATCCTCAGGCTTTTGCGCAGGAAAGGAATCCTGACGGAAGGGGAATACCGGCTGGCCCTTTCCCAGCAGCCGAACGTCAGCAGGCTGCAGCAGAAGGTTGACGAAAGCATAAAGAAGGAAGAGGCGTTTGCCAATCTGACCAGCGCGGTAATGCCCGAGCCTTCGCTGCAGGATTTGCCGCAGCAGCCTGAGGGAGAAGGCTCCGAGCCCATTGCCGCGCCAGAATCTGGCGCATCCGAAGGCGCCGGGCCGGCGTACCAGGAACCGTCGCAATCAGACCAGGAGCGCCAGGGAGGGGAAAACTAGCGGTTTTCCATCCGGAAAAGCACACGTGGGTTTCCAGGTGGAAACTGATCGGTATCGTCTCCGAAATTTCCCAGTGCAGGCTTTTCATTTCATGAATACCCTCGCAGTTTCCTTATGGCTTCCAAAGACCAGAAATAAAGGGATTTTCCAGAAAAAATTCATATTGCACAGCAGAGAGTAAAGTTTTGCTTCGTTCTTCCGATACGGACAGAAACGTCCCGTTTCCGGACCATCCGGGGGAAGGCGGGAATGTCGCGGCATGAGGGAGAAAGGAATGGACAGTCTGGTGAAAAAAGGGACACTTGGGACGATCCTGTTTACATCCGGCATTATCAAGGAACAGGATATTGCCGCGGCATTGGAGGAGCAACGTTCTTCCGGCTGCAGGTTCGGGGAAGCACTGGTCAGGCTCGGCATTGTGATGCAGGAAGATATTGACTGGGCCCTTTCCAACCAGTTGGGAATACCCTATGTCAGGTTGAGCGAGCAGGTCATCGACCGGGACGCAACCAGGCTGATCTCTCCCGAGTTGGCGCGGAAATTCAACCTCATACCAATCATACGCTCCGGCGAAGAACTCCACATCGCCCTGGCGGATCCGCTGAACAGGGCTGCCGTTGAAGAGGTGGAACTCATTACCGGCTGCAGGGTGACCGTTTCCATACCAATCATCAGGGAACTGAGGGAGATGCTGGACCTGTTCTATGGGCCTGCGGGGGAAGACTTTACCTTCGGATTTTCATCTTCAGCATTCTTCCATGAAATCCTGGAAGAAATCAATTCTGACTCCACCGGCGCCAAGCTCCTGGATTGCCTGGTCCTTTATTTCTTCCAGAACGGTCTCTCCACGCTTTCTCTGCAGCCGGCCGGCGGGGTGGTACATGTTTCAGGCAGAATCAGGGGAAACTTCAGGCAGATTGGAGAGTTCCCGGTTGCTTCCTATCCCCCTCTTATTACATACCTGAGAAAAGTCAGCAAAATCAATGGGTCCCGGGAACCGGCCACGGAGGGTCGTCTCGTTTTCGCCTATAATGGCTGTGATGTGTCGCTCAATATTTCAATGATAAAAGCTGCTGAGGGGGAATGTATAACCCTCAAGCAACACCCGTGCAGCGAACTCCCTGCCGACCTGGGCGAAATGGGACTGAGACCCGCCATGGCCGACAGGCTCCGATCCCTGTCGTTGCCGGGCGCGGGCATGGTCATTTTCTCTTCCTCCGACAGACTGTTGCGCAATCGTTTCATTGACATCTTCCTGGATGACGGTGCGGCGCATAGCGGCAATGTAATTTTGCTGGGGGAAGGGATTGGCAGGGGAAAGCAGCCCTATCCCCGCATTCCCCTTGCAGATGCCGATCGCACCGATATGGGAATGCTGATCCCCGCGATCCTGGATCATGATCCTGACGTGATGGTGGTAGAGGACATTACCGACGGCGGTTCCTTCAATGCGGCATGGGAAGTGGCTATGCGCGGAAAGAAAGTGGTTGCCGGTATATCCCGCAGCGGCCTTGATTCCTGCCTTGCCTATCTGCTCCAGGCCCGATTTGCCAACTCCTCTGTTTCAGACGGCATAAGTGGAGTTGTTGCCATCACTGAAGTGAAAACACTCTGCCCTCATTGCAGGGAAAGAGTGGAAAGAAACGGCATTGACGATTGCCAATCGGCTGCCGGATGTGCTGAATGCAGTTTCAGCGGCTTTGGACCTCTAAAATACCTGCTGGACGTTGTATCATTCGATGAAGGATTCCGTCACAAATTTTCCGTTGCCAGGGAAAGCTCTGCTTTGCTCCGCTATCTTGCAAAGAGCGGTTACAGTGGTATCGGTCGGGAAATCGAGGAACTGCTTACCGGCGGTGAAATATCGCGTGGGGAATACGATTTGCTTCGGGCGGGCCTTGGCAGCGCCTGATTTCCTGATGCTGCACCTTGCTGATAGTTACCCTTGCGTTCATCTGCCGCGCAGCAATTAACATTTTCAATCCGGGCATCCAGTGAGTAACAGGCAGTGACCTTGTCCAGATGCCGGATTTCGTTGACATAAGAGGAGATTGGATAAATGGCCAAACTAGATGCGCTTTTCAAAATGATGAAGGAACAGGGAGCTTCCGACCTCCACCTGTCCACCGGGGCGCCGCCGATATTCAGGCTTCACGGCGACATGGTGCGCCTCAACTTCAAGTCCCTTTCTCATGAGGAACTCAGGGCCATCCTTTTTGAAATATTGTCGGAAAATCAGCGACAGGAGTTCGATGCCCGGCATGACCTGGATTTCGCCTATGCGATCTCCGGTTTTGCCCGCTTCCGCGGCAACATTTTCATGCAGCACAAAGGGATAGGGGCGGTTTTCCGCATCATTCCGGCCAAGATCCTGTCCGCCGACGACCTGGGCCTGCCGGAAGGGGTGCGCAAGATGACCATGCTCAAGAAAGGGCTGGTACTGGTGACCGGACCGACCGGCTCCGGCAAGTCCACCACCCTGGCCGCCATGATCGACCTGATCAACTCTACCCGCCAGGACCACATCCTGACCCTGGAGGACCCTCTGGAATTCATTCATGAAAACAAGGAATCACTATTGAACCAGAGGCAGATCGGCGAACATTCCGAAAGCTTTTCCGCTGCCCTGAGGGCAGCTCTCAGGGAAGACCCCGATGTCATTCTCGTGGGCGAGATGCGAGACCTCGAGACCATAGGCCTTGCCATGACCGCTGCTGAAACCGGCCACCTGGTCTTCGGCACCCTCCATACCAACTCCGCTGCCAAGACGATAGACAGGATCATCGATGCTTTCCCAAAGGACGGCCAGGAGCAGGTGCGGACCATGTTGTCCGAGTCCCTAAGGGGCGTGGTGTGCCAGCAGCTCCTGAAGACCGCCGAAGGCAAGGGAAGGGTGGCTGCCATGGAGATCATGACCGGCACCCCCGCCATTGCCAACCTGATCCGCGAAGGGAAGACATTCCAGATTCCCTCAATAATCCAGACCGGGAAAAAGGACGGGATGCAGCTCATGGATCAGCATATCCTGGAACTTCTGAAAACGAAGAAGATAAAGCCGGAAGAAGCCTATCGCTGCGCGCAGGAAAAACGGCATTTCGAACAGTATCTGCCTGATCCGGCCATGGCATCTTCGTAACGGCAGCCTGTAAAAGGTCAACAGGATTCTCCAGAGGCGACGCGCAAGCGTCGCCTTTTTCATCCCCGGACGTCGTAACATCCAATTAACAGTAGAAGGAAAAACCAGATAATCCCATCCTCCGGCGCAACGTATTTTTCCCTTGACCATTAATAAATTATAAAGTATTTATCGTTAAGGGCCGCTAATACGTTATGCGTATTGTTGCTTACAATTACGTCCGCAACAGTTCATAACACAGGAGGTGTCAGGATGATCCAGGAAAGGGATAAAATCGCCAAGGCAAAGGAAATGGTGCAGAAGATGGCTGGCGGAACAAATCCGCTGGACGGGCAGCCATTGGAAGATGACTGCTTCCTTCATGATCCGAGAATGGTGAGGTGCCTCCATTTCGTGCAGGAGGTCCTGAGAAAAGCGCTGGAGGAACCTTACAGGACGGGCCAGCGGAAACCGGCGGTTTTTGCCATATCAGGTGAAGAAAAAAAACGCATACAGTTGCCCAAGGGGAAGATCGGCATCAATGAATTCGCACGATGTGTAAACGAGGTCATCGATACCGGCAAAAGCCGGAAATTGACCGGGATCGAAATCAACCGACAACTGAAAAAGATGGGCGTTCTTGGTGAGCAGATTCTTGACGATGGCAAGACAAGAACCGTCGTCGGCGCCGAATCTTCAGGTTACGGGATCGAATCGGAAAAGAGAAACCAGAATGGCAACGAATACGAGATGGTTCTGTTCAATGAGGACGGGAAGAGATATCTGCTGGAAAACATCGAGACAATAATGGCATACACCGGATAATGCCGCCCGATGCATACCCCTGGATCGTTAGCGAGGGCAACGCGAGCGGTCATTCGTGCGTTTTCAACCTCGGCCCGTAAATCGGCGGCACAATGAAACTGAGTTTTACCGGGCCGATGACCGAGTAGGGTTCGATCCGACAAAACCTGCCTTGCGCGTCTTTTGCCAGCCATACGAAAAAAGCGGTTTCATTTGCCGTCACACGATAACTGAAAACGTTTGAATTCGGCGGAGGGTCCCCGGAAAATATCAGCTGACCTCCCATGGTTGTGATCTCGGCCAGGGTGAGTTCCTTCACCTGGCGAGCAGGTGGTGAGGCGAACTTGAAGAGAGCGTCCTCCGTACGCCTTGACTGCCTGAAGGAATTGACAAAAAAACGCAGTAAATTGCCGTGCTGCGGCAATGCGATGGCGGACGGGGGGAAGAGCGGCAAAGCTTGCGTGTCTTTCAGGTCGTTGGCTGCCGGGAAGTCGATAATGCCGTATCCGTAATTCCGCGGATCGTAACCGGTCGCATGGTTTGAGGCTGTTGCGCGCAGCGCGGCCTTGACATCGAACCAGTTCCAAGAGGGATGATGATATTTGATGCACGCCATCAGGCCGGCCAGTTGGGCGGTTACCCCTGATGAAGAATTGCTCCCGCCCTTGCCGCTCATATATCCGTCGGGCACTCCGAATTCGATACCGTCACCGGTTTTTCCGCCAACCCTGTTGACCGTGGCGAATGTAGCAGGAGGGGGTACATTGGCAGGCTGTACGGATGGGGGCACGTAGGCATAGACGTGCAACATGCCCTTGCCTGCCAGTTTTGTGTACAAGGCGAAATCGAACAGGTAGTTCCAGCCGCTGAAGCTGGAAGAAAGGATCGTTGCCCCAACGCCTTCCCCGTCTGAGACAAACCGGTCAGGAGGGAGGAAAGACCGGCCGTTGTCAGGAGATGAAGGAGTAACTGACACCTCGGCGTCGAGTTTCAGACCTGCATCAGCAACCGCTCCCCTGGCATTCTCGATACCATGGGTAGTGTTGATCCGCAACCTGACGGGTGTCCCGGCTGCGGATGGATGTGTTATGCAGCCGATCGTCACAGCTGACAGCAGGATATAGAAGGCTTTTTTGAGCATACTCTTTCCCTGTCGAATAATGGCCCCCAAGCCTTTGATTACCATAGCCCGTCTTTTTCATCAATACAAGGGATTTGCGAACAGAATTCGACCTTCCCATCCCGCAATCGAAGCGCTTCAACTTGATGACAACATCCCATGATCTCAACGCCAGGGCGAATCCTGTCAGGCTTTCGTCAAACAACTGGGAAAAACATGCTGAATCTGATATTTTTCCGTTATTTCAAATAAAGGAAGATTCGGAGTCCCCATGGTCGAAATACTGCTGTTCATCATCGTTTTTCTGGCCCTGCTGGCCGTAATTCTGCTCATAATTCTCGTCAGCCGTACGGCAAAATTATCTTTTGTCGAAATGCTTGCTCGCCTGGATCAGCTGGATTCAAACCAGGCACGCATCGAACAGGCCATTAAAGCGGAAATGGCGCAGAATCGCGAAGAGTCGGCCGCCAACGGCAGGCTGGCACGGGAGGAGTTGGGGAATTCCCTCAAGGGAATGGGAGATATCATCGCAGGCAGAATGATGGAGATCGCAACTCTGCAGAAAAACCAGCTGGAACTTTTCGCGGCACAATTGAAGAACATGACGGCAGGCAACGAACAGAGGCTGGACAAACTGAGGGAAACGCTGGAAATTCGGATTCGCAGTCTCCAGGAGGACAATAACGCGAAGCTCGAACAGATGCGGGCTACTGTGGACGAAAAACTTCACGATACGCTTGAAAAGCGTCTGGGGGAATCTTTCAAACTGGTGAGCGACAGGCTGGAACTTGTTCACAAGGGGCTGGGCGAGATGCAGAACCTGGCATCGGGTGTCGGTGATCTGAAAAAAGTGCTCACCAATGTGAAAACCAGGGGAATGTTGGGCGAAATCCAGCTGGGGAGCCTGATGGAACAGATCCTTACCCCCGATCAGTTCGAAGCGAACGTGATGACCAGGAAGGGAAGCTCCGCCCACGTGGAATTTGCCGTCAAGCTGCCCGGTCGCGACAACATCGACATGGAAACGGTCTGGCTGCCCATTGACGCGAAATTCCCCCAGGAAGATTATCTTCGGCTTGTGGAAGCCCAGGAGGCAGGGAATATCGCTCTCATCGACGAGACTTCGAAGCAGCTGGAGAAGACCATCAAGGAGATGGCCCGCCTCATACGGGACAAATACCTCGATCCTCCCCATACCACCGATTTCGGCATCATGTTCCTTCCCACCGAGGGACTCTATGCGGAAGTCCTCCGCAGGACGGGACTTTTCGAGACGCTGCAGAGGGAGTTCAAGGTCGTGATCACCGGCCCGACCACCTTGGCTGCGCTTCTCAACAGTCTGCAGATGGGGTTCCGCACGCTGGGGGTGGAAAAGAGGTCCAGCGAGGTCTGGACACTGCTGGGAGCGGTGAAGACCGAATTCGCGACCTTTGGCACTATCCTGGAAAAGACCCGCAAGAAACTGGTCGAGGCGAGCAATACCATTGATACTGCATCGGTCCGATCCCGTGCCATAGAAAGAAAACTTCGAGGCGTGCAGGAGATTTCCGCACCCGAAGCGGCGGCGCTCCTAGGCAATGAAGCCGGCAATGGGTGGATGGATGAGAACGGGGAGGACTCGGGCGCATGATGCCGGCCATACCGGCCGAGGTTGGCGCCGGCAAAGGTCCCGGAAGCATTTGGATGCTCCGAGTAGTACAGGCAGGTTGCAAATAAGGGGTTAGCCGATACGGCTAACCCCTTGAAATCTGGTCGGGATGACTGGATTCGAACCAGCGGCCCCTTGCTCCCGAAGCAAGTGCGCTACCAGGCTGCGCTACATCCCGACGAATGGTCTTTATAGCGCTTTGATACAATTTTGTCAACAGCTTATCGGTGTGATCCAGCGGAGTGTTCCGGGTGAAATCACGGCCGCGAAATCAGTCGATTGTCCCGCGCTTGATCGACTCCGGAAAGATACAACCCGTCTTCGATTTTATGGAACAGGTTTAGAGGTGAACGTCAGCAGAACTACAACAAATAGTGAGTTTTCAACATATCTATGTTGGATTATCTATTCGTATCCGGTTCGAATAGAGATAAGGAATATAACCAATCCGGATAAGCATCAGATGATGCACTATACCCTTTTTCTTTGTACTGAGAGCAGACATGTTTCCGCGAGAAAGCAAAGGCCGGCACACCAGAGCTTAACAATTCTTCATCGATTCGTTGAACCATGCAGTAAAGAGGCAAGCCATTCGCTTCAGAGATGATCCCGTCAATTTTGGCATCATCACGGTATTTGATGAAAACCGGCACATCACCAACCAGTTCACGGGAGTGGTCCGTTATCAGCCTGGGATTATCCTGCTTGTCGCTTTGTGGGTAAAATTGATCTTTTGGAATGACATTTTTTTCATAGAAATACTTGTTGAGGGATGGCTTATGGTCACCGTACAGCACAATCAGCGCATCAGGTGATATCTTCCTGACTTTTTTTATGAATTTCGCAAATCTCTGGACGGATAATGATAACCGTTTCTTGTAATCCCTTTCTCCAAAGTCGTGCTTTTCCCTGTATGGGCCATGGCTGTAAACAGTAACCAAGTAAAGAAATAACTTTTCGCCCTTTTTCGACTTGATTTGATTCAAGGCTGAATTATAGAGAATGGCATCGTCCGCAAAGCCTCTCTTGTTTTTCACCTTCATATCTTCAATTGATATGAAAGTGTCAAAACCGAATTTCGGCACTATGAGATGTCTTTTCCAGAATTTCCGGTTATGGTTATGGATGAAAACCGTTGAATAGCCATGCGATTTCAAATACTGCGGGAGCGTATGAGGTCTGTCCGTCATTAATTCGGCATATTCCTGGTAAATGATGCCTTGCAGAGCATTGGTGACAGACGGCAAGCCTGTCAGTACTTCGAAAGAAGCATTTACGGTGCCGCCTCCATAGACAGGGGAAACCGATCTGAAATTCTTGAACCCCAATTTATTCAACGGCTGGAAAAGTGCTTTGAAATTGTTTTCGTCAAACCAGAAAGCCTCCCCGGATATGAAGATAATCTGTTTCGGCCTGGCTTTCTCACCTCGTTCGTAAGCCAGCAATTTGTTGAATTCCAGCCTGTTTTCGACTGACGACGAGTCAGGAAGCTTCCTTTTGCTTGTGTGAACAAGATGCATCAAGAGCCCGTTGTCTTTTACGTTTTCGTTCCAGTCCCATGCTATGTAATTTATGCCGTATTTGGCTTTCACGGTATCCAGAAGCCGCTCTATCCTGTAATTGCCGTCGTCAAAATATGAGTAAAAAGTGAAAGGGATCGGTATAAGAAGCAATCCGACATGCGTCGTGAGATTGAATTTGTGCTTATCAATGGATTTGGTCAGGAGGAAGCATAATACCGCGGATAGCATTATGGCGACGATGATAAATATGTGCCAACATTTCAAGTATCCGGTGATGATTGAAAAGTTGTCGATTGCCGTCAGGTCCGACCATGACAATGCTTCTTTTGTAAGTGAGTACTTGGTAAAATGGATGACACTTAAGATGATGACCGTTCCGGAGATGAACACTGCTGTGACCAAGGATGGCAAAAAGAGCCTGAGGACAAGATATGAACAGATAACCGGCATGGCCGAAAGGATCACATGGGCGAGCCTGAGCCCATATTCACCAAAGAACAAGAAGTCTTGAAGATACACAAGACAAAGGACATGAACAAGCAGTACCAGAATAAAGGAAGCTGTTTCCAGGCATAAGGGGAAGCTGTTTTTCATTTTGATGCCTTGCATGGAACGTATTGCACGTGAAAATTTAAAGCCTAACCACTTTGCGTGGTTAGGCTTGTAGAAGGTGTCAGAAGCAGTCTCCCGGAGACAGCGCGCCGCAGAGCATCGCTGCATCCCGATTCGGTATTCAATGCTTTCGACGGTTTTGGCAGCCTGCTCCGGTCACGATTCCCAGCTGCTCCGCTAGAACGCCTTTTCCAGTATGGAAATGACATCGTCCTTGCTCGGCTTGCGGGGGTTGAAGATCGTGCTGATCTCCTGGAGGGCATCCGCTGCGATACGGTCAAAGCCATCCCTGGAAACCCCAGCCTCCTTGAGAGTCGGGATTCCGATACGTCTTGACAGCTCTTTTACGGCATCGACTGTCCTGCGAGCGGCATCCTGCCGGTCCATGCCCTGAAGATCAAGCCCCATGGCGGTTCCCACCGCGCGGAGCTTTTCAGGAACAACCTCTCCGTTGTATTCCATAACATGGGGCAGAACTGTCGCATTGGCGATCCCGTGGGGCAACCCGGCGTGTACGCAAAGCGGGTGCGAAATGGAGTGGGCCAGGCCGAGAATGGCCGAATTGTAGGCAAAGCCGGCCAGCATGCTCCCGAGAAGCATATCCGCCCGCGCGTCGGCATCCGCGCCGTTTTTCACGGCGTTGGGCAGGCTGCGGCAAATCAGCTCTATCGCTTTGAGAGCATTGATATCGGTTGGCACTGAAGCCGCTGCCGAAAGATATGCCTCAACAGCGTGGGAAAATGCGCCCATGCCTGTCGAGGCTGTCAGAGCGGGTGATGCTCCCTTGGTAAGAAGCGGGTCGAGCAAGGCATAGCGCGGGCCCACGTTCTGCCCGCCGATCACCATTTTTGTCTGCCTTGCGGTATCGGTAATTACAGTGAATGCAGTTACTTCGCTGGCTGTCCCGGCAGTGGTCGGCACGGCAATTACCGGAATACCGGGATTTTTAACCAGGTTGATTCCCTCGTACTGGTTTACTGGAGATTCGTTCGTCATGAGAAGGGCAATTGCCTTGCCGGCATCGATTACGCTGCCTCCTCCAACTGCAACGACAACTTCGGCCTGTGCTTCGCGAGCAAGCTTGGCCCCTTCTTCTACCACAACATCGCTTGGATTCGTGACAAGTGAACCCCATTCCACGACATCGAGCTTGGCAGCCTTCAGGGAAGCAACAATGGTCTCGGAAATGCCGGCCGCCTTGACTCCTTCATCATAGACGCAGAATACTTTTTTCATCTCGAGCCCCAGGACCAGGTGCCCGACTGTCTGGGCGTTGCCTGGAGCAAACGTCACAGAACTAGGTAAGGAAAAGTGAAATTGCATCGCTACTGCCTCCTGTCAATTATTTAACCGGGATTAATGTAAGTTGAAACCGCTTGTAAATCTGTACAGGGTGAAGCGGTTTGGTTCTGATGAACGCAACTCATACGGCATAATTCCAAGTAAGGAAAAGTTATCATCCTGGAAAACGGCTGTATTTCAAGACGAACCTGTATGGCTCGGGAATAATACCTCCAATGGGCTAATGTTTCAATATTTTTCCGCTGATAGGCAAGATATAAACTTGGTCTGGGCGAATAATTCCGTTCGGGAAAATGACGGCTTTAAACTATTTGTAAAAAAAGACGAGGGAAACTCGAATATTTTGTTATTGACATTCGATTTGTACACAATTAAAATCAGACGTTGTTTGCTAGCAACACCTCAAATCCAACTGGGGTTCTGGTACATCATGTCCGGTGTGCCGGCACATGATCTTTTTATCGATAGTAAATTCCTTCCCATTGCGGGCTTCGCATAGCGCGGTTTGCTCCGGAAACCTGCGGCCCCGCATATTTCACGAGCAAACAAAAGGAATCAGGGAAACAGTGAATTGTTTCAATCCGCTAAAACCGATAGTCGGTTTTCCTGCGGGTTGTATTTAAAACCCACTCTTTGGGAACTCACAGCGAAAAGGAGAAGATTCAAAATGGCACTTCCGTTCAAAAAAGACAGCGTCGTAAAGTATGAAACCGGCTATTGCGCAAAGATCATGAACGTCCTTGATAACGCAATTATCGTTAACCAGGACAATGCAGGAAATTCCGGCATGTTCAAGATCGAAATCGATCCGAATAACGTTGAAGCCGCAAAACTCAAAGTTATCAGGTAAGCAATTTTTTCAGCTTCACCAAGCTGGTTGGTATCGGTTCATCCCGTGAGAAGATGGCAATGGCGCTTTCTCCTATCCAACGCAGTATGAAACCGAATGAAAGACAGTGGCTTGCCGCGGTCTTGACATAAACGTACCGTTCGACCATACCGAACCGAGTTGCCTGGTTGCTGCGCTTGAGGCGATCTCATCCTTATATTTCTTCTCCGAAATCGTTTCTGAAAGGTCGTTCTAGAGCTTAAGCCGTATGATACGATACCGAAAAGCCCCTGACGGGATGGTCAGGGGCTTTTTTTTACTTCTTTTCAGCACAGTTTTTTTTACCCTTCCCACTCTTCCGGTGAAAATATGGCGTCCACTGAGTTCCTGCCTGGGGGAACCATTGGGAAACAGTATGTATCCGGATCGGTTTCCACATCGATGACCACCGGACCGGGCAGCGATACAGCCTTTTTCAGGGCCTCTCCCAATTCCTCTTTCCTTTCAACGCGTATCGCGGCAACGCCAAAACCGCGCGCAACCGTGCAGAAGTCCACGTGTTTGCCCAGGTCCGTGGAAGCATATTTTTCCTTCATGAAAACCCTTTGAAATTGCCGGACCATTCCCAGCTTGCCATTGTTCATCACAACCGTTTTCACCGGTATGTCATAATAGGAGCAGGTTGCCAGCTCCTGGACATTCATCTGGAAGGCGCCGTCACCGCAAACAGCGAAAGCGGGCCGCCCGGGATTGCCGATCGCGGCTCCCATAGCAGCCGGAAGTGCATACCCCATGGTGCCGAGCCCGCCGCTGGTAATATAGTTCCGTGGGCCGGCAAAGGGCAGATAGTTGGCAGTCCACATCTGGGAAAGGCCGACATCCGAGGCAACAATCGGGTTGGGGCCGGCCGCTTCCCGTATGGCGTCCATGATCTCGTGGGGCGCCAGACGATCCCGGACCGGCCTGGGAAGCGGGTTCTCCCTTTCCCAGGCCCTGATCCGGGCCAGCCATCCGCTCCGGTCCCGCGGCTGCACCAGGCTGCTGAGTGCGGCCATGGCCTCTTTTGCATCTCCGACTATGGGGAGTTCCACATTGACCACTTTGCGGATGCTTGCCGGGTCGATGTCTATATGGATGATCCGGGCATTCCTGGCGAAGCCGTCAACCCGGCCGGTAGCGCGATCGTCGAACCGGGCGCCGATAGCGACAAGGCAATCGCATTCGTGGACCGCCTTGTTGCAATGCCAGGCTCCGTACATGCCCAGCATGCCCAGCGCGAGAGGTGAAGCGGGATCCATGGCTCCCACAGCCATAAGGGTGTTTGTAACCGGAATGCTGCCGGTTTCCGCAAGATGTCGAAGCTCGGCGGCTCCATCCGCAAGCACGACCCCGCCTCCTGCATAAATGATCGGCATTTGCGACTTGTTGATAATATCCGCAGCTTTTTTCAGTTGTTTCACGTTGACGGCGATCTTTTCCCGGTATCCCCTCCGGGTCACGGTT
This sequence comes from Geobacteraceae bacterium, assembly GCA_034933285.1. GTDB lineage: Bacteria > Desulfobacterota > Desulfuromonadia > Geobacterales > Geobacteraceae > RPRC01. The sequence goes on along the minus strand of JAYFNT010000023.1, from coordinate 20,758 downwards.
TCCGGTATATTCGGCCTGACTTTGCTTCCCAGCACATCACTGGGCAGGTCAACCAGGACAGGGCCGGGCCGCCGTGTCCGGGCGATGAGGAATGCCTCCCGGATTGCCCGGGCAAGGTTTTTCGCATCGGTTACCAGATAGTTGTGTTTGGTAATGGGACGGGAAATTCCGATCATGTCGGCTTCCTGAAAGGCATCGATGCCGATGGTGTCGGTGGTCACCTGGCAAGTCAGAGCCACCATCGGGATGGAATCCATGAAAGCTGTCGCGATGCCGGTTACCAGGTTGGTGGCGCCCGGTCCGGAAGTGGTGAGGCAGACTCCCACTTTTCCGGTGGTACGCGCGTAACCGTCCGCCGCGTGGGCGGCGGCCTGTTCATGGCGCACCAGGATGTGCCGGATGTCCGGGTCGTCCATGAGGGCATCATGGACCAGCAGGCTCCGCGCTCCGGGATATCCGAAAATTCTGTCCACACCCTCCAGCTTAAGGCATTCAAGAAGGATCTGCGCACCGCTCTTCATGATTTTTTCTCCTTTCAGAAAGAAATCAGTATCGTGCATTTGATGAAAAAGGCCGCGGCTATGTTGCCCGCGGCCTTTCCTTTTCCTCTTCTTGGAAAAGAGAACGCGGGTAGTGGCCCGCGCTTTCCTTTGAACCGTTCAGTTCCGGTTCCGGTTTTGCGGCGAGCCGTCACAGGGTGACGACTACGACGGCTACCGGCACTGTGTTTATTCTAAGTAAACAATTGGTCATAATATTTCATTCTCCATGAACAGAACATACCAAGAGAAAACTCCCCTGTCAACAGGGCAAAACAGCGTGCTCCTGAATCCTTGCCAAAGCATCCCCTTGCTTGCTACACTGATTTTCGTCCGGTACCCGCCGCACGAGCATTTCCCAAAAGAGTGTCCATCCGGAAACTCCGGATCGACACGAATGCAGTTTCCATCCGGGAAACTAAGGAAGAAACCATGAGTCTGCCCAAGCGCGACGAGATGCTGCATGTCATAGAAACCCTGACCAGCCGTTACCTGCGCGGAAAGATCCGGGCCGTCAAGCTGTCCATGATCGCCCTGCTTTCCGGGGGACATATCCTGCTGGAGGACATCCCGGGCCTCGGCAAGACCACTCTCGCCCTGGCTCTTTCCGGGGTGCTCGGCATGACGTTCGGCCGCCTCCAGTGCACCAGCGACCTGCTCCCGTCCGATATCACCGGGCTTTCCATATTCAACCGCGAAGAGGGGAAATTCACCTTTCTGCGCGGCCCCGTTTTCAACAACCTGGTGCTGGTTGACGAGATCAACCGCGCCATGCCCAAGACCCAGAGCGCCATGCTGGAGGCCATGGAAGAGCGGCGGGTGACCGTAGAGGGTGTTACCTATCCGCTGCCCTTGCCGTTCCTGGTGATCGCCACCCAGAACCCGGCGGAGCAGGTCGGGACCTATCCCCTGCCGGAATCCCAGATGGACAGGTTCCTCATCCGCACAGGGATCGGGTATCCTCCGGAGGACATCGAGAAGACCATCATCAAGGGGGGGAGCATCCGCGACCGGATCAAAGACCTGACGCCGCTGGTGGGTCTGGACGATATCGTTGCTGCCCGCAAGGCGGTTAAGGAGCAGGTCCTGCTTTCCGACAAGATTGTCGGGTACATCTTCTCCATCGTTGCCGCAACCCGGAACCACCCCTTCATCCTGACCGGCATTTCCACGCGGGGCGGGATCAACCTGGCGGAGGCAGCCCAGGCCCACGCCTACCTGGAAGGGCGGGATTTCGTCATTCCCGAGGATGTGAAGGCCGTGGCCCTGCCCGTCGGGGCGCACCGGCTGATCGTGCGGCCGGAACACGAAGCCCTGGACAAGGAGGACCTATTCCAGTCCGTGCTCAAAAATATCGAGATTCCCATGGTCTGAGAATTACCAAGGCCGGTTTCTGGTACATCGCCATCACGCTGCTCCTGGGGTTTGCCGCGGTCAACACCGGCAACAACCTTCTCTTCCTGATCGTCTCGTCTCTCCTTGCGTTCATGGCGGTTTCCGGGTGTCTCGGCTGGCTGAATCTCCGCAACGTCGGGGTGACGGTCGTCCTTCCCGACGAGATTTACGACGGGAAGGATACTCTCGTGACTGTCCGACTGGCGAACCGGAAACGGTTCCTGTCCGCCTTTCTGCTGCGAGTCGAGGTTTCAGGCAAGAATGCCAGGTTTCCCCTCGTAGAGAGAGGCGGCGTCGACTCGGATGCCGTCACGCTCACCTTCCACGGCAGGGGAAAGAAGCTGCTGGAAAAAGTTACGATCTTCTCACCCTTTCCCATCAATTTCTTTATCAGGCGCAGAAGTGCTGCGGTCTTCGCCTCCTTTACCGTGTTCCCTTCTCCCGGGGAATGTCTGCCCCAGGGCTGCGACGGGAAGAAGGACGCGCGGGGAGAGGATTTTTCACGGCGAAAGGGATTCGGAGGAGAGGTGATGGCGATACGTGACTATACGGGGGGTGAGCCGCTGAAGCTGATTCACTGGCGGCTTTCCGCACGTCACGGTGAGTTGAAAGTAAAGGAGATGGCCATGCCGTCCGAAGACCCACTGATCATCGACGTCCTTTCACTTCCCGGCGGGGGACTGGAGGAAAACCTGTCATGTGCGGCGTATCTGGTCAACAGGGCTGTCCGGCTCAGGCGGCCGGTCGGGCTGAAGTTCGGGGCCAGGGTTGTCCGGCCCGACCTGACACGGGCACACCGGCTGCGGCTTTTGACGGAGTTGGCGGTTTATGGTAGCCGTTAAGACCGTTCTCGATATCCTGGCGCTGTTAACGGGCCTTTTGGGCACGGCGCCCCTGTTTCCCTACCTGGGCAGGATTCCCCAACTGCTGTTCCCGGCCGCGCTGGCTTTCGTCGCTTTTGGCGCCTGGAAAGGCCTCCCGCCCCTGAGAGGATGGCGGGCCACAATCCTGACCGGGATCTTTTTCATCTACTATGCGCTCCAGTTTTCCCGCGACAACGTCGTGCAACCGGCGGCCGACCTCCTGGTGGTGCTCCTTGCGATCCGGCTGGCGGGCGAGAAAATCCCGCGCAACTACCTGCAGATCTACGCCCTTTCCCTGTTTGCCCTTGCCGCTTCATCCGCCTTCAGCCTGAGCGGCGTGTTTCTCCTGTACCTCGCCCTGCTGCTGCTTTCCATAGCCGTTTCCCTCGTACTCCTGACGTTCTTTACCGTGGACAGCCGGTTGTCCCTGACCCGCCGGGGCATGCGGCGCGTTGCCCTGGTTGCGGCGGCCATGCCGGCGGCATCAATCCCCCTTATCCTGCTGTTCTTCATCCTTCTTCCCCGTCCCCAGTTTCCCCTGTGGAACTTTTTGGCACCCTCGGGTGTAAAGGTTGCCGGTCTGAGCGACCGGGTGGAACCGGGCTCCGCGGCCAACGTGGGTGAGGTTGCCACCCCGGTCCTGCGGGCGCAGAGCAAAAAGCTTCCCCAAAGCGACCTCTACTGGAGAGGTGTCGTGTTCAACATGCCGCGCGGCAATGCCTGGGTGCGGGCGGACGTTGCGGAGGGGGAACCCCGCCCACCCAAAGCCGTGGCGATGGTTCGGCAGACGATTTTCCCTGAAACGACGGGAAGCCCGTACCTGGTGGCCCTCGATACCCCACGGAGCATGAGTGGTGTCCGGTCGGAAAAGAGTGTTGACCTGGTTTTCAGGAAAACGGGCGCTGCCGGCGGCCGCCTGAAATATGAAACTGCTTCAGTGGTCCATGGCGCCATCGAGACCAGAGGAGGGATCAAGCGGGAGTTCTATCTGAAACTTCCGCAAAGGCTGTCCCCAAGGGTCCTGGCCCTGGGAAGATCCATTGCGGATCGAGGCAATTCGGACAATGATAGGCTTTCTCTGCTGGAAGGCTATTTCCACTCAGCCGGATTCCGGTATGCAAAACGCGATCTACCCGGGTCCGCTGATCCCATCGACGAGTTCCTGTTTGAAAAAAAGGCGGGGAATTGCGAATTCTTTGCCTCGTCCTTTGCCCTGCTTCTCAGGATGGCGGGCGTTCCTTCCCGACTTGTTGGAGGTTACTATGGCGGGGAGTTCAACGAATTGGGTGGGTATTATCTGATAACCGAAAGCATGGCGCACGTATGGGTCGAGGTTTTCCTGGAGGGCACCGGATGGGTCAGGAGAGACCCGAGCACTTTTGCCGTCGGTTTCAGCGGGGGGAGGGAGGCAGGTCGTCAGGGTCTGCTGAGAAAAGCCAGGCTGATCATCGACACGCTGAGCTATTACTGGAACCAGGCGGTCATTACCTATGACCTGGACAAACAGCTGCGCCTGGTCAACGCGACCGGTTCGGTGGTCGGCAACCTGTCATTTCCCTATGGATTACGGGAAGTTAACCCGGTGCTGCTCACGGCGGGACTTGTTCTGGCCGGGTTTTTCTTCAGGAGAAGCCGGAGATGGGACTCGCGCGAAGAGAGGATGGTCCGCAGATTACTGCGGATGGTCGGGAAACGATATCCCCACGTCACCGTTGCCCCCTCGACAGGACTGCTGGAGCTTGCGGAGTTGACCGGCAATGCGGATGTCCGCAGATTCGCCGATATCCGGTACGGCGCGCTCTACCGAGACCGGAAACTGACGGATCGGGAACTGGCACTCCTGGAAGGCATCTTGCGCGATATATCCCCATCTTGAACCTTGACAGGGAAGCTGACGTGGTGTATTGGATCGGTATATCTTTTTCCGACAATTGATTATGACATGGCAAAATGAAAATCATGCAATCAATCATTATTGCAGGAGCCGCCCATGGGAATTTTCCCCGGGCGGTTTTTTTGTCTTCAATCGTGGTGTTATCCCGCAAGAGTAGAAAGGCTATGGTTGATTCATGCGTAAACAAAGCATTTTTGCGAAAGGAGGCTCACGGAAGGATTCATTGCACAGGCAGGGATTGAACCAGACTCACCTATTAAAAAAACGAAAAGGAGAATGGTATGCAATTCATGTTCGGTATTCCGAGTTTTGTGCATTTCGGTGAAGGCGTTTCAGCAAAACTTGGAGAAATGGCAGCGGGTATGGGAGCAAAAAAAGCTTTCGTGGTGTACGACAAAGGGGTAAAGGCGGCAGGTATCGTTGAAGGATTGATCGCATCCCTCAAAGCTGCCGGCGTAGAAGCAATTCAATATGACGGCGTGCTCCCCAATCCTCCCGACACCCAGGTCGAAGAGGCGGCAGCCATCGCACGTTCCGCGAATGTGGACATCATCGTGGCAGTCGGCGGCGGCAGTTCCATCGACTCGGCGAAAGCCATCAATATTCTTCTAACCAACCCGTCACCCATTAACCAGTACGATGGCATCAATACCGTGCAAGTGCCCGGCAAACCGCTGATCGCCATTCCCACCACTTCTGGCACAGGGAGTGAAGTCACGGCTTTCAGTATCGTTACTGATACGGTCCGCAAGAAAAAAATGGTGATCGGCGGACAGTTTGTCGGCGCGACCATTGCCCTGGCTGATCCCCTGCTCACCGTGGGGATGCCTCCGAAAATTACCGCTTCCACCGGTTTGGACGCGTTGACCCATGCCATAGAAGCCTATGTATCCAAAGGGGCCATGATTCCCACGGACGTCCTGGCCCTGAAGGCCATCGATCTAATCTGCAATAACATCGTGAAGGCAACAAAAAGCGGCTCCGACATCGAAGCCCGCTCTGCCATGCTGCTCGGGAGCATGATGGCCGGATTCGCCTTCACCAACGCGGTGCTCGGACTGGTTCATTCCATAGCTCACCCCTTGAGCGCCCATTTCAACCTCCCGCACGGTGTCGCAAATGCTATCGGGCTTCCCTATGTCATGGAATACAACATGCCTGCAGTGCCGTCCAGGTTCAGGGATATCGCTGTGGCGATGGGCATCGACGTGACCGGCATGAGCGAATCAGCTGCTGCGCAGGTTGCCGTTGAGCTGGTGAAAAATCTCAACAAAGAGCTTGAAATCCCCACCCTGAAAGCGTGCGGAGTCACCAGGGACATGTTCGACCGTCTTGCCGAAGATGCCTTGAAGGAGGTTTCCACCCTGTTCAATCCCCGGGATCCGTCCAAGCAGGACATTCTGGCAATCCTGGAAAAAGCCTTCTGAGAGTGTTTTCACGATCTCACGGGAGCAGGCGGCAACCGTCTGCTCCCTGAAATTCGCGGTGACTCAAGCCTAGCACGGACTAAGCTGAGAAGCCGCAACGCAGGCAGGGGCCGAAAGGGCGGCAATTTGAAGGAATGAATTAGCCGCACGGGACACTGGCATTCCATTTGACAACGGTTAATGCATAAGCGCTATATAAAAAATTATATTGACAAAATTTTACATCTAATTAAAATGTATGCCCTGATAAGGCCAACCCCACCGCGAGATGGGTACGGAAAGCCACGGGTCCGACGGAGCTTTTGCGAAGTCGGGCAGCCGAGCCGCCAGGAATGAACTTCACCTGAAGTCATGTGGCGGCTTTTTTCGTGCCCGGTTGACGGAAAAGTTTACATTTTATTGCCCTTGCGCGTCGGATGTTATTACAGATTTCATGCGGCATTTGTAGTCACAGTGCTGTAAGTATGCGGTTTTAATGAAAATGCGACTCTGGCACGTATATTGATAAGTAGTTTCCGTTTGTCGAGCGCTATATAACGGATTATATTGCAAGGGTCCTTTGCTGACCGATTGTGCGGCCCCAGGAAGCCCAAGCTTGAAGACAGTGCATCTGTATGTCTTAGGCTTGGGCTTCTTGTTTTTGCAGCTGAAAATAGGTTTTTTACTCCGACCTGTCTTCCCTAAGGCATGTGCTATGGGAGGCAGGCTGCGGGTGGCGCTGGAAACGGCACTGCCTCCCTTATCTGAAAAGGAGTAAACACTGTGGTCTGATGGCCGACGGATGTTTATCTCCGTCGGCCGTTATTTGTTTTCGGGAAGAAAATATGAATGTGGGGAGATGAGCCATGGAAAGAAACAGATTCAGCAGTTCAGCAAAGGTAACACCGTATGCCCCGCCGGGCATGATTGGGCAGGTAAAGGATAAGGCAGTGAAGCGTGCCGGTGGAGTCATGCTTGCCGTCCTTGCGGCGGGGTTGTTTTCGGTGTCGGGAGCGCAGGCGGCATTGACCTACAGCGGCAATCTCAACCCAGCCGATCCTTCTGCCTGGACCACTTCGACCTCGGCCAGAGTGGGCGATACCGCAAATGGCACCCTGTCTGTCGATGGCGGAAGTACCGTAAGCTCGAGTTCTTCGTATCTCGGCTACGCGGCGGCTGTTACCGGCACCGCTTCGGTCACCGGTACAGGCTCGTCATGGGCCAGCGGTTCAACACGATACGTCGGCTACAACGGCGCAGGAGTCCTGAACATCACGAATGGCGCAACAGCCAGTAATACCACCGCTTATATCGGCTACAACACGGGCTCTTCAGGAGCAGTCACTGTTGATGGTTCAGGCTCCTCATGGACCAGCGGCGCCCTCAATGTCGGCCGAAACGGAACTGGCACACTCAATATTTTCAACGGTTCGACGGTATCCGCCACTGGTGCTACCACCGTCGGAACATCTGGAACAATCAATTTTGGAAATAATGGAGGCACCCTTAGCACCAGCGGCCTCTCTGCTTCAGCATCGCAAATTTCCGGTATTGGCACTATCAATACCTCCGGAATTGTCAGTGACATTGCCCTTGTCTTCGACGGCTCCCATGGTGCCAGTCAAACCTTTTCCTTCAACGGCATTGCCGTCAACCTGAGTCAAAGCAGCTCCGGCGTTCTCGGCGTCGGGTACCTCGGCTCTGGGACCCTCACCATTGCAGATGGTGTGGGCGTTGCGTCGAACGGGGGTTATCTTGGCTATCAGTCGGGCTCGACAGGCTCTGCCATAATCTCAGGCAGTGGCTCCAACTGGACCAACAGCGGCAGCCTCTATGTCGGAAATTCCGGGGCGGGCATGCTCAGCATCACCAACGGAGCGACCGTCAGCAACAGGGGGGGTAGTATCGGCTACAACGCGGGGTCTACGGGCACAGCGACAGTCAGCGGCCCAAGCTCAACATGGGCCAACGCCACTCTGAACGTGGGCTACAACGGCACAGGAACTCTCAATATTACAAATGGCGGTACCGTCACGGCTACTTCCTCCCGTTTGGGGTCCGGCGCAGGGGTAACCGGTACAATGAACATTAGTGGGGCCGGTTCAAAGTTGACTGTCACCGGTACATCCGAGATTGGCTATATGGGCAACGGTGTTGTCTCGGTCAGCAACGGCGGGACCTTGGTCACTGCCGGGCTGACACGAATCGGTTTTAACGGGACTTCAAACAGCTCGCTTACCGTCGATGGCGCCGGTTCTTCCTGGAGCAGTGGTGGCAGCTCATTGTATGTTGGCACGGATGGTATCGGCACTCTCAATATCACAAACGGCGGTACCGTTACTACGACCGTTACCGGCATCAGCATCGCCGATAATTACTCCTCCGGCACCATAAATGTCAGTGGACCCGGCTCAACGTGGAATGCCACGTGTACCGGAGGATTCTATATCAGCAGATTGGGCACCTCGAAGTTGAATATCACCAACGGCGGAAAAGTAGTCAGCAGCAGTGCAACTCTTAATCTTGGTTACTACGGCTCAGGTACCGCCGTCGTCAGCGGCCCGGGATCTTCCTGGAATCATACCGGAGTGATTACCATGGGTGCGGCCGGCAGGCTGTTTATAGGTGACGGCGGGGCCGTCACGGCGTCGGGCCTTGTCATCAACACCCCTTCGTTGGTGACCACCGACATCGACAGGGGCAGTTCACTGACCATCAGCAGCGGCAGCGGCACCATCACCAACAACGGCACCATCCGCCTGGTTGCAAGTGCAGGGGCTGCTAACGGAGTCTATACACCAATCACCTATGGCACGATGAGCGGCACCGGCTCCGTCCAGGCTTTAGGCGGGATCTGGGATGCAACGAACCACACTGTAACCGTAACCAGCGCAGCTGCTGGCGCAGCGGGCAGTGCCTTGACTGCCGACCTCGCCACCACCCAGCGGTTCCTTTTCACCGACGGTTCGACGGGCAAATCGGTCGGAGCAGGTTTCCAGGCCGCAACCAGTCCTACCAATCTTACTCTGACAGCAAGCAGCATCAGCGGCAGCGAACTTACATCTCTCCAAAGCCTTCTCGGCACCGGCCAGGCAGTCCTGAGCGGCTGGGATTTCAGTGCCACGGAGGGTTATACAGAAGGCAATCCCGTCTACCTTTCACTCTTTGCCGGGACAGGCCACAGCCTGTATAACCTCACTGTATGGCACTACGACGGCTCGGCGTGGAGCAAGTTCGATGCTTCCGACCTGGCTTATGACAAGTCCTTTGCCAGCTTCACCGCTACCGGCCTTAGCGGGTATGCGGTAAGCGGCACTGCCCCGGTACCCATACCACCGGCCGTTTTCCTGTTCGGCAGCGGTCTTTCCGGCCTGTTCTTCTTCCGACGCAGGAAGTCACAGGCATGATGCCGTTCAATGTGATCTGCAATAAACGTTTAATGGAGGAAAACATGAAGATTCATCGCTTGGCTTTGATTTCCGCATTACTGGTTCTATCGTTCGCTTCTCTTGCCGATGCTGCGCTGGTTGATCCGGTCCAGTTCTGGGTTTACGACGAACCCGGGCTGCCGGGCGACGGACGGATAACCCTCTCGGTCAGCAACTTCGATTTCTCCGGGTCTACGGTCTCCGCGACTCTGCAATACAGTATGGACAACAATACCAATTGGACGAGCGCCGCTCCGGTCATCACCCTTGCAGGGGAACAGCACCAGCTCTACTTCAGGCTTATTCCGGATTCTGCACCGGCCATTACCAGTGGGGATCTGAATTTCCAGGGCCAGGACGGAAGTTATTACAACGGAGCGACAATAAACTGGTCAGACTACGCCGACATAACCATCGGAGTTGCGGGGAACAAGGACAAACTGTCGGCGATGAATACTACCGGATCTCCCGTGCCGCTTCCCGCACCCTTTTTGCTGCTCGGAAGTGGATTTGCCGGACTTGGCTTCCTGAGGAGAAAGTTTTTGGCTTGAGATCGGGCTGAAAAATAATAGCGACATTACTCCGGCCTGACTTCCCTAAGGCATGTGCTATGGGAAGCAGGCTGCGGGTGGTGCTGGAAACGGTACTGCCTCCCTTATTTGGAAAGGAGTAAACACTGCGGATTTGGGTGTGACTCTGCATTATAGTGCAAGACCAACAAATCATTGGAGGCAATCGAGATGAAAAAGACCAGATGGAAAGCTTTACTGATAAAAAGGCGGCTGAAGTTATACATCCTTCGAGTCATGCTGCCTGTTGCCGCGGCCGGGCTGTTTTCGGTGCCGGCTGCACAGGGGGCCATTGTCACAACCACAGCCGACTTTGACACCGTTATCACTTCAACTAATCCCAATATGTTTTACGGTACAGCAGGATCTATGGAGATAGCGGCGGCGGCAAGCCCTAAAAACATGATTCAGAACGCACTATTCAGTTTCAATACAGCCGGCATCGTATCCCAGCTCAACACACTCTATGGTGCAAATCATTGGACGATCACTTCCGCCGCCGTAACCCTCTACTCCAACAATCCGAGTACAGGAGCTCAATCATCCAATTCCAATTGGGCCACAGTCAACCCAGGCAGCTTTACCCTTAACTGGCTCAGTAATGACAGTTGGTACACTGGACAGGTCACCTATAACACCCTCCCCATTTATCTTCCCGGTGTAGGCAGCAACCTCATGGAAACCGTCGCTACCTATAACTACCAAGCGGACGGGACAACTCCATTGACATGGACGCTCAGTAACAATTACAGCCTTTTGAACGATATCATGGCCGGTGGTGAAGTAACATTCTTGGGCACACCGGCTTCCAATAGTACGGTAGGGTATAATTTTTGCCAGCAATCGGTAGCTGGTAAAGCTGCCGTACTCACCGTTACCGCCAACCCCGTCCCCATCCCGGCCGCAGCTTGGCTGTTCGGTTCCGGCTTGTTGGGTCTGGCTGGTGTGCGGAGAAAATTCTTCGGGGTGTAAGGTTGCATCCTGGTGCCAAGGCCACTGCAGCTGCACCGGTTCCCGTTCCCCGGGCAGTCTACCTCTGCGGCAGCCAATCGCAGGCCTGGGCTTGTTCAGAAGGAGAACATTTTAGAGTGACCGTTAACCAACAGAACTTCAGCTCGTGATGAGAAAGGATTTTAAAAATGGGGAAGAGTATGGAGATATCATATTTGAGAAAATGGGTTATTTCAACGGCTCTTGCCGTGCTGACACTGGCAGTGAGCAGTCCATCGCAGGCAGCTTATACCATCACCGACCTCGGTGCAAATGTAACCCCGCGCGATATCAACAATTCAGGGCAGGTTGCCGCACAAGTGAATTCATCAGGAACGTACAGCGCCCTCATTTATTCGAACGGTTCAATGCAGAATCTCGGCATGTTCGGAGGCAGTTCAACGAGCGTGACGGGAATCAACAATGTTGGACAAATCATTGCTGTTAACACAAATAATGAGGGATACATATACAATTCCGCAACCGGTACGCTGACCGGCATGGGCAATCTCGGGGGTGGTGGCAAGCCGACTGATATCAACGACGCCGGTCAGGTCGTCGGCTCAATTTCAGCAAGTTACGGATGGCATAATTTCCTGTACCAGAACAATTCGTTGACCGATATTGGCACCGCTGGAGCCACGTATATTAACGGATGGACCTACATCAACAACAAAGGGCAGATCACCGGTACGTCGACCAGCGGCGCGTATATTTCAGGCTTGGACGGCAAGGGTATTACTTACCTCACATCTTCCGGGAGTGCTTACGAAAGTAACGACTCCGGGCAAGTAATCGGCAGTGCGTTTTTCTCTGCTGCTGAAAAAAACCATGCCTTTTTGTACAGCGGAGGGATATTAAGCGATCTCGGAACTTTCGGAGGAATCATGAGTATGGCCTTGGGGATCAACACAAAAAGCCAGATTGTCGGATATAGCTACGACAGCGAATACAATCCCTCTCCGTTCTTCTATGAAAATGGCCAGACAGTCGATGTCTGGAGCCAGGTCGCCAATGCCGCCGGCTGGACAATCCAAAGAGCTTACGACATCAACGATAACGGACAGATTATCGGAACCGGCACCTTGAACGGGGTGATGCATGGGTTTCTTTTGACCCCTGATGCCGCGCCGGTACCGATCCCACCTGCTTTCTACATGTTCGGTTCCGGCTTGCTGAGTCTTATTGGAGTGCGGAGAAGGTTTTTGGCTTGATTCGGACAGCAGAATAAAAAACAACAGTACTCCGACCCGTCTTCCCTAAGGCATGTGCTATGGGAACAGGGCTGTGGGTAACGCTGGAAACGGCGTTGCCTTCCGTGTTTGAAAAGGAGTAAACACTGCGGACTTCATGGCCGACGGATGTTTATTTCCGTCGGCCTTTTTTTACGATTCCTCAGATGAAACGAGAAAATCACTTACCGATGAAGGAGGTTTGACAGGCGTCTGATCCGGATTTTTTAGAAACAAAACGCTCCGCAAGGGTTGGCGAGGAAAATCCGAAGTCGAGCGGCCAGGCGTGATCGGTTTTTAAAGCGAAACTGACCGCTACTGCAACGAACGTTCCCGAGCTGTCCGACTTTAAGACCTTTGCCCGAAAGGTAAATTCACCTTAGGCCGGGGCCTGCCGAGCGTCCCTTACGGGAAGGGAGGATAACGTGAGAGCAAACGGACCGTGAACCCCGGCCTATTCAAATGGCGCCTCTGGGATAGTGTCCTGGCTTACAATGCATGACATTGGCGGGAATGGAACGGAAACCAGCACGGTCACTTCGCCGAATTCGCCGAATGAGCATCCGACCCGCCAGGGTGAAGAAACAGGTTGAGACCGGCTCGGCTCCTCCCTTCCCGCTCCATCAGCATATCAAGTGCAATCGTGGCCAGGTCGTCGGCCATGGCTTCCATCCGGTTTTCCTTTTCCAGGTAGAGCAGTTTCAGGTAAGCGCCGCAGCCAGCGCAGCTCTCCGCCTTGACCGAGCTGTTCGAGCCTTCCAGCGTGTAATAGTCGACCCCTTTGACGGATTCGCAATTGCTGCATTTGATCCGCACCATGTGCCACTGGGATGCGCACAGGGAGCAGCATAGATAGCGCAATCCGTCGCTCCGCACTAATCCTGCAACGGGGTGTGATCCACAAACCGGGCATAGCCCCCATTTTTCCTGTCTGTTGAACGACTGCTCTTGCAGGGATGACGCCATGTGCACCCAATAGACCTGCAAGGCTGCGGAAATGAAAGGGAGTTTTTGGGGCGGGATGCCGGCCGGATCCCCTGCCAGGACCCTGTCCGCCAATTCCTCCACCCCGGCTTCCCCCTCAAGCATCAGACCTGCGGCGGTCTCCCGTGCTGTCGCGGGAAGCTTGGTTTCGTTCATCTGCTTCAGGATCGATGCCAGCGCCTCCCGCCAGGCAGGGCTTCTGGGCAAGGTGAGCGCATCCAGAGGCGGCATGCCGTGTCCGCGACAGAACGCCTGTTCCCGGGGACCGGGCAGGGGGGGAGGGGAAAACCGGTTCAATGCCTCCTGCTGGGCCTCTGCGAGATCTGCCAGGAAAGCCAGGTAATCCCCCAGGGAATGGCCCGAGGAAAGGAAACGGAAGCGTTTGGCGCGGGCTGCGAACAGGGTCCGGCCGGGCAGGAACAGGAAACGGATTTCCCCTGCCGGGGGTTCCAGACTGCCCGGCTCGACAATGCTGTTGACACTCTTCACTTTTCCTCCCTAGTCATCTCCCTGAACCATGCGGGGTGGTGCTGTTTCGCCCAGGCCTTTCTGACCTTGCCGTAGAGCATGGCGTCGATACTTTCCCTCGTCCAGATCGCGATATAAATATGGCCGATGATCAGGCCGACCATCAACGCCCCTGCGGCGGCGTGCACGATGGAGGCGAAACGGATCAGGCCCTCGGGGAACAGGAATGAAAAGTAGGCACGCCAGATAACGATGCCGGACAAGACGAGCAGCGCCATGCATGCCGCAAGCAGCCAGAGCAGCAGTTTCTGGCCGCCGTTCAGTTTGCCCGATTCGGGCATGGCGCGGTCGTCGCCCCGGATCATCTCCCGGACATGACGCAGCCAATCCCAGTCGGCCGGGGTCATGACGCAGAGTTTCCGGAACCTGAGGTACATGCTGCCGAAAAAGAAAAGAATCGCCACTCCGAAGAAGGGGTGGAGGATGCGTGCCCAGACGCCGCCGCCGAACAGTTGGCTCAATGGATAGAAAACGGGGTGAAAGAACGCCATCCCGGAAAGCGCTGCCAGGAAGAAAGTGAGTGCGACCAGCCAGTGGTTGGTACGCTCGGAAGTCGTATAACGGGGTAGTTTGTCAGGATCGTTTTTCATCCTCGAACTCCTTCTCGATCTCTTTCGAGACCTCGTTGGGACCCTTGATCACGTAGTGGAAAAACGCGCCGACGGCTGCCAGGGCGAGAGCCAGGGATGCCAGGGGCTTGGCCGCGCCTTTCCAGAGGCTGACCATCGCGCCGATGGAGGGTTCCCTGGGGAGGCCGTTGTAGAGCTCCGGCCTGTCGGCATGGTGCAGCACGTACATCACGTGGGTGCCGTCAACTCCGGGCGGATCGTAGAGGCCGGCATTGGCGAATCCCCGCTGCCTGAGGTCAGCGATGCGCCCTGCTGCATGATGCTTCATGTCATCCTTGGTCCCGAAAACGATGGCGCCGGTGGGGCAGGTCTTGACGCAGGCCGGCTCCAGGCCCGCCACCACCCGGTCCGAGCAGAGGGTGCACTTGTAGACCTTGCTGTCCTTTTTCGACAGTCGCGGGATGTTGAACGGGCAGCCGGTGATGCAGTAACCGCATCCGATGCAGTATTCCTCCTGGAAATCCACGATGCCGTTCGAGTACTGCACGATGGCCCCGGGAGCGGGGCAGGCCTTGAGGCAGCCCGGGTCGGCGCAGTGCATGCAGCCATCCTTTCTTATCAGCCATTCCAGTCCCCGGCCGGTTTCCACCTCGGTGTAGCGCATCACCGTCCAGGAGTTTTCCGTCAGGTCAGGGGGATTGTCGAGTACGCCGTGGTTCCGGCCAATGGCGTCACGGGTGTCGTTCCACTCCATGCACGCGACCTGGCAGGCCTTGCAGCCGATGCACTTGCTGACGTCGATCAGCTTGGCGACCTCCGGAGTCCGGCGCTGGCTCGGCGGGCGGGTGGTCGTGGCTGAGCGGCGGGTTATGTCGAGCGATTGCAGTGCCATGATCCACCTCCTATGCCTTTGCGATGTTGACGAGGAAGGACTTGAATTCCGGCGTCTGGGAATTGGCGTCCCCCACGAACGGCGTCAGGGTGTTGGTCAGGTAGCCGCCCCTGGCAACGCCCTTGAAACCCCAATGGAGCGGGATCCCCACGTGGTGGATCGTTTTGCCGCCGACCTTGAGGGGCTTTATGCGCTTGGTCACCAGCGCCACCGCCAGGATATGGCCGCGCTTGGACCACACCTTGACCCGGTCGCCGGCCCTGATCCCCTTCTCTTTGGCCAGTTCCTCGCTGATTTCCACGAACTGCTCCGGCTGCATGATGGAGGACAGGGTGGTATGTTTGGTCCAGAAATGGAAGTGTTCCGTGAGCCGGTAGGTGGTGGCCGCATAGGGGTAGTCCTTATCGGTCCCGAACGACTCCCAATCCTCCTTGAACACGCGCGCCGCCGGGTTGCTGATCACCTTCGGGTGCAGCGGGTTGGTGCCGACCGGGGATTCGAACGGCTCGTAGTGCTCGGGGAAGGGCCCTTCCGCCATCTTGTCCAGGGCGAACAGCCTGCCCACTCCCTCGGGCTGCATGATGAAGGGATTCATCCCCTCGCCCGGAGGCGAGTCGGGTTTGAAATCCGGTACGTCAGCACCGGTCCACATGGCGCCGTTCCACCAGACCAGCCTGCGGTTCGGGTCCCAGGGACGGCCCTGGGGGTCACAGGAAGCACGGTTGTACATGATCCGCCGGTTCGCCGGCCAGGAGAAGGCCCAGTTGGGGGTGTTGCCCAGACCCGAGGGATCGGCGTTGTCCCGCCGCGCCATCATGTTCCCCTTTTCGGTCCAGGAGCCTGAGAACAGCCAGCAGCCGCAGGCGGTGGTGCCGTCGTCTTTCAGCTGGCCATAGCCGTCCAGCTGTTGTCCCTTTTTCAGCACGACTTTTGTCGGGTCCTTGGGATCGGCGAGATCCGCCAGCGCCTTGCCGTTGTACTCCCGGGCCAGTTCTTCGGGTGCGGGCGCGTGGGGGATCCGGTAGTCCCAGGAAAGGTTCAGGATCGGATCGGGGAAAGCGCCCCCTTCCTTGCGATAAAGCTCACGCAGCCTGAGGAAGATGCCGGCCATGATGTCCGCGTCAGGCCAGGTGTCCCCCGGCGGTGGGGCGCCCTGGTAATGCCATTGCAGCCACCGCCCGCTGTTGGTCAGAGATCCGTTCTCCTCGGCGAAGCAGGTGGAGGGGAGGCGGATCACCTCGGTCCGGATATCGGCGCTCTTCACGTCGTTGAGTTCGCCGTGGTTCTCCCAGAAGCACGAGGTTTCCGTGGCCAGCGGGTCGATCACCACCAGAAACTTGAGCCTGGACAGGGCCTTCATGAGCTTTGCCTTGTCGGGGATCGCGGCCAGCGGATTGAAACCCTGGCATATATAGCCGTTCATCTTCCCCTGACCCATCAACTCGAACTGGCGCATTATGTCGTATTCCACGTCCAGCTTGGGGAGCCAGTCAAAGCACCAGTCGTTGGCGCCGGTCGCTTTGTCGCCCCACCACGACTTCATCAGACTGACGTGGAATTTCGGATAGTTGGACCAGTAGTTGAACTGGTTGGGCCGCAAGGGCTTCGGGGTTCGCTTGTCCAGGTAGGCGCGGAAGTCGGTTTCCTTTTCGTTAGCCAGCGTCAGGTAGCCCGGGAGGAGGTTGGACAGGAGGCCCAGGTCGGTCAGCCCCTGGATGTTGGAGTGTCCGCGCAGGGCGTTGACCCCTCCACCCGGCATGCCGACGTTGCCCAGGAGAAGCTGCACCATCGCCGCGGTGCGGATCATCTGGGACCCCACCGAATGCTGCGTCCACCCCAGTGCGTACATGAACGTGGTGGTGCGGTTGGGTACAGAGGTCGAGGCGAGAATTTCGCAGATTCGGAGGAACTGCTCCTTCGGCGTGCCGCAGATGTTGCTCACCATCTCCGGAGTATAGCGGGAATAGTGCTGCTTCATCAGGTTGAGCACGCAGCGGGGATGCTGCATAGTCTCGTCGGTCCTGGCAAAGCCGTCCGTCCCCATCTCGTAGGCCCAGGAACTCTTGTCGTACGTGCGGTTCGGCGCGTCGTAGCCCGAAAACAGGCCGTCTTCGAACCGATATCCCTCGTTCACGACGAGGGGAGCATTGGTATAGGCCTTGACGTACTCGTGCTGGATCTTGTCATGGGAGAGGAGATAGTTGATCACCCCGCCCAGGAATGCTATGTCAGTGCCGGTGCGGATCGGCGCGTAGAGGTCCGCGACCGACGCAGAGCGGGTGAAGCGGGGGTCCACCACGATGAAGGTGGCCTGGTTGTGGGCCTTGGCCTCGGTCACCCATTTGAAGCCGCACGGGTGCGCTTCGGCTGCATTGCCGCCCATGACGATGATGACGTTGGCGTTCTTGATGTCCACCCAGTGGTTGGTCATCGCGCCGCGGCCGAATGTGGGGGCCAAACTGGCCACCGTGGGCCCGTGTCAGACCCGGGCCTGGTTGTCGAATCCGAGAATTCCGGTGCTGCGCACGACCTTGTGGGTAAGCCATCCGGTCTCGTTGCTGGAGGCGGACGCGGCGAGAAAACTGGTGGTGGTCCAGCGGTTGACCGTGGCGCCAGCGGCGTTCCTGGCGATGAAGTTTTTGTCCCGGTCATCCTTCATCAACCGTGCAACGCGGGAAAGCGCCTCGTCCCAGGAAATGCGTTGCCATTCGCTGGACCCTGGAGCGCGGTACTCGGGATATTTCAGTCGGTTCGGGCTGTGGACGAAGTCAACCAGGCCCGCTCCCTTGGGACAGAGGGTGCCGCGATTCACCGGGTGGTCCGGGTCTCCCTCGATGTGGAAGATGGACAGCTGGTTGTTTTTCGCTTTATCGCCCATGCTGTGCATGATCAGGCCGCAGCTGACCGAACAGTACGGGCAGGTGTTTATGGTCTCGGTGCTGCGTGCCAGCTTGAACGCGCGCACATCAGCCTGCGCACCGGCAACAGAAAAGCCCAGCGCCACGATGCTGGAACTGCCCAGTCCGGCGGCGGAAATTTTGAGGAACTGCCTGCGTGTAACCTTCATAATCACGCCTCCATGGTTCTAATGAATCGTCAGGTTAAAATGTTGCCTGGTGCTGCCGACCAAAACGGGAGAAATCGTCTTTAGCGGACGCCTTGCTGCCGTTTAATTGACCGGTTGAATCATTTCCCTTGAATGCCGCTTTCTTCAATGTTTACAGAATAACTCGCCGCGGTGTGATGTCAATGTTGCATTGGATGTTTCTAATTAACTGGCAACAACAGTCTCTGCTTCTAGCACAAGCATTTTCCTGATTGAAAAAACATGGGGCTAAAATTTTATCCGTCGCCACCCCCTTGCCGCGGATGGTCATCTGTTGCGGGATGTTGGGGGAGCCAATCATGAAAGCCCTTGTATTAATTAAAGTATATCTGTTGCCAAACATATCCAGAGGGGTTGCCTCGTTGGCAATATTTTTATTTTCGCTAAAGATTATCTTTAGTTATCCGATATTGTAAGAAAAACGACTGAAACTCCGCTGCAATGGTATATCAATTGTTTGCATATTGTGCGGAATCAACTCATGAAAATCAAACTGCAAAGATAGGCCCATGGCATTTACTTTCTTTTTCAGAGACATTCATACAATTAACAACATAGCTGAACACGTGATTCCCTATGCGGCTGGAAGGAGTTCTATCCGAATCTGGGATGCGGGCTGCGCAATGGGGCCTGAACCATATACCCTTGCGGTTGTCCTGGCGGAAAGAATGGGAAATTTTGCCTTCAAAAACATCCGTATTGACGCGACCGATATTGACGGCAGCAATCTTTTTGAAAAAGTAATCCACGATGGCGTTTACCCCTACGAAGAATTGCAGAGAATCCCCGGCGAACTTTTTCAGAAATATTTTCAACCAGACGAAAAATCGGGCCATTTCAGGATCTGTGAAAAGATCAGGTCGCGCCTTTCCTTCCGGAAACACGACCTGTTGTCTCTCAAGCCCGTCGGACACGAATACAGCCTCATCCTGTGCAAGAACGTTCTTTTGCATTTCCGCCGGGAAGAGCGGATTGAAGTGATAAGGATGTTCCATTCATCGCTTGCCCCCGGCGGTTTTTTCGCCACCGAGCAGACGCAGAAAATGCCTGAGGAAGTTGCCCATCTGTTCGATCAGGTCACTTCCGATGCGCAGGTATTCAGAAAAATAGAGGTACCCGGTTGAAAGTGATTCCCCTGCATGGAAACAGGAATATTTATTCGTGCCGTTCCTACCTTGTATTGGGGGACTGGAACCGCATTGAGGATCTGAACACCCTTGTCGACACCGGTTCGGACGGCAGCATTATTGGTGAGATCGAGAAAATTTCAACCGGCGTCGGGAAAAATCCCGTTGCACAAATCATAATGACCCATTCCCATTTTGACCATTCCGGCGGGATATTGCCGGTCAAAAAAAAATATGGCTCACGTGTTTACGCCTTTGCGCACAGGGAAGGCGTTGATGAACTGCTTAAAAATGGCCAGAAGATAAAGATGGGAGACAGATATCTGGAAGTCATACACACCCCCGGACACAGCACGGATTCTATCTGTCTCTACTGCGCCGAACAAAAACTGCTTTTTTCCGGGGACACCTTGTTAAGGGTCATGGCCCCGGGAGGCTCCTATACACATGAATATGTCTCCGCACTTGAAAAGATTGCCGGGCTTGACATCGATTGCATCTTCAGCGGACACGACGAACCCTTGAATAAGGGCGCTTGTGAAGTAATCAGAAATACAATGTTGAATGTGAAGAAAAGCCGGCTTGTCCGTAAAGCGCAGGCAGTTCCCGCTAAATGAGCAGGCGCCGGGAATTTGAGGCGATTACGCTGATAGATAAAAAGGATAAAGGCACTAACCGGAAAAAGGAGGAAACATGTTCAAGAATATGAATGTAGGAACGAGGTTAATGTTTGGTTTCGGCATTATGCTTTTACTATTGGCCGTTCTCGGAGGGGCATCTCTGTACGGTTCACGCAACCTGCTGATAGGGATATTTTTTATTGCGATTCTGATGGGTATTGGTATCGCTCTAATTATTACCCGATCAATCACAAAACCGATTGCCGACTGTATTAACGCTGCAAACAAGATCTCATCGGGTGATATGGATGTTGACCTTGTTGTTTCGGGCCAAGACGATATGGGGTTGCTTCAGGAATCAATACTGAAAATGGCTGAAAGCATACGGGCGCTTGTAACGGATGCCAACATGCTGTCCGAGGCAGCGGTGCAAGGAAGACTGGACACCCGCGCCGATGCCGGCAAGCATAATGGCGGCTTCCAGCATATCATAGCCGGATTCAACGAAACCCTGGACGCGGTCATCGGGCCGCTGAACGTGGCAGCCGAATATGTCGACAGGATCAGCAAGGGCGACATTCCGCCGAAGATAACCGACAGCTACAACGGCGACTTC
>JAYFNT010000022.1:0-97139 GCA_034933285.1 Geobacteraceae bacterium | reverse complement strand
ACGGCCTGCTGCTTTGCCAAGTGGGAACTTACGACCTCTTGTTGCCAAGACGCCGCTCCCTTGAACTACCGAGATGAACGGACAACTTCTCGGACGGGACTTAAACCCGTTAGATATTCAACTGTTACTGCGTACGGACACCTTACTCATTAGGAAGACTTTGGCCCCGGTTTTTTCCTCTTCAGCATGCGACCCAGCGTGTTTTCCAACTCCGCAACAAATTTTTCGCTCCCCAATGGGCGGCCCGTCCTCTCTGCCTGTTTGAGAGCTTCAGCCATTGAGAGGCAGGGAGCTTCCGACAGGTAACTTTTCCAGTCACCTGCCATTTCAACCAGGGGAGATTGCTTTACCAAGGGATCTTCTTTTCCATCAACATGATAAGGAGCGCTGCTCCATGGATAATCCTCCGGATGTACGCACAGCTTGCTTTTAACAGGATTCAGCTCTACATAACGTGCGGCAGCAAGAAGATATGTCTCATCCATCGGATACGATGCAAACCGCCCCTGCCACAGATGTCCACGCCAACCATAACGAAAATTGATCCTTCGCGTAAAACGTCGGTGGCTTTCTCCGATCGCAAGGCGCAAACCATCTTCATCCTGCGGTACGGCGATGATATGCACATGGTTTGGCATCAGGCAATACGCCCATATTTCGACCTTGTACCAGCCACTCCATTCCGCCATAAGGTCGAGATAGGCACGGTAGTCATCTATGGTAAAGAATGTTTGTTGTCGCCGATTACCCCTCTGGGTGATGTGATGAGGAAAACCAGGGGCAACGACCCTTGCGATTCTGGCCATGCCCCATAGTATGCGCCACCATATTTTATTGCAAGCCTATTATTTGCGATCATTAATCTTGAAGTTGGTGTCCTAATGAGTAAGGTGTCCCCCGAATTCCCAAAGTGTAGCCCTGACCCGCTGGCCACATTAACTCAAGCGGTCTGAAAGTCCTTTTCCGACTGAGGAGGGTCAATATCTCCAGGCTACTTCAGCTTGATCTTTACTATTCCATTAATAACGCTTCTGGCAACCGCATTGTCCAACTTCCCTGGCCTAGCCAAATAGATTAAACATGAATTGTTACCGTTAATCGTTGCCCAGTGCCTTTCGAGTGTTACAACGCAATTCTTGTTTCTTCTTTCAAAGTAGTAAGCTTTTTGCCCCGAAATACGCGTCACCACAATTCCTGTTGTGAAGCCTCGGCATTCTTCGAAATCTTCCCCGGCTGTGTCATGTAGGGTCTTTGCCAGCTCATTCAGAGCCTTGTCCTTTGAATCATTATTCACTGGGTGATCGTTTTTTTCCAAACTGATTATCAACATTATCGATTTCTCCCTTGCCTTGTCTGATTCGACAAAAACATATGAAATACCCTTTTTGTCATTCAGAAACGGTATCTCGTTTCTGCCTACCTGTCTCATTTGAACAGGGAGATTGATTGTGAAGTAGTCGGTATTGAAAACACTCAGCCTGTTTTCTGATGCAAAGCATGGAAAGCTAGCCAGAAGGGTCAAAATCAAGATAATGGTAGTTTTGATGCTAGGTGTCATATAAGCTCCTCATTCTTGATTCATTTGTGCCTGTAAGTCTCTTTCAGTATTTGTTTAACATTATGACGATGTCTTAGTGCTTTTTCATGTAATTCATGGGAAACGTTATCGTGAATTTCGACTGCGGTATATGCTTTGTCAAGATACCAGGGCAATTCAAAAAACTCAAAAAGGGCGGCTTTAGCAGCGTCTTTTACTGCTATTACTTTGCCCTCCCATACAATCGATCCGGCTATCTTCATGACTGCCCCTATGTCCTTCAACGGTTGCTTCCCATACTCCTTTACATACGGGTCTTCGGCCTCGATTCCATCAGGGTAATATGTCCATCTGATATACTTGTAATGAAAGGACACCTTTTCCATGTGCGGAAGATATGCCGTGTCCGGAGATAAAGTGTTGGGCATGAAAGACTGGATTCTTGTTATAATGGCATCTTCTAGACGAATTGTGCCGAACAAATATTCATCCCCATATTTGTCGATGCTGTACCAATCAATGTTGACATACTTGAAGTGCTCCCCTGTGCAAAGGGCCTGATGCAGTTTGGGTGAGCTTTTATCGTGCGCTATGATAACTCTGAGCGGGTGATGCGCTGCTTTCTCGGTGAGAGAACCACTTGCAGGATCGTGAGGCGCTTTGATTTGATGCATGAACCAATAGCCGATGATGCTTCTCTCCCGTCCGATAAGTTCACAGGAGCCTTCGATTTTCCCCTGCTTTTCGCCTTCCAGGGTAATATGGTATGGTAGTGCCATATCAGTATCCTTGCATAATTAATAATTTTCAATAAATATGTATAAACCTAAAAGCGGTAGCCTGTCAATAAAGAATTCTAGGGAACCCTCAGGGGCCAGGGCTACACATTTCAGGAAATGCAAACGACACTTTATTGAGAAGGCCATGGCGAGACCGGTACGCATATCATACCCAGGCGCGCACTAGCAATTACAGAGGCCAGCCGCAGGTTACAGGTGAAAATGGAAAGGGATAAGAATCTGAGGGAAATGTTATCTCAGGTCAAGGGACTATTCAAAATATGAAAAGTGTAGCCCTGACCCCCTGGCCGCACATTTTTCTGTCATTGATCGTTGCAATAGACGATTTCGCTGTTTAATGGCTTCTTCGTAATTTGGGGCTAATTCGATTGCTTTATCGTAATCAGCGATGGCTTTAGTAAAATACTCACAATTTAGCCGGGATTCGCAAGTTGCTAGACCTTCGAAAGCACCGCCACGTCGCAAGTGCATGTAGGCTTTTATTCCGTATGGGAATTGCAGGCCTTGGTTCTGGTATGAGAAAAACCGTTTTCCGATCACTTCATTTTCACCAGACGCACCACCCTCAGATTCTGGCTTTTCTTTTTCTAGCAACGACATTGCGCGAGTGTATGAATCAACAGCCTCTCTATCCTTTCTTTTTTCGAAGAGTGCGTCGGCAAGACCCAAATGTGCCAAAACACTCTGCGGATATCTTTGGATTGTCGTTGCAAAGGTAGCAATGCCTTTATCCATCTCACCTCGATGAATCCATCGATAACCACGCTCAACCCCTGATTGTTCAACGGAGTAAAAAGGGTTACATCCCGCAAGGGCTATTGCCAGCAAACCAATTTGTATGAGTTTACGTTTCATTCAATCTCCAACAACAGTATCAGCCACGAGGTACGATGTCGGCTGGATGTGCTGGTTCGGCTTATTTAATTTTATCCTTGATGATTTGTTGTTCAAGTGCTTTGGCCTCAGCATTCCGGCCCTGCTTCTTCAAAAGTTCTGCATAGTTTATTAGTACAGTATTGATATGTCATTCTTCACCAATAGCAGGTTTTCCTATTGGCGCCAGCATTTCTAATACTTGCCTATATAAGGGCACTTCAGGGACGGGAACTTCAGGGCAGGCACTTCAGGGCACTTCAGGGCACTTCAGGGCACTTCAGGGCACTTCAGGGCACTTCAGGGCACTTCAGGGCACTTCAGGGCACTTCAGGGCACTTCAGGGACGGGGCACTTCAGGGACGTTCTTGCTTTAGTGCTTTATCGAACGCATGGACAGTTAATGCACTAAAGCAAGAACGTCCCTGTATCCCCCAGGGGCAACGACCCTTGCGATTCTGGCCATGCCCCATAGTATGCGCCACCATATTTTATTGCAAGCCTATTATTTGCGATCATTAATCTTGAAGATGGTGTCCTAATGAGTAAGGTGTCCCCCGAATTCCTCGAATTCCCCCAATGAGTATGGTGTCCCCCGAATTCCCCCAAACGACGCCCCAAAAATTACGAGTTGCTTACTTCGCCAAGACATGAAATGAAAGAGATTCTTCACCGGAACAGATACCATGCTATGAACCCTTAAACTAGTGCCATTCGGAAGTGTCCCTATTTTTTCCGTCGTGGTGAGCAGACTCCGGAAGAAATTGGAAATGCAGTAACATTCCTGGCGTCTAACATGGCAAGCGAGATCAATGGCGATATCCTTCTCGTAAATGGCGGGCAGTTTAACTGTCCTTGATAAGGATGAAACATAAAAGCCCTACTGCAATTCGGGGGCGAGGCACAAATGTCGCTCTATGTTACAAGTGGTGCAGTTATATGTAAAGGACTACAATGAGATAAATTCGTAACCGCAATTGTGTCGCAATTTTTGCTAAGTAAATTAACTTATAAAATCAATTAGTTAGTAATATTGAATGGCGCATTGCACTTTTGGCATTTGTATTGCTATTCATGAAAGTGACGAAACCATTCGTCATCCTTTTAACTTGGGGTAGTTCGCCCTCCTAAAAGAGCTACCCCTTTATTTTGGACAAGTCTGATTCAAAACAAAACCTAACTTACATAAAGGTGAGCCATGATACATGAGCCAATATGGGAAAAGTTATGGGAATTTGACCCGAACTGCCTGGTCGTTTTCGACCAGGAGTCACTGATTGTTCAATTGGTAAATCCCTCTTTCTGCCAGATAGTAAAGTCGGAAAAGTCTCAGGTACTTGAAAAACACGCCTCGGCCTTTTTTGACGACCTGTCGGTTTTTCGCGAAGCATGGGATGACAACACCATCATCCGCAAGGAAAAGAAGATGGCTCGTTTCGGAGTCTACGTGCGTTTGATAATTTTCCCCATGAAAGATGAAGGTTTCATTGCCTGCATCATGGTGGATTTGACCAGCGAATATGCTCATCTCGAAGAACTGCGGCGCATGAAGCACGAGCTTCTCCTGAATGTAAACAAAGTAATCGACAAGCAGATGCACATAGCGCAGGAAATAGCCAGTTTGCTCGGGGAAACCACAGCAGAGGCGAAAGTAAGCCTGATACAGATTCGCAACGTGCTGAACCAGGAGATTCAATAGTTGAAATACCTTGTTGATGTTTACCACCACAGTTTGAACAAGGTCGGCGAAGAACTCTGCGGCGATCAGATCCGCGATCTGAGCACCGGCGGCAAGACGCGCATGGTGCTGTGTGACGGCCTCGGGAGCGGCGTGAAAGCGAATATCCTCGCCACACTGTCTTCCGAAATCATCATCAAAATGCTTCGCTACGAAATCCCGTTGACTGAGGTTATTGAGACAGTCGTAGCCAGCTTACCGGTCGACAAACGCCACAACCTGTCGTATACGACAAAGACAGTCATTGAAATTGACAACACCGATTTATCGTTCAAAATATTCAATTTTAACAATCCACCCATACTTTATTACCATGACGGGAAATTCACTCCACTTGAATTCTCCAACATCTCAATCCTCGACAAAAACGTCCTTTTCTGCAGGGGAACACTGCACCGCGGCGACCTGTTGATCGCCATGAGTGACGGTATCGTGCACGCAGGCATAGGGGGCGCCTTCAATTTTGAGTGGAACCTGGAGCATATAACCGATTACATCCAGGAATTATTACAATTTCTACCTTCAAACGTACGTCTCATCGTAGAAAAGGTCACTGCTCACACAAATGAGCTCTATGGAAGAAAACCGTCGGATGACGCATCACTTGCCGGTCTGCTTGTACGTGCGAAACAGCATGTCATGCTCCTGACAGGCCCACCACTCGACCCGGCAGAAGATCGTGTGATCGCACAGCGTATTTTGGAATTCCAAGGAACACGAATCGTTTGCGGAGGCACAACCGGCAAGATTGTCGCAGCACACAGCGGCCAGAGCGTGTCGGTCAAACCTGAGACTGCCCGCCTGGAAGTGCCCCCCATGGGTTCTCTGCCGGGGGTCGACCTGTTGACCGAGGGCATCCTTACCCTTTCCTCAGTCTTGGAGTGGATAGAAGCTACCGGCGGAAACGAGAACCTTCTTCCCAAGAGGGACAAAAGCGGTGCTATCCAGGTTGCCGACATTCTGCTCGATGCCGACGAGATAACCCTGCTGGTCGGACTTAAAATAAATCCCGCATACCAGAACCCCGATCTCCCCCAGAGCGTTTCCATTCGCAGGAATCTGATGGAAAGAATTGCCGAGTGCCTGACCCGCCTGGGCAAAAGCGTTCAACTGGAGTTTCACTGAGAGCGTCGCACGAATGCCCGTCGGCTCAGATTTGATGCGTGCCGATTTTCCCATAGATAAATAGGGACACTTCCCCATTTAATTTACGGAAAACAGGGAAGTGTCCCTATTTTCCAATATAAAACCAGCGATCCTCGTCATCGAAAAATACCGCAGAGCGGTTGTTGCCGCGTTGCGTGACATGATGGGGATAATCTACCGCTACTGCACGCGCTATCCTTGGCATGCACATTGTTTAAGTGCTATTTAATTATTTGTCAACAATAATAGGGAAGTGTCCCTATTTTCTCAGTATCTGATTTCTCAGAATAATATCGGTAATCAGGTCAAATAGCGCCTCGAAAGCTATGACCGCCATTGGAACTATCTTATATTCGTGCGAGTCAGTTGCGCTGTTTGGTATTACAAAGTGTGCATTGCTTGGGTCGATGCCATCAATTAAGAGTTCTGATATATTTTGGAGCGACCAATTGTCTGAAATAATACTCTGGCTCATACTGATATCCTTATCATAACGCCATGAGGGTGTGCGGTGCAACCGCACCTCCCGATGGTTGGACCTCTCCTTAATGCAGATATAGCAACCATATGATACACACGCCACTTATAGCCGCTGAAATGGCCAGTGCAATATACTGATAAGTTCTCAACATCGAAATAAAGACATACTTGGTGAAAATATATGCGACGCCGAAGAGGGCAAAATAGGCAATTGAATAGGTTACAGAAGAGTAAATTCCGAGTGCTGTCAATGTCATCTTTGAAACAAAGAAAATTGATACTAGGAGGATGATGAAGAAAATACCGGTAAGGATTTTTGTTTCGCTATTTTTTGTTTTTTCAGTCATGGTTATACCTGCATTTCTCTATACATTTCCTCTATTCGACCGCCCATATTTTTGAATGAAGTATCTGAGAAAAATACCACCAAGCCCCACTTGAGGAATGAAACCAAGTTTCTGCCAACCATCCATTACAAAAATCAATAGTATTCCACAAAGGATAAAAGCAAGGGAAAATAAGCTGCCGAGAATCAGAAATGATATTCGGTGAAATGAAGTCATAAGGCGATGTCTTTCCCCTTATATTTTTTCGGTCCAATCGGGTAGAAGGCGGGTTCTCACCCGCCGTCCTCCCACACCACCGGGTCACTTCAGGGACGTTCTTGCTTTAGTGCTTTATCGAACGCATGGACAGTTAATGCACTAAAGCAAGAACGTCCCTGTATCCCCTTGATAATTAGGGACACTTCCCCATTTAATTTACGGAAAACAGGGAAGTGTCCCTATTTTCCACTGATTCACCTTAATGCTTCGTGCACAGGCTATAGCTGGGGCGTTGATTTTCAAAGAACTTGATTATTGCTGCTGGTCAACAAACTTGAAGCCCGGTTCTTTATGCGAATGACTTTGGGCAACAGGCCGTGTAGACCTGACCCTTTTATGCTGACCCTTTTATGCTCCTACGATTCAAAATCGTCAGGGTCTATTTTTGCCCTTGACGGACCGGGGCCTTATAAGGGTTGGGATTATTCCGACTTCCATTTAACAGCATCACCACGACACTCTATCGTTTTCCAACAGTTGTGGGTCCAACTGACACCCGTTTCTTCGCATGCAATATTCAACACTGCATCAGCGTCAACTTTTGCAGCTTCTATTCTCAGCATTTCTCGGGCGACATCCAAAGATGGGTCAGACCCAAGTTGACGGCCACACGAGATACCTTCAACTTCTGAGATAATGGTATGTTTCCGGTTTTTGTCGATGCTCTTTTCATCAGGCAAAATGAGAGATATTGAGGCAGCCTTTCTGCGCAGAGAAGGATTTGATGTTTGTGTGGCGCATGCAGGTAAGATAGTCAGAAGAAGCAATAGAATGCCGACAAAGTTTCGTTTTATACCGCTGTTCATGTAGTAGCCTCCTGAACTCTGACTTGAAGAAAGTGTTTGTTATTGAAATTTCCAGAAACCTCTTCGTCCAGTATAGATGATGGAACCGTTCTTGGATTTAAGATACTGGAGTGCATTCCGAACAGTGTGTTTCCATTCTGGTTGATCATTGCCAGAACGGCAGTTCTCAGAACAATAATATGAATCGTCGCAAAGCTCCGAAAACTGCTGTTTTACAGCATTGTAAATTTCTTCAATTGTTCGTGTGCCTCTTGGCAAAAAGGAAAACTTTGACGTTATCAGCTTTTGATACAATTCAGATTCTTCTCGACGAGCCATTTTTGCCTCCTCTTAAGTTGACCAACGGCCCCCGCGGGTGACTCGCCGAAGGTCGGTGTCCACTCGCGTGTTCACAAGACAGCGGTGTCAGGTCTCCACCCAGGGTTCCCAGAGGGACGCCCATAAATTCATAAAATTCTGCTTGAGAAACTTATAATTTTATGGGCGTCCCCCTAGGGGCCCCAGAACGGTAATGAGGCTGACCGGACGGGTTTTAGGGCCGGTCTTGCCGATGGTTGACCAGCTTACTTTTACTTTTCAAGAGCAGAGAATTCTGGGGGCATCCGAAGAAGTACTGTCAACCATCTACGCCCAAGGCACAACAACTCCGAACATAATGACTGATATCATTTGATAAGTTCTTTAATATTTCCGTCAGCCTTGTTCTTATCTCGTCTTCGCCATCTGTGTATCTTAATAATGATTTTGCGGCTCTAGCGGCTTCGGCGCGCTCACCTGCATCTGTCGAATGAGACGCGCTCCTAATCGCCCGTACACCCAGCCTGAGACCTTGCCGATCAAAATCCACTGACATTACTGAACCCAATACATAAAGAGCATATTTACGGGCTTTCAGAGGTGCATCTAAACAGTTTGCAATGAGAGCAGTTATTTCAAGCTCAGAGAGGCAGTCTGCGCCAAGTGCAGAAGCTACTCCAAACTCCTTAAGCTTATCATTCTCAATTTCCAGAAAATTCAGTAATAGTCCTGAATGCAATTCAGCACTAAACTCTGAATAAATCTTGCTCCCTCTCGCTAGTGCCAGAAGAGCGACTCCTCTCAGTTCAGAAGGATCCCCAGAAGAAATTTTGAACGGGTTAAGTGGATTGTTTGCTTCCTCGTAGGTCTGTCCGACTTCAGATTCCCTGAAGTTACCCTGCGCAATTTGGCTGATTATCTGCGATGTATGTTGTGCAATATCAGTGGGCAAGCGGGGCATAAATTTTATGAGCGAGTGGAGCAACGAGATTCGATTAGCAACAACGTTTCGATCATCCGCAATCATTTCAAGCATTGCCTCAATAAGTTGGCTCACAGCAGCGTCAGGCAAATCTCCTAGATTTGCGGCCATTGCATCGATCCAATGTTGCCCACCACCCATGTGAACAACAATTTTTTCAGCATCCTTTTCCTTCGTTATATAACAAAAACCCCCTAAATTTGAGGGTTCCGCGGTGCTATCAATGACTTCCACCTGTTTTCGGATAGAAAGAGCAATGTTAGCAGCACTGGCATGTATCTCGTCCAAGCCCTGCGGGTGCCATCCGAGTAAGGGGGCAACTTGCAGCAATAGTGGGTTTGAAATCTCAACACCTTGCGGGAAAAGCGCCGCTCGAAATTCATCACGACAAGTCTCATTCTTTTCTGCTAACAAGCAAAGGAGATTCAACGAATCCACAAAATCGAAGTCAGACTTATGATCTGTGACTAGACTGAACACAGGGCTTATAAACTGATTAAGAAGATGAGGAGCTATTACTTGGAACAACGAAGTGCATGAATTTATCAGGTGTCTTCTCTCCCTATTGCTATTTGCAAATACAGGATGATTTACTGCTTTGTGCGCAATGGCTAGAACTGAGTCCTGATCCATACGGGGGGCAAGTCGCCCAACTAATTTCCAGATAGGTTCAAATAGCAAGGCATTTGCCCATCCAGTAGGAACAAAATCCAAGTGGTTTGTAGTCCACTCCATTACTTTTTCCACTTGTTCATCTGGTATGCAATCGCTAATTGCATACAAAAAATGTGCTGCCAGGCATGTATGTTTTGCCAGTTTGGAAAACATCAATATTTTATCGATTCCAATAGCAACCCGGTACTTGTCTCGCGAGGCTATCAATGCCTTTGACGCTTCTAATACCAGTTCTTTGTCAAGGGCCTGTATTGCATGCCAGACAGCTTCGTCTGGCCAGTTGAGCGCCATACACTCTCTTGCCATGTGAGCGTGAGCCCAATGGAGCGCTCGCCAGTTTTGTTTTCGGTATGCTTCAAGCAGCAATCTCCAAATAATTGGAAATGCCTCATAGTGCTTTCCTGCAGATGCACTTCGCTCAGCCTCCAACGCCGCGCTGGAATTACGTAATTCAACCCCCAGCAGTCTGCGAATGTCGACTTGGTGATAGAATTGATTTGAGCTTTCAGCTTGAAATAAGGCGAAGGCGATTGTTGAACGGTTATCAGCAAGAAGTGACGCACACTCAGGGGATAGCCTCTCCAGTAGGGGGTCAATCGCAGTGTCGTACACTTTGCAAGCGTTATCGAACTGTTGATCTAAATAAAGGATCTCGCAATGTTGCATTAACAATGCAACTCGTGAAGTGTCTGGCAGTCCCGTCTCGTCACTCAGGTGTGCGATACCCGCAGCGCAACCGGATCGCATTGCTTCAGCACGAGCAATTACAAGTCGGCTTCGTGTTCTTCCGTCAACAATGGGGATCAGCATGTCTCGCCTCCCTCGAAGACGGAAAGTTGCGCCAAGTCACCTTGTAATAAGCGCAGTTCAGCTATTTCTGCCATCGCGATCTCTTGCTCTTTTGGTTGGTCAGTTAGTTGGGCGATTTCCTCAAATGCAACGACCGCCTCGTGGTACGCACACGCTTCACGTAAGGCAATCGCCCATATACGCAGATACCTCAGTTTATTGGTATTGCTTGTAACGTTTTTTGAAAAATACGGGGTGAGTTCTCGAAGGTGTCGCAACGCGGAATCTGCCGCATTATCCTCAATCATCATTTCTCCAATTCGCAGATCTACATTCAACTTGATCTCCTCACTAACCCTTGGTTTAAGTCGATTGTGCTCGCTTTGCAATATCATCCATGCATCACGCTTTCCGCCCATGGCTGAAAGGTGTTCCGCTAGGTTTACTGCCTCCCGAAGAAGTTCATCTGGGGCATCCGTCGATTCTTGAAGTGTTGCAAGCTGACGTTGTACGGTTGGGCGGGCAACTCGTAGTTGAGTCACTACTGTGGCACGTTGTTGATTAAGCTCATCAACTCGCCGAACCACTATTTTTTCCACGGCGTACCGTTCAAGTTCATCATCCATCACTCTTGATGTACATTGGGCTTCGGGTGTATCTCGAGCTTGCAAGTGCCAAGCTAGACCGTTTTCCGCTAAGACTTTAGAGTGACGTTTATGCTCAGCTTCGATCCATGGCATCTGCAATGGTTCAAAAATTTCTTTATATTGGACGCGGCGCTCCGGTGGGAAGTCAAACCAGACTATGATCTCGCGGGGATTAATTGTTATGTTCGACACATAATAGTGCCGCCACCAGTGAAGCCGGCTCTCAAGTGGCAAGTCTCTTGTTTTCTCAAGGAACAAGTGTGAACGTCGCTGCGACTCGTCAAGAATGTCGGCTAAACGTAGCAAAGCAGCAAGCAATCCCACGCGAAGACCACCCTGATCCGCAGTGCTACATTGATACTCAGTTGAGTCAGTTAATAAGCAGTGAGCAGAACAGAGAGCTGCAACGACGCCTGGCTTATCGCTATCATTCAATGGTATTCCGATCGCTGGATCACCAGTACGTACGGCACCCCGAATAAGTTCGTCAGAAATCAGATGATGTTGGGCACGGATAATCTCCTGCCGAGTTTCAAGTTCTAGTGATTCCCACCGTAGACCGCAATAAGGATTGGACAGAAGAACTTTTCTTACCACCTCCGTTTTACATGCACGCTGATGCTGCATCCCAATATCATGCAAATAGCATGCAGCGTAAAGGACAAATGCTTCCTCCGGGTTAAGTTCTTTGCCTTGATCAAGTGACGACACCAGTTCGTCAACAATATTACAAAGTTGGTCGGAATGATTAACAGAGTGATCAGTAAAGTGGCTGAGATAGTTACTTCCAAGGAGAGGTTCAACGGCATTACGAATAGTAGTGAGTCGTGCGGATTTGTTACTGTCTTGTTGCAGTAACTTGAAAGTTGGGATGGGCATAGAAAATCCTCTTCAATGTATTTATTTTTTTGCAGTCAACGTGGCCGAGGCGCACCGGCGGAGCGTAGCGGAGGCCGCGTGACGCCGCGTTGTTGGGCTCAGTTTATTGGCCGCCGAATTATCTCACCATCACGCGTCTTATACTTGCCAAAATCTCCTCGTATCGAATTGAGGAAGTTATAAAATATAGGCTCAGCCTCATTATTTTTATTCTTTGGCCATGCAAATCTTACCCAGACTACGACATCGGCAATTTCCCTCTTTGCATCAACGATAGTGAATAAAATGCCATCGGAATCATTGGATACCTGTCGGTAGGTAGACCACTTATTGTATGTGCCCTCTGTCACTTTTGATGGGCCGTAACTTCTTCCGATTGAATCTAATGCGTTCGCTGTCTCAGGGAGCTTGGGGTTTATTAGGATAATTGAAACGTTAGTTGGGGGGGCAGAATCAACCTCTCCAGACATCGGCACTTGAAAGGCAGCTGTCTGATTCGGTTTTTTCGTTTCCATCGTAACTACGCCCCAGTTATCGCCTGCAGCGAAAGTCACGTAGCCACCCTTGGTAATCAGAGTGAATTCCATTGCATTTACATTCGAGCAAGCAATGAGCATGGCCATAACAAAAAAACAGATATCTTTTTTCAAAGAGTGTCTCCTAAGATTAATTCTCGCCCAACGGGGCCGCGAGCTGAGCGGCCGAAGTGAGGCACGTTTACGTGCTGATACTGAGGACCGCTCCTGATCGCTGTTCTGCGGCGCGGGTCAACGCGCCAAAGAACGGGGAGCCCGGTTCACCCGCTTCGCTCGGTCGGTTTTTCGGGCGGGACGGCGTGCAACCGGCTGGTTAGACCTCTTTCAGTCCTTATTCGGTTCAGATGATTCTTTTCTTCTTTTTTTCATCAAGTGAAAAACCGTCACTGCTACCAAACATGTTGGGACCGCCCACATGGCCCATGTTGCAGCCAATATTATTGTCCAGCCAAATGCTCCTTCGCCTGGAGGTGAAGGATTTAGCCACTCAGGAATACATGCACCAACTACTGATAGAATCCCAGGGATAAGTACTGCAAGAACTACCTGAAAAATAAATGGCTGTATCTTTCTGATTGCACAGGCTACTGCAATTGAAATTGAGCCTATGAGAAGGTACCAAGTCGGATCGCCCATTGTTCTTTCTCAATCCATTCTTTCATTGGTCTAACGGGGCCGCGAGCTGAGCGGCCGAAGTGAGGCACGCTTGCGTGCCGGAGCCTCTCTCTTTTTATTTTCAATTTTGATGCAACATGTAGATTTTTATCAAAATTCATCGTCGGCCAACATTCAATTTGAGATATTGAACAGTTAACCGGCCAACCTTCCACCAGCTGCATTTTCATGCTTTTATGCGCGGGATAAACAGGAGCACTTCCCTGTTTCCCAATGCACTTCATCCCGGCAAATCCAAATTTACCGCCCACTCCTCTTCTGCCGCCTCAAACGTTGAAACGATATGCCGCTTCGAGATGATCAAGACGTGACCGGGATTGACGAGGAATCCGTCGAAAACAACCACAGCATGTTCATTGGAGGCAAAGATACGTGCCGGTTCGAAATGGCAGAATGGACACCGTTGGTCGTCAGTATCTGATATCCCCAAATCAACATGTTTGTGTTCAGGGATCATTTTGATCCTTATGGTTTTAACAAGAAGCGTGAATACTCAAAAATGAGAAAACCGCCACCCGGAGGGACCCGGCGATGGCGGCTTTTGTTTTCATACGCAATCCATTATTTGTTCGTCATATTCATCCATCAGATGCTCCCCAAAAAAACGAACATCATGCTGCGACAACAGGCGTAATCCATACGCCTACACATTGGTCTTGCTAATAATCTTTCTCATATTGAAAGGATGCTCATTTTGTACCAGATCCAAACTCCTAATACCATTTAATTTTTTTCAATTAAGACGCGAGAGACAGCTGCAAACAAACCTCTTACGAACCAGGAAAAAGCGGGGGAAAATCCTATTTTCTGAAGGATCGCAGCATTTTTCCCATCCCCTCGATCAGTTCTCGCAGTTTGATTTGAGGAGCACATCGGTGATGAGGCTGACTATCGGTAATTTCCTCCTTTGAGTCCTGCGGGTGTTTCAGCCCAGGGGGCCGATGAGAAGCACGAGCGGCATCAGCAGGACCAGCGTCGTCAACAGCCACCAGTTGGCCTCCTCGTTCTCGCCACGTCGCTTCAGACTGGCTCCTTTCCAGGTCGTCGTAACGGCTCCCGCGACTGCCAGCAACACCACCCCCAAGGCCATCAGGCCCCGGTTGGCGCAACCGAAAACCGACTTCGGGGTAAAGTAGAGCCCGACGACCGCGGCAGGCGCCAATAACGGCAGCAGCAGGTGCGTCATGATCTTCTTTTTCATGTCTTGGATCTTTTTTCCGTTTTCCATGTTTTTCCGCACCATTTTCACCCCTGATATCAATTGACCCTCAGCGCTTCGACGATGTTCTTCCTGGCCGCCCGGAAAGCCGGAAGAATGCCCCCCACCAGTCCCATGACAAGAGAAAAGAGGAGTGATTTCCAGAAAATCTCGAAGGTGAGAGTGAAACTGAAGGCCAGCTCGGAAAATGTCTGGAAGTTCATGGTCGAGATGGTGAACAGCTGCAGGAACGACGCCAGGAAAAGTCCCGTGCAGCCCCCGGTGAATCCGAGCAAAAGGGATTCCACCAGGAACGCGGAAAGGATGCTGCGCCGCCGGAATCCCAGCGCCCGCAGGGTGCCGATTTCGCTGGTGCGGTTGGCCACGGCGGCGTACATGGTTATCATCGCGCCGATAACCGCGCCCAGGGAGAAGATCACCGTGAGCGAGATCCCCAGGATGCGCAGGAACTTGGCCATCATCTCCGACTGGTCGGCATAGTATTTCGTTTCCCGTCGCGCATCCACCGTGAGGCGTGGGTCGTGCTCCAGCCTGTCCTTGACCTTGTCGAAATCCCTGGTGTCAGCAAGCTTGAAGGTCACCGAGGAGTATACCGGCCTGCGGAAGGCCTGCATGAGCTGATCGGCATCACCCCAGATCTCGGAGCTGAACCCGCTGTTTCCCGCATCGAATATCCCGACCACCGACCAGTCACGCATGCCGAAGCGCAGTGATTCCCCAACACTGCAGCCCTTGAAGCGCCTGGCGATGCTCGTCCCGGCCATTATTTCGGAAGAGCCGGAACGGGGCATCCTGCCCTCCACCACCCGCACCTGGGGCCTGAGCGCCAGCGACGCCGCCTGGATCCCCCTGATAACCACGTGGGACGGGTTGTTGCTCCCCCTTTTCGGCAGGTTCACCAGGACCACCATTTCCTTTGCCAGGAGCTGACGGCCGTCCACTCCATGGGCAATCTCAGGCAATGTCTCCATGATGGCCGCCTGCTGCCGTTCCACGCCGCTCTGCACCTCGGTCCCCGCGCCCTTCCGTATGGCGATTACGTTATCGGGCGAGCCGGTGTCTACCAGTGTCTTGCGCAACCCGGCAGACAGCATCAGGATCGAGGCAAAGACAAACACCACGAGGGCCATGCCCGATGCGGTGAGGACCGTGGTCAGGCGCCTGGTCCAGAGATTGCGCATGCTGTATGAAAAAGGGATGGACATTGGTCAATTACCGATGCTATTCAGACCTGCCAGGTTTCGAAACCTGGCAGGTCTTTCATTTTCTAGTCAAAATCGCCTTCCACCAGATGTCGGTGTTGGTTTTCGTCACACAGCATATCATGCATCTCCACGAATCCTTCAAGCCCCTGAAACCAACTAAGCACTTCATCCCTGAGCAAATGTGTCGGCTTCGCGGAAACCATCGCATGATACGAAGTAAACGGATAAGATCGAAAATCATCAACAAAACCATGTTTCTGGGGATTGAAATGAATATAGTGAATGAGGCGTGAAAAATGATGCTCAGAACTGACTTTAATTCGTCCAAAGGGCTTCTCGAACAAACTGCCGGTTCGTTTGAAAGATGAGTTTATCGCTTTTGCATAGCTGTTGAACAGATTGGAAAACTGTCGAGAAACTTGAAGACCTGCCAGGTTTTCAGAAACCTGGCAGGTCTGGTTTTCCCTTATCCTGAGCAGAAGATGAAAATGATTTCGCATCAGACAATATGCAAATGTATCGCAAACAGGAAAAATGTATTTCTGGTATAAACGAAGGAAGTGAAGATAATTGCGTTCTTCCAGGAATATGTTTTCACGATTGTTGCCACGGTTGAAGATATGAAAGTAATGTCCAGGTTCCAGGGGAACGTTGACCGACATAAGTGACTCCTAATATCAGACCTGCCAGGTTTTCGAAACCTGGCAGGTCTTTCTTTCCACTCATCCTATCCTGCTCAAACCCTCGGCTATACGGATCTTCACTGCACGCCAGGCAGGAAAGATCGCTGCCACCACTCCCACCAGCAGGGCAGCGCCGATATCCATGTAAATCGTCTGCCTCGACACGATGAAGATGGGGAAAAAGTTCGACATGGCAGATGCGAAGGCATTGGCAAGGGGGAAGGTCAGTGCGATCCCGATTGCACAGCCGGTCATGGTGATCACCAGGGATTCGCCGAAAATCATCCCCACGATGTGCCGGGCGCCGAACCCAAGTGTCTTGAAAACCGCGAATTCGCCGATGCGTTCCCGGGCGGTCATGGCCATGGTGTTGGCGACGACTGCCAAAATGATGATGATGACCACGAATGACACAAGCTTTATGGCGATGACGATGGCTTCCGTCATGGAAATGAACCCCAGGGCGAAGGCCTTTTCCGACTCGGTAAGCGTTTCGGCCAGCGAATTCCTGAACGTGTCGTCAATGGCAATGGTAACTTGTGAAGCGAGTGACGGGCTCGCGATCCCGATCATGTAGAAACCGACCTGGTCGGCCCTGCGGGGAACGAGCTTTTTCACCGTCTCGTTCAGGTAGTCCCATTGGAAGAACATCTGGGTCTCGTCGGCGGTGTTGTCCCTGCCGTGGTAAATGCCGCGCAGCACGAACTCCCAGGTGCCCGGGTAGATGGTCCCCTTGAGCGGGATGGTGTCGCCGATCTTCCAGCCGAAGCGGTCAGCCAGTTTCCGGCCAACGACACATGACTTGCGGTCGCGCAGCACTGCCTTGAGCTGATCAGGAGGGAGGACGAATTCGGGATAGAGCTTGAGATAGCTGTCGATGTCGACGGCGAAATTGGCGAAAAAGTTCTTTTCTTCCTTGTAGATGCCGCCGAACCAGTTGCCGTAGGAAACGATCCTGACCCCGTCGACCTGGCGGATTCGGTCCTTGTAGGAAATAGGCAGGGGAAAGACCAGGGAGATGGCGTTGCGTGTCACCAGGCGGCTGGCTGATGAAGCCGAGACACCGGCATACCAGGCATCGATTACTGTGCGCAGCATGCCGAAAGCCAGGATGGCGATAGTGATGCCCAGAATGGTGAGGAAAGTCCTCAGGCGATGGCGGAATGCGTTTCTCCAGAGCAGTTTAAGCGCGAACATCTTTCAGTTCACCCTTTTCCAGATAGCGGATTGAATGGGCCTTTTCCGCGGCGCGCGGATCGTGGGTCACCATGATGACGGTCTTGCCCGATTCGCGGTTCAGGCGGTCCATCAGGTCCAGGATCTCGCCGGCCGAATAGCGGTCCAGGTCGCCGGTGGGCTCGTCCGCCACCAGGATGGTGGGGTCGGTGACCACGGCCCGTGCTATGGCGACTCGCTGCTGCTGGCCGCCGGAGAGCTGGGAGGGATAGTGGGCCATCCGGTCGGCAAGCCCCACCACCCGCAGTGCGGTTTCCACATGGGCCCGGCGTTCATTCTTGGAAAGCCTGGTGAGGAGCAGGGGAAGTTCGACGTTTTCGAAGGCGGTCAGCACCGGGATCAGGTTGTAGAACTGGAAGATGAAGCCGACGTTGAGAGCCCGCCACCCCGCCAGGGCGGTTTCGTCCAGGGTAGTGATGTCTATCCCGCCGATTTCTATGGTCCCGTTGTCCGCCTTGTCTATGCCGGCCAGCAGGTTGAGGAGAGTGCTCTTGCCGGACCCGGAAGGGCCCATGAGCGCCAGGAACTCGCCGTCGGGGATATCGAAGCTGATATCCTCCAGGACCGGGATGACCTGGCTCCCCCTGCGGTAGGATTTTGAGAGATTGCGTATCCTGACGATGGGGCTTTGGGAATTTTCCATCATTTTTCCAATAGCTTGATGCGGGATCCGTCTTTGAGGCCGTTGTCAGGGCTTTGCACCACCCTATCGCCGACCTTGACCCCGCGGACGATCTCCACAGCTTCTCCCAGTTTTTCCCCAAGGGCAACGGGAGTTTCGACCACCCTATCATCTTTCACCACGAAAACGACTTTCCTGCCGTGCCGTTCTGCAACCGCGGCGGAAGCAACCGTGATCCTCGGCTTGCGCTCGCCGTTTCCCAGGGGCCGGGAAAGGAATGCCACCTTGGCGCTCATCTCAGGAAGGATGCGCCGATCGATTTCATCAAAGCGGACCTTCACCAGGACCGTTGCCTTGCTCCGGTCCGCGGTGGGCACTATCATGTGGACGGTGCCGCGAAAACGGGTGTCGGGCAGCGCATCCAGCTGGATCTCGCACGGCTGGCCGGGTCTGACCTGCTCGATGCTTGATTCGGAAACGTCCACCTCGACCTGCAGGGAGCCCATGTCGGCCAGGGTCACCACGGCGGCCTTGGCATTGGCGGCGGCAGCAAACGGGGTCACGATATCCCCGACATCGGCGTTCTTGGTCAGCACTACCGCATCGAACGGAGCCCGGATCATGGTGAATTCCACTGCCACGCTGGCGGCTTCCAGTGCCGCCGCTGCCGCCCCTATCCCGGCCCGGGCCCCGGCCACGGCCGCTTTCGCCTTTCGGTAGCGGGCTTGCGCGGCATCATAGTCCGCCTCAGCCACCACTCCCTGGGAAAGGAGCAATTTCTGCCGGCTGTAGGAAAGCTGCGCATCGTGCAACTCGGCGTTGGCCTGGTCAAGCGCGGTTCGGGAGTTTTTCAGGTTTTCCGCGGCCTGTTTCTCGCTTGCCGCCACGTCTTCGCTTTCCAGCCTGGCAAGGATGTCCCCCTTTTTCACCCTGCTCCCCTCTTCAACGCCGAGCCAGATGAGGCGGCCGGTAGCCTTGGAGGCTACGGCCGCCTTCCTCTGGGCCACCACGTAGCCGCTGGCATTCAACAGGGTGATCACCTGGGACGGATAGGTCTGCTGGACGGTAACGACCTGCACTTCCCTGGCAGGTTTCAGTATACCGCTGAAAAAAAGAACGGCCAGAACAGCAACTGCAAGAGCTCCTGCCACCCAGAAGCGTCTTGTATT
Source organism: Geobacteraceae bacterium (assembly GCA_034933285.1). GTDB lineage: Bacteria > Desulfobacterota > Desulfuromonadia > Geobacterales > Geobacteraceae > RPRC01. The sequence goes on along the minus strand of JAYFNT010000022.1, from coordinate 77,540 downwards.
GCGCCTGGCAGGGCGGGCCGTCGCCGTGCTCTTGTCGATCTTCAATTGGGAAAGGTCTTCCTGAGCCATGTGATGCGAACCACCTTCCGGCAATCTTCATCTGAGCCGTCATAGACATGATGCGTCATGTTTGAAAATATCACCAAACATGTAATGTGTGAAGCTTATAATTTCCCGGTTTCAATAATCAACAGGAAGGCGATTCCATCCGGTATCCTGTGCAGCGCCTCCGGCAGGTTCTTGAAAACGTTGTGGGAAAGGCCGGATGCAGGCCGCATGGAGCGCACGGTCAGGATTATATCAGGCATGGTCAAAAATTCATTTTGCATATTGTTATATATCGTGCTATACAACGATCCATCATAACATTGTCTCCGACCTGCTTCACCTACGGCTTCAGCTACGGTGTGCAGGCTATGGGCGTCGCCGGAAACAGCGTCGCCTCCCGTGTTTGGAAAGGAGCGCACACACCGTCGAAAAAGGTCAATGGGCTGCTGCGCCGATGGCCTTTTTTTTGTCCGGCCTCCTCCGTTTCTTTCCCTTCAACCCCGATCGGATACCTGAACATTTATCACGGGCCTTCAACCGTATGACCCCCTTCCGGAGGATCCATGTCCCGCTATGCTTTATTGACTTTCCTGCTGTTCGCTCTTTTTGCTTCCAGCGCCCATTCACGTGTGGTCACCGACATGGCCGGCAGAAGGGTCACCATCCCCGGCAGGATAGAAAGGGTCGTCGGGCTGTCGCCGCCCGCAACCTACCTGGTCCACGCGATTGACCCGAACCTTCTGGCCGGGCTCAGTTTCCCGCTGCGGGGTGATGAAAAGTTCTACACGGTGGAGCGTTTCAAAAAGCTTCCGGTGGTTGGGGGCATAGCCGGCGAGAGCAAGAGTATCAACGTGGAGACGCTGCTGAAGGTCAAGCCGGACATCGTCCTTCTCTGGGAACTGAAGCGGAAGGATATGAATGCCATCAACCGGAAGTACGAAGATACTCTCAAGCCCCTGGGCATCCCCATTCTCTACCTGCGTATGGGTTCGGTGAACGATTATCCTGCCGCCTTCCGTTTCCTGGGGGATGTTCTGGGAAGGAAGAAAAGAGCCGCCGACCTGGAGCGCTATGCCGTGAACGTGCTGCGAAAGACCTCCCGGGCCATGGCCGGCATCCCGCCGGGGAAAAGTGTCTCGGTGTACTATGCCGAAGGATTGGACGGCCTTGCTACGGAAGGGGAAGGCTCCATGCATACCCAGCTCATCCCCCTCAGCGGCGGGAGAAACGTCTGCCGGCTGAGGGAAAGCAGCTACATGGGCATGGAGCGGATCACCATGGAGCAGCTCCTCATCCATGACCCGGACGTGATCCTGGTGAAGGAGAAGAGCTGCTTCGAACGAATACTGAAGGATGCGCGCTGGAAGAATCTGCGTGCCGTCCGCGCCAAAAGGGTTTACCTGATTCCCTTCGTGCCATTCAACTGGTTCGATCGCCCGCCGTCGCACATGCATATCCTGGGCATCCAGTGGCTGGCCAACCTTCTGCACCCTGATCGATATCCGCTGGATATCGTGAAGGAAACCAGGTCGTTTTACCGTTTGTTTTTCAGCCGGGAGCTTTCGGACCGCGAGGCACGTGAGATACTTCACCAGTGAGAACGGGAGGAAAACAAATGAAACGGAAATGTGCGCTTTTCATGCTGTTTTTTGCGGCAACGGCATTCTTCGGGTTAGTCCCGCCAAATACTTTGCTGCATGCCGGCGATTATAAAACCATCACGGACATGGACGACAGAAAAATCGAGGTACCTGTCCATCCAAAGAGAATAGTCTGCATGCATGGGGTTTCATCGGAAAGGATCATGATACTCGGGAAAGGAAACTGCATGCCTTATTCATTCACGAAACCATCTCCATGGGCATACAGGCTGTATCCCGAGATAAGGAATGTCAAAATAGTTCCCGAGTCCTTTTCAGGCAATATTGAAGAGATGATGAAGCAAAAGATTGATCTTTTATTATATTCACCGATGCCCATTGACACAAAAAAGTATCAGGCAGTGGGAATTAGAACGGCATGTGCCTTTTCACCCGGAAAGAGACCGAGAACCCTGGATGATTTCCTGGACAATTTCAAAAGGCAGGTACGTTTTTTCGGTGATCTGCTGGGGCCTGACGCAAAAGCGAGATCGGAAAGGTACTGCAGATACTATGACAGGAAAATCGCCCAGATCCGTTCCAGGACCTCACGAATAGCTGGTAAAGACCGGCCGGCAGTCTACTATGGCGGTCGAGGCGGGAATCTGCTGTCCAGTCAGGGAATGGCCAGTGTCATGCACTGGAATACCGAGATCTCGGGAGGCAACTATGTACCACGGGCTATGGATGCCAATTTCATTGAAGTGAACGCTGAACAACTGCTGGTATGGAATCCGGATGTCATCCTTATCAGCGGATGGCACAATACGCTCGACAGTGTAAAGAAAAACCCAAAATGGGCGAACTTGAGGGCTGTCAGGAACGGAAAAGTCTATATGATACCCACCGGTGTCTTTGCATGGGAATATGCAAGCGGGGAAAGCATCCTTCTCAACATATACCTGGCAAAGATATTCCATCCCGATCTGTTCAGGGACTGGGACATGAAGAAGGAAATGAAGGCGTTCTATGCCGAGGTGTATGGCAAGACCATGACGGACCGGGACGCTGATAGAATTCTGCGGAATCTTCCGCCGCTTTGATTAAAGCTGACCCCCAGTCGTAACCAATATGGAGGATGGAAATGCAATGCACTATATGTGAAAACTCATGCGACATCGCTGAGAACGGAACCGGACTCTGCGGGATGTATACCAACGACGGCGGTATCCAGGTGGAAAGGTATCCCGACCAGTACCTTGTCGTGGTGCCGTCGGAGATAGAATCCATGCCCATGCTCCACTATCATCCCGGAGCGAAGTTCCTGCAGATCTGCACCATCGGGTGCAACTTCAGGTGCAGCGGCTGCGTTTCATGGATACTCACGGAAAGTGTTGACTCCATAGATGGCGCGCTTTCCAGAATGAATCCGGAAGAGGTTGTCGCCAAAGCGCGGAAGGAAGGGTGCAGCGGCATCATGTTCTGTTTCAACGAGCCCGCGGTCTCATTCTTCACGTTCAAAAAGATAGCCACGCTTGCCAGGGAGAATAATCTTCTCGTCGGATGCGCCACGAATGCCTATTTTAGCGAGCAGTCGTTCCTGGATCTTTTAAAGCACATTAACTTCATCAATATCGGGATAAAGGGATGCACTGACGAAACCTATGCCAAGTTCGGCGCGGCATCCGCGTCACCGATCTTCAGAAACCTCGGGCTCAGCGTTGAAAGCGGCGTATTCACCGAAGTCGCGGCGGTGTATGTCAAGGGCTACGAAAGTGAGGTCATGGAGACGGCACGTCGGGTCGCCGCCATTTCCCGGGACATCCCGTTCCAGGTCATGCGTTTCATGCCCTTTGCAGCGGCTGATATCTCCCAGGAACCTTCCATACGGGAAGCCGAAATCCTGTGCGAGGAAATCAGGAAGCTGCTCAGGTATGTCTATCTCTTCAATTCACCCGGAACGCAGCACCTGAACACCTGGTGCCCCGAGTGCGGCGAACTGCTGGTCCGCAGGGGTTTCAACGGCCCCATGTGCGCCCATGTCACGGAACATGCGGATAACGGGACCTGCGGGTGCGGCTTCAGGCCGCCTTTTGCCGGGGCGTTCGAAACAGCGGGCGGCGCTCAGGTCCTCGGTTTCTATGGGGGATACAAGGTCATTGTGAGCCTTGAATCGATCAGGACGGTTCTCGCCTTTCTCGGGGAAAGGAATCCCGCTGTCATAGCCTCCGTCTTGCATCGAATCCTGGAAACAGAGTTCATCGAAGGGTTGTACCAGAGGACCAAGCAGATAGACGCCTATCTGGATACCGTGGATCACTATGCGGAGCTTGCGGGCAGGAGCAATGAGGCGCGCGGTCTGAGGGAGTATATCGAGCAGTACGTGTCGATCGTCAGAAACGGCACGAGGAGTGCAGAAAGACCATCGGTGTATTTTTCACTGGGACATCCGCTTATTGCCGTGTTCGGCGACAAGTTCGAATGCAACCTGGTGGAGATAGCCGGGGGCCGCTGCGTCAACAAGGACCTGAAACGTGACGACACACCCGGCATGACTATATATGGAGAGACCTTGATGAGACTGAACCCGGACATAATCCTCATAAACGGAGCCATTGATTATCCGGCAGGTGATTTCCATGACTTCTGCGTGGAACACGGCCTGGATATCAAGGCCGTCAGAGACAAGAGGATATACAACCTGCATCCGTACAGCACGGCAGGCAGACCGGACTGGATTCTCGGCCTGCTGCGCATCGCCAATATCATACATCCGGAGATATTCGATTTTGAGCTGCAAGCCATTGCAGAAGATTTCTACGAGAGATTTCTCGGCGTGAAACTCAATACGGCACGACATAGCAGGTCAGTTGCGCATCCGCAGGTATTGAGCGGAATGCCGCATTGACCCATGGCCACAGGCAGCGCAATCCGCAAATCACCATATGCAAAGCCTGACCCCAGCTACTCCACGACCTCCAGCAGGCCCTCCATCCCTTTTTCCCGGTGGCTGGCGAAGAAGAGCGGTTTTTTGCTGCAGTAGAAGGGATACCTGCCGACCTTTGTTGGGGTGAAGCGGATCACCTTCGGTTCCGTGGACAGGCTCTCGCGTACCGTAATGCCTGCATCAGGAGCGTCGATCACGATGTCATGGGGCACGATCCCGCCTTCTTTCCTGACCTTGAGCTCTACGGGCACGTTGACCTTCACCACGACATGATTTGGCCTGAAGAAATATCCTCCCCCCAGGATTTCCACTCTCTGTATGCCGTCATCGCCGAGCGTTGCCCGATAGGGTTCCTGCTTTTCAGCGGCGGTTGATGCGACTGCCGTATAAATAAATGCACAGATCAGGAATATCGTGAGCTTTCCCATTTCCTGCGTCTCCTTTCTGGGCGCACCTTCAGTCTGGTGCCCATAGTTAAAGGGTATCACCCCAGTGGAAAAACCGCAATGAAACACCCCGGCCGGGAATTGTCTACCTCTCCTCGATCTCGAAGGACACGATTTCCACGTCCGGCCGCTCCTCGACTATCTTCTCTTCGACCTGTTCCAGAAGCCTTCTGGCATGGGCGCGGTTTTCGCTGACCGTCACAAAAGCGAGGACCGCCGCGCCGTGGACATCCTGCATGTCCACTTCCGCGGCTGCCACATTGAAGGAATTCCGCGCTCGGGCGAGAATGCTCTTGACGATTCCACGCTTGACTTTCAGGGAATTGCTCTGTAGGTGGAGATGAACGAGCGCTGCATAGACATGCATAAATTCAACCCTCCATAGTCCTGCCAGGTTTTGAAAACCTGGCAGGTCTCCCCATCTTAGGGTATACTCAAAGTTGCCGGAACCCTCCCCCCGGGGAGAGAAACGCATTCGGAGGTGTCCCCTATGCGAAACCTGGTCAGATGCCTGCTCTTCATCGGACTGCTCCTTACCTTGTCCAACTGCGGCGCAATGGATGTACGAAACGGCCGACAGGCGCCTCAATCCACATCGGTGACCCGAGCCACATCCTACCCGAAGATAGTTCTCTATTCACTCTCCTGGTGCCCCCACTGCAAGCAGGCCAAGGAATACTTCGCAACGAAAAACATCCCCTATGAGAACCGGGACGTTGAACAGGACGAAGAAGCCAGGGACACCCTTCTGAACAAATACCAGTCGAATAGCGTTCCGTTGATAGTGATCGGAAACGACGAAGCAGTCTTGAGAGGGTTCAGCCCCGAACTGTTCGAGCAAGCCCTCGACAAGTTGAAAAAGCCATGAATTCCCGTACTTCCAGGAAATTCGGCCAAGGCATGCCATGTGCCTGATACTGTTCGCATTCCGCTGCCATCCCCGTTACAGCCTTGTCATGGCTGCCAATCGCGACGAGTTTTTCGAACGGCCCACCGCTCCGGCCCGCTTCTGGGACACGAACCCCGAAATCCTCGGGGGAAGGGATCTGAAGTGCGGCGGGACATGGCTCGCAATGGCACTGGACGGCAGGTTCGCTGCCGTTGTCAATTACCGTGATCCGGACACGCGAAAAGATGATGCCCCATCACGTGGGGACCTTGCCACGGATTTTCTGCTGGGTAACGCCTCGTCCGAAGACTACCTGAAAATACTCAGAAAAAAGGCCGGACGATATAACGGCTTCACTCTCCTTTTCGGCGATGCGGAGCACCTCTTATGCTTTTCCAACAGGGGATCCGCTCCTTATTCCGTTCAACCGGGGATACATGGCATAAGCAACCATCTGCTGGACACGCCCTGGCCGAAGGTCGTACGGGGCAGGAAAGCCCTGGAGGGAATTCTCTCATGCGGAACCGACCCCCCTGTCGAAGCCATGTTCTCGATGCTGGCGGACCGTACCATGCCTGACGACAACCTTCTCCCCGAAACGGGGATCGGACCGGAATGGGAACGGCTCCTGGCCCCCATCTTCATATCAGGGCCTGTCTACGGAACCCGGTCCTCAACTGTTCTGATGATCGGGTACGATGGCATGGCAACCTTCATCGAACGAACCTTCGATGGTTCTCCCGACATTTTCACCACCTCGGAGTTCAGCTTCAGGATCGAATCCTAGCCTTCAGCAGGTTGTCAGGCCTTGTCCCAGTTGTCGATGCCGATTTCCTTCAAACCCTCCCGCAATTCCCGATAAGCAGCATTCACGAGTAGAATCCGCTCTTCCTCCTCCCCTCCCGTGACGGTAAGGGTAATGTCCAGTTCCGGGGTTTCCCCAAGCGTCCTGGCCAGGGACTTGATGTAGACGCGCGGATGCGACGGCACCACCCTGCTCAGGACCGGTTCCAGGATCGACTCGTCGTTGCAGCGGACCGTCATGGCCTTCGCCAGCGATCCGCCATCTCCCAAGGTTTCATGAAAGAACGGCTCGAGAGAGGTTGTTATGATCCCCTTCAGCTCGGACGGAACACCGGGCAGGCAGATGATGGTGGTTTTCCCCACGCGGAACAATACTCCCGGTGCGGTACCAACCGGGTTGTGCAGTGGTTCCGCTCCCACCGGCAGCCAGGCCATTTTTTCCCTCGCCGGGTTGAGTCCGCCCTGGGCCATGATTCCCTTCTCAAAAAACTCGTCATAGCGCTCCTTCACCATCTGGCGGGCTTGTTCGTCGAGCCTCAGCTCCAGGCCGGCCCCCTCGGCAACCGCGGCAACGGTCAGGTCGTCGGCCGTGGGGCCGAGACCGCCGGAGGTGATCAGCACGTCTACCCCGCGTTCTATCGCTGCCCGCGTCGCAGCGGCAATTTCTGCCGGGATGTCGCGGAGCATGGTTGCACGGGCAACGTATCCTCCCCGGCTGTTGATCAGTTTGCAGATCCAGTTGGTGTTGGTGTCCTGGATATCGCCGATCAGGATTTCGTTCCCCACCACGAGAATTTCAACGGAAACCGGTTTCGACATGGAGTCTCCCTTGAGAAATCCCCCCCCGACCCCCCTTTCATAAAGGGGGGCATTGTTTCCTTGCACAAGAGGGGTATCAGACAACTTCCCCCTTTGAGAAAGGGGGATTGAGGGGGATTTCAATAGCTTGATGTTGCTAAAACAGTGTACCACAAAAAAGGAATTTTCAATTCATGGAGAAGCGAATCAGAGGGATTAAACAGAGCGGTGGGAGGAAATGCAACGACGGCTGCAGTCTCGGGTCACCCCGTGCTGCTCTTGGTGATCATGATTACGCCGATGCAAACCAGGATGGTGCCGGCCCAGCGGAGAGGGGTTACGACCTCATTGAGAAAATACTGGGAAAGGAAGGCGACCAGCACATAGTTGAGCGCCTGCATGGGAAGCGCAACCGAAAGGTCTTCCCAGGAAAGCACCGCCAGCCAGAGGAAGAAGAATACCGCCAGCATGGCCGTTCCCAGGACCAGCTTGGGACTGGTCAGGGCCTGGAAGGCAACGTTCAGGATGCCGCGCAGGTTCATGGCCGACAGATCGCCCAGTTCCTTCATTCCCTTGGTCAGGAGAATATCGCCGATCGTTCCGGCGGTAACCGCCATCAGCATGAAAACTACGGTCTTAAACATTGTGCTTCACCTCACCCCGGTAATTCCTGAGCCGGATACCGAGCTGCGAGAGCTTCTCCTTCACGGCAATACTGGTCAACGCCTTCAGTTCCTCTCCGTGGAGATATTCGGGCATCAAAGTTCCGAGCTCAGTATCGGGCAGGCATCCGGGGTGAAAATAGATTTCCGTCACACCGTCGTCAATGGTTTCCAGCATTTTCAACAGGTATTCCTCGGTCATTCCGCCCGAATTGAGCAGGCCCTTCACCTGTCCGGCATGGAAAATCCCGAGCCTGTCAAGCGCCGGTGTACAGCGCTTTGCAAGTCTGCCGAAGATAAAGGCATCCACTTTCCTGCCGAACCTGCGTTTGCCGCCACGGCCGGGATCCTCGGACAGTTTTTCATTGGTGAGACGAAAACTGGAAATACCGTGCTTCGGCATCAGCTCCGTCAAGATGTCGAACACTGTCGGATGCATGTGGATGTTGAGGTGGCCGTCGATATGGGACAGGGGAATTCCCGTTTCGAGGAACCTGAGGATCTGTGCCTCGATCTCCCTGACCAGCTCTCCGCGGATCGATTTGCGGAAAAAATAACGCATGCCGGCGTTTACCGGGTTTGCGGTAAAATCCCCCAGGTAATCGGCAAGGCCGGGAATGGAATGGGCCGGGAGAACGGAGCGCCCCTGGACCAGGGTAAGATGAAGGCCGACCTGCAGTCCAGGGTTTTCCCGCGCCAGGGAAACGGCTTCCTCGAAGCCTTTCCCGCCCACCATCAGTGATGCGCCGGTCAGCACGCCATCTTTCCAGGCCTGTATAACAGCGCGGTTGACGCCGCTGGAAAGGCCGAAATCATCGGCATTTACAATCAGTTCTTTCATTTGTCCTTCGTTGTCACGATGCGCCCGCTGCTAGTGACAGCTCTTGCATTCTTTCCGCTTCTTCATGTACGCTAGGTACTGAGCGCCTTCCTTGAGCAACTTGCGGCGGTCCTCGCTGCTGGTGATCATTTTCATTATGCTGCGGGCAATATACTTGGGCCGGAAGTAAAACTTGTTGTATATGGTCTCGACTGCATCGAAAATTTCACTGTTTGAAAGCTCCGGATAGTTGATGACGCAGGTCTGGTGGCCGGTATCGTCAAGGAAGGTATCGGAAGCGATCCAACCCTCCTTCTTTGCCAGATCGTAGAACTCGGTACCCGGATAGGGAGACGCCAGGGAGGCCTGGATGGAATTGATATCCAGCCGTTTGGCAAACTCGATGGTTTCCTTGATGGTCTCCCGGGTTTCGCCGGGAAGCCCCATCACGAATGCGCCGTGAACCGACAACCCCAGTTTCTTGCAGTTCCTGGTGAACTCCAGTGCCTGGGCCTTGGTGACCCCTTTCTTCACGTTCTTCAGAATCTGGTCGTTACCCGATTCGTACCCCACCACCACGTGGCGGAGACCCGCTTCCCGCATGATCTTCAGGGTTTCGTAATCGCAGTTTGCACGTGCGTTGATGGTCCAGGATATTCCCAACGGCCTGATTTTTTCAGCCACGGCCCGGGCATGTTCGCGGTTGGCGGTAAAGGTATCGTCATCAAAAGAGATCTCCCGGAGCCCCGGGATATTCTCTATGATCCATTTCACTTCCTGGAACACGTTCTCCGCGCTGCGGGTCCTCATGGTACGGCCGGAAAAGGTCTGGGGCCAGAGACAGTAAATGCACCTTGACGGGCAGCCCCGGCTCGAATAGATGGATACGTAAGGATGCAGGAAGTGGGGAATTATGTATTCGTTGACCGGCAGGTCCCTCTTGTAGACCTGGCTGGCAAAGGGAAGCGCATCCAGGTCGGTGATGGGCGGACGGTCGGGGTTGCTGACCACCTTGCCGTCCCTGACAAAGCTGATTCCGTCCACTCTCTCCCATTCGCGTCCCTCGGCCAGTTCCTTGACCGAATAGTCGAATTCACCGCGGCAGACTATGTCGACCGCACCGGCAGCGCGTTGGAGCGATTCGTCCGGCAGCACGCTTACGTGCGGACCGGTCAGGACGGTCACCATGCCTGGTTTGCTGTCCTTGATGCGCCGGGCGGTCTCCACGTCCAGGGCAAAGGTGGGGGTAGAGGTGTACATCACTATCATATCGTAATCGGCCGCAATCCGAATGCAGTCATCCAGATTCAGTTTCTGCACCGGTGCATCCACGACCCGGCTCCCTTCGATCATCCCTGCCGGGAAACAGAGCCAGGTGGGATACCAGAAAGAGGTGACCTCGCGGGAAGCCTGGTAACGCGCGCCGGCGCCGCCATCGAAATCCTCGTAGGTGGGCGGATTCAAAAATAACGGTTTCATCGCGTACTCCTGTCAGTTTCGGGTTTCATTCCAACGGAACATCGTAAAGCTGAATTGCGAAACCCTATAACAAATAAGGCAAACAGTTACAATAAAGCGGGGTGTCTTTTTTGTCAAGACGAAAGGCTGGTTCCTTGTCGGAACCGATGAAAGCCTTCGCTCCGTCAACGGAATCACCACGCCCTGGCCATGCAATATACCCTCAATATTCATGCCTTTCATCCGAAAAGACTTTCAAGACACAGATTGTGCTTGTTTTCAATCTTGGCAATATGTTACATATTTTTGTTTTCATTTTTCCTTTCCGAGGCGCCTTCTCGCTATTCACGGGAGCAAAAACCATGACAAATGCGCCCAGGCTTCTTGACAAACTTGTCAGCCTCACCGGTATTCAGGATGTTGAGCTCATGGAGTTCAGCCTGCTGAAAACACTCGCCGAATTCATCCGCCCCGTTGAACTTTCCATCCTGAAACTGGACAGGCGGGGCAATCCCTACTACCAGTTGCACCTCAGGCAGGAAAAATACGAGATACTATCAGACAATTTCTCACTGTCCGACGAAATATTCTCCGCCCTCGATATAGTCCAGGGGACCAAACAGCAGTTCCGCAGCGCACTGGATTCCGGAAACATGCTCATTACCTGGCATGTCCTGCAGACCAAGACGCATAACATTTTTCTCGTGGCCATCACCTCACGCGAGCTCTCCAAGCTCGATTCCCACATGATTCGCGGCCTTCTCCAGATCTATCGGAATTTCTTCGAGGTGCTCGTCGAAGCACAACGCGACCAGCTGACCGGCCTCGCCAACAGGAAAACCTTCGACGAAGTCATCCAGAAAATCTACAATCAGCCTCTCCCCGTGACCGACCCGGTCAAGGTCGAACGCCGCAGCGACACTGACGAGCATGCCGGCCACTGGCTCGGCATGGTTGACGTGGACAACTTCAAGCGTATCAACGACACCTGGGGCCACCTTTACGGCGATGAGGTGCTGTTGTTGCTGTCGCAATTGATGCAGCACCATTTCAGGGAAAGCGATTTCCTGTTCCGCTTCGGGGGTGAGGAATTCATCGTCATCGTCCGGACGGGCAACGAGCAACAGGCGCATAGAGCATTCGAGAGATTCCGCGCCACGGTTGAGAAACACCCGTTCCCCCAGGTGGGTAAAGTCACCGTCAGTATCGGCGTGGTGCAAATGGACCCCACGGTCTTCACCACGACCCTGATCGACCGGGCTGATCAGTCGTTGTATCATGCCAAGAAAAAAGGCCGCAACAGGGTCGAGTTCTTCGATGAACTGCTGCAAGAAGGGCTGGTGAAAATTGCCGAGATCGTCCCGGGAGAAATCGAGCTTTTTTAACGACCTGAATCCATGAAAGTGATTGCAACCGTATGCGTATAGGCCTTGTCGCGGCAATGTCCGAGGAGTGCGGCCCCCTGTTGCGCCTGGTTTCCGGATGCAGGAAAACAGGGATCGGCCGTTTCCGAGCATGGAGCTTCACTGCCTGCGGACACGAGATCCGTCTGATCCGCGCCGGCATGGGAATAGCGCATGCCGCGGAAGCAACTGCTGCGCTGATTTCGGCTCACAAACCCCAACTGCTGCTTTCTTTCGGTTTCGGCGGCGCTGTCAGGCAGGGCCTTGCGACCGGCGACCTTGTACTGGCAAACAGGCTGTTCAGGCTCGATGCCGGGAAGTTGACACAGCTGGAGGGACCGGACCTCAAGCTCACCTGCCAGGCGGGAAGAGCCCTGGAAAGCCATGGCGCTTCCGGCGCTTTCCATCTACACCGGGGAGAGTTCATCACCACTGACCGCATTGAAAACAAACCGGAACTGGCCGGGCTGCTCGTCAAGGGAATGGAGAACCCCCTCCTGGATATGGAAACCAGCGCGGTGGCACTGGTTGCGTCTGCTGCCCAGATTCCCTTCATGGCCATCCGGGCGGTCAGCGACAGCGCCGACGAAGAGCTGGACTTCAGCATTGCCGAGTTGACCGACAGGGAAATGAACGTCAGCATCCCCCGGGTGCTGTTGACCCTTGCCCGGAAGCCGCGGATCCTGCCGCAGCTCCTCAGGCTGTCGCGCAACAGCCGCCTGGCGGGGAAAAACCTGGCAACCGGGATCTACACTGTGCTTGGGGCGCTTTGAACGGAGTCCCTGGCGTACTTCCCCCCCCCGCCAACCGGTGAATAGGGATAATCCCGCACATGCTCCGCAAGTTCTCCCCTGCTGTAACGGTTGACGCGGCGAGCCTGAAAAACCCCGACGATGAAAACCGGCAGGGTAAAAATGAAGGCCCCGCATAGAGCCATAAGATTTTCACCCAGGCGGATGGTTACGGTGAGATTGAAAATAATCACCGAAAGATAGAGTGCCGGTCCAAGCAGTGAGCGGAAGGGAAGATTGACGATACCGGACGGCCTTTCCACCCCCTTCGCTACACAGGCGTCGATACGCTGCAGCGCGAAAACCAGTACGAAGCTGACCACCAGCCAGCCCGCATAGTTTGACAGGGGAACTCCGAAATGTATCCCTGCTTCACGATAGCCGTAGATCTGGCCGAGGAACCAGCGGCGGCCCTGCAAGGCGACCGGGTCTATGATGATGTCAAGAAACACCTGGTAGAAGGAGGCTAGGACGAGAACAGCAAAAGACCTCCTGATAGCCCGGCTCTCCAGTGTGATCACGTTCCAGCGCTCTGTCTTCAGGGGGCACAGGGTCAACAGCGCTGCTGTGTAGCTGCAGTAGGAAAGGAACACATACGAAAGTGAATCGAAGAAGGGGACGCCGGCTACCCAGAGTTCTTTCCCTCTTGTAGCTTCGATATAATAATACCAGCCATAGGGAATGCCACTGTTTATGGAGCTGAATTCCGACAAAAAAGCAATCAGGTAACCGATGACGGTGAAACATGCCGTCTTTTTCCATCCGATATGAGTTACCGCTGCCAGGAGATAAAACGCGAAAAATGCGAACACATAGGGCCGCATTGTAACCGTTCCGACAGCAATTCTCAGAAAATCGTCCATAGATTCCTCCAGAAAACGGCGAAAAGCGCGGCAGGATGCTGCGCCTTTCGTAGGTAGTGCCCATCCGGAAACCCTGCATAGGCACAAGCAGGTTTCCAATCCGGAAACTACTCAGAACAGCGTGCCGATGATGCTCCCCAGAACCGAAATGGCGCCGCTGTCGCTCAGGCCGTCCACCGCCTGCTCGGTTTTCTTCAGGGTTGCCGTTGCATCGCGGTACAGCTTGTCCTCGTTCACCAGCTTGCCCATGGTCCCCTGTCCGTTGTTGATCTTCTCGGCGATCTCCTTGACGTTCTTTGATGCGCCGCTCAATTCGTTGTACAGGGTCTGGTCGTTGACCAGCTTGCCCATGGTCCCCTCGCCACGGTTGATCTTGCCCGCGATCTCCCTCACATCCTTCATGCCCGCGTTCATGCTGGCGATTGCGCCCTTGGCATCGACATAGAATGCGTCATCATTGACCAGTTTGCCGATGGTTCCCTGCCCTTTGTCTATCTTTGAAGTGATGTTCCTCAGATTTGCAGTGGCCGCATTGGTGTTCGAATAGAGAGTCTTGTCGTTGAGGAGCATGGCCAGGGAGCCGTTGCCGCGATCGAACTTGGTGGTGATGCTGTTGAGATTGCTGAGGGAGCTGCGAATGTTTTGGCGGTTCTCATCCAGCATGCCCGATATCTTGCCCATCACTTCCTGCTGGTTGCGGTTGAGATCGGTGATCAGTGTTTTCGCATCCGCGGTCAGATCACCGAGATTGTTCATGATGGAATCCACGCCGGCCACGTCCTTGCCCTGAACCGTGCCGCCGTGAGGGAGCACCCCGGCGCCGGGCGAGCCGAAGGTCAAGCCCAGGAACTGCCCGCCCAGCAGATTGGTCATCCTCAGGCTGGCCACGGAATCGGTCTTGAGCCGTGTGTCACGCGACACCTCGAAATCGATCCGCACCTTTCCCTCCTGCACGTCGATGCTTTTGATCTTGCCCACATCGACGCCGGCAAGACGGACCGGGTCACCCACTTTGAGGCCGGTTACGCTGGGCAGAAAGGTGTGATAGGAAACAGCCTTTTCAAAGGGGTTCCACTGTCCTCCCAGTTCCAGCATGAGACCAAAAAGGATCAGGCCGATTATGAAAAAGAACCCGACCTTTTTTTCAGTTGACAGTGCCATTGTTCCACCTCCTGTCAGGAAAGAACCTTTGAGCATTCTTTCCTTGCCCGGCATCGCTGTCCGGGCGCGATAAAAACGGTATCATGGACGATGCATCCATTACAGAAGCAACCGAGTCAGGAAATAATCGGCCACCAGGATCAGCATGAACGACAGAACGACCGCCCTGGTGGTTGATCTGCCTATGCCGCGGGCGCCGCCCGAGGTAATAAAACCGATATAGCAGGCGACCAGGGAAATGATGCCGCCGAAAACGAATGACTTGACCAGCCCGGTACCGATCTCCCTGAACTTCAAAGCGGTTTTCAGACTGTCATAATATGTTGAATAGGAAAGGAAGATTTTCGGGTGAAGATGGCTTATCAGGGCGCCGCCGACCATGCCGACACAGTCGGCGTACAGCGTCAGCAAAGGCACGCAGACCAGGCAGGCGATGAGCCGCGGCATGGACAGGTAGCGCACAGGATTGATGTCGAGCGTCCTCAAGGCATCGATCTCCTCGTAGACTTTCATGACACCGATCTCTGCCGCCATGGCCGAACCGACCCGTCCGGCAACGAGGAAGCTGGTCATTACCGGCCCCAGCTCCCGTACCATCGACAGGCCGACGATGGCGCCGATGATATCCTGGGTGCCGTACTTCTGCAGCTCAGAACCGGTCTGCAGGGCCAGCACCATGCCCACGAAAAAAGCCATGACCGAAGCCACGGGCAGCGTCTCAAATCCGACAATGGACAGTTGGGCCAGTATGCTCTGGAAATTGCGCGGCGCCTCGCGGAAAAAGAAGACTGTTTGCGCAAGAAGCTTGAGCATCTCGCCGACGATCTGAACAAAGTAAAGGATCTTGTTTCCTATCCTTTCCAGGATTCCCATTACGGATTACCCCTCGATTCCTCTTCTCTGGTCCGCCCGTTGCCGACGGGCTCCTTGCCCCACTCGATTCCGAACGGAAGCCACAGGAATTGAACCCTTTTCCTGGCATCATTCTCCCGGTAGCGCACAAGCCCCTTCAAGAAAGCAAATTCAGTGCCCCTTTTCTCCGACCGGTAAGAGACAAAGGGAAAAAATTCGTATGCCAGGTCGTCATCACGGCTCTCGTGCCAGTACAGATTCCAAAGGAACGAAACGGCGGAATCTCCCGCATCGTTCCATTTCTGGACATAAATTCTCCAGAGAGGCGCCCAGTTTTTTTCGATTCCTTCCTTGTTGAGGATCGGTTCCACCGGCGCGGGAAAAGTGAACGTTTTCACTCCCCGTTCATCGTTGCGGTAGGTAAGAAGGGGCCAGAGAGCAACCCTGCGCCTCTGTGCGCCGTCTTTGGTCCATGTCTCAAGGTTGTCCGAATAGAGAAAGAAAAGGACCCTGTCCCGCTCCTGCCTGAAGGTCTCGCCGTTCAATTCCTCGTGGCTGTAAAGCGGCCACATGTACCAGCGCTTCAGCCTTTCCTTGCGGCGGTCTTCACTGTACAAGGGAAGAAAACGGTTGAGGTTTCTCGCTTCCCCCCTGATCGTAACAGCGAAAGGCCAGAAATAGTCCCGCTCCTCCGAGTGGCCGTCACGGTCGGAAACATAGCCGAAAAAAGGCCACAAATAGTGCCGTTCGCTCCGTTTCCGCGATTCCTGGGAAGTGTAGAACGGAAACAGGTGAAACGTCTCCTGCGGCGAATCCGTGTTCAGCCCTCTCTCCTCGCTGAAATAGATCGGCCAGAGAGCGAAGCGCCGCCGATAGACCCCTTCCTTCTCAGACTGCCCGTAAAGCGGCCAGAACTGATAACCGATCTCTTTCTCACCCCTGATTATGGAAAAAAACGGGTAAAGGAAATTGAGGGTTTCAGTGCCTTTCTTCACGGTACGGCCGTAGAGAGGAAAGAGAACGTAATGGTATTCGTCCCTCCAGAAGCGCTCGTAGATGTCGCCGTAAAAAGGAAAGACCGACACATAGGGACCGTACTTCGCGGACTTGCCGGAAATATAGAAGGGGAACAGCATGGTCCCCCTGTCCCTCTCTTCATTTTCGCCGGTACGCGCCCCGCGCTTCTGGAAGAGCTTCAGAACCTGGAAATAGCTGCCGTCCGGCCAGGTTTCCGAAGACGCTATCGGATAGAGGTAATCATTTGACGCAGCCCCGTCACTCCGGTTTTCAGTGCGGTAGAACAGTGGACGGACTGCTGTGTCGCTCGTCTCTCCCCTCTTCTGGAATTTGAACAAGGGACCCAGGATCGAGAGGTTTCGATAATTGTCGGCAGGGCTGGTTCGATAGTCGAAAATGGGCCAGAAAGTGCTGACTGAGCCTTCCTCTTCCTGCGCTGCGGTCTCTTCAGCCCGGAGCTGCGGTGTAATGGCCAGCATTATCAGGATAGCGAGAATAAGGGCTCTAGCCGTCATGGCATTCAATCATTTCCGCCCGCCCCGAAAGGGCGGGCAATCGTTCAATCAATAATTCCGGTCCGCGTAGTCGACCCACCCTCCGGCCATGACGAGAGCCTTGTCAAAGGGAGCGATCCGGAACGGGAAGCTGTCACTTTTGCCTCCACCGCTTATGGTGAGGACCTGGCCGGCAAAGTCGAGAGAAACGCTTGCGTCCGGAAAATCACGGTATGTGAAAAGCCTGTCCACCGTTTCCTTCGGCAGCTCTACGGCAGCCATGCCGCAATTGAACATATTCTGGCGGAATATGCGGGCAAAGGATTCGGCTATCACAACCGTAATGCCGTTAACCTCAAGAACCCATGGCGCATGTTCCCGGGAGGAGCCGCAGCCGAAATTTGCGCGTGACACGATGACCTTCGCGCTCCTCGTCTTTTCACCTTTCGGGTCGAATCCGGGGAGCTTGAGGTCTTCAAGGATGTAGGGCTTAAGATCCGCCTTGGTGATTTCCGTCAGATACCGCGCCGGAATGATTTCGTCGGTATTTATGTCGTCACGGTCGAGAAACAGAACGGGACCGCCAAATGTTTTCATAATTCAACTCCAGTCATGATTGATAAGATGTCACAGCTTGTTCCCGCCGTGTATCAGGGCAGATACTTTCTGGGATCGGCTATTTTCCCTTCGATGGCAGTAGCCGCTGCGGTAGCCGGGGACAGGAGATGAACCATCCCCCCCTTGCCCATGCGCCCCTGGAAATTGCGGTTGGTCGTTGAGGCGCACACCTCTCCTTCGGCCAGCACGCCGGTACTCATGCCGAGACAGGCGCCGCAGGTGGGGTTGGTAACACAGAACCCCGCATCCATGAAGATCTCAATGAGGCCCTCTTTCAGGGCATCCTGGAAGATCTTGGGTGTCGCCGGGGAAAGGATCCCGCGGACCCCGTCGGCGATTTTCCGCCCCTTCAGGATTGATGCCGCGATTCTCAGATCCTCCAGCCTGCCGTTGGTGCAGGAACCCAGGTATACCTGGTCTATTGGAGTGCCGGCCATCTCGGCCGCGGTCTTCACCTGGTCGGGCTTGTATCCGTAGGTAACGAGGGGCTCCAGCCCGGAAACATCGATGTCGTAAACCTTGTCGTATGAAGCATCGTCATCGGAACACCACTTCCGGAAATTCTCCAGTGCCGCCTCCTTTGAAGTATATTGATCCGAAATGAAGGGCCAGAGGTAATCAACCGTGACTTGGTCGGGCATGCAGATACCTGAAGTGCCTCCCGCCTCGATGGCCATGTTGGTGAGGGTCATGCGGGATTCCATGGTCATGGCATCCACAACCGGCCCCCGGAATTCCATGACCCTGTCCGTGGCGCCGTTCACCCCTATCATTCCGATTACATGAAGAATGACGTCCTTGGCATAGACCCCTTTGGGCAATGTCCCGTTGAGGTTGAAACGGATCGTCCTGGGTTCGCGGAAAGCGCACACTCCCTTGAGTATGCCCACCTCCAGGTCAGTGGTGCCTACGCCGGCCGCGAATGCACCGAATGCGCCATGGGTGCAGGTATGGGAATCACCCATGATGATGGTATAACCGGGGCGGATGAAACCCTTCTCCGGGAAAAGAGCATGGCAGACACCGTTTGCGCCCACATCGAAAAAGTCCCTGATCCCGTGCCGCCGGGCCCAGTCACGGAGAATCTTCGCCTGGGTCGCGGTCTTGCTGTCCTTGCTCGGCGTGACATGGTCTATGACCGCCTTGATCTTCGTTTTGTCGAAAACTCTGTCCTTGCCCCTCGCCACCAGGTCGGCAATGGCGATCGGCGTCGTTATCTCGTGGCACATGACCACGTCAAGCCGGAGCACCTTGGCGCCGGGGAACGGTTCGTCAACCAGGTGACTGGCAAATATCTTTTCAGCTGTTGTCTTGCCCATCTAAATATGTTCCTTTCATTTATACAGTCGCGGAGCAGACCGATTGCCCGGCTTGACGCTTCGTGCCGTCAAGGCAGTCGTAACTATTTGCATAATTTAAACAAAACGCTTCGATAAATCAAATTAATAATCCTCAACACGCTTCCTGTTTGCCTCAGGCCCGGCCGGATGCTATAATTCGTCACTCATTTTCAAGGAGCGGCACCAAACCATGGAACTCAAATTTTCTCGGGAAAACGGCGAAATCGACGAACTGATCGACCTGCTCATCGAAAAAGCGGAATGGGTGGATCATCCGTCTTACATACGCGAAATGATAATCGCATCCCTTAAGGCGGGGCAGGAGACCGACTATCCGGCAGACTTGAAACTGCTCAGCAGCTCAATGAAAGAGATGCGCTATACCAACAAGGTTTTCGCACCGTATCGCCAGCGAAAAAAGGTCACAATCTTCGGGTCAGCCAGGACGGAAAGGGACGACCCCATGTTCCAAACTGCCGTCCGCTTCAGCCGCCTGCTGGCCGAAAGGGGATACATGATCATCACCGGTGGAGGTGGCGGCATAATGGAAGCCGGCAATGAGGGCGCCGGCGCGGAAAACTCCTTCGCGGTCAATATAAGATTGCCTTTCGAACAGGTACCCAACTATGTAATGACGGCAAACCCGCGCCTGATCACATACAAACATTTCTTCACCAGGAAAGTGGCCTTTGTCAAGGAAGCGGATGCCATCGCGATCTTCCCCGGCGGTTTCGGAACCATGGACGAGGCCATGGAAGTCTTCACCCTGATCCAGACAGGCAAGACCTCCCCGAAGCCGCTCGTTCTCATCGATGACCAGGACGGCTACTGGAAGCGGTGGATCGAATTCGTCACCGATTGCCTGCTCGGCAAGGGATTCATCTCCGGAGAAGACTTCTCGCTTTTCACCATTGTCCGCGATGAAGACGAAGCCATCAAAATCATTGAAGAATTTTACAGTACCTACCATTCGCTCAGGTTTGTCAACGGGCACCTGATCCTGCGCCTGTCGAAACAGCTCACCAGAGAACAGATAACCTGCCTTGAGGACGAGTTTCCAGAACTCCGCGTGGCCGGAACCCACATCAGCCCCTGTTCGCCCATGCCCGAAGAGCATGATGAGCCGGACCTCCTGAACCTGCACCGGCTCCTGCTCCGCTTCGACCATCACCATTATGGACTTCTTCTGGCTTTTATCAGGAGAATCAATACGTTCTAAGCAACCCCGCCGCCTGGTAAAGGCATCGGAAAACCGGGTGGAATTCCCCTTTCATTTTTTTTCACCAAAAGTGCCTAAGGACGTTAAAATTTTCTTGACATCTTTTTCACGGCTTGCTACTCATACCCTAAGTAAGTTTCGGAAGTTCTTGCAGAGCCAAGAAAGAACGATGAGGGACTAGTGCTTCGTTGTTTTTCTGCCTCAAAACTCCGGAAACTTAAGATGTCAGCGTTCCGTGAAATTTCGGGACTGAAGTTCCGGAAGCAAGAAAGGAGGTAGGAAAATGGCTCAGGGTAAAGTAAAATGGTTCAACGACGCAAAGGGGTTCGGTTTCATCGAGCAGGAGAACGGCGAAGACGTATTCGTCCACTTCTCGGCCATCGCGGCTGATGGTTTCAAGACCCTCGCTGAAGGCGAGCAGGTAACCTTTGATGTGGTCAGTGGCCCCAAAGGGCTCCAGGCCGCCAACGTCAAGAAGATGTAACAGCCTCCGAAGCTGCTTCCATCTTACAAGACACCAAAACCCGCCGGCATCAGCCGGCGGGTTTTTTTGCGGGAAATCAGAGAGTTCCCGTCCGGAAAGTCTCGATTCCGCGGTAATTTTTCAACAGCCGGCCAGTTCCAGTCTCCCTCCCCAGCGCCTGACCAGTTCACCGCGCAGCCGCCCGTTTTCAGGCAATGACAGCAGCGGGTCACGCTCCACCAGCGCGAATGCCTCCTGCCTGGCCTCTTCCATGATGAGCCCGTCCCGCAGGATATCGGCCACGCGGAATTCGGGAAGACCCGCCTGCCTGGTGCCGAGGAAGTCGCCGGGGCCGCGCAGCTCGAGATCAGCCTCGGCAATACGGAAACCGTCGGTGGTCTGCTCCAGAACCTTCAACCTCCTCGCGGCATCCCCTGAAATATCATCTCCACACAGGAGAACGCAATGGGACCGGACGGTCCCGCGCCCGACCCTGCCCCGAAGCTGGTGGAGTTGGGACAGTCCGAAGCGCTCGGCGTGCTCTATGACCATCACCGTTGCGTTCGGCACATCGATTCCCACCTCGATTATCGTGGTTGCAACCAGGATGTCGATCTGCTGGCATTTGAAGGAACCCATAACGGTTTCTTTCTCTTCCGGCTTCATCTTCCCATGCAGCAACCCGATCCGGAGTTCCGGGAAAACATCTCCTGCCAGGTGCTCGGCCATGAGAGTCGCCGCCTTGAGATCCGACTTTTCCGATTCTTCCACCAGGGGATAAATGACATAGGCCTGCCGCCCGGCCCGGACCTCATCCCGTATCAGTTGGTAAACCCGCTGCCGCTGCGACTCGGGACAGATCCGTGTCGCCACCGGGCTCCTGCCTGGCGGAAGCTCGTCGATCACCGAAAGGGAAAGGTCCCCGAAAACGGTCATGGCGAGGGTACGGGGGATGGGTGTAGCCGTCATGACCATGATATGCGGATTCTGGCCTTTTTTCCTCAGGATGCCCCGCTGCAGCACGCCGAAACGGTGCTGTTCATCGATGATTCCCAAGCCCAGGCGCTTGAACTCCACCTTTTCCTGGATTACGGAGTGCGTGCCGATAATCACCGACACATTCCCGCATGCGACATCTTCTAGCAGACGGGTCCTTTCCTTGCCCTTGACCCGGGAGGTGAGCAGGCATGTCGCAATCCCCAGCTGTTCGCAATAACGGCGCATGGCAAGAAAATGCTGTTCCGCCAGTATTTCGGTGGGAGCCATTATGACAACCTGGCAATCGTTTTCCACAGCCAGGAGAGCAGTGAGAATGGCCACAACGGTCTTGCCGCTCCCCACGTCCCCCTGCACCAGGCGGTGCATCGGGTAGGGAGCCGCAAGATCCCCCTTGATATCGGCAAGAACACGCTTCTGCGCGGCGGTCAGGGCAAAGGGAAGGGACTTTACCATCTGGCGGGTATACTTGTGGGTAACCTGGAAGGGTATGCCCTGCTCGATCGACACCCCGCGCTTTTTCAGAGCAAGCCCCAACTGGAGAAAAAAGAATTCGTCGAAGGCCAGGGTGCGGTGAGCGCGGGTCGCCCGCCGCTCCAGCACATCGATCGCCGTGTCGTTTCCGGGAAAATGGACCTCCCTCAGAGCTGCGGCTAAAGGCATCAACGACCGACGTTCCAGTATTTCGCCCGGGATAGCCGTTTCCACCGATTCCGAAAAGACATCGACAATTTCCTTCTGCACTTTCCTCAACGGCTTCTGCCGCAACCCTTCCGTGAGGGGATAAACCGGTATGGTCCGGCCGAAATTGACCGGATCATCAGCCATGAACGAAGCCGGGTCCGCTCCCTCCGCCAGCCAGTCCACCTCGGGATGGTGAATCTCCCGGTCATGGCCGTGAAAAACCACTTCCCCGGAAAAAATCCCCTTTCTCCCCGGACGCCAGATGCCTGCCATATGCCTGGGGCTGAAATTGAACCACTTCATGAGCACCGCGCCGCGGCCATCGCTCACGACAGCCTCGAAAACCCGGCGGCCGCCCCGGGAAATCCTGGTCTCGACGCTCATCACCTGGGCGCAGAAAACTTCCAGTTGCCCAGGGCGCAACCTGTCCAGGGAACGAAGCTGCCTTCGGTCTTCGTAGCGATACGGGAGAAGGTAGAGCGCATCCTCTACCGTGTGGATACCCTTTTTCGCCAGCGCTGCCGCCATCTTCGGCCCCACGCCTTTGATCAAGCGAACGGCAGTTTCCAGGTTCCTGCGGTTTATCATGGCCAATGAATCGATCTTGGCAATCGCGCTCTCAAGCATGTTCACCCGGGAAAGCACTGCCGTCGATCCGTGCGCTTCCACCTGAACGTCGTCTCCTGGCTTCAGGCAAAGCACCTCGAGAATCTCCCGCGGCAGAAGTATCCTGCCCTCGGCATCAACCTTGATGACAGGCATGGTTCGGCCTCGCGAAACAGAAAAGTTTAAAGGGAAAAACGTCCCTCACCTTTGTATCCTTATTTTCGGCACCGGGTATTTTCGCCCCACGATTGCACGATAACGGGAACGCAGGGACTCCAGGTCGCTGTCCAGGAAATCCGTCACCTCGGAGCTGCCGGGAATGGAGAGATACTTTCCAACGAATTCTTCCATCAGGGCGTTGTAACGTTTTCTGGAACTGCCATGGGCAAAGTTCCGGCCGGGAAAACGCCTGATATCGCCGTCAAACAGCGGTGATATGTGATAAAGCTCATGAACTACGGTGATAAGTTTCTCACGTTTCGGGAGATCGAAGAAACGGGGAACGAGGAAATAAATCACATAGAGCATCTCAGTCTGACGATGAATTACCGTCGGCATGGTCAGGAAGGCAGAGCGCCGCCCTCTTTTCACTTCCATGGATCGGGCACCGCCGGCAAAACGGAGCGGGTGTATTTTCGCATACACACCACGCACGCCTCCGCTCCTGGTGGAGGAAACGCACAACAAAACCCGATGCGGATCAATATGGCTGAATTCCTCGACTTTGCCGGCAATGTCCGCCACGAGCCGCTCCAGTGAAAGTGTCAGGTTGAGCGTGGTCACCGCGCCGTCCTTTCGATCTTGTGGCAGAACAGGCACCGATCTTTGGGTGGATGATGCGCCGGGAGGGGATTCATTTTTTCATTATGGCAGTTCCCGCAGCCGCGCTCGGCTTCCTTCCTGCTGCCGGATTTTTTCAGCACATCGTATGTTGTGCGGTGCGCTGCATCATCCGGCATCTTTTTGGTAGTCTCCTTGCCGGAAACCAGGATGACTACGGCCAGAACGGCAGCGGCGAAAACAACGAACAACAGGTCTTTCGTTACAAGCTTCATGCATCTTCCCAACGGAAGTCATCCAGCGATGACCGCGCAGCCAATGGCGCCGTTGTGCTGGGGATTTTCCGGCACGGTCACCGAATATCCCTCTTCTTCCAAAAGCCTAACCAGGGCGCCGTTGCGGGCAACTCCGCCGGTAAGGACAATCTGCCCGGACGGAAATCGCCTGAGCATGGGAACAACCCTTTTCACCAGTGTCCGGTTGACTCCGGCACAGAGCCGGGCAACGGGATAACCCCGAACGATCTGGCCGATAAGTTCCGATTCGCCGAAAATGCCGCAGGTGGCATCGAGCCGGACCGGGTTTTCCCAGTGCGAGGAAAGCTCGTCCAATCCCACCTCCAGCACGGCTGCCATGTTCTCCAGGTAACGGCCGCTGCTTGCCGCGCACTTGTCGTTCATCACGAAATCCTTGAGCGAACCATCCCGTATCAGTGCCACCTTGGTATCCTGGCCACCCATGTCCAGCAGGGTGAAATCCCTGAGCCCGGTCTGGAAAAGCGCTCCCGCGGTATGTGCCCTGATTTCCGATATAACCCGGACACCTTTAAGGTGCAGAGTGTTACGGCCGTATCCGGTTGCAACTATGCCGGATTCAGCAATCTCAGCAGCAGAAAACAACCCGGTGGCAGCCAGGTCGAACGTCAGGTCATCCCCTTTCATTCGCCCGAAATTCCTGTAGAAAGAAATCGTGTCAAAGGTTTCCAGGCGGACGACGCTCCCGGCGGACACCATGGCGAATTTCACTTTCCTGCTCCCCAGGTCGATGCCGATCCTCATCGCTTCTCCCCGACCAGTTCGAGAAAACTCTCGATACGGATGGCAGTTCGGGCATCCAGCGGCCCCGGCTTGTCTCCCTCCAGGGTAAGGACCGGCAGGGAAAGCCTCCTGCGAACGATTATGTCCTCTATCTGCCGGAAACAGAACGACTGCACGTAGTGGATTACTCCATCTACCCTTCTCTTTTCCAGCTCCCTCTCGATATCCGCCAGACGGAAGAAGATATCATACGGGTAGGTATAGGCACGGTAACGCTCGACCAGATCGTCAATACCGTAAGGCATCGAAAACTGCCGCTGTGTTTCATTGAAAACGACCCGTGCGCCATGGGATTCCAGGAATGGATAAAGGCCCTCTATTATGGGCGGGACGCCTATGTATGCAAGCCTTATCCTGTCGCGGAACGGTTTGCGTGAACGCGCTTCGTCTATGAAGCAGTCGATTTCCGCCTCATAGCGGTCCGGGAAACTGTTCATGTCCGAGGAAGAAACCTGGAAGTAATGATTTTCCTCGCCGGACACCAGGTCTTCTTCCCAGGTGAGCCTGTCCACTGCACAGATCTTCTCCCTGATGGTTTCAAGCCGTTCGCCGGCCCGGTTGACTCGATCCCGGCCGACTCCGAAGGCAGCCATCAGCCGTTCGATCTGCTCCCTGAGCGCTGCGGCGCTCCTGTCATGGGGATAGGCAAAGGGAATGACGCGGATCCCGCTGAGCGACAGAACCTCCATCAGGGCGCGGGTATTGCTGCAGTCCCCTTCGGTGACGGCAACCATCTCGCGGATGCCGCTTTCCATGACGGCTGCATAAATGCCCTTGATCCAGCTGCACGTGTTGCGGGGGAAACCGCACGCCTCGGCATGTTCGACAAGTTCAAGCCCCTTGCCGCCCGTTATGAAGAGGTTGTTCAGATCTACCGGTATCCTGTCAGCGGCCAGCAGAACTTCAAGTGGAATGGTTGTGGTGAATCCGGTTCTGTTCACGAATCCTCATTCGGACTTGATGAAATTGAAATAGAGCAGTACCGCACCTATTACAAGTCCGCCCCCGAGAAAGGGAAGTGTTGAAGAGAGATTGAGTTCGTCGCCTTGCGGAGGGAAGATATATCGGACCATGACCATTATGGCAATCACGCAAAACAAGCTGAGCAAGACGAATTTGGAGCGCTTGATCACCGCATAGAAAAAAATGACCAGGAAAGCCCCGATGATCCATGGATTCTCCATGGCGCTTTTGAGGGTCAGATTCTGTAGGAACTTTATGACGTTTTCCGTTTCGAACGGGGTCAGACGCTCTGTTGTCCTGGTAATCAGCTCCTGTTTGTCCATTGCTCCTCCTTCAGAGGATAGTGTCCGCCCGTAACCCTGGACGGGCAACCCATCAATTCCAATTCGGAAACCTTCCCTGTATCAATAGCAAATTTCACTTTGGAATTAAAGGAGAATATTGTCGAAAACCGGGGAGCGCCACTGAGCGTCCAACTCAAATGCCCACGCCAAATGCCTTGACAAAGTTGCCCCTGGGAAACTAGTATATATAATTTAGCATATTATCAGTCAATAGCTTATGGAATGAATCGCCTTCAGAGGAAAAGATGGCGTTTCTGCATAGGAAGCGCGGAAAACGCGTCCCGAGAGGAGGTTTGCACCCGGCGTGTCCTGGAAGGCAATAGGAATATTCGACTCTGGTGTCGGCGGTCTCACCGTCCTGAAGGAAATTGTAAAGGCTCTTCCCCAGGAAGACACCATATATCTGGGCGACACGGCACGTGTGCCCTACGGCACGAAATCTCCGGAAACGGTGACCCGTTACTCCATGGAAATCACTTCCTTCCTGGTCAGCCGGGATATCAAGCTGCTTGTCGTTGCCTGCAACACAGCGTCCGCCTGCTCCCTGGAAACGCTTAAGAAGCATTTTTCCATACCCATCGTCGGGGTTATCGAACCTGGGGCCCGTCGTGCAGCTTCTTCGACCAGAACCGGCAGAGTCGGAGTGATCGGCACGGAGGGGACCATAAGGAGCAGCGCTTACGCCAAGGCCATCAAGAGGATAAATCCCGACATCGAGGTCATAACAAGGGCCTGCCCACTGTTTGTCCCCCTGGCGGAAGAAGGATGGATCGACAACGAAGTGACGCGCATGACTGCCGACATCTATCTTGGCGGTCTGAAAAACGAAGGCGTGGACACGCTTGTTCTCGGGTGCACCCATTACCCGATACTCAAGAAAACGATCGGCGAAAGCATGGGCAAAGGAGTCCAGCTCGTGGACTCCGCTGAGGAAACGGCCCGCACCGTTGCCGAAATATTGCGCAACTCGTCAATGATCCGGCCGGCATCGGAAATGGGAAACCATCATTATTTCGTCACTGATGTCCCGGCAGGATTCATCAAGGTCGGCAACAGGTTCCTCGGCGGAGCCCTCGGTGACGTCCACCAGGTATCGCTGGAAAGGGAAGGTCTGCAGGTACAGCCATGAAACGGGCCCAGGGGAAAATAAGGGGCGGCAAGGTACTGCTGCTAACGGCATTCGTTGCCGTTGCGCTGGTATTGGGCGCTCTCATGCTCTTCAAATACTTGGAACGCCATGAAAGGCCGACAGTGCCGCAGCAGCCGCATCCCGCCGGCTCCATTGCCGTATCGCTCTTTTTCGCGTCCTCCGGGACCGGTGAATTCGTCATGGAAACGCGCGAGATTGAAGCCTGCGGCAGCGACATTGCTCCCTGCATACGGAAGGCCCTCGAAGAACTGGCGAACGGCCCGCTGGGAGACCTGTCGCCCACCATCCCCCCCACCAGCACTGTCCGGTCCGTGCAGATATTGAACGATACGGCCATCGTGGACATGGGCAAGGGGTTTGTGGACGGAATGCCCCAGGGAAGCTCCGCAGAAATGACGGCCGCATATTCCATAGTAAATACGGTTAGCTATAATTTCCCTTCCGTCAAAAAGGTAAAAATTCTTATTGATGGGCATGAAGTAACCACTCTGGGCGGCCACCTGGACCTGCGGAGCCCCCTGGAACCGAATTATCTGCCCGACGGAAAAGAAGGATGACTGACTGTGCCGTTGCCGTCCCGGAACACAACTCACCGCCACGTGGAGAACACCGATTATGAAAACCCCTTTTCTTGACGAGATCCGGGACAGAATCCTGGTACTGGACGGCGCGAAAGGAACCATGCTTCAGGAACGTGGCCTGAGACCGGGCCAATCCCCCGAGGAGATGAACCTGACCGCTCCTGATGTCGTGCAAGCCGTGCACCTGGAATACCGCCAGGCAGGCGCCGACATCATCGTAACCAACACGTTCGGCGGCAACAGGGAAAAACTTTCCCACTACGGCCTGGAAGGGCGGATACGGGAAATAAACCGCTCGGGAGTCGCCCTGGCAAGGAAAGCCGGCGGGCCGTCCGCCTATGTCGCCGCATCAATGGGCCCCACCGGCCTGTTCGTCGAACCACTGGGAGACATCTCTTTCGACCGGATGTCGGCCGTCTTCAGGGAGCAGGCCGAGATCCTCATGGAGGCAGGCGCAGACCTCTTCACCCTGGAAACTTTCCTGGACATCAAGGAAATCAGGGCTGCCATAATTGCGATCCGCGAGCTGTCTCCGACCATTCCCGTCATCTCCATGCTCACCTTCGACGACAAGGGAAGAAGTGTTCTGGGAACGCCTCCGGAAGCGGCGGCCATAACCCTGGAAGCTGTCGGCGCAAACATAATCGGTTCCAATTGCGGTCTTGGTGTCGCGGGTATCCATGAAATCCTCAAATCCATGCGCCAGGTCACCAATCTTCCGCTCATAGCCCAGGCAAACGCTGGTCTGCCGATTCTCAAGGACGGGAAAACCGTGTTCCCGGGCACACCTGAGGAAATGACCACCTATCACGACCGCTTCGTGGAGCTTGGGGTCCGCATTATCGGCGGTTGCTGCGGAACAACCCCACGTCACATCAGTGCGATCCGTCAGGCGCTCGCGGAGAAAAACAGGCCCTTCCCGGTTTGCGGCCCCGATCGCGGAACGACATTCCTCTCCAGCCGTTCAGGATTCACTGCAATCGGCAACAGCCATCCGGCCGCGATTATTGGCGAACGCATCAACCCCACAGGCAAAAAAGCATTTGCCGCCGAACTGAGGGAAGGGAAAATTTCTTACATACGCCGGGAAGCCCTGGAGCAGACAGCTGCCGGCGCGACCCTGCTGGACGTGAACGTTGGAACACCGGGCATCGATGAAGCCGCTGCCATGGAAAAGGCCGTGTTCTGCGTAACCGGAGCCGTCACTGTACCGATCGTGCTCGATTCATCCAACCCGGAAGCGCTTGAACGGGGGCTCAAGGCTGCAGACGGCAAAGTGCTGGTCAACTCCGTTTCAGGCGAGGAAAAGAGCATCAGCCGCATACTCCCCCTGGTAAAAAAATACGGCGCCGCGGTAATCGGGCTGACCCTTGATGAAAAGGGCATCCCGCCGACCGCCGAAGGAAGAGCGGCCATCGCCGGACGGATTGCCGCCGCGGCCGAAAAGTTGGGCATCCCCAGACAGGACATCCTCATCGACTGCCTTACGCTAACGGTCAGCGCGGAACAGAAGCAGGCAGTCGAAACA
The DNA here is from genome assembly GCA_034933285.1 of Geobacteraceae bacterium. GTDB lineage: Bacteria > Desulfobacterota > Desulfuromonadia > Geobacterales > Geobacteraceae > RPRC01. Next base: position 48,138 of record JAYFNT010000022.1, on the reverse strand, counting down.
CTGAATGCCATCCGGGCAGTGAAGGGTTCGCTGGGTCTCAACACGGTGCTGGGAGTAAGCAATATTTCCTTCGGCCTTCCCTGCCGGCAGCTGATGTCATCCACATTTTTCTCCATGGCGCTGGCAGCGGGCCTCGACGCAGCCATCATCAATCCGAAGGAAAAAGCGATGATGGATGCATGGCGGGCAGCCATGGTCCTGCTGCAGAAAGACCTCCGGGCAACCTCGTATGTGGAGGCTTACCGCGACACGGTAACTGTAACCGGGACGGAAACGCCGAGCGGCCTCCCGGCCGACATAAGGGGTCTTCTGTCCCGTTCGGTGATCGACGGCGACAAAGACGGGATCACCCAGCTGGTCAACCGGGCCTTGGAAGAAGGGCTCACTCCCCTCCAGATCAGCAACGAAGGCTTGCTGCCCGGCCTTGAGGAAGTAGGCCGCCGCTTCGAAAACAACCAGTTCTTCCTTCCCCAGGTCATGCAATCCGCCGAAACCATGCAAAGCGCCTTCTCCCGCCTGAAGGAAGTGATGCAGCAGGACTCGCTGGCTTCCGAAGGGCGCATACTGATGGCCACCGTTGAAGGCGACATCCATGATATCGGCAAGAACATCGTCTGCACTCTACTGGAAAACCATGGCTTCGAGGTGATCGACCTGGGCAAGAACGTGCCCGCCCACAGGATAATTTCCGAGGCGCGGGAACGAAAAGTCGACGCTGTGGGCCTCTCCGCGCTGATGACAACTACCATGTCGGAAATGGAAAACGTCATCGGAAAGCTCAAGGTGGAAGGGATACGGACATTCACCATGGTCGGTGGCGCCGTTGTGACCCAGGCCTACGCCGACCAGATCGGCGCCGATCTGTATGCGAAGGATGCCATGGAAGCAGTGGCCAGGATCAAAAAGCTCTTGGGGAAAAACTCCTGAAAAGCATCCCCAACCATCCGTTTCTCCCTTGCATCAATCCGGATGCCATGCTACTTTCTGCGTGCAAACAACAGCTTGGGACTCCGGGCGGAGGGAACGGCGCTGCACATCAAATCATTACAAGCAGGTAAACCATGGTACAGGGATTCAATCACAATATTCTCTACAAGGGAGTTGTATTCCACGTCCAGACCGAAGACAGCGGCCTGAAGAACCCCCATATCACAACTCTCCTTTACCGGGACGGCACGATAATCTCCTCGAAAAAGACCGATTATTCAGACATCATTACGATTGAGATGTTGGAAAAGGTCGTCGAAGACCTCATGAAGGAACAGCACAAGGATATGCTGAGGCGTTTGAAAGCGGGAGAATTCGACAGCCGGGCGTTCGCCAGTGGAGAGCTGACCGGGCAGGAAGAGAACGCCTCTTCCCCGGCTGACCGGGAGCAGCATCGAACAGACGATGCTTCTTCATCAGGAGGGACAGGGAAACAGGAACAGACTCTGGACGAAATGATCCTGGAATATCTGGCCTCGGTAAAAGACTGAGATCTGCAAAAAAAGCAACGACATCAGGAAAGGGAAAGATTTTGGATAAAGACAGGATAGCGTTTCTGGAAGAAAAGGCCCGGGATCTCCGGGTTTCCATCATCAAGACACTCCATCGGTCCCAGTCCGGCCATACTGGCGGGTCACTCTCGGCGATCGACATGGTGACGGCTCTCTATTTTCAGGTGATGAAGCACGACCCGCAAAATCCACTTTGGGAGGACAGGGACCGCTTTGTACTCAGCAAGGGGCATGCGGCCCCCGCACAGTACGTTGCGCTGGCGGATGCAGGCTATTTCCCCAGGGAAGACCTGATGATGCTGCGCCGTCTGGGCAGCCATCTCCAGGGCCATCCCGACAGCAAGGGAACGCCGGGCGTCGAGGTCTGCACCGGCTCTCTGGGCCAGGGTCTGTCCATGGCAAACGGCATGGCTCTCGGTTTGCGGTTGAACGATAAGCCTTCAAGGGTGTACGCCCTGCTGGGTGACGGCGAACTGCAGGAAGGCCAGGTATGGGAAGCGGCAATGGCTGCGGCCCATTACCGCCTGGACAACCTCTGCGCCATGGTCGACGCCAATGCGCTCCAGATCGACGGAGAGGTGGAAAAGGTCATGAACGTGGGCCCCATCGGGGAAAAGTTCCGCGCCTTCGGCTGGAACGTCATGGAAATTGACGGACACGATATGGAAGCCATTGTCGAAGCACTGGAAACCGCTCAAACCGTAAAAGGCAAACCGACGATGATCGTGGCGCGGACAGTGAAGGGAAAAGGAGTCCCGCGTTTCGAGCACAAGGCATCTTACCATGGGGTGGCGCCCAATGACGACGAATTGAACGAGGCCCTCCTTTGCCTGGGCTGCTTCGAAGATTGAGAGAAAGGAAGGAATCAGCATGAAGGCAACCAGGGACGCCTACGGAGAAACACTCGCCCGGCTGGGTGAGGAAAACAAGGACATAGTGGTGCTCGACGCCGACCTGTCCGGATCAACCAAGACAGCGGTTTTCGCGAAGAAATTCCCGGAACGCTTTTTCAATATGGGTATAGCCGAGGCCAATATGGTCGGGACGGCCGCCGGACTTGCCGCGGTCGGCAAAATACCTTTTGTCTCCACTTTTGCCATATTCGCCGCGGGCCGGGCATGGGAACAGATCCGCCAGTCGGTGGCATATCCCAAGGCTAATGTGAAGATAGTGCCGACTCATGGAGGAGTGACAGTGGGTGAAGACGGCGGCACGCACCAGTCGGTTGAGGATATCGCCATAATGCGCGCAATCCCCAACATGACTGTCATCGTACCCGCGGACGCAGAGGAAACGAAAGGCGCCGTGGCCGCTGCAGCTGCATACAAAGGGCCTGTCTTTATCAGGCTCGGCCGCAACAAGGTCCCCAGGGTCTTCGATGAAGGCCACGGTTTCCAGATAGGCAAGGGATGCGAAATTGCCGCCGGAACCGACCTCACTTTCGTGACAACGGGGATCATGACTGCCCAGGCCATGCAGGCTGCCACGCTGCTGGCTCCCGAAGGCATTTCCGCGCGCGTGATTCATATCGGCACAGTGAAACCTCTGGACAAGGAACTGGTTCTCAAGGCGGCGAGAGAAACCGGGGCCATCGTGACTGCTGAAGAACATTCCATAATCGGCGGACTCGGCTCGGCAGTCAGCGAGCTTCTGGCCGAACGTCAGCCCACCCCCCTCGTACGGGTGGGAATCAAGGACAGATTCGGCACATCAGGTAAGGCAGAGGAGCTGCTCAAGTATTTCGGACTCATGCCCGAGGACCTGGTGGAAGCGGCGCGCAGCGTACTTGCCCGGAAATAGGAAGTGGCGACAAAATTCATTAAGACATCATCCGGTTTTACCCTGGTGGCAGTGCTGGTCATGGTTGTCATCATGGGAATCATGACAGGGATTGCCGGGCAGAGCTGGAGAACGTTCATGGCGCGTGAGCGCGAGGAGGAACTCATTTTCCGCGGTTCACAGTACCGGGATGCCATCACCCGCTGGCATGCGCCCAGAACGGGCCAGCGGGCAGCCCCCCCCCTGAACGATCTGAAGGATCTGCTTCTCGACCCGACAACCCTCACCAAGACCCGTTACATAAGGCGACTCTATAAGGATCCGCTGACAGGGGAAGACTTGGTTCCCATCAAGGACCCCGTACGGGGCATCATCGGGGTGGCCAGTTCGAGTAACGACCCGCCCATGAAACAGGCAAATTTCCCGGATGGCCTGGAATACCTGGAAGGCAAGAAGAAATACAGTGAGTGGCAGTTCACCTACCAGCCTGCCTCCACGACTATACAGCCAAACGTGACCACAAGATAAAAGGCGTCTGATTCTCCTGTTCCCTGAGAGGTGTATATGTACGAAAAGATGTACGATAAGGTGATGCCGGCTGATGGCGAGATACCTTTTCAGTTGCCTGATTGGATAGCATGCGCACCCTTCGAAGAATACCTGGGCATGCAGATTGAAGAAGCGAAGCAGGGCAGGGCAGTACTCTCGATGCCCTTCAAAGTGAGGCTTTCACAGGGAAAGGGGCTGCTGCACGGCGGCGCTGTAACCGCACTGGCGGATACGGCAGTTGCCATGGCCATCAAAAGCGTCCTGCCGGAAGGAAGCCACTTCGTAACCATGGAACTCTCCCTGAGGTTCCATGCGCCGATAAAGAGCGGAGTGGTCAGGGCCGTGGCTACCATCCTGGAACGTGACGAAAGGACCATAAAAGGAATAGCGGAAGTTTTCGACGACCAGGGCATCAAAACCGCGACTTTCAACTCGGTATTCAGGGTGAAGAAGGGTTGAATCAAAGGGAATTTTTCATATTTTCTCCAGCCTGTACCTCCTCGAACCAAGTCCTATCTTCTCGGCATGTTCAAGCTGGCCGGACCAGTCGACATCGGGATGCACTCCGCGAAACTTGTCCCCTCCCGGCTCGAACCCTGACCGCAGTGCTGTGCCCCTGATGCCTGGCGCGGCATTCACCAGGTCGGCACTGGCCTGATCTACAGCCACCGGGTCTCTCGATGCGCAGATCCCTATGTCGTTGACTATCGGCGCGTCGGAATGACCATAACAATCACAGGCAGGAGATACCTGGGTAATGAAATTCAGGAACAATGCCGATGACTTCTTTCCGGAAAGTGCGCCAAGGGCGTACTCAGCCATCTTTTTCATTACCGGGGAAGAAGCCTCGTTCCATTGAACCTTGACTGCCTTTACCGGGCAGGCGGAAATGCAGCGGCCGCAGCCGACGCACAGTTCCGGCGATATGTAAGCGGTACCGTTCCTCATGCTGACAGCTTCGTGGTCACAAGCATGCATGCATGACCCGCAACCGGTGCAGATATCTCCGGCCACCACCGGCGCCATCGTGGAATGCTGCTGAAGCTTGCCGGCCCTGCTCGAACATCCCATGCCCAGATTCTTCAACGCGCCGCCGAATCCGGTCAGTTCATGCAGTTTGAAATGGGACACCGCCACCAGAGAATCGGCCTCGGCAATGGCTGAGCCGATCTTTACCGTTTTCAAAAGCTCCCCTTCAATGGGAACCTCCCTGGCGGATTGCCCTCTCAGGCCGTCGCACATGATGAGCGGCGCGCCCACTACTTCGGATGAAAAACCATTTGCCACCGCGCAACGAAGGGCTGATACAGCGTTTTTTCTCTCCCCCGGATAAAGGGTGGACGAATCGGTCAGGAAGGGCATTCCGCCGCACTTCTTGATCTCTTCCACAATTCTCCTGACAAAAACCGGCCGGACATACGCATGGCAGCCCCGCTCCCCGAAATGGATCTTTACTGCCACGAGATCTCCTCGGGAAACAATAGAGCTGATGTCACACTTTCCCATCAGACTGCCGATCTTGTCGAACAGGTTTTCCGATGTGGATGTTCTCAGGTCGGAAAAGAAAACCTGGCTGATCATTGGTTGGCCTCTCATCATTTCAAACAGGAACAGATGGTTTCAATCTGCCCGGCAGGGATAAGGTCCATAAACGGGGTAGACAAAGCCGACTATTTGCTGTCCATCCTGAAACGACCTACGCTGCTACGACATCGATCCTGTCGCCTCTTTTGATTGTGCCGCCACGCAGGACTTTGACGAAAATCCCCTCGCGCGGCATGACGCAATCGCCCGCCTGGTGGTATATTGCGCAGCGGGTATGGCATTCTTTGCCAATCTGGGTGACTTCATGCAGTGTATCGCCGATTTCAAGCCTGGTGCCTATGGGCAGGGAAGGCAGCTCGATGCCCTCGGTGGTGATATTCTCGGCAAAATCGCCTGAACTGACATCAAGGCCTTTCTCCTGCATCTTCCTTATGCTTTCGATAGCGAGAAGGCTTATTTGCCGATGCCACTCACCTGCATGGGCATCATCGACAATCCCGTGCGCAACACGCACGACGACCTGGTCCACCGGTTTCTTCCGCTCACCTTTCTTTTCACTGACACATACGTCAACTACTCTGCCTGACATGCTTTTTGCCCCTTTCAATGTTTTTCAGCCACCGATCTTCGACATCGAAAAGGGCTTCCGTTCGGAAGCCTGCTCCACGATGATGTGCTTGCCGGGCTTCTCAATGACGATCCTGCGCAGAATTTCCTGCAATCCGGCCATGTCGCCTGCCCGCAGCAGCGGTTTCAGATCTACTTCCTTATCGGAAAACAGACAGTTTTTCGCCATCCCTTTGGAGGTTACCCTGATGCGGTTGCACTCACTGCAAAAATGGCCGGAAACGGGAGTTATGACACCTACAGTCCCGGCAGCCCCTGATATCTTGTAGTCCCGGGACGGACCGGCCATTTCTCCGCGAACGACCGGCTGCAGGGAAAACCGCTCCTTGATGCGCGTAAGAATCTCCTCGCCTGAAATGGAGCGTGACTGCCAGCCCTCCTCCTTGGTGGTCGGCATATACTCGATAAATCTGACCGCGAATGGTCTGTCAATGGTTAACGCCGCGAAATCATTGATCTCGTCGTCATTGATTCCACGCATGGCAACGGCATTGATCTTTATCGGGAACCCGGCCTTTTCAGCCGCATGTATGCCGGCCATGACCTTCCGCAACTCGCCGCCCCTGGTTATCTCGCTGAACCTTTGTTCCAGCAATGAATCCAGACTGATGTTGAGGCGCTGCACGCCTGCAGCGCGCAGCTGTTGCGCCATTTCTTCAAGGAGGTAAGCATTTGTTGTCAATACGAGCTGGCGCAACCCCGGTATTTTAGACAACTCGGACAGGAAAGGAACAATACCGTTTCTCACCAGCGGCTCTCCGCCGGTAACCCGTATCTTTTCGATGCCGAGCGGGACGACTGATCTGGCCAACAGCAGCAGCTCTTCATAACTGAGGATGTCGTGATGGTCGACCTTGTCCACACCCCCGGCAGGCATGCAGTAGATGCAGCGAAAGTTGCACCTGTCCGTTACCGAGAGGCGGAGGTAGTTGATTTTACGTCCGTACGAGTCTATCAGAGCCATGAGACAACCTTCCTTGCAGCAGAGCGCTCACTGCCACTCCCGAATTTTGCGATGCTGAGCTGCACGGTCAAAGCAGGAAGCGGTCTTTCCCGATTAAACATATGGTGCAAAAAATCTTAAAGCTTCAAACCGTGACTATTGTAAATGACCTTATAATATTTCATACCATAATGCTCGAAACAAGTCAGCTGATAAAAAGGCGGGCACCCATTTACAGGGTGCCCGCACAGTATGGCAAAACCATCCTCCGTCATGACGGAAACTAGAATTTCCAGAACTCGTCAATTTCCGCGTCGGAGAAATCCCAAACTGCATTGTGCGGCGGGACCTCTTCTTCGAAGAATTCAGGCAGACGGTCGTCCTTGTTGGTCATGCCTGCGGCAAGGTTGAATTCGTGCTCTGTCTTGAGAACGTACTTGCCGAACTCGACTACGTCATCAGCAGTGAGACTGCACCCGTAACGAGCATTGATCATCTCGTAAATGGCCGAAAAGCACTCGGGGATATCGAGAGCCGGGAAGGCCACGAAGATGCACAGACCGCAGCTGTCCACCGCCGCAGTGGCAATTTGCAGGTTCCTGGACAGTTCCACCTGGCCGGCTTTGGAAAGTGGATCAACATAGCCGCCGACTTTAAGGATGTTTGTTGCGATGGTGTAGCCGGAGGTGTGGTCGGCACCCATGGTGGAAGTGGCATAGGTGATGCCGATACCTTTGACCGAACGTGGGTCATAGGCAGGGATACCCTGATTCTTTACAACGGGGATCCTGGTCAGGCCATAGGTCCTGCCGACAGAACCGGCTCCGTTGCCGAGGATGCGGCCAAGAGGCGTTCCCTTGCGGATTTCTTCGTTGTAGAGGCGGAAAGCTTCCTTGCCGTCGCCCCAGGGGAGGATTCCTGCCTCCATTGCGACGCCCATGAGCACGGCGCCTTCGATGGAGTCGATGCCGATGTCGTCCATGGCCCAGTCGCACTTGGCGATGATGTCAAGATCCGAGATCAAGGCGTCTGCGCCCAGTCCCCAGACCGTTTCATACTCAAATCCGGAAGTGATGTATTTGCCGTCTGCATCGACGTACATCTGTGAACACTTAATTATACAGCCTGCATGGCAGCCGTGGGTGGTGTTGCCGCCTCTGGCGGCGATGGTGTCGTGCATGGTCTCGCCGCAGATATTGTTGGCGTGATCACAGGTGCCGAAGCGGAAGTTCTTGGTGGGGAGACCGCCGGCCTCGTTCAGGATGTTGATCAGGACGTTGGTACCATAGGTCGGCAAACCCTGCCCGCTGACCGGGTGATCAAGCAGTGCCTTGGCGAAGATACGCGCCTGGGTCTTAAATTTTTCCGGATCGGCAATGGTTACGCCGGGCCCGCCGGTATCGTCAACAGTGATGTACTTGACCTTCTTGGAGCCCATGACCGCGCCGCCGCCGCCACGGCCGTGGCTGCGGATGTTTCCGTCGGGGTCCTTCACCGAGATGTTCGCGCAAGCCATTTTGTATTCACCGGCAGGACCGCACACGAGGACGCCGGTTTTCTTGCCGAGCCGCTCGCTCACTTTGCTGATGAGCTCGTAGTTGCCCATGCCGTTACCGACAAACTCCATGTCTTCCTTTATGGTTGCGCCATCCTTGTTGATGTGGATGCTGTACCACTTGTCATCCTTCGGCATACCCTCGATGATGAGCGCCTTGATGCCGAGCCTTTCCAGGTTCTGTGCCGCGGTTCCGCCTGCGTTGCTCTCCTTGATGCCGCCGGTCAGGGGGCTCTTGAAGCCGGCCGAAAGTCGGCCGGAGTTGGCTGCCGCTGTTGCGGTCAACAGGCCGGGAGCAAAAACCAGCTTGTTGTATTTGCCAAGCGCATCACAGGTGGGAGGTACTTCTTTCGCCACGACCGTGGATGTAAGCGCGCGACCGCCGAGCGCTGCCCATTCGCTCGGTACCGGTTCGGTGCTTGAGGTAAGGTTCGTCATGTTGATGCGGATGATCTTTTCTCCCATAATTTCCTCCATTCCCATTCTTTTTCATAATTTTTACAGCTGCCCGGGTAATTGCTATGAAATAAACATACCATATTTGATAAAAAAAGAATATTTCTATTACGTAGTGCGGCTTTACATATCCCATGGGTTCCTGAATCCATGCAAAGACGCAATGTTACGAATTTTATGGAACTTTGACCCCCCAAGATATGAGATGGCCAAAAGTTCAAAACGGCTGATTTCGTTATTTCACTGCAGACATAATGATGTATCAAAGCATGACAAAAGTTGGCCACAATAAGACAGCGTTATGATTTGGTACACATATGGAACAAGTCGCTCCATCATGCCGCTCGGTCTCACGTCGGGACCATCGGGGCATACTGGAGACGCTGCGCCAGGACATTGCCTGGCAGGCGAGGTACTTCCTGTCAATCAGGGGGGATATAAAAGCAGGGGGGTGGATGACCCACCCCCCCTTTTTTTACTGAACTTGCGTTCAATTACATTGCATTCTTGTAGATTTCGATAACCTGATCAAGAGTAGCAGTACGCGGGTTCATGAGCTGGCAAACGTCTTTCTTCGCGTTTTCTGCCATGACCTTGAGGTCTTGCTCTTTCACGCCGAGAACGGTGAGGTTCGGCGGAATGCCTATGGAAGCAGAAAGAGCCTTGATGGCGTCAATGCATGCCTGTGCGGCATCCAGAGTCGACATGTTTTCGGTTCTAACGCCCATCGCCTTGGCGCAGTCGGCCAGACGAGCAGGAGCGGCGATCAGGTTGTACTGCTCAACGTGCGGCAGCAGGATGGCGTTGCAAACGCCGTGCGGCAGGTTGTAGAAGCCGCCCAGCTGGTGAGCCATTGCGTGAACATAGCCCAGACCTGCGTTGTTGAATGCCATACCGGCGAGGAACTCTGCCCATGCCATATCGTCACGTGCCTGGAGGTCGCTACCGAGAGCAACAGCGCGGCTGAGGGACTTGGCGATCAGTTCGATGGCCTTGATGGCGCATGCGTCAGTGATCGGCTCAGCGATGGTGGATACGTATGCTTCGACAGCGTGGGTAAGGGCGTCCATACCGGTCGCTGCGGTCAGTGCGGGGGGTTTGCCCAGCATGAGGACCGGGTCAACGATACATACCTGTGCAGTTACACGCCAGTCAACGATAGCCATTTTGACATGGGTATCGGTGTTGGTGATGATACAGAAGCGGGTCATTTCGCTGGCGGTACCAGCGGTGGTGTTGATGGAGATGTAAGGAACGAAATTCCCGGTAGAAACGTCGAGACCTTCGAAGTCACGGATGTCTTTCCCAGGGTTGGACATCATGAGGCCGATACCCTTGCCGCAGTCATGGGAGCTACCGCCACCCAGAGAGATCAGGGAGTCGCAGCCGTTGTCTTTCCATACTTTTACGCCGTCACGTACGTTAATATCGGTAGGATTGGGCTCGGCGCCAGAGTAAAGAACATAGTCAACACCTTCAGCCTTCAGATAGGCACCGATCGTATCAGCAACGCCCATTTTCGCAAGACCTGCGTCGGTTACGAGCAGAGCTTTTTTGAAGCCGAGGGATTTGGCTTTCGGGCCGGCTTCCTTAGAACAACCAACGCCAAGAATGCTAATCGTAGGAATAAAGAAATAAAAACTCTCTTCTGCTAAAGCCATTTGTCAATCCTCCATATTTTATTTTTTTCCATCAAAACACATGCGGGCGTAAACCCATTTCTTGCTGCTACTGCAGAAGCCTGTACTTGGTTAAACCAAAACAGATGTGCCTTCTTCTGCTACCACCCCCTCTCCTGGCGAAATGTAATTGCAATAAACAAGTGTTTTACTTACTGCAATTGCAGTGCCACTTGTCAGGCAATTTATGATTTCAACCAATTACCTGAATTATGGAAGAAAACTTCCGCGGCCGGTTCCGGTGCTCTCCGGATTGCAATCCATTTTGGAACATCGCGTTTGATTATAGAGCACTGAAGTGGGAAAGCGAACAAGCGAACTGACTAACCAACTAACTAACCAATGATATCCCGAAATCCGCGCTTGTCAAGAAGGCGGCGGCGGTTTCTCCACTTTCAGCAGAAGGCGGGATATTCCATTGTAAACACATGGGAAATAATTGGAAGGGATTACTCTGTGGATCATCCCGTTCACGGCTCGGCAAGCTCACCACGAACGGCACAAGTCAGGACCGCATAAGGAGGAATTACTTGATGTCGTACTCTTTTATCTTGCGATAGAGGGTATTCCGCCCTACTCCGAGCTTGGCGGAAACCTTGAGGATATTTCCCTTGTACAGGTTCAGGGCATGGATGATGGCATCCTTCTCAATGTCCTTGAGGGACTTGACTTCGGATACCCTTTCTTCAGTCCTTCCGGGAGCCGGGCTGTCGAAGAGCAGCAGATCGGGTGTGAGGGCGCCGTTGTCAGGGAGCATGTTAAGCGCCCGCTCTATGGCGTTTTCAAGTTCGCGTATATTGCCGGGCCAGTTGTATGTCTTGAGCCTCTCCGTAAAGTCATCGGAGATGGAGATGTTCTTGCGGCCGAGCTTGACCGAGAGCTTGTTCGCGAAATGGACGACCAGGAGCGGAAGGTCGTCCATCCTCTCCCTCAAAGATGCGATGTTGATCGTGATGACATTCAGACGGTAGTAGAGATCTTTTCTGAAGTTGCCCTTCTGAACTTCTTCCTTGAGGTCCTTATGGGTGGCGGCGACGATTCTGATATCAACGGAAATCTCTCCCGATGAACCGATTCTGGAAAGTTTCTTCTCCTGGATGACGCGCAGCAGCTTGACCTGTGTATAAAGAGGTATGTCGCCTATTTCATCCAGGAATATGGTTCCGCCGTTGGCCAGCTCGAACTTGCCGATCTGCCCTCCCTTCTTTGAACCGGTAAACGATCCTTCCTCGTAACCGAAAAGCTCGCTCTCGATGAGTGTGTCCGGCAATGCCGCGCAATTTATGGCGATGAAGGGGCGCTCCTTTCGCGCGCTTCCGTTGTGGATGGCCTGGGCGAAAAGCTCCTTTCCGGTTCCGCTTTCGCCGGTGAGCAATACCGTCGAAGGACTGCCTGCCGCGATTCGCGCCCATTTCTTTGCAACGAGCATCGTCTCGCTTTCCCCGATAATGTCATCGAATACATATTTTGCAGTCAGGGAACCCGTCCTTCTGCCCGCCTGCTTTTCCTTGAACACCTTCAGGATCGCCAAAGCGCCGATAACCCTGCCGGTATCGTCACGCAGGGGGGAAACGGACTGGTTGACCTTCTTGCTCGTTTCCTCGATCAGCGCCTCATGGTCCTTGTATTCCACCCCGGTGGCCAGAACCTGCAAAAGCGCCGAAGGTTTCTTGATTACGTTGGCTACATGTTTGCCGATCGCAAAACGCGAATCAACCCCGATCAGCTTGGCGGCATATGAATTGAGCTGGGTTATTGTCCCATTGCTGTCACAGGAAATTATACCGTCAGACACTGTTTCAAGAAGCATGTTTGTGAACTTGTAGGAAACATACAGCTTGCTGGTGGTTTTGTGCAGCCGCAGCTGGTTTTCGATTGCGCTCACCGCGGCAACGACCAGGCTGAGCGTATGAGAATTGAAGGCCTTATAGTCACCGCTGATATCGAGAACTCCCACCAGCTCCCCATCTGGATCAAAGATCGGAGAGGCCGCTCCGGCAAGGAAATGGTGCGGCTGGCAGAAATGCTCCCTGGCAAAGATCTGGATCGGCTTCTTTTCAAAAATGGCGGTGCCGATTGCATTGGTGCCCTTGGCGGCTTCGGTCCATTCACCCCCGGGGCACAACTGCACCTGCCTGGTCTTCTTTATAATATCCGGATCACCAATGGCTTCAAGAATATATCCGTCTTTGTCCGTGAGAACGATCTGGAAACCGGATCCCTTGAGGAAACCGTAAAGATTGTGGATGAACGGACGGGCTATTTTTATGAGATGCTGGGATGAATTGAGCCGTTCCTTGAGCTCGGCGCCCTTTATTTCGGGAGTGGAAAGGCCATAGGGGTCGACCTTGAGGTTTCTGCATCGCTGCCAGGAATGGGCGACTTCCGGGCGGATCTTGTGAATGTCCAGGACATCATTGGCAATGTAACGGTTCCAGGCTTCTTCGATCAGATAGATAATCTGAGCTGTCATCTAAGTAACTCCTTGAGGGATCAACAGTCACAACGAAGCTCATATAACGGACGACTCATACCCAGCCGTGAAAGGCGCTTTCCCGGAAAAACGGGACGCGTGCAGAATCCGCGAATTTTACATAACAGAGAAGCCTACGGAATATTTAGTGTATACATTAATTTGCCGCAAATATCCAGTACAATTTTTGATATTTATAGCGAAACACCGGGAAGAGTGGAAAGGAAGGGGAGAAACCCCGCCGGACGGCGGGGTTTCCAGGTAAAAATGAATCAGGATCAGAGGTCGTTCAGAATGGCCGCCCTCTTCTTCTGGTATTCCTCATCGGTGATCAGTTTCTTGGCCTTCAGCTCGTTAAGGGTCGTCAGCCGCTCTTCAACCGACTTCTTCGGCTGGTAGAACCTTCCCTCTGTGGCGCCTGAAGCCTCCGCGGCAGCCTTCGCCTCCTTCTCCGCGGCAGCGGCCTTGGCCTCCATGGCAGCGAGGTCAAGCGTTATCCAGTCGCTCCGCCTGCCTTCCGGACCGGAATAATAGGCCTGGTCGGGCTGGTCGATGAACACCCATGTCTGCTTGACCGGAACCGACCTGGAGCCGGGCGCCAGCGGATTCAGCCTTCTATCCGCGACAGCGCGGTACTCGCCCTGGATGTTGCCGAAAATGATATTGAGCTTGCCGTCACGGTAGAAGACCCGCCCGGCGGTATACTTCTGTTCCTTGGCCAGGCCGTGAACAGCCTTGAAATCGTCTATGAGCCCGAAAACGACATCTTCATCGGGGCCTGCAGCGGCCAGACCACGGCTGAGATGAGGAGCCAGAGTATCAAGCTGGGCCTTGGTAAACACCGGAACCGACTTATCTCTTCCGTCCAGCATGACCTCCATCGAAGCCAGCGCGTTCCGGATCTGGTCGGAATCGAGCATTACCGGGTGTTCGTTGGACTGTTTCTTCGCTCCTTTCGCAACGTCCTGCTTGACGATCCGGACGTACTGGTCACGGGACCTGAACAGTTCCTTCTCCCCCCTGCCTTCCGGGGTGAAGGATTTGAAAATCGAACAACCTGAGGTTCCCATGGCCATGATGAACAGCAGGACAACCGTTAGCCAGGGTATTGGAAAGAGACCTCGAGAGACTTTGCTCATTACATGCTCCTTGTTACATGATTTCGTGCATTCTCAGGACGCGGACGATACGTCTCTATATCACTTGCAATCGACTGATGTCAAAGGAAAAGCGGAAAGAAAGGTCCCCGATGGTTCAGCCGATCACCGGCTGATTTCAAATCCCCCCCCTGCCCCCCCTTTCTTAAAGTGGGGGAACATCGGCACAGTTTCATACTTCCCCCTTTGGAAAGGGAGATCGAAGGGGCAGTTTCATGCCCCCCCTTAATGAAAGGGGGACCGAGGGGGCAGTTTCATACCTCCCCCTTTACGAAAGGGGGACCGAGGGGGATTTCAACAATATACCCTCTCCCTTGATGGAGAGGGATTTTTAAACACCATGGTTCTCTTACTGTTCCTGAAAAAAAAGGCCGGCAAAAGCCGGCCTTTCTTTGTTCCAGATTTTCCAGTGTCCGATTGGCTACCAAACGAATATCGTACCGAGCGAGAACGTGTTGCCGGTCTGCCTCAAGTTGTTGTAGTAGCTTGTACGGTCCCACGAATACTCGCCTACGAGCTGGAGATACTTGTTGACGGAGTAGTACACGCCACCGGTAACCGCCTGACGGGATTTTACGTGGGCGTTATAACCGTTCGCCGTTTCATAATCCGTTCTGTCAGCATAGTTCATGCCATACTGGGCTCCCAGCTTGACTTTGCCTATGGTGTACATTGCCTGGGCAAGACCGCCGTAGGAAGTACGCTCATTGCCGATACCGTCAAGGGCGTTGCCGTCAACGTCATCATCCTGGATGAAAAGGGTGCCGATGCCGCGGCCGCCGTATCCGGAGATCGTCGCTTCAAACGGACCGAAGCTGGCGCTTACGCCGCCGGCACCGCCGAGGGAGTCGACTTTACGATTCATTGAAACAAGACCGATCGACTTGGCTTCCTGGTACATGCCGGACAACCAGGCCGACATTTTGCCGCCGGTGTAAGCCTTGGCATAGGATATCTCTGTTTCGAAACGGGGCTGATTCAACTTGGTGGCGTCAAACATTGCGCCGCCATTGGAAGAAGATCCTGAAATCCTGCTCGGCTCGCAAATGGAGAAAGCGACCTTGAAACCGCTCATGTCAGGAGTGGTGTAACGGAACTGGGAGTTGAAGGACGGGAAGGCATAACCGTAGCCGATGTGGCCGAGGGTCGTGCCGCCGCCGGAGCCCATGTCAAGGGGCACGCCGACGCCGAACAGTGTCATGTCGGACAGGATGTTCTTGCCCTGGTAAAGGTTGAGCGCACGGCCGGCGAGGACCTGGCCGAATTTGCCGTCAGCGGTGAAGAACACTTCACGGATATCGATGGTGGTGCCGCCATTATAGTGGGTACCGAAACCGGTCCTCTGCCCGTAGTTCTGAATCTGTGGGTAGAGACCAATTCGTGCTGCATAGTCGACGCCGTTGATGGTCGGAGACTTGACGTTGAAAGCGAAGATGCTGGGGAGCAGGCCGGTGCGGACGGTGAATCCCTGGCTGTTAAGATTCGGCGCAGCAACATTTCCGTGGCTATCCTGCAGGTTGTCCTGCGTCCGGTACACCGCGAACACGTTGATCATACCGTCATAAGTCATCTGCCAGCCGTTTTCGCCACCCACGACGAACGCCGCCTGTGCCGGCGCTCCGGCCGTGAGAACCAGGGCGGCCAAACCGAGCAGCCCCATAATCTTGCTACTGAGTCTTGTTTTCTTCATCCTTTTCCTCCTTCTCATGGTAATCAATAAAGGTTGGTCCTTCATCAATCGATGATTTCCGCCCATACCGGCAAGGCAATTTCTTGACCGGGGGGCTTTCAAAACAGAGCAGAGATACAACTGTCTGGGATTGTGCCTGCATGAAGATTGATATGGTCGGCAGCTTGAAATCCGGACTCCCCCTCCGACTTCATTTCATGGCTGCAACGGCTGCCGGTTCGTCGTGCCGTATGAAAAAGAGCCGGCGCGACCCTGATACCTTTCATGCGGTCCAATCCCTCCGGCCGCTGTTCAACGGCCGAAATACACCGCACCTCCTTTCCGTTGATGGAATAAACCAAAACATCGTTTTGGTTTAGCAATTAGCATGCCACCAAAAAACTACGCTTTTTCAACGCAATCCGGTCATCAGACCAATGCCCATGTGTTCTATTTAGGGACTTTTTCCCACGGCAGAGCTATCTTGCCGGTTACATTAATGTGTATACAGCGACTTTTCAGGATGTTAACTTTGCGAACACCGTCCTAATATTGAACACTGGAGCCTTGCCTGGAACCCCATGGAGCCGCCGCCTCCCGGCAGCAAAGCCGTGGCGACGCATCCTCCGGCGAAACGGTCCGAATCCGCGGCAGCATGGGCGAACCTTTCGGATTACCCCGAAAGGAACAATTCACCATAGTTTAACAAGAACACATTATAGCACAATAAAAAATAAAAAAAAGAGGCCAACCTGCCGGTTGGCCTCTTTTTTTTGATTGTTTTGGCGTCCCCTGGGGGATTTGAACCCCCGTCGCCGCCGTGAAAGGGCGGTGTCCTGGGCCGGGCTAGACGAAGGGGACGTGGTGAGCCGCGTTGGGGTCGAACCAACGACCACCTGATTAAAAGTCAGGTGCTCTACCAACTGAGCTAGCGGCTCGCTTCAAGAAAGAATGACTTTATAATATATCTTAAGTCCCGCGTCAAGAAATTTTTTCCCGCGTGTCGTTTTTTTTCATGAGTAGCGGAGTTACAGGAAAGGGTTCCTCACCATTATAGTCTCATCGCGCCGGGCGCCGACCGAAACAAGAACTATGGGGCATTCCAAGAGCTCTTCCAGCCTTGCCACATACTTCCTGGCCTGGAGCGGCAGCTCCTCCATCCTCCTGGCAGCGCCTATATCAGAGCGCCACCCGGGGAAATCCTCGTAAACCGGCTTGCATTCGGCAAGCACTTCCATAGATGCCGGCATATCGTCCAGAACCTCGCCACGATATTCGTAACCGGTGCATATCCTGATCGTATGAAATCCGCTCAGGACGTCAAGCTTGGTCAGCGCAATGCCGGTCAGGCCGTTGATGCGCACCGCGTACCTGCCCACCATGGCATCGAACCAGCCGCAGCGGCGCGGGCGCCCCGTGGTGGAGCCGAACTCGCCGCCGGCTTCGCGCAGGCGTGTCCCGTTCTCGTCGTCAAGTTCGGTGGGGAAAGGTCCGCTGCCGACCCTGGTGACGTAGGCCTTGGAAATACCGATGATTTCATTGATGTCCCTGGGGCTTGCGCCGCTTCCGGTGCAGGCGCCGCCGGCGCAGGTCGAAGAAGAGGTTACGAAGGGGTATGTGCCGTAATCGATATCGAGCATGGTGCCCTGGGCGCCTTCGAACAGGATGCTCTTGCCTGAGCGGATATCGTCGCGCAGGACCCTGGCCGTGTCCGCGGCATACTTTCTGAGCACTTCCGCATATCCCAGGTAGGTATCGTAGATGGCGTCAAAGGCAAGGGATTCATCACCCAGGAACTTTTCCAGGATGAAGTTCTTTTCCTCCAGGTACTCCCCGAGCTTGGCGGCAAACCGCTCCCGGTCCAGAAGATCCATCAGCCTTATCCCGCGCCGCCCGATCTTGTCCTCGTAGCAAGGCCCGATGCCGCGGCCAGTGGTCCCGATTTTCCTGCCGCCGCTTTTCTTCTCCCGCGCCAGGTCAATCGTCTTGTGATAGGGCATAATTATATGGAGCGATTCGCTCACGAGAAGATTTTCATCGTCAACCATCTTCCCGTTGGCTTTCAGCGCATCAACTTCGCGGATGAAGACCTCGGGGTCCAGAACCACGCCATTGCCGATCATGCAGCGCTTTCCGGGATGCAGAATGCCGGACGGTATGAGATGAAGAATCACCTTCTCGTTTCCGACCACCAGGGTATGGCCGGCATTGTTGCCGCCCTGGAAGCGGATAACATCGTCAGCATACTCGGTATAGATGTCTACAACCTTGCCCTTGCCCTCGTCTCCCCATTGGGCACCCACAACCACCACATTGGCCATTTTCTAGTCTCCCCGCAAGGGTCCGAAACTCAGTGGGAAATCCTTCCGATACAGTTCGCTTTTCCTGACCGTTATCCCTTTTTCGTCGGCAACCCTTACCACGCGCACCTCGCCATCGCGGCAGCATTCCCCATCGATGACGATCATGTACAGTATGTTCATTTTCGCGGCATATTTGAGGGAATCCGCCACATCCCGGCTGATGATGTCCCTGGCCGCGGTGAAACCTTTTTTCCTTAGACGCTTGGCCATTTCCAGGGCCTCGCGGCGATCCCTGTTCCTGTTGCAGATAAGAAAATCCCCGGTTTTGCTGGCTTCTACCTCCGGGCGCTTTTCAAGCGCGGAAAGAAGGGCCATGATATTGAAAGCGAAACCGGTCGCAGGCGCCGGAAAGCCGTAGCGGGCCGTAAGGTTGTCATACCTTCCGCCTCCGCACACCGCCTCGCCGACACCCTCCACGAATCCTTCCAGTGTCAATCCGGTATAGTAGTCAAGTCCCCGGATCTCCCCCAGGTCGATGGTCACGTGATCCGAAACACCATAGATATCAAGGATATCCAGTACCTGGGAAATATTTTCCAACGCCTTCCGGGAGCGGTCGTTGACCACTATCCCCGCGGCATCGGCCAGCACCTCCCGTCCACCGAACAGACGGGGAAGGGCAATCATTTCTTCTTTCGCACCATCCGGAACCTGCTCGTTCTCCAGGATTTCCGCAACCGCCGACGTGTCTTTCTTGCTTATGGCGGACCGCAGAAGGTCGCGTGATTCCTCGGAAAACGGAGCGGACTCCAGTATCCCGCGGAAAAACTCCACCTGCCCCAGAGCAACCTTGAAATCAACGAAACCAAGGTCCTTTAAGACCTCGATGGACATGGCAGCCATTTCCGCGTCAGCTTCCGGCGAAACGAGCCCGATCAGCTCCACTCCTGCCTGGAAAATCTCCCGGCTGCGCCCTGACCGGAGCTCGACATGACGCAACACCCGTCCGCTGTACGAAAGCCGCAGGGGAAGGGGATAACTCTTCATTCTCGTGGCAACGATGCGTGCGACCTGGGGCGTGATATCGGTGGGAATTACCAGAAGCCTGCCCGTCTGGCGGTCGTCGAAGCGGAACATCTTTTCCCTGAGGTCCCCTCCCAGGGCAGGCGCCATGACATCCTGGAACTCTAGCAGGGGCGTAATGATCGGCCTGAATCCCCACAGGTCGAAGACCCTGAGGATCTTCTCCTGTATGAAGCCGATTTTTGCCGCCTTTTCGGGGAGAAAATCAGCAACCCCCTTCGGCAAGGGGGCTTCGATGGTCCTGACAGGTTTCACTTTGAGCACTTCCCGTTACTGGTTTGCATCCGGAACAAAGACGAAAGAATGTATCAATATAAGGGTTTCGTGTCAATAAACTATTTCTATTTATATACTACCCTTGTTTGGCAAATCATGTCGTGCAAGGTTCGCTTTTCCGCGTCAAAGAACATCAGCAGATAGCCGATGCAGCAGAAGAACCCGCTCAGCATTTCCGCCAGGCAACGCCCCAGCGCTCTCAGACAGCTTATCCGATCCCCTTCAGGGTTGACCACCACTAGCCCGACTGCCATTTTGCCTGGCGTTGCCCCGAACCTGCCGACGAAAAATGTCCCCATTGCCACTGGCAGAGCCACCACGATCATATACCAGATCACCATGGCAGCCATGAGAAGCTCCGGGTTCGTTCCCTGCGGCTTTATGGAGAAGGAGCCGGACAGGACGAGAAAAATGACCAGGTACAACGCGCCCATGACAGCTACGAGAATAAGCGAGTCAATGGATTTCGCGCACAAGCGGGTGCAGAATCCGGCGTAACGCAAGCTGCCGGGCCGGGTGCCTCCCTGTTCCAGATTCTGAACGTACGCAGGTTTGCACGATACGCAAACCAGCGCAGGTCCGAACATGGTCATGTCTTTGCGCGGGATACGCCTGTTGCAGACCGAACAGAACTGCCGGTCATCCGGTTCCGCACCGGAAACGCCTCCCGGCACTGCAGCATCGGCTCTGTTGGCAATGGAAGCTGTTTTCAAAGCGTGACCCACACCTGTCGCTGATGCAGTCGATTCCGGCAGGAGATCGTCCAGCGGTATGCTGCCCTTGCAGCGCGGGCAGCGGATAATGACAGCTCCGGGGGGCCGCCTGGATTCGTCTATCTTACCCTTTGCGCCACAATGCGGACACTCGACTCTCATTCGCCACCTCGCCAGCAGCAACCCGCTCTACGGATGCATGGAATCACAAACGCTGAACCAGCCGCAAAACCGCGACATGGACAAGCTCCCCTCATCCGTGCCTGCTCCGCCGAAGTCGCCTGGCTACGAAGGCTGGACCCGTGGGGCCACCTTCTCCCTCAATGGAGAAGGGTTAAGAGCAATTCCCTCGCCATCAGGGAGAGGGAAGCGCGCAGCGCAGGGTGAGGGGCGTTGGTTTGCAGACAACCACGTGCAACCACAAGGGTTTGTTTCTCGAAACGGGCAGTTGATATCGTTCAGAATCATGTGTTTCCGGATGAAAACTACTTCAGCATTTCCAGGTACTTTTCCGCATCCAGCGCTGCCATGCACCCGGAACCTGCCGAAGTGATCGCCTGACGGTAGTGACTGTCCTGGACGTCTCCGGCGGCAAAGACACCGGGGACACTGGTTGACGTCGCATTCCCCTCCTGGCTGCAGCGGGTCTTTATATACCCCTCTACCATCTCAAGCTGCCCGGCGAAAATATCCGTATTGGGCTTGTGGCCGATGGCGATGAAAACGCCGTGGACCGGGATTTCCTTTAAGGACCCTTTCTTGTTGAGCAGGCGGACCCCGGTGACGCCGCTCTCGTCACCAAGCACCTCATCCAGCATACTGTTCCACTCGATAGTGACATTTCCCGTTCGGCTTTTTTCGATAATTTCATCGGCAAGGTATTTCTCCGCGCGCAACTGGTCGCGCCGGTGGACCAGGGTGACGTGCGAAACGATATTGGCCAGATAGAGCGCTTCCTCCACCGCGGTGCTGCCCCCGCCGATCACGGCAACATCTTTCCCGCGGTAGAAAAACCCGTCGCAGGTAGCGCAGGCCGAAACCCCTCTCCCCTTGAAGGCTTCTTCCGAAGGAAGCCCGAGGTAGCGGGCGGAAGCGCCAGTAGCTATGATCAGGGCATCGCAGGTATATGCGCCTCCATCCCCTTCCAGGCGAATCGGGCGGCGGGAAAGATCGGCCTTGTTGATATGATCATACATTATCTTCGTTTCGAACCGCTCCGCATGACGCAGCATTCGGTCCATCAGGTCAGTTCCGAGCACTCCGTCAGGATCGCCGGGCCAGTTGTCGACCATGGTAGTGGTCGTGAGTTGCCCCCCCTGCTGAATCCCCGTTATCAGGACAGGCTCCAGGTTGGCGCGGGCCGCGTAAATGGCGGCAGTGTACCCGGCCGGGCCGGACCCGAGGATCAGAAGACGATGATGGCTTTCGTTCATATAAATACCTCCCTGAGAAACTTAGTGACAACTTACCAGCAGAGCCAGGAAAATGCAATCATTGAACCCGGGCCTGCAATTGACCGTGCCGACCGTTCTGCTACACTTTAAGTATCCGTGACGCTTTCGCGCCTTAGCGAGCGTGGAACGTCTCTGTTTTTGCGCGTTCAGACGCCACGGATCCAGGTATAAAAAAGGACGTGAGCAGCATGACGCACGTTCAACAAACGGACAAGAGCATAACCGGACGTTTCAACCACGACAACCATGACCACTCACACTGACACAAAGAAAACAGCGGAACACCTTCTCCCGTTCAGCCTGATCGAAGAAGCTGCTGGCAGGCTGAGCGGCAGCATCCGGCGCACCGAGCTGATCCACTCCCATTATTTCAGCGAGCGGCTCGGCTGCCCCATTTACTTCAAATGCGAAAACCTTCAGCGTACCGGCTCTTTCAAGATCCGCGGCGCACTGAATTTCATGCTGTCCCAGCCGCGGGAAGCGCTCGTCCGGGGTGTGGTGACGGCTTCCGCCGGAAACCACGGGCAGGGAGTGGCTTTTGCCGCCCACCTCCTGGGTTTCCGCGCCACGGTTTTCATGCCGGAGAACACCCCTGTCCAGAAGGTGAATGCAGTCCATGAACACGGCGCCGAAATTCTGCTGTCCGGAAGGACCTTCGACGAGGCCCGCGCAGCGGCAGCCCGGCATCTCGAAACACATGAGGGTCTTTTCGTCCATCCGTTCGAGGACCCTCTGGTGATGGCAGGGCAGGGCACGGTCGGACTGGAGATCCTGGATCAGCTCCCGGATGTGGACACAGTGATAGTACCGATCGGGGGAGGCGGGCTCATTTCGGGAATCGCCACTGCCATCAAGGAAAAGCGGCCATCAGCCAGGGTGATAGGCGTGGAAACGAGCGCGGCCCCTGCAGTGCATTTCTCCCTGAAAAGGGGGGCCATCATGGAAGCGCCGGTTGCCGCGAGTCTGGCCGACGGCATCGCGGTGAAGCATCCGGGGAAATCTGCCTTCGGAATCATCAGGTCATTGGTGGACGAAGTCGTGCTGGTGGAGGAAGAGGAGATTGCACAGGCCATTGTCCTCCTCCTGGAGAGGAACAAGCTCCTCGTCGAAGGGGCGGGCGCGGTTTCCCTGGCAGCGCTCCTGTATGACCGGGCAGGCTGCGGGGGAGGACATACCGTCTGCCTCCTATCCGGAGGCAACATCGATGTCAAGACCATAGCAACGGTCGTGGAAAGGGGCCTGGTGGCAGGGGGGCGATTTCTCAAGCTCAGGGTGGAACTGGAGGACATCCCCGGCTCAATGGCCGCGCTCGCCGCGGAGATCGCCGCCACAAAAGCCAACATCTACTACATAAGCCATGACCGCCGCTCCATAACCCTTCCCATCGGCAGGACGGAAGTGGTGATCGAGCTTGAGACGCGCGGTTACGGGCACATCCGGGAAGTGGTGGACCACCTGGAAGCAAAGGGCTACGACGTTGCGGCGCTCAAATAATCAGGCGTTCCATGCTCGCAAAGGCGTGAAAGCGTCACGGATTCAGGTAAAGGAACAGAAGCTCGCCGAAAAATAGCTTTATCCACACTTTAGCCGCTTTTCAACAGGTTTATCCACAGATCAGGGATCTACTGGGGATTCACACTTGTCCATCTCGATTGATGCATAGGCAGAGTGATTGTGAATCGACTCGAAGTTTTCCGCAGAGACGGAGAACCAGGTCACATTGTCCATCTTCTGCAGGCGCAGCGCTGCCTCCCGGACCATGTCCTCCACGAACCTCGGGTTCTCGAAGGCCATTTCGGTGACATATTTCTCGTCCTCCCTTTTCAGGAGCGAGTATACGGGGCTGCTGCCGCATTCCTCGATAGCGGCCACCAGGTCCTCGATCCAGACGAAATCCCGGTAGCGTACCTGTGCGGTAATCACACCCCGCTGGTTATGGGCGCCGAACCTGCTCAGTTCCTTGCTGCAGGGGCAGAGGGAGGTAACCGGAACCCCGATCTCCAGGACGAAGTCGAACCCCTCCGAAAGGCTTGCGATAAACCGGCAGTCATACTCCATGAGGCTTGCCGCGCCCGAAACCGGGGCCCGCTTTTCTATGAAATAGGGAAACTCCATTTCCAGGTGCGCCCTGCTGGCCCCGAGCCGGTCCTTGATCTTCTGCAGGGTGGTCTCCATCTTGTCCAGCGCCATGTCTTTCCTGTGAGCGTTGAGGATTTCGACGAAACGGCTCATGTGGGTGCCCTTGAAGTGGTGGGGCAGATCCACATACATGTTGACACGCGCCACGGTGTGCTGGAAAGCGTTATGCTTGTCCATGACCACGATGGGATAGGAAACGTCCTTCACTCCAACCTTGTTGATGGCCAGTTTGCGGTAGTCCCTCGATTTCTGTACGTCGCGCATGCCCGTCATTTTCCATCCCCAGCCATGTAGCGCACCGGGTCTTCCACTCCCGCCTCGGCAAACCCCTTGAGCCTCAGGCGGCAGGAATCGCATCTGCCGCACGCCAGGCCATCGGGCGTCGGGTCGTAGCAGGAGTGTGTCCTGCCGTAATCCACACCCAGGGCAAGGCCTTTCCTGATAATTTCCGCTTTGGTGAGATCTATCAGGGGGGTGTGGATCCGGTACCGCCCCTTCCCCTCCACCGCCGCCTTGGTGGCAAGATTGGCCAGGGTTTCGAACGCAGCGACATATTCCGGCCTGCAGTCGGGATAACCCGAATAATCAAGGGCGTTGACCCCGATATAGATGTCGAAGGCGCCCAGGACCTCGGCCCAGCCCAGCGCGAAGGACAGGAAAATGGTGTTTCGAGCCGGCACATAGGTTACCGGGATATCGTTTCCCACCCCCCCCTTGGGCACGTCGATCTCGGCGGTCAGGGCGCTGCCGCCGATTTTCCTCAGGTCGAAATCGACCAGCATGTGTTCCGCCGCCCCCATGGCCCCGGCATTCTCCCTGGCCATTTCCAGTTCCGCCTTGTGCCGCTGGCCGTAAGCGAAACTCATGGCATAGGGCTCGAAGCCCTCGGACCTGGCGATTGCAAGACACGTGGTCGAGTCGAGACCACCGCTGTAGAGGACCACTGCCTTTCTCATCATGGTTTCTCCTCCTCTCCGGCAGGTTTTCTCCTGCGCGGCCGGCGACGCCGCTTTTTCTTCTCGGCTCCTTCCCCGACTGCCGCTTCTGAAGAAGTCACCGCTGATGCGGAAGATGAGGTCTCCTCGGTTCCCGGCCCCTTTTTCCGTCCCGGCGCTTTCGGCTTCGCGCCGGCCTGCCTGCCGCTCCCCGCCCTTCCCTTGCCGCCCGCGGTTCCATGCGACGTTTTCGGCTTGGGTTTCGTCCGTTTGTAGTCATGGGCAAACAGATCGTCCTCCGCCCATTCCACGGGAATCTTCTGCTTTGAATATTCCTGTATGGCTTCCAGGTGAAATGCACCGTCCTCGTCGGCGAAAGAGATGGCCTTGCCCTCCGCTCCGGCCCGTGCGGTGCGCCCGATGCGGTGGACATAATCCTCCGCATCCTGCGGCAGGTCATAGTTTATTACGTGCGTAACACCGTCGATGTGCAGCCCGCGCGATGCCACGTCGGTTGCAATGAGGATCGGCAGTCTCCCCTCCCTGAAATCGTCCAGGATACGCAGGCGTTTTTTCTGCTCCACATCGCCGGAAATGAGCTTGCAGGGGAAATCGTTGGCGCTCAGCCGGTCACGCAGGAATTCCGCTTCCCGCTTGGTGTTCACGAACACCATGGTCCTCTCCATCCCTTCACGGCGCAAGAGCCCCAGGAGAAGCGGGAACTTTTCCTTGCTCGCCACGTGGTACAACACCTGCTGCACCCGTTCGGCGGTCATTTTTCCCGGCGTTGCGGACACCTTTTCCGGCAGGTTCATGAATTCATAAGCCAGTTCCATCACCTTCCTGCTCAGTGTGGCGGAAAACATCATGTTCTGGCGCTTGTCAAAGGGGGGCAGACGCCTGAGGATGAAACGCAGGTCGGCAATGAAGCCCATGTCGAACATCCGGTCCGCCTCGTCGATCACCAGGACCTCGATGCTTTTCAGGCTGTAAACCTTCTGCTTCAGATAATCGATCAGCCTGCCGGGAGTGCCGATGATGATGTCGACGCCCTCCTTGAGGGCATCGCGCTGCTTCTGGTAGTCCACTCCGCCGTAGATCGCCTGGATATTGAAACCGCAATGGCTGCCGATAAGCCTGGCATCATTTTCGATCTGGACCACCAGTTCCCTCGTCGGCGCCAGAATTAGTGCAAGGGGATGATTCTCTCTCGCCTTACGGTCGGTTTTCAGGAGTTTGGTAAAAAGCGTGATGAGGAAAGCCGCCGTTTTACCGGTGCCGGTCTGGGCCTGGCCGGCCACATCCTTGCCGGAGAGTGCAAGAGGCAGTGTCTTTTCCTGGATAGGAGTGCAGTCGCAAAATCCTGCATCTGCAATGCCCCGGAGAACTTCCCGCGGAAGATCCATTTCGGTGAATTTCATGTATGGTGATCCTTTTTTTTCGCTATTTCAAATGGATAGCTATATCACAGCGTGATGCAAATGGCAAGAGAACAAGGCATGATGATTCTTGCGGATCCATCATTTATATGATAGTTTAAATGGTTTTAAACAGGTGAAAACATGACCCAATCCTTCATACAGATAGAATCCCCCAACTACATTCGCGCGGAAAACCTGGCCATGCCCGCAGACTGGGAAGCGATCTTCGACAATCCCAACCCGCTCGCCCTTGAAATCGGCTGCGGCATAGGCGACTTCATCGTCAAGACAGCTTCGGACCGCCCGGACATCAACTTCATCGCCATCGACTTCTACAACAAGGGGTGCTACAAGACATGCCGCAGGATTGACAACGGCGGGTTGTCCAATGTCCGGGTTCTTCGTGAAGAGGCCCGCCAGTTCATAGTTGAAAGGATCCCGAAGGAATCCCTCAGCGCGGTCTACATAAACTGCCCCGACCCCTGGCCCAAGAAGAAGCACCGGAAACGGCGGCTGGTCAACCGGCCCTTCGTCGAATTTCTCAACAACTACCTGGCGCCCGGAGCAGATTTCTTCTTTGCCACCGACTTCGATGACTACGGCATCGATGTCGCCGGGATGATGGCCGGGATGGAGGGGTTCGCAAACCAGCTCTCACCTGACCTGTACCGGCATGAAATGGAAGATTATCACCTTTCCAAGTACATGCGGAAGTTCATGGCGGACGGAAAAAATATCTATTTCGTGCATTATAAAAAAGCAGGCACGGGGCAATGGGCAATGGGCAATAGGCAATAAAACAGGCGCCGGACTATTTTGCGACGGGATTCATAAATTTCTTGAGCATTGTGTCTCATGCCCATCTTTCTGCTGTGAATATACGGCCTTTATGATTTTCCTATTGCCTATCGCCTATCGCCCATTGCCTATCGCCTATTGCCCATTGCCCATTGCCTTTTTTCAGGAGTCAACACATGCATGCCTATCTCACCCCCGAACTTCCCGGAACAGGCGGCGTCATCAAGGAAACGCCGGATGATTTCGCCGTGACGGAAATACCCCTCTATCTGCCGCAAGGCGACGGAGAGCATACCTACGCCGAAATCGAAAAGCGCGGTCTGACCACGCTTGAAGCAATCCGGCGGCTTTCGCGGCACCTGGGAATAGCCGAACGCGAGATCGGATACGCAGGCATGAAGGATGCGCGGGGCGTAACCCGGCAGACTCTGTCCTTCCCCCGCGTCGAGCCCGACCGCCTCCTGTCGGTCAGCCTTGCCGGCTTAAGGGTTCTGTCAGCCGTCCGCCACCGGAACAAGCTGAAACCGGGCCACCTTGCTGGAAACCGCTTCACAATAAAGGTGCGGGATGTGGCGGAAAACGCTCTTGAAAAAGCTGAAGCGGCAGTTGCAGTCCTCGCTGTCCGGGGCGTGCCCAATTATTTCGGCCTGCAAAGATATGGCAGCCTGGGCAACTCCCATCTCATAGGAAGGGAGATGGTGCGCGGGGATTTCAAGGCGGCGGTCGACGCCTTGATGGGAAATCCCGAAACAATTAGGGATGAGCAGTGGCGTTCTGCTGTGGAGGCATACCATCGGGGGGACTTGCCGGCAAGCATGGAGATGTTTCCCGGCCACTGCCGGACGGAACGGGAAATTGTCGCGCGGCTCCTGAAAAGACCCGAAGCCCACGAGAAAGCACTGGAAAGCGTCTCCCCACGACTGAAAAAACTCTACCTGTCAGCCTACCAGTCATACCTGTTCGATCGTGTACTGGAAAAACGCCTCAACACCTTCGACAGCGTCCTGAAAGGAGATCTTGCCTTCCGGCATGACAACGGCGCCTGTTTTATTGTCGAAGATACCGCCGCCGAAGCGGAAAGGGCCGGGAAATTCGAAATTTCGCCCAGCGGTCCCATGTTCGGCTGCAAAATGAAGCTGCCTGAAGGGGCGCCGCTTGCGATCGAACTGGATGAACTGAATACCGAGGGCATCAGCCTGGATGCATTCAACCTCCGGGGAGGGCTCAGAATGGAGGGCGAGCGGCGTCCGCTGCGGGCGCCGCTGGGCGACATTGCAATCGAAACGGATGATGACGGTCTGCTGCTCAGATTCTCCCTGCCGAAGGGCGCCTACGCCACGTCGGTTCTGCGCGAAATAATCAAGGGCAATCCCGCCTCGTAAATGACCGTACGTTGAGCCGGAATTCACGGATCAGCCACTTTTCCGCCTTGACAACAGTAGAACAATATTCTATCTTTAAACAATTATATTTCTCCATTTTTATTAAATGGTTCCGAGTCCGGCCCGTTGAATTTGACTTTCACGCAAAAATCGCGGAGGGCTTGAATAAAACAGCGGAAACGCATTAAGTATCCCGTAATATGGGACGATATCCCCAGAGTGCCCGAGGTGAATCGTACCCGGATGGAGAAGAAACCCTTCAGGAAATCCCCACTCCAGGTACCTTCCTTCGCGCACCGCAAAGAAGGCAGCTTATCATGGCAAAGAAAGAAAAAACCGATTATCTGATTCAATCCGTTTCCCACGCACTGGAGCTCTTGGAACAGTTCCACGAAGACGTGGACGAGCTTGGCGTAACCGAACTCAGCAAACGCCTCAAACTGCACAAGAACAACGTTTTCAGACTCCTGGCCACCCTCGAGTCGCACGGATACATCGAGCAGAACAAGGTCACGGAGAACTACCGCCTTGGACTCAAGACGCTGGAGCTGGGGCAGACCTTCGTCAAGCAGATGGGCCTTTTGCGCCAGTCGCGGCCAGTGCTGGAAACGATGGTGCGGGAATGCAACGAGACGTCCTACGTGGCGATTCTGAAAGATTTCCACATTATCTATCTCGATGTGGTTGAAACCGACCTTACGGTCCGCGTGGTGCCGCGCGTGGGTTCCCGCCTGCCGGCACATTGCACCGCGGCCGGCAAGGTGCAGATCGCCTACCTGAATGAAGAGGAACTCGAACAATACCTCCCCACCCAGGAGTTGCGGGCATTCACGTCGAACACCATAACCGACCGGGACGAACTGAAGAAGCACCTGCAGAAGGTGGCCGAGGAGGGGTATGCCATTGACGATGAAGAGCTGGATATCGGGGTTAGATGCGTCAGCGCACCGATCCGCGACTACACCAGGCGGATAATCGGCGCCGTAAGCATTTCCGGTCCTTCCATGCGTCTTTCAATGGAGCGGATAGATCGCGAGCTCATCCCCCTGGTAAAAAAAGCGGCAGAAGACATCTCCATGAAACTCGGCTTTCACCGCTGACGCAATTTGCTTGCGCAAACCCGCTAGCCTGTTTGCGCAAGCCGCTCCCACTCCTGCCGGGCACGCTTCTCAGTGGCCCGCGGGTCACCGCTGTTGTCGATCACGACATGTGAACGGCCAAGTTTCTCATGCAGAGGCCATTGAGATCCAATCTTCCGCAGGGCCTCCGCCCTGCCTATGCCGTCACGCTTCATAAGCCGGGCGAGCTGGGTTTCGGCATCCACGAAGACCAGCCATATCTCGTCAAACCTGGCTTCCATGCCGGTTTCGAAAAGAAGCGGCACTACATAAAAAAGCAATGAAGTGCCGAGTCGACGCTCTCTTTCGAAGTGCCGGTTCGCAAGCTCGGCAATCGCGGGATGAACGATCCTTTCCAGGTCTCTGCGGGCATCGATATCCGCGAACACCAGGCGGCCGAGGGCCTTCCGGTCCAGCGACCCGTCATCCGCCACCACCTCGCCGCCGAACCTCTCCACTATGGATTGGTAGGCACGCCCGCCCGGTTCCACAGCCTCCCGGGCCAGTTTGTCGGCATCCACGACAACCACCCCCCATGACGCCAGCATGCCCGCCACGAAGCTTTTCCCGGAGGCTATGCCGCCGGTAAGTCCGATTATCCTCACCACCCCTCCTCACCGGTCATTGCAACTTTTTTACCTTCAGGAACAGAAGCCGACCATTCATTTCCATAAGCAGAAAGCCCCGGGAAATCCGCGGGGCCCTCTGACAAAGACTGACAAATGCACTACTCTCGTTCACTCGAAACCGGCATGGGCCACGCCCGACCGGCATCAGAATCCCAGCTCCATCTGGCGCCAGTCTTCCTTCTTCACTTTAGGGCCCGGATAGTAACGCGGGCAACTGGCAATCACAACGGAGTGGAACTGCTTGCAGTGCCTGCGGCATGAAAGGCACAACCTGTTGGCTGACGGTTGCAGTTTCATCTGCTTCTCAGGCAATCTTGCGCACCCAACCGAACGTGTCCGGGAGCTTGCCGGTCTGGATTCCGGTCAGTGTATCGTAGAGCTTCCGGGTCAGGTTTCCGACCCCGCCATCGCCCACGGTCAAGCTTTCCCCTTTGTAGCCGAGCACTCCCACCGGGCTGATAACCGCGGCCGTGCCGCTGCCGAAGGCCTCCTTCACTTTGCCGGCCTTGATGTCCGCCACCAGCTGGTTGATGTCGATCTTGCATTCCTCGGCTTTGAAACCCAGGTGATCCGCCAGCTTGAGCACGGAATCGCGGGTAACCCCGCCGAGGATGGAGCCATTCAGGGGTGCGGTCACGACCCGGTCTTCGTAGGCAAAGAACATGTTCATGGCGCCGACCTCGTCCACATAGCGACGGTTGACGCCGTCCAGCCACAGGACCTGATCGAAGCCTTTTTTCTTTGCCTCAAGACCCGCTTTCAGTGACGAAGCATAGTTGCCGCCGGTCTTTGCCTCACCGGTGCCGCCCGGAACCGAGCGTACATAACGGTCTTCGACAAGGATCTTGACTGGGTTGAAGCCTGACGCGTAATAGGCGCCGACTGGGGAGAGGATTACGTAATAATAGTAATGATCCGAGGTCTTGACACCCAGGACCGGCTCGACCGCTATCATGGCCGGACGGATATAGAGGGAAGTCCCCTCCGCACCGGGCACCCAGCCTTTTTCCAGCCGGACCAGTTCGGCAATGCTGTCAACGAAGAACTCCTCAGGCAACTGGGGCATGCAGAGCCGGTCAGCCGAAAGGTTGAAACGCCGGGCGTTCATCTCCGGACGAAAAAGGGCTATCGTTCCATCACTCCACTTATATGCCTTGAGACCCTCGAAAATTTCCTGTGCATAGTGAAAAACAAGACAGGAGGGATCCAGTACGAAAGGCCCGTAGGGCTGTATCCTGGCATCGACCCACCCTTTACCGGTTTTCCATTCAACCAGCAGCATATGATCAGTGAAAATCTTGCCGAACCCGAGCGCGGATTCATC
Source organism: Geobacteraceae bacterium (assembly GCA_034933285.1). Classification (GTDB taxonomy): domain Bacteria; phylum Desulfobacterota; class Desulfuromonadia; order Geobacterales; family Geobacteraceae; genus RPRC01. Next base: position 16,632 of record JAYFNT010000022.1, on the reverse strand, counting down.
CGTAAATTTGTCCTTCCTTTTGTCTTCAGGAAGGGGAAGAACCTTCAATTCCATGCCTGCTACCTCCAGTCTGGGCCTGATTTCAACCTTTTCAATCAGGTAAATGTGTAACATAGAACGGGCAGGCGGGCAAGAAATTTTCATGATCGTTTTAGTCTGGCTAAATTCCGGATCAGGGCTCTATCAAGGACCCTTCCGATTTTTTATGTTGAAATGTATTGAATTTCTTGGTATATATTTTTTAGCACTCACCTGTTAGGAGTGCTAATACGTATCGACAGAATGCAAATTCGGAAATTCATCGACAAAGGGAGGTAGTTTCCATGACCGCGGCATTACCCGTAGTATCCGACAACATGAGTCGCTACCTGGCCGAGATCAGACGTTTCCCTGTGCTGTCGGCCGAGGAGGAATACCGGCTTGCGGTGAAGTTTTACGAAGAACAGGACCTGAGCGCTGCCCAGTCTCTGATCACCGCTAACCTGCGCTTCGTGGTAAAGGTTGCGGGTGAGTACCGGGCCTACGGCATGAAGATGCTCGACCTAATCCAGGAGGGCAATGTCGGGCTGATGATGGCAGTGCGCAAATTCAACCCGTACAAGGGGTTCCGCCTCATATCCTACGCAGTGTGGTGGATACGCGCCTATATCCAGAATTACATCATATCCACCTGGAGCCTGCTCAAGATCGGCACGACCCAGGCCCAGAGGAAGCTCTTTTTCAAACTCAACCAGGCGAAAAACGCCATAAAGAACATGTTTGGCGAAGACGATCTGCCGGCCGCATCCCTGGCCCTTGACGTGAAGGAATCGGAAATCGTGGAAATGGAGCAGCGCATGCGCGGCGACTATTCCCTCGACTCCGAAGCGGCGGACGGCGAAGGCGCCACGCTTCTGGATAATCTTGCCGACGACCGGATGAACCAGGAAGAGATCCTGGCGGAAAACCAGGAGGCTGCGCTCCTTGAAAGGGAAATTTCCAACATCATGACCCGGCTCAACGAAAAGGAACGGTTCGTCATCGAACACCGGGTCACCGCGGAAGAACCCATGACGCTCCAGGAAATAGCCGATCACTTCTCCATCTCGCGGGAAAGGGTCCGCCAGATCGAGGAAGGCGCCCTGAAAAAGATGAAAAACTTTCTTTCACCACTGGTCGCGCAAACCGGTGATATCGCCCTGTTGCCGGCCTGATTCCGGACAAAGGGGGCAAGAGGCTGCGTTGCACCCACCAGGGCCCGGCCGGCTGCTGCCGACCGGGCCTGTATTGTATCGTGCCCAAGAAGGATGCGCCATTGTCTGACCATGATGAGAAAGTGAGATATTCCCGCCAGATCATGCTGGAAGAGATCGGCATCAAAGGCCAGGAACGACTTCGGCAAGGGAAGGTGCTCATCATCGGCGCCGGGGGGCTCGGTTCTCCTGCTGCTCTTTACCTGGCCGCGGCCGGTGTCGGTACCATAGGCATCGCAGACGCCGACGCGGTTGAACTGTCTAACCTCAACCGGCAGATTCTCCACGGGACGCCGGACATCGGAAGCGAAAAAGTCGTTTCCGCACGACGCAAACTGGCCGCAATGAATCCCGGGGTGAAGGTCGTCACGTACCGATGCATGGTAAAGTCCGACAACATCGCCGGGATTATCTCGGATTACGACTTCATCATCGACGCCACAGACAACTTCGACGCCAAGTTTCTCATCAACGACACATGCATCCGCCTGGGAAAGGCATTCTCCCATGGAGGCGTGCTCCGTTATCACGGGCAGACCATCACTGTTGTGCCGAACGTCTCGCCCTGTTACCGCTGTCTATTCCCCGAACCCCCTCCCGACGATGTTGCCCTCTCATGCTCACGGGACGGCATCCTCGGAGTCGTTCCGGGAATCATCGGCACGATCCAGGCCTGCGAAGCGATAAAATACCTTCTGGGAATCGGCGGTTTATTGACCGGCAGGATGCTGACCTGCGACACCCTGAGCATGAGGTTCAGGGAGATCGGGGTTACCGGCAACCCGGCCTGCCCGGTGTGCGCAGTGGCCGGTGGCGCCTGAACCCGCGGCCGGGCTTGCCGCAAAGAGATTTGCGTTGACAAAAATCAACGGCTCCCGTATCCTTTTTTCACAATTTCATAGAATACCTTCTTATCAAGAGTGGTGGAGGGATAGGCCCTGCGAAACCACAGCAACCGGCCCGGAAACGGGCGTCAGGTGCTAAATCCTGCCGAAAGGCACAGATGAGAAGGGCGTCGCGTATGTCGTCACCTGTACCGAAAGCCCCTTCTCATCCCATGAGAAGGGGCTTTTTTCGCACCGTCAGGACATCCCAAATTTATCAGGTATCCCATGTCAGTCGGCATCGTCACAACGCAATATGTCACCTTCGACACTGAACTCCGCCTTGAGAGCGGCCGCATCCTGGGACCGATAACGCTTGCCTATGAAACCTACGGGAAACTGAACAGCAACCGCTCCAACGCGATAATGATCACCCATGCATGGACCGGCAGCGCGCACGTCGCTGGCAAGAACAGTGAAGACGACCAGAAAGCCGGCTGGTGGGACGCTATCGTCGGTCCCGGGCGCCTGCTGGATACGGACAGATATTTCGTCATCTGCTCCAACATCATCGGTTCCTGTTACGGTTCCACTGGCCCGTCGTCCGTCAACCCAAAAACGGGTAAGCGCTACAACCTCTCCTTCCCGGTCATCACCGTACGGGACATGGTAGGCGCGCAACGGCTGCTCCTCGACCATCTTGGCATCGAAAAGCTGCTGACCGTGCTGGGCGGAAGCATGGGCGGGATGCAGGCCCTCGACTGGGCCACCTGCTTTCCGGACAGGGTGGCATCGGCAGTGGTGCTGGCAACCAGCGGCAAGCCGTCGCCAATGGCCATCGCCATGAACGCGGTGTCCCGCTGGGCCATCTTCAACGACCCGACCTGGAAAAAGGGCGAGTACCGCAAGAATCCCAAGGACGGCCTGGCCCTGGCCCGCGGCATCGGCCACATAACCTTCCTCTCGGACGAATCCATGTGGAACAAGTTCGGCCGCCGTTTTTCCGCCCGCGACGGCCAGTTCGACTTCTTCGGCCGGTTCGAGGTCGAACGCTACCTGTCATACAACGGCTACAACTTCGTCGACCGCTTCGACGCCAATTCTTTCCTCTACCTGGCCAAGGCCCTCGACCTGTACGACGTGGCCTGGGGGTGCGAAACCCTCCAAGAAGCATTCGCGCAGGTCAAGGCTCCGATACAGTTTTTCGCCTTCACGTCTGACTGGCTCTATCCGCCGTACCAGACCGAAGAGATGGTCCAGGCGCTGAAAGACCTGGGCAAGCCGGTCGAGTACCATCTGATCGAATCGTCTTACGGGCATGATGCCTTCCTGCTGGAGCACGAAGCCTTCGCCCCTTTCGTGAAGGATTTTCTGGAGCGGATTTCCATAACCCTCTAACTGCCCGTTTAAAAGCCACGTCCACCATCTTGCCTCGGCGCGCGTCACATTTCGACCCGCGTCACCACCCCCTGCAGCTTGCTGGCCGGCAGATTGTAGAACTGAACGAAATTCGGCGTCTGTTTCTTGATCGCGCTGAATATCTTCCAGGCCGGATTGGGAGAAGAAATGTCCTCTATACCGTAAAAAATGACTTTCTCCTGAATGCCGTTCTTCTTGAGCAGCTTTTCCAGGTCGATCACTTCCATGTAGCCTGCGCGCACCTCGAAACCGTCCAGTCCCGGCCCTATCTCCGACATGAGACGGGTCCGGACCCCGAATGGTTCGTCGGTCCTGACTATCGAGATCAAAACGTTTCTTTCGTAGATGATATTGCTTCGGACTATGCAATGGACTATGTACGGAGGGACAACCGCAATCTCTTTGGTGAAAAATATACCGGTGCCGGGGATGTTTTTCCCGATGGCATAGATTTGGGAATAGCTCAACAGGAAAGTATCCATGTCCAGCGGTCGCAGTGCCCTGTACAATGCCCGTTGCCCCTTGGTCCATACCAGGATGGTGGTCATCGGGATCAAGGCAATGATCAGGGACCAGTAGCCGCCAAGATGGAACTTGTTCAGGCAGGCAACCAGAAAGAGCATGTCCACCACAGTGACCAGCACTGCAAAGGGCACCTTCCATCTCTTGGTGGTATGCGAGAATATCATGACCATCATGATGCCTGTAATGGTCATCGTCCCGGTTACAGCGAGTCCGTATGCGGCCGCCAGATTTTTCGACTCCCGGAACATGAACAGGATGAACAGGACTGCCACCATCAGCATCCAGTTGATTGCGCCGATGAATATCTGGGATTTCAGATGCGTCGAAGTGTAGTCCACCTTCAAAAGGGGCATTATCCTGGTCGTAATCCCTTGATATACTATGGAGAACACCCCACTGATCAGCGCCTGGGAAGCAATGACGGTAGCAATTATGGTGAGGATGAGAAACGGCACATAGAAATGGGGAGCTTCCCATTTCACCATTCCGAACAGGATGCTCTTCGCTTCAGGATGCTTCATGATGAACGCGCCCTGCCCGAGGTAGTTGAACACCAGAGCGGCAAAAACGAAATACCAGGCGTAACGGATCGGTTTGCGGCCAAGATGCCCCATATCGGCATAAAGCGCCTCGCCGCCCGTGGCGCAGAGGATTATCTCGGAAAGGATGAAAAACCCGGAAAGGCCGTTTTCCAGCATGAACCTGATTCCGTAATGGGGGCTCAGGGACTTGAGGATCGATGGAAACTGCCAGATCGAAATGATTCCCGAAACGGCAAGCGCCAGGAACCACAGGATCATCAACGGTCCGAAGGTAGCCGCGACCCTGTCGGTGCCCCTGGACTGGAAGATGAAAAGGAGCACGGTGATGACTGCCGAAATCAGAATGATCGCTCCCTGCCCCAAACCCTCCATCCCAGGGATCAATTGCATCCCCTCCACCGCGGAAAGAATACTGATGGCCGGGGTAATGACTCCGTCGCCCAGGAGCAGCGAAACCCCGAGAAAAGAAAGGAAGACCACGAATGCCGCCTGGCGTCCCGGTTTCAGCAGCCTGACGAGAATCTCTTTCAGGACGATCGTCCCGCCTTCACCCTTTCGTCCCAGGCCCATGGCCAGCCAGGCATATTCGACGGTGACGAGAATGCAGAGCGTCCACACGATCAGTGAGAGTATGCCGTCGATATTGTCCTGGGTCGGCCTTGTCAACGCAAACACGACAGTCAATGTATAGATGGGGCTGGTGCCGATATCGCCGAAAACCAGGCCCAGCGACTTGACTATCCCTCTTGACAAGGAATCCCTGCATTCATTCATCATGGTCTTTTTTCCCGATTCTCCAGCCCGGACATTTCCCGCGAGTCGCTGTTGTCGCACCCGTATGCCTTCAGCTTTTCTCCTGTGCAACAAATTATCAATGTATCCAGGGCGCTCATGTGCCGCGTGCTGTCACCTGGCGCACACATAAAAAGCCGCCGGCAATGAACCGGCGGCTTGTAAGGCCAAGTTCGCTGCACTTCCAAAAGCCTGCGAGGTTAGCTGTCGGGCTCGGGCCTGGAAGTGCCCTATCTTGTCAGGTTGCTGAAAAACCTCATGAGGAAGTCCAGATGCAAGGCGCACGGAGCGCAGCACCCGAGACATATCAACTAGATAGGCGAGGGTGTGAGCACCGCGCAACGCCGCAGATGGGCTCCGCAATAGTTTTCAACAGCCTGTCAAGGAATTCGCCCCGTTACCACCGGGTCCCCCGTATCCGCCGTGAAATGGCGGATTTCGGCTGCATCTGATCGATCGTTGAATTTCCGGCTAATTTTATGCTGATAAATATTTATGTCAATACCTGTGTTCAAAAAGCAGGACATCTCGTAAAAAAATCCCTGTAGAGAAGGAGGGCTAATCTACAGGGAAGTATAAATAGAAGAGGCTCTGTACCTCTTTTGTTATTTTAATTTAAATAGCAAAAACGTCAACCACGGCACATGTTTTTTCGCACCTGCCCCCCCGGTGGAAAAATGAAACTCTCTTTCCACAACAGCGGTTTCCGGGGTGAAATCATCACCAGTCCGGCAACACGCGATCTGGTGCGGCTGGTGCTACTGGATTCCTAATTTCTCAGGCTTCCGTTGCGAGAGCCCTGCCCAGTTCGAAGGCCTGCTTCATAAGCTCCGTGTTGTCAGCCGCCTCCCCGGGCCCCATTGCCGATCCGTAGACAATGCCGACGATATCGGAACCGACAAAGCGGGCCATGTCCTGGAAAGTGCGAATGGCGTTGACTGCGCCCGAGGCGAACGGATCCACGTCTCCATAGGTCAGGACCACGCCGAACTTTTTGCCTCCCAGGTCGTTTTCATAGGTCTCGACCTGTTCGTTGCCGTCCTCGGCCGGCTGTGTTCCGAGAAACGTGAGAGCATAGCAGCGATCCATGAACAGCTTGATCTGTGCCGAAACGGTAAACCAGTAAATTGGAGTTGCGTAAACGATGGCATCAGCTGAGCGCAGGTGGGAATAAATCGCCTTCATATCGTCATCAATGATACAGTCCGTCTTCAGAGACTCCTGACATGCGTCGCAGGCAGTGCAGGGCCTGATATCCATCCCGTGGATATGCACCGTTTCCACTTGTGTCCCGAAACATCGGGCGCCCGCTGCCACTTCCCGGGCGAGAATCGTGCTGTTGCCGTTCTCCCGGGGACTTGCCTCGACAATGATTATTTTTTTCGACATCGCCTTCCTCCTTAACGTTGATCAAGATTGGCTCCGGATACCGTGGAACATCAACTGCCTGCGGCTACAGACTCGCGACTCCCTTTCCCTGTTGCATTCGGAGTCTGTCACACTGCCTTGTGCCCGTATCGCATCAAATGAAACATGTGTATTATGTTTGGCCGCATCCAACCATGTTCATAGTGGAACCGATCGATCCACTGCCCGGCAAAGCACGCGATATCAGGCCTTTTCCAAAGCATAAACATTCGGCACGATTTTTGCATATATTATGACGCATCTTTCGATCCCCGGCAAGCACAGTTGAACAAATGGCGCCACAGCCTGTTTTCTGCCTGGAAATAACTTGCCAATGACGAAATACAGTTTCTCACAACTTTTCGACATAAAACAGATACAAACCCTGATGGAATCGTACAACAAGGTTACTGGTTTGTTATCAGCCATTCTCGACACCAACGAAAAAATCCTTGTCGCCGTGGGATGGCAGGACATCTGCGTACGGTTTCACCGGCAGCATCCCGTCACTCTTGCAAGGTGCAAGGAAAGCGAAGCTTACATAAAACGGCATCTGCACGAATACGAAGGAAGGTTTTTCGAGTACAGGTGCAAGAACGGATTATGGGACATGGCCATGCCGATCTTTTTCGACCACGAGCATATTGCCACGTTTTTTTTCGGGCAATGTTTTCACGATGACGACAAACCGGCAGCGGACTTTTTTCGCAAACAGGCCCGGGAGTTCGGATACGATGAAGACAAGTACCTGGAGGCATTGGACCGGGTTCCGCTCTATTCCCGTCAACAAATGAAAAACGCACTTGAACTCTATTCGAACCTGATGAACATCATAACAGAAATGGGTATGAAAAAGTTGAAACTCATGCAGGAGATAGAAGCGAGGCAGAAAGTTCACAAAAAAATGCTTGAATCCAGTGCGTATACCGACAGGATACTCAACTCCGTCCTGGATGAAGGAGGTGGTGACTTTTAACGGAATGCGGCTTTTTACCGGCTTCCGGCCAAAACCTTCAACATGACGACGAAAACAACGTTGAACCCCTGCATTCCGCTCGCAAAGCATTCAGACGCCTCGAACCCGGCTTGACCTTTATTGCTGGCAGCACGTGTCATCTCCACCTTCTTTTGGGGGATAGACACGTTGATTAAGAGCGTCAGTGAGTTAAATTTATTAACATCAAAAGAGGATAAAAAATGAGATTCGTTCTTGTAGCGCTGTTCATTCTGGCAACACCGACAATGAGCAATGCAGGACTCTGGAATAGTGGCGACGACTCCTTTGGAGTGGGTTATCTCGCCAGGGCGAACGGAACAAAAATTTTTGCGCGTTCCGAGGGGGATGCGGTAACTGCCACGGTAAACAAGGACTTCCCCTTTGTTGCCTACGCAGGCAGTGAAAAATGGCTGGGCATTATGGCCGCGGAATCGATCGTTAACGGCCGGGTCAATGTGCGCTATTGGAAAAACGGAATAAACGAGAAGGATGGAGAGAACACCGCATGGGTCGACCTGAAGGAAGTGGAGCGGATCCAGTTTGATTGTTGTGGTGACAGCGCCCATTGTTCGGGCTTTACATCATCTGTTTTCAAAACACGCAGGTATACTGACTGCTTTATCAGGTCCGCGGAAGCGAGCATCAGCAAGAGAACGGTCACCGCCGGAAGTGGAGCCGTGTCCGGCAATGAAGCCACCGAACTGGAGAAGATGAAATTGCAGGTGGAAATCGAAAAGCTGAGGCACGAAAAGGAAATCGAAAAATTGAAGCTGGAAAAAGAGATCGAGCAACTGAAACTCGAGCAGGAGCGGCTGAAAGCCGGCGTCAAACAATACTAGCCGCCACTCCCCGAAAGCCCGATCCTGCAAGCAAATCGCAAAGGCCCAACAGGTATGATATCCAGGGGCTTACGGTTAATTCCGTAAGCCCTTTCTTGTTTTATGGTATGGACTCTCCATCATGCAGTGCCCAAACCCTGACTGCAAACAATGTAAATCATGTAAATCTTCAAGCGTAAAATATCGTTTACAACATTTACATTCCACCAGCTTCCCATCCCCATCGACAAACTGCCTGCCAACACCTTAAATCGTTATCTGACCGGATTTATACGAGTTTTTACAGACTGCAAATTCCCTTAAAATGTTGGTACATTCATTGCTATATACAAAGCATGATCTTTGGACTGCTTATTACACAATTTGTAAGCATTGAATACGATACGGATACGATGATTAAAAATCATAATCAGCTTTTATCATGCTTATAACGTATCCATAAACATTGTTAAAGCGTTTTTTGACTGTAATTAATAATGGTATCATGTTTTAAAGCCATTACTGAACGCCTTTGTGACAAATCATGCATCACCAAAGTAAGTCACATTAAAAACGCACTGTCATTTGGATTCAAAAACTGTGGCCCAAGCCGTCAACGGAGACGGCAACTATCTCAATGGAAGGAGTAGATCACATGGGAAAACTGGACGGAAAAATTGCAATCGTAACTGGATCGGGTCGGGGAATCGGCAGGGGAATCGCCATGCGGTTGGGTTCTGATGGAGCTACCGTCGTGGTAAGCGACATCATGCTTGACAATGCAAAAAGGACTGCTGCCGAGATCGAGGCAGCCGGCGGCAAAGCATTTGCGATTCAGACGGATGTGACCAAGCAGGAGCAGTGTGAAGCCCTGGTAGCGCAAACCGTCGCGAAATTCGGGAAACTGGACATCATGGTGGCAAACGCGGGGATCGGCATCGTCAAACTGTCCCTCGACCACACAGAGGAAGACTGGGACAAAACGCTGGCGGTAAACGTGAAGGGCATTTTCTTCTGTGATACCGCTGCGGCAAAACAGATGATCAAGCAAGGGCATAAGGGCTATCTGGGCAGCGGTGGCAAAATCATCAACTGCGCCAGCATCGCGGCTCACGGCGGCTGGGCCTACCTGCCTGCCTACAGCGCCTCCAAGTTCGCCGTCAGGGGCTTCACCCAGGCATTCGCCAAGGAGATGGCGCCGAACAAAATCACGGTCAACGCATACTGTCCGGGCATCGTCGGCACCGACATGTGGGACCTCATCGACGAAAAAATCGGCGCATATACCGGCGCAAAGAAAGGCGAAACTCTCAAGGCGTCCGTCGATGCGCTCATTCTCGCCAAGGAAGTTGGAAAACCGGAACAAGTTGCCGGATATGTGTCCTACCTCGCTTCCGAGGATGCGGACTACATGACAGGCCAGTCGGTCATGATCGACGGCGGTATAGTACTGGTCTAGCAACAGACTGAAGCAATCATTGAAACGCCGCCATGCAGCCTCCGGCAACGCGGACTTCGCAGCAGAATGAACAGCCGCCATCGATGGCTGCAATGCAGGAAACTTTTTCTGTAAAGATTTTCAGCGCAACAGACAGCCGGCAAATGCCCTTCCCTTCATACGGGAGCATTTGCCGGCTGTCGCGGTTTGCGGCTTTAGCGCAATCCTTTTCCCCTGGGCAGTTTATAAGCGGCCGGCATGTTGAATGTGCCTGTTTTCCATCCAGATAAAATGATATACTTTGCTGCAGACAACTCATTCTCCCACGGGGGCGTGCATGCCAGAAAACGAGCAGACAAAGCACATAAAGACGGTAATGCAGCTTGCAAGCACTGGTGGAGCGGGGATCATAAGCCATGCCATGGACAGCGAATTCCAACCCCAGATCATAAGGTCATGGGAGCGCTGCCTGACAAAGCACAACCTGCACCCTTCCACGGTGAGCAAACCGATACTGCTCAGCGAAAAGTCCCTCCGGGACTACGTCGAACCTCTTGACGACTTCCTGTTTTACGCCCAATCAGGCATGCGGAAGCTCTACAAGATGCTTTCATCTGTCGGCTACGTCCTTCTGCTCAGTGACGCAAACGGCGTAACCATCGATTATCTGGGAAACCCCAAGGATGAGAGGGAGAACAGGGAGGCAGGGTTCTGCCCCGGTTCGGTATGGCTGGAATCGCTTGCAGGCACCTGCGGAGTAGGCACGTGCATTGAGGACAGGAGAGCAGTGACGGTTCACCGGGAAGATCATTTCTCGGCTCCGTTCATAGGGCTGAGCTGCTCCGCTGCCCCGCTCTATTTTCCCGACGGCACCCTGCTCGGCTCCCTTGACGCTTCCCATCTGTATTCTCCGGATTCAAAGGACACCCAAGCCGTTGCCCTTCTGCTTTTGAATTCACACGCACGCCTGATCGAGAATGCCTACTTCGTCAATAAATGCCGGGACACCTGGATCATCCGTTTCAACTGCATGCAGGCATTCGTGGAAGTGACCACGGAGAACATGCTTGCCGTCAACTCGGAAGGCTATATCGTTGCAGCCAATTACAATGCCACCAACGAACTGAGCAGGCGTGGCGGATGCAGCCCTGTCAACCGGCACCTGAGCGATGTTTTCGAATTGAACTTCGAAGACGTGGTGAACAACGCTTTGAACAAAGCGAACATGGTATTTCCGATCCGCGCTCTCAATAGCGGCCTCCAGTATTTCGCGACGTTCAAAGCACCTGAAACCAGTAAAGCCCGCCAATTGGAACATCCGACAGGAACGGACAAGTCTGCGTCGCCAAAGTACAGAGCTCAATCGTCCATCAGCCTGAATCACCTGGACAGAAACGATCCCCGGATGCAGCAGAACGTCGCATGCGCCAGACGGGTCATGAACAAGGGGATTCCCATTCTCCTCATAGGTGAAACCGGGACAGGGAAGGAAGTCTTCGCCCGGGCGGTACATGAAGCCAGTGAACGGGCGGCCAAACCTTTTGTCGCGCTGAACTGCGCATCCATCCCGGAGTCGCTCATCGAAAGCGAACTCTTCGGCTACAAGCCGGGCGCATTCACCGGCGCTCACATAAAGGGAATGCGCGGCAAGATTCTCCAGTCGGATGGCGGCACTCTCTTTCTGGACGAGATCGGCGACATGCCGTTGAATCTCCAGACCAGAATGCTGCGCGTTCTTGCTGAAAAGGAAATAGTCCCCCTTGGTTGCGAAACGCCGATAAGGGTCGACCTCAATGTAATCTGCGCGACTTTGCGCAACCTGGAGGAACTCGTCCGCAAGGGCCAGTTCAGGGAAGACCTCTATTTCCGCCTGAACGGCATCACTATAGTCCTGCCCCCACTTCGAGAAAGGAAGGACAAGGAATTGCTCATAAAGAGCATCCTTGCCTCCGAAAGCGACAGGGATTCCGGGATCTCGCCGGTCGCCATGGAAGCCCTGCTTAATGCCCATTGGCCCGGAAACATCCGTGAGTTGCGCAACGCGCTGCGTTTTGCTCTGGCGGTAAACGAGACCGGGACTATAGAGCTTGAAGACCTGGCACTCGGAAATCCAGCTTTATCTTCATCTCCGCATCCTGCTGCCCCAACCGTACAGGAGGAACCCTTTGAAACGTCCTCCCCACATTCAAGTCAATATGCCGAACGCTTCATAATGCTGAATGTCCTTACCAAGCAGAGATGGAACATATCAAGGGCTTCGAGGGAACTTTGCATCAGCCGGCCGACCCTTTACAAGAAAATGAAGCAGCACGACATCGTGCCGCCGCACAAATTCGAGAGGAAAATGTAGAAAAGCCGATTTTTAAAGCGACAACCCCGCAATTGGCCGCACCGTAGTCACCCCGCCGGGATAAGGCATGAGCGTGAACATTGAGGGAGTATTAGCGATTTGTCCGAATGATTTGCGATAGGAGGGATAAGCCGTCTTCATTTATATCTGAAAGGAATGCTTTTATTTCAGGTCATGCCGTTTCCACCCGCAGCACTTTTGCCCTGGAGCAGTGCACAGGCCTCACATCAATGTCGACAGAGTTGTCAAGATAGACGCTGTCGCCCGCCTCAACGGCATACATCTCGCCTTCTTTGCAAATCTCGACTTTCCCCGCAATGACAAAGAGTAAAGTTTCTCCGTTAACTGATAGTGGTGTAGTGATACCGCTGTCATCACGCAGATCGAAAAGGAAACAACTCATTTTTTTCCTTGGGCCGAAAGGCAGCAGCGGATTGCAGAAACCCTGATTCCTGCGCACCAGATGCTCATACAGGTTTTCATGGCCGCCGTCTGACTTCCTGAAGATTTCGTACCGTGGAGCGTCACTTTTGCATTCAAACAGTTTTCCCAGACGTATCTGATAATAAGAGGCCAGCTTCGACAGGGTTTTCAGACTCGGCATTACGTTGCCGTTTTCTATCTGGGAAAGAAGTGCGGCGGACATACCGGTTTCGGCTGCCACGAACTGCAATGTCATGTTTCTCGTTTTGCGTATACTTTTCAGCTGTGGACCAATGTTATAGTCGTCCATCTCAACTGCGTCACTTTCAAGCAGCGGTATGGCCTCAGACCATCGCCGCGCGCGCGTCGTTTCCCGCCCCGGCTTGACAATCACCTCACTCTTTAACAGGTTGCCATTCATCCAGTAGTTCCTCAAAAAACGTTACAATCCTGGAAGACACATCGCTCAGCGTCACTTCCCCGCCAAGAATCGACTCCAGAGATGCCACAGGACACTGCTCAATACCACAGGGATGTATCTTTCGAAAAGCAGCCAGGTCATTGCTCACGTTCAGTGCGAAACCGTGCATGGTTACCCAATGGCGGACTCCCACACCGATGGAAGCCAGTTTACCGGAATCGGTCCATACACCTGTGCGTCCATCCACCCGGTATGCCGTAACGCCGAATTCCGCGGCAGTCCGGATCAGAACCTCTTCCAGGAAGCGGAGATGACGGCGAAGGTCCTTTCCCCGATGGCCCAGGTTGATTATCGGGTAACCGACCAGCTGGCCCGGGGCATGACATGTCACGTCTCCACCGCGATTGATGCGCACAACCTCTACCGAAGGGTCGAGGATGTTTCCATCGCTTCCGCTCCGGCCCATGGTGTAGACCAGGGGATGCTCGACAAGCAGGAGCGTTTCCCGGCGCATGTCGTCGCGGACTTCAGCGACCAGACACTCCTGCAGCTCGTATGCCGCCCGGTAATCCATAGTACCACAATTGCTGACCAGCATCTCTTCAAACCAGCTTTCTTGTGTTGCCCCGACATCCTCCACCGTTTACGGAAGATGCCGGGGCAAGTTCATCATGCATGAATCATCTCTTTGTGAACATCCAGCGCCGCCTCTTTGACCGCTTCCGAAAGAGTGGGATGCGCGTGGAACATGGCGCCCATTTCGTGTGCCGTGCCGCCTAGGCTCATCACCGCAACCGCCTCCGCGATCATGTCCGATGCGCGCGGACCGACGATGTGAACCCCGAGGACCTTGTCCGTGTCTTTGTGGGCAAGGATCTTGACAAAACCGTCTGTCTCAGCCATGGCGATGGCACGGCCGTTGGCCATGAACGGGAACCGTCCCGCCAGGTACGGGATTCCGGCCTCCTTGAGCTCCTGTTCGGTCTTGCCGACGGACGCGGCTTCAGGCCAGGTGTAGGAAATGCCGGGGATGGTATCATAATTGACTACCGCATCCTTGCCGGCAAGACGTTCGGCAAAAACTACCGCCTCTTCGGAGGCTTTGTGTGCAAGGAGCGGACCGGGAACGATGTCGCCGATGGCATAGATGCCGGGAACCGAAGTCTCATAGTTTTCATTGACTGCTATTCTTCCATTGCCGTTGTTCGCGACACCGGCCTCTTCCAGGCCGAGGCCGGTCAGTACCGGCTTCCTGCCGACCGCCACGAGGACCTTGTCGCACTCCATCTCCTCGGTCTTGTCACCCGACTTCAGCTGCAGCACGGCCTTGCCGTTCTTTTTCTCGATACCGGTGACCTGGGTGCTCATGCGGAAGGTAAAACCCTGCTTCTGCAGAACCTTCATCAGGGCGTCCGTCACTTCCCTGTCAGTTCTGGGGAGCATCTGCGGGAGCATCTCCAAAACCGTCACCTTCGTGCCAAGTCTCCTCCAGACGGAGCCAAGTTCCAAACCGATATAACCCGCGCCAACGATGACCAGATGCTCGGGAACTGACTTGAAACACAGGGCTTCCTTGGAACTGACGATCGTTTCCCCGTCAAAAGCCATGCCCGGCACTTCCACGGGTATGCCGCCGGTGGCAAGGAGAACCCGCTTGCCGGACGCAACGGTAACCGTTCCGTCCTTGGAAACCTCGACCCGGTGAACGCCGTCACCCTTGGGAGTGGTCAGCTTTCCGGTACCCTGCATGACCTGGACCTTGTTTTTCTTCAGCAGGAAGGCTATTCCGCCGGTAAGCTTCTTGATTACGTCGTCCTTGCGCGCCACCATCTTGGCCACGTTCATGGCCGGCGGATTGATCTCTATGCCATGGATGGCGAACTTGTCGCGCGCCAGGGCGAAATGCTCGCTGGAATCAAGGAGCGCCTTGCTGGGGATGCATCCCTCGTTGAGGCATACGCCGCCCATGGTGGGCCGCTGCTCAATCACGAGCACTTTCTGCCCCAGCTGGGCAGAGCGGATCGCGGCCACGTAGCCGCCGGGGCCGGCGCCCAGCACTATCAGATCAAAGATTTCTTCGCTCATATTCATTACCTTTCTCAAGCATTATTCCTGAATCCGTGGCGGCGGCGTTGAACCCCGGCATCCTGCTCGCAAGGCGTTCAGACGTCACGGATCCAGGTTATTATGTATTCAGCTTCAGTATGAAAACCGGAAAGGGTTGTTTCATCCCGCCCTTTGCCGGGATTTCTCTCAATGAATGCCCTGCTCCGCCTGTTGGGCGGCATGATAGGAGGATCGGACCAGCGGACCCGCCTCGATATGGGAAAATCCCATGGTCAGTCCGACCTCGCGATAGTCGGAAAACTCTTCCGGCGGCACATAGCGCTCCACCGGCAAATGCCGGCTGCTCGGCCGCAGGTACTGGCCCAGCGTCAGCATGTCGCAACCGTGATCCCTGAGATCCTGCATCGCTTCACACACTTCTTCCCGCGTTTCTCCGAATCCGAGCATGATTCCGGACTTGGTCGGCACCGCACTGTTCATCATCTTGTACCTGCGCAGGAGTTCAAGGGAGGAAGCGTAGTTAGCGCTCGGACGGACGCGTGGATAAAGACGGCGAACGGTTTCCAGGTTATGGTTGAAAACATCGGGACTGTTTACGCTGAGAATGCCCAGCGCTTCAGCTTCGCTTCCGCGAAAGTCGGGGACCAGGATTTCTATGCGCAAATCTGGATTTTCGCTCCGCAGTGTGGAAATGCAGCTGGCGTACTGTCCGGCGCCACCGTCCGGCAGGTCATCACGGGTAACCGAGGTAATCACCACATAACGAAGCTTCATGGCGGCAACGGCCCGCGCCAGACCGGCAGGTTCGTCTGCGTCCGGAGACAGGGGCACGCCATGGTTCACATCGCAGAAAGGGCAGTTTCTTGTGCATGTGTCGCCAAGGATAAGAAACGTTGCCGTCCCCTGCCTGAAGCATTCTCCAAGATTCGGGCAGGTAGCTTCCTCGCACACGGTATGGAGCCTGTTGTCGCGGAGTATGCGCCGTATTGAGTCAACCTCAGGGCAACAGGAATAGCGTGCCCGCAGCCACTCCGGTTTCGCGATTTTCGGCAATTCCCCACCACAGGCGGGTTCCTGCGTATTTGTTCCCTCATATTTGTTTATTTCAAGCTCATCCTGCATTACTGCTCTCCATTTCCCGCTGATTCCGGAGAGGGGGTTACCCTCCCCTTGGCATGGAACGGTTTTCATCGGGAGAAGGGGGGAGCCTCTGCGGCTCCCCCTTCAACATCATTATTTTTACATGGTAGCTTTGACTGCTGCTTCGATTTTGGCCGGGCTGGGAAGGTAGAGGTCTTCCAGCGCGCCGCTGAAGGGTGACGGAGTATGGGGCGCCGTGACCATCTGGATCGGGGCCTTGACCGCCTTGAATGCATC
>JAYFNT010000021.1:0-23447 GCA_034933285.1 Geobacteraceae bacterium | reverse complement strand
AGGTTATGAAGCTTATTGGGTTTCATTCCCCCATTCAAATTCACTCTCGCCTGCTCGATCGTCAATTCCACCAAAAGATGGTTCCTGTTGGTCATATTTTTATTATTAACCTACATAACCTACCAACGTCCCCCATTGCCTCGCCACAGCCCAGGCATTCACGCGTGTAAGCTGCGTAGCGCTCTGGGTCCGAGGTCAGTTTGGCTCGAACATCTTTCGCGAACTCGTCGTCGTTAAATAGGGACACTTCCCCATTTAATTTATGGAAAACAGGGAAGTGTCCCTTTTTCATACCGTTTATGACAATTGGAAAAACCGGGACAGATTTATTTATTACCAATGAACGTTAAATAAATCTGTCCCCTTTTTCTCTTCAGGATAAAGATTAATCGGTTTGCTTTTTTCATAGGTTTTTTCGTCGTACAATGTCGCAAATCAGTCGCACGGCTCTTTTTGCATCGGCTGAATTCGCCTTGTCATGCGTTTTCTTTGAATTTCATTTCACCACTCTCTGTGAACGCAAACATTGGCCCCCAGGCTACTTCCCAGTAATAGCCATCAAGGTCGGCAAAGTATCCACTGAAGCCGCCCCAAAATGTCTCTTGTGGCTCTTTCACTACCCTGGCCCCAGCCGACTCTGCACGTTTAACAATGGCAACAACGTCGTCCTTGCTACGAGCGTTGTGGGCAAGAGTGACGCCGCCAAACCCACTTCGAACCACCGAAACCTCGGGAGAAATATCTTCTGCAAGTTTGTCGAATGGGTAAAGAGCAAGCCAGGTTCCTGGTAGCTCAATGAAGGTGATCCCATCAGAGGATGTATTTGGAGTGGTCCCTAGTACATCTTTGTAGAATTCCGTCGCTTTTCGTAAGTCAGCTACACCAAGTGTCAAGATAGTAATTTTTGGAATTTTCATTTTCTCTCTCTTTTCAGCGAATAACGGATGAGAGCTGACCGGCCTGTTTTGGGGCCGGTCATGCGCTTTGTTGGTGACTTTTCCTTTTGTGCTATTACACAATCAAGAACAAATCTCGACAAAACTTGATCTTAGCACCAAATGTCACTCGATTCATTGACTGTTGTGCTGTAAGCATATCCAATCTTTATTTTAAGATGTATTGTGAATATAAATAGGACGACGTCTGCGGCCAACATTAAGTCGACAAGACTGAAACTAAAAAACTCCGGTAGCGTTTTGAAGAGTCTCATTTCCCCTGGGCCATCTATAAAGGCTATGATTGCAGCCACAAGCGAGATGAAGGAAAACAGTATGTGAAAAGAGTGCTCACCGCTGAACAATATCAAAATACCGTATTTGCGCCTTTCCTGTCGTTTTTTCTCAAGATATCTATCCCAGCCAATCAGATTAGCATCTCCTGTCAGTATAACCAAGTTCGGGCGAATAACCTTGTTAATGTAGGAGACTTTATCGATAATATTCAAGTCATGGTTTGCATGTCTCCATACAAAAAACGAAAATAGCATGGGCAGAAACATTAAAAAGATCTGCATACCCTCCCGATACTCATTATACATTTGCTCTTTGAGGATGCTGCTAATGATGACAGCAGATGCTGAAACTACCAACAGAAGGTAATTCATTAGCGTTTGCTGTAACACGACACGACTTTGAATGTCAGACGTGAGCGATTTGTACTCTTCAAGCCAGATTTTGATCTTATCTTCTGTTGAACAGTCTTGTTGATAGTTGTTCATATTCGCCTTGAACCGCCTTTATGATCAGCCTGCTTTGGGAATATTGAAGTAATCAGCCTCCATGAGAGACATTGGTTGCCGACGTAAAAGACGCCACCACTCTCTTACCCATACCATTGTTGTACGTAAGTAGCCTTTTGCTTCATAACGTCGCATACATTTCGGGACACGCAGTTCCCTCAAATAGATAGCACATGATTTCCCATGCTTGTTGAGGCACTTGGTACCGATCGCCCAGCCAGTAAATGCGTAAGGCTCAAGATGTTCAAGAATGTCAATCAGAGCATCTCTTGTTACGGCAATGTTGAAGCCGATTGAACATGCAACTCCAAGTTTAAGAGATATCATTATAAAGATGTCAGTTAGCAACCTTAGCAGAGGTGTTACATGCCTCTTGGGAGTCTCTGCATATGTTCCTCCAAAGACAAGCTTACAACCATAATGGTTTTCAAAGGCATTCTGAATTTTAAAAAGCCAGTTTTCAGGATATATAGTGTCTGCATCGGCAAGTGCAACAACGTAACCTTTGGCTTCCTTAATTCCGGCCTGTAAAGCCGGAATTTTCCCCCGTATATCGCAACGTATGATTTTAGGGGTATATCTGCGAGCGATTTCAGCAGTGGCGTCCGTTGAACAATTATCAACAACGACTACCTCATACTCAAAATTTGTCTTTTGCTTTTCTAATGATTTCAGGGTGCGTTCAATGCATGCCTCTTCGTTGTAGGCGCAAAGCAGAACGCTGACTCTTGGTCCCTCCACTGCAGAACCTCCCGCACTGCATTTCAATTTTGCTTCACCAACATCATAAGGCTGACCGGCCTTTTTTTTGGCCGGTCGTGCCGCTGGTTGAAACATTCAATTGTGTTGTCAATCTATTGATCTAAGAAAATTTGTCTATTTTCCCAGTTTTCCAATATTCTTGTACATCTCCAGTTTGTAATTTATCAATAGATCTTACAGCACGTTCTTTTTGTAATTGTTGTAGTACCTTCGTAGTTTCTTTGTATTTTGTTTTAAACATATCAGTTATTGTTTTGCTGTTTATGCAGAGAAATTTTACTTGGTCAGCAATGGTATTTTTATGTAACAAATCGAGATTGTTTACGTAATTTACAATCAACGATAAATCAAATAATTCCGATGGTTCAGCTTTAACACCAACCTCAATAAAAAGCATGCTTTTGTCTGAAACTAATCGAAATACTAATACATTGTTATGATAAAGTATATATCCATTACCAAACTCACCTGATTCGTGTCTTATTTCTCTTGTTAAATAAAGCTCCTGAATTGCTTCAGTAAACAATATTTCGAAATCGTCCAAGTTTTTTCTATCCATCACAAACCCCGTAGCGGATGACATGCACCTTAAATAACGTCAATATCTTTTTCGTTGTTATGTTTGCTCTCAGCTTTAATTGTTCATCGGGGCTGCCGCTGAGCCGCGAGCACCAGCGAGACGGCTCCTGTGGCGTGTTGGGTGTTCGGTGATTCATCTCCTATAAATTTGAAACACTTCAATGTATGTTTCAGCTGTTTCTCCTGACCGCTTGGCATTACGTTTGCCACAGTTTGGACACACACCAACAATATTTGTTTTGGTAAGAGTCTCTTCCAATGCTGCCTTACATTCTGGGCATGACATTCCTTTTATCTTTTCTTGTAGCGAGCCGAGATATTGTTCGTCTTGAATCGAGTGAGAGAAAATGCAGTGGCACTTGTTGCACTCGTATAGCTGGGCGGCATACCCAAATCCTTCATCGGGGGCCTCAATATAAGCATCGAAGTCTATTCGGCAAGTTTCGCATTTCATTGGCTTTCTTAAAACGAGAATTTTTTGTTTTGTCATCATACTTTATTCACCCAACGGGCCGGGAGATCACCTGACGGATTTTTGGTCAGGTGCATCTTCCTTGTTGGACTTGTCTCCAAGTAAAAGGCGAAATTCATCCTCAAGATCATTCAGGGCATCCTTCATTTCTCCATCCATTCTCTTGAAAATCTCAACCCATTTACCCAAATCGCTATTGTGTTTTTTCATGTCAACAGTGAAGACGAATTCGTTGAAGGTCTGAACCAGCGCCATGTCTATTTTTTCAATTTTTTCAGCGGTAGCTTTTGGTAGGTATATGATTTTCTTGGGGTAGTAATCTCTTAGATTGAGATGTGCTTCGACTGCATGTTTTCGTCTTTCATCCCTCGATTTATCTCCGGCTGGTTCAAATACTTTTACGTAGTCCTGAATTTTCAAGTAAACTTCTTTGAGGAAGGCGTAACTGTCAGCAATCACTTGTGCACGTTGCTCATGTAGTTTGGAAAAAGTTACGTGATGCTCGGCGGTTGCTATGCTTAAATTGGATTTAAGCTTTTCTATTTCAACATCATTTTGTGATTTCAAGTTGGCTTTCAGGGTTTCAATTTCTATATCAGTTTGTGCCTTCAATTGAGCTTTGTGCGTTTCAAGTTTCTCATCATACTCGCTTTTTATTGCGTTTTTCAGTCGCTCCGAAATCCATGATTTTGTAAACCACAGTAACCCCCCTGACAATATGGCACTAACTGTTGCTGAGGTGACCATATCCAAAATAAAATTCATCTATTTCATCTCCTTTTGTTGTCCAACGGGGTGCCCGTTGACCGGCCTCAAGGCCGTGTCAAACCGGCTGGTTAGACCTCTTTCAGTCCTTATTCGGTTCAGATGATTCATTTTTTCTTTTTTTCATCAAGTGAAAAAACGTCGCTGCTACCAAACATGTTGGGATCGCCCACATGGCCCATGTTGCAGCCAATATAATTGTCCAGCCAAATGCTCCTTCGCCTGGAGGTGAAGGATTTAGCCACTCAGGAATACATGCACCGACTACTGACAGAATCCCAGGGATAAGTACTGCGAGAAATACCTGAATAATAAACGGCTCTATCTTTCTGATTGCCCAAGCTACTGCAATTGAAATTGAGCCTATGAGAAGGTACCAAATCGGGTCGCCCATTGTTTTCTCAATCTATTCTTTCATTGGTCTAACGGCTATGAGTGTGACCGGCGCGGCAGGTTTCCCGTCGCGACCGAGTCCACACGAGAGTTGGAAGATCCTTCCCACTTATGTGAAGGTCGCCCCAAAGATTCCGCCTAAAAGGGGTCATCATCTGGGTCATAATCATCAAAATGTCCATAGTCATCTGAATCTTCATCCTCTCCCGTATATGAAGAAGGTTTGCTAAATTCTTCTAAGTCGGCTTTGTTTATTGGATATTCAAGCGGCGTGTAGAAACTTACATCATTTTCTTTTAAAAGATTAAATTTGTTGTCTTCCGCAACGGGATCATCCAATTCAGCAGGCAGTATCCAACCTTGGACATTGGACTCATATGTCAATAGCCAATTTTCATTATAAAGACTCTTTGTATTAACATTGGTACTCCACTTATCTTTAGATATTTTCCTAGTAAAAATACCCTTTGTTTCGGCATCCATAGCAAGAATTGCTACAACATTGTCATCCACTTGCTCCAAAAATGATGCAGCGCGTGTATATATTTTAATTTTAAATGCCATTGCACCCCATAAACACCAAGCTAGTTCATTACTGTGTCCGAGCGGTGTTAATCTTATAATTAGGTTATTTAAGCATTGAGTAAAAATATCTTTATTTATTGAATAACCTTTTTCAGTATGATTGAGCATTATCCAATATGATATCGGTATTAAACTAGGTTCTACTGTCATAGCCTGAGATAAAAGGTGTTGCACATAATCCCAATTTTCCTCTGCAATAGTTTCAGACCTTAGTCTTGCAATTGCGTAAGTAAACACATTACTGTTTTGAAACTGGTGATAATAATCGCAAGCCACATCAAAGTAGTCTGCAATATCAGATTTTTGACCTTGAATTGATGAACTAAATTTATATGTTCTTAATTTTGATATCCAGCTTTCTTCAAAACGTTGCGGAAGTTCTAATATTGAGGTTTTGATGGGGTTGAGTCTAAGTTCATAGCTATTAACAATATTATTTATTACATTTAATGCCGATTCAGCGCTTGACCTATCTGAAAATGAGAATTCATAGTCGTCAAAATATCTAAGTCCCTTTATTCCTTTTATTTTCGATTCAATCTCAAGATCAATTGCCGACATAATAATTTCAGCGATGATCAATGATGAATCTGGACCTACGGGAATACCGATTGTCTGGCCATCCTGTCCGTTTCTAACCCAGTTATCAAGTAGATTCCCCCACAACTGATTACATCTATTAGCTTTTGCTGTGTCTTTGGAGTGAATAGCCCACGGTATGCTATGTGTATAGATAGAATGATAAAACTCCGAAATATCTGTTTTTAATATAAATTTCGAACTTGATCTTAGTGCGGCTCTTTTTAAAGAGAACTTTTCACGTTCAATTTCAGGAATAAAAGCTCTTTTTGACAATTCATTTTTGATTGGTTTGCTTGTAGATATATTAGACCTATTTATAAGAGCATTAATTGTTATCCAATTATCACTAAGTACTTTACTCAAATTATATTGCAAAATAGGATTTGGTATCATTAACTCTCTGCGAAATGATTTAGATCTAGAAAAACTATGCTTACAGTTAATTGTTGATATTTTCTTAGGGTTTTTAAAAGTTGTATCAAGAGTAGTTTCGTGTGTTTCTATAAATTTACTAAATGAGCTTGTGGCGAAATTTGGTGGCAACTCCTTTGGGAAATATCCATTTGAAAGTAAGTCAATAAAGGTGGGTGGCATGTCTTTATTCCTTAAAAGGTGTAGCCAATATGAGGCTGATTATTTGAAAGATTTTTACAACCATTTTGGGGCTTACGGTTCTATGCTTACAGTTTGCTTTACATATTGCATTTTCTAATTCTCTTCAATTTGTGTCCAACGCCGTGGGCGCTGACCTGACGGCTTTTTAGGTCAGGTCTAGCGGCCTAGTTATGTGCTTTCCCTGCCTTTCTAGTGACCAATGCGAAGCCAATTGTCGTAACAATGAGGCCAACGGAAAATATAAGACTTCCTGTGTACCAACTTAACGGCGGCCCTGACGAAGATAATATTTTCCCCATTGTATCAATAGTTGCTCTCCTAAATGGCGAAAAGAGCTGTGTCAGCTCTCCTATCGCCATTAGCGTTACACCAGAGGCAAGTATTAAGCTTTCCGTTGTTTTCTCTCGGGTATAAAAAAATATGCCTATTATTGCCAAGCAGGGTATGGCAGTCCACGAGGTGATTACTGAAAAATGGTGTGCAAATTCAGCCATAAGGTTCCCCTCTTCTTACTTTCACATAACGGCTATGAGTGTGACCGGCGCGGCAGTTTTTTTGCCGCGACCGAGTCCACACGAGAGTTGGGACATCTCTTTTCCTCAAATGAAGGACTCCCACCAAAGCTACTCCGCACTAGCCCCTGGTTCGGCATTCTGGTTCATTTTGATGCGACTGTTACTAAAGCAAGGGAGCCCTGACGGTATTCGTAATGGACCGAATAGCCTTCATACTCAAGGCGGATCCAGTCTCTCTCCACTCCAAGGAATTCCGCTCGACCTTCACTCGTGGCAACACCCTCCTGTAGTGCATAAGATGCAGCGTTCTTCTTGAGACTGAAGTGCAGTACATCTGAATCGGCGAGATCCGTCGGGGTGAAACCATCAGCATCCGTGAGATTTATGAAAATCGTCTTCAAGTGCTGATCGGCATCAAAGACAAGCTGAAGCCCAAGTTCCAGACACTTCGTGCAGTATTCATCGGGCATGTTCTCATGCGTGCGATCAAATTCATAAATAACCTCCATGTCATAGGTTTCCAGGAGGTCAAGCATGTCATCGCTTTTTAGGTTTTGGCGTAGCATGGGTATGAATTTCATGTTCCCGCCTTGTGGTGTTTGATGTATCTCAGATTCTTGACCAACGCCATAAGGTTGACCGGGCCGGTTTTGGACCGGTCGTGCCGCTGGTTATAAATTCAGGTTGTTTTTCTCAGACATTTCGGAAGCAGCTTGTCTATTTCCTCGTCGCTAAAAGTCATTTCTTCCATTTCTTTAAGCGCTTTTGAGGCGACTTCATAGGCCTTATTTATTGTTCGGGGTGAGCCTTTATACAACTTATGTAAATCAGACTGTAGCTTGTCACGGATTGGACGGATTTCCTCACAGGTGAGATTACACGCTTTAATGTCTGTCAGCAGTGACAGGTAGTTCTCCCGGATGTACCATATCGAGACTGCCGCATCTGCATGTTTTTGCGCCATCCCTCCGAGGTCATACTTTTTGGCGTAGGCATTCAAAATAGTGAGTGAAACGGAAATTATAGCTGCGATAATACCTGCAGGTTTAGAGTCCCCGAAAACCGCTACTAGGATTCCAGATGTAGTTATTGCCGATAGGATTATCTGCCAAAGTTTTAATCTGTCCTGCCTGCAATTCAGAATGTCAGCGCATTTTTCATGGGTTTTGTGGGTCCAGACAACTCGCCCGTAGCATTCTCTTATCTGAGACACTAGAACATCAACTGGGGAATTTTGTTCCATATATCTCCCTCCACTTTTGATTTGCTGAGTATTCCTGATTTTTCGACTCGTACTGCAGTGCCTCAAGGGAGATGTTGTAGCACCTTAATGCTTTATACTCGAATGGGCCTTTTCGCCAAACATATTGGCCACTGCCTGGCGCAAGCCAGTATGTCTGGTCGGTTTTTTGATTCTTTAGGTACTCGTAAAAGTCTCGTGTCATCCAGTCATAATAGGTATATGACTTGTCCTTGTACTCCCATTGTTTCAGGAAATTATACGCCAGAGTGTCAATGAGTAGTCCGCCCATTGGTACTTCCCATTTGTCTTTCCAAGCTCGCGCCATTCTACATAGCCATTTGAGATTCTTGTTCCATTTGCTGTTAGCTGAATTCATCTCTGAAATTTCAGCCCTCGGATTAGTAATCTTCCACGAGCCACCATTATTGGTGTCGGGATAGGTATAGCTTTCTCCGTCTTTATTAATAAATCCAGGCACTATTTCGTAACATATGCCATCGGTAAAATTTAACTTCACCACCTGTCCATCGCCGCTAACATAGGTCGTAGAATAGGTTTTCTTTATTGATTCTTTTACTGCTTGAATAAGTGCAGATTGACCGTTGCCGGAATAGTTGTTGTACTTTTCGTAAACGGAATAGGGTAGCTCGACAATCATGTCAATATCGCTCACATGTATATCGGTTCCTCTTCCGTAAGATCCTACAAAGAGGCTGTATCGTGTATCTGAGTCAATGTCCCTGAAATCACTGTTTACTCGTTTTGTTATCTGTTTCGCTCGATACGAAATGCTTGTGACGACATCATCACTCATCCTGAGAGCCGCACAAAAAGTCGAAAATTTGTCGGAGATACTCAATCTTCTTTCCTCCTTTATAACGTCGAGCGCCCTTGATCCGCACCGGGGCGTTTCTTAGCCCCGGTCGGTGTCCAAGGGCCTGTTGGGCATCATTCATCATTTGAATTTTACTCAAGCGGCCTTGCAAGCCTCTTACATTCTTCAATAATTGCATTCTTTCCAGCTTGTAATCCACATAATTTCAACTCAATACTCCATCTTATATCAGTCTCGTTAGGCTTAATTTCGGTAATATAGATGTCCACATAATGTTTTAACCACCGCTCGCTTCCAAAAGCAAATATTGAGAGAAGAACCCTGCCGCGTTGAAAGCTAAAACCACTTGGGTAATTTTCTTTACCCAAGATAAACGTTTTCGAGGACTGCCTGTAATACTTCAGAAGTCTTTTATATACCTGCTCAGGAGATTGATTGACCCTCTCTTTATGCACCCAGTATTGATTCCAAAATGACATCTTCATTTTCTTTACTCGCTCAACTACTAATTGATGAGCCCCTGCTCAACCACCCATTTTTCACATATTTTTCATATTGACGTAATTATTTGAATAATCGAGGATTCGCTGACGCATGACATGCCATATCGACAGTTGAGCGTTTAAAAATCAATATTCCATTTAGCCGTTTTTCATTTACAAGACCTGTCGAAATATACTCCCGCTCATGATTGAAGTCAAAGTAGAATTCGATATTAAAAACCCCTGACTCCATGCTCTCCGGGTATGTTA
Source organism: Geobacteraceae bacterium (assembly GCA_034933285.1). Lineage (GTDB taxonomy): Bacteria > Desulfobacterota > Desulfuromonadia > Geobacterales > Geobacteraceae > RPRC01. Next base: position 13,611 of record JAYFNT010000021.1, on the reverse strand, counting down.
CCCACCGCAAACCAAGAGATCTGACACCGGAACTTGACGGCGAATACAGGAAGTGGCTGCGCTATTACCTTGATTTCTGCGACAAGTATCCTGTCCCGACCAGCAAGGCTGATCGGATACGACTGTTCTGCGAAAAATTGAAGTAAAAGAGACAGACGGTTTTTCTACGGTATCGGGCCGTGCCTCTGCCGACATCGATCATCCCGGAGTTGAAAGCCCATGCTTTAAAAATAATTTCAGCCGCTAAACTTTTCTCGGATGTTTACGATAAGGTAATGGTGGGTAAACCGTACAGGGAGGAATACGAGTGACAGGAATCACTTTCGAAGAAATAATGTTCACCATCATGGCAGCGACGCAGGACACCTTCAAGACCTATATGGGCATGGAAATATTCGCCGGTAAAATCGAGAAGAAGATCGAGCCTGTCGAATCGGATGTTGTGGGAATTGTCGGGGTCGCCGGCGACCGGGTCGGTTACATCATGTATGCCACCGGCAAGAAAGCAGCCGCCCTGGTGGCCAAGGAGCTCCTCATGGTTGAAGAAGCCGACGGCGAAGCTATCCGGGATGCGATAGGCGAACTGACCAACAACATTGCCGGGGTGTTCAAGAGCAAGTATCATGAACTTTACGGCAGCGTGGCCCTGGGCCTGCCACTGGTGGTGTCGGGCAAAATACGGCCTTTCAGCGAGCCTCCCGAACCCGCGGAAAAAAGCAGCATGAACATCCAGTGCAAAGGGGTAACCATCCCTTTCACCTCACTGGACGGCGCCGTATCATTTTGCGTCATGGTTTACATGTAGGGGGACTAACCCGCCCCCTGCATTGTCAGAGGTAGTCGGTCAAACCGCGGCCGGCAAGTTCGTCGACAATACTCTTCACCTCCTGGGCCCGGTCTTTGGGGCAGACCAGCAGTGCATCTCCCGAATCCACCACGACAAGGTCGCGGACACCCAGCAGCGCGACAAGTTTCTCCCCGGCCAGAACAAGGCATCCGTGACTGTCCAAAGGCACAATCGTGCTTTTGTCCACAACCACATTGCCATGCTCATCACCTTCGAGTAAAGCGGGCAATGCGCTCCAGCTCCCCACATCGCTCCAACCGAACGACGAAGGGATCACCACGACACCATCGGACTTCTCCATCACACCGTAATCAATGGATTCAGCCGCAATGGCCGTATAGAGAGCCTCTACCTGCCGCGCCAGGGAGTGCTCGCTCAGGCGTGACGGAATCCTGAGGTTCTCAAGTCCGGCGGACAGATCCGGCATGTGCGTCCTCAACCGGTCCATGATCACATCGGCCCTCCAGACGAACATGCCGCTGTTCCAGTAGTAGTTTCCGGCAGCGAGAAGTTCCATGGCCTTCCCGCGGTGCGGCTTTTCGATGAAGCGGCTCACAGGGAATACACCTTCTCGCCCGGCTTTCAGGTCGGCCTCGATATAACCGTAACCGGTTTCCGGGCTGACCGGCCGGATTCCCAGGGTGACCAGCGTCATGTCGGCTGCGGCCAGCCGTGCCCGTTCCAGAGTCGCCCTGAATGCCTCTTCGTCCTGGATATAATGGTCAGCCGGAAGCACGGCCATCACGGCTGTCGGATCCCGTGAAGCTATGATTGCCGCGGCCAGGCCTATTGCGGGAGCGGTATTGCGCGCCAGCGGCTCTTTCACGATCATGAGCAGATCTTCGGGGACGAAGGAAAGCTGCCGCTCCGTCTCTTCCGCCTGGAGCTCATTCGTGACAACGAGAATACCCTCGGGGTTGAGTGGCAGGACCCTCTCGACCGTCCGCTGAAGCATTGACCTGCCGCCGAAGACGGACATGAGCTGCTTTGGCGTCTTTTTCCGTGAAAGCGGCCAGAAGCGGGTGCCGGATCCGCCGGCAAGTATGACGACATACATTCTCTTTCTCCTTGGTTTTATAGGAAATAATCGGCCCTGGACAAATACGTCAGCCGGAACGGTTCAACCCAGCGTTATGCAATTGCGTCCCGCCTTCTTGCTCAGATACATGAGGTTGTCAGCCCTTTTGACGATCGACAGGATTGTGTCGTTGCCCCTGGCGATCGTCGCGCCCAGAGATACCGTCAACTTTATGGATTTCCCTTCAGCGTCCAGAAGAGAACTCTCGATCATGGCCCTGTAACGCTCGGCGATCCTCCGGAGGCTGTCGGTATCAACATTAACGACAGCCGCGACAAACTCTTCCCCTCCCCACCGGCCGACGGTATCAAAGGAACGGGAGCTGTGGCGCAGGGAGCCTGCCACCATTTTCAGAGCCTCGTCGCCCACATCGTGACCGTAACGGTCGTTTATGTCCTTGAAGTGGTCGATGTCGATGAAAATCAGCCCGAAACCCCAGTTGTAGCGATTCATTTCATCAAGCCGGGATGTGATGAACCTCTCGAGGAAACGCCTGTTGGGCAGTGCGGTCAATGGATCCTGGAAGACCTTTTCCTTGAGTTCTTCGATCATGGACAGCGAAGAAATCTTTTCGGTATTGTCACTGAAGACTTCCAGACCGCCGATCACCGCACCTCTCTCGTCATGTATCGGTGTGATCCGAACCAGCACCGGAACCCGGTAACCGTTTTTGTGGTGCAGGAAAACCTCCGCTTCGCATGGTATTCCCCCCTGCATGGTCTTTGTTGCCGGGCACGCTTCATTGCACAGCTTCTTTCCGTCCATGTCCACATGCATCAGGATGTTGTCCCAGCAATGGGAGCCCTCGACCTCGCTCCTTTTATACCCGGTAATCCGCTCGGCAGCAGTGTTCCAGTACAGGATTTTCCTGTCGAGGTCCATGAAATAGACACCGTCATAGAGATTGTCCAACAGGGCTTTGTAGAAATTCAGGTTCTTCTTCAAGATTTCCTCGACGCAACAAATGAGCAGTAATCCGTCAAAAAAGTGAGGGTATGCAAACGGACTCAGGAATCCCCCACTATTTTGACCGCCACCTTCCTGGAGCGAGGTCCGTCGAACTCGCAGAAGAATATCGCCTGCCACGTGCCCAGTAAAAGCCGTCCCCCTTCGATGATCAGGGCCTGGGAAGGTCCGGCCAGCGCTGTTTTCACGTGAGCGTCCGAATTGCCTTCTTCATGGATGAAACCGGCATCCACCGGCACAAGCCGCTTGAGAAAAGCGGCAATGTCCCGTTGCACGGACGGATCCGCCCCTTCATTGACGGTTATGGCCCCGGTCGTGTGAAGGGAAAAAAGGTGGCAGACACCGCTCGACACCCCTGCCTTTCTTACCAGTTCCTCCACCATGCCGGTAATGTCTATCAGCTCGCTCCGCGACCTGCTGGTTATGTTGATATACTGAACCAATGCTTCTCCTTGCCCTGCCAGGGACCATTCTCCAGCATACTGATATTGCCGCGGATCAGGAACCGGTTGATGTCCGCCCTGGCACCGGCTTGGTGTCCATACGGAAACACCCGAAACGCACCCTTTCCGGGCGGAAACTAATGAATTTCCTGACCCGGGCTGACGAATGAGATGCCCAGCCCCGAGTATGCGCCGATCATCAGGCATTCAATGACCGGTGTGCTGACCTGACTCGTTGCGTGCCAACGCACCAGGAAACTTGCGCCGAAACCGCCGGTTGTGTCTTTTTCCTTGATGAAGATGCTGGCGGAGGCAAGCGGCGCGAGCGAAAAGGGCTTACCCAGCATCCGCCGGATCAGTTTTCCCTCGGAGCTGTAATAATCGGCGCTGACAATGGTAATGCGGTTTTTCGGATCGGTATTCCGGACACTCAGGGTGGTAGCCAGGTTCACCGGCAATGCCTTGTTTCCGGTATAGACATGTGAATAAACCGGAACGTAAACCGTCCTGGTCCGCGTTCCGGCGCCGAGAGACGCAACGGGCTGAATGACCAGCAGAAGCATCGCGGTCACGGTGAGGCACGCCAATCGCGGCATTTTCATGAAACCGCCCATGATTCATTCTCCTTTGGAAGAAATGGACCGCATACAAGCCCGGTTGTGAAACAAAGACCTGGACAGGTTACCAGAAAATCAAGCCCTCCACAATGTCCGCCCCGACTTTTCAGCAAAAACAGTCTCCCGGCAACGCAAGGATCTTTTCCCGAAACACATTTTCCTTTTTCATAGTGCGCCTGTCCGTTATACTGAACCGGTGGACGGCATGAGCTTTCCCTCGTGATGACGATCCGGCTGAATACACGGACAATCGAAAGGACGGAAATACATGGAACAAATACCTGCATATATCGTTCTGGGACTGGTGGCGGGGATACTAAGCGGATTGATCGGCATCGGAGGAGGGATTATCGTAGTCCCCGCCCTGGTTTTTCTTTTCGGATTCTCTCAGCACTCGGCCCAAGGCACTACCATCGCCCTCATGGTGCCGCCCATCGGCATCCTGGCCGCCTGGGAATACTATGCCAACGGCATGGTCGACATAAAGGCTGCTGCCATCATCTGCATCGGTTTCGTCCTGGGCGGATATTTCGGGGCAAAGCTGGCAATTGCACTGCCCAAATACTACCTGGAAAAATTTTTCGGGCTGGCGTTATTGCTAGTGTCTCTCAAAATGCTTTTTGCCAAGTAGCCGGCAGCGTACCCGAAGCGCCCGACTCTGCTCTCGCCTGCCGCCACATTAGTCGGATTCCTTCCCCAAAAGCTCCCTGGCAATGATGACCCGCATTATGTTCTGTGCGCCTTCCGCACCCATCAGATAGGACGCCACCCCCCTGAGCCCCCGTTCAAGACCCGTCGGCCGGGCATATCCCAGCGCTCCGTGCCATGACATGACTTCACGGATTATGTCGAAAGCCGCGGAAGGCGCGACCATTTTGGCAGCCGCGGCAGCCCGGTTCAGCTCTCCACGTCCCACGTTACCGCCGGCGTACATCCTGTCCAGAAGCCATGCAGCCCGGTAAACCAGCAGCCTCGCGGATTCGAGCCGTACATGGCAGTCCGCAAGCTGGAAGCGGATGCCCTCGAAACCGGCCAGGGGAGTCTTGAACACTTTTCTCCTCTTCAGGTGCACGATGCCCGCTTCCAGCACCCGATCGGCAGCGCCGATACACGCAGCCGATACCAGGGAGCGGGCACAGTTGAAGCCTTCCATGGCATAATAGAATCCGCGGTTCCACTCTCCGATCAGGTAGTGAGCTGGCAATTCCACGTTCCTGATGACGATGAACCCGTTCGAAATCCCTTCCCGTCCCATTTGCCGCTCACTGCTTACCGTAACCCCCTCTTTGCCGCATACCGGAAGATAACAGAGGGACAGTCCCTCGTGGTGGCTCCCGGGTTCGGTCCTGGCAACGGTCACATAGCCTCCGCCATAGCGGGATGCCTCTATCACGCCGCTGATGTATGACTTCGCTCCGTTCACCATCAGCTTTTCGCCATTCTTGACAAGTACCGTCCCGGTTGACGAGATATCAGATCCTCCGGAAGCCTCGGTAGAAGCTATCCCCAGAAAAGCCCTCCCTGCCACGACATCAGGGAGGACCTCTTTTTTGAGCAAAGCGTTGCCGTAGCGCTCCAGGAGAAATCCCCATCCGGACTCGACCAGGAAGTGAACGGCGCATGCCATGCTTATGTCCGCCCTGCCAAGCTCCTCGGCAACGATTGCCGCCTTGATGAAGCCGCCGGCCGACCCGCCGTATTCCGGGGACAAGACGACACCGAACAGCCCCGCCTCCCCCATGGCCGCGATGATGCCCCGGGGGATCTCCCCCTTTTCATCGATCTCGGCAGCACGGGGCGCAATCGAGGAATCACAGAAACTCCGCACCGATTCCCTGAAACGATCCTGCTCCTCTGAAAAAGAATAATCCATGGAAACCTCGATCCTGTGATTCGGGCCATCTTTCGAACCAGCCGCCGTGCAGCTCCTGTAAAACCTATTCTACTGCCATGCGTCCTTAACGCAATCGGCTGGTCGGTCCATGGTTCTGGAAGAACAGGGAAAGCATGGTATGCTTTTGTAAGCAGCTTACATCACGGATCTTTTCCGGTTCATCACCTTCGGAACAGGGAGTCCCCTTTCACGTGAAGGCGTCTCCCGCTGGTTTGACAGCAGCAACAGGAGACTACAACCATGGCTGAAGAAGTGGTCATTCTCAGCGGAGTAAGAACGGCTATCGGGAAATTCGGCGGCACGTTGAAAGATACACCAGCATGCCTCCTTGGAGCCGCGGTAATCGGCGAAGCAGCCACCCGGGCCGGCGTCCCCATGGAAGCGATCGATGAAGTCATCATGGGAAATGTCATCTCGGCAGGCCTGGGGCAGAATCCCGCCCGCCAGGCCGCGGTCCGTGCGGGAGTGCCTGTCGACCGGGGCGCCGTTACCGTCAACAAAGTCTGCGGTTCGGGCCTCAAGGCGGTATTGCTGGCAGCCCAGGCAATTCGTGCCGGTGATGCAGAACTCGTCGTCGCCGGGGGGATGGAGAACATGAGCAGCGCGCCCCACCTGCTATCCGACATGCGTTGGGGACTGAAAACGGGCGACTCCCGGGTTCGCGACGCAATGCTCTGCGACGGCCTGTGGGACGCGTTCCACGGATACCACATGGGTATCACCGGCGAGCGGGTGGCAGCGAAATACGGCATAACCAGGGAAGAAGCGGACGAGTTCGCCCTGGAAAGCAACACGCGCGCTTATGCGGCTCAGAAAAACGGCCGGTTCGCCGGTGAAATCGTACCGGTGAAAGTACCGGGAGCGGAATTCGCCTCCGACGAATGCATCCGCGGAGACACCTCCGCCGACAGGCTCGCAGCTCTCGAGCCGGTGTTCGTGAAGAACGGATTACTGACCGCGGGCAACAGCTCCAAGCTTGCCGACGGCGCTGCCGCACTGGTTGTGGCCTCGGCAGGCATGGCAGCGCGAATGGGGAAAAAGCCGCTGGCCAGGATAGCCGGTTACGCGGTAAGCGGAGTTGCTCCGGAGGATGTCATGGAAGCCCCCGTACCTGCCATGCGCAGGCTGCTGGCGAAAACCGGGCTGGCGGTGTCCGACCTGGACCTGGTGGAGCATAACGAGGCATACGCTGCCGCGAGCCTGGCCATTGCGCGGGAATTGGCCATAGACCGGCGCAGGCTGAACCCTAACGGCGGGGCAATAGCCCTCGGCCACCCGCTCGGCTGCAGCGGCGCGCGGATCCTGGTCACCCTCCTGTACGCCCTCATGAACAGGGACCTGCGAAAGGGAGCCGCCACACTGTGCATGGGCGGGGGCAACGGCATAGCCATGCTCATCGAAAGGGAGTGACTGCCCATGTACCATGAAGAACTGAGAAACTGCATAAGCATGCTTTTCCCGGACACGGCCGAATACCACGCCCTTCTCAACTCGGCAGCCGGCTTCATCGCACGGGAAATCCGCCCCTTTGCAGCCCGGATTGACGGAGAAGGAATATTCCCCAGGGAAAACCTGATGAAGCTGGCTGAAACGGGTTTGCCGGCAATGCCCTACCCCCGGGAGCTGGGCGGAGGTGGTTTCCCGTTCCCACTTTATGTAGCTGTCGTGGAAATGCTTGCGGCAGGTTGCGCCAACACGGCATTGCAGTTATCCATCCAGGGCATGGTCTGCGAAGGAATCCTGAAGTTCGGAACCGTAAGGCAGAAAGAGCAGTTCCTCCGTGAAAGCGGTCTCCTGGCGGGAAAAAAACTGGCGGCTTTCGCCCTCACCGAACCCTGCTGCGGGTCCGACGCAAATGCAATCCTCACCGAAGCGCGCCTGTCGGGAGACGGCTACGTCCTGAACGGCGTCAAGACACTCATAACCAGCCCCGGAGAAGCGGATTTCATACTGCTGTTCGCTGTCGCCGAGCAGGGGATCAGCGCTTTCATCGTGCCAAGGGCCTCACCAGGGTTCCACCTAGCACGGGTCATCCCGAAGCTGGGCTGCAAGGGGCACCGCCTGTCCGAAATCCGCCTGGAAAACTGCATCGTGCCGGCTGCCAACCTGCTGGGAACTCCCGGCGAGGGGCTGAACTACTGCAAGCACTTCCTGAACATCGGCAGGATTACCATCGGCGCCCTTGGAGTCGGCATAGCACAGGCGGCATACGAGAAGGCCCTTTCCTACTGCAGTGAGAGGAAAGCCTTCGGCCGCAGCATCGGCGATTTCCAGTTGGTGCAGGGGAAGATCGCGGACATGGCCACGGAAATCCAGGCGGCCCGGCTCATGGTCTACCATGCGGCAATGCTCAGGGAAAAAGGCCGCGAACATGCATCAGCCGCAGCCCGTGCCAAGCTGTTCGCTTCCGAAATGGCTCTCAGGGTATGCGACAATGCAATCCAGATCCACGGAGGGTACGGCTACACTGACGAGCACGACGTGCACAGGCACTGGCGTGACGCGCGCATGCTGAGCATCGGCGAAGGGACGTCCGACATTCTCAGGCTGCTGATCGCCCATCTTGCCCTGAAGGAGAAACTGTAACGCCAAATGCCGGTCTTTGCTGCCGGAGGAGAAGAATGTGGAAATTGATAAAATATTGGTGGTTGGCACCGGAGCAATGGGAGGCGGTATCGCCCAGGCAGCGCTCGAAGGGGGATGCAGCATCAGGCTGGTGGACAAGGATGAAAACCGGGCTGCCCAGGCCGTTGAAAGGATCCGGAGCCGGCTGGAAAGGCGCTTAACGGAGGGCAAGATCCAGGACAGGGAAAGTGAAGAAATGCTTGGCCGTATCACGACTGTGCCTGACCTTTCCAGTTGCGGTGACGCCCAACTCGTAATTGAAGCGGCATCGGAGAAGGAATCCGTCAAAGAGGCGATCTTCCGGCAACTGGACGCTGTTGCCCTCCCTTCAGCCATTTTCGCCAGCAACACCTCGGCTATCTCCATTACCAGGCTGGCGTCACTCTCGGGCCGGCCGGGTAAATTCATCGGAATGCATTTCATGAACCCGGCCCACGTCATGAAGCTGGTGGAAGTGATACCCGGCCTGGAAACCACTGGGGAAACCGTCGAGGCAATCGTGGGCCTGTGCCTGAAGCTTGGCAAACGTGCCGTCGTGGTTGCCGATTCACCCGGATTCGTCGCCAACCGGTTGCTCATGCCGGCGATCAACCAGGCGATCCATGCCCTGCAGGAGGGTGTCGCCTCCCGGGAAGATATCGACAACGTCATGAGACTGGGCGCCGGCCACCCCATGGGGCCGCTGGAGCTGGCCGATTTCATCGGCCTGGACATCTGCCTGGAGATCCTGGAAACCCTGTGCCTCGAACTGGGGGAGACATACCGTCCCTGCCCGCTCCTGCGGAAGATGGTAGCCGGCGGCAGGCTTGGGAAAAAAAGCGGCGGAGGCTTTTATGATTACTGATGACGTCCTTCATTCGGAGCGCAAAAACCGGATCCGCACCCTGACGCTGAACCGGATCGGAACGCGCAACGCATTGGATTCAGCCATGCTTCGTTTCCTGGACGAAGCACTGGCAGCATGTGAAGGCGATGAAGAGACACGCGCCGTTATCATAACCGGTAGCGGAAATTTCTGCGCCGGAGCCGATATCCGCGAGCTCGATCGGATGAACGAGGAGCAGGCAAAAGAGTTCATACGGATGGGCAACTCAGTGTTGCGCAGGATCGAAACATTGTCCAAAGTCGTTATTGCGGCTGTTGCCGGTCATGCCATGGGAGGAGGCTGCGAACTTGCTCTCGCCTGCGACATCAGGATTGCCGGAGAAAGCGCACGATTCGGTCTGCCCGAAGTGAGCCTGGGCCTCATACCGGGATTCGGCGGTACACAGCGCCTGGGAAAGCTGGTGGGACACGGGAGGGCACGGGAACTGATACTCACCGGCAGGACCATCGATTCCAGGGAAGCAGTTGCCATCGGACTGGTCAGTTCCGTGGTCGATGATCGCGAACTTCCTGTGCGCGCCCAGGAACTGGCGGAACGGCTTGCCCAAAAAAGCCCCCACGCCCAGGCAGCCATAAAAAAGCTTCTCATGGCGACATCGCAGCTTGACAAGGGGTTAGAGCTTGAAGCGGCCGCTTTCGGCAATTGCTTCGCTTCCCAGGACCGCAGAGAAGGCATATCGGCGTTTATCGAGAAACGCCATCCAGTGTTCTGAGACAGACACAACCCTGGCAAACCGATACTATCCACCACATCAACTGCAATGTGCACTAACAGGCTACTAAAGACCAATCCACTCCGAGCTCCCCGCAACAACCTTTTTTTATGATACGGCAGTACATTCCCACTATATTGCAATAATTGTATTTGCCTCGCAATTCAACCCCCCTGCTGCAATTCCCTTAAAGATTATGTAACCATATGCTGTTCAACTCTTCAGCGAACGTATGCAAAAATTCTTAGCGGTTAAATTTTATTATTGTTAAAAATAATTTTTAAGTTATCCGCGGAAAGGCCGAAGAAAAATATGTCGGGAGGCGTCGCCGTTCATGCAGCGCTTATCGAACGCGAGCAGATCCCGTCCCCCAATAGCAGCTGTCGGCACATTCAAGCCATACAAAACAAATAAAATCAAAAAGGAGTGGCCATGGAGTCAACGGAAAAAGCAGCAAAACAGTATCTGACCTTCAAACTGGCGCACGAGACATTTGCCGTTGATGTCGCCAGAGTGCGTGAGATCCTCGATTTCATCAGCATAACCAAGGTTCCCCGCACACCGGACTTCATGCGTGGAGTAATCAATCTGCGTGGCAGCGTCGTCCCGGTCGTGGACATGAAGCTGAAGTTCGGCATGGAGGCAACTGAAAAAACGGTGGATACGTGCATCATCGTGCTGGAAGTGACAATCGAGGGTGAAACCACTATCGTGGGCGCCCTTGCCGATTCAGTCGAGGAAGTGCTTGAACTGGAGCCGGCGCAGATAGAGCCGCCGCCCCGGATAGGCATGAAGCTCAATATCGACTTCATAAGCGGAATGGGCAAGCTCGGCGAGGAATTCGTCATCATTCTCGACACGGACAAGATTTTCTCTTTCGAAGAAGGAATGCTTTTACAGGAGGCCGGCGAAGCGGAAGTGGCCTAACATAAAGAAGATATTACAGGGAAAGGAAAACAAATGAGCAAGTCAGAAAAATCAAACGGTCTGAGCCTCAAGGCAAAACTCCTGGCCGGTTTCGCATCGGCTGCCGTGGTCGCCGGCATAATAGGGGTATTCGGATTGGTGCAGATGAACAGTATCGATGCTTCCTACTCGAAAGTTCAGGATCAGGAAGCACTTCCAGTTGCCGCTCTGGGCAAGATCTCGGTTGCAGCTCAGCAGCAGCGCGGCGTATTGCGTGATATTCTGGGCGCCAAAAGCGCAGCGGACATGAAAAAACAGATCACTTCCGTCCAGGAACTGGACAGGAAGATCGCCGATGGTGTCACGTTGCTGGAGAAAAAAGCCGCGACCCCGGCCGACAAAGATCAGATAAAGGCATTGAGCGGCGCGCTTGCGGCCTACACCTCTCACGAGGAAAAAGCGGTCAAGGCAGCTCTGAAGAACAAGCTGGATGATGCGGGCATGATCATGCGCAACCCCGAAGCGATAAAAGCGGCGGCAACGCTGGATGTCTCGATCCAGAAACTCCTGGAAGACAGGTCGGGCCGGCTGGAAAAGGCTGCCGGCGCAAGCGCGGGTCTGGCCGGTTCCTCCGAAAAATCTTCGCTTATCGTATTGATCCTGGGAGTGCTGGCTGTCGCGGGGTTGGGCATGTACATCAGCAAAACGACCCAACAGCAAACGGGAGAGGACTCAGAGAAAGTGGCTGAAATCGCCCGGAGCGTCGCAGCTGGAGATCTTTCCATAGAAATCGACATGGAAGGCAAAGAGGAAGACGGGATTTTCGGTTCCATGAGCGAGATGGTACGCGCGATCCGGAGCCTGGTGGCGGACACCCATATGCTGGCAAAGTCTGCCGCTGAGGGAAATCTCAAGGCCCGTGCTGACGAAACGAAACACAACGGCGAATTCCGCAGGATCATCATCGAAGTGAACGAAATGCTCGATGCAGCCCTGACGCCGGTCCACAAGGCAGCGGAGCACATCAGCCAGCTCTCCCGCGGTGAAATTTTCGACGAGATAACCGACGGTTATAAAGGAGACTTCGCGGAACTCAAGGGAAGCCTGAATCGTCTGAGGAATGCCCTCGAGGCAGTGCGTCTCGATGTCCGCGAAGTCTGCATAGCTTCCTACGAAGGGTATCTTGACACCAGGGTCGACACCACCAAGCACGAAGGCTTCTTCTCCAAGGTGGCAGGCGGCATGAACAACATTTTCGAAAACATGACCGCGCCACTCAGGGTGTCCATGGACTATATCGAGAAAATCAGCAAAGGCGAACTGCCGGACAAGATCACCGAAGAATATCGCGGCGACTATAACCGCCTCAAGGATAGCATAAACACCCTGGTCGACACCATGGGCGGACTCAGGGGTGAACTGGGCAACCTCATCCAGGCGAGCAATAACGGCGATTTGAGCGTCAAGGGCGATGTATCCAAATTCTCCGGTGAATGGGCCGATATCGTCAAAGGGCTCAACGAGCTCATCGATGGCTTCGGGGCCCCCATCGAGGTGATTTCCTCATACCTGGACAAGATCAGCAACGGTGAAATTCCTTCCAGGATCATCAACAAGTACAACGGCGCATTCGAACAGATCCGGAACAACCTCAACAATTGCATCGACGGTCTCGGCGGTCTGGTGGAAGCCAACAACATCCTGCAGAAGATGGCGCAAAACGACCATACGGAAAAGGTCGAGGGTTACTACAAGGGCATCTATGCCGAGGTTGGCCACGCGGTCAATGAAGTAAGGGATCGTCTTCTGAATGCAACGGAGGCGGCCCATAACATCGCCGCAGGCGATCTGAGCGGCCTGGAAGCCCTCAAGAGCATCAACGGTGGCACGGGCAGACGCTCCGAAAACGATAAACTGCTGCCCGCTATCATCGGCATGACCGAAGCAGTCCAGTCACTTGTCAACGACGTCAATGGGCTTGTCTCCGAAGCTGTAGCCGGACGGCTGCTGAGCCGCGCCGACGCAGAAAAACACCAGGGAGAATTCCGCACCATCATTTCCGGTGTCAACAATACTCTCGATGCTGTTATCGGCCCTCTATACACTACCGCACAGTGTGTCGCACAAATAGGCATGGGGCAGATTCCCGACAAGATAGACGCCGAATTCCAGGGCGATTTCGAAGATATCAAAGCCAGCATAAACAACAGTATAGACAACATGAACAACCTGTTCGCAGACGTGAACATACTGGTTCAGGCGGCGCTCGATGGCCAGTTCGAAACACGCGCCGCCGCGGAACGTCACACCGGCGATTTCCAGAAAATCGTGGAAGGGATCAACAAGACCCTCGACACGGTCGTCGACAAGTGCGCCTGGTACGAAGCGATCATCGACGCCGTGCCCTACCCGATCCATGTCACCGACATGGACATGAACTGGACCTTCCTCAACAAGCCGTTCGAAAAGCTGCTGGTGGAAGCAGGACAGATCAACGATCGCGACTCCGCGCTCGGCATGGGCTGCTGCAACGCCGCCGCCAACATCTGCAACACCGACGGCTGCGGCATCAAACAGCTCAACAAGGGCGTTCCCGAGAGCTTCTTCGACTGGCACGGTTCCAAGTGCAAGCAGGAC